>CAXUKO010000003.1:0-522808 GCA_964251665.1 uncultured Cytophagales bacterium
CGATGGTACTGGCTTCATCGCCGGGAGAGTAGATAACTGCCACCTCTTGTTATAATGAACACCCCCAATTCAGTTTGGGGGTGTTTTTTTTTATAAATACCCGCTGTATATTGCAGCGGATTCGGGGTGTAGCGCAGCCTGGTAGCGCGCTACGTTCGGGACGTAGAGGTCGTGGGTTCGAATCCCGCCACCCCGACTTAACTTTTATAACTGTGGTTCACCCTCAAATTGATAACATGATCTGGTGGCGTTCTTCTCGTTCGAGATGAATGGTGCCACTATTTGCTTTCTTTTAAGCGATACTTTCAAGGCCTACCGTTCATCCCGGTAGGCCTTATTTTTTGCCCTAATCTTAGAGAACATGGAAACCTTAACACCACCTATCGTTTATAATGTTAGTAGCCAGTACAAGCGTATGCTGGCCGATGTAATTACGCCAGTAAGTATTTACCTGCGTATTCGGGATCGATTTTTAAACAGTATTCTTTTAGAAAGTTCTGATTACCACGCCAGTGACAATACGTTTTCGTATCTCTGCTTTGATCCTGTAGCCCGTTTTGAGTATCACTCGGGTACGCTAAGCGTAAAGCTACCTGGTGCAGATTTGCAAAGTCAGCTGTTAGAAGCACAGAATTTGTTGCCAGCCTTACAAGAGTTCAAAAACTCGTTTAACCATGAGAAGCTACAATTTCCATTCATTACAAATGGTCTGTTTGGCTATTTTGGTTTTCAGGCCGTTGAGAGTTTTGAGGATATTACCTTAACTGCACCGATTCCCACAGAGAATGATATTCCCTCTGTAGTCTTTCAAGTATACCGCTATGTTATTGCTATCAATCACTTCAAAGATGAGCTTTATTTGTTTGAACATAGTTATGTAAAAAACGGGGATACTGCTCCTGAAAGTAACCTTGATTTTATTGCCGATTTAATCAAAAACCGTAACTATCCCGCTTATTCTTTCAACACAGCTGGCAGTGAGCGGTCAAATTTTACGGATGATGAGTTTAGAGATGTTATTCAGAAAGGGAAAGATCATTGTCAGCGGGGAGATGTTTTCCAGATTGTCCTTTCCAGACGTTTTTCAACGCCCTTCGCTGGCGACGAATTCAATGTGTATCGTACACTTCGTTCGTTAAATCCGTCTCCTTATCTGTTCTACTTTGACTACGGTAATTATAAACTGTTTGGTTCTTCGCCGGAGTCTCAAATAATTGTTAAAGATCGCAAAGCAACTATTTATCCAATCGCTGGTACGTTTCGTCGGACGGGTGATGATGTAGCCGATGCTGAATTGGCTCAAAAGTTATACGATGATCCTAAAGAATCTGCTGAGCATGTAATGCTGGTTGATTTGGCACGTAATGATCTCAGCCGGAATTGTGATGTGGTAAATGTTGAGACCTTCAAAGAAGTCCAATATTATTCTCACGTAATACATTTAGTCTCAAAGGTCGTCGGTGATCTGAATGAGCAGGCTGATCCGCTTCAGATTGTTGCTGAAACCTTCCCCGCTGGTACTTTATCAGGGGCCCCAAAACACATGGCCATGAAACTGATTGATCGCTATGAAAACCAAAGCAGAGGTTTTTATTCAGGTTGTATTGGCTATATGGGTTTCGATGGAGAGTTTAACCAGGCGATCATGATCCGCACGTTCATGAGCAAGAATAACACACTGTTTTATCAGGCTGGTGCTGGAATTGTAGCAAAGTCGGTGGTAGAAAGTGAGTTGCAGGAGGTGCATAATAAACTGGCCGCATTGCGTATGGCTATAGAACAGGCAAAAACACTCTAATTATGAAACTGCTCGTTTTAGATAATTACGACTCATTCACGTATAATCTCGTCTACATCCTGCGGGAGTTAGGACATCGGCCGGATGTAATTCGGAATAATAAGATAACGATTGAGGCTGTTGGACAGTACGACAAAATTATGCTCTCACCGGGTCCCGGCATTCCGTCTGAGGCCGGTATTATGCAGGGGGTGGTAGCCGAATATGCTCCTCAAAAGAGTATTCTAGGTATTTGTCTGGGGCATCAGGGTATCGGAGAAGTGTTTGGTGCTAAACTCGAAAATTTGGGTGATGTGCTACATGGTGTGGCACATCGGGCCTTTGTGACTGATCGAAGTGAACGTTTGTTTAACGGGATACCTGATGAATTAACAGTTGGTAGGTATCATTCCTGGACGGTAGTTGGTGATTCGATACCCGACGCTTTACATGTGACAGCAGTAGATGAGCAGGGTCGCGTGATGGGACTGGCTCACACAAAATACGACGTGAGAGGGCTACAGTTTCATCCAGAATCTGTGCTGACCGAGAACGGGGTGAAGATGATTGAAAATTGGCTGAACGATTAATGCCTTTCGTACATCATCCAGTTTCCCATCTACTATCTTAAAGTGTCATAAACGAATCATGAAAGCGATATTAAATCATCTTTTTGAGTATAAAACTCTGACTAAAGCTCAGGCGAAAGAGACCTTAATCGGCATCGGAAAGGGTAATTATAACCAGTCGCAGATTGCGTCTTTTCTGACGGTATACATGATGCGGAGTATTCGCGTCGAAGAACTCGAAGGCTTCCGGGATGCTATGCTGGAGTTGTGCCTGCCTGTGGACCTGTCTGCCTATGATGCTATGGATGTTTGCGGAACGGGCGGTGACGGAAAGGATACATTCAACATCTCAACACTGTCTGCTTTCGTCGTGGCTGGTGCTGGCCAGCGGGTAGCTAAACACGGGAATCATGGGGTATCATCATTAACCGGTTCGTCGACGGTAATGGAGCGCTTAGGTTATACGTTTACTAACGATGTCGGCGAATTGCAACGCAAGATTGAAGAGAGTAATATCTGTTTTCTGCATGCCCCTTTATTTCATCCGGCGATGAAAAATGTGGGGCCGATTCGTAAAGAGTTAGGTGTAAAAACCTTCTTCAACGTACTCGGTCCAATGGTCAATCCCGGAAGGCCCCAGAAGCAGCTTGTAGGGGTCTACAACCTTGAATTAGCAAGATTATATGCCTACCTTTATCAGCAGACAGACAAGCAGTTTATGATCCTTCATTCGCTTGATGGCTACGATGAAATATCGCTGACCGGGGCCTTTAAAGTGATCACAAATGAGGCAGAACAGTTGCTGGAACCCGCTCAATTGGGGTTGAAAAAACTGACACCGGAGTCGTTGTCAGGCGGGCAGACTGCGGATGATTCAGCACGTATTTTTATGAATGTGCTGAACGACGAAGCTACCCCCGCCCAAAAAGAGGCCGTTTTAGCTAATGCCGCTATGGCACTGGTAGTTGCCGGACGTAGTAACAGCCGGGAAGAAGCCGTAGCTATCGCACGTGAGTCATTAGAGAGCAAACGAGCCTTGCAAAGTTTTCAGAAGTTAATAGCGTAACTAGAATTACTACCCGTAGCTGAATGACGATTTTAGACCGTATTATCGAGCAGAAACGAATCGAAGTTGCCCAGCGTCAGGCTACAGTTCCCGCGCGGCTTTTAACCCAAAGTCCACTCTTTAACAGACAGCCAATTTCAGCACGGATGGCGATTCAGACAGCCGGTTCTACAGGCATCATTGCTGAGTTTAAGCGGAAGTCTCCTTCTAAGGGAATAATCAACGATGTTGTCACGGTAGCTGGCGTAACGCAGGGTTACGTAAGCGCCGGTGCAGCCTGCTTATCCGTTCTGACAGACGAGCCATTTTTTGGTGGTACCCCCGCCGATTTACACGAAGCACGGCAGGCCAATCCGACCACGCCGATTCTCCGTAAAGATTTTGTGATTGATGCATATCAACTTACAGAAGCCAAAGCGTGGGGTGCTGACCTGGTCTTGCTAATAGCCGCCTGTCTGACGCCCGCTGAAGTAGTTGATCTGAGTCAACAGGCACATCAACTGGGGATGGAGGTACTACTGGAAGTCCACGATGAAGATGAACTGGAGCGTAGCTTATGCGATACGGTTGATTTGGTGGGTGTCAACAACCGAAACCTTAAAACATTCGTTACATCGATTGATACGTCACTCAGGCTGATTGAGCGTATACCGGCCTCGTTTGTACGTATTACTGAAAGTGGCCTGCGGGATGCTACCACCATGCAAACTTTACACGCAGCAGGCTATGACGGGTTTCTGATTGGGGAGGCTTTTATGACAACACCCGATCCGGCGGAGGCCCTGGCCACATTGGTAGCTGATTATAGCCGGACATACACGTTATCAAATCTACCAACTCCATGAAAATTAAAGTGTGCGGAATGCGCGATGCAGCTAACCTCCAGCAGGTCGCCGAGTTGAGTCCGGATTTTATCGGATTTATTTTTTACGACCAGTCGCCCCGGTTTGTGGGAGAGGAGTTGGATGCCGATGTCGTGAAAGCGTTACCTCGCTCTATTCGCAAGGTGGGTGTGTTTGTAAATGCTAGTCCTGATTATATTCTGAAGGCTATTCGAAAGTATGATTTGCAGTATGTACAGCTACACGGCAATGAGACGCCCGATGTGTGCCGTAGTCTACGTATGAAGGGGGCTAATATTATTAAGGCCTTCCGGCTGGATGCTACGTTCAACTTCAGTATGCTGAACAACTATAAACCGCAATGCGACTTTTTTCTCTTTGACGCTAAAGGCGATCAGCCCGGTGGTAATGGGGTGCAGTTCGACTGGAACCTGCTGAAGCAGTACGACAACGATAAGCCGTTTTTCATCAGTGGTGGCATAGGCCTTGACAACATTGACCAGATTGAGCAGTTGAAAGGCATGAAGCTTTATGGTGTTGATGTAAACAGCATGGTCGAAATCGCACCGGGGATGAAAGATATTGAGAAGTTGAAAGCACTGATTGCACGGGTAAGACCGGTAGAGGAGCAGGAAGAGGTAGCGTAATAAAGCGTTTTCTCAAGGTAGGATTGAACTGAAATAACACTGGCCTGCGGGGTTAGTAAAGTACTTATGGAAGCTATCTTAGATCAACCCATTACCTCATTTGAGGTAAGTGATAAAGGATTTTATGGCCGTTTTGGGGGTGCTTTTATCCCTGAAATGCTATACCCTAATGTGGAGGAATTACGGCAGAAATACCTGTCAATTATGGCCGATCCTGCCTTTCAGGAGGAGTTTCAGGCGTTATTGATTGATTACGTAGGTCGGCCTACACCCTTATTTCTGGCTAAGCGGTTATCGGCCAAACTCGGCGCGACGATCTACCTGAAACGGGAAGACTTATGCCATACCGGTGCCCATAAAATCAATAATACCATTGGCCAGATCCTGATTGCTCAGCGGCTTGGTAAAAAGCGCATTGTGGCCGAGACAGGCGCTGGTCAACATGGCGTGGCCACAGCAACGGTCTGCGCACTGATGGGTTTGGAGTGCATTATTTACATGGGTTCGGTAGATATCGAGCGGCAAAAGCCAAATGTAGACCGAATGCGGATGCTGGGGGCAACTGTTGTGCCCGCTACGTCAGGGAGTCAGACGCTGAAAGATGCGACCAACGAAGCTATGCGGCACTGGATCAACAATCCCGTCGATACACACTATATCATTGGCTCAGTGGTGGGGCCACACCCGTATCCCGATATGGTCGCCCGGTTTCAGTCGGTTATCTCGGAGGAGATCCGGAAACAACTGACCGAAAAAACAGGGCGCCCTAACCCTGACTACGTTGTTGCCTGTGTTGGTGGCGGTAGCAACGCGGCCGGTGCATTTTTTCATTTTCTCGATCAGCCTTCGGTTCGCTTAGTTGCCGCAGAAGCCGCTGGTAAAGGAATAAACACCGGACATTCGGCGGCTACAACGGCGCTGGGCAAGCCCGGCGTGCTGCACGGTAGCCGGACGATTCTGATGCAGACAGACGACGGACAAGTAACCGAACCCTATTCGATTTCAGCTGGTCTGGATTACCCGGGTATTGGTCCGCTACATGCGCATCTATTCGATTCCCGACGGGGCGATTTCTACGCGATCACGGATGAAGATGCCTTAAAGGCCGGTTTTGAACTGAGTAAACTGGAAGGTATTATTCCGGCACTCGAAACGGCTCATGCGCTGGCAGCCCTGAACGAGATGAATCTTCAACCCAGTGATGTGGTGGTGGTTTGTCTGTCGGGCCGTGGTGATAAAGATTTGAGCACCTACTCGAAGTTTTTGTAAGGTATGACACACGAACCCATCATCCAGAATCGTATTACCGACCTCTTCGCTCACAAACAGGAGAGCGTGTTGAATCTGTACTTCACCGCTGGTTTTCCTGAGCTGAACGACACTGTGCCTGTATTGAGGGGTTTACAAGCGGCCGGAGTCGACTTGGTTGAGATTGGCATGCCCTATTCTGATCCTGTTGCCGATGGCGAGACAATTCAGTTAAGCAACATGCGGTCACTCGAAAACGGCATGACACTGAAACGGCTGTTTGAACAGTTAGCAGACTGTCGGACGGCGGCTTCGGGCGTTCCGGTCACGGTACCTATTCTGCTGATGGGCTATATCAATCCGGTGCTTCAATTTGGCGTGGAAGCGTTCTGTCAGAAGTGCCAGGAAGTGGGCGTTGATGGCGTTATCCTGCCTGATCTGCCGCTCGATCTGTACGTGGCCGAATACAAGGCTATTTTTGATCAGTACGGCGTTCAGAATATCTTTCTGATTACGCCCCAAACGGCTGAGTCACGCATTCGACTGATTGACGAAGTATCGGAAGGCTTTATCTATATGGTTTCGTCCTCCAGCATTACGGGGTCACAAACGGGCGTTTCCGATAGCATGCTCACCTATTTCGGCCGTATTCAAGCCATGAACCTGCGGAATCCCCGGCTGATCGGCTTTGGTATAAAGGATAAAGAGACGTTTAACACAGCTTGTGAGTATGCCAACGGTGCTATTGTTGGCAGCGCTTTCATCCGGCAGTTAGAACAACAGGGTACTACCAAAGAAAGTATTAAGGCTTTTGTTGATATGGTTCGCGGAGAATAACACGGCACATTTCTTTACGTGCAATCGGCCACCTTTGGAAGAGGGTGGCCGTTCTTGTTAATGCAGCCGCAGTCTGCGGGTTAGGGACGCCCACGAAAAACGGGAGGTATGCATCTTTTTTGAGTCAGCAGCTACCCGGTTTACCGTATTCAGGAAGAGGTAGTACCCCTGCTCGTGCCACTGACGAAAACGCTCGTTCACCTGCGGATTGTGATCGGGCAGGTAGGTCAGTAACCGGCTTAAGTCGAACGTATCGGCGGCTACTCCTGCACCAACGCGTTGCGCATCCAGCGCGTTGCAGGCCTGCTCGAAGTGGTTCGGCTGTGGAATCAGTAGGGCTGGTTTACCCCAGTACATGGCTTCACAGACCGATTCAAAGCCTGCGGTGGTCACAATCGCCTGGCAGTGCTGCATGATGTCGAGATAACGCTTTCCGTCGATCTTGTGATACGTGAGCGTCTTATCAACGGGCTCATCTGGTTGTGTAACGCCCGAATGAAAGCAGTGAATGGATACATCGGGCCGTAGTCGGTGGGCTGCTTCGATCTGACGGCTCAACCCCGGTTGAGTGGTATAGGCCAATAAATAGGCCTCGGATGTTGGCGTACGTTCGATTACCTCGCGCCGAAGCAGGGGCGGCACAATACGAAGTTTTCGGTGAGGTACATCAATTTGCTGATCAAACGACAGCGCCAGCACTTCACTGGCACCAATGGCGTTGAGCCGGGTCACTAATTTGAAAATCTGCCGGTCGAAAAAGTGACCTTTGGGAGAGGTGAAATTTGGGTGAAAGGCCAGATACTGATGCGCAATACAGATCATGGGTACCTTTGGTCGGTACAGCGCGTACGTTAAACCACCCAGCAGCTGGAAGAAATTAATAACCACATCGGGCCGTTGCTGGTCAATAACGTCGCGAATCAGACCGAAACTTTTACGAATTTTAGGGAACTGCCGGCTGTTCCGAAGCAGTGTCTGATAAGGTTGTAGGGCATTGGTTTTGGGGCTATAGACCAGCGCCGGACCTGCTACTATAGTGATTGGCGCCGGAAACTGTTCGCGAAAGAACGTGGGAATGGGCCGTCCGTCGGCTACATCAACGATGGCTTCGATGACTTCATGACCTACTGACTGTAGGATTTGGGCTAACGATATAGCCTGCGTAAGGTGGCCCCGACCTTCGCCCTGCACCAAAAACAGAATTCGCATAGCTGAATTACAGTTTACTACCGCTTAATTCGGTTTCGCGTGGTTTAGTTTCAGACAGATCGGTAGTGTAGTAAAGCAGGCTCCAGTTTCCATCATGGTCTTCAACTAATGCACTCAGCGACTCAACCCAATCGCCGGAATTCATGTACGTCAGGCCATCAATCTCGCGGATAGCGGGCTGATGAATATGACCGCAAATTACACCGTCGCAATCACGTGCTTTCCCCAATTCAGTCAGTTTCTGTTCATAATCAGAAATGTAGCTGACGGCCTTTTTAATACGCTTTTTCACTTCCTGCGACAGGGAGTAGTAGGGAAGACCCCGCGAGTTACGGTACCGGTTATAAAATTTATTGACCCACAGCAGAAACGTATAGCCCATATCGCCGAGGTAGGCCAGCCATTTCATCTGCGTTGTAATCGAATCAAATACGTCGCCGTGGGTGACGTAGAACTGTTTTTGACCCGATTTGAGGATGTAATCTTTCCGGATTGAGAAGTTCTTCCCCACTTTGAGGGGCATTACCTGATCCAGAAAGTCGTCGTGATTACCACGCAGGTAAATTACCTTTGTGTCGTGCCGAACAATCTGCTTGAGCACGGTTCTAAAAAAGGCAGTATGTTTCTTTTTCCAGGTGCCGTACTGTCTCAGTTGCCAGCCGTCGATAATGTCGCCGTTGAGAATCAACTTGTGGCAGGAATAACTTCGCAAGAAATCCGTGGCCTCTTTCGCTTTAGAGCCTGCCGTGCCTAAATGGATGTCGGACAGCACAATGGTACGGAAGTGAGTACTTGCTTTCATACTACGAATGTATTCCCCATACATGAAGTAGGTTTTACCGGTATATTACCGTTTTGCTATAAAATAGTCGTAGTGTGTTAATCTATTCATATTGAGTTAATATCTGAAGCAACATGAAGAACCCAATAATATTATTTGGTGCGGGCAGTTTAGGCGTTACCGCACTCGATATTTTTCAGCGTAATGAGGTAGTGATCTACGGGTTTCTGGACGATAACAAAGCCCTGCACGGGCAGGAGTTTGGGGATGTATCGGTACTGGGCGATACGGACGATGAAGGATTTCTGAAACTGATCGGCCAAAAGTGCGAAGCCTTCATTGCTATCGGTGACGGCCGGGTGCGGAAGCGGTTAGTAAAGACCCTGAATGAGATTCGGAAGGTACAGCCCGTTAATGCCATTCACGACACGGCAATCCTCTCAAAACTGGCTGCTATCGGCCATGGCAACCTGATTGCTGCCCGTGCGGTCGTTAATCCGTTTGCCACCATTGGGCAGCATTGCCTTATTCTGTCGGGAGCGATTGTTGACAGTCAGGCTACTATCGGAGACTTTGTGCAGGTCGGTCCGGGCAGCGTTATAAACAGTAGCGTAACGATTCAGGAAGGGACTTTTATTGGTACCGGTGCCACCATCATCAGTGGTGTGACGGTTGGTAAAAACGCCCGGATTGGCGCGGGGTCGGTTGTCGTGGAGAACGTCGAAGCTGGAACTACGGTATTCGGAAACCCCGCGAAAAAGATTTAGAACCTGCGTTTCCTAAAGGGGTGAGCTGGAGTAGTTATTGTCAGCTACTCCAGTTCACCCCTTTAGGAAACGCAGGTTCCTTATTCCACGTACAGCACTTCGTTGGCCAGGAAGTCCTGATACGTCATTTCGATGCCTTCTTTGAGTTCGGTTGTGTGTTTCCAGCCTAATGTGTGCAGGCGGGTTACATCCATGAGTTTGCGCGGGGTGCCATCGGGTTTATCCGTGTTCCAGCGAAGTTCGCCTTCAAAACCAACCGTTTCTTTAACCATCTCCGCCAATTCGCGAATCGTGACGTCTTCACCCGTGCCAACGTTGACAAACAGTGCATCGTTATAGTTCTCCATCAGGAAAACGCAGGCGTCGGCGAGATCGTCGGCATGCAGAAATTCGCGCATTGGCGAACCCGTTCCCCATACCTCAACAAACGGCTGATCATTGACCTTTGCTTCGTGAAACTTGCGAATCAGGGCCGGTAATACGTGCGAGCCCTGTAAGTTGTAGTTATCATTGGGGCCGTACAGGTTGGTGGGCATGGCCGAAATGAAATTACAGCCGTACTGACTCCGATAGGTTTCACACAGTTTGATGCCTGTGATCTTGGCAATGGCGTACGGCTCATTGGTTTGTTCCAGATCACCAGTCAATAAATACTCCTCTTTCAAGGGCTGAGGAGCCATTTTGGGATAAATGCATGACGAGCCCAGAAACATCAGCTTTTTAACGTCATGCTCATACGCGCTGTGAATAATATTGGCTTCAATCAGCAGGTTGTCGTAAAGGAATTCGGCCCGATATGTGTTATTAGCCATGATGCCGCCCACTTTGGCAGCCGCCAGAAAAACGTAGTCAGGCTTTTCAGTAGCGAAAAAATCAGCAACGGCGGCCTGCTGACGGAGGTCCAGCTGTGATGACGTACGGGTAATGAGATTTTGGTAACCTTCGGCCTGTAGTTTCCGAACAATGGCCGATCCGACCATACCCCGGTGCCCGGCAATATAAATTTTAGCCTCTTTTTCCACGAATAAAAGCGAGTTGAGTGATCCGCCGGAAGCGGTTTGCCTACTTTTGAAATAATCAATGGCGCGTAAGCGTTGCAAAACTAACAAAGTTCGGCCACCAAATGGTTGCCGTATTTCCGTTTGCTATCATGTCAACCTACTTTTTGTCAGTACTTTTCACCGTGAGTCTCGTCGGTTTTGAGGTTCGGGCGCAAGCCGTCTCCGAACCGTCCGCGCTGACTACTGCCACCGATCTGGCCCCGAAGGGTAAGAAGTCGTCGGGTCTGAAGCGAACGCTGCTTCAGGCAACCGGTATGGAGCAGTCGGCCGAGTCGATCAACAAGTCAATTGATGACACTAAAGGGCTGTTAACTGAGACGTTGCCTGATTTGGGATTGAAACTAAAAAAGGCCAAAAAAGCCGTATCCGGAAAGTCAGAAAAAGCGAAAGTGTCGAAAACCGAGTATGAGGGACTGCCGATGGTGAAGCTTTATACCAAATACGGAAGTGGCGACCGGGAGATAATCGAAGAGTTTTACGTGCTACGGGGTGAGAAGGCACCGTCGCCGTACGTGAAGGAGATTTTCTGGTACGATCAGAAAAACCGGCGGGTATCGAGTGCGGTCATCAAGGAAAAAGAGAACGCGGTGCTGTTGCATGGCCCTTATAAACGGTATCAGGGTGGCGATCTGATGGAAGAAGGCTTTTATTACGCTGGTATGAAAGATGGGCGCTGGGAAAAGTACGACGGCAAATTTATGCTGATTGATAAGACACGCTGGCAGCGGGGTTTCCCGGCCGAATCCCGAATTGCGTATTACGACTCTACACATACCAAAATCAAGGAAGTAATACCAATGGAATACGGCAAAGTAAAAGGCAACTATTATGCTTTCTATGAAAACGGCCTGCCAGCTGAGGAAGGGAAGTATGACAATGGCGTGAAAGTAGGCCGCTGGACGGAGTATTACCCAACCAATGCCGTTGGGCGTCGGCGTCGGAAATTGACCCAATACGCAGCTGACCGCTGGGACACTGCTTTTGAGCCGTACGTAATCAGTGAGTGGGATGATCGGGGGAAGCTAACCTACGAACGTCCCAAAGAAAAGCGGGTAGTAGCCGACGACGAAGCGGAAAATTAGGGGAACGAAATGGAGAAGGGGAGTAAGGAGGAAAGAAATTAGCCGCGCGCTTTTTCCTTTCCTCCTTACTCCCCTTCTCCATTTCTATTCTTATTTGAACACGCCCTGCGGATCTGGCAAGCGAGCCATCAGGTCGTTCAGGTAGCCCAGGTCGAGTGTTGACATATCCATGACGCGTGCCCGGTGAAAATACGTCCAGGCGGGCCCGTAGTCAGCGCGGACGAAATGCACTAACGAGAGTTTCATCAGCGCCGTGGCATTGGCAGGCTGTAGTGCAATGGATCGCTGTAGCAGTGATTCTGCTTCGTTTAACTCCGTCGAATCCTGCGTCGACTGGAATTGCTTGATCTGAACGGTAGCCAGGTCGGTCATCAGCATGGAGTTGGTATCAGCCACAGCCAATCCTTTTTTCAGCATCCGAATGGCATCCGTCAGCTTGCTCTGCTGGTAACAGACGACCCCGAGTCCCCAATAGGCATCGGCATTTTTATCATTCAGCAGCCAGGCCAGATTGAACCGGTACGTAGCGGTGTCTAACTGGCTTTCGGCAACGTATTCCCAACCGCGGGTCGCAAAAAACTGACTCGCTTCGTCGCGGCTGGCGAAGTTCTGATCACACTCATTCAAAAACTTGATTTCCTGACCAATCTGCTCAACGGTTTTGCTTCGTTCGCCGAACAGGGGGAGAATCCGGGTGTCTTGCGTCGTAGTGGTTGTACTGGCAGCCACAACAGCGGTAGCGGGTGTGCTAACCGTGCGTGTCGACGTAATAAACTGGCCTGGCTGGGCACTGGCCAATCCCGGTAAAATGAGCATTCCCCACAACAGGGGACGTATCCGAATCCGCAACATATGCATAGTCAACGCCTTCTTGTTGGGGTAAAACGAACTGCTGTATAAAGATAGTACGTTCGGGATAATTTAACGTTTACCGCCCCGGCCACCACCCGGCTTCGATCCTGACCGACGCGGGTTTCCTTTTCCATAACCCGAACCCGATGGTTTGGGTCGTGATGCCGCTGCATTGGCTTTCGAGGCCATTTTCTTGGCTTCGGTCGAGCGGGCATTACCGGGACCTTTGGCTTTAATGCTAACGCCCGGCTTCATTTTTTTCTCATGAAATGCGCCCGCAAAGGTGGGGTCTTCCTTCTTGCGCTGCTCATCAATCTCCCGGAGCATATCCTGCTGCTCGTCGAAAGGTGTTTCCAGAATTTCCACGCCCGCTGGTATCGGTTCGCGCGGAATGGTCATACGAATAATCTTCTGAATACGCTTGACGTGGTATTCTTCGGCCATCGTCATAAATGTGATCGCTTCGCCGGTATGGTTGGCTCGTCCTGTCCGGCCGATGCGGTGTACGTAATCTTCGTAAATTAAGGGTACGTCGAAATTAATGACGTGACTCACCTCAACGACGTCGATCCCTCTGGCGGCTACATCTGTCGCGACCAAGACCCGGATGCTTCCGTCCTTAAAGGCCTCCATCGAGTTGATGCGCGTATTCTGACCTTTATTAGCGTGAATAACCCGAATCTGATCTTCGGGAACCACCTTGCGGGCCAGAAACTTGAAAATGTTGTCGGCCGTATGTTTCGAGCGGGCAAATACCATCACGCGTTTGGCGTCTTCCTGTTCCACGAGGTGAGCCAGCAGGTTAATTTTAGTGCGGAGGTTCGGTACTTCGTACAGCCGCTGCGTCACCATGTCGGCGGTCGATGCCTGAGGGGTCACTTCTACACGAATTGGCGCTTCCAGAAACTCCGAAGACAGCCGCTCTACCCGTTCGCCGAAGGTAGCGGAGAAAAGCAGGTTCTGCCGTTTCGTCGGAATTACCTCCAGAATGGAGCGGATCTGGTGCATAAAGCCCATGTCCATCATCTTGTCGGCTTCGTCCAGAATCATCGTTTTGATGTCTTTCAGGCCAATCTCGCCGATGCGGTACAGGTCCAAAAAGCGGCCCGGTGTCGCCACAATGATATCGACGCCCTGTTGTAAGGCATCAATCTGCGATTTGGGCCCAAGGCCACCGTAGAGTGAAACGTGCCGTACATCGGTGTATTTGCCCAGTTCGCCAATGGCTGCATCGATCTGCATCACCAGTTCTCGAGTGGGAGCCAGAATGAGCGCACGCGGGTTTTTTCCCTGCGCGAACTTTATTTTCATTAGGAGGGGTAGCGCATAAGCAGCCGTTTTACCTGTACCCGTTTGTGCAATACCAAGGACATCATGATTCCCCAAAATCAGCGGTATTGTCTTGAGTTGAATGGGCGTGGGCTGCGTATAGCCAGCATCAGCCACCGCCTTAAGCAGTTGGGGGTTGAGCGCAAAATCGGCGAATGTTGGCTCCGCGTCGGGTCTAATTTCCATAGTGTAAAGGTAAACAATACCGGCCCCGCAATCGTGCCACATTAACAGCCTGTTATATAACCGTAGGCTACTACAACACGCTTAAAACTGCTTCAGTACCTTCTCAACACCGCTCACGTACCCGGCTCCGAACAGATTAACATGAACCAGCAACGGATACAGGTTGTAGATCGGCACCCGCTCATCGAACCCTTCTTCGAGCGGGAACGCTTCGTGATAGGCGTCATAAAAACGTTGGTCGAAGCCGCCAAATAGTTTTGTAAAGGCGATTTCGGCTTCACGGTATCCATAGTGCACTGCCGGGTCGATCAGCGTGGGATTACCGAATTCATTGACGATGATGTTGCCCGACCACAGGTCGCCGTGGAGCAGAGCCGGCCGTTCATTTGGGAGTATGTCGGGTAACTTCTGGTAGAGCCGGTAAAAACGATCCAGCATATCGCTCGAAATCAATCCTTTGTAGCGGGCCATTCCTGCCAGTGGCAGCAGCCGTCTTTCGAAGAAGAACTCGACGCCTTTTGCTGTTAGGGTATTGTCCTGCGGTAGCGAGCCAATGTAGTTGTTGAACGAGAGGCCAAATTTAGCCTGTGTATGGGAATGTAGTTCGGCCAGCGACTGCGCCAGCTTCTCCCAGTACTGACCAATGGGCTTTCCCGAGTCGATGTATTCCAGGATCAGATAAGCTTTGTCGCCCTGCTGCCCGTAGCCAATAACGCCGGGCACCTCAAACGAATCGGTCTGCCGCAACAAATCCAACCCCTGCGCTTCGGTCTCGAACATGCCTTCACGCTCGGCGGTATTCCATTTTACGAAAAAAACGCCTTCCGACGAAAACACCTGAGCCGCCGTGTTAATGTCACCCCCGGATAGAAACTGCGTCTCAATCACTTCGACCGTTGCGCCCAGTGTTTGAAAGAGAATCGTTTCGAAAAAAGCAAACTGCTCGTCGCCCCAGAACATGAAATGGTTTGTAGTTTTGTAGCCAGCTCAACCCCTGACCCGACAGTTTTTTTTATGAATGCACAAATCGAACAACTGTACAGGATTGCTCAAAAGCCCGAACGCCGGATTATTGGGCTAATGTCGGGTACATCGCTCGATGGGTTAGATGTGGCGTTGTGCCGAATTTCCGGTAGCGGTCCATCCACCCGCGTAACACTCGACCGGTTCACCACCGTGGCCTACAGCGACGAGATCAAAACCGAGATTCGGCGTGTTTTTGCCAAAGACAAAATCGACTTCCAACACCTGGTGCTACTCAATCCCTGGATCGGTCAGCTACACGGCCAAATGGTAACTGATTGCCTAACGTACTGGCAAATTAACTCCATAGACGTTGATTTGGTTGCCAGTCATGGCCAAACCGTCTTTCACGCGCCCAAGAGCCAGCACCAGCTAACATCGTTTCCCAACGCCACCCTTCAGATTGGCGACGGTGATCATGTGGCGGCCCAAACCGGTATTATCACGCTTAGTGACTTCCGTCAAAAACACGTGGCTCATGGGGGAGAAGGCGCGCCACTGGCAGTTTACGGCGATTATTTCGTTTTTTCAAAGCCCGACGAAAATCGGATTCTGCTCAATATGGGCGGTATTGCTAACTTTACCTACCTACCCGGTTCGTTAAAGGCCGACGAGGTGTTTACGACGGATACCGGTCCGGGAAACACACTGCTGGATGCTTTTGCCCGGCAGTTCTATGGCAAACCCTACGACGAGAACGGCGAGATTGCGGCTCAGGGCACTGTCCATCCCGGTTTACTGGTGCAACTGAAAGAAAACGCCTTTTTCAATGCCCCTTTCCCGAAAACAACCGGCCCGGAAGTATTCAATCTGACGTATGTGCAGCAGGCGCAGGAGAGAAGTAACGCCAGCGACCTGACTCATGATGATTTAATGGCTACCCTGACCCGGTTCAGTGCCGAAACCATTGCCGAAGCGATGGGGCAAATCATGCAGCCCGGCATACATTACAAGGTGTATATGAGTGGGGGCGGTATGCACAACCCCGTACTGGTCGGGGCTATTCGGGAGTTGCTGCCCGCCGACTGTTCATTTGGGCAGACCGACGAATTGGGCATTAATGGGGATGCAAAAGAAGCAGTTTTATTTGCCGTACTCGCTAATGAAGCGGTGGCTGGCGGGCAGACGTCGTTTGGTGACCGGCAGGGTGTTCCGTCGGTGACCATGGGTAAAATCAGCTTGCCGAAATAGGCTTTCCTATGCTGTTAAACTAACAGCACCATACCAAGACGACCGGACGTAGGCGTCCGGGAAACATATGCAGGACGTAATTATCATCGGTGGGGGCATTGTTGGCCTCGCTACCGCTTTACAATTAAAACAGCAGCGGCCGGGCCTTTCGGTTACCGTGATCGAGAAAGAAGCTCGTGTGGCCGTGCATCAGACCGGTCATAATTCGGGGGTGATTCACTCGGGGCTATACTACAAACCCGGTAGTCTGAAAGCGACTAACTGTATTCGCGGGTACCGGATGCTACTCAATTTCTGCGATCAGGAATCGATTCCGTACGATCTGTGCGGTAAGATCGTGGTGGCCACCAAACTCGAAGAAGTCGCTCAGCTTGATACCCTGTTTGACCGAGGACAACAGAACGGACTGGGCGGATTGCGCAAGCTGACCGGCACCGAAATGCGTGAGATTGAGCCGCATGTTAACGGAGTGGCGGGTATTTTCGTGCCCCAGACTGGCATTATCGACTACACGCAGGTGACGGAAAAATACGCTCAGAAATTCCAGTCGCTCGGTGGTGAACTGCGATTTGGTGAGCGCGTGGAGCAATTGACGCCCGGCACCAGTTTGTCAATCGTGGTGACCAATAAAGGGCGTTACGAAACTAAGTTGGTCGTTAATTGCGCAGGGCTGTACTCCGATAAAATTGCTCAGCTTACGCAGCGAGACCCGATTGATTTGCAGATCGTGCCGTTTCGGGGGGAGTATTATAAAATCAAACCCGAAAAGCATTATCTCGTTAAAAACCTCATCTACCCCGTTCCTGATCCAAACTTTCCCTTTCTGGGGGTTCACTTCACCCGCATGATTCACGGGGGTGTCGAAGCAGGCCCGAATGCGGTGCTGGCCTTCGGGCGGGAGGGGTATCGCAAGTCGGACGTGAACCTGAAAGAGTTTTACGAGACGCTGGCATGGCCCGGTTTTCAGAAGGTAGCCGCTAAATACTGGCAGATGGGTCTGGGTGAAATGTACCGGTCGTTCTCCAAAGCTGCGTTCACTAAAGCTCTACAGGCGCTGATCCCCGAGATTCAGGAAAACGATCTGATCGAAGGCGGAGCCGGGGTCCGCGCCCAGGCCTGCGACCGCACGGGTGGCCTGCTGGACGACTTCTCGATCATAGAAACCGACAAGGCCATCAATGTTTGTAACGCCCCTTCTCCGGCGGCTACCTCGTCGTTGTCTATCGGGCAGACGGTATCAGAAAAAGTACTGGCCCGGTTTTAGTCGGTAAGTCAGTAAGTAGCTGCGCCCAAGTTGATAAGTGCTTCGCTCTGAAACGCTTACCAACTTGGGCGCAGCTACTTACTGACCTATTAACTGTCCTACTTCTTCCGGCCCATCGTCCACTTAATGCCGCCCAGCAGGTGTTGCAGGAACAGGTCTTCTTTGTAGGATTCATCGGTATGGCCTAAGCCGGTATAAAACGTCCGGCCACCATCAAACTCGCGGTACCAGGCGATGGGGTGGTTATCACCGTTCTTGCCACCTTCATAAGTCTTTTCGTCTAACTTGGCCAGCACATTAATGCCACTCTCAATGCTTTTGTAGCTGTACCACTCGTCGAAGCGTTTCCAGACGTCGGGCAGCATTTTTGTGGCAATAAACTTTTTATCTACCACATCAATTTCGGCGTTCTGCTGCTTGGGATGTGCCAGAAAATAGGCTCCGCAGAGTTGATTGTACCACGGCCATTCGTATTCGGTATCGGCAGCGGCATGAACGCCGACGTAGCCGCCACCTTGTTTAATGTACTGTTCGAAGGCTGTCTGCTGAGTGGGGTCCAGAACATCGCCGGTCGTACTCAGGAAGATAATTGTCTTGTATTTCTTCAGGTTATCGAGCGTGAACATGGCCGCATCTTCGGTGGTATCCACCTTAAACTTGTTCTCACTGCCCAGCTTTACAATAGCGACTTTACCGGCCTCAATGGATTTATGGCGGTAGCCCTTTGTACGGGAAAAGACCAGTATCGCATCCTCGGCAATGGCCGCGCTGATGCAGAAAACACTTAATACAACCGAAAACAGGATCTTCATAATCAGAGTTTAGTAAACGTTCGGTTATAAAAGCACCGGTTTGGTGTTATTTTACCGGTCTGTCATGCATTTTTATGAAAGTTCGTCCCAGTGTGTTGCTCTTTAATCAGTTGACCAGTGCCCCGCAAACTGAAATTCTGCTGCTTCGATACAACTATGGTGGTCAGGATGTGTATGCCTTACCCGGTGGCAACCCCGACAAGGGTGAAACTCTACCTGCGACTATTATCCGTGAATTGAGGGAAGAACTGGGCGTAACCGTCCGGGTTGGTACAATGGTGCTGTGTGGCGAAGTGATGATAGACGAGGTCAAAAACGACGTACTACATACCGTTTTTCAGGGTGAAATCATCGCTGGAACTCCTGAGTTGAACCCCGCTGAAACCACTGCGCTGGAAGTTGTCTGGCAACCAGTGAATGCGTTAGAGGAACTGAACCTGTATCCAAACGTGGGCAAGGAGATTCATCGCTGGTTTACCGATGACTCGCCGGAGCCGGGTTATATTGGGAAGATTGACCAGCCGTATTTTTAAGACTGCCTGCCACCATGCCGACCGTACTGGCGATTAGCCCCCACAGCATCGGTGGAAAGTGTGTGTCCAGATACAGGCAGACCAGCCAGACAAAAAAACCTATACTCATAGCCAGCAGGCAACCCGTCAGGTTGGCTCGTTTCCAGTAAATACCCGCTACCAGCGGCACAAACAGCGATACGAGACTGAATGCCGACGACTCGCTGACGAGGTCGAAAATACTCATGTTACGGGCCGTACTCATCCAGACGCTAATAACAGTGATTACCACCACTGCCCATCGGATGGTACGCAGCAGCACACGGTCGCTGAGGTCTGGCCTGACGAACTTGACGATGTTTTCGCCGAATACGGTCGCCGGAGCCAGAATTGCTCCGCTCGATACACTCAAAATAGCTGAGGTAACGGCGCCAAAGAACAGGATTTGAAGCAGGAGGTTACCATGCCGTAGTACCATGTTCGGGATCAGGAGTTGCTGTCGATTCTCGTCGCCGGTAGCTAATTCAGGATGCAGTAATTTAGCGCTTAAGGCAATAAACAACGGTAGGAATGCAATCGTGAGGTATAAACCCGACGCCAGATAC
The DNA here is from genome assembly GCA_964251665.1 of uncultured Cytophagales bacterium. Classification (GTDB taxonomy): domain Bacteria; phylum Bacteroidota; class Bacteroidia; order Cytophagales; family Spirosomataceae; genus JBBQLG01. The sequence continues at coordinate 19,661 of CAXUKO010000003.1, forward strand.
GACGCCCGAACGGAGGTGTTTTCGGATTTGGCGGCCATCACACGCTGAAAAATGTCCTGCTGTGGAATAGACCCCAAGCCAATAACCATCCAGGCGGCTATGTAATTTACCCAACCGTCGAAAGTCATATCAGGCAGGAACCTGAAAAAGCCGGCGGGTGTCCGTTGCTGAATCGTTTCCCATCCGCCGACCTGTTGCCACAGCACCACAGAGAGTGCTACCAGCGCCAGTACAATGATCAGGTTGTGGAAAAAGTCAGTGATCGAGATCGCCCACATACCGCCCAGCAGCGTATAAATCAGCACAATCATGGCGCTGGCCACAATGCAATATTCGCGCTCAATACCTGTCACCACATTCAGCACAATACCAATGGCTACCAGTTGTGCGGCAATCCAACTGAAATACGACGGGATCATCATCAGGGCCGATACTAACTCTGCCGCCCGCCCAAACCGAATTCGGAAATAATCGCAGAACGTCGTGATGTTGAGCCGGTATAGCGGTCGGGCAAAAAAGGCACCGACCAGAAACAGGCACAGTGCCGACCCGAACGGCTCCTCGATGATGGCCGGAACGCCCCCATTGACAAACTTGGCCGGAGCGCCCATAATGGTTTCGGAGCCGAACCAGGTCGCGAACGTAACGGAAGCGGCTAAGGGCAGCGACAGGCCACGCCCAGCCAGTACAAAATCCTGCGAGGTGGTAACGCGCCGGGCAGCCCATGCCCCGACGGCAATGTTGGAGAGGAGGTAAAGCGAGATAAAAAGAAGCAGCATCAGTGTGGAGTAGTGACCTGTAGAGACGCAATATTTTGCGTCTCACCGGCTAGTAACAAAGCTGCCGCGAAATGAGACGCAAAATATTGCGTCTCTACAGGTCCGCCGGTGCAATGTCTACAGCCGCACTGTTGCGGGCAGGTATTTCGCGATCAGGTCTTCGTAGTAGGGTTTTAGTTCGCTTACGACTGGTGGTTTGGGGCTCTTTGAATAGAGATCGTAGGGGTTAAATTTATTTACCCAGGGCAGCATCGCCCGGTCGTGATCGTCCAATAAGTGGTCGTAGGCGTGTTCACGGTGCTGTGAATAGAAGGAGTGATAGCGAATCATATACAGCGCCGGTTCGGGCAGGTAATTTTTCGTGATCTGGTACAGATACTCATCATGCCCCCACGACATGTGTACGTTCTTAAGACCACAGTTCGGCTCGTAAACACCATATTTAGTGTTATAGCGTTCGTCGTGGCTATCAAGGTTTGCCGCAAAGAATTCGGGATAAACAATCTTGTCCGAGTGCTTGCAGCCCACCGGGAAGGTATCGCCCACGACGGCCCACTGCGGCTCACCGAACAGACAAAGCACTTTACCCATATCGTGCAGAAAGCCCGTTAGTATAAACCAGTCCGGATGTCCATCGGCGCGGATGGCCTCAGCCGTTTGCAACAGGTGCTGTAGTTGATCGAGGTCGGTATCGGGGTCCGAATCGTCGACGAGCGTATTCAGAAATTCCATTGCGTTCCAAACCGGCATCTCCTTCTTGTCGAATTTCAGGAACTCACGTTCTTTCTCCTGCACGAAATCAAAGGTCTGGTAGCGGTGATTCAGGCGATAAAACTCCCGTACGGTATCCCGCTCCGGACTATCATAATTGCGATATTCCGTCTTAGCCTTGTGTTCCGGCTCCGGGTAGCGCAGAAGAACGTCGTCCTCCCACAATTCGATGCTGGCGAGAGGGTTGCTCTCCTGTTGGGTAAATGCCAGTTGGTTTTGCATATAGATTTAAGAATTGACGCGATAGACTATCAAAAGTAAAGGTATTTTCTGAACGACAAATTCTATTAAATGAATTTATTAAAGCTACTTTATCTGGCTGTTAATCAGTCATGATACAACTTGGGCTTCTTACCAGAACATAGAATAAAGTCCAGCTAAAATGCCCGCAATAGCTACCGAACCGGCAATGAATGAAGGCGATACCCGGAACATGCGCTGATCGATAGCTAATCCCTTTGGGTTATGAACACTGGCCGGATCAGTCAGCGATACCAGCACCATGAGCAGCATATCAATACCAAAGACCCAGGTTGTACGGTGCAGAAACGGAATCTCAGCGGCCTGGCGTCCAAATAGGTGCATAAGCTCCGGCCAGAACTTGAACAGGATAGACAACGGAATCGTCAGGATAGCAACGGTCATGGCCGCCCGGTTGGTGGCGCGTTTCCAGAAAAAACCCAGCACGAAAATTGAAAAGACACCTGGTGTGAGAAAATTGGTGTATTCCTGAATGTATTGATACACCTGATCGAACGACCGCAGCATTGGCGCGATGAGGATGGCTACGATGAATGATACCACCACCGCCCAGCGGCCGACGTTGACCAGCTTTCGTTCCGACGCGTCTTTGTTGAAAAACTTTTGGTAGATATCCAGCGTGAAAATGGTTGAGATACTGTTGCACTTTCCGGCCAGCGACGCTACTACAGCCGCCGTCAGGGCCGCAAAGGCCAGCCCTTTCATGCCGGTTGGCAGCAGGTTCATCAGCACTGGGTAGGCGTTGTCTGGTCTGACAATCCCATTCGCGTCGGTCATGGCCGCTTTAAATGTACCATCCTGATACAGCACAAAAGCCGCAATGCCTGGAATGACCACAATCAGGGGGATCATTAGCTTCATGAAAGCCGCGAAAAGGATACCGCTGCGGGCAGTCTTCAGGTCGGCACCCAGTGCCCGCTGGACAATGTACTGGTTGCACCCCCAGTAATAAAGATTATTGATCCACATGCCACCCAGCACCAGCGACAAGCCGGGCAGGGCATTGTAATGTGGGTGTCCTTCGGCAAAAAACATGTGAAAATGGTCGTCGGAGCGGGCACGGAGGGCTTGTAATCCATTCCAGACGCCATCGACGCCCGATTTATCCGCCACAAGCTGCAACGACAGATAGGTCACGACCAAACCGCCAAAAACCAGCACTACGACCTGAATAACGTCGGTGTAGCCAATCACTTTCATGCCGCCGAGTGTAATAAAAATAGCGAAAACGGCCAGCCCAATGGTACAGGCCGTAAACGAGATGCCCACCAGCGACTCAATGGCAATCGCACCCAGATACAGAATAGACGTAAGGTTGACGAGTACATAAACCACCAGCCAGAAAATAGCCAGAATGGTGCTAACAGTATCGCTGTACCGTTGCGCCAGAAACTGAGGCATTGTCGAAATCCGGTTCTTCAGATAAATGGGGATAAAGAATACCGCAACAATAACCAGCGTAGCAGCGGCAATCCACTCGTACGACGAAATGGCGAGTCCCATCGCGAATCCTGACCCAGCCATGCCGATAAAATGTTCGGCGGAAATGTTGGACGCAATGAGCGATGCGCCAATGGCCCACCATGTTAGGGAGCCTTCAGCCAGGAAAAAATCTTTGGTATTAGTTTCGCCCGACTTTTTGCTTCGGTAAATCCAATAGCCGTAGCCAACAACGATGATAAAATAGGTAAGAAAAACCGCGTAATCGGCGGCAGCGAGGTGATTCATGGCGGCAGGGGCTTAGGTAAGATTAAAAGACGATGGCCTTCCAATTTTACCACTACTGGCCTCCTGCTACACGATTGACATGGCTAACGGGGCGTTACATTACCCTGATTTATTCTCTTGGTATTACAAATTCACCCAGGCTGATACCTTAATGGCGAAGGGTGTAACGTTGGGTAAATCCCGATACGTGAGCCGGTGAATGGCATCGACCCGGAAGAGTTTGAAGATATTATCGATTCCATAACCGACTTCTACGTACGGTGTCCGGCCCAGCGCCCGAAACCCGCTCAGCACGTTGCCCTGCGTATCGGTAGCCGGTGTCAGCGCCTGGTTGGCGGCACTGACGCCCCCGAACAGGACTTTAGCCGTAGCGACGGTGCGCCATTTCAGTCGCCGGATGGCGGGAATCCGGTTGAAAAACAAGCCCTCGAAGTTATGCTCGATTTTGGCCGCGACGTACCGGTCCGACGCGAACTCAAAGTAGTTCATCAGGTTGTATGCATTGCCCAGTCGGAACGACGACTGGTTACCAACCGGAATGAACAGCAGCGGGTAGGGTACTGTAGACGGAATTATGCCGCCATCGACCACGTAGGTTGTCCGGCCCAGCACGCCCATCCGAAACGAGTGCTTCAGTTCGAGCGAGAAGCGCTGGTAGGTAAAGTTACTGCCCAGCACATTACGCAGGCTGAGGGCGTAGCGAAACGTCAGCACGGGCTTGCGCGACGACCCGATGGTAAACCGGTCGTTGTCGTTCTGAAGCTGGATTTCATCGGGTGCAAAACGCGTTTCCCAGAGTAGTTCGGTCGTTTCGTAGCTGCTTTTCAGATGGGTTTCAGTCGGGTCGTTGGTCGGTGTACGATAAGCAAACGAGAATAACGGCTCGAAGGAACGGCTTCGTAAACCAAGTGTCTGGGTGAATCCCTTACCGAGGTCACGCCGGATGTAGGCATATCGCTGTTCCTGAAGATAGGGACGCCGTTGCTGCCCGAACCGGGCATAAGCCAGAAAAATCGTGCTGTTGATGGTTTCGGGCGAGACGCCTATCTGCTCCATGTCGTAGCTATGCTGAAACCCGATAACGGTCCAGGGCTTGCGGCTGGCAATATATTCGGCGCCGATGTTGTACTTCACCCGCTGATCGCGGGTGCCACAAGCCAGGTAACCACTCAGTACCCATCGGCGGCTAAAACCCGCATTGGTGCGCAGGCTCAGCCGAATCCGATTCCCCTCGACGGTATTGTTAGCATAGCTATACAGTAACGGCCCAATGTCGAGGTGAGTATTTCCCAGCGGCTGGTAACCGCCGTTGGCCGCCAGTTTCAGAAACTCGCTGCTGGCCCGGATAATGGGTACATTCTGCACCGAATCGACTACCCGGAACGCCCGGTTTTCGGCCTCGGTCAGCGGGTCAGGGCGGGCCTGCTGCCAGTACGTGGGGTCGTCCTGCCGGTATCCGTTGGCCAGTTCAATAGCCGGGTCGTAGAAACCAGCGGGTTGGGGTTTATTAATGACAATGTTGCTGGCCGCCATGTAAAAACGTACCAGTGCCCCCGGTGCATTGGCAGTCAGCTGGTCGGTGTCGATAACGATATGCGTGCGGGTCGGCAGTCGGGCACCCGGTGTCAGGGTTTCGTATTCCTGCTCAATACGCAGTTCGTCCACAAAGTTGATGTTGGCCTGTTTTCCCACGCGGGCATCGAGCTGTACCAGCCCAAGCCGGGTGGTATCAAGCCACATCGTACCGGCGAAAGCCAGATCAGTCGCTCGTTTGGGTTCGTAGTCGATCTGGTAACAGACTGTTTCGCCAATGGCCAGCGTGTCAACCATTCGATAGGTGTATGTCGCCTGCCACACTTCGCCCACCGGCGATGCAATGTCCTTTTGCAGCACCCTGACGTATGGGCGGTAGAAGTTATATTGCTGAAAAGTGGCTCCCGTAAATTGAGACACCAAACTGCCATCCGTAATACCTACGGCCTTAATGCGTGTTTTCAGGATACGCTCTTTGGTTCGATCCGGCTGGTTACGCTGGTAATACTCCGATGCATTCTCGGAAATGAAAACCGGGACGGCAGGCAGGCCTTTCTCATCGGTAACGGAGGGTAACCCACTTAACAATCGCCCAACGGGACCGGGCCGGCGATTACGCTGCCGGGAACGTCGCCCGAAATCGTTGATATACCCCTCGACGCGGGCGTAGTTATCGTACTGAAACGCGGACAGTTGGTCGGGATCGAACTCAGCCCGGCGTTTGGCGGCCTCCCGCAACACCCGGTAAGCCGGGTCACCCCCTTTGCCATACACCCGGACTTCCTGTAAACTGGTCGCGGCCGGGAGGAGTTGAATATCGACGGTCTGAGCGAGTTCTTTCGTTAAAGCAACGGTACGGTTACGATAGCCAAGACTTTGCACAATGAGCGAGTCGCTCAATTGCGTTGTCGTTAACGTAAAGCGGCCATCAGCGTCGGCAGTCGTGCCGGTAGGCCGGTTTTGAAGAGCTATAGCGGCAAAAGGAATTCCCTCATTGGTGTTCGTGGTGATGCGGCCGGTAATTCGGTAGGTTGACTGCGCCCGTGAAGAGAATGACAACAGTACAACTATCGAAAACCAAAGTATGGATAGATGCTTCATACGTCAAGTAGTAAACTGTGTTGACTAATCGATTAACTGAATTATAGTCAACAAGGTTTACTATATAAGGTTGATTGTGGAAATAAGTCAGGGTCCCCGGCCTTGTTACGAGAAAACAGAGCCATCGCTATCAGGTATCCTGTTGATTCCCTTACTTTTAGAAAAGCTGTTTCGTTGCTGTCCGATTGAAAATTCGTGTCAGCTTGTCCAGTTTTAGCGTTTACTGTCTATGAATCCCTACGATCAACACGTAATCCGCGAGCTTGCTATCTGGCAAAACCGCATCCTGAAGCCCCCATCCAAGGCGAATCGGCTGGCGAAAGCCGTGCAGGAGCGGCTGAACCGATTAATCCCTACCAGAGTACGGCAGACCATCACAACGGCCATCAAACAGATGATTCGGGCGATGCTGTTTGGGGCGGAAAAAATAACCAGCCAGCCTGTAACCGGCCTGTTACTATGGGAGCGGGAAGAGCGCGTACTGACCCGTATAAAGTATTACAAAGGCATTGGCGCGGCCGAAGGGGGCGTTACCGGAGCAGGCGGGTTTTTTCTGGGTCTGGCCGACTTCCCGCTGCTGCTTTCGCTGAAAATGAAGTTACTGTACGATATCGCAGCTCTATACGGCTACTCGGTGAGCGACTACCGCGAACGGGTGTTTATGTTGCACGTCTTCCAACTGGCCTTTTCCAGTCCTGATCAGCAGCAAACGGTATTTCACCGGCTTCGGTACTGGGATACCTACAGCCAGCAACTGCCCGACGATATTCATCAATTCGACTGGCAAACGTTTCAGGAAGAGTACCGTGATTACATCGATCTGGCTAAAATGGCTCAGCTCATTCCCGGCATTGGAGCCGCTATCGGCCTGGTGGTCAATTACCGGCTCATCGACAAACTGGGTATCACAGCCATGAATGCTTACCGAATGCGGTGGCAAAGCCGATCGGCCGGGCAAGTGCTCACCTAAAAATACGCGTGATGCCGGATCATAAATAAGCCTTTACAAATACCGCAGCCAGCCAATTTCGGGATGGTCGGCTTTGTAACGCCCATACCAGCGGCAGAGGGGATACAGCACCACAACAATGGTGAGCCAAACCGCGTAGACACCCGGCAGCGATAGACCGGCCCCCGGTGGACGTCCGAAGTTCAGCGGTCCAATTGGCAGGTCGCTTAGGGAGTACCCTTGCAACAGCGCCATCCCGATCATCGCCAGCTTGACCAGGTACCAGTGAAGGAGGTAGTAAAAGAGCGGTACTTTGCCATAGACCATTAGCACCCGTGTAACTGCATTATCGGCTCCGTCGGCCAGCGACAGCATCAGGCAGGCAATCCCCAGCGTTACGGCCGTATACAGTAAAGAAGGCGGGTATTTGCTGACGTTCAGAAAGGATAGCACCGTGAACAGCGTACTTTTCTGAGTCGCCCAGGGACTTGGATCGCCGTAAATATTAACAAATCGAAGGACTACAAATAGCCCCAGCGACAACAGACCGAAGGTGAGCAGCCGTTTTTGGCGGACAGGCATCGGCGAGGCAAACACCGGTCCACAGGCATAGCCAACCAGCATCAGCCCAAACCACGGAATCAGCGGGTAGGCCACCAGCAGCATAAAGTTGGGACTAACGGGAAATAACTCCGTTTTGAACAGCAGCGACCAGCCGAGCCGAGCGGCTGGATTCGTAAATGGAGGCAGTAGCAAGAGTAAATCGTGCCCGAAAATGATAACTAATCCGGCAATGGCCAGCGCGCGAATGGGAAAGCGAATCAACAGCGATAGCAGTACCAGGCCACCTCCGATTACAAAGATAACCTGAAGCATAATCGTCCGAAACTGAATGTCCGTCCAGAACGCGAAGTTGATCAGGGTAAGCTCCAGCGCAATCAGTACCAGCCCACGTTTTAGCAAAAATGAGCCAGCGTCGCCACGCCGGTCTGAACTCATCCGTTTTTGCAGAGACAGGTAAGCCGAGGTACCGGACAGAAAGACGAACGTAGGGGCGCACAAGTGGGTTATCCAGCGCGTAAAGAAAATCGGGGCGGTGGTGGTGCTAAGGTTTGTTGGGTCCTGGGTGAGGGCAGGTATATGCAACAGATCCCGGACATGGTCTAAAGCCATGATAATCATGACCAGGCCCCGTATTATGTCAATGGTATTGATGCGCTTCATGAAAACGAAGTTGTCGTATGAATGGGCAAAGTATGAAAAATTGCCCGTTCATACGATAACCGTTTGCTACGGCACACAATGCGTTTTAGTCAGTTTTAGGCTCTTTGGCATTTTGCATCGTTGTAAAATCGCCCTTCTGCCAGCGTGCCCGGCCACCGAAATTGGGGTTGATTAAAAACCTGCCAGTCTTTGTGTCCAGCAAGAGGGTGCCCTGCTCATTAACGATGGCTTGGTACCGGCGGACTTCATCAGCCGGATCGGTATGGTGTTCAGCAGCTTTATTGAAGTTGGACAATGAAACAATGCAAAGCACCCCGGCGGCACCAATGCCGATAGATTTTAGGTCGAAGGTTATAGTTATGTTTTTCATCGTGTTGGTTGATTTATGAGTTGTTCGCATTTTTCAACGTTGTCTGAAACCAGATGGTACGCCATTTCGGATTAAAACAGTAGAAGCAAGCAACGTAGTCTGGGGCTGCGATTGGGATTTGATTTTCTCGTTTCATCAGGCTATAATCTAACGATCATGAAAAACGATTCTATTTCAGTTTGTCGATCTCATTATATAATGTAAATAGGATAGCGTATAATAAACTTAGTTGATATACGCTCAACGTTTAAACCGCTCCTGCATATGCCATCGAAAGTTTTCTAGTTTTGGATAATGCACTTCTCCAAACGGTAACCGTAGCGACTGGCCGTGGAACTGTCTGAGATTATATGAACTGGCTACATTATCGGCCAGCGACGGAGAAACCACGATTCGTAATCGCTCGTCTACAGCGACCATACCTTTATCGAAGGCGGTGTGTAGGTTAGGGCAAAGCGCAATGCCGTTGGTAACTTTATCGTCGCCCGAGATACTGATTGGAACGATATGACAGGCTTCTACCAGTGATGAGCCATCGACAGCTATTACTTTCATTCCGGAAATAGCGCAGGTGAAATCATAAACTTTAGGCACTAATTTCTTGAATAAGCCACCCCGCACAAAACGCGTTTCTTCATCCTCCACAGGTTGTAATGAGATGTAGATTGCCTCTTTCTCATTCAGTAAGTAAGTTTCAAGATCAGTCAGATAGCTGCGGCCGTCATTCTTGATGCGTAGGAAATCAGCTTTTGTGTCAGTAAAGTAGGTGTCTAACAGTATATTCTTAAGGTAAAGACGGGAATACGTTTGAGTTAGCAAGGTGTACAAGTCACCGGAAAAGAAAGCGAAGTCGAGCCGATCACTAAGCGTCTGGACTGAGCGGATGTAGGTGTCGATAATAAACGCTGGTTTAGGTCGAAGAAACCAGAACTTTTCGCCTTGCAGGTAGAAGAATGGCTGCGTGAAATCGTCCTTATGAGCTGTCTTGACCAGTAAAGCGAAGTTTTCCTTAAACGTCGCTACCAGCTCGGGCGTTATATAAACCCTGTTTTCTGAAATGAGCTGCTTTTCAATTAGCTCAATGAGTGTAAGTAGAAAAACTGGCTTGTGTGGTGCTTTGCCATAAGCAGTGCCACCCTGCTTTAACTTAGTAAATTTGTGAGCGTAAACTGTTAAGCGTTTCTGATCGATTGACATCTGGCGGGTTTATTTCTGAATCAACATAATACTTCTCAAGATAAAAACGAACGCAGCGTCAGTGCATTCCACACGGCGTGGCCGCCAATGTCGTTGTTGAAATATACGTAGACGTCCTTACCTTGGGCAGTCCAATCGCGGATGCGGTCGGCCCAGCCGCGCAGATCGTCGTCGGAGTAGGAGCCGCCGTACAGCGAATGCCAGTCGGGGCCGTGCATCCGCACGTAGACGAACGGAGCCGTTACCCGTAATATACACGGCAACCCTGCCCCACTCATAATGCAGTAAGCCGCCTGATGCTGTTCCAGCAAGGAGAAAATTGACTCCTGATGCCAACTCGGATGACGAAATTCCATTGTTACCGGAATCCAGTCAGGTACCAAATCCAGAAAGTGAGCCAGCCGGTCGTAATTACAAGTGAAGCGGGGCGCCAGTTGAACCAGTAAAATTGCCCGTTTATCGCCCAACTCATGCCAGCATTCCTTGATGCGGTCCATCCAGCGTTCGGCGTTGGTCAAGTTACCGTAGTGGGTCATCCAACGGGGTGCTTTAATGCTCAGCAGAAAGCCATCGGGTAGTTTCTCTCGCCAGCCTGCAAACGTCGCCGGTTTGGGCCAGCGGTAAAAGCTGGTGTTGAGTTCAACAGTGTCGAAGCGTTCCAGATAGTAATTCAGCCGTTTGCTAACAGCCGTCTTTTCGGGGTAAAGCACGCCCTGCCAGTGGTCGTAACTCCAGCCCGATGTACCGATATGAATGCTCATAGAAACGCTGCCCGCTGAGTGGTCCACTTGGATAACTAAATCCGGTCACATGCGTTTCTGGTTCGGTATGAAGCCCACAAAAAGGTTAGCTTACGCGCTAAAACAAACACCATATCTGAAATAGCCACGCATCGGTCCATTTCACGAAGAATCCCATGAAAAAATTAGCTGTTATTATCGTCGTTGTTTGCCTGTTCAGCTCGTTCAACCGCCGGGAGCTTACCTGGACGGCGATTGGCGATTCCATCACGTATCTGAATGAGCATTTGAACGAGACGGGCAACCGGGTTACCAAAGGATATATGTCGAGGGTGGTCGAGAAACTGCCTTACATTCATTACGTCAATCAGGGCCATAATGGGTGGACGGCGGGCCAGATTGCGGAGAAAATTGATACGTTAGGACTGGGCAAAGCCGATGTGTATTCGGTCTTCTTAGGTACAAATGATTGGTGGCGGGGCCGACCGTTAGGCCACCTTGCCGACTATCAACAGGGAACTGGCAACGCAACGGTGTACGGTTCGTTCCGCATTATCATCAACAAGCTTCATAGTCTGAACCCTGATGCGCCTGTCATTTTGATTACGCCCATGCAGCGGGCGGATTTTGTGTACATAGCCAACGCTAAAAACAATGCGTATGGATCATACAAAGATAAGAACGGGCAGTACCTCGAAGCTTTTGCCAAGGCTATCGATTCTATTGGCCGCTTTGCGAATCTTCCCGTAGTTGATCTGTATCACCTGAAGGGCTTAAAAATTCCCCAACTGGTGAAGTACAAACGCCTGAAAGATCCGCAGACGGGTATGTACCGAAACTACGGGTATCCTGCCTTCACAACCATTCCGTTTAACCCCGAAACGGATGAATACCCGTATCCGGTCGACGCTATTGACAAGACGTACGATGGTCTGCACCCCTCGGATAAAGGCTACGAACTGATCAGTAAGAGCCTGGTTAAAGTGATGAAGAAATACTGAGGGGTGAAAAGTTTTAGTTTTTTGCCATGCTGACCGGTCCACCGGTGCGGGAGGAAGTATGAAAAAAACAAAAAAGTCGGACAGTGTTGTCCGACTTTTTCTGTTATAAGAATCTGATTTTTACAGCTTCGAGAAATCAAACCCTTCCAGGAAGGATGTAGTAAACTGGCCCGATTTGAATTGGGCGTCATCCATGAGTCTGATGTGGAATGGAATCGTGGTTTTAATACCTTCGATAACAAACTCCTGCAGCGCCCGCTTCATCCGCGTAATAACTTCATCCCTTGACTGCCCCGAAACGATCAGCTTGGCAATCATTGAGTCGTAGTTCGGCGGAATGGTATAGCCTGCATAAACATGACTGTCAATGCGTACGCCATGCCCACCGGGGAAATGCAGGTTGGTGATTTTACCGGGCGAAGGACGGAAGCCATTAGCCGGGTCCTCGGCGTTGATGCGACATTCCATCGCAAAGAGTTTTGGCGTATAGCTCTCGCCGGAAATAGCTTCACCGGCGGCTACCTTGATTTGCTCTTTAATCAGGTCAAAATCAGTAACTTCTTCGGTAATTGGGTGCTCCACCTGAATCCGGGTATTCATCTCCATGAAGTAGAACTTACCGTATTTGTCGACCAGAAATTCAACCGTACCGGCTCCTTCGTAACCAATAAACTGAGCGCCTTTAATGGCCGCAGCACCCATTTCTGCCCGTAATTCGGATGAAACGATAGGGGAGGGCGTTTCTTCGACCAGCTTCTGATGCCGACGCTGAATGGAGCAATCCCGTTCGGACAGGTGGCACACTTTGCCGTACTGATCGCCCACAATCTGAATTTCGATATGGCGCGGTTCCTCAACGTATTTTTCGAGGTAAAGCCCGTCGTTGCCAAAGGCCGCTCCCGATTCGGTGCGGGCATCGTTCCAGGCTTTTTCAAATTCACTTTCGGCCCGGATAATGCGCATACCGCGCCCACCACCACCAGCGGTTGCTTTTACAATGACGGGATAGCCCATCTCCGCGGCCAGTTTCTGCCCCTGCTCAAACGACTCCAGCAGGCCATCGGAACCAGGAATAACAGGTACACCAGCCGCAATCATGGTCGCTTTCGCCGTGATCTTGTCGCCCATGCCGTTAATCTGCTCCGCCGTAGCACCAATGAACTTGATGCCATAATCGGCGCAGATCTGTGAGAACTCGGCGTTTTCGGACAGAAACCCGTAGCCGGGATGAATCGCGTCGGCGTTGGTAATCTCAGCAGCCGAAATAATATTGGGGATACTCAGGTAAGAGAGTTTGCTGGTTGGGGGACCAATGCAAACGGCTTCGTCGGCGAACTTCACGTGCAGGCTGTCACGGTCGGCCGTCGAGTAAACCGCGACGGTTTTGATACCCATCTCGCGGCATGTCCGAATGATGCGCAGGGCGATCTCTCCCCGGTTGGCAATGAGGATTTTTTTAAACATAGGGCTTATAAATGAGTGAATGAGTGAATGAGTGATGAGTGAATGTCCAGCTCGCGAACTAGTTCATTCACTCATTCACTCATTCACTCATTCACAATTAAATCGGTTCGACCAGGAACAGGGGTTGGTCGTATTCGACTGGCGTGGCGTTTTCGACCAGCACCTTAACAATCCGACCCGATACTTCCGACTCGATTTCGTTGAATAGCTTCATGGCCTCGATGATGCACACCGGCTTGCCTTCTTTTACTTCATCACCAATTTCTACCAGCGCGGGCAATTCTGGATTGGGCGACCGGTAGAATGTACCGATCATTGGTGATTTAATAGTGATGTAGTTGCTGGCTGCCGCTGCTGGCGTAGTAGCTGCGACGGGAGCAGCCACGGCGGGTTGTGGAACCGCTGCAACGGGCAGGGCTACAACCGGAGCGGCCGGAGCGGGTTGCGGAGCCGCTGCCGCTGGAGCACTCTGTGGCTGACCATAGCGCTTAACGCTGATCTTCAGGTTGTTGGTCTCGATGTTGACCTCGTCCAAGCCCGACTGCGCGATGAAATCGAGTAAATTCTGTATGTCTTTCGTATCCATAGCTTTATGTATTCTGGTGATGCGGCAGTCCGACGCCCACGTCCGGTTGTTGTCGGTAACCGAGCCACCGGCCACTACCAGACGTGGGCGTCTGGGTTACGTTTATTTTACCCGTTCTACGTAATCGCGGGTGCGGGTATCAACGCGAATTTTATCACCCTGATTGATAAAGATAGGCACCATAATGCGGGCACCGGTTTCCACTTCAACCGCCTTTTTGGCTGCGTTAGCCGTGTCACCTTTAATACCCGGTTCTGCGTAGGTTACTTCCATTTCGACAAATGGCGGTAGTTCGCAGGTTAGTGGGGTGTCGGTTTCGGCGTTAATCAGAATCTCGACCTCCTGACTTTCTTTCATCAAATCTGCTGAATCAATGAGTTTTTCGGAGATGTTGATCTGGTCGAACGTTTCCAGGTCCATGAAATTATAGCCGGATTCGTCTTTGTACAGAAACTGAAATTTCCGGCGTTCGACCCGCACCGTCGTTACCGTTACACCGGCATTGAATGTATTGTCCAGCACCTTGCCCGATGTCAGGCTTCTGAGCTTCGTTCGTACGAAGGCAGCCCCTTTGCCAGGTTTTACGTGCTGAAATTCTGTAATTTGAAAAAGATCGTTGTTGTAATTAATTACTAAGCCGTTCCGAAAATCTGCGGTCGTTGCCATCGTTACTGTATCTGGTTTTGATTGGTTGTCTGTGGTTTATCGCGCTGCTGTTCCGACGGAGGCAGTCGCTGAAAAACTACAAACGGATTAACTAATAAGCCCACTTAATATAAACAGCGCCCCAGGTAAAGCCGCCACCAAAGGCCGCCATAACCAGGTTATCGCCCTTTTTGAGCTGCGATTCGTAGTCGTTCAGGCAAAGCGGAATAGTGGCCGCTGTTGTATTGCCATATTTCTGGATAGTCATCATGACCTTATCTGATCCGATGCCCATGCGGTGGGCAGTAGCATCGATAATACGTTTGTTGGCCTGATGCGGCACCAGCCAGGCTACATCGTCGCCCGCCAGGTTATTGCGCTGCATGATCTCAGCCGATACGTCGGCCATGTTTTTAACAGCGAATTTAAACACCGACGGACCGTCCTGATAGGCATAATGCCACCGCTTTTCAACGGTTTCGTGGGTGGGTGGATACCGGCTGCCGCCTGCTTTCTGAAACAGGTGATGCTGCCCTGAGCCATCCGAACGGATAATGGAGTCTAACACACCAAACCCTTCTTCGTTAGCTTCGAGCAGTACAGCACCGGCGGCATCACCAAACAGCACGCAGGTAGTCCGGTCCGTATAATCAGTGATGGCCGACATTTTATCGGCACCTACAACGATCACTTTCTTGTACTTACCCGTTTCGATAAACTGCGAACCGACCGTTACGGCGTATACAAATCCCGAGCAGGCTGCCTGGATATCAAAACTACCCACGTTGCGGATGCCGACAGCGTCGCAAATCAAACCCGCTGTTGCCGGAAAGACAAAATCGGGCGTTGTTGTCGCACAAATCAGCAGGTCAATATCTTCGGGTTTGGTATTTGTTTTCTCCAGCAGGCCCTGCACGGCTTTAGCGCCCATATGCGAAGACCCCATGCCTTCACCCTTCAGAATCCGGCGTTCTTTAATGCCCGTGCGGGAGGTAATCCATTCGTCGTTGGTATCCACCATGCGCTCCAGTTCGGCGTTGGTCAGCACGTAGTCGGGGACATATGCGTGGATTCCGGTAATGGCGGCTTTAATGGTGGTCATAGATAGATTGTAAAAAGAGTTAGTGACTGGTGGTTTATAGTTGCTCAACAAGAACTACAAACCGCATCGGCGGCCCGGCACTAACTCAATGCCTGTGCAATTTTAGTGTATGCGTCTGATTGAACCTGCCGAATAGCCAAGCCAATCATATTTTTGATCGCTAAAGGTGACGAAATTCCGTGGGCAATAATCACGTTGCCATTCACCCCGATAATAGGGCTGCCGCCAACGGATTCGTAATTAGTTTTGTCGATAAAGTCGTCCTGAAAACCACGTTCTCTGGCCAGCGTATAAATGGACTCGCCCAATTTGAAGAGTGCATTTCCGGTGAAGCCATCGGTTACGATAACATCGGCGCGGTTGTTAAACAGATCACCCCCTTCGATATTCCCCACGAAGTTAATTTTGCGGCTCTCTTTTAGCAACTGATAGGTGGCCTGAGCAATAAGCGATCCTTTCTGTTCTTCTTCGCCAATGTTCATCAGGGCAACACGCGGGCTGGAAATGCCGAAGGTATACTGGGCGTAAATAGACCCGATTTCTCCAAACTGCGCCAGTACTTCGGGCTTGCAATCGGCATTGGCCCCGATATCGACCATAATGGCATAGCCCCCGGCTTTCTGAGGGACAAAGCCCGCAATGGCCGGCCGCTGCACACCCTCGATGGCCCGGATGCTAAACAGTGCACCTACATGCATAGCTCCTGTATTACCGGCACTGCAAAAAGCATCTACCTGCTTGTCCTTCAAAAGTTTAAACCCAACTCCGATGCTGGAATTGGGTTTCTGAGAAAGGGCTTTTGTTGGATGTTCGCCCATTTCGATGACATCATCTGCGTTGACAACGTCGATGGATGCGTGTCCAGCCGCTTTATGTTTTTCGAGCAACTCATTGATAATGGGCTGCTTGCCTATTAAAACAACCGTTACCCCGTCTGGCAGACCGGCCGTGGCCAGCACGACACCTTCTATTATAGCATCAGGAGCAAAGTCGCCCCCCATTGCATCAACGGCTATTCTCATCGACTCGTTACGTTGGTTCAGGTACTCAACAATCGCGTAAAATTACAAGGTCAGGGGCAATAAAAAAGTATTTCGCGTTCATCTTTTGGGATGGACTTCGGCGAAATACTTCGTTAAACTAACCGGAATTATACAGTCGGCGCGTAGCCTTCGACAACCATTTTGCCTTTGTAGAAGAGGTTCCCCTCGAATACGTGGGCGTGGTGACGCTCGTGGACTTCGCCGGTAGAGGCATCAGTCGACAGGGTTACGGCCGTTGCTTTATAGTGAGTTCTGCGCTTATCGCGCCGGGTGCTCGAGTGTCTGCGTTTGGGATGTGCCATTGTATTGGTTTGTAATTAGTAGTTCGTAGTCTTTTTATTTTTCATTTTGTCATCCTTCCCTGCGTCGGAATGACAAAACAGTTAATTATCACTCAATCGTCGTAATGCTTCCCAGCGGGGGTCAAGCGGAGCGTTACCATCTTCGTCTGGCTCTGGTTCCGACTGATAAATCATTTTGCCTTCACTCAGGTCATCCTCTTCCTCCTCGGCCCGAAAACGCGGATGCAGCTTTTTCATGGGCAGCGAGAGGCCGATAAACTCGAAAATGTAGCGCGCCACATTGATTGTCGGCGTGTTGCGTTCGATCAGTTCAATCTCATCGGTCAGTTCTTCGTTGTGGTCTGAAAACTTCAGCAACATTAGATTCTGTACGTCGATCGGTTCGTTGTACTCATCCAGACTTCGGTCACAAGTTTGTTCGACTTCGCCCACAATGTGGAAATCCAGCCGAATCATTGTTTCCGATTTGTCGAGTACTACATGAGTCTTAAACTGACCCTTTCGAATCAGTTTCTGCTCCAGGGCGTCAAAAAACGCATCGCCCGACTCAAAGTCGTATTCGTAGCGCTTATTTTCCAGCCCGTAGATATTAATGTCGTATTTACGCAGCTCGTTCACCTCAGTCCTCCGAAAAATAAGAGCGCAAAGATACGAATCGTTTCTGAATCAGGAAAGATCTGTTTTGGATATTCTTAGACTAAAGGGCGCTTTTCAGGTTGACAGTCAAACTTTTCGGTAGTACAACGGTATTGTAAAGGAAACGATAACACTCCTATGAAAGCCATCTGGAACAACACCATTATTGCCGAGAGCGACAACACCGTTGTTGTTGAGGGTAACCACTATTTTCCGAAAGAAGCCATCAAGCCGGAATTCTTTACCGACAGTGCGACGCATTCAACCTGTCCCTGGAAAGGTCTGGCTTCGTATTACTCGCTTAATGTCGACGGAAAAACCAATCCGGATGCGGCCTGGTACTATCCTCAGCCAAAGGACGCGGCTCAACAAATTAAAGACTATGTAGCCTTTTGGAAAGGGGTTAAGGTAGAAGCATGATTCAGGTCGAGAACCTGACCCGGCAGTATGGTGACCGAAACGTAGTTGACAGAGTTTCCTTTTCTGTGGCCGAAGGCGAAACGCTGGTGTTGCTGGGCACAAGTGGCTGCGGTAAAACAACAACGCTTAAAATGCTGAACCGGCTGATTGAGCCTACATCCGGCACTATACAGGTGAATGGCAGCGACATTCGGCAACAGCCTGCTCATGTGTTACGACGTGACATCGGCTACGTTATTCAGGATACGGGCCTGTTTCCGCACTACACCATCGGCGAAAACATCGCGACGGTTCCCCGGCTGCTGGGTTGGTCGGCCACGCAAATTCAGCAGCGGACGCGCGAGTTGATGACCTTACTTAAACTGCCGGAAAGCTACCTGAATCAGTTTCCCGATCAGCTGAGCGGGGGGCAGCGGCAACGGGTAGGATTGGCCCGGGCATTAGCCGCCGATCCGCCGGTAGTGCTGATGGATGAGCCGTTTGGCGCTCTTGACCCCGTTACCCGTGTGGGCATACGACGCGAGTTTCGGCGGCTGGATGCCCTGCAACGTAAAACCATTGTGCTGGTGACTCACGATGTATCGGAAGCGTTTGAACTCGGCGACCGCATCTGCCTGATGGATCAGGGGCGGATTCAGCAAATTGGCTTACCGAAGGAGTTATTGGGTAAACCAGCCAACGAGTTCGTCCGGCGTTTCTTTGCTGATCAACGGCTCAATTTACAATTACAGATTACGACGGTGGCCGATATTGTGCCTTATTTTCCCCGCAAGGTGGAATGGACGCCAACTACGCCCGTAGCGGATGTGCTGAATCAGTTGACGGATACAAAATTAGGTAATGCGTTAGCAGCCGAACTGCTATCGGCACTGGGCCAGTACATGACTCATCAGACTGCATGAGGGACTTCTTCGCGTTTATCCGGGATCAGTCCGGTAAATTACTTGATCAGACACTGACGCATATTGGCCTGACGTTTCTGTCACTGCTGATTGCGCTGGTGATTGGCGTGCCGCTGGGTATTCTTATTTCCCGGAAAAGAAAAGCGGCTTCGCTCGTATTAGGGCTTACGGGTGTGTTACAAACCATCCCGAGCATTGCGTTGCTGGGCTTTCTGATTCCATTGCTGGGTATTGGTGTTGGTCCGGCGCTGGTAGCGTTGTTTCTCTACGCCCTGTTGCCCATTGTTCGTAATACGTACGTGGGTATTACGGAGGTAAATCCGACACTGCGCGAGGCTGCCGTAGGCATGGGCATGACCAATGCGCAGGTGCTTACCCGCGTTGAGTTACCCCTGGCGATGCCGGTTATCTTTGCTGGCATCCGCACCGCAACGGTCATTAACGTGGGTGTGGCTACGCTGGCGGCATACATTGCGGCTGGTGGCCTGGGTGAATTTATTTTCGGTGGCATTGCGCTCAATAATACGAACATGATTCTGGCCGGAGCCATTCCGGCGGCTCTGCTGGCGGTGCTGTTCGATGTGGGCCTAGCCAGATTACAACGGATAAAGCGTATCCGGCTGACGGGGGCGACGTTTGGCTGGCTGGCGCTCATTCCGCTATTATCATCCATGTATTTAGTGCCGCGAGCCGGACAAACGAAGCTGCTGGCCGGGTTCGCCCACGAATTTGCAGGCCGCTCCGATGGGTATCCGGGCTTACAAAAAACGTATGGGCTCACCATCTCTACCCGGCTCATCGATCAGAACCTGATGTACGAAGCTATTCACCATGATCAGGTAGATGTGATTAGCGGATATTCGACGGATGGACGGATCAGCGCGTTCAAACTCCGCGTGCTGACCGATGATAAACACGCCTTTCCGACGTATGCCGCAGCTCTGGTAGTTCGTCAAGCCATACTGGATCAATATCCGACCCTTGGGCCGACGCTTAATCTGCTGGCTGGGAAGCTGACAGATTCGACCATGACGGATCTGAACTACCGTGCCGATTACCTGCATCAGTCACCCGACCGTATTGCCCGTGATTTCCTAAATCGGAGTGGGTTGTTGAAAAACCCGATGGGTAACCGGTCGGGTCAGGTCGTCATCGGTTCCAAGATTTTTACGGAGCAATATATTCTGGTTGAACTATACCGACAGCTGATTGAAGGGCATACTGCATTGCGGGTGGTGTCTAAAACCGGATTTGGTGGCACTCAACTTTGTTTTAATGCCTTACGTACAGGTGCAATCGACCTGTATCCAGAATACACAGGTACGGGATTGCTGGTGATTTTACAACCTAAACAGAAAACCCTCGATTCGCTGAATGGCCGGCCGGATGCCGTTTTTAGGTACGTACAAACGGAATTTAACCGCCAGTATAAACTCCGCTGGCTACAACCGTTAGGCTTTAACAACGCCTACTGCCTGATGATGCGGCAGGAGCAGGCCGGTTTGTTACATATCCGGACTATTTCGGAATTGACGAAGTACTTGCAGTAAGGAATGTTTCGGGCAACGGTGCCTCGGTCAGTTGTATCCGGGTTTGGGGTAAACTTTGTGGGTATTCGTCGCGCAGAAAGGCAATCAGCTGTTCACGGATATGGCAACGCAGATCAAAAACCGAAGGGGAGTCCTGAGCCGAAACCAGAATGCGGACCACAATGCAGGTGGGCTGCGTGTCGGTTACCTGTACGGTAAATACATCGCGGTTCCAGAGCGGGTCAGCATCGGCGAGCTCGCGGGCTTTTTCGCGGATTTTATCCACCGGAACGTTGTAATCAAGGTAGAGTAGTACAACACCGGTAATTGACGCGTCGGAGCGGGTCCAGTTCTCGAAAGGCGTTTCAACAAAGTAGGTGATGGGTAAGATCAGCCGACGTCGATCCCACAGCCGGACAATAACGGTTGTCAGGTTAATCTCTTCTACGCGGCCCCACTCTTTCTCAACCACCACAGCGTCGTCCAGCCGTATTTGCTGAGTCAGAGCTATCTGAATACCGGCCATCAGGTTGCCCAGCGTTTTCTGAGCGGCAAAACCAATCAATACCGATACGATACCAGCCGAGGTAAGGACGCTTACGCCAACTTTCCGACTCCCCTGAAAGGCAATCAGCAACAGCGATACGCTGATCACGATGACCACCAGTGAAATCAGCCGCCGGATAAACTGCACCTGGGTAACGAATTTACGTTCGTGCAGATTAACATCATTTGTGGTATCGTACTGGCGGATGAGCCACAACTCACCTACTTTGAGCAACTGAAGAATGAGCCAGGTAGCCGTAAACAGAAACAGTACTTCCGCTCCTTTATCAGCGTTTGGATGTCGGCGCAAAAACCGCTCGGATTGAATATTAGTTGCCAGCAAAAAGAATAAAGAAGGAAGAAAGCAGTAGAAAGCCCACCGAACGTACCGCCGAAACAAAACCAGTAACTCAGGACTTTGCCGACGAAGCACTAATCGGGTAAATTGAGTGACGATTACGTTAACCAACAGTCCTGACAGTACAGCAATGAGCAGCAGTACCCAGCCCGACAGATCGCGGTTGGGCACGTACCCAGCCCAGCGAATAATTCTCCTAATCCATGTATCGAGTTGCTGCATGGGGCAAAAATAAGAAAGCCACCTTGTCTGAGGGTGGCTTTCTTATTTTGCAGATCAATTTCCGAATGTGGTTTTTCGGTAAATGGCTTCCATTGGCAGTTCTAAATCTCCTAACCGAACCATCGAATCGAGCGTCCGGTAGTCATGATTCAACCACTCGTCGAGCACTTCTGTCCGGGTGTATACGGAAGCAAACGGGCGGTATTGGTCAATAAACAGGATGTGTTGCAGGGAGGGAATTAGTTTGTAGTATGTAATTTTCTCAGTCATATCGAACTTACGGGTGCTTTTCGACAGGACTTCTACCACAATTTCAGGGTTTTTTATGCGGGCGGTTGTTAGCCCGCCAGTAGGGGTTACTCCATACTCAACAGGGTCTCTTATCACGGATAAGTCAGCGTTGACATCGCCTTCCTGATTAGGAATCACGATTTTGACGTTGCTACCCAGCACATCGTACCCGGATTTAGTAGAAAAATGGTTGTACAACAACACGCCCAGGATGATAATAAGAGATTCGTGACCGCGGGTGGCCTGACTCACAAAAATTTCGCCGTTTAAATACTGAATGGTGTAGGGAGTTTTGTCAATCAAGTCGAGGTACTCCTCCCACGTAGCCGGCAACACCAGCAACTCATCCTCATTCAATGTATCCGGCAGTTTCAGACCTACAGCTTCCATTGTTTTTATCCTTAATTTGAGAACAAGATACTAATTTTTTGGAAGCTTACCGACTCCGAATATCCGTCTGAGCGGTATCATCTTCACCGTTGGTGGTACCGTTACCCGGTGTAGAATCAGGGTCGGCCGGGCTGGCATTTGTAACCTGCGCTTTCGTAACGGCATATCCCGTAGCTGTTACCCGCGCTCGGAAACGTAACTGGACGGTAGCGTTGGCATTCAGGCTGCCCACCCCACTCGTCAGGCCACCGCCCCCAACGGTGAAATCATCGCCGGGCACAAATTGCTGCCCTGTCGGCAAATAAGCCGTCAGACTGATGCCGACTGCTGTCTGACCACCTTTATTGGCAAGTTGCAGGGTGTAGGTGAGTACGTCATTCAGGGCTGGTGTCCGGTTGTCCACCCACATAGACAGGCTTAAATCAGCCTTGTTCGGGTCTGGTGTCGGCTGATTGGAGGCAACAGCGGGCAACGGCGTCTGGTTAGGATTGGGCGATACGTACAACCCGCCCCCCGACTCACGGGTGCGCAGATCGGTCGTTGCCGCATCGTCCTGTCCGTCACCCGTGCCCGAACCGGCCTGACTATCGGGATCAACCTGATCGAGGTGAAGGATTTCGGCCGAGTTGCGGTATGTTCCGGCCGCTACCCGGGCCTGAAAGTTCAACACGGCCGTCGTGCCGGTCTCGATGCGGGGAATTGTACCCGTCAGAATGCCATTGCTCAGCGTTAAGCCGTTTGCCGACGTTACCGTCATATTGGGGGGGAGCCGGTCCTGTACCACCACGTTCGTCGCCACACCCGGGCCGGTATTGGTGAGCCGGATCGTAAAAACAGTAGCGTCGGCAACGTTCACTAACCGCCGGTCGGCTTCAATGCTGAGACTGACATCAGCGGGGCAGCCAACGCAGAAAACCGGTGTTGGTACGCCCATGACCACTGGGTTTGTCGATACAACCCGCAACCGAAACTTACCACTGGCTACAGTACCGGGCCACGTCGCCTGAGCCGGGTTACTGCCGCTCGTTCCTAATGTAGACAGATAGCGGCCCAGGCTGTCTAATAGCTGTACCTGCCACTGATTATCCGTCCCAAACGTGCCGAGTGACGCCACAGGAACGCTGATTGTGGCGTTTGGCGCAATATTGCCGGTCACATCGCCGGTAGCAACGAACTGTTCCGGTACTATGGGTACGGCCGTCTGAAAAAAGCTGTTGGTCAGGCTGTTGTTCCAGTTTCGGGCAAACCGCGACAGGCCCATATCCGCTGGAATAGAGCCGGGATTCAAATAATACTGCGGATGCGTAACCGGCCGCTGGATGTTTTTAAAGTGAACGTCCGGGTCGCCTGCATTACGATTGGTGATGGTATCGTTCAGTGGCCCCCGAAACACATTCAGGCCCGGCGTACTTATAACTTTTTCTTGTTGTTTTATCACATCTGGATTGGTGCTTCCCCCTGTGAATGAAGCACGTGCTATTACCCAAGGAACCGAGCGGTTACCTATGTTAGCCCGTGATTTCCCTATCAGAGAAATTAGGCGGTTTGCGTAATCAGGCACCGAGCCGTTAAGTGTATCACCATATTCAGCTTCGCCCTGATGCCAGAGTATAGCCCGGACTCCGCCAGTTGACCCGTAGTACTGCAATACGTTTTTAAGATTGGTGTACGGTTGCAGATTTTGCCAGTCTCCAGCTTGGCAATTATAACGGTTACAAGTTGGCATACCGTTGGCGGTGCTCAACCAGTTTTCTGCAGTGGAGGCATCCCAGCCAGTGTTGTAAAAGACAACCGGCACGTTAAATCGATTTACCACATAATCACCCAGCTCACCCCATCCCCAGGAGCTTTCTGCCATTGGGAAAATACGGTGGCCAGCCGTTAAGGGGGTGAACACCGGCACCGGCAGTGGATCGCCCGATGAGATAATAGGATATGGCCCATCTGGTTGGTAATGATTGATAGCGTCGATACTCATTACCAGACCCGTCGCTGTGCCCAGGTCATTATCGCCAATGCCAAGCCCACGGGCATTCGATTGACCAGCGGTTATGAATACTTCACCAATCCCGACCGGCTGTACGGTTGTCTGACTGATAACGGCCCCGTTTCGGATCGCCTGCACGGTGAGTGTGTACCAGCCGCCGGTGGCCATAATTGACCCCAGAAACAAGCCCCCTGCCACATTCGTCTGTAGAGTCTGAACGCCGGTGGCTGTTCCCTGACCCGCTGTAATGGGCGTTAACTGAGCATTGATCCGGTCGGCGGCCGGGCTGCGGCCACTAACGTAGAGTCGCCCAGTATTATCGGCTCCGCGTTGTACAACCAGCCGGGGAACGGGTTGCAATACCTCCAACTGAGCCATAACCCGGTCAGGGGCAGTTAACAGAAGCAGCAACAGACAAATAGAGATTCGGGACATGCACACTGTAAATTTCGGCAACGAAGGTAACCTAAAACGGTGGAGACTACTCATTAAATGAGGGTGTGTCTCCATAACTCAACCGGCAAAGTCTGGCAGATCGACTACGTTGTCAACGATGTATGCTAATGGCTATACGGGAAAAACTGGAATTGGCCAGTGGTAACACCGCCACTGAATATTTTTTTGTGACGCTCTAAAGAACAATTAGTTACCATGCGGTAGCTAAAATTAGTTTCTATGTCCCTTTCCCAGCCGCTTCCTACACCAACCGTGTTTACCTTTCCCACGCTTCGTACCAGTCAGCCGCTGCGTTACATCACCTTTTTTTACCTCTACGTCATGCAGGGAATCCCTGCCGGTTTTTCGCTCACGGCGGTAGCCAATTACCTGACGGCTGAGGGAGTACCATCAAATGCGGTTGGAACATTCGTAGCTGCCGTCGGCTTACCCTGGACGGTTCAATTCGTCTGGGGGCCGCTCATCGACCGGTTCCAGGGGTCGCCCATGGGCCGTCGGCGTCCGTGGGTGCTGCTGGCCCAGTTTATGGCATTTGTCGCGTCGCTGGGTATTCTGCTGGTGAATAACCCGGTTACCCAGTTAACGACACTGGCAACGGCTTTTTTTCTGCATAGTGTTTTTGCTACCGTTCAGGATGCCAGTGTCGATGCGATGGCTATCTCAATCATTCCCGAGTCGGAGCGGGGACGGGTCAACGCGTTTATGCGGGGTGGCTTTCTGGTCGGTATGGGTCTTTCGGCCGCTACGCTGTCGTTCCTGATTCGTCATTACAGTTTCCACACGGCGGCTCTTACCCAGTCAATGGCCTTATTAACGTTAACGCTGATCACCTTTTTTATAAAAGAAAAGCGGGAAGACGCGCTCTTTCCCTGGTCTCCTACGCAGACAACAACTGTTGAGCGTCAGCAGCATATCCACAGCATACGCTGGCTGTTTCAGGAGTTGTACCGGGGACTGGTAGCCCGGCCGAGCCTGCAACTATTCGTGCCAATCCTGATGGTGTATACCAGCCTGAGCATTTTTATCCGAGCTTATCCGGTTCATCTGATTCGGGAGTTGCACTGGCGCGATACTGAACTATCTTTAATGAGTGGTACCTACGGAACCGCCGTTATGATTGTGTTTATCATAGCAGGAGGCTGGGTTGCCGACCGGCTGGGTGCGCGCCGTTTACTGCTCCACGTTATGTTGGGATGTAGCCTGTTTTTGCTGATTGCTAATGCAATAGCGCCCTACTGGGTCTACCCAGATGTGGCTTCTGCAGTCTATGTGCTGTATTATATGCTTGACCCGCTGGTCAGTGTAGCCGCCATGCCGGTGTTAATGGCCCTCTGCCGACGCGATGTGGAAGGGTCGCAGTTTACCGCCTACATGGCTTTGGTAAACCTCTGCGACGTGGCCGGTTCATTCATTTCGGGCCATATTCAGATGGTCGTTCGGGCTCCCGTTATCGGATTCTCGTGTGGCCTTGTCATCTTGGTGGCCCTTTTCATGACGCGCCGGGCGAGTAATTTACCCGTTCCTGTAGTCGAAAATAGTCCTGAAACGCCGATAAGCAACCTATGACCTTACGTCGTACGGCAAAAAATCAGGGCAGGCTTATGGAATTTCAGTGTCGATTGCATCCATGAAACAACCGTTGAGCCTGACGAATATAAACCACTTAACAATAATTTTATGGAACGTTCTCCGCCTTATGGTATGTCTGGTAGTGCAATCAGCAGGTACCCGGAATAGCGGGTCAGTTCGCTGAAAAACAACTTGTTTAAGCAGAATCGGGTTAAAAAAACTATGGGTTTTGTACTATTTAATAACAGTGTATCGACATACGAGTGAAAACTTTTGCCTAAATAGGTTGTGTTGATTTAAAGTGAAAAATCATACTTTTGTTGGAACATCAAAAGTGTGGTTTCAGAATTTTCTTTCAGGAAACACGACTAAATTAAAATTTTCACTTTTTTTACGGTCAAAAACTCTGTTTCAATTCAACCCTCAGTTCAGTTTCCAATGAAAACACAAAACCCAACTCCAGCACCCGCTAAAGTCGCAGCCCCCAAGAAGCAGTCGGGCGGTTTAAATCCGGCTCTTGTCATTCCGATTCTGTTGGCCATCGGTATTCTTGTATACATGTTTGTGTTTGGTAACCCCAGTCACTTCATGGACAACGATCCCGAAAAAGGTCCGCTACCCGGCGATTACTTCGGCACGGTGTACAAAGGTGGTTTCATCGTACCCATTCTCTTTACCTGTTTCCTTTGCGTACTGACGTTCTCCATCGAGCGCTTCATTACCATCGGCCGGGCTGGTGGTTCAGGTTCGACTGATGACTTCGTTCGGAAGGTAAAAGCACTGCTCGACCGCAATGAGGTAGGTGCCGCCATTGCTGAGTGTGACAAGCAGAAAGGATCGATTGGTAACGTGGTGAAAACCGCGCTCCAGAAGTATCAGCAACTCTCTACGGATGTTGAACTGAACAAAGAGCAGAAACTGGCCGCTTTGCAGAAAGAAGTGGAAGAAGCTACGTCGCTGGAATTACCGATGCTCGAGAAAAACCTCGTTATCATCGCTACACTGGCTTCGGTATCTACCCTGATCGCCCTGCTTGGTACGGTATTGGGTATGATTCGCGCCTTTAGCGCCATGGGTACTACCGGTGCTCCTGACACGGCCGCTCTTTCGACGGGTATCTCCGAGGCCCTGGTAAATACGGCACTTGGTATTGGTACGGCGGCAATTGCCACGATCATGTATAGCTACTTCACGAGCCGGATTGATGCCCTAACGTATACCATTGACGAAATTGGCTTGAGCATCCAGCAGAACTTTGCGGCTCACAATTAATTCAAGTCAGTGGGCGTTTATTGTAACACGATTTTTAAACTGACGTAATATGCCCGTAGTAAAACCCAAGCGGCATGCTGCCGCCATGGACATGACGGCGATGTGCGACGTGGCCTTTCTGCTGCTTACCTTCTTTATCCTGACCGCTCAGTTTAAAGCCCAGGACGCAGCCGCCATCGACACACCATCGTCCATTTCCAGCATCAAGGTGCCCGACAAGGACATCATGACTATTGCTCTGGATAAAGAAGGGAAAGTGTACTTCGGAATAGACAGCCAAACGGACCGCATAGCGATGCTCGATAACGTAGCCGCTGCGGAAGGACTTTCCTTCACGGATAAAGAGAAGAAAGAGTTCTCCCTGCTGGCCAACTTCGGGGTGCCCCTGAACCAGCTGAAATCGTTTCTGGACATCGACCATGAAAAACGTGGTCAGGTAAAACAGCCTGGTCTGGTTGTCGACTCAACGGGTGCCGGTAAGAACAACGATTTGGCTAAGTGGGTATACAATGCCCGCAAAGCCAACAACGGACTCCGGATCGCCCTGAAGGGCGATAACCTCGCTAAGTTTCCTAAATTCAAAGACGTACTGGCTACGCTTCAGGCACAGAACATCAATAAGTTCAACCTGATTACGGGAACAGAGGCACCACCGGCAGGCTGGCAGTCAGACGCTAAGTAAAGGGGTTCGTAGTTTGTAGTTTGTAGTTGCCTTGCAGGAGCTACGAACTACAAACCACGAGCCATAAACCACAAACCAGTTAAGAAACATGGCAGAAATAGCAACCGGCGGGGGTGGTGGTAAGCATGATGGTGGTAAGGTTCGCAGTAAAAAATCGTCAACCCGGATCGATATGACCCCGATGGTTGACCTTGGCTTCCTGCTGATTACCTTCTTCATTCTGGCTACTACCCTGAGCAAACCGTCTTCGATGACGTATAATGCACCGGATAAGACAAAAACAGAAGAAACAGAGCCACTGAAGGCGTCAAACGTAATGACGGTTTTCCTCGGAAAGGATAACAACGCTTATGTTATTTTCGGTAAGGCCGCTACAGAAGACCCTGAAGTGAAGAAAATCTCGATGGGCTACGACCTGCGTAAGGAAATTCAGGAAGATGCTAAGAAGGTGCCCGCCGACAAATTTGTGGTCGTAATTAAGCCAACGAAAGAATCGACCTATAAAAACATGGTTGATATTCTGGACGAAATGGCTATCACGCACACCAAACGGTACGCCCTGGTAGATGCCCTGACGGACGATGAGAAGAAGCTGCTGAAGGATAAAGCTAAAATTGACGTTTAATCAGATGGCAGAGCTAACCGCAAAAGACGCAACACTGGATGACATGGTGTTTGCGAACCGCAACAAAGCGTACGGCGCTTATTCGTTGCGGAAAGAGTATCCGGGTATTGTAACCCGCGCGCTGATTATTGGTGG
The DNA here is from genome assembly GCA_964251665.1 of uncultured Cytophagales bacterium. Classification (GTDB taxonomy): domain Bacteria; phylum Bacteroidota; class Bacteroidia; order Cytophagales; family Spirosomataceae; genus JBBQLG01. The sequence goes on from CAXUKO010000003.1 coordinate 48,477, forward strand.
TATCGTGTTCGTTCTGGCAACTCTGGCACCAACTATCATTAGTGCGCTTACGCCGGCGAAACAGGAAGAGGCAATGGTTGAGGTGGATTTGATGAAACTGCCACCCCCGCCGATCGATCCAAACGAGCCACCGCCACCGCCACCGCCACCGGTTGAATTACCGAAGGTGAACACGGTAAAGTTCTTACCACCGGAAGTAAAGCCGGATGAAGAGGTTCCCGAAGAAACCCCACCGCCAGCCGTTGAGGAACTGAAGGAAGCCGTTGCGGCTGAAAAAACGCAGGAAGGCGACCCGAACGCTGAAGAAGTGATCGTGGCACCCGAAGAATCAACAGGCCCAACTAAAGTTGAAGCGGCTGTTGAAGCGGCTCCGAAAGAAGAGGAAGTCTTTACCGTGGTAGAACAGAACCCCGAACCATCGGGTGGTATGGCCGCCTTAGGTAGTTACCTCAGCAAGAACCTGCGTTATCCGGCTCCGGCTCAGCGTGCCAACATCTCCGGTAAGGTGTTTGTAAGCTTCGTTGTGAATACGGATGGTACGATTCAGGACGTGCAAGTGCTCAAAGGACTTGGTTTTGGTACCGATGAAGAAGCGGTTCGTGTGGTGAAAGGGATGCCGAAGTGGAAGCCTGGTAAACAGTCAGGCCGTCCGGTTCGGGTGAAATTTAACCTGCCAATCTCCTTCACGCTGGAGTAGCATGAGGAACGCCAATCGGATGTCAGAACAGGTAAACCTGTATCTGTCAGTGGCCATGGCGATGGCCTATTTGGGAGGAGGCATCGGACTGATTGCCTCCTCTCAGTCTTTTGGGATTTTGCCGCCACCCGGCGTATTACGGTATGCAATGGCTACGCTGCTCATTGTATACGGGCTGTTCCGGGGGATTCGGGCTTATCAACGATCAAAGCAACGTGACTAACGTACGACTATTCCTTTGGGGGATGCTGGCTGTCGGGATAGGGGCCTGTTCAGGTAAACAGGGGCTGGACAACCCGGCGCGGGGTACTATTACCATTGCGGCCGACGAATCCTTTAAGCCGTTGGTCTCCCAGTTAACTGAAGCGTATTCCGGCATTTATCCCGATGCCCATTTTGAACTGGTCTTTCGCCCGGAACACGAAGCCATTAACATGATGCTGCGTGACAGTGCCCGCCTGGTATTCTCGGGCAGAGGACTTACTCCACCGGAACAGGGTATTCTGAGCAATCGACAGATTCCCGGTAAGGCCCAGAAGCTGGCGACCGATGGCGTTGCCCTGATTATTGGCAAAGCCAACCGTGACAGTTTAATCACCATGCCGGAATTGCAGCGCATTTTCAGCGGGCAGCTCACCAACTGGTCTCAGCTAAAAGGTGGTCAGTCGGGACCTATTACCCTGGTATTTGACAATAATAATTCCAGCAATCTGGATTATATGCTGGCTAAATTTGGAGTAAAAACCGTTGCCAACCTGCGTATTTTCACCGCTAAATCGAATCGGGATGTGATCGAGTATGTGCGAACAAATCCGACGGCATTAGGTTTTATTGGCGTAAACTGGATTAGCGACGGGGATGCCCCATTAACAGCTACGTTATCGAAAGACCTGCGGGTGATGGGCGTGTCGGCAAAGTCGGCTCCCGAGTCGATAAAAGATTATTATCAGCCGTTTCAGCGTGACCTGGGTCTGAAAACCTATCCGCTTTATCGAACGGTTTACATCCTGAGTCGTGAAGCGTATTCGGGACTGGGTGGTGGGTTGATCAACTACGTTCAACGGGACGCAGGGGCGCTTATCATTGAAAAATTGGGTCTTTGGCCTGCAAAGCCATATAATCGGGAGGTTTATTTCAATTAGCGATTCTGTTTTTTGGTTATCACGCAATTTTTTAGTTTTGCCAGCTGTTTTAATTAAAACAGTTTAATTTTTCATTTTTCAATCTGAATTAGTAGATGATGAACAGTCAAAGAAAGTCGCTATTGACGGCCCTGATCCTGGGTGCGGTAGCTGCCGCGCCAGTGTTTGCGCAGGATGTTCAGTCGGGCTTGAAAGACCTCGAATCAGAGCGTTACGTGAAAGCAGAGCAGACTTTCAAGCAACTGGCTACCACTGCCCCAACGGCCGAGAATCAGTTTTACCTCGGCTATTACTACCTACGGGCCAATCAGCCTGATCTGGCTAAAGCGGCCTTTCAGAAAGGGCTGGCTACCGACCCCAAAAACCAATTAAATAATGTGGGTTTGGGGGGAGTGGCGCTTGCCAAAAAGGATCGCGCTGGTGCTCGTACCCTGATTGATGGTGCTGTGCAGGCCACCAAATCGAAAGATCAAAATCTGCTGATGCGGGCCGGGGAGATGTACACCCTGTTTGAAACTAACGATCCGGCGGAAGCGATTCGGCTGATCGATCTGGCTGATAAACTGGATAAGAAGAACACGAGCACTGAAATCGAAATGATTTATGGTGATGCGTATAATATCAAAAACGATGGCGGTAATGCGGTCAGTAAGTACGAAAACGCCCTGCTGATTACACCAAACCTGGCTGAAGCCAATTACAAAATTGGTCGGGTATACCTGCGTGGTAAGAACTATAAGGAAGCGCAGAACTTCTTTGAGAAGGCTATTCAAAGTGACCCTGAATTTGCTCCAACGTACAAGGCTTTTGCTGACGCATTGGCAAACTCGCGGGCTTACAAAAAGGCTTCGACTACTTATGATTCTTATGTTCAGAAAAGTGGTACTACCGATCCGGAACTGCTGTTAGATGTAGCCCGCTACAAATTTTTGGCGCAGGATTATTTAGGTGCCATCAATTACCTGAATCAATTGAAGGGTAAGTTGAATGATCCAATCATTGACCGGATTTATGGTTGGGCTAACTATGGTCTGGGTAAGTATCCTGAGTCGATTGAGTCGCTGAACAAGTTCATCAGTACGGCACCTAACAAGGTAATTTACGACGACTATGTATATCTGGGGCGTTCGTATAATCAGTTAGGTACGCCGGAGGGTGACTCGCTGGGTGTTGTTTACTTAGAAAAGGCTGCCCCGCAGGATACAACGGAAAACCTGTATCGGGATATTGCGCAGAAGTATTACAGCGCGAAGCGGTACGACAAAGCGGCTGATTATTATGCCAAGACCATTGCTAACGACAAGAAGCCACTTAACGGTGATTACCAGTTTTTGGGCCTCTCTAATTATCAATATGCCTTCACAGTTGGTCGGACAGTAGCGCCAAACGATACAGCACAGCAACGTCAACTGAAGAAGCAGTATTTTATGAAGGCAGACTCGGCATTTGCTAAATTGGCAGAAGTGGCACCAACGTTTCCGGTGCCGTACTACTACCGTGGTCAGTCTAACTACTATGCTTATTCACCCAGTGAAGCTCTGAGCAATGGTATATTCGTGCCTTACCACGAAAAGTTTGTTGAAGTGGTAAATGCGGAGACGGACTCCACGAAGCGGCAGCCCTATCTGAAAAACCTGGTTACAGCTTACAAGTTGCTGGGTGCCTACAGTTTTGCCAAGAAAGATGAAGCCAAGGGCCGCGATTACATTGCTAAAGTACTCGCTATTGACCCGAATGATAAGGAAGCGAAGGCGTATATGGAAGGCCCAAAAGCAACGGCACCAACTACGCCGACAACCAAGCCAAAGGCACCGGTTAAGAAAAGTTCGGCCAGTAAATAAGCCAGTTGAACTGATGTTGAACAAAACAGGCACAGCCCACCGGCTGTGCCTGTTTTGTTTCTGTTGAATAAAAAAGCGTCCCTGTAAATAGCGATTCTGCATTTTTACCAGTAGAATCGTAACTTTGCTCCTCGTTATCAGCCGCTACTACACCTATTGACACCGTATGCTTAATCTTGTACTGTTTGGTCCTCCGGGCGCGGGGAAAGGCACGCAGAGTGAGAATTTGATTAAAGAATACAAGTTGATTCATCTGTCAACAGGTGATCTGTTGCGTAGTGAAATTAAGGCCGGCACCGAACTTGGCCTGCGGGCAAAGTCATTAATGGATCAGGGGTTGCTGGTACCGGACGAGGTGGTAATTGGCATGATTGATAATAAACTACGCGAGAATCAGGCGGTTGAAGGGTTTATTTTTGATGGGTTTCCGCGTACTGTACCACAAGCCGAGGCACTGGACGAGTTATTAAGCAGTTATAATACCTCAATCCTGACTATGATTGCCTTAGTTGTGGATGAGGAGGAGTTAACCCGGCGGCTATTGCTGCGGGGACAGACCTCCGGTCGGCCCGATGATCAGAATGAAGAGTTGATTCGACGCCGGGTTCAGGAGTATACTAATAAAACCACGCCTGTGGCGGGGTACTACAGTCAGCAAAATAAGTTTGCCGCCATTGATGGCCTTGGCGATATCGACGGCATTTTTAATCTAATCTGCCAAAAGATTGAGCAGGCACAGGTAAGCAAAAACTGATTCGGCCTCAACGCGTGGATAAGCAACCAACATGGCTTCATCCAACTTTATTGATTACGTTAAAATTAATTTCCGCTCCGGTGCCGGTGGGGCAGGTTCCGTACATTTTCGGCGCGAAAAGCACGTACCCAAGGGTGGTCCCGATGGGGGCGATGGTGGTCGGGGTGGGCATATTATCCTAAAGGGGAATGCACAGCTCTGGACCCTCCTGCACCTCAAATACCGCAAGCACATCATGGCTAAGCCTGGTGTAGCTGGTGAAGGGGGGCGCCGAAGCGGGGCTGAAGGTGATGATGTAATTGTTGACGTACCCTTAGGCACCATAGCCCGGTCTGACGAAACCGGCGAACAGGTGGCCGAAATAACCGAAGACGGGCAGGAGATCATTTTGTTGCCCGGCGGTCGTGGTGGTTTAGGTAACAGCAACTTCAAATCGGCTACCCAACAGACGCCTTACTACGCGCAACCCGGCGAACCGGGTCAGGAAGCCTGGGTTGTTCTGGAGCTTAAGCTGCTGGCCGATGTAGGCCTTGTTGGCTTTCCGAACGCCGGTAAATCTACTTTACTATCTGTGTTGTCGGCAGCCCGGCCGGAAATCGCTGATTATCCCTTCACCACACTGGTACCTAATTTAGGGGTAGTCGCGTATCGGGATTATAAGTCATTTGTAATGGCCGACATTCCTGGTATAATCGAAGGTGCATCGCAGGGAAAAGGATTAGGCTTACGGTTTCTGCGACACATTGAGCGAAATTCCATTTTACTATTTGTCGTCCCTGCCGATTCGCCCGACATAGCCGCCGAATACCACACCCTGCTGAATGAATTGCACGAATACAATCCCGAATTAGTGGATAAGCAGCGACTGCTGGCTATCTCTAAAATGGATCTGGTAGCTGATCAGGCGGACCTTGCCAGCCAACTGCCGACCGGCGTAAAAGCTGTTTACATATCGGCTGTGCAACAACAGGGACTGGCTGAACTAAAAGATGTAATCTGGCAGCAACTCAATCAATCGGCCATCATCGACTAAACGAATACCTTTTGTAATAACCTGCCCGGCAGGTTGTTGCTACCCACTGACGCTATGAAAAAAAGTGTTGCTGGCCTGCAGGTGCTGGCTTTTTTGTTGTGGCCACTCCTGACAGTGGCTCAGATCGAGGTATCGTTTCCGGTGAGCCGGGCTGTGTTTCAGCGGAATAGCGGGAATACAGCCACTATTCGTGTTACCGGATTTTATCGAACTGCCATCAACCGCGTACAGGCGCGAATGGTAGCCCGCGAATCCGGACAGGGCACGACAACAGATTGGGCCGTGATTCAAAATAATGTGCAGGGGGGCGTTTTTGCGGGCGATCTCACGGTACAGGGCGGGTGGTACAATCTACAGGTGCAGGGGCTTGATGGTAATGGTCAACCCATTGGCGATGTACGAACGATTGAGCGGGTAGGAATAGGTGAGGTTTTTGTCGTGGCAGGGCAGTCAAACGCGCAGGGGGTTCGGAAAGATGTTCCGCCCGCCAATGAAGATCGGGTAAACTGTGTGCAATTCCGTGATTCGGACCCGGCAGGCACCAACGATCCTCCCTTTCCTGCGTTTCGGCATCTGGATGCCGATGTTGATTTAGCTCCCTGGGGCGTAGGTGCCTGGTGCTGGGGTATGCTGGGCGACCAGTTAGTGTCCCGGCTTAACGTACCCGTTCTGTTTCTGAATGCTGCCTATTCGGGTACAACAACCCGCAACTGGCGGGAAAGCGCTGAAACGGGCGTTACCTATAGTGGCTATGAGGTAGGCAACCTTTTTCCGGCCGGACAGCCGTATGGACACCTGCGAACGGCCCTCCGTCTCTACGCTAACATGATGGGTATCCGGGCCGTACTCTGGCATCAGGGCGAATCCGATAATTTTTTCAGCGTCTCCACAGCCACTTATGCCGATAATCTTCGGGCTATAATTAACCGTAGTCGTCAGGATTGTGGAAAAAATATGGCCTGGGTTGTTGCCCGTGCTTCGTATGATGATTTTCGGAAAAGTAATCCGAACATACTGGCGGCTCAGGATCAGGTCATTGCAACAGTGGGTAATGCGTTTGCCGGGCCAAATACAGATGTAATTGAGATTCCCCGCAGTCAGGGTGGTGATGATACGCACTTCAATAATGCCGGCCTGTCCAACGCTGCCAGTGCCTGGAGCGCCAGTCTGAACGATGCTTTTTTTGCGGCTACAACCCCGCAGCTACCCGCCCCCGCGCCAACGCTGTCGGTGGCCTGTACGGGTAATCAGCTAACGTTATCGGTAAATGGATCGCCAGCTTCGGTTAGCTGGAATACGGGCGATACTGGCCCCGTGATCACAAAAGGCGGAGGATTATATCAGGCAAAAGTGAAAGACGGCTCCGGTAATACGCACTATACATCGTTTGTTCAGGTGTCGGCCTCCGTGTTTACGGCTCCGTCCGGACCAACCACGTTCTGTCAGGGTGGCAGTGTGTCGCTTACCGCTAATTATCAGACAAATATTACTTGGAGTACCGGGGTTACTGCCCGTACCATCAGTACCAGCAGCCCCGGCAGTTTTTTTGTTAAATACCGCGATGTCAGTGGCTGTGACTTTACGAGTGAGACGGTCAATGTCGTCGTTAATCCATTACCGGCGGCTCCCGTTATTTCGTCGAATAAATCAACTACATTCTGCCAGGGAGAAACGGCTTTGCTGACGGCTACTTCAGCAGCCGGTTACAACTGGAGTACGGGTGAAAACGCCCGCAGCATTACTGTGAGCACGCCCGGTAGTTTTGCGTTAAGCATCACGGACCAGAACGGTTGTACCTCACCCAGCTCTGCGGCTGTAACTGTACAGGTAAATCCGCTGCCCGTCACCCCTGTAATTGCCGCTAGTGGCCCCACCACATTCTGTGCAGATCAGCAGGTAGTACTAACCGCTACGCCGGACGCCGGTTATAGCTGGTCGTCGGGACAAACATCGCAGAGCGTTACTATTAAACAGACCGGCGATTTTTCACTGCAAACCAAAAATGGGTTTGGCTGTCTGTCCAGTCCTTCCAATACCGTTCGTGTAAACGTAAATCCGTTACCTCCGGCTCCCACATTGGCTGCTAACGGTCGTACCACCTTTTGTGAGGGTGACCGGGTAACCCTGACCGCTACAACAGCCTTTAAACCAGTCTGGACCACCGGCGACTCTGTACAAACAATTACTGTCAGGCAATCGGGAGCCTACACCGCCCGGGCTCTCGATCAGAACGGTTGCTACTCCGTCCCCTCCCCGGCGGTGGTTGTATCGGCTAAACCGGTGCCCACTACGCCATCTGTAGTGCAGGTAGGTACGTATACACTCGAAGCCATGGGGTCGGTAGCAGGTGATGCATACCGGTGGCGACGGGACGCCGATTCACTGGCTGTACAGAGCGCCATCATTAAAGCCAATCAGTCGGGGACGTATTCAGCCCGGGCTTCCATTACTTACAGTCCTGATCTGGTTTGTTTTTCGGCAAATTCAGTTCCGCTCCCGTTTGTTGCTGTAACAGAAAATGGCGGGTTAAGCATCTACCCAAATCCGAGCCCTACCCGGGAGGTAACGCTGGAAACGCTGACGAACCTGACGAATGCCGTCGTTACCGTATATACACTGAGCGGTCAGGAGGTGTTTTCAACAACGGTAGCCGTGTTTGATGAGCGTAAACAGATTAACCTGATGAATGTTGCGGCCGGCACATACCTGGTTGAAGTGCGCTCGGGTGATTTCCGGTTGAGTAAGCGGATCATCGTCGGTCTGTAATAAAAAGAGGTGCATACCGTTTTCACAATGAAATAACCCCCATTTTTGTGTTTTACTAAGAAAAGTCGGGGATTATAAACTAAAACAAAGCAACTGGTCTGCATTTTGCGAAGTATTGCCTCGGAAACGTTACAGTACCATGACCAAAACTGCGCGATGAAACGCCACGGCGATATGAAAAAATCTATATTATGTATTGGCTGGCTAATCCTGTTGGGTATTGTCAGTTCGTATTCTTTGGTAGTCGCTCAAACAGTTAATCCTGTTCTCCGCATCACCTATCCGCAGAGTCGGGCTGTGTTTCAGCGTAACAACGATAACACCAGTACGATCTACTTATCGGGTAGTTACTATCAGCCTATCGACAGTGTTCAGGCGCGGCTCACGCGAGCCATACCGGGTCAGGGTACCCCAACGGACTGGGCAACTATTCAGCGTACCCCGCCGGGAGGTGTTTTCCAGGGGGCTATGCGTGGTACCGGGGGGTGGTATCAGCTTGAGGTTCGGGCTTTTTCGGGTGGCGTCGTGATTGGCCAGGATGCCGTGCCACGCGTCGGTATCGGCGAAGTCTTTATCGTAACCGGCCAGTCGAATGCACAGGGCTTTCAAGATCTGGGCGCGGTAGGTGCAACCGATGATCGGGTGAATTGTGTCGCCTACGACAATATAACCACCAATTCACTGGCCGATCCCCCTGCTCCTGTGTTCCAGCAGTTAACAGCCACATCGACTATCGGACCGCGTGGACAGAGCGCCTGGTGCTGGGGTGTATTAGGTGACCTGATCGCTAAACAGTATAATATTCCTGTACTGTTCATCAATACGGCCTGGTTCGGTACAACAAGTCGCAACTGGGTTGAAAGTGCAAACGGGCAGCAAACAGTTTACTGGTTCAATAATTCTGTGGCCCTGCCTGCAGGTATGCCCTATGGGAATTTGATAACGGCCCTGCATTATTACTGCTCATTACAGGGGCTTCGGGCGGTACTCTGGCAACAGGGCGAGAGCGATAACTACCCAGTGAACGTACCCCGGGCCGAATACCGGCAGAACCTTCAATACATTATCAATAAAACCAGGGCCGACACGGATCGGTATCCGGCCTGGATACTGGCTCGCTCTTCATATAATACCGGACGGACCAGCCCGGACATTATTGCCGCGCAGAACGACGTAATCAATACATTTAACAACAACGTTTATCAGGGTCCTTATACCGATACTATTCAGGTGCCCCGACCAGACCAGGAAGTGCATTTTGCCGATGACGGTTTGAAACGTTTAGGCAGAGCCTGGTTTGAAAGTATGAATGCCGTATTTTTTGCCAGTTCAATTCCGTTGCTTCCCCTACAGCAGCCTGCGCTGTCGGTAACCTGTAATACAACCAATAATGGGCTGACACTTACATTGCCTGCTACCTACAAGTCGTATCAGTGGAAAACGGGTCAGACGGCACAGCGGATCTCGATTACCCAACCCGGTTTATTCCAGGCGACATTAAAGGATAACTTTGGCAACACTTTTCTGTCGCCTATTGTCGATGTAGTAGGGCCCGTTCAGCCTACAACACCAACGATCAATCTGGCTCGTCCGATAGGACAGGTGGCAGCCGCTCAGCAACAAGTCTGTGCCGACTCCGTGCTGACACTGGTAGCGAATACGCCCGTTAACACCCGGCCGCAGTGGAGTATCGGAACGACTACCCCAACCATATCAGTCGGTACAACCGGTGCCTACAGTTTAAAGGCTGTAAATGCCTATGGTTGCGTATCGGCCTCCTCGCAGACTGTTAACCTGCTGGTGCGCCCCAAGCTACCGGCACCAACCGTTGAACAGATTGGCGCTTATTCACTACAGGCTCTTGTCGCTGCTCCCTTGGATAACTCCAGTTTCACTTGGCTGCGGGGCAGTGAACTGATTCTGCCAAAAAATGCCGTGATTAAGGCAACAACAAATGGGTCATACAGCGCCCGCGTTCAGACGGAATATAGTCTGATCAGCGGTAGCCGAATCACCTGCTACTCGCCCTATTCTACCCGGCTTGACTTTGTATCTGACCAGAACAACGGCGGGTTGAGCATTTACCCCAATCCATCAAAGAGTGGCGTGATTACCATCGAAACCATTGAGGATTTACAAAACGCTGAAGTGCAGGTCTATACCCTGAACGGCCAGTTGCTCTATACCGGTCAGGTGCCAATCTTCAACGAACGTAAAGCCGTCGATTTGACGGGATTAAATCAGGGTGAATATATTCTTCGGGTTCATACCGGCTCCTATGACACCTCGCGCCGGATTCTGCTTAAATTTTAGGCCGCACTGTAACTCAAATTGCCTAAGCCGTTGTTCTGCAACGGCTTTTTTTGTTTTATCCACGGGGCTGTCTTACCAATCGGATACTTGGGTAGTCCCGCAAAAAGCGGTATTTTTGATAAAGCCAATCTGGCCGTTACGGAATGTAAGCAACCAAAAACGTGCGTGTTTAAATAATACCTAAATTGCGCTATTATTTATCAGCAACCGGTTATGAACGCAACTTATCTGCCATCCGATTACCTGCCTATCTTTATTCAACTGGGGCTGGCACTGGGCTTCATCGTAGTAACGATGCTTGTCACCCACTCAATCGGGCCCAAGCGGCACAGCGTTAAAAAGGATGACCCCTTCGAGTGTGGTATTCCTGCGCAGGGTGATGCCCGCACCCCGATTTCCATCAAGTACTTCCTGATTGCCATCCTGTTTGTCCTTTTCGATGTGGAGGTGATTTTCATGTATCCCTGGGCGGTCAATTTCAAGGGTCTTGGCATGACAGGGTTTATCGAAATGATTCTGTTCATGGGGCTGCTGCTGGCCGGTTTTTATTATATCATCCGTAAGGGTGTTTTGAAGTGGGAATAAGCAACGAAGACGTCTGTTTATTCGTTATTAGCTAACACACGACAACTAACTAATGGCATCAGATATTAAACTGGTCGAGGCTCCTCCCAACTATTCCGGCGCCGGTTTCCAGGCCACTTCGTTCGATAAAGTAGTTGGTATGGCCCGGGCCAATTCGCTCTGGCCGCTACCGTTTGCGACCTCCTGCTGTGGCATCGAATTTATGGCCACGATGGGCGCGCACTATGACTTTGCGCGGTTCGGTTCCGAACGCCCAAGCTTCTCGCCCCGGCAAGCCGATTTGCTGATGGTAATGGGAACCATTGCCAAGAAGATGGCACCCATTGTAAAACAGGTGTACCTGCAAATGGCTGAACCCCGCTGGGTAATCGCGATGGGGGCCTGTGCCTCAAGTGGCGGTATTTTCGACACCTATAGCGTGTTGCAGGGTATTGACCGGATTATTCCGGTTGATGTCTACATACCCGGTTGCCCACCCCGTCCCGAACAGGTTATTGAAGGATTGATGGGTATTCAGGAACTGGCCCGTAACGAATCGACCCGTCGGCGCAACCTCCCCGAGTATCAGGCGTTAATGGAGTCTTACAACATTCAATAAATACAGGAGCATAACAGACGTTCATACATAGTCTGTTGTGCTCCTGCCATTCACTCATCCAACCAAATGCTGACTAATCAGGAAGTCGCGCAGGACTTAATCCGACAGTTCGGTACGGCCGTGTCGGAATTCGATGATCCGTTCGATCTGCTCACGCTAACCGTCACCCGCGAGCAGATTATGCCCGTGCTGCGTTACTTGAAAGACCATTCAACGTACCGGATCAATTTCCTGACCGATATCACCGGTGTGCACTTTCCGGATGAACTTGGCCGGGAGTTCTGCGTTGTTTATCACGCTCACAGCCTGACCCAAAACTTTCGGATTAGACTGAAAGTATTCCTGGCAGAATCAGATCTGCATGTCCCTTCGGCCTTTCCCCTGTATGCATCGGCTAACTGGATGGAGCGCGAAACCTACGATTTCTTCGGCATCATCTTCGATGGTCACCCTGACCTGCGCCGGATTCTGAACATGGACGAGATGGATTATTTTCCGATGCGGAAACAGTACGCACTGGAAGATGACACCCGAAAAGATAAGATTGACGAGTTGTTTGGACGATAATAAACACCATGACCACGGAAGAACTCGAAATCAGCAATGCCAACGTACCGGTTGTTCCCGACAGCGAGAAAGTACAGTACGTTAATGAATTAACGACCCTCAACCTCGGTCCGACACACCCGGCTACACACGGTATTTTTCAGAACATCCTGCAAATGGATGGTGAAAAAATCGTATCCGGCGAACAGACCATTGGTTATATACACCGGGCGTTCGAGAAAATTGCCGAACGTCGCCCTTTCTACCAGATCACCACGCTGACGGATCGGATGAACTATTGTTCATCGCCTATCAATAATATTGGTTGGCACCTGACCGTCGAAAAGTTGCTGGGCGTAACGGTGCCCAAACGGGCGCAGTACATCCGGGTGATTATGATGGAACTGGCCCGCATTGCCGATCACCTGATTTGTAACGGTATTCTTGGCGTTGATACCGGAGCCTTTACGGGTTTCCTGTACCTCTTCGAGCAGCGGGAGGAAATCTATGAAATCTACGAAGAAGTGTGCGGTGCCCGCCTGACTACTAATATGGGTCGGATTGGTGGCATGGAGCGTGATCTGTCGCCGACGGCTATCCGCAAAATCCGCAAGTTTCTGAAGGATTTTCCACCGGTTATGAAAGAGTTTGAAGCACTCTTCAACCGCAACCGGATTTTCATGGACCGCATTGTGGACGTTGGCCCAATCACAGCCGAGCGTGCCTTAAGCTATGGCTTTACGGGACCCAACCTGCGGGCCGCTGGTGTCGATTATGACGTTCGGGTGATGAACCCATACTCGTCGTACGAAGATTTTGAATTTGATATTCCAGTTGGCGAAAACGGCGATACGTACGACCGGTTCATGGTGCGCAACGAGGAAATCTGGCAGAGTCTGCGCATTATTCAGCAGGCGATGGATAAACTACCGGAAGGGCCTTATTACGCTGATGCACCCGAGTACTACCTGCCGCCAAAGCAGGAAGTTTATAAAAACATGGAGGCACTGATCTATCACTTTAAAATTGTGATGGGTGAGATCGACGCTCCGGCCGGTGAAATTTATCAGGCTGTAGAAGGTGGAAACGGCGAATTAGGTTTCTACCTCATCAGCGATGGTGGCCGGGCACCGTACCGCTTACACTTCCGCCGTCCATGTTTCATTTATTACCAGGCGTTTCCTGAAATGAGCAAAGGCACCACAATTTCTGACGCTATCGTAATTATGAGTAGCCTGAACGTGATTGCTGGTGAACTCGACGCTTGATGAACTCTTCCACCTCTATGACTACCGAAACGAACCATAGTGTAACGTTCACGCCTGACCGGCTGCTCCGGGCTCAGGAAATGATAGCCCAGTATCCTGAAGGCAAACAGAAGTCGGCTCTTTTACCCCTGCTGCACTTACTGCAGGAGCAGGAGGGCTGGACTAGTGTTGAGGGCATGGACTACGTAGCTCGAATGCTTGACATTCAGCCCATTGAAGTATATGAGGTTGCTACCTTCTATACCATGTACCATGTTAAGCCGGTAGGAAAACATGTCATTGAATACTGCCGGACGGGGCCGTGCTGCCTGATGGGGGGTGAAGAAGTTTACGCTCACCTGAAACAGCGTCTGGGTATTGATGCCGGTCAGACGACAGTTGATGGTCAATTTTCGCTCAAAGAAGTAGAGTGTTTAGCTGCCTGTGGTATGGGGCCGGTATTCCAAATCCGGGAGAAGTATTACATGCACCTGACCAATGAGCGCGTCGACGAAATTATTGAGGAGTATTCGAAAATAGCCTGAGACAATGGGAAAGAAGATTCTGACCGAGCATATTGACGTTCCCGGCATCGAGACATTCGATGTGTATCGGAAACAGGGAGGCTATACCGCTGTTGAGAAAGCGGTAAAGACGATGACGCCCGAATTGATCGTCGAAGAAGTAAAAAAAGCAGGGGTACGTGGTCGGGGCGGTGCTGGTTTCCCAATGGGGATGAAGTGGAGCTTTCTGGCTAAGCCGGAAGGTATTCCCCGATATCTGGTCTGCAACGCAGACGAATCGGAGCCGGGTACGTTCAAGGACCATTACCTGATGAAAAATTTACCGCACCTGCTCATCGAAGGCATGATCGTTTCCAGCTTCGCACTGGGGGCCAACACGTCGTTCATCTACGTGCGTGGTGAGTTAATGTACGTGATTCGCATTCTCGAAAAAGCTATCGCCGAAGCTAAAGCGGCTGGTTTTCTGGGTAAAAACATCCTTGGTTCAGGCTATGACCTTGAACTGGTTGTACAACCGGGCGGTGGAGCTTACATCTGTGGTGAAGAAACAGCCCTGCTCGAATCATTGGAGGGTAAACGAGGTAATCCTCGCAATAAACCACCGTTCCCGGCAGTAAAGGGCCTCTACCAAAGTCCAACGGTGGTAAACAACGTCGAGTCAATTGCAACAACGCCCTGGATTATTAACAATGGCGGAGAAGCTTATGCGGGTATTGGCATCGGTCGGAGCACAGGAACAAAATTGATTTCTGCGTCTGGTCATATAAAAAAGCCGGGCGTGTACGAAATTGAGTTAGGCGTTCCTGTCGAAGAGTTTATTTACTCGGATGAGTGGTGCGGTGGTATCCGCGATGGGCATCACCTGAAAGCGCTGGTTGCCGGTGGTTCATCGGTGCCCATTTTGCCCGCTACACTCGCTTTAAATCTGGCTAATGGCGAACCTCGTTTGATGAGTTATGAATCCTTGTCGGAAGGTGGTTTTCAAACGGGTACTATGCTGGGTTCGGGTGGGTTTATCGTGATGGATGAAACCGCCTGTGTGGTACGGAATACGTGGAATTTCGCCCGGTTCTACCATCATGAATCGTGTGGACAGTGCAGCCCCTGCCGTGAAGGAACGGGCTGGATGGAAAAAGTCCTGCACCGCATCGAACACGGCCACGGTCACGCCCACGACATCGACCTGCTGGTTGACGTCGCGAAAAAGATTGAAGGAAATACCATCTGTCCGCTGGGAGATGCGGCAGCCTGGCCCGTAGCCAGTGCTATTCGGCATTTCCGTGACGAGTTCGAGTGGCACGTAACCAACCCGTTTGAAGCGACTCAGCCGGGTGCCGTATTCCGGGGCGACATGGCGCTGGTTTAACCAAAAACGACGGGATAATGGACGAGTTAACGATGCTGCGAAAAATGGTCGAAGAACACGACTATGTAGCTGCGCTTGCCATCATTGACGAATTGGATGAGATGGCAAAAGATGATAAAATCAATAAGATAGAGTCTTACCTTTTAGTGTTGCTGATTCACCTTATCAAGCAGAAGGCAGAGCAACGAACAACAAAGTCCTGGAACCTGTCTATTGAAAATGCACTTTATGGCATCACAAAATCAAACAAACGACGGAGTGCCGGAGGACACTATCTTAAAGATGACGAGTTTCCGGTAACGATTGACGAGACGTTTTCGATGGCTGTCCGCAATGCAGCGAATGAAGCATTTGAAGGAACATACTCGGCGAATCAATTACTTGAAATGATTGATGCCGATCAGATAAAACAGGAAGCGTTGGAAAAAATTCTGGCGTACAAACTATAGACATGGAAGACGTAAAACCGCAACTCTTTAAGGTCACCGTCGATGGCATTGAAGTCGAGGTCGAGCCGGGAACAACTATTCTACAGGCGGCCCGCAAGATAGGTGGTGAAGTGGCCCCACCAGCCATGTGTTATTATGAGCCGCTGAAAGGCAGTGGTGGGAAGTGCCGGGCCTGTTTGGTTCGGGTAGCGGCTGGTTCGGCAAAAGACCCCCGCCCAATGCCTAAACTGGTAGCTTCGTGTATTACCCCGGCGCAGGATGGCATGGTTGTGGAAAATACAACAAGCCCCGCTGTCATTGAAGCCCGCAACGGTGTCGTTGAGTTTCTGCTGTTGAACCACCCGTTGGACTGCCCTGTATGCGACCAGGCTGGCGAGTGTGATCTGCAAAACTTTGCCTTCGACCACGGCGTGGCAACAACCCGCTACGAAGAAGAACGCCGGACGTTCGAGAAGCATGATATTGGTCCCTATGTGCAATTGCACATGACCCGCTGCATTTTGTGCTACCGCTGCGTATATACCGCTGATCAGATCACCAACAAACGCGTTCACGGCGTTCTAGGACGGGGTGATGCGGCCGAAATCAGCACATACATCGAGAAAGCGATTGACAATGACTTTTCGGGTAACGTCATCGACGTATGCCCGGTTGGGGCGCTGACTGACAAGACATATCGGTTCAAGAACCGTGTCTGGTTTACGAAGCCCGTCGATGCACACCGCGATTGCCCAACCTGTTCCGGCAACGTAACGCTCTGGTACCGGGGTGAGGAAGTGATACGCGTAACGGCCCGCAAAAACGAGTGGAATGAGGTGAAAGAGTTTATCTGCAACACCTGCCGTTTTGAGACCAAGAAGACCAGCGACTGGACCATCGAAGGGCCAACGAACATAGCTCGCAGCTCAGTGATTTCGGCTAACAAATATCGCAAAGACGCCCTGAAGTCCAACTTTGGGAAGATGCTGGCTGCTGTCGAGTACAAACCATTGAATGAAGACCGCGATAAATCACAGTTAGGAATTCAGCCATTACCTGCCGAACGGTTTGCTCATACGCTGCCTGCTGCACTGGACGAGGAACCTTAACTAGCAAAGAGTTTGCGTCGGCCCGGCGCAAACCACAAACTTCTCTACGATGGATTTAACCGAATTAATTATTAAGTCGCTCATTATCCTGGCTATTTTCGGGATAACGCTGCTGATTGCTACCTACTCGACCTACGCCGAGCGAAAAATAGCTGCTTTTCTACAGGATCGTTTAGGGCCAAACCGGGCAGGACCATACGGTTTGTTTCAGCCCCTGGCCGATGCTGTTAAGATGTTCCTGAAAGAGGACTTCATTCCGGCACAGGCTAACAAATGGTTATTTATTATTGGCCCCTGTCTGTCTATGCTTACGGCATTAATGGCCAGTGCGGTCATTCCATTTGGGGACAGCATTAAGTACGATGGCCATACGGTAGCGGTGCAGGGTATTGAGGTAAACATTGGTGTACTAT
This sequence comes from uncultured Cytophagales bacterium, assembly GCA_964251665.1. GTDB lineage: Bacteria > Bacteroidota > Bacteroidia > Cytophagales > Spirosomataceae > JBBQLG01. The sequence goes on from CAXUKO010000003.1 coordinate 65,839, forward strand.
ACATCTTTGGGGTTGTCTCTCTCGGCGTGTATGGCCTGATGGTAGGCGGTTGGGCCTCGAATAACAAGTTTTCGTTGCTGGGCGCCATCCGGGCAGCTTCGCAGAATATCAGCTATGAGATTTCGCTGGGCTTCTCCATCATTGCCATCCTGATGATGACTGGCTCATTATCACTTCAGCACATTGTAGCCGAACAAAGTAGCTTTCTGGAATGGAACGTATTTACGCAACCGCTGGGATTCGTCATCTTTCTGACCTGTGCCTTTGCAGAGTGTAATCGGACGCCATTTGACCTGCCTGAGTGCGAAACCGAACTGGTAGGCGGCTATCATACCGAATACAGTTCTATGAAACTGGGTTTTTACCTGTTCTCGGAGTACATCAACATGTTCGTGTCATCGGCGGTGATCTCGACCCTGTATTTTGGCGGCTTCCATTATCCTGGCATGGATTGGGTACACAATGCCCTGACAAATTCACTTGGCGCGGTTACTGGTCATAATGTGGCCACGCTGATTGGGGTAGGCGCCTTGTTTACTAAAATATTCTTTTTCATCTTTTTCTTTATGTGGGTGCGCTGGACAATTCCACGTTTCCGCTATGATCAGTTGATGAATCTGGGCTGGAAATCCCTTATCCCGCTCTCTATCCTGAATATTGTGGTTACCGGTGCCGGTCTATTGTTCAACATTAAATATGCCCCATGGCTAATCGTCGTTGTGATGATTGTTCTGGGTGCTACCAACGCAATCAAAGCACCCCGTCGGGGTGTCATACCACAGCAGTCGTAACAAGTTTGTGAGTTGTGGTCTGTAGTTAAAAGCTGACTATGAACCACAAATCACGAACTACAAAATAATTATCATGCAACTGACCAACCGATCCAAGCAGGTTAGCTTTAAAGAAATGACGCTGGCCGAACGGATGTACCTGCCTGCTATCATTAACGGCTTGGCCATCACGATGAGCCACTTTTTTAAGAAAAAGCCGACAATACAATATCCCGAAGTAAAGCGGTATCTGGGACCGGTTTTCCGTGGACACCATGTATTGAAGCGCGATGAAGAGGGCCGCGAACGTTGTACAGCCTGCGGCCTTTGCGCTGTTGCCTGTCCAGCCGAGGCTATTTCAATGGTAGCAGCCGAACGGAAAAAAGGCGAAGAAAAACTCTACCGGGAAGAGAAATATGCGGCTGTTTACGAGGTAAATATGCTGCGGTGTATTTTCTGCGGTCTATGCGAAGAGGCTTGCCCTAAACAGGCCGTTTATCTCCGCCATGATCGCATGGTGCCTATCTTTACCGAACGTGATCAGGTCATTTATGGAAAGGATAGATTGGTCGAAAAGGATAACGACCGGTACGTACGTGTCAATAATCCTGAAGTAAAAGCAACTCCTACCGAGCCCAGTCTCTCGCGGGCCAAATAAATTGCCCCTCTGTGTATGAATGAATTCCTGACCACCATTAAGAACTTAACCGCCACCGGCTACCTGTTCTGGATTCTGACGATTGTGACTCTGCTGGCAGCCATATTTGTGGTAACGGCACGGAACCCAATTCACAGCGTTTTGGCGTTGATTGCTACATTTTTCTGTCTGTCGGGCCATTATATTCTGTTGAATGCCCAGTTTCTGGCGGCTGTGAATATCATTGTCTACGCCGGGGCTATTATGGTGCTTTTTCTGTTCACCATCATGTTCCTGAATTTGCGCAGGGAAGAGGAGGAGTCTAAAACGAACTTCACAAAACTGGCGGCAGTCATTGTAGGTGGTGTATTAATGATATTGATGCTGACTGTGTTTCGGGTAGCTCAGGTTGGTACCTTCACGCCGGGCACGTTTGATAATAAAACAGGTTTAGTAGAAAATCTGGGTCTGGTGCTGTACAGCAACTATTTATTACCCTTTGAACTGGCTTCCGTGCTCTTCCTGGTAGCGATGGTTGGTGCTGTCATGCTCGGTAAGCGGGAAGCAGGCGACCGGCACTTTTAATTGATTGTCACATACAGCAAGCTTTTTCTGAAGCCGACTCATTTGAGTCGGCTTTTTTGCATTTCGGTTGGCTGAATTTTAGGCTGCTAACACTGTGTTCAATTTAGCAGATTGGTACTAAATGTCTATAAAAAACAGTATGCATGCATAATAATTTCGGGTATATTTGTCATCTTTTCGGGCATAATTCTGTTATTGCAGTAACGAAACTAAACCAGTTATGGACGCATATATCGTTGCCGGCTACCGTTCGCCGGTCGGAAAGGCACCCCGTGGTGGCCTCCGTTTTACCCGCCCCGACGATCTGGCGGCTGATGTGATCAAACACTTACTGGCGCAGGTGCCTACCCTTGACCCGGCTCGGGTTGAGGATCTGATTGTGGGTAATGCTGTGCCGGAAGCAGAGCAGGGTATGCAAATTGCCCGGTACGTAGCGTTGCTATCGCTCCCAACAAGTGTGCCGGGTATGACCATTAACCGGTACTGCGGTTCCGGTCTGGAAGCAATTGCCATTGCATCAGCAAAAATCCATGCCGGTATGGCTGACTGCATGATTGCTGGTGGCACAGAGTCAATGTCATTGGTGCCGGTTATGGGCTGGAAAACTGCCCTGAACTATGAAATAGCCAAGGCGCATCCCGATTATTACATTGGGATGGGCTTAACAGCCGAGCAGGTTGCGCAGCAATTTAAGATCAGCCGCGACGCCCAGGATCAGTTTGCCTATGAATCACATCAGAAAGCACTGGCCGCACAAAAGGACGGTAAATTCAACGATGAGATTGTACCGATCAATGTTAAAGAAACATACTTCGACGCTGAAGCGGGTAAAAAGAAAACCCGCGAGTGGACGGTGAGTCAGGATGAAGGACCGCGTGCGGATACCAGCGCTGAAGGACTGGCCAAACTACGGCCCGTATTTGCGGCCGGCGGTTCGGTAACGGCTGGTAACTCCTCACAAACCTCCGATGGGGCAGCCTTTGTGATTGTCATGTCAGAACGTTTGGTCAACGAACTTGGTCTGAAACCTATAGCCCGAATGATGTCGTATGCATCGGCTGGCGTAGAACCTAAAATCATGGGAATTGGGCCAGTAGCAGCTATACCACTTGCGCTCAAGCAGGCGGGTTTGCAACAGGATGATATTGATTTAATTGAACTGAATGAAGCTTTTGCCGCTCAGTCGCTGGCGGTTATTCAGGAACTGGGGCTGGACCGGAGCAAAATCAATCCAAATGGTGGCGCTATTGCCCTCGGTCATGCGTTAGGCTCGACCGGCGCCCGGTTATCGGTGCAGTTGCTGAATGAAATGCGCCGTCGTGACCAGAAATACGGCATGGTTTCGGCCTGTGTCGGTGGTGGTCAGGGCGTAGCAGGTATCTTCGAGCGACTCAACTAAGAATAAATAGCTATAGGTAAAGGCCCTGTCCGCTCAGTCGGACAGGGCCTTTTTTTATTCCTTCGGTCGAATAAGAAGTCGTTGCCCAACTTCGATCACAAAGTTTTTCAAACCGTTCCATTTCATCAGATTCGGCACACTGATGCCATGGTTCAAGGCTATTCGGTAAACAGTTTCGCCGGCTTTAACTATGTAGTAATTAGCAGTGGGTTCGGGTTTGGCAACGGGCAAAACAACCTTTTTAGGTGGAGCTTTTACAATAGCCTTCGGTCTACGACGGGGTACAGATGTCGATGGTACCAGGGTGTCAATTATTAACTCTTGACCGATACGCAGCGGTTGCCGGGCTGAGAGATTGTTCCAGGCGTAGAGCTGAGCGACCGTAACCCCATAAAGTCCGGCGATGGAGAAGTAGGTTTGACCAGCTTTAACGAGGTGTATTTTAATAACTGCCGGTGGTTCGGCCCAAGCTGTGTCTACCTGGTCTATTTGAGCCGACGTAGAATCTGTTAAAGATGGGTCGACGGTAACAGTCGAATCAGCTTGTAAAGTTGGCGGAGATGAGTAAGCCTGTAACTGAGGAACAATCGAATCGGTAACTGGAGGGGAATCGTTAGCCAAAATAGTTGGTGGCTCGTATTGGTTCTTTTCTACGGGTTGATATTCTACTGGGAAACGGCTCGGTCGTTTACGTTGCATCCAGACAATACGGCCAGCTTGCACCCGCTGCGTTGCTTTTATCCGGTTGAAACGCAGCAGTGATTTAAGCCGCACCCCATAAATCCCGGAAATATCCCGCAGTGTCTGACCCGAACGAACAACGTGGAAAGGTATTTTTGCCCGTCTGGCTTTTCGTTCGAGGTAATAAATCTCACCCGGTTTTACCAACTCCTGCTCTGTCAGATCATTCACTTTCAGGAACGTTGATAACGAAAGGTCACCGTAATAGGCTAACGTAATAGCGTTATCACAGGATTGGGCCTGAATGCCCCTCAGGTCGTTGATCTGATAAAAAATAGCCGTCCGCCGGGAGTAAGAAACTTTAGGGCTAAGCCGGCGTAATACCGGAAATCCTAAATCGGTAACCGGCGACTGGCGGTTTAAGGACGTTCGGGCAATGGGTAAAACAACTCTGGATTTCACGGTCGGGTACTCATCGAGTGTAAGTCGGAGCACCACCGGCAAATAGCCATTGGCAGGGATGCGACCTGCGAGCAGCCAGTCGTTGTAAGGAGTCAGCCGATTGGGGTTAATCTGTAATTGAGCCGCAATGTCGCCGAGGGATTTTCCGCTACCTTCCAGATAGGGCATTAACACAAAATCGGTCGCTAATTGCAGGGATGCCTGTTCGGACTCAAATGCTATTTTTCGGGCCAGAATTGACCAGATGGCAGTCGGTGCCTGAGCGTTCAGCAGCCAGCGTGCTGTTCCGCTTTGGTTAGTAGCTACATCCGCCGAAGGATTAAAGTATTGAAACAACGTCTTGATCCAGTTCCGGTTCCGTTGCTGAAGTTGATTGAAATAAGGCAGAATAACCTCGGTCGTCAGTATAGGATGATAACGGCTGTCGATGGCTTGATTTATCGTTAACTGCAATACGGTGGCCTGTTGCCGCGATAGTCCCCAGTAAGCATGCGGGTCATAATCAGTATCGTTGAAGGGCAAACATACATAGCGAAAATCGGTAGGTATATGTTCGTCGGTTAAACGGGGTTCGATCAGCGGCCCTAATTGCTCAAGCATTTCCAGTTGCCGTAATAAGGCCGGCCGGTCAGCATAGAGGGTGGTTAGCGTTTGTTGCAGGTGCTGACGGGCTGTAGCGGTTAACTGAATAGAGACATCGGCAAACTCAATTTCTGGCGGTACAGTTGGAATCGACTGGGCATAGGCGGTTATGCAAATCGTAATTCCGAAGAATAAGACCAAAAATTTAATTAATACCTTATAAAAGTACATCCTAAATGAAAAATGGTTAACAAAAGCGTTGAAAGCCTGACTTTCATGCCGACAGAGTCAAATATACCTTTTTGAAAAGAAATCTGGCCGTAATTAACAGTTTAAAAACGACATGATTATGCGTTCATTTTAGCATCAAAACTACAGTAGGCGTGGAATAGTTGTGGACAAAAAATGATATAGTATGCTTGCATACTACCAAAATCACCCTGATATTTGTTGTTATATTAGTATGCACGCATAACAAATTCCAAAGCCATGATTGCAGCCGAATCTAAAGCTTCCATTAAAGGGGGCGAGTTCCTTATTAAAGAAACCAATGCGTCTCAGGTCTTCATTCCTGAAGAGTTTACCGAGGAGCAGCAGATGATTGCCGCCACTTGCCGTGAGTTTTTGCAACGGGAAATCTGGCCTCGTTTGGATGAAATTGATACAGCTAAGTCACCCGAACTGATTTCATCGTTGATGGACAAAGCCGGGGAACTGGGATTACTTGGCACCGGCGTTCCGGAAGAGTACGGCGGTTTCGGGATGAACTTTAACACGTCGATGCTGGTGGCTGAAGTGACGGGCGCTGGTCATTCGTTTTCGGTTGCCCTATCAGCGCATACAGGCATCGGTACATTACCAATCGTGTATTATGGCAACGAAGAGCAGAAGGCCAAATACTTGCCCCTGCTGGCATCGGGCGAGTGGAAAGCCGCTTATTGCCTGACTGAACCAGATTCCGGCTCAGATGCCAATTCGGGTAAAACGAAAGCCAAACTGACCGAAGACGGCAAACATTACGTATTGAACGGGCAGAAAATGTGGATCACCAACGGTGGATTCGCTGATGCTTATATCGTTTTCGCTAAGATTGAAGAAAACGGACAGACCGATAAAAACCTCTCGGCCTTTATTGTGGAGCGCGGCTTTGGCGGTATCACGATGAACGAGCCGGAGCACAAGATGGGCATTAAGGGGTCCGATACGCGTCAGATTTTCTTTAACGACTGTCTGGTACCTGTCGAAAACCTCCTGTCGGAGCGCGGCAACGGGTTCAAAATAGCCGTGAACATTCTGAACATTGGCCGTATTAAACTCGGCGCGGCTACTGTTGGCGGCTCGAAAGAGGTGATTAACCACGCCATCCAATATGCCAATGAGCGCAGGCAGTTTGGTACGCCAATCGCCAACTTTGGGGCTATCAAGCATAAACTGGCTGAAATGGCCGTTCGGGTATATGCGGCTGAAACAGCCTGTTATCGCGCCGGACAGAACATCGACGATGCCATCGAAGATCTGAAAGCGGGCGGTATGGACGATGTTTCAGCTAAACTGAAAGCGCTGGAGCAATTTGCCATCGAGTGTGCTATGATGAAGGTCAGCGGTTCGGAAGCCTTGGACTATGTAGTCGATGAAGGTGTTCAGGTGTACGGCGGTATGGGCTACTCGGCCGACGCACCTATGGATCGCAGCTACCGCGATTCACGGATTAACCGAATTTTTGAAGGCACCAATGAAGTAAACAGGATGCTGGTGGTCGATATGCTGTTGAAGCGGGCCATGAAGGGCGAACTCGACCTGATGGGTCCGGCAATGGCCGTTGGTAAAGAAATCATGTCGATTCCAAGTTTCAGCACCGACGAAGAAGAGGGTTTGTTTGTGGCGGAGAAAAAAGCCCTGCGTAACCTGAAAAAAGCTGCGTTGATGATTGCCGGTGCCGCCGTACAGAAGTTCATGACCAAACTGTCGAGCGAGCAGGAGATCCTGATGAATATAGCCGATATGGCCATCGAAACGTACGTGGCCGAATCGACGCTGCTGCGCGTTGAAAAGTTGATTGGTATCAAAGGCGAGGCCGCCGTTAGCCTTCAGAAAGACCTAGCGCTGGTATACCTGCACGAAGCCGTTGAGAAGGTAAATAGCGCAGGTAAGTCGGCTATTACGTCGTTTGCCGAAGGTGACGAACTGCGCGTAATGCTGATGGGCCTGAAACGGTTTACCAAGATCGAGCCAATGAACCTGAAAGATGCCCGTCGCCGGGTAGCGGACGCGCTCATCGCCGAGAATAAATACATTTTCTAACCGGGTACATTTTCGGTTGATAGTAAAAAAGCCGCTCCGACATTCGGGGCGGCTTTTTTACTAAGTTGCAGCATGAACCGCATCGACCGACTTACGGCTATATTAATCCACCTGCAAACCAAGCGGGTCGTAAAGGCGCAGGAGCTGGCTGACCGCTTTGGGATCAGTCTGCGTACGGTTTACCGCGACGTTCGGGCGCTGGAAGAAGCCGGTGTACCAATCGGGGCAGAAGCGGGTGTCGGCTATTTTCTGGAAGACTATCACTTGCCCCCGGTCATGTTCACCAATGCTGAAGCGAGTGCGCTGGTGTTCGGGGCAAAGCTGATGGATACACTCGCCGATGCTTCGCTTCGGGAGCCGTTTCAGTCGGCGCTATACAAACTGAAATCAGTATTGAAGCGGTCGGAAAAAGAGCATCTGGAAGAGCTGGAAATGCAGGTTGCCGTATTAGGTCGATCCCGGCCAGTGCCGGTTGTGGATGAGCTGTTAAATCGCATTCAGGTAGCCACGGTGCAGCAGCGTGTGTTACGAATTGACTACCGCGCCAGTTATGCCGATACCGTAACCGAGCGCGAAATTGAACCAATCGGCCTGATTTATTACGGTTCGGGCTGGCACCTGGTCGGGTACTGCCGGTTGCGTCATGATTACCGGGATTTTCGGACGGATCGTATCCGGCAACTTACCGAAACGGGAGAGACCTTCCCGCGTCAGCAGCGGCTTTCGCTGCAAACCTACCTGAGTCGGCTTCAGCAGATGGAACGGCTACAGGAGGTAGTTGTCTGGTTTGATCGGGATACCGCCCGATTTGCCGACAGCCAGAGATACTGGTTTGGCTTTGTTGATGAAGAAGAGCGCGACGGAAGGGTAAGAATGCGATTTCTAACGCAGTCGGCCAATGGATTAGCCCGCTGGTTGCTGATGTTTGGGAGCAGCATAACGGTCGAAACCCCGGACACGCTGGTCGCGCAAATGCAGACATATATCCAGGAGCTACAGGCCCATTATTCGTGCGAAATTGCGTAAACACTACTGACATAGGGTTGTCATTGGATCGCGTTTACTTTGTCAGGTAAACCAACGTAAACCAATTCAGCGATGACAACCCAGCTAATCATTCCCGAACAGGCGCTGCGCGTAGTAGAGATTCCCGCGTTTTCAGCGTTGACTAGTACCGTACGTGCTACCCTGCCCACACTGGCCGAGAAAGCCATGCCCGCCCATCTCCGACTTCACAACGAAGCGACCCGGCTTGGCCTTGATGTAAGCCAGCCGACCCAATGGATTTATACCGGCGTCAATGGTGACGAAACGAATGAGTTTCAGGTAGAAGTGGCGTTGCCGGTCAATCACCTTGATACAGAGCCACCCGTTGGAACGGAGTATAAAACGTTTATGGCTTACCGATGCGCCAGCTATACATACGCTGGTTCCTGGAATGATTTCGATGAGTTATATGATCAACTGTTCGGGCAGTTTTACCGTAATGGTTACAGAAATGACGGCCATGTTCGGGAGGTGTACCTGGTTGTGGATGCCGAAACACCCGAAAACTGCGTAACAGAGATTCAGATTGGGATTGTTTAGAGGACCCTTTAATAAGCAGAGACATACGAGACATTAAAAAAGAACCGGATGCACGGGTAAAGCCGTTGTGTCTGGTTCTTTTCATGTATAATACACTGGTCTAAACAGGTAAACCCAACTTACTTACCGAATACAACATGAAAAATAGTCTTTCTCTGTCACGGCGCAATTTTCTGGCTGGACTGGGTGCGTCATCGTTAACATTACCAACGCTGACCAACGCCTTTGGTGAACCGCTCCAAACCCGGAAGCTGGGTATGGCACTGGTTGGATTAGGTAGTTATGCTACCAATCAACTGGCCCCTGCTTTGCAGCAAACCAAAAATGTTGAATTGAGAGGTATCGTAACGGGTACGCCCGGCAAGGCCGAAACCTGGATGAAGAAGTACAACATTCCGAAAGAGAATGTGTACGATTATACCAACTTCGACCGCATCATCGATAACAAAAATATTGATGTCGTGTACGTAGTACTGCCTAACAATATGCACCGCGAATTCGTCGTCCGGGCGGCTCAGGCCGGTAAGCACGTGATTTGTGAAAAGCCAATGGCTATCACAGTAGCCGATTGCCAGGCGATGATTGATGCCTGTAAGAAAGCAAATCGGCAACTGGCCATTGGATACCGGCTGCACTATGAGCCATACACCCAAGAGGTAATGCGGTTGGGCCGCGAAAAAGTGTTCGGTAATCTGAAGTTCCTGGAAGCCAGCGACGGTTTTAAGTCCGGCGATCCAAATCAGTGGCGGCTCAAGAAGTCGATGGCTGGTGGCGGGCCGCTGATGGATGTAGGTATCTATGCCATTCAGGGCGTTCGGCTGGTTACTGGCCTGGAGCCACTTTCGGTAACGGCTCAGTACGCACCTAAAACCGATCCACAGAAATTTAAGGATGTAGAGGAGACGATGTACTGGCAGTTCCAGTTTCCAAACGGCATCACCTCGAATTCGACCACGAGTTATGCCGCTGGTGTTGAGCGGTTGTATGCCTCGGCGGAAAACGGCTGGTTCGAACTGGCTCCGGCATTCGGATACGGCCCGCTGAAAGGACGAACCAGTAAAGGTCCCATCGAACAGCCCGTTGTGAACCATCAGGCAATGCACATGGACGGCGTTTGCGGAGATTTGATGGCCGGAAAAACTTTGCCCGATCATATTACCGGGGCAGAAGGCATAAAAGACGTCCGGTTACTTCAGGCCATTTACCGGGCTGCAGATACGGGACGAAAAATTGACCTAACCTGATTTTGTCCTCCTGATGGAGCCGGTCGACCGGCTCCATCAGGAGGACAAAATCAGGTTAATCCTGATCCAGTAAATATGCTTTGATAAACCCATCGATGTCGCCATCCAGGACGGCATCCGTGTTGGACGTTTGAAAACCCGTCCGGTGGTCTTTCACCCGGCGGTCATCCAGCACGTAGCTCCGAATCTGGGAGCCCCACTCAATCTTTTTCTTTCCGGCTTCAATCTCGGCCCGGGCCGCGTTGCGCTTCTCCACCTCGATCTGGTACAGCTTCGATTTCAATAGCCGCATCGCTACTTCCTTGTTCTGCAACTGACTCCGTTCCTGCTGACACTCGATCACCAAACCGGAGGGCTTGTGCTTCAACCGCACGGCCGTTTCTACTTTATTCACGTTCTGACCACCCGCACCACCCGACCGGAAGGTATCCCAATCAATATCAGCCGGGTTTACGTCGATTTCAATGGTATTATCAATCAGTGGATAGGCGTAAACCGATGAGAACGACGTATGCCGACGTGCATTGGAGTCGAACGGCGAAATACGTACCAAGCGGTGAACACCATTCTCGGATTTCAGGAATCCATACGCCAGTGGGCCATCGATTTCGATAGTGGCTGATTTAATACCGGCTGTATCGCCTTCCTGATAATCGACCTGTTTAACGCCGTAACCGTGTTTTTCGGCCCAGCGCATGTACATCCGGTACAGCATATCGGCCCAGTCCTGGCTCTCGGTGCCGCCCGCGCCGGAGTTGATTTCCAGCACGGCGCTGAGTTGATCTTCCTCGTTGCTCAGCATCTTTTTAAGTTCGAGGTCTTCCAGCGTAGCCGTTACTTTGCGGCCTTCTTCATCAACCTCTTCTTCCGAAACGTCGCCCCCTTCGTAGAATTCAAATAAGGTATCGAGGTCGCCAAGCTGGCTGGCTAATTTATCGTAGCTGGTAGTCCATCCTTTTAGCGACCGCACTTGCTTCATAATGGTCTCCGCCCGCTCGGCATCGGTCCAGAATTCGGGTTGAAAGGTCTGCTGTTCGAGGTCAGCTAATTGTTCTTTCTTATTATCGTAGTCAAAGATACCCCCTCAGGGCCTCTACTCTGGCCCTCAAGTCGGTCAACTGGTCAGTTGTCATGAACTTGTCTTACTTTGTGATGAGTTATAAACTGCAAAGATACGGACAGTTAAGCCCATATCGGTATAACGCCCGTGCCACAGTGAATAGCAATTTCAGGGGCCGTTTAATCGGAGCTACACGGCAAAAGTGATTGTACGCTCACCGTTTCAACGGTTTTTACGCTAAAACCGTTGAAACGGTTAACAGTCATCAACATATCAATGCAGGATTCCCATGACTGAAGTCATGGACTGTAAAAACTAACAAACTCATGAAAATTACGCTCGAAACCCAGGTTGACCTGAGTAAAGGCCTGGTGCTCCCCATCGTGAAAGATGATCAATTGGCTGATACGCTCGAAAATGTAGCTGTTCAGGTCGGTTTGCCAGCGTCGTCACTGCAAACTGATTTCATGGCAGATCGGCACGACGTATTGCCGGTTTACCAACCCACGGGCCAAAAGCTTTATCTGCTCGGATTGGGTGAAAAGCCTACTACAATGGATTGGTTGCGTACGTTTCGAAAATTCTTTTTTAATCAAAAGGCCAAACTGCCTGCTCAACTGGCTGTAGACCTGACACCGTATGATAGCGATACCGTTGAAGCCGTTGTGCTTGGTATTTTAGGTGGTGGGTATGACCTGAGGCTGTATCAGACTGGAGACAGTAACCGTTCGGCCAGCCAGTCAGCGTTCTTTGCGGAAAGTGGAGAGTTAACGCTGTTCGTAGCTGAGTCGGAAGAGACTAAAGCGCAGGAGGCCGTTAACCGCGCTGAGGTGATCGCCAGTGCACAACTTCAGATGCTGGACCTGACCAACGCGCCGGGTAATTATAAAACTCCCCAAATTCTGGCCGATTGGGCCGTAAAATCGGGGCAGACGCATGGCTACGAGGTGACCATTCTGGACAAAGCCGCGCTCGAAGCACAGGGCTTAGGCGCATTGCTGAGCGTCAGTAACGGTAGCGAACAACCGCCCGTGCTAATTGTAGCAGAGTATAAACCGGAAGGTGCCACGCAAACAATTGGGCTGGTCGGAAAGGGCGTTACCTTCGATACGGGTGGTATCTCAATCAAGGCATCCGCCAGTATGCATATGATGAAAAGCGATATGGGCGGGGCCGCTGCCGTGTTGGGTACCATGGCCGTTGTGGCGCAGTTGAAACTCCCGATTCACGTGATTGGTATTGTGCCATCTACGGAAAATATGGTCGATGGCCGCTCGACCCGACCCGGTGATGTAATTACCTCGTATTCCGGTAAGACAATCGAAATTATTGACACCGACGCCGAAGGACGGGTTATTCTGGCTGACGGCCTGGGCTACCTCCTCCGTAATTTTCGGCCCGATGTAGTGATTGACCTGGCTACGCTGACCGGCAGTGTGATTGCTGCTTTGGGGTATCATGCGGCTGGCCTGTTTACTCAGAATGATGAACTGGCGGCTCAACTGACTGCTGCCGCTGACCGCACCGGCGAGCGAATCTGGCGGCTGCCCCTTTGGGATGCCTACAAGGAAGACATTAAATCGGACGTGGCCGATGTGAAGAATTTCAGCGGAAAGCCGTTGGCCGGTGCGATCAGTGCGGCTAAATTCATCGAAGTGTTCACGGAGAATCACCCGGCCTGGGCGCATTTGGACATTGCCGGGATGGCTTTTGCCGATACCGAATTCGGTTCGCAGAAGAACGCAACCGCCTTTGGGATTCGGCTTTTAGTCGATTATTTACGTCAAATACTAACGTCTTCGCGGCAATAGTTGTCGATTTACCGTTAGGGTAGTATCTTTTTGGACTGAAAACCCGAATCGGATGACTCAACTCTCGTTCCTCTGCATTGCTACTTACTTCAAAGGTGAAGCCTTCATGAAAGCTTGTAAAGCGTTAGGCAATACGGTTTACCTGCTTACTGATAAAAAATTAGCCGATCATCCCTGGCCGCATGAATCTATCGACGAGGTGTTTTACCTGCCCTCGAACGATAATACCACCGCGAACCTCGATAAAATGCTGCTGGGTTTGTCGCATGCCATGCGCTCGCGAAATATTGATCGGGTAGTGGCACTGGACGATTTTGATGTGGAAAAAGGGGCGCTCATCCGCGAGACATTTCGCATTGATGGTATGGGCCAAACAACGTCCCGCTACTTCCGCGACAAGTTGGCCATGCGCATGCGGGCTTCGGCGGCCGGCATTCGTGTGCCTGCCTTCAGTTCGTTGTTTCATGACCAGAGCATCACCGACTTTTTATACGCGACAGAAGCACCCTGGCTCATTAAACCCCGCTCCGAAGCGTCTGCTACCGGTATTCGAAAGGTCCATTCGCTGGATGAAGCCTGGCAAGTAATTCATTCATTGGGTGATGGTCGGCATCAGTATCTGATCGAACAATTCAGGCCGGGGCATGTCTACCATATTGATTCGCTGTCGTGCGGGGGCAAAACGGTATTTACACGGGCGAGCCAATATCTGGCTACACCGATGGAGGTAGCGCATGGGGGGGGCGTGTTTCGCACAGTTACTTTACCAACGGATGCGCCCGAAACAGAAGCCCTGTATGCCATCAACCGCCGGGTACTTGATGCCTTTGGCATGAAGCATAGTGCGTCGCATTCCGAGTATATCCGTGGTGATCACGATGGCGAACTGTACTTTCTGGAAACGGCCTCCCGAGTGGGCGGTGCTCATATCGCTGAAATGGTCGAAGCGGCCTCAGGCGTAAATCTTTGGGCCGAATGGGCTAAACTCGAAACGGCACTGGCCCGGAATGAACCCTACACGCCACCTGTTGATACTCCCGGTCATGCCGGACTGATTGTGTCGTTGGCCCGGCAGCAATGGCCCGACTTATCAGGGTTTCAGGAGCCGGAAATCTGGTGGCGGATGGCCAAAGAATACCATGTCGGGCTGATTATCCGCTCGACGGACCGGACGCGTATCCGGCAACTACTGGATGAGTATATGGAACGTATTTTTACCAACTTCCACGCGTCGGCTCCGGTACCGACAAAACCAACCAATTAATCCTTACCGAAACTGTCTCTATCCCATCTTATAGTCGTCTGTAACCAACAGATCTGGTAAAGGCTGTCAATCAACTTTTAGGCCTACCTTTGCGTTGACTAAATAAGGTCAGACGTAGCCAGATTTTGTCAGAAACGCCCGCTCATCTCTACTTTAGAATGGGGTCTACTGGTGCTTTCTGATGGTGTATTCGGGCGTACTGGCCACTTCCTGATTAAAACTACATCCTAAAAAATGGCATCTCAATACGACGTTATCGTTGTGGGTAGCGGGCCGGGCGGCTATGTGGCCGCAATCCGTGCTTCGCAGTTGGGTATGAAAGTAGCCGTAGTAGAGCGCGAAAGCCTCGGCGGCATTTGTTTGAACTGGGGCTGTATCCCAACCAAAGCACTGCTTAAAAGTGCTCAGGTTTTTGAATACATCAAACACGCAGCCGACTATGGCATCACCGTGGGTGAATCGAGCCCCGACTTTACGTCGGTAATCAAGCGGAGCCGGGGCGTGGCCGAAAGCATGAGCAAAGGCGTTCAGTTTCTTATGAAAAAAAACAAGATCGACGTGCTCAGCGGCTTTGGTAAAATCAAACCGGGCAAGAAAGTAGATGTGACAGCTGCGGATGGTAAAGCGACCGAATACGAAGCGAAAAACATCATTATCGCAACCGGCAGCCGTGCCCGTCAACTACCAGCTGTACCCATCGACGGCAAAAAAGTGATCGAGTACCGCAAGGCGATGACCCTGGAAAAGCGGCCCGAAAGCATGATTGTTATCGGATCGGGCGCTATCGGCATGGAGTTCGCTTATGTGTATGCCAGCATGGGGACAAAAGTGACCATCGTTGAATTCCTGCCGAACGTGGTGCCAATCGAAGACGAGGAAATCTCGAAAGAACTGGCTAAACAATACAAGAAAATGGGCATTCAGATTTTCACAAATTCTGAAGTGCTGAAAGTTGATACGAGCGGCCCGGGTTGCGTGGCGACCGTGAAGACGCCCGACGGCGAGAAAACCTTCGAGGCTGAAATCGTCCTGTCAGCGGCTGGTATCGTCGCTAATATCGAGAACATCGGTCTGGAAGAGGTTGGTGTTACCGTAGAGCGGGGTAAAATTGTAACGGACGACTACTATCGCACGAACGTGGAAGGCTACTACGCCATCGGCGACGTAACGAAAGGGCAGGCACTGGCACACGTAGCCTCGGCCGAAGCCGTGATTTGCGTGGAGCAGATTGCTGGGTTGCCACACGTTGAGCCGTTGAACTACAACAACATACCGGGTTGCACGTATTGCCAGCCCGAAATCGCATCGGTCGGCTATACCGAGAAAGCCGCCCGCGAGGCTGGTTACGAACTAAAGGTTGGCAAATTTCCGTTCTCTGCGTCGGGTAAAGCCAAGGCGTCTGGTGCGCCGGAAGGCTTTGTAAAGGTGATTTTTGATGCTAAATACGGCGAATGGTTAGGTGCTCACTTTATTGGTCATAATGTGACGGAGATGATTGCCGAAGTGGTAGCGGCCCGTAAACTGGAAACGACGGGTCACGAAATTCTGAAAGCGGTTCACCCGCACCCAACCATGTCGGAAGCCATTAAAGACGCTACCGAAGCGGCCTACGGCGAAGCAATTCACTTGTAAGCATAAAAAACAAGCATAAAAAAGACGCCACTTGCAGCTAGAGCAAGTGGCGTTTTTTTTATGCTTGCGTTATTAACCTAAATATATTGATTTACAATCATTTCGTACAGTTCCTGCTTGCCACTGACTTGCTTTGGTTCGCCGTTGGTCATGGCAAATGCGCGGAGGTCTTCCAGGGTCAGCTCGCCTTTCTCGAAGCGGGCACCTTCGCCACCATCGTAGCTGGCGTAGCGGTCGGTACGTAATTTTTTATACTGCGATTTTTCCAGAATATCACTCGCGATGAGCAGCGCACGAGCGTAGGTATCCATACCACCGATGTGCGCAATAAACAGATCGTCCAGATCGGTAGAGTTCCGGCGTAGCTTGGCGTCGAAGTTGGTTCCGCCCGATTTAAAGCCGCCCGCTTCCAGAATAACCAGCATGGCTTCGGTTAACTCGAACAAATCAATTGGGAATTGATCCGTATCCCAGCCATTCTGAGCATCGCCCCGGTTCGCGTCGATACTGCCGAGCATATTGGCATCGGCGGCAACCTGCAATTCGTGCGCAAAGGTGTGATTGGCCAGCGTAGCGTGGTTGGTTTCAAGGTTGAGTTCGAAATCATTCTCCAGACCGTGCTGTCGCAAAAAACCAATTACCGTGGCGGCATCAAAGTCGTACTGGTGTTTGCTTGGTTCCATTGGCTTGGGTTCGATGTAGAACGAACCGGTGAAGCCCTGCTTCCGGGCATAGTCGCGAGCCATCGTCAGGAAGCGGCCGAGATGGTCGGTTTCGCGCTTCATGTTCGTATTCAGCAGCGACATGTAGCCTTCGCGTCCTCCCCAGAAGGTGTAGCCACGGCCGCCAAGTTCAATCGTAGCGTCGATGGCGTTCTTTACCTGCCACCCTCCGTGCGCGAGCACATGGAAATCTGGGTTTGTTGAGGCTCCGTTCATGTAGCGGGCGTGTGAAAACAGGTTAGCCGTGCCCCACAATAGCTGTACACCCGATGCCTGCTGTTTCTGCTTGGCGTAGTCAACAATGGTGCGCAGGTTTTTTTCGAACTCGCTGTTTGAACTGCCTTCAGGTGCTATATCGACATCGTGAAAGCAGTAAAACGGAATGCCCATTTTGGTAATGAACTCAAAAGCCGCATCCGCTTTGTGGTGAGCAGCCGTGAGCGGGTCGGTATGGGCATCCCAGGGGAAATGCTTTACGCCCGGCCCAAATGGGTCCGCACCGGTATTGACGAATGAGTGCCAATAGGCCACGGCAAAACGCAGATGGTCTTTCAGGGTTTTGCCGGCTACGACGCGGTTTTCGTCGTAAAATTTGAACGCCATCGGGTTGTCCGACTCGCGGCCTTCAAACTTAATTGGCTCGGCAACGGATGGAAAATAGGCTTTATCGCCAAGGGTTAGGGTCAGTTGAGACATGGGAAAGGGTTGGTTAAAACGATTGACGCCCCAAAGATTGGCTAATTGGCAGACGTTCGCAAGTTACGGGCACCAAAGCAATTATCTGACCGATTGGCTGTCCGGCAGCTTCATAATTACATAAAATGCATCAGCTGACTGATAGGGGTGCTGATAACCATCGGCAACACTAATCGTATTTGAGCCTGTAACCATACCACCTTCAAGTTGAGGTTTTGGCATTACCCGCACATCAGCAGCCCAAAAATTGGTATCAATGAAAAACTCTTTCTGAAAATCACGCTGGGTCGATAAGGTGAGGAAATTGCGAAACGTTAAGGGTGACTGCTCCGGTAAATAGCTGTATTGTTGAACGTTGACGAGTTTTTTCTGGTTACCGGGCTCGTAGGTTGCGGGTTCCTGCTTCAGGGCAGGCTGGCCCAAGAGCGGCAGTTCTCCGCCCGGCAGGACGATGAACTGCCGCTTTACCAACTCGGTTCTGGGTGGAATAAACGCCACCTGATCTTCTTTGCTGATAGTCCCTGATAATGAGCCAGTTGATGAATGGTAGTACCGGTACGATGAACCAGTAAGATTAACATCGGCTACATCGTACCAGTAATCCAGCTTGTTTTTACCAACAATAAACGCCGACTTTTTCCAGTCTACGTAAAGTGGCACGTTGAGTTTGTTAAATAGTGTCAGGTTCATCAGCCCGCGTTCGCTGTAAAATGAGTAGCGTAACGTAAGCGTGTCGTTATCCAGCACCAGGCCATCGGCGTCTGGTTTAACGTTGTTTCCCCGCAGCGTAACGAGTTGCGCATTAGGCGTGCAGCCATCCAACAGCAGTAGGCTGGCAATAAAGAAGAGTAGCGGTTTCATAACGGGATAGAAAATTAGTGAGTTAGTGGTTGGCCGATAGCTTATCAGATGACTTCGTAATCAAATAGAATGAGTCGGGCGATTTATGGAGGTTGTGCACCCTGGCATCGTTTGGGGAAACATAAACCATGCGATAATCACTAATTTGAGTAGCTGGCATTAAGCGGACGTTAGCCGCATAAAAACGAGTATCGATGTGAAATTCTGTCTGAAAGTCTCGTCGGGTCGATAGTGTTAAATAATTCCGAAATCGACAGGGGGAGTTATCGGCTGTGTACACGTAATCATTCACCTCAACGAATCTTTTTTGGTTACCGAGTACCGGTTCACGTTCAAGAACAGGACGGCCGGAAAGCTTGATATTGCCACTGGGTTGAACAATAAATTGCTGTTTCACGACCCTGGTTTGTGGGGGAATAAAGCCCACCTGATCGTCCTTACTGATGATACCGCTAATGCGATTAAGCGGATACCGGTACGAATAATACGTGGCCAGTTCAACATTGGCCACATCCTGCCAGTAATCGAATTTGTTGCTCCCGACAATGAACGCTGAGTTCTTCCAGTTGATAAAAAGCGGAACGGCCAGCTTATTATAAATCGTCAGCTTCATAAGCCCCCGTTCGCTGTAGAAAGAATAACTCAACGTCAGCGTGTCGCTCTCAAAAATCAGCCCTTTTTCCGTCGGGTTTACATTGTCGCCCCGCAGTGTAATGAGCTGCGCATTGGGCGTGCAGCCAGCCAACAACAGTAGGCCGGCAATAAAATAGACGAGCAGTTTCATAGCATATCATCATTTATGAACGGCCTATATTAGATAGCCGTAAGGTGCTATCCAATAGCTTAATGGTTATTTAATAAGTGATAAAGTAGCACGTGCCAGACTACTTTACCTACGTGCTACCTCATCACTTATTCCTGACTAACTATACCAATAAGCTGTTCGCCAGTGCCGTTGTCCACCGGCCATAGGCATCCTGGTAGGCTTCCTGCACCCGCATATCCGGCTCGATGGTCCGCACAATCTGTAAGCCGGTAAACGCATCGGCAGTAGTTTTATAATAACCCAGCCCAATGCCGGCCCCACGCGCAGCCCCCTGCGCCCCGTCGGTGTTGTAGAGTTCAATCGTGGCACCAGTGAGGTTAGCGAGCGTGTCGCGGAAGAGCGGACTGAGAAACATATTGGCTTCACCCGCCCGGACCACTTTCAGTCCGACACCCACCTGCTCCATCACCTGAATACCGTAATACAAGGCGAACACGATGCCTTCCTGAGCGGCCCGAATCAGGTGGGGCAACCCATGTCGCGTGAGCTGCAACCCCTGAAACGTCGCGCCCAGATCCCGGTTTTCCAGCATCCGCTCAGCGCCGTTGCCGAACGGCATACATTGCAGACCATCGGCCCCAACCGGGGCATGAGCCGCGATGTCGTTCATCTCCGCGTAACCCACTGAACCGCGCAGGAGGTGATTTCTCAGCCAGCTGTTCAAAATGCCGGTGCCATTCACGCAGAGCAGAACGCCGTAACGGGGCGCTTCGGCGGTATGGCTGACGTGCAGAAACGTATTTACCCGGGATTGCGCGTCGTACCGCGCCTGATCGCTGACACCGTACACTACGCCCGATGTACCGGCAGTAGCGGCAACCTCGCCCGGCTCCAGTACCCGTAAGGACAGGGCGTTGTTGGGTTGATCGCCCGCGCGGTAAGTAACCGGCGTACCCGCAGCCAGGCCCAGTTCGGTGGCCGCAGAACCGGTCAGTCGCCCCTGCTCAGAAAACGTTGGTTTGATGGCTGGCAGCAGGGAGGGATCGAAGCCAAAGTAATCTATCAGGAAATCGGCAGGCTGATTAGCCTGAAAATCCCAAAGCGTTCCTTCCGACAAGCCGGATGGCGTCGTAACGATCTCCCCCGTCATGCGGGCGGCCAGATAATCGCCGGGCAGCATGAATTTAGCGACCTCGGCGTATACAGTCGGCTCGTTTTCTTTTACCCAGGCCAGTTTGGCAGCCGTAAAATTACCCGGTGAGTTCAGCAGGTGCGTCATGGTACGGTCGTGGCCCAGGGCGTCAAACGCCCGGTTCCCGTAGGCGACGGCCCGGCTGTCGCACCAGATGATGGATGGTCGCAGGACGTTAAACGCCTTGTCGACGACCACTAAACCGTGCATCTGGTAGGAGATACCGATGGCTTTCACGTCGGCTGGCTGGATGTCCGACTGGGCTAAAACGGCTTTACTGGCCAGACAGGCGTTTTGCCACCAGGATTCGGGGTTCTGCTCGGCGTACCCGGCCTGGGGCGCGTCAATGGGTAATTCGGTAGCGGGAAAGAAGGCTGAGGCAACGACCGTGCCGGTATCCGCGTTTAATAAACAGGCTTTTACGGACGAACTGCCGAGGTCAAATCCAAGAAAATACATGAGACGTATCCCGGACGCCCACGTCCGGTTTTGCGAAAACGGCCGGACGTGGGCGTCCGGGATACTGAGTAAACAGGTACAAAATAACGGATGTGCACCGAACCGGCCAATAAAATGACGACGTGGTTTAAACCCGGCGACTCGTTTGGCGTCAAAATAGTCGTATACTGGTAACAAACCGACGAATAACTATGAAAATGCCCTTGCTTGTTACCCTGAGTTTAGCCTTGTTAGCGGCCTGTCAGACGGCGCAGTCTATCCAGACCAATCCGAATAGTCGGGCTGCTGCCGGTTCATCGGCCGGAGCGCCATCGCAGTTAAATACCATCTGGGCCTTAAAACAGTTAAATGGCAAAGTGATCAGCAAAGCGCAGTTTCCGCGCCAGCTTCCCTACATCGACGTTAATATGCGCGACAACCGGGTAACTGGTTTCACGGGCTGTAACCGGTTCAGTGGCGCAATGCAGGTAACTGCCTCAACCATAAAATTGGGCCCACTCATGAGCACCAAAATGGCTTGTGAAACCATTATGTCCATCGAAACAGATTTTCTGAATGGGCTGCAAACGGCCGACACTTACAAAATTGACGGTAAAAACATCACGTTGTTTCAGGGTACTACCGAGCTGATGACGCTGGCTAAAGGTGATTAGGCTGGCGTAGTGGCATCGGGATTAGCATCCGAGACGGTTTTCAACAGGGCCAGATAAACGCCGTTGGTCCAGCCGAAGCCGTCCTGATTGGGGTACTCACCGCCACCGGCAGTGGGATTGTCGTCCATGACGTTATACTTCTCCATCATCTTACCCGTTTGGTGAAAAACGCGGTCGTTGAGGTCCAGCCAGCGGTCGCGTGCCTGATTAGCCGTTTCCGGGAATCCATAGGCCATCAGGCCGCAGTAGGCAAGCCATTGCAGCGGTGCCCAGCCGTTGGGGGCATCCCACTGCTGTCCGTTGCGGTGTTGCGTCGTAACAAAGCCGCCAGCGTGTAAGAGTTTCTCCTGCAGACAGAGGTGAGTGGCCTGCGCCTGTTCGGGCGTAGCAAGCTGGAAGAAGAGCGGAAAAGCACCGGCCAGCGTCAATGCCTGGGTCGGCTGCTGGGTAACAAAATCATAGTCTGTAAAAAAGTGATGCTCTGCGTTCCAGCAATACAGCAGAATTGCGTCTTTACGGGCCTGCGCCAATTGGGCAAATCGTTCGGCTTCTTCAACGAAGGCCGTATGCCGATAAGCCTCCGCCAGTGTGTTTTCCAGCGAATACAACAGACAATTCAGGTCTACCGGAATCAGGTCGGTGGTATGAATGGTGGCCATATTCTGCGGATCGGTAAACCAGCGGCTGCTAAAATCCCAGCCCGATTCACAGGCTGCCCGCAGGTGGTTATACAGCGTTTTAGGGTCGACATTCAGCACTTTGGCCTTTTCGGTTAATGCCAGTTCTTCCCGATATGCTTCCGGGCGGGGCAGGGGCTTATCATCCCAGTACCGGTTCAGGATGGTATGGTCATCGAGCCGGACCACACGCCGGTGAGTGGGCGTTTCTGCGGTCAGTTCGGCATGACCATCCATCCAGAAGTCGTACTCCTTGTGCAATTGAGGCAGGTACCGTATCAGCACGCCCGATCCGTCAATCTCAGCGAGTAACTGCACCATCAGGGCAAAAAACGGCGGCTGCGACCGGCTCAGAAAATAGGTGCGGTTCCCATTGGGAATATGCCCCACGGTATCGATTAGATAGGCGAAGTTGTCCAGCATCTGCCGGATGATCTCTGTCCGGCCCGAAATCCGCAGCCCCAGCATGGTAAAGTAACTGTCCCAGTAGAAAATCTCCCGAAACCGGCCGCCCGGCACAATGTACGGGTAGGGCAGGGGCAACCGCGAATCGTAGGCTACGGCCCGGTCCGGCGCGAGGGTCAGGTGCTCCCATAACCGCTCGATATGCTCGGCCGTCGACTGTGTTTTGTCGCTGACATAGCCGGTAGCCATGTTGACCGGTGCCGTGAAATACTGCCGGACAAACTCGTGCAGATCGAAACCCGGCTGGTTCTTCTCGGCGTCGTAATGGGCCAGAATATCGGCGGGAACCGCATTGGGAATGCAGTCGACGAAGGTTTTGGAATCGGTGAAAATACGGCCCATCTGAACATCATTAAAAAACGGGCCAAAAAGCGCGTCGGGCGCGAGAGGAAAGGGAAGTGTCGTCACAGGGCAAAGTTTCAAAGACGGTACGGATTCATCCGTACGAATTCGTAGGTTTAAGGTTCCTAAACGCTACGAACTTATGAATAATTGGCGCGTCAAACTGTCGCTCTTGCTGAATTATTTCGTCTTTGCTATTCTGCTGAACAGTGTTGGCACGGTCATTTTACAGGTACAGAACAACTACGGTGTATCGGAGTCGCAGGCCAGCGTGCTCGAAGCCTTCAAAGATCTGAGCATCGCCGGAGTGTCGTTTCTGGTAGCGTCTTTTCTGACCCGCATTGGCTACAAGCGGGCCATGGTTCTGGCCCTGACGGGGGTGATTGGCGCTTGCCTGCTGATGACGCAGGCACCTGGTTTCTGGACGACCAAAGTCCTTTTTGCCGCAACGGGAGCCAGTTTCGCCCTTATCAAAATTTCGGTTTATGCGACAATCGGCCTGATTGCCCACGACCAGAAAGAACACGTCAGCTTCATGAATTTTCTGGAATCGTTTTTCATGGTTGGCGTCCTGTCCGGCTACTTCCTGTTCAGCGCCTTTATTGATGATGCCAACCTGCAATCGACGGCCTGGCTGACGGTATATTACGTACTGGCCGGGATTACCCTGATTGCGCTGCTGTTACTGCTCACGACGCCCATCGACGAAACTAAAGCAGCCCGGCAGGTAACCGGACGGAAGTTTCCGCAGGGCTTTATCGATGACCTGTCGGATATGATCCTGCTGGCAATCCGTCCCTTAGTGCTGGTGTTTATTGGCAGTGCCTTTATTTATGTGCTGATGGAACAGGGGATTATGAGCTGGCTGCCCACGTTTAACAGCCGAATTCTGCACCTGCCCACCACCCTGAGTATTCAGATGGCCAGTATTCTGGCGGCTTCTACGGCCCTGGGGCGGTTTCTGGCGGGGCTACTCTCGCGCCGGATTGCCTGGTTCACCCTGCTGTCGATCTGCCTGGTCATTGCGGGTGGCCTGGTTCTGCTGGCCTTACCTCTGGCGAGTAAGGTACCGGTAGAGACGGTTGGTCAGGCGGCTTACGGCTGGAGCAGTGCGCCGTTAGCCGCATTTATCTTCCCGTTGATTGGCCTGTTTATCGCGCCGATTTATCCGGCCATCAACTCCGTTATTCTGAGCAACCTGCCGGTTCGGCAACACGGTCCCATGTCCGGCCTGATCGTGGTTTTTTCCGCCCTCGGTGGGACAACAGGGTCGATCATTACCGGCCACGTGTTTGAAGCGTATGGTGGTCAAACGGCGTTCTATTTTTCGTTGATACCGATTGTCGGTCTGCTGATTTTACTATTCTTCTTCAATCGGATGCAGCCCGCCGGGGCTAAACGCGTTGAGATTGCGGCTACGGCGGGCCATTGACCTCACTCCAACCCCTCTCCTAACCAGGAGAGGGACTTAATTGGGTTAGATACCAGTAGCTAAGTTCTCAAGCCCCTTTCCTGGTTAGGAGAGGGGTTGGGGTGAGGTGAGGTCAATACAACGTCAGCCACTGCCGCAGCACATCAGGGTTGGCTAACGCTTTGAGGTCACTTTTCAACTCTTTAGTGGCTTTCTTCAACATATTAATGTCCTGATTAAGGCCTATCTCAAGTCCGGCGACTGAATGGCCGCGCTGATACGGTTTACCACTGAGCGCAGCTAACTGGGCCTGTTGTCCGGTCAGGTCATGTTCCATATCCTGTACCTGCTGCCGAAGGATTTTGTTGTAATACGATAGTTTTTCATCAGCCAGTGCTTCCAGATGCTGCTGGTCGATGCGGTCGAATTCGAGTTGTAGCCGGAGCAGGGCCAGTAAATCACCTTTTTCGTAAGCCTCCGTTACGCGGTGCATGATTTCGGTTTTACGGATCTTTTCTGTCTCGTCTAACTCTCGGTCCGGGTGAAATGCCTTCACTAAATCGGTGTAAATAGATCGAACGGCCTTTGTTACATTTTTGATCGTGAGTTCCTGCTTTTGCTCGCGCGCCAATTTCTTCTCACTTTTTGGCCGTCCCGACCTTTGATTCACTGAGTCGTCGGGCGTGTATCGGGCTGCTTCGCCCCGGGAAAAGCTTTCACCCGGTTCGTCAATTTCATCAGTGGCATATTGAGCATAGACAGGCTTCAGTTCGTCGAAACCGCTGTTAATCAAATCACCTGCGAACGATACCAGCAAGTTGGTCAGTTTGCGGATTTCTGCCTTTCTGAACTGACCAGATTGAATAGCCCGGTCGAGCAGCCGTACCAACTCCGCCTGTTGTTGCTGATAAGTCCGAAGCAGGGGCAGGTACTCGCTCTGCACCCGCTGTTGCATCCGGTCGACCACCTCACGTACCGCTGCCAGCTCAACTTCCAGCGACTCAATTCGGGACAATAATCGATTGAATTCCCGTTGCGACCGGGTTTGAGCGGCCTCATTGCCACCAATGCGAATAATTTTCTGGAAGCGTTGAATCGCCATCTGGATTATCTTTAGCGTAAAGGCACCTGGATTTTGTACAATCCAAACGCCGTTTTGACTGCAAAACTGATTTCAGCCCCAATTTTTATGAAAAACCGCTACCATCTGCTTTTATTCGTTTTCGTGCTGAGTGGCCAACTCGTCCACGCCCAGAACAACATCGTTGTCTTTCAATCCGATTTTGGTTTGAAAGACGGGGCGGTTTCAGCCATGAAAGGCGTTGCGATGGGCGTCTCGCCCGATCTTAAACTGTTCGATCTCACCCACGAAATTCCAGCCTACAACATCTGGGATGCTGCTTACCGATTGCAGCAAACGGCTAAATACTGGCCCGTGGGTACGGTATTCGTCTCAGTTTGCGACCCCGGCGTGGGAACAGAACGCAAATCAGTGGTGATGCTATCCGAATCGGGTCATTATTTTGTCACGCCCGATAACGGCACGCTGACTTTAGTGGCGGAACAACTGGGCATTCGCGAAGTACGACAAATCGATGAAGCCATTAACCGGCTCCGTAATTCCGGCGAGTCCTACACCTTTCACGGCCGCGATGTATACGCCTACACGGCCGCCCGGCTGGCGTCCAGAACCATCACCTTCGAGCAGGTCGGACAGAAACTGCCGAGCGAGGTGGTGCGGTTGCCTTATCAGAAACCGCTGTTGCTGAACGGTGAGGTACGGGGTACCATTCCGGCGCTGGATGTGCAATACGGCAATGTCTGGAGTAATATTCCCAAAACGATGGTGGAGCAACTAACGCTAAAACCGGGTGAGCTTGTCCGGGTGCAGATTTTTAAGGCGAAGCAAAAAGTGTACGATAAGCGCGTACCGATGGTGAACACCTTCGGCGAAGCGAAGATAGGAGCGGACATTGCCTATTTTAACAGCCTGCTTACGTTTTCAATTGCCGTTAATCAGGGCGACTTTGCCGGCAAGTACAAAGTGGGCAGTGGAGCCGAGTGGTCGCTGGTGGTGGGTCGGTGAACTAGCTACCTGACGCGGGCCAACCAGCGACACAACAGGGAAGAAACTAATGTCTTCGCGCAAACGGTCTGTACATAACCGGTGAATCATAAAAATCGGGGCTTATGCTTGTAAATTTAAAGACTGACTTTACGATTTACTAGGATAAGCCCCGACGCTAAGGGCTTTGTTTATTGCCGTTCACCCACCAGATTCAGTATCCAGGCGTATTCCAGGGCGGTTTCTTCCAGTGCTTTGAACCGGCCCGATGCCCCGCCATGCCCCGCTTCCATGTTGGTGTGCAGGAGCAGTTGGTTCGTATCTGTCTTCATCGTCCGCAGCTTGGCAATCCACTTGGCCGGTTCGTAGTATTGCACCTGCGAATCGTGCAGACCCGTCGTTACCAGCAGATTTGGATACGCTTTCTTCTCAACGTTGTCATAGGGGGAATACGACAGCATGTAGTCGTAGTATTCTTTCTTTTTAGGGTTACCCCACTCTTCAAATTCACCGGTGGTAAGCGGAATGCTTTCATCGAGCATCGTCGTAACCACGTCTACGAACGGCACAGCGGCAACTACGCCCCGGTAAAGCTGTGGAGCCTGATTGATAACCGCCCCCATCAGCAGCCCGCCCGCGCTGCCGCCCATCGCAAACAGCTTGTCCGAAGCGGTATATTTATTCTGAATCAGCCACTGTGAGCAATCGACAAAGTCGTTGAAGGTATTTTTCTTCTTGAAGAGTTTCCCATCTTCATACCACTTGCGGCCCATTTCCTGACCACCCCGGATATGGGCTATGGCGTAAATAAAGCCACGATCCAGCAAACTCAGCCGGGTAGAGCTAAAACCCGGCTCCATATTGATGCCGTATGACCCGTAGGCATATTGCAGCAGCGGTGCCGAGCCATCTTTTTTGACGCCTTTTCGGTACACAATCGAAACCGGTACTTTAGCGCCGTCGCGAGCCGTCACAAAGACACGTTCGGAGGTGTAGTTAGCCGGGTCGAACCCGCCCAAAACGGTTTGCTGTTTCATCAGCGTTTTGGTGCGGGTGTCCATGTTATAGTCATACGTCGAGTTGGGCGTAGTCAGCGACGAGTAGGTAAACCGCAGGACGTTAGTGTTGAACTCCGGGTTGTAAGCAATGCCCGACACGTAAGCCGGATCGGCAAATTCGAGGTAATGATCCGTTTTTTTAGTCGGGCTGATAACCCGAATCTGAGTCAGGCCGGCTTTTCGTTCGCCCAGTACGAGGTCGTTGGCAAAGACTTCTAACTGTTGTAAAAACACGTCGGGCCGGTGGGCGATCACTTCTTTCCACAATGTCCGGTCGCTGGGTTTACCTTCCGGCACTTCCATCAGCCGATAATTCTCGGCTTTGTAATTGGTACGGATGTAGAACTTGCTGCCAAAGTGCTGAATGTCGTATTCGTGACCACGTTCACGGGGGTAAAACGTCATCAGTTCGCCGGTGGGCTTGCTGGCATCCAGCAGTTTCCATTCGCTGGTGACGCCGTTATGTTCAGATACGATAGCGATGTATTTCTTAGACTTCATCCGGCCCAGGCCCAGCCCAAACTGATTATCTTTTTCTTCGTAAACCAGCACATCCTGCTTGGGGTCAGTGCCCAGCACGTGCCGGTAAACCTGGTAGCCGAGTAGGGTCTGCACATCTTTTCGGATGTAGAACAGCGTTTTATTATCGGCGGCCCAGGCATAAGAGCCACCCTCGGTATTGGGGATGGCGTCGGAATAAGTGATGCCAGTTTTCAGGTTCTTAACCCGTAGCGTGTACAGCCGTCGGCTAACGGTATCTTCGCCATAGGCTACCAGTTCTTCGTTATCCGAGATTTCCAGTCCACCTGCCTGGTAATAGTTATGCCCCTTTGCCAGCTGATTCACATCGAGCATGATTTCCTCCGCGCCGGTCAGCGAACCCTTTTTGCGGGCATAAATAGGGTATTCGCCCCCCTCCACGTATTTGGTGAAATAGAAATAACTCCCTTCCTTGTAAGGTACCGACTCATCCTGTTGCTTAATGCGGCCTTTCATCTCCTCGAAAAGCTTCGCCCGAAAGTCCTTGATCGGAGCCAGCGTCTGATCGAGGTAGTCGTTTTCCGCGGTTAGGTAGCTCAGGACTTCCTTGTCTTCGGGTTGATTGAGCCAGTAATAATTGTCGACGCGGGTGTGGCCGTTTGTCGTAATGGTCTTCGGTTTAATAGCGGCCACGGGTGCCGGTTTGGTCTGTGCCTGGGTCATACTGTAGCAACTGAGTAATAAAATCGAAACGAAAATAAGGCTGCGCATAGTTCGATGAATGATTTTAAGGGTTGAGGAGGGGCTGATAGACCTGCGTCGGCGGCCCGGACAAAGTGTTGGGATCGTTATGATGTAGAAAGATCATTTGTAGTCCTAAAGATCATAATAATCTGCGTTCCATCAGCCACTTAGGAACAAAAGCAGCGAATTCACAATTTTTCGGAAAGTGACCACCGGTACCATCCGTTGATTTGCTTAAATTTATCCGTTGATTTTCACTACATATATGAGAAAAACGCTCTACGCGCTCCTGGTTACCGTTGTTTTTGTAACCGCTTTTAGTCCTCAGCGACCCAGTTTAGAAAAGATCTTTGCCCGCATCAATGATGACGTATTAAAAAACGGCCGGGCTTACGAAACGCTCTCCGACGCGACTCAACGCATTGGTCATCGACTGACCGGCAGCTCCAACGGCACCAAAGCCGAAACTTACGCCTATGATCTGTTGAAATCCTACGGGTTCAAAGACGTAGCTTACCAACCCTTCGAAGTTGAGTCGTGGTTACGCGATACGGTTACGCTCGCCATCGTACCCGACAAAAGTGATAATTACCGCGACGTGCCGGTGGTTGCCTTGGCGCACTCGCCGGTAAAAGCCCATGTAAAAGGCGAAATTGTGGATGTCGGCAACGGGCTGGAAGGCGATTTTGCGGCCATGAAAGACAAAATCAAAGGTAAGGTCGTACTGGTAAACATTGGCCTGGCAAACGCCAAAGGTGCCCGCAACCTGCACCGGTCCGAAAAAACGGCGCTGGCAATTCAATACGGCGCGACGGGTGTGATTATGGTGAATCTGGTGCCGGGTAACGTACTGCTGACCGGCACAGCGTCTGTAACGGGAAAGCTGATTCCGGTGCCATCGGTTTGTATTTCGCTGGAAAGCGGACAGGCACTTCGGCAGTGGTTGACCGATGAAAAAGCTCCCCTGCGCGCTGAGATCGACATGAAAAATTTCAGCCGGAAAATCAGAGCCCGAAACGTAATTGCCACGCTGAAAGGCTCAAAATACCCCAATGAGAAAATCGTGATCGGTGGCCACCTTGATTCATGGGATCTGGCTACCGGTGCCATTGACAACGGCATTGGCTCATTTACCGTACTCGACATTGCCCGGACCTTTCGCGCTCTGAAACTGAAGCCGAAGCGTACCATCGAATTTGTGATGTTTATGGGCGAAGAGCAGGGATTACTTGGCTCGCGGGCGATGGTTGAAGAGTACAAGAAGAAGAATCAGCTAGATCAGATTCGGTACATCTTTAACCTCGATATGACTAACAACCCCACAGGCCTCAATGCCTTTGGTCGGAGTGAAGTCGTGCCATTCCTGACGGAGATTGGTGAGGTTATGAAGAAAACTGACCCCGGCTTTACGAACACAATGGCGAATCAGGCGGGGCTGCACTCCGACCATCAGCCGTTCATGATCGAAGGCGTACCGGTAATTGGCATGAATGGGAATCTGGCTAAAGAAGTGCTGGACTGCTACCACGCCAACTGCGACCGCATGAACCTGGTCAATAAAGACCAGCTGACCAACACGGTTCGTTATTCGGCTATGCTACTCTACGCCCTCGCCGATGCTGATGAAATTCCGACTCGCCGGTTGAACGACACCAAAACCCGCGAGTTTCTGGTATCACAGGGCTTACGGACGCCGTTGCAGATTGCCAACGAGTGGCGGTGGAAGGAATAAGGGTTTAACTGAGAAGGCTATGCTGACAGCTAAAGAGGTAATTGCTATTGATCCTGAAATTCTCGGTGGGAAACCTGTTTTTCACGGCACCCGAGTCTCTATACAAACGCTGTTCGATCACTTGGAAGCCAGCTCGCTGGATGATTTTTTAGAAGGTTATCCTACCGTAAGCCGGGAGCAGGCAGAAGTTATTATTGAGATAGCAGGTAAATTATTAAATACATTCTCGTCTCAGTATGAAGGTATTGCTGGATGAGAATATCGACGTGCGGCTACGATTTTCGTTTGACGGGACGGGTCACGAAGTGGCCACCGTTAAATACATGGGTTGGAGTGGAGTCAAAAATGGCCACTTGCTACGGCTCATGAAGGACCATAATTTTGACGTGTTCATTGCTGTTGACAAAATCTGCCTTATCAGCAAAACCTGGATACGCTTCCGGTTACCGTTTTTATTCTTGATGTACAGAAAAACGTATTATCACAGGTGAAAGATTATATACCCGTCTTGTTGGAACGGATGCAGGAGACGCTAAAACGCGAGGTTATTGTACTACGTTTACCTTGATGTCAATCAAAAGAGCCGATATTCGTCGGCTCTTTTGATTGACCACTACTCCCGCAACTGCTCGATTTCCTCTTCTACGAACGCCATCAATTCGCTAATGTGTGCCTTTGAGAAATCAAACGGGACGCGGGCGGCTGCATAAATCTCCCGAATCGGAGTAATGTAGC
The DNA here is from genome assembly GCA_964251665.1 of uncultured Cytophagales bacterium. GTDB lineage: Bacteria > Bacteroidota > Bacteroidia > Cytophagales > Spirosomataceae > JBBQLG01. Next base: position 96,912 of record CAXUKO010000003.1, read on the forward strand.
CCAGACTGAGCGCATCTTTATAGCCTTGTAGCCCCCGTTTCGGGTCGCGCCGGTAGTTGCGCCAGACACCAATAGCGCCTAACTGCGCAATACCATATTCGATGTAGTAAAACGGCACTTCATACAGGTGTAATTGCCGCTGCCAACCATATTCCTTGTATTTTTCTAAGCCTGACCAGTCCGTTTGCCGGTCACTGAACTCGTCGTAAATCCGGGTCCATTGTTGCCGGCGGTCACTGACTGTATGCGTGGGGTTTTCATAGATCCAGTGCTGAAACTTGTCGATGGTGGCCACCCAGGGCAGGGTTTCAATAATGGATTCCAGATGCTGACGTTTGGCACGCTTCAACTCCGCAGGGTTCTCAAAAAACACATCCCAATGGTCCATTGATAAGAGTTCCATGCTCATCGACGCCAGTTCGGCAACCTCCATCGGTGGATTGCGAAAGGATTTCAGCGGTAACTCCCGCGTCAGGAAGGAGTGCACGGCATGGCCTCCCTCATGTACCATCGTCACCAGATCACGCAGGCTGGCCGTGGCATTCATAAAGATAAATGGCACCCCAATTTCTTCCAAGGGGTAGTTGTATCCACCCGGTGCTTTCCCCTTCCGCGACTCCAGATCAAACTGACCCATTGTCCGCATAATGCGCAGGAAATTGCCCAGTTCAGACGGTTGGCCGTTATCAGGTTGGCCATCAACCCGGTCGAAACAGGTAATGGTTTTCCGCAGTAGTTCGTCTCCCGTGGCAAATGGTTTGAGTGGCGGTAGTCCATCGGTATCCACTTTCGCATCCCAGGGCCGCAGAGGCTCCACACCAAGTTTCTGCTTCCGTTCGCTGGCTAATCTGTCGAGTAGTGGCACAACGGCCTCGGCTACTGATTGATGAAAACTGAAACAATCAGCCGGGGTATAATCGAACCGGCCCAGTTCGGCGAACATATAGTCCCGAAAGTTGGCGAAGCCTGCGTTCACTGCCATCTGATGGCGTAAGCTAATCAACTTGTCAAATAAGTTGTCGAGGGCAATCCGGTCTTGGTACCGGCGCTCCTGAATGGCTCGCCAGGCTTCCTCGCGTACGGCCCGGTTCGTGTCCTGCAACCGGTCCGAGGCCTGTGGCAGCGTTAGTTCTTCCGACGCGCCGTTTAGCGTTACCGTCATGGCTCCGGTAATGGCTCCATACTTTCGCTCTTCGGTTTGTAGCTCTGTCTGAAGCGGTACGTTTTCATCGCGGAAAATCTCGATGGCTTTTTTCATGCTCCGCACCAGTACCGCGTACCCTGGCTGATCGGCCAGTTCCGCTAAGTAAGGGCTCTCAATCGCTTTTTGATCAAGCAGGTTACCGTACGTGGTCATCGGTGGCTGAATCTCAGCGATGAAAAAATTAAGCCGTCCAACCAACGATTCGTCGGCGGTGTTGCCCGTCATACGGATGTACCGCCAGGCAAAGTTTTCGGATAGATACGATTCCAGTTCACTGCGGTCGAGAAACCATTGGTGCAGGTCGTCGCTGCTATTGATAGTTCGTTTCAGCAGGTCGTCGTAGAATGGTTTTACGTCTGTCCAACTGGTCAGATCAAGTTCTTCACCAATAAATCGGCGGAGGGGGCGGGTAGGAATTTGCAGTTCGTTGGTCATAAGTAAGTATCCGCTTCGGCGGTCCGACCAGACGCCTACATCTGGTTTCCGGCTGATCGCTTAGTTACTGGTCGAACCAGACGTAGGCGTCTGGGATACGATTGACAACCAACTGAGGAACAAAAAAGATTTTTAACTGAAAATTTGCATCTACGAAATTGTTCGTATATCATTGCTACGAAATCATTCGTAGATTAACTTATGAAACCAACCGACGCTGAATTAGCCATCCTGCATGTACTGTGGCAGAGTGGCCCCTCGACCGTCCGGCAGGTCTATGACCAACTCACGCAGGATCGGGAGATGGGCTACACAACGGCTCTGAAACTGATGCAGATTATGCACGAGAAAGGCTTGGTAACCCGCATTGAGGCCGCTAAATCGCATGTTTACACGGCTAATGTAACCGAAGCCGATACACAACGCACGCTGTTGGACCGTTTCGTGGAAACTGCCTTTCGGGGTTCGGCTTCCAAACTGGTATTACAGGCGCTGGGTCAGCATAAGGCCTCGCGTGAAGAACTGGATGAGATCAAACAACTCCTGAATCAAATCGATCCTGACGCATGAAAACGCCAATTTCTTTCCTATCCGAGCCGGTTGCCGTGGCACTGGGCTGGACCTTGCTTCACGCGCTCTGGCAGGGCTTTGTGCTGGTATTGCCGGTAGCTTTACTTCTCCATATAGTTCGGGGAAAAAGCAGCCAGCTGCGCTATAACATAGGTGTCGGGGCACTACTAACGCAGGTTATCACGTCGGTTGTAACTTTCTGGCTGTACTACCAACCCGCATTAGTGCTTAGCCGCCCGGGTCTTCGGCCGATGATGGTGTCGGCTGTTTCGGCACCGGCGTTGCTGTCTATGCTGACCAAACCCCTGCCCTGGCATGTACAGGCACAGCGGTTTCTGGAAACGCATCTGGCCGAGATTGTGGTTTGCTGGCTGGTTGGAGTCACCGTATTTCTGGTGCGTCTGGTGGGTGGATGGCTGTATGTGCAGCAACTTAAAACTACCGCCGTACAGCCCGCCGATGCATTCTGGCAACCGCTGTTGAGTCGGCTCAGCAGCCAGCTTTCTGTGCGGCAACCTGTCCGGTTACTGGAATCGGCTCGGGTGACTATGCCCATGGTGGTGGGCGCACTGAAACCCGTTATTCTGCTCCCGGTTGGGTTGGCTACCGGCCTAACCATGCGTCAGGCCGAAGCGGTGCTGGCGCATGAACTGGCGCATATCAAACGATTTGATTATGGCATGAACCTGCTGCAATCGGTTATTGAAGTCGGCTACTTTTTTCATCCGGCACTCTGGTGGCTCTCTGCGCGGGTACGGGAGGAACGCGAAAATTGCTGCGATGATCTGGCGGTACTGGCTTGTGGTGATGCCCGTGCACTGGCGCAGGCACTGGCCCGCGTGGAGGAGTTCAGTCAGACACCAGTGCTGGCGATGGCACTGGCCTCACACAAAAAGCTCCTGCTCAACCGGGTTCAGCGCATGTTGGGTGTTTCGGCCCGGCCTGTAGTATCTAATGCCCATTTACTGACGCTGACGCTGGTAACGCTGCTGCTGGCAACGGTATCCGTGTATGCCATACAGGAACAGCCTAACAAGAAATCGAAGAAAACGGCTCCATCACATCGAACCCGCACGACAAGCCGTATGCGCCGGGTGCCTGCTGAAGCAAATGAAACCATACCGGCCGATGAGCAGCTTGTTGATCTTCAAATGGCTGCTGACTATCAGCGTATTGCCAGTCAGACTCTGGCGGAAGTGAATATGGACAGCATCATGGAAAACGTTTCCAAAATGGATTACAACAAAATGGTGCGGGAGGCAATGGCGTCGGTCAGTACGCTTGGACACGTTAACTCTGACTCGCTCGACCGGCTTCGGGAGTATCACAGCCGTCAGTTGGATAGCCTGAGTCAACTGCTGGCCATTCAGCAGGCGAAAGTTGATAAGCTACAGCTTCAGATAGAAAAAATGGATTTTGGGGTGGAGGAAGTGAATCGTAAAAATGAAGTGCTGAACTGGCGCAAGGAGAAGCTGATGGAGCAGCGCAATGCGCTCATCGAAAAGCATCAGCGGCTGCTGGCCAATTCGGGTAAGACGAAACTGAGTCAGGCTGACATCGAAAAACAACTGGCCGCTCTGGAGCCGGAAATCAAAAAGCAGGAAACCAGCATGGAGGAGTTGAACCGGCAGTTTGAAGCCTCCAACGCCGAGCAGGAACGGTTGAAACAGCCTATGGAGCAGTTGCAAAAACAAATGGATCAGCTTGAAGACCAGATCGATAAGTTATCTGATCAGATTGGTCGGCATGGCGACGCCATCGGGCAGTTAGTGGAGCGCCCTGAACTACCGGAAGCGCCGGGACGTCTCGAATTGCCCGAAGCGATGGAGCGTTACGAAAAGGCTACCCGCCTGAATGGGGCTGCTGTTAAATACAACCGAGCCCCACGTCTACCGAAGCCGCCCCGCCCAACTATGAATGTTCGTCCGGCTATAGCACCCACACCGGCGGCCACTCCAAAACTGGCACCGGTTCCCCGTCCGGCCGTCGCACCGAAAGGCACTACGCACCCGGCTAAGCCAGCGGTTCCGGCAATGGCCCCAAAACCCGCTGTTGCGCCCAATAACTGAGTTCACGTTCTGATAGCGGGCGACTTAATGAGCCGGCCGTTATCAGATGTGATCGTTTAATCAATCTCAATCACCACGCCTGCGCTGGCCGGGTGCGCCACACAGGTGAGTATATAACCGGCCTTTAGTTCTGCCGGAGACAGACCGTCTTCTTCGTCTAATTTTACTGTGCCCGCTACGCACTTGCCCAGGCAGGCCGTACACATTCCCGCCTGACAGGAATACGGCAAATCGATATCCAGATCCAGTGCGGCCTCCAGAATGGTCTGGTGCGGAGCTACGGCAAATTTGTACTCACTCCCTTCGTAAATAACTGTTACGTCGGGCGAGCCTGATTCGTCGGCAGCCGGGTCTTCAATCACTTCGCCCACAGCCGAATCCGTTGTTGCTGTGCCGTAACTTTCACGATGTACATGCTCGGCAGGTATGTTTAGCACTGAAAATGCCCGGCGTGCTTCATCCATCATGCCATCCGGCCCGCACATGTATACCTCAAGTGTCTGCCGGTCGGCTGGTGTTAGGTCGTCCAAAACAGTGGTCAACAGATGCTGATTGACGCGGCCTGTATCTCCTGCCCAGCCAACCGATGGCTGACTCAGTACGTGCGTAATGCGTACGCGGTTGGCGTGTACCTGCGCAATAGCGTCGAGGTGTGCTTTATAGATAATCGACTCCTGACTGCGGTTGCCGTAGATCAGCCAGATCCGGCTCTTCGGTTCCACATGCAGAATGGATTTTAGCATCGAGAACAGGGGCGTAATGCCGCTTCCGGCACCAAGCAGCACGTATAACTTCTCATTAGCTGGAGTGAGGGGTGGAGTGAAGTTACCCATTGGTTCCAGCGATTCGATGATGCTGTCCGTTTTTATACCGTCGCACAGGTAGTTAGAGACTTTTCCGCCCGGTAATCGCTTCACCGTAACGGACAACGACGCATCGACATGGGGCGAACTGGCCATAGAGTACGACCGGCGGACCTTCTCGCCGTTGATGGTTAGCAAAAAAGTCAGGAACTGCCCCGGCTGGTAGCGGATCACTTCACTGAGTGGATGCCAGAAGGTAATGGTAACGGCGTCGGCGGTTTCGGCCACAACGTCTTTTACTTTAAGGAAATATCGGTTAGCCATGAACGTAAAATCGTGATATAAAAACGGCAGTTTCCCGGCGTTTCTCAAAAAACAGTGCAAGTTAAGACACAAAAAAATGCCTACTCTTTGCCAACGGCTTGTTTTGTCAACAGGTTCGGTGAAACCTGACTAATTCGTCAATAGGAGCGGGTATAATACGGCCAAACTGGAGACCGCACGTGTGAACAGCCGCCCGAAGTGGTTGCTCAAAATACCCGGCCACCGAGCCTACGAAGTGAATTGGCGACAGTCTCGCTTCTGGATAAGGGAGCGCATAAAGCCGCAGAAAAGCCATAAATGCATCATAAACCAGGTCGTAGGCAAATGGATGGCTGCTATGCTCCGACAGAAACGGCGTGAATTGTGAAAAGTACCGGTTCGGGAACGGCTGATGATACGCCTTGTCCAGCACCGTGAGCCGGTCGATGGTGAAGCGTTGCCGAAAGGCTGTGTCTAACTCCATCGGCAACTGACCATGCAGGAGCCGAACTACTAACTGACGACCCAGATACGCGCCACTGCCCTCGTCGCCTAACCAGAAACCCAGCGACCGGCTCGGACTTGTGATGGCGTAGCCATCGTAGACGGCAGCATTAGACCCTGTTCCCAGAATACAGACCACGCCCGTGTGCTGCCCGGTCGCAGCCCGACTGAACGCAGCCCGAGCGGCACCCAGCATATCACTCTCGACACTGACTGACTGTAGCTGTGGAAAAACGACCCGGATGGCATCGACTACCGTCTGATTTACTACTGGCCCGGTGCAACCGGAGCCATAAAAATAGACGGCTTCGGGCAGTAGAGTGGGTAAGTAGGGAAGGAGTTGTTCCCGCAGCCCCGCAACAATGGCAGCCGTATCGGCGTAGTATGGATTGAACCCAACGGTACGTACGCTGGCAACGATTTTTTCGTTATCAATCAGCCGCCATTCGGTTTTGGTGGAGCCGCTATCGGCAATGAGTAGGGTCATGGTTGAATAAGTTGGCCAACGGCCTTGAATCGATCAAAAACCCAGTCAGCATGGGGAGCATCGACCAGTTCGTTGGTCAGGTCCTGCCCGGCCCAATGCTCGTAGTGCTTGCCGTTACGCCACAGCCGCGAGGCCGAAACGTCGTAGATAACACCCTGGTACGCACACCAGATTTCGTCGCGGTCGCTGCCGTTGCGAAGTGCTAACTGGGCACGGGTGTAGGCGGGCAAGGTACCAGTCACGAGTAGATTAAGTCAATAGTAATAAATTCGAAACCGGCGTTTGTCGGTAAACGCAAAATTAACGTAACTTGGCATCATCTGTGTAGGACAATACTTTACTATGAAAACGAATCTTTCTACGTCTTTTTTCGCCGTTCTGGTTGCCGCGTTCATGATTGCCGGTTGTGGCAAGGACAAAGTCGCGCCTGTATCGGAGCGGATTGCCAAAATCTGGACAGCCACTAAGGTAGATCAGAGCAGCACGACCGTGTACACCAAAGGTGGTGCTTCCAACGCTGTACCGGGTTATGTAAACTTCCGGCTCAATCTGACCAGTCCAACTACGGTGCAGTATACCGAGTTCGATGGTAACACCTTTACGGGCACCTGGTCGGTTCCTACCGATACCCGGCTGGTCCTCACCGGTCTGACGCCCCAGCCAACGGGCACCGGCGGCACGATTGAGTTTACCATTACGACCCTGACTGACAATCAGCTGGTGCTTGCCCGTACAACGGCCAGCCAGAAAACAGGAGGAACGACGAATACGTATACGCTCTCGAATCCGTAGTCGCCCAAACTTATCTATTTCCGAAGCCGTTCTCTCTGGAACGGCTTTTTTTGTGTTGCTACGACTATGACAGATTTAAATGAATTGGGTGAAATTGGCCTTATCGAGCGAATTCGACAAGCCACGCCCGCGCCAGTAAACCCCGAAACGATCCGGGCTATTGGCGACGACGCTGCGGTTTTTGACCTCGGCGGAACTGATTTTGGCCTCATCTCGACCGATATGCTGCTCGAAGGGGTGCATTTCGATTTGAGTTATACCCCCCTGAAACACCTTGGCTTCAAGGCTGTAGCGGTGAATGTGTCGGACATTGCCGCCATGAATGGCTTACCCACCCAGATAACCGTTAGCCTGGGACTGAGCAGTAAGTTTCCCGTTGAGGCTGTTGATGAACTTTACGAGGGCATCCGGGCCGCCTGTGAGGCTTATAACGTGGATTTAGTGGGTGGCGATACAACCACATCCCGCTCCGGTCTGGTGATCTCGGTAACGGCCTTGGGTAAGGTGCCGAAGGACAGGATTACGTATCGCAACACAGCTCAACCCAACGATGTACTTTGCGTAACGGGCGATCTGGGAGCTGCCTACTTAGGTTTGCAACTGCTGGAACGGGAGAAGCAGGTGTTCCTGGCCGACCCCACCATGCAGCCGAATCTGGAAGAACAGGCGTATCTGGTGCAGCGTCAGCTCCGCCCCGATGCCCGTACCGACATGGTTCACGAACTGCGCGATCTCGGCGTACGGCCAACGGCCATGATTGATGTATCAGACGGGCTGGCCAATGAACTGCTGCACCTTTGCACGCAGTCGGGTACCGGCGCGGTAATCTTTGACGACAACATACCCATTGACGATCAGACCTACCTGACGGCCGATGAGTTTAAGATTAGCCCCGTTACATCGGCCCTGAATGGGGGCGAAGACTACGAACTGCTGTTTACGATACGCCCGCAGGAATATGAAAAGGTAAAGAACAACGCCCGCATCACGGCGATTGGCTACATGACCGCCGATCCCACTCAGCTTGTGCTGGCGACCCGCGCTGGTCAGCAGACCCCCATTCGGGCGCAGGGCTGGAAACATTTTTAGGCACCGAAGACGGTAATTGAGGTGAACAGGGGGCGGGTTTGCGGATTACTCAGCGAGCAAGGAAGAAAGGAGCCGCATAAGCACCCCCAAATCCACTGGTTTGACTAAGTGGGCGTTGAAACCTGCTTCCAGACTACGTCGTTTATCGTCCTCCTGCCCGTACCCGCTAAGCGCAATCACGATCATGGACTGGCCCCACGCTTGCTCACGAATCAAACGGCAGGTGTCGTAGCCGTCCAGGTTGGGCATACTGATGTCAAGGATGATGATCGCCGGTCGGAGGGCCTCGGCGGCTACTATCCCTTCCCGGCCATCGTAGCGCGTGTGTACCTCATTGCCTTTGATTTTTAATAACAGGGCCAGGGTCTGGGCTGCGTCCCGGTTATCATCAATCACCAGAATGCGACGACCGGCCGTTGCCTGTTTCGTGTCAACTTTCACTTTGCCGGCGGGTCTGGATTCGGAAGCCAGAGCGGGCAGGTGCAGGGTAAATACGCTGCCCTGCCCTGTACCGGAACTGGTGGCTTCCACCCGGCCTTCATGCAGTTCAACGAGTTGCCTAACCAGCATCAACCCCAGCCCCAGACCACCCTGCGACCGTACGAGCGAAGCATCAGCCTGTATGAACATCTCGAAGATGCGGTCTAACTGATCCGCCGGGATACCGATACCGTCATCGCGGACTTCTACAACTGCTTCGCCACCCGCCTGCCTGGCGCTTAGCGTCACGTTGCCGCCCTGATGCGTGAATTTAAGCGCATTATTCAGCAGATTGCTGATCACCTGCGTCAGGCGGGTTGCATCTGCATACAGGTAAATCGGCCCGGCCGGCAGACTGATGATCAGCTCGCGATCTTCCGCTTCGTACAGCGAGTGGACCGCTTCAACCGCGTCTTTAATAACCTGAGCGAGTTCGATTCGCTCCCGGCGCAATTCGATCTTGCCCTGACTGATGCGGCTCACATCCAGCAGGTCATCAACCAGCCGAACCAGATGATCGACCTGCCGGGTCATAATCTCGACAACCGGTGTCAGGCTGTCATCTTCATTGCCTTTTAGTTGCAGCAGGTGCAGGGTGTTGCGCAGGGGTGCCAGTGGATTACGCAGTTCGTGAGCCAGCAAAGCCAAAAACTCGTCTTTCCGACGGTCAGCTTCCCGCAGCGCCTGCTCTGACTGTTTACGCGCGTTTATGTCAAAGATAACACCACTCATTCGGGTCGGTCGCCCATCTATTTCGTCTGTGATACGCCCGTAGCCACTCATCCAGCGCACGGTTCCGTCGTCACGCACCGCCCGGAACTTCGCTTCATATACGACTTTTTCCTCAATCGCCTTTTTTAACAGGGCCTTGATCCGTTCGAGGTCATCGGGGTGAACATGTTCCAGAAATGCGTTGGGCGTCATGGGTTGTGGCAGCAGCTTCATCCCAAAAAGGAAAAAGTGCTGTTCATTCCAGAACACTTCGTCGGTGGCCAGATTCCACTCCCAGGTGCCCATTTCTGCCGCTTCGAGGGCAATTCGGGTGCGTGTTTCCTGTTTACGCAGGGACTCTTCGGTAAGGGCGCGCTCCGTAATATCTATACTAACACCGATCCATTTCCGTACGGTGCCGCCTTCATCCCGAACGGGTGCCGCCAAGAGAGTGGTCCAGCGCCAGTTTCCTTCCGGGCTGTGCAGACGCAGGTCGATGTTCATTGGTGTGGACGTACGAATAGCCTGTTGCCATTGGTGGAGAGCCCCTGGCTGGTCCTCAGGGTGGACGGCCTGCACCCAACCGGCCTGTAGCCAATCGGCCAACGATTGTCCGGTATAATTCCGCCAACTGGGCGAGTCGGTGCTAACCTGGCCGGTCGCGTCCGTTTCCCAAACGGCCTGAGCAAAGGCGTCGATCAGTGTCTTAAATTCATCAGGAATACTATCCGGCTGCCCAGATGATGAAACGGGTGAGGGTATTTGAGGGGGTAAAGGCAGTTCACCGGAGGAGTCGTCACCGGGTGTAAAATCTGGGCTCATGAGTGTGAATGCTCTTGGTAATGATTGACGTAGTCAGAAATGGTGTACTGCGTGGTAACTACAAGCAAGGCTAAACGGCTTGTCAGGCAGTGCCCTGATAGAACTCTTACGCGATGCATAGAGATTCATGTTACCAGCCATATCGTTAAAGCGGTCATTCTACAGATCAGTATTTTTAGCAAGGTTACACGGCAGTCTTATCGGGTTACGTATGCCCGGTCTGCTTACCTGGCCCGAAGCTAACTACTTTATAAACAGGTAACTACTAAGTCAACTGAGCGGTTGGACTATACTATAAGCTGTTTGGTAAACGTACTACGCTAAATGGCTGGACTTAACACCAATTCGGGGGCTGTTTTCCAAAAAACTATGAAATGGACTGATTTTTCGCTTCTGCCGGTATTACGTAATCTATCCGGTCTACAGATTTGCCATTTAGTAAATTATCGCTCATCTTTCGCTGTGTATCTGGTTAGTTACTTGTATTGGCTTAGGTAAATAACTATGTTGCTACATGTTTTCTATAGTAGAAGTGTATACTTATAAAACTATTCATATAATAGGGTGACGGTGCGCATTGTGGTACCAACAAATGACTACTATTAGCGTTATACTTTTGATAAAAAATTACATACAGTGACCGGTCGGCCGGAGAATCGTCTGAATAATTAAGGGGAAGTTTTTAATAGTACACGTGAAAATTAAAAGAACCAAATGGATAAAATCCGAAGAAACCGTGCCAAAACGACTCAACGAATCGTAGAAGCGCTGGAAGATGTGATTGCGGAGCGGGGACTGGAGGGGGTAGGCGTAAACCGGATTGCCGAAAAAGCCGGTGTCAGTAAGGTACTCATCTATCGTTATTTCGGTGGTTTAGATGGCCTGATGGACTATTACGTGAAAATGGGTAAACTGTTTCCGATGTTTACACCAGTCGTTCTGGATCAGATTCGTCCGTTGCACGAGTCGGATTTAGCCCGAGTCTGGTACCGGCAGGTTATTCAGACCTATCGCTCATTTCGGACATTCAAAGCGGCTCGTGAGGTACTCAAAGCCACAATCGTTGAGAATGACATTACCGCTGATGTGACCAGTAAAGCCGTCGACGAAGAAATGACGCGTCTGGTCGAGCAGTTGTCATTCGTGCAGGGGGCCGATACCAAAGCTGTTTCGGCAGTTATGCTCGGTGCCATGTCTTATCTGACCATTCTGGCCCAGAACAACCGGACGATGATTGGTCTCGATCTGCGCAGCGAAGAAGGCTGGAAACGGATTGAGGATGCCGTAAAAATGATTTACATCGCGCTTAATAAAATGGCTATTGCTTCCAAAGAAACGACTATGGAAGTACAGGCAGCCAGTTTACCCGTTGCTGGTGGCTGGAAGTAAGTGGCCGCTTAACCTAAGCATTTCATACCTGAACGCCACAAAAAAGATGGCCATTCCAGCAGTGGAGTGGCCATCTTTTTTGTGCGGGTGCGTACCGGACAGCTACTGCACCTGAATGGTTTGTTTTTGCAGGCCTACCCCTTTCAGCGTGAGCGATTTCCAGCCTTTTGGTAACTTTGTCTTCAGGCGGACGATGCCGTTGTCAGTAATATCCAGGCCGCCAAAGCCGTTCAGGACAGCTTGTAGCATACCTCCCGCGCCCGTTGCAAAATAGGGGTTGGTACCGCCAGCCGTTTCGGCCAGCACACCAAACGGAGGCACCTGGTTTGGCTTGTAACTCTTCACAAACCATTTGTAAGCATCATCCGTGTCGCCAAGCCGGGCGTGCAGCGTTGCCAGTACCGACCAGCCCATAGCCGGGCCATCGGGCGAATACTTTGGCTCGTAGTACGCCAGATCTTTTCGGATAGCAGCTTCACCTGTTACAATCGTGAGCGGATAGGCCAGCAAATTGACATCGGCTTGTTTAATCGTAACGCCATCATACGTGCGGTTTTCCTTAGTGGTGCCGTCAGGAAATTTTAAAATCGGAATGTTGTCGGCCACTACCTTCCAGTCAGCATTCGGTGTGATGCCCAGTTCCTGAGCGGCCTGCGTGGCATAGGTCAACGCAGTTTTGGCCATGCCATTGGTAAAGGCGTTATCGTCTATGTTTTCCTGCCACTCGTTGGCTCCTATTACGTTGTTAATATGGTACTTGCCCGGCTGGCCCGCCAGTCCGACCTCCCGCTCCACGCGGCTCGACCAGAAATCAGCTACTTCTTTCAGCATGGGATAACCACGGGTGCGCAGCCACTCTTTATCTTTTGTGACCTGATAATACTTCCAGAACGACCAGCCAATGCAGCCTGTGATGTGGTGCTGAAATGGCCCCGTCAACGCCCAGACAGGAGTGGCTTCCTGGCCGTCGGCGTCCGATTCCCAGGGAAACATTGTACCCGCGTAGCCATGACTGAAGGCGTTCTGTTTTGCCATTACCATGCGTTCGTACCGGTATTCGAGCAGTGATTTGGCCAGTTCGGGTTTCAGCACCAGCAGAGCCGGGTACATCCAGATTTCGGTATCCCAGAAGACGTGGCCATTGTAGCCCAGACCCGACAAGCCCATTGGAGACAGGCTGTATGCGGTACCTTCGCGGGCGAATGAATACAGATGATACAGGGCAGAGCGTACGGCCCGCTGCGCATCCGGGTCTCCGTCGATGACAATGTCGGATTGCCAGAGTTTGGCCCACTCGGCGTTGTGGCGGTTCAGGAGCCGCTCGGTGCGTTCCAGAGCGGCAAAGATGGTCAGGCGTTCGGCTTCGTTGAACGGGTCCGGGGTGTGAGCCGTCGATGTAACTGACCCAACAATACTGAATTTATAGGTCTGCCCGGCTTTCAGGGTCTTCTTGAACTTGGCCAGGTGCATGTTATAATCCCAGTCTTCGTGAATCACCTGCGGTTCCTGTCCGTGTGGTTCATCAAAGATGAAACTCGTTGAAGCGGCTACCGTATGCCGTCCAGTGGGGCTTTTGGCCACCGACGTCAGCAACCGGATGGTCACATGCGGCCGGTCGATTTCGTTGTACGTATTCTTGACGTCCTTGAGGTTCTCCGGCGATTCGATCACGCTCATCGGAATAATCTCACAATCCTTTTTGGCCGTAATCTCCACCATTGTCAGCTCCGAGAAAGGCAGGTGCCGCAGGGCCATCATCGTTTGCCGAACGGTCACTTTGTCTTTATAATCAAATGTAGTGGTTAGGGCCGCGCGTTGCATATCGAGCGTCTGCCGGTAATTGCTGATGTCGCGGGGACCAATGCGCTGCCCGTCTACATCGAGGTTCATATTCGCGAAGTTGAACACCTTCAGGATGTTGGACACGCGGCCCCGCCCGTAGGTATCAAACGCGCCGTTCAGCACGACGTCTTTCACTTTCATTGGTTCCGGTGAAGACACAAGGCCAATCATTCCATTGGCGACGGTGATGCCGTAATAATTAGCCGGATTAATATTCTGGCCAACGATCTGCCAGGGGTTTGTGTCGGTTTGGGCGTGTAGCGTTGATGAAACTGCCAGGAGCGGCAGCAGCATACTTAGAAGCCTTTTTTTCATAAGTAGTCGGCGCAGGCCGAAGTAGTGAAAGAAAGGCTAAAAATAATGCCATTTAAGGGATTGTACTCATTATTTTATTGCTGTGGAATGAAGGTGAACTGTACCACCAGGGCTGATGAGCCATCGGCGTTGTTGCGTTGCCAGCCCAGCGACAAAGGCAGATGCTTGCTTAAGAAAATTTCAAGTCCCAAGACTAACTGGCCTACCTCATGGGAACCTGAAATCCAGTCGCCCATCAGGTGTACTTTTTCGTAGAATATACCGGCGTCGAAACCAGCCTGGAAACCAACGTGCGGTCCGGTGCCGAGGTAGTGCACGTGGCCGGTATAAACGCCTACCGTGGCTTTATAATGTTCCTTAAAAAAAGAGCCGTTCAGGTTGGTGTAAGCGAAACTCACAAACCGACTATGGTTATCGGGTGACAGATTTATGCCGCCCTGCGCCCCAATGCCTATGGCAAACTGCTTATTGAGTTCAAATACTTTCTGAGCATTCAACAAGAGCAGTGGCGAGTAGGCCGATTGAGTGGATGAATCATTCCGAACAATTTTCTTCCGGTCAGGATAGTAATCAAGGTTGTAGAGGTTCGCTCCTACCTCCCAGTTATTACCTAAGCCGTAATCGAAGGTGGTCAGGGAACGGTAAAAATCCTGTATGGAGAACTGCTGTTGAACGATGATTTTGTGCTGCTCTGTAATCTCCGATTCGGGTACGTTAAAGTAGGTTTGCTGTGCCTGAACGGCGGTGCTGAATAGCGCCATCAGGCACAACCCTTTCATGAATGAGTAGATTGTTTTCATACCGTTGCTGGTAACACTGTTGAGTAGTTATTCCCAGTACAACGCGGTTATGAACAGATGGTTTAATCGGGCGAATCCGTCTCCCAGGCTGATTGAGGGTAATACCGCACGAATAACCCGCCTGCCATTGCCCAGCTGAGGGCACTCAGTCCCCAAAGCGGCAGCTGGTACATGATGGTCAGAAAACCCACCAGCAAGAGCCCAGACACAATGGGTAGTAACTGATCGGGCTGGCGGTGCCGGATCAGAAGCAGGGTAAACAGCAGTAGAATCAGGCTGTGACCAAACGCCCAGACGCTGGCGATAATGCCAATTGACAGGTCGTCGGGTTGGTAGCGAATCAGCAGGATTGTTTCGGGCAGGAGCAGCAGCGTTATGATCAGGGCGTAGGTTGCGAGCCGTTGACCAGCCGGAATGGGTAGATTACGCAGCAGAGCCAGCCGCTGGTGCTCAAACTGATACAACTGATAGATAATGCCGGAATGGCTCAGCGCCATAAATAAGGCCCCGAGGGCCAGCAATCGGACATCATAGTCGTCGGTGGGGTAGAGGCTCAGAATACCCAGCGTCAGCAGGCTCGTTCCGGTTTTGGTGATAAACAATAGCGCGGGCTGATCGATGAACAGGTGGCGGATGAAAAACAGGCCGTAAGGCGTTGTGAAGCGCTCCCGCCAGGGGAGTCGAATTCTGGTCGTCAGTGGTTGACGGTTAGGCGTTTTCAGAGCGTAATCGAGCCAGAAGATGGGTAGCGTGGTCATCAACACGGCGCCAACAGCAAGTTGTACACTGCTCAGATTTGTATGCTGCTGGCTGCTGATCCAGCCGATAAACGCCATATAAGCCAGTATGGGAAGCAATACCATACTCTGCACGGCCAGCAAACCCAGCCAGCGTTGGGGTGTTGGAATGAGCCGGTAGTGGTACAGCACTTCAGTTTGACGGATAACCCCCACGGCAAACCGGGTGGCAAACAGGGTGTAAACCAGCCATAACGTCTGGTAGAGGCCAAGCAAAAAAGGGGTATGCACGGCCGCTTGGGCCAGGGCCATGTGTTCGGGCAGCCGCAGAAAACTGCCGGCCAGCATTAGCACCACAAAAAACAGCCCGGCGTTCTGCCGGTAAAACTGCCCGACAATGGTTTTACGGAGAACCGCTGGCAGTACATTCATGCCGGTATCAGGGTTTGCTTATCGACCTGCCAGACCGATGCAACCGGCAATTCGGCAAGGCTAAAGTCCTGGTGTGACGATAAGAGAAAGCTGACGCCCTGACTACTTAGTGTCTGGATAAGCCGGGCGACGGTTTGGGTGGCGGCTACGTCGAGGGTGATTAAAGGTTCATCCAGTAGAATCAGGCGGGGCTGACCCAGGAACGCCAGCACAAGCGACGTCTTCTTCAGCATTCCGCTCGAATAGGTGCCCACCGGGGTCTTCATAAACTCACGAATGGCAAAGGCATCGATTAGCGTATCGGCCTGACCGTTCGGGGCTCGCTTCGCTGTGGCAACCCACTGAATAAGTTCGTGTGCCGTCAGAAACTCGGGAAACAGCGGTTCGGCCTCGCCGTAATTGACCCGCAGGCGATACGGCACGGCCTGACGGGTGCAGTCGAACTGCCCATCGAGCAGGATTTGCCCGTCGAAAGGAAGCATGCCTGCCACCGATTTGAAAAACGTTGTTTTACCTGACCCGTTCCGGCCCTGTAGCCAGTGAATACCCGGCGCAAAATCAAGTTTGGGAATCTCGAGAATGGTGCGGCCAGTGTAGGCTTTGTGGAAGTTGCGGATGGCGAGCATTAACAATGAGCTTGGACAAGCCGAAACTAATAGATTGTTACGAGGGCTAAAAACGCATTTGGATAAGTGGTTTCTCTATCGATGCTTCAGCATGACAGTAAAACCCACTTATCCCAAGCTTAAATGCTTATCGGCTCGGTCTGCTTCCGGCGTCCTTTTCGAGTAGCGGTATGCGCCCGGTTAATGTTAAAGAACCGGTAAATGATCGGAAAAATCAGCAGCGTTAGTATCGTCGCCGTAATTAGCCCACCGATAACAACGATGGCTAAGGGCTTCTGTGTTTCCGAGCCAATACCCGATGAAACGGCTGCGGGCAACAGGCCAATAGCCGCCATCATGGCCGTCATTACCACGGGTCGGATGCGCGAACGAACGCCTTCGGCAATCGCCTGATCCAGATTCAGCCCCGCCATGAGGTTCTGGTTAAACACGGTGATCAGAATGACACCGTTCTGTACGCAGATACCAAACAGAGCAATGAAGCCAACCCCCGCTGAAATACCGAAAATAGTACCTGTAGCGTGCAAAGCCAGAATGCCCCCAATCAGCGCGAAGGGCACGTTCAGCAGCACCAGCCCGGCATCTTTGACATTGCCAAATAATACGAACAGAATCACAAAAATGGCCAACAGACTAAGTGGTACTACCTGGCCTAGCCGCTTACTGGCCCGCACCTGATTCTCAAATTCCCCCGTCCATTCGACATCATAGCCGCGCTCGAATTTCACCGTTTCCTGTACTTTTCGCTGGGCCTCGGCAATGGTGCTGCCCAGATCGCGTTCGCGTACAGAAAACTTCACCCCAATAAACCGCTTGTTCTTATCCCGATACACAAAAGCCGGACCGGTCAGCGTGCGGATGGTGGCAATCTCTTTAAGTGGAATTTTATCACCCCGAATGGTGGGTACCATTAATAGACCAATGTCCTCCTCGTTCTTGCGAAAATCGGGCTGATAGCGCACCCGGATATCAAATTTGCGTTCGCCCTCATAAAGCTGACTGGCCGTTTTACCGCCGATGGCCATTTCAATAACCGCTTCGGCATCGCCCACGCGTACCCCGTAAAAGGCCATCTTCTGCTTGTCGACGTAAATGCTCATTTCGGGCTGACCGACATTACGCAGGATACCTACGTCTTTTACCCCCGGCACATCACGAATAGCGGCCAGCACCTGATCGGCGTATTTGTCTAATTCTGCCAGGTCACTGCCGAAGATTTTAACGGCATTACTGGCGTTCATACCAGCCACTGCTTCGGCCACATTGTCGATGATGGGCTGCGAGTAATTGTAATTGATGCCCTGAAACTGCTTCAGCTTGGCGTCCATCTCTTCGATCAACTGGTCGGTTGTAAACTTATGGCCGGGCCGACGTTCGGGCCAGTCGGCCTTAGGCTTCAGGTTGACCTGCATCTGTACGTAATAAAATCCCGACGGGTCGGTACCATCGTTGGAGCGGCCCGTCTGCGACAGCACACCATTCACCTCGGGGAAATCCTGAAGTTTTCCCCGCAGGATACGGACCATTTTTGTTGTTTCGCCCAGCGATGTACTCATGGGTAGTTTCGCTTCGACCCATAGAGCGCCTTCGTTAAGTTGTGGCAGAAATTCAGTCCCCAGCAGGGTAGCTGACGCAAACGTAAGCCCCATAAACGTCAGGGCTCCGACCATACTCAGTTTACGGTGCGTATACGTCCAGGTGAAGCCCCGCGTAACGATGGTATCAAAGAAACGGACGATTGGATTGTTCTTCTCCCGCACATTTTTGTTCAGTAGGATCGAGCACAGCACCGGCACCAGCGTCAGCGTGAACAGCAACGCTCCGAGCAGGGCAAACCCTAATGTCCAGGCCAGGGGCGAAAACATCTTTCCTTCGACTTTTTCAAACGAAAAGATCGGCAGTAAGGCCGTGATGATGATAAGCTTGGAAAAGAAAACGGCCTTACCAAGGTCGGTGCCGGTTTTTCGAATTAAGCCAAGTTTAGCCAGTCGATTGAATTTTGGCATCCCAACCTGATGCGCTTTGTGATCGAGCACCACAAAAACACCCTCGACCATGACTACAGCGCCGTCAATGATAATGCCGAAATCCACTGCCCCCATTGACAGTAAGTTAGCCGACATGCCTCGCAACCGCAGACAGACGAACGCAAACAGCAGTGCCAACGGAATAATTATGCTGACAATTAGTGTAGTACGCCAGTCGGCCATGAACAGAAACACAATAACGGTTACGAACAGAATACCTTCGGCCAGATTGTGCAGTACGGTTTCGGTGCAGTAGGCCATCAGGTTGTCGCGGTCGTAGAAGGTGACCATCTTCACGTCGGAAGGCAGCACTTTCTCGTTCAGTTCGGCAATTTTGGCTTTTACCCGGCCCAGCACCTCCGATGGGTTCTCGCCCTTGCGCTGGACAATTATGCCTTCGACCACGTCGTCGTCCAGTCCCAGGCCTACCTGCCCCACGCGTGGCTGATTGGATTCCACCACCTGCGCCACATCACGTACAAGTACCGGAAGTCCGCCCTGTTCATCCACGATAATGGCTTCGATGTCGGCGATGTTAGTCAGCAAACCAATACCCCGTACGACGTAGGCCTGGCCGCTTTTCTCGATCACGTCTCCCCCTACATTCAGGTTATTCTGCGTCACAGCGTTATACACCTCCGACGGAGTGATGCCGTATTTCTGCAACTGCATCGGGTTGACCATGATCTCATAGGTCTTTTCCCGGCCTCCAAAGGCTACAATGTCAGCCACGCCCGGCACAGCACGCAGTTGCCGATCGATCACCCAGTTCTGAATGGTCAACAACTCGCGCGTGTCGCGGCTGGGTGATTTAAGGGTATAGCGGAAAATCTCGCCCGTTGGGCCGTAGGGTGGCTGCACATCCGGTTCGACGCCCTCGGGCAGGGAGAGCGTCCGCAACTGATTGTTGACCTGTTGCCGGGCGAAGAAATCATCGACATTGTCCTCAAAGATGATCTTCATCACCGACAGCCCGAACATGGTAATGGAGCGCACATTGGTTTTGCGCTGCACCGAGTTCATGGCTACTTCGATGGGGACGGTTACGAACCGCTCCACTTCTTCAGCACTGCGCCCGTTCCATTCTGTCACCACAATAATCTGTGTATTGGTAACGTCGGGAAACGCTTCGATGGGGGTGTTGAGATAACTGTAGATACCGGCCAGCGTGAGCGTACCAACCATGAAAAACACGAAAAAACGGTTCTTCAGGGAGAACGTGAGGATTGATTTAATGAGGTTGTTCATCAGTCGTTCAGAGCATCATAGATGAGTAGCTGCGATTGTGTAATCACTTTCTCGCCGGGTTTCAGCCCGCTGCGGATGTAGGCGATGGTACCCTGCGAGCGGTGAATCTGCACTTCGCGGGTGTCGATATGCTGCCGGTCGTGAAAAACCATCACGAACTGTTTGCTCTTGTCGAAGATCAGCGCACCGGCCGGAATAGCAGGCAGCGAACCGGTTTCCTCGAACGCCAGCGTCATACTGGCATTCATACCGGGCTTAAGCAGCATCTGTTCGTTGGTTAGCCGGACGCGCACCTGCATGGTTTTGGTGGTCTGGTCCAGTACGTTATAAACCTTGTCGACTACCCCGCGAAACACCCGGTCAGGATAGCTCAGCGTTTGAATCTGGGCGGGCAATCCTACTTTTATCCGTGCAATATCCGACTCGTTCACACTGGCCAGCACCCAGATTTCATTGAGCTGCGAGATCGTAAAAACAGCGTTGGCATCGTCGGAACGGAGTTGCGTGCCCCGATTGATATTTTTCTCCAGTACATAGCCCGAAATGGGGGCTTTTACCAACGCCCCCGACTGTTGGTCGGCTCCGTAGATCTGCAGCACTTCCTTAAGGCGAATCAACTCGGCCGCTTCACGTTCCACTTCTTTCTGCGCCGTCAGCACGTCGCGCTCCGAGTTGAGTTTGTCGGCATACATTTCTTTGGCGACCTGCTGATTTTTCTGCGCCAGCCGGAGTTCGGCCTGCGCCTGAATCAGTTCACTGTTGTAGCCCGCTACCTCACCGGACTGGATTACGGCCAGTATCTGCCCTTTTTGTACGTAGTCGCCCAGTTCGGCCCGCACATCACGCACGTTGCCGCCCACTAACGGGAACACTTTGATGACCCGGTTCTCGTCGGGTACAACCCGGCCGATGAGCCGCAGCTGACTGCGAACAGGCTGCATCACCACAGCTTCGGTTCTGATACGGGCGAGCATGGTGTCGGTTAGCGAAAAAGCCGCTTTTTTGTCCGTTACGGCTGGTTTCTGCTCTTTCGAGCAGGCAATAATCAGGCTGAATAAGCCCGCACTCAGGAGTAGCTGTACTGATTTCATGATGCCGGATTACTTAAAAAGGTCAGTGCCCAGGGTGAAATTGAGCTGTTCGTATGCGTTGACGCGGTCGGCACTGAGCCGGTTGAGCTGCTGTACGTTCTGGAGATACGTCTCAAACAGGTCCACAAACTCGATGAGAGACAGATTGCCTTTCTCGAAGTTGCGCAGTACACCCTGGTTCAATTCGTCGAACTGCGTCTGAAAACCGGGGTCGAGCGCCTGATAAGCCGCTTCGGTCTGCTGAATCTGTTGTAAAGCAGCCTGCACTTCGTTTTCAATTACCGTCCGGGTGTTGCGCTGCACTAACCGCTGGTAGTCGGCCTGTGCGCGCGCTGAACGGATGTTTCCCTGATTTTTATTTAGCAGGGGCAAGTCCATACTTAGCGTTACGGCGGTATAATTGGGGGTGTAGGAAGCGTTTTGGTCGTAGAGACCACCAATGCGGATGTCGGGAGTCGCCAGGGCTTTCTGCAGTGATACATTGGCTTCGGCCTGCCGCACCAGCGTTTCGGCTCCGCGCAGGTCGGGCCGGTTATCGAGGGCCAGGTTCACCGCCTGATCCAGCGAGGGCAACGTGGTCGCGTAACGGTTCAGGTCAGCAGGAGACGTTAGCGGACGAATGGCCGATGTTGTCTGGAGCAGCGTCCGCAGATCGCGCTGCTGACCGGTCAACTGGTTACGCAGATCCAGTTGGTCATTGGTTAACTGCAGCAGCAACGCTTTTAGCCGGACCAGCTCACGAAGCGCCACATTGTTCCGGCTATACTGTCGTTCGAAAGCCTGAATGGTTTCCGTTAGCCGGGTACGCTGACTGGTATAGACGATCAGCGTGTTCCGGGTGAAATAAACGTCGTAAAACCGGCTACGCAGTTCAAACCGCAGCGTTCGGAGTAAATCAGCGAATTGTAGTTCGGTGAGTCGGGACTGCTCCGTCGCTACGGCCACGCGCTTGTTACGTTTGCCTGCCAGCAGAATGGTTTGCTGAATCGAAAATGCTTTCTGGCCGTTGCCGCCAATATCGAGCGGTCGGCTGATGGCCGGATTGTAGGCATTCAGTTCGGCATTGATCGTTGGGTTATCCAGCAGTCGCGCCTGAATGATCTGTGCCTGAGCCGCTTCGATTTGGAAACGACCGGCCAGGGCCAGCAGATTCCGTTGAATAAACAGGCTGTCCGCCTGTCGCAAGGTTAGCGACAACGTGTCCTGTGCCTGAACGGCCACGCCAAACAGCGCAACAGCCCAGACTATGTACTTAGTCATTGGAGAAGTGAATAGGAATAGGTAAGTAAGGGTAAACGCCACTGAGTGTGTAAACAGTCGGCAATGGTTGTGCCAACGCTGTAGTCTGACTGTCAGTTCGAACTTATTGACAACCTACAGGAACTGAGGTGGAGGAGAGTGGATTTCCTTGATCTGTGAGATGTAGGGCAGCGAAATAAATGGAATGGCTGCTACTGTTACCCGTACGCTAATGAAAGCAGGACACGATAGCCTGAACGGTAACGGAAGCGGTAAGGCTAATTTAACGAGTCTCCTTGCTACACCATCATCGTCATCCGGCTCGTTCTGCTCGGCAACATCGATGCCAAAAATATGCTCGAGTATCCATTCGCCGATGCTTTCCATCTCGTTAACGGACAAATCTTCCCGTATCACACCGGATGTCGTGCGATAGACGTGCTGATCAGGCGGGTTCACGCTGAAATTGAGCACATGAATGGCCATGAGCAAACAGAACAGCCGTTGTAGCCAGGAAGAATTGCGTTTGCGTTTCATGCGATTTTACGGGCCGTGAAGATAAGGATTTATACTTACTCCAGTACTTCGGCAGTGCCAATCCCGTCTTCTTACCGTTTGGCAATAGTGGGTGCGGTTTTTCGGGTGCGGGCTTTTACCAATACCCATTCGCCTACTTTCTTGCCCATAGCCGCTCCATTGTCCAGCGCCGTGCGGTAGTGAATGCCACCGTATAACCGGCTGATTGACGCCTGCTGAGCTGCGTCTTTGAAGGATTTGAAGGACTGGACCCCATGTCCGTACTTAAATTCGGTCGAATCGGTAAAGGCGATGTTGTCGCCCAGTAATTGGGTTAGCACCGTAGCGGCAGCCGCTGTGATGGTGCTGTGCCCGCTCGGATATTCGGGGAAAGGGGGTGTCTGCAGGAAGGGCGCCCATTTGGGGTCGATGGTCTTGTTGATGACCGTTTCAGGCCGGACGGTTTTAGATCGGTATTTTTCATCCCAGCAGGCAATGAACCCGTCGGCCAGGGCCAGCGATGTCAGGGTGTAGGCTTCTACACAGGGCAGCAGCTTCAGTTTTTCCTGACGGGTCACTGTTTCGGCGATGGCTAACCAGTGACCGCCCGGCGTCATCTTTTTGGATGCATACGATACGTGGCCCGCCACGTTCATCACAAAGGCGTTGTCGTCCCAGAAGTACGCAATGGCTTTTTGTTCGGTAGTCAGCTTATTGCCAACTTCATACACCTCCATCACTTCTTTATGATACGGCGATGTTTTGGTCAGGCTGAATGACAGCGGTCGGGGCGGCATAAACTGGTTGCAGGTATCCATCACATAACAGCGAATTTTATTCCACTGAGGCTCGGCGGCATCCATGTAGGCTGGTGGAGTAGGCACCCACGTACCTTCTTCGTTGGTGACGGTATGCTTGAATCCCCGCGTTTGTTTGTAATGGTCTTTAGCCGCGTAGTCGAGCACATGTTTGGCTACCGACTCTCCGTAGGCCATTGACCGCTCATAGACGTCGTCTGGAACACCATCTTTTTTGAAGTTTGCGTAAAATTCTTTTTCGAACTCATCGAAAAAGTCGACCGAGAACGTCAGGGCACGGCTAACCGTCAGAAACGCGTGGGCACTGGCCAGCGGAAAGCAATAGGCCTTACCCGCTTCGGGTTTGGGTCCGGGTTCAAATGATTTGAGTTTGCCCGCCAGCGACTCATAATTGGCATCGGAGGGCACTAAGGCTTCGTAGCCCGCCAGGTTCGTGTATACGTAGATGCGACTGGCTACCGGGGGCGAAAAAATATCATGGATGACAACCTGCGTCAGTTTGTCGATGCATTGGTTATAGCGTTCGGGATTGGCGGCTTTGGCATTATACTCAGTCGGTGTAGCCGGTTTTTGGCAACCGGAAATTCCCCACAAACACAGGGCAACGAGAGAAACAAAGAGGTGACGGGCTTTCATACAGCTACGTTACGATTAGTATCGAACCACAAAAATATAGCAAAAAAACCATTTCTTCAGCGATGACTTTGTGCTTTTAATGTTGCCAATGGGCTGAAAACCTGAAGAGAAGCGGCATTACGAGCCACTAAAAGTAGTGGTCCGGCTGCTGTTTGGACTGACTGAATGTCCCTGATTTCACCATTGAGCACAAACCCGGTTTCGGTGGGCGACAGGCTTACAAAGCGCCCTCCACCCTCGTTCCGTAGTACCAGTCCGTAGCTGGCATCGTAGCGGCCCTGATAGGTGCTGACGCCATAGAAGTTACCTCCGCCTACCACGTCGGGGTCGCCATCCTGATCAAAATCGAACGCCCGCAAGGTAAAGAGTTTGGAGACTTGAGCCGCCATTGGTAGTTCGTGGGCAACAAACGTCCCGTTCTGGTTATCGAGGTAAACGGACGCAAACTGATTCACCAGCCGTTCGTCGGCACCGGCCAGTTCGTCGGTGGTAAACAGGTCGCTGATGGGTTTCCCCGCGAAAGACACATAATCCGTAAAACGCTTGTTGATGATACCGGGCATCTGCTTGCCCAACTCATCACGAAAAGCGGCCGGAAACCAGTCGTTATCGTGTTTACAAGCCAGAATCTGCTCAACGGTCTGGTTATTGTCTACGTCTTTTACCCACATTTTCAACTCCGAAGCCGCCCCGTTCTTGCGGAATTTCGTGTTCGTGCCGAGGTTGCCCGCCATCAGGTCAATGTCGCCATCGCGGTCGAAATCAGCGGCCAACAGGCATTGCCAGAAGCCATTGAGTGGCCCGTCAGCAATGGGCTTTCCGGCACTCAGACGACCATTCTCGTTCGTGAACACGGTAATCGGTATCCAGTCACCGGCTACAACCAGATCAGGATCACGGTCTTTATCGACATCGACCCAGACTGCATCGGTGAGCATGCCGACTTGCCGTAAGCCAGGTGCCAGCTTGTCAGTCTGGTCGGTAAACTGGCCGTGTCCGTTGTTAATGAGCAGATACGACCGGGGTGATTTGCCGTATTTGAACGCAACGACACGGCCGCCCACAAACAGATCCAGATCACCGTCGTGGTCAATATCGATTGGCCGAACGCAGCTTTTGTTATCGTACATGGGCGGCAGCGCGTTGGCCGCCGGGCTGAAGTGGCCGCGTCCGTCGTTCAGGTAAAGCCGGTCGGCGAGTTGGAGTGCTTCGCCCGAAAATTCATTACCGCCCGACACTACGTAAAGGTCTTTGTCGCGGTCGCCGTCTGCGTCAAAGAACAGTGCATCGACGTCTTCAAAGGCTGAGTCGGCCTGAAAAGCCGCCTGTGCACTGGTTATAAACTGGCCCGACGGTTGCTGAAGCATAAGCGCACCCGCCTGCCATCGTGCCCCACCGATGTAAAAATCGTCCAGTCCATCGCCGTTAACGTCGCCAACGGCCAGCTTCGGCCCTTCGGTCGATACCTTGAACGGCATCAGCGACTCGCGCACGAAGTCGAAGTAGGCCAGGTTCTCCTTATGCACAAAGGGAATATTCAGTTGTGACGACATGTCGGCAAACCGGGCCGGCTCGGGCTGCGCCGTGAAGTTATAGCCGGTTGCATGACCCTGTGCGTCAGCCTGCCGAAGTGTCAGCGTCTGATTCGTTTTAACGTTGGTTTGCACGGCCATGCGCTGATTGGGCCAAATCACAATCAGGGAATCAATTGTCGTCAGGCTGTCCAGTCCGAATGTCAGTAGTGGCTCTACAGCGGATTCAAAGCCCCGTGTGGTCTGTACCTCCTGCATCTGAAGGCCGTTGCGGGTTTTGAGCACAACTTTGGCACCCAGCCCGAATGGGTTAGGCGCATTGCCAGCCAGCTTCACTTTCAGGTAATGCCGGTCTGGAAACAGCGTGTTTGTCTGGTTCTCGTATAGACTGGCGGGTTCGTTCAGATTGTTGGTAATCAGGTCGAGATCACCGTCGTTGTCGAGGTCGGCATACGCGGCTCCGTTGGCACAGTTGGCCGTTTGAAAGCCCCACGCAGTTGATTTATCCTCGAAGATGAGACCCTTAGTGCCGTGATAGAGGTAGTTATGCACCTTGCCTTCGGGCATCATGCCGATGGTTGTTTGCGTAAGGGCGTGGGCTGGTCCACCACCCGACCGCTGCTCATCATCGGCTAAGTATTTCGTATAGTCGAGGTTATTGGGTCGGCGGGCAATGCCGTTGGCAACAAATAGATCTTTGACACCATCGTTGTCGTAGTCGGCCAGCAGGGCAGACCAACTCCAGTCAGTTGCTGCCACGCCCGCCGTTAGCCCAACGTCCATGAAGCGCTTGCCCGACTGGCTGATTTGCAGGCAGTTACGACTATACTGGTTCATGTAGCCGTATTGTAGTTTGTACTGGTAAATGTCCAGCGGATCTTCCCCGGATGACGATTTCTCGACCGTTTCATCGGCCGGGTACATATCCAGCGTCATTATGTCTGGGTACCCATCGTTGTTCACATCCGCCACGTCGTTGCCCATCGAAAAACGACTCGTATGCGGAAACGCCGACCGAATACTTTCGACGAAGCCGCCTTTGCGATTGTTGATGTAGTAATAATCATCCTCGTGGAAATCATTGGAGACGTAAAGATCATCCCAGCCATCGTTGTTAATATCCGCCACCGACACACCCAGTCCGTAGCCCATAGTAGCCTGGTAGATGCCTGCCTGCGCAGTGACGTCGGTGAAATGCACCTCACCGGATCGCCGGACCGCCCCCCCTTGTCTCCTCCCAGAGGAGAGGGGAGCAGGCCCGGTAATTCTCCCCCTCTCCTCTGCGAAGAGAGGGGAGGGGGGGCGGTCCGGCGATCCGGTGAGGTCATTCCGAAACAGATAATCGCCAGCCTCCGCATCCCGTACCGTGCGGGCGGCTACATTATCGAAACTGCGAGAGGTGTGAACGGCATGGTTCAGCAGGTAGCAGTCGAGGTCGCCGTCATGGTCATAATCAAAGAAGGCGGCCTGAGTTGAGAATCCGGTGAAGGCTAATCCATACTCATCAGCTCGCTCTGTGAACGTCAGGTCTCCGTTGTTGATATACAGCTCGTTATGCCCCTGTAAGCCACGAAATTTACTGACGGCGCAAACATAAATATCCAGGAATCCATCGCCATTGACGTCGGCCATCGTAACGCCGGTTTGCCAGTCGGCCTGCCCGGCTACCCCGGCTTTATCCGTAATGTCCGCAAATTTTAACCCGTCTTTTGGCGTCGTTCGGTTGAGGTACAGTTTGTTCTTACCCTGATTCGATACGAAGTACAGATCGGTCAGGCCGTCGTTGTTAAGATCTCCGGCAGCTACGCCCCCGCCGTTGTAGAAGTACAGATAATCAAGCATGTTCATCTGCTCGGTATCCTGCAACCGATTCACAAAGCCAATGCCGGTTTGGACTGAGTCGAGTGATTGGAATAACGGTTTTTCCGTCGTAGTACCCTCCCGGCAACCCATCAGCCAATTGACCGCGAGACAAGAAAAGATGAGCGCGTATTTCATTTTGGCGTGGGCATGTCAAATACCTGAGCCTTGTCGTTGTTTTTGGCCAGGACTAACCGGGTTTTCCCGTTAGGAAAATGAACGGACTGCATCGCCCGCACCTGTCCTTTGGCGAAAAAGCCCGATTGTGCCGAAGGAACCGGCGTAAAATGGCCGTGACCGTCGCCGGTGAGTAACAGCCCGTAACTGGCGTCGTAGCGGCCAAGCTCCGTCAGTACATCGAAGAAATTACCGGCCAGCAGAATATCAACTTTACCATCACGATTATAATCGCCGGTTTGAATCGCATAAACGGGCGAAAGTTGAGCGGGCATGGGCAGCGCCTGCCGCGTGAACGTACCTTTGCCATCATTCAGCAGAATGGCCGTTTCGCCAGTAACGGCCGTTTTTACATCGGTTCCTTCGCGCTGCTGCGCCGTGAACAGATCCTCAAACGACGCTTTCGCGTAATCGACATGTTTAAGGAATTTCGTCTTGATGGAAGGGATCCGTTTCTGCAAATCGGGTTTCTGAACCATCGGACACTCGCGGCCCTGCCGGTAGCAGGTCATGATTTGATCGTAGCTGCCATTGCGGTCAAAATCATTGCTGTATAAATGCGCCGGTTCTTTCTCCGAAGCCACCAGGCGACTGTTCAGGCCAAGATTACCCACCACAAAATCCAGATCGCCATCGTGGTCAAGGTCAGCCGCCTGAATAGCGTTCCACCAGCCGCTGCTGTTTTCGAGCGTCGTTTTCTCGAAGCCTTTGCCACCTTTGTTTTTCAAAATAGTGATCGGCATCCAGTCACCGGTCAGGATCAGATCGGGGTAACTATCCTGGTCTACATCGGCCCAGACGGCATCCGTTACCATACCAATGTCTTTTGCGAACGGCAGTAACTCAGTTGATGCCTTCTGAAAGTTGCCCTTACCGTCGTTAACCAGCAGGGTTTGGGGTGGATTCTCGCCGTATTTGCCGGGCACCATCCGGCTCCCCAGAAATAAATCCTGATCGCCGTCCCGGTCGAAGTCAGCCGCCACTACGCACGAATTATTTTCCAGTATACGCACTAAGCTGCGGTCCCAGGTGAAATTACCACGGCCATCGTTGCGATAAAATCGGTCGTAAAGTTGGGTAGGATCATCAAATTCGTTGCCGCCGGTAGCCACGTATAAATCAAGGTCTTTATCGCCGTCGGCATCGAAAAACGTAGCCGCCACGTCTTCGGTGTAAATGCCGGTTGTCAGGAATGGCTGTTTCTGCAAGGCAAACTGACCCGACGCCTGACCAAAGTACAGCGAGCGCGGCATCTCCGACGCGCCACCCAAAAACACATCATCGATGCCATCGCCGTTTACATCGCCTACCGCCATTGCCGGCCCTTCGCGCGACAGCATCTGCTTCAGCAACCCGTCGCGGTTGTAGTCCACAAACTCGTTTTCGACATGCGTGTAATTTAGACCGGCCGCGCCCGTCACATCGGTAAACAAGCAGGGTTTTGTCGAACTAACGGGCAGAAATGTAGCTGTCTGATTGGCGTTCTCGTAGGAGAGCTTCAGGGTTGTATTCGCTTTTGGTGCCCGTAATACCTGTTTTTTATCGGTCGGCCAGATCACGACAACTGAATCAATGGCCGGATTTTTATCAAGTCCAAACACCAGTGTCAGGTCAACCGACGATTGAAAGCCCCGGTTCGGCATTTGCTGGAGGAGTTGGGTGATGCCTTTTTGGTAGACATACACTTTGGCACCAATCGCATTCAGATTTCGGGCGTAGCCTTTTAGCTGTACCCGTAAGAAATTCTTTTTCAGCGTCTCTACCGCGCGGTTCTGGTAAATGGATACCGGTGCATTGTTGTTATTGACGACCAGATCAAGGTCGCCATCGTTATCCAAATCTCCGTAGGCAGAGCCGTTCGAGAAATTAGGCTCGCCCAGGCCCCAGTCGGCGGCCATGTTCTTGTACCGAATACCATCGCCCTCATTCCTGAACGCATAATTAGGCAATGGGCTTGACCCCATCTTATCGACGTACTCCTTATAATCAAACTTTTTGGTGCCGTCGATGATCGAGTGCAGGTCGGGATTGTCGGCCAGAAACGAGACATAATCCTGATCCGTGAGGTCTTTCAGGATGCCGTTGGCCACGAAAATGTCCTTTTTGCCGTCCATATCCATATCGAACAGCAGAGCACCCCAACTCCAGTCCGTCGCACAGACGTTGGACACGCGGCCCACTTCGGAGAACGTTTGCTGACCGTCCGGCCCAGCCCCATTGTTCAGGTGGAGCATATTGCGCGAATCCTGATGGTAAAAATCGCGCTGCTCTTTAAGTTTCTCCAGTTCAAACCCTTCAAATGCCGCCGTTGTCTTGAGCCGGTAGTCATCATCGGGCAGCATGTCAGTTACGAAGATATCCAGGTTGCCATCGTTATTCACATCCGCAATATCGGCCCCCATCGACGCCAGGCTGGTGTGCCCCATGTAGTCTTCGATTGACTCTTTAAACTTGCCGTTATGCTGGTTGATATAGAGGTAATCGCGTTCGTAGAAATCGTTGGAAATGTAAATGTCCGGCCAGTTATCATTGTTAACGTCACCGATGGTGATGCCCAGACCAAAGCCAATCAGACTGCCATAAATGCCAGCTTCCGCCGAAACGTCGGTAAAGACAGCACCGTCGTTCCGAAACAGTTTATCACCACCGAGTTTGTCGCGGGTGTCGCGTAGATTGGCGAATCCTAACCGGTCCATCGGCGTGAAGCTGTTGTTGAGCAGGTACATATCGAGGTCGCCGTCGCGGTCGTAGTCGAAAAAGGCGGCATGGGTCGAGAAACCACCATCAGCCAACCCATATTCTTTAGCCTTTTCCACAAAAGTGGGCAGGCCGCCTTTGTTGCCGGTATTAATGTAGAGTTGATTGCCCCGTTCGTCGCGGTGGCCGGAATTACAGACGTAAATATCGAGTCGCCCGTCGCCGTTAACATCCGCAAAGGTCACGCCCGTCGACCAGAATTTTTTACCCGTCAGGCCAGCCTTCTCCGTTACGTCCTCAAACTTCATTCCTCCTTTTCCTGGCGTGGACCGATTGAGGTAAAGTTTGTTCTGCTCGAAATTGGAGGTCAGAAAAATATCCGGTAAGCCATCGCCGTTAACGTCACCAATGGCTACGCCCCCACCATTATAAAAGTTACGGTAGTTGAAAATATTGAAATTCTTCTTGTCGAGACTGCGGTTTACAAAGTCCACGCCCGTTGCTGATGCGGGCAGGCTGGCAAAAAGTGTGTCGGCATTATCGCGGTGACAGGCCGTTATAAAAACTACGGCTGACAGAATGATGAGATACTTCATGAATGGTTACGGTCTGAAAAGCGCCTGATACTTAGATCGTCGTGGGCTTAACTTACTTTAAAATAAACGTTTCTAAAGGCTGGTTCGTGATACCTGCCACCACGTATTTACCTACTTTCTTCAGATCCCGGACTTCACCTTTTAGTACCAAGCCGGTCTGGTCGGGGGGAGCGGTCGTGAATCGCCAGTTTCCCTTATTTAGCAATACCAGCCCCCGGTTCGCATCGACTTTGCCCATCCGCAGCCGGAGGTGATCGTTGTTACCTGCCAGCAGCAGATCGCGTTTACCATTGTGGTCAAAGTCATCCACCAGTATGCTGTATACAGGGGCGTATTGAGCCTCAATCGGTAATTCATGCGGAATCAGCTCGCCGTTGCGGTTTTCGAGCACCAGCGTCCGCAGTTCGGTAATGGTTCGGGTGCGGGCATTTTTACGAATTGGCTCATCAAAAAAATCATCGAAGGTAGCTCCGGCGTAAGCCTGATAAGTGGTGAATCGTTTGCGAAGGGCGGTTACCTGCTCACCCGCTTCATCGCGTGAGCAGGCCGGGTAGGACTTACCCTGGATAAAGTAATTCATGAAGCAGTCGAGCGTGCCGTTGTTGTCGAAATCGTCGTAGACAATAGTGGCCGGTTCGTTAACGTTGGCGCGAAGCTGAGTATTCTGACCCATGTTGCCTACAATCAGGTCGTCGTCACCATCGTTGTCGAGGTCAGCTTTTTCGATGCGGTTCCACCAACCCGACAGGTTCTCATACGACTTCTGGTGAGCCGTTGAAAAACTGCCTTTCTGGCTTAACAAGACCGTAACCGGCATCCATTCACCCACTACTACCAGGTCCGACCAGCCATCGTTGTCCACATCCAGCACTGTAGCGTCCGAAACCAGGCCCAATTTGCCCAGCGATATCTTCTTGAAATTAACGCTTCCATCAGCCTTAACGCCGTTATTTTTAAGCACAAAGCTTTCGGCCACCGTCGGGTAACGACCGGGTATGCAATGCCCGCCCACGAATAAATCCAGATCGCCATCCCGGTCAAAATCGAAAGCCTTCACGCTGGAGCCGTTGCCGTTTTCAGTGGGTAATGGCGAGGGGGTGAAGCTGCCGGTCCCGTCGTTCAGCCAGAGCTGATCCTGTAACTGCATGGTATCGCGCACCTCATATCCGCCGTTCACGACGTACAAATCCGGTCGTTTATCGCCGTTGAGATCGGCCAGAACAGCGTCCATGTTCTTGCGGGCGTCGGGCATCGACAGAGGAAAAGCCACAAAGCCGGCTGGTGTCTGGCGAAAAACCCGGCCGGGACTGGTCGGTGTTCCGCTGATGAACACATCGGCCAGCCCATCACCATTCACGTCGCCGGTCGCCATACGCGGGCCAGTGTACGTGTACTGCATGGGAAGAAGTAACTGCCGCTCAAAATTGTTAGTTGGCTCAATCTTGTGAACGAAAGCAGGGCCGTTTGCCGACTGAAACAGTGTCGGGGGCAATGCCGGTGATTCAGCTGTGGAATTGGTCGCTTGCTGGTACTTGAGCGTCAGCGTCTGGTCGGGCTTCACGTCCGTTATGCGCTGTATTTTGCCGTCGGGCCAGTGCACAGTTAGCTGAACCGGTTTGTTGGCCACGCCAAAAATCAGGTCACCATAACTGCATGATTCAAAGCCGCGGGTTGGGTAAAATTCCTGCGTCTGCGTTATGGAGTCACCCACAATCTGTACGGAAGCCCCAACCCCGAATGGGTTCTGCGCTGAGCCGGTTAAGTGTAGTTTAAGGAAATGGCCCTGATTCCGCTCCCGGGTCTGATTCTGATAGATCCGGGCTGGTTCATTCAGGTTATTCGTGATCAAATCGAGGTCGCCGTCGTTGTCCAGATCGGCATAAGCACAGCCGTTAGCGCGGGTATTGTCATCAAATCCCCATTCATGCTGACGATTGGCAAAGGTGGCGTGTCCGGTATTTTGAAAAATATAGTTTTTGGTCGGCGTAGAGGGCATCTGCTTCAGGTGCTCTGTTGTCGAAAGCCCCGGCTGACTGGCTTCAGCATCATCAATGTATTTCACAAAATCGGCGTTCGTGAAGTCGCGTCCGAGACCGTTGGTTACGAAAATGTCTTTCTGCCCGTCGAGGTCAAAATCTGCCAGGAGCGTTCCCCAACTCCAATCCGTATTTGAGACACCCGCCAACTGACCAACTTCGGCAAACTGACCACTGGTTTGCTGAATCTGAAGCATATTCCGCATGTTCTGGTGCCAGAATCCATTGGCGAGCTGGGCTTGATACACCGTCCAGCTATCGGGCCAGAGCAGTAGTTTCTGCCGGGTGTTATCTTCGGGCAGCATGTCCAGCGTAAAAATATCGGGCCGACTGTCATTGTTCACATCGGCCACATCAACGCCCATTGCGGAGTAGGACGTATGCCCGACGCGGTCCCGAAGTTCGTCGGTGAAGCGCCGATGCGTTGAATCGCCGTTCGGATGATTGATGTACAAATAATCGTCTTCAACGTAATCGTTTGTTACGTAAATATCCGGCCAGCCATCACCGTTCACGTCGGAAACGGATACGCCTAACCCAAACCCCAGTGGATTTCCTTTAATGCCGGTCTGCTCCGAAACATCAGTAAAAGCATCCCCGTCATTCCGAAACAGTTTATCACCCGCATCATAATCCCGGTCGGCGCGCATCTGGGCGGCTTCCTTCCGCTGATACCCTTTCAGGTTATGATTGATGAGAAAACAGTCGAGGTCGCCGTCGCGGTCGTAGTCGAAAAAACTGGCCTGTACGGAATAACCTGAGTCGGCGAGTCCGTACTCCGCAGCTTTATCGGTAAAGGTTGGTGAGCCGCCCCGGAAATCATGGTTGTTAATGAAGAGTTGATTCTTTCGCAGTTCCGACGGGCGCAGACCCGAATAACACACATAGATGTCGAGCCAGCCGTCAGCGTTCACATCGGCCAGCGTCACGCCGGTTTTCCAGCCTCCTTTGCGTCCCGTGATGCCCGCTTTTGCCGATACATCCGCGAACTTCAACGCGCTGGAGCCAGGTTTGGTCTCGTTGAGGTAGAGTTTATTATCGACCTGATTACCGGTAAAGAACAGGTCGGCCCGGCCATCGTTGTTGAAGTCGCCGGTTGCCACGCCCCCGCCGTTATAGAAATATTCAAACGTCAGGATGTTCTCCTGTTCGGTCTCGGTCAGTTGGTTGGCGAACGTCACACCGGTTTGGGCCGGGTCCGTTTTCTCAAACAGGGGAGTAGCTGGCTGACAGGCGTTTAATAGAAGCAGAGTAAGTACGGCGAGCCACGTTTTCATTACTGGGCAAACAACAATAGGAGGGGATAAGTGTCTGGCTGGTAACTACCAACACTATTTTAATCGGGATAGCAGTCTTAGTTAAAATATAAACAGCAGCCCACGGCTGGGCTGCTGTTTACAAAGCATTATCTGGTTGCCGGCTATTATAAATAACCTGGGTTTTGCGGAGCCAGATTTGGGTTACTGTCAATGGCCTGTTGTGGGAATGGGAACAACACAGCCGTATCCGGCGATTTCGTTGACCGCTGATCAACCGGGTTCAGGAAGGTACCGAACCGGATCTGATCACTCCGGCGCCACCCTTCCCAGTACAACTCACGACCGCGTTCGGCCAGTAACGTAGTCAGGTCTACCGTAGCCAGAGTCGTAGCGCTGCGGGTAGTCCGCAGGCTGTTAACAATAGCTGCCGCCGTTTGGCCACTTGGGTCAGTTCCACCACGCAGGATCGCTTCGGCTTTCATCAGCAGCACGTCCGAATAACGCAGGAAAACGTAATCGTTGACGGGGTTATCCACCGCGCTGGGTTGTGGCAGGTATTTGATTACCCGGATGCCCTGTACTTCTGTGGCAAAGCCCAGATTTACGTTAGGCGTAAAGATCAACGGGTTACCACTGCGGTCGGTAGCGGCTACGATGGCCGTTGTTTTTGGTTTTACCACAAACTGCTGCCCAACCAGGAAG
The DNA here is from genome assembly GCA_964251665.1 of uncultured Cytophagales bacterium. Classification (GTDB taxonomy): domain Bacteria; phylum Bacteroidota; class Bacteroidia; order Cytophagales; family Spirosomataceae; genus JBBQLG01. The sequence goes on from CAXUKO010000003.1 coordinate 131,756, forward strand.
CCTGCATTCAGACCCGTAGTGGGAGTCAGATCGGCGATTGGACCACCAATGCGCTCATCCGTTTTCTCGAAGCTGTTGTAGAAATCGGCCAGCGTGGTGAAACCATTCCATGCATTCACGTACTGATTGTAGTGCATGGTCATGTAATAACGGTTCCGTACGTTACCCGGCTGACTTGACGCGGTGTTGGCGATGGTAAAAATCAACTCTTTCGACCGGGCATCGTTTTCCCAGTGGAAGTTATCGAAATACTTACCTTTTGCCGCCAGCGAGAATTTACCCGAAGCAATTACTTGATTCGAGAAGTAGATTGACGAATCCATGTCTGCCTTGGCAAACGTGAAGGGGCCAGCCGGACTACTTTTTGGGTCCTGCATGTAAACGGCGCGGTTCAGGTAGATTTTGGCCAGCATCGTAGCCGCTGCTTCTTTAGTGGCTACGCTTGGCGAACCGGCGGACAGGTTATTAAATGCGTACCGCAGATCGCTGATCACGAAATTGGTAGCCTCTACCCGGCTCAACACCTGTGGGTTAGCTTCCGGTCCGTCCGTTACTTTCCGAACGGGTACCCGACCGAATAAATCCACCAGATAGGAGGTATAGAAGCCACGCAGGAAACGCGACTCTGCCGCCAACTGCGTGCTCGAACCAGCTACTGACAAGGCCTGAGAGGCACGGAAGGCACCCGTATTCAAGTCATTCCACGCTTCCAGAATCCGGGCGTGCGAGGCATCCCAGGTATGCTGGTGTAGCTTACGCCAGGTACCAAAGTCATCCCAGTCAGTGCCGCGTGTTGGCCCCATCATTTCGTCCGATGGGTGCTCTTCCATGGCGTACGTACCGCCCTGGTTGGTAGCAATGTTGTTCAGGATCTGATACGACCCCTGCAACGTAGCCTGTGGATTCAAGACAACACCGCCATCGGTCGCGCTTGTTGACGAGAGCTGGCCGAAAACTTTATCGTCCAGTTTCGTACAACCTATGGTGCTGAGCATCATAGCTGCACCAAGCATGCTGATTGTTTGATATTTTGAGAAGTTCATTTTACGTGTATGTTAGAAATTGTTCATCAACTATTGTTAAGCTACCAATATTTTGTTGAAGTATTTTGTTATGTTTCTTCAACAGCATGTACGATAACCGAACGGAAATAGTTGCTTAGAAGCCAACATTTAATCCCAGTGTAACCGTGCGTGGCGTTGGGTACGGCGTGTAATCGATACCCAGCGATGGTACGTTGTTCAATACCTTCACCGTGTTTACGTTCGGGTTCAGACCCGTGTAACCAGTAATGATGAACAGGTTCTGACCCGTCAGTGACAGGCGCAGCGACTTGGCAAAGCCACCTTCCGGCAAACCAAACGTGTAGCCGATGTTCAGGTTCGTCAACCGGACGAAGTCGCTCTTCTCTAAGAATCGCGACGATACCGAGCCGGGGTTCAGGCCGTTCTCTGCTGTGTTAGCCGCTGCGTTGGTAACGTTCTTACCATTTTTCAGTGATCCTTTCAGGAAGAGGGCGTTCGACGTGTTGTTGTAGATGTAGCCACCAAACTGACCGTCGAAGAACACACTGGCGTTGAATTTACCGTATGTGAAGTTGTTGGTAAAGCCTAAGCGCAGTTTAGGGAAGGGGCTACCTTTGTAGGAAGAGGCACCACCATCGGCGTACTGTGCGTAACCATTAGCATCATACCCCGTAAACGTAGGAATGAAGAAGGCAAATGGTGGGTAACCATTGGTAACCAGCTGTGCGTAAGCACCCGTCAACCCCTGGCCATCGATGGAACCAACGGTTACGGTAGTACCAATGTCTTTCACGGTGTTATTCAGCGTTGTTACGTTCAACAGGGCTTCCCAGCCGAACTTCTTGGACTGCACTACCTGATAGTTCAGCGAAAGCTCTACGCCCGTGCTGATGATTTCACCCGGCAGGTTTACGAACTTATATTGAACCGGCGCTGGCTGTGCGTAAAATACCTGGAAGAGGGTGTTGGTCGATGCCCGGTGATAATAATCGAGCGAACCGCCTAACCGACCTTTGAACACAGTAAAGTCGATACCGGCTCCGTAGGTCGTGTTTTGCTCCCACTTCAGGTTCGGGTTCGGGTTGTTCTGCTGCGTCTGCGATCCATCCGCATTCTGCGTGAAGATGATCTTCGACGCACCACCCGCGAAATCCTGGTTACCCGTGATCCCGTAGTTCGCCCGCAGTTTTAGGTCATCAAAGATGTTCTTTGGAATGAAGCTCTCCTGCGATAAGCGCCAGGCCGCAGCCAGCGATGGGAACGTACCGTATTTGTTGTTGACACCAAACCGCGACGAACCATCGGTACGAACCGTAGCCGTAATCAGGTATTTTTCGAGGATGTTGTAATTCACCCGACCGAATACTGACTGCAAGTCATTCTGATTCCGCGTCGACCCGGCACCAAAAGAGGTTTGCGCCTTGGCATTAGCCGCCCCGATGTTATCGAGGTAACTGATCTGCGATTCGTTGTAGGGGAAGTTACCGGCTACCAGATAGTTGGTACGGGTGCCGAAGGTCTGATACGAAAAGCCCAAAAGTGCTTCTAATGAACCAGGACCCACTTTGTTGTTGTAGTTCGCGGTGTATTCGACCAGTTTTGAAATCCGGCTCAGGTTATCAACGCGGGCCAGTCCACCAAGACCCGTAGTTGGGTCAGCTAAAACGTTACCATTCGATAGGTTCGGAATGATGACTGTCGTCAGCTGGGCATTCAGCCGGGAGTCGATGTCCAAGCTCCGGGTCTGCGTCGAGTTATCAATACCGAAGTTGGCTTTCAGCGATAAGCCATTGATTGGTTTCCAGGTAATGCTGGCGTTGGCCAGCGACCGGTTGGTAACACCATTATCGTGGTAATACGCCAGAATAGCACCGGGGTTACGGAAGCCACCACCCGACAACTGGTAATATGTACCATCAGGGTTAGTCACCGGATACGTTGGGTCGGCCGAAATAGCGGCACCAATGATGTTACCGTTAAACCCTGGGTTGTTGTTGTTCAGCGTGTACTGGTCCTGTACGTTCGCCGTTGTGGCGTTCACATCGAGAACCACTTTGTGATCGAACAGTTCGTGCGATGCGTTGATACGACCGGTAATCCGCTTCTGACCCGTGTTTCTGATAATCCCCTGCTGATCCTGGTAGCCCAGCGAGAAGTTGTAGCGGGTGTTTTCGTTACCACCACCAAAGCTGGCGTTGTAAATCTGCGACACACTGGTACGGAACAGCACATCCTGCCAATTCGTATTGGCACCACCATTCACGGCAACATTGGTTGCATCGCCACCAGCCGCTGCCACACCTTTCAGGAAGTCCGATGCTGATAACAGGTCGTACCGCTTCAGCGAACCGGAAACGGCCGTCGACGCCGAAAAGTTAATCTGCTGCGACCCTGCCCGACCTTTGCGGGTCGTAATCAGGATAACCCCATTGGCACCCCGCGATCCGTAGATAGCCGCTGCCGATGCGTCTTTCAATACCGAGATGTTCTCAATATCATTCGGGTTCAAAAAGGACAGCGGGTTACGGGGAGTCGACGTGCCACCGGCACCAACGTCAGCGCCACCGCTGCTGAAGTCACCACCGTCGAGGGGTACACCATCCACTACATACAGTGGGTTGTTACCGGCCCGCAGCGACGTAGCACCCCGGATCTGGACGTTAATGCCTGCGCCCGGCTCACCGCTGGATGGGGTGATCTGCACACCGGCAACGCGGCCCTGCAGCAGTTGCTCCGGCGAGGCAATGACCCCTTTGTTGAAATCTTTGGTGCCCAGTGAAGTCACGCTGCCTGTAGCGTCTTTCACTTTCTGGGTACCATACCCAACCACAACAACTTCCTGTAACTGCTTCTGGTCAGTTGCCAGGGCTACATCAACCGTTGACCGGCTGCCAACAGCCACTTCCTGAGTTGTTAAGCCAATGAAACTGAAAACCAGCGTTGAATTGGCCGGTACATCGCTCAGCTTGTACGCCCCGTTCACATCGGTGGTGGTGCCGCGGCCAGTGCCTTTGATCTGTACGGTTACACCCGGTAAACCCGATTTGTCCTCGGCCGAGGTAACTGTTCCTGCTATAGTACTTCCCTGGGCAAATAAAGACTGGCTGCTCAGGAGAAGTAAGAATACGAACACCGCCAGAAAACCGCTCAGCCGGTTGTTCTGTTCGGTATGCTGTCGCCGGATGGTTCCGGTTCGACCTACCCGACCGCCTGCGCGGTGCGCTTCGTAGGATTTGTTCATCATAGGTTTGGTAAAAAGTGAAAAATAATAAACTGGTAAAGAGTGGATACGTGTTTCTACACCGATTGGTGGATTCATGTAAGAATTACTGATTGATTCGGATTTCTGGTCTTCTACCGGCGATTATTTGGTGTAAAACCTTTGTTGCCAGTATAATTATAAAGGTGATAGGAAATTATTGAATGTAACCTTGAATTACTTGGGCAAATTACAAGAAAAGGTATTTATAATACAAACGACTGATGTTAAAATTGTAGTAGTCCGGGTTAAAATAGGGCCAGTATTGGCTTAGTACTCAAGCTACCCTATAGTCTTTTCTACTCAAACCCGGTATAAATTTTCTGTTAGCTTAAGTGCCGGTAGTAAGTAGTCATATACGGCGCAGACGACCGGTGTATCGTATATTTAAGGCCTGAAAAGACCTATACGGTCTACGGCTGCACTGCCATTTTACGTTAAGTTATTATCCGTAAACTTGTGTTCTTTTGCTGGCAGGTTCTACTAAACTGCCAGGCTCCCGTTCCTTTACGTCAATTATGACCGCATCTCCGCTTGACCAACTCGCTGGCGAACTCACCGGCGAATTCCATAGTGATTTCACCCAACGTACGCTTTACGCTACCGATGCATCAGCCTACCGGGAAATGCCTGCGGCTGTAGCCGTTCCCAAAACACTGGACGACCTCAAACACCTGATCGCGTTTGCGCGTGAACACAAACTGCCGCTGATTCCGCGCACGGGTGGAACGTCCCTCGCGGGGCAGGTGGTGGGCAATGGCCTGGTTGTAGATGTGTCCAAGTACTTTAATCAGATAGTGGAGGTGAACCCCGACGAGCATTGGGTACGGGTGCAACCGGGTGTGATTCGTGATGATCTGAACCGGTTTTTGAAACCTTACGGCCTTCAGTTCGGCCCCGAAACGTCGACGGCGAACCGAGCCATGATTGGTGGTATGGTTGGTAATAATTCCTGCGGGTCGAACTCGGTGGTGTATGGCTCAACGCGTGAGCACCTGCTGGAGGTAAAAGCCCTGCTAAGTGACGGCAACGAGTATGTGTTTGGGGCAGTGACGGATAAGAACTTCATGGATCACGTTCAGCGTGGACCGGCACGAGGTATTGAAACGGTACAGTCGCGCACGTACCGGGTGGTGCACGACATGCTGACCGACCCGCTGAATCAGGCCGAGATTCGGGCTAACTTTCCCAAGCGAACCATCGAACGGCGGAATACCGGCTACGCGCTCGACCTGTTGCTGGATAGTGCACCATTCTCGCCCGGTGGTGAGCCCTTTAACTTCTGTAAACTTATTGCCGGTTCGGAAGGTACACTTTGTTTCCTGACTGAAATCAAGCTGAACCTAATTCCGTTGCCTCCCACTGAACAGGGGCTGGTTTGTGTGCATTGCCACTCCATTGACGAATCGCTCCAGGCAAACCTGATTGCCTTGAAGTACAAACCGCAGGCAGTCGAACTGATCGACGATATTATTCTGGAACGGGCGGCAACCAACCCAGAACAGCTAAAGAATAGCTTCTTCGTTCAGAAGACACCTACGGGTACTTATCCAATTATTCTGGTGGTTGATCTGTCGCGGAATAACCGGGCCGACGTGGAGCAGTTGGCGGCCGGGATGGAAGCCGAGATGCGGGCGGCTGGTTTAGGGTATCACTTTCCGCTGCTGTTTGGCGATGATACCAAAAAGATATGGACGCTGCGCAAGGCGGGGCTGGGACTGTTGGGTAACCTGCCCGGCGACGAAAAGGCCGTTGCCGTTATCGAGGATACCGCCGTCGATGTGAACGACCTGCCCGCCTACATCCGCGAATTCAACGAAATTCTGAAGAAGCACAATATGGCATCGGTGCATTACGCCCATGCCGGGTCGGGTGAGTTGCACTTACGCCCGATCATCAACCTGAAAACGGAAGAAGGTCATCGCCAATACAGGATGATTGCTGAAGAAATTGCGACGCTGGTCAAGAAATACAACGGTTCTCTATCCGGCGAACATGGCGATGGACGGCTGCGGGGCGAATTTATTCCACAGATGGTGGGCCCGCATAACTACGAACTGATGCGGACTATTAAGCGGACCTGGGACCCGGAAGGCATTTTTAATCCCGGTAAAATCGTGGATACACCCCCGATGGATACGTTTCTGCGGTACGAAGCCGGTCAGAAAACGCCTGCGTTCGATACTGTCTTTCGGTATCATAATCAGGATGTCCTGCAACATGCCGAGCAATGTAACGGCTCTGGTGACTGCCGAAAAACGGAAGGCTCCGGCGGAACTATGTGCCCGAGCTACATGGTGACCCGCAATGAAAAGGACACAACGCGGGGCCGCGCCAACATGCTCCGCGAAATGCTGACCCGCTCACCCAAGGTAAACCGCTTCGACCATGAAGAAATCAAGGATGTGATGGACCTGTGTCTGTCGTGCAAAGGCTGCAAGTCGGAGTGTCCTTCCAACGTGGACGTTGCCAAATTGAAAGCGGAATTTTTGCAGCATTATTACGATGCCAACGGCGTTCCGGTTCGGTCGCGGCTGGTGGCTAATTTTGCTACGCTGTCGGGGCTGGCCTCGCTGGTGCCCTGGGCGTATAATGCCGTGTTGGGAACGCCCGCTCTCCGTCGCATTGCCAACCGGGTGATTGGTTTCCACCCCAACCGGACGATGCCGCTATTGCACAGCACCACGCTGGCGAACTGGCATAAGAAACGTCAACCGGCCAAGCAACTGGATAAGACGGTCTATCTGTTCTGCGACGAATTCACGAATTACAATGATGTCGAGGTTGGCCAGAAAGCCATTATGCTGCTGGAGCGGCTGGGCTACACGGTTCTTATTCCCCGGCATGGCGAAAGCGGGCGGGCGTCGCTGTCCAAAGGCTTACTACGCGACGCTAAAAAGATGGCCGAGCACAACGTTCAGTTGTTGAGTGGTATAATCACAGATGAGACACCCCTGGTTGGTATTGAGCCGTCGGCCATTCTGACCTTTCGCGACGAATACCCCGATCTGGTCGATATGTCGTTGCTGGATTCAGCCAACCATTTAGCCAAAAATGCGTTGACATTTGAAGAGTTTCTGGCGCGTGAAATCGACGCGAAGCGCATCCGTTCAGCGCAGTTCACGACCGAAACGCGACTCATTAAGATGCATGGGCACTGTCAGCAAAAGTCCGTATCGTCGTTAGTGCCGGGTAAAAAAGCGTTGTCACTGCCTGCCAATTACACGGTCCATCTGATTCCGTCGGGTTGCTGCGGTATGGCTGGCTCGTTCGGATACGAAGCAGAACATTATGACCTGTCCATGAAAATCGGCGAGCTAGTCCTGTTCCCAGCGGTACGAAAACAACCCGACGAGGTTATTATTGCGGCTCCTGGTACATCGTGCCGCCATCAGATTAAAGATGGAACCGGCCGAAAAGCAAAACATCCCGCCGAAATTTTGTTTGATGCTTTAGTATGATGTGGTGTCGGGTTTGAGAACCCGACACCACATCACCCCTGTTTTTCGTTTCTTTGGTACATATTCATTAATCAATCTATTTTTTCATGAAAAAAGCGGCAATCTGGGCAGGCCTATTGTGCCTGCATCTAAACGCCTTCGCCCAATCCGGTTCTGCACCGTCGGGCAATAACCAGTCAAATCCCGCCAGTAAATACGACCCGCTGGCGCTGTTTCACCCGCTGTTTAACATGCAGCCGGGCAACGAAGTCCGCACGGGAAGTGGCGAACCGGGACCGCGTTACTGGCAAAACCGGGCCGATTACAAAATCAACGTTAGCTTAGATGATCAGCAGAACACCGTTGCAGGTGATGTTGAGATCACGTACAAGAACAACTCGCCCGAGAGTCTGCCCTTTCTGTGGCTGCAACTGGATCAGAATGCCTTCAGCGATACCTCACGTTCGGCTAAAACAACGCCGATAGAGGGTGGGCGTTTTGGTAATAAAAATTTCAACGGTGGCTTTACCGTTACGTCGGTAACTATCGAGCAGGGAAAAAATAAAGGAACGGCTCAGTACACCATCAACGATACCCGGATGCAGGTGCGCTTGCCGGAAGCCGTTAAACCCGGCGACGGCATCAAAATACGGGTGGCTTATTCCTTTAAAATTCCTCAGTACGGTTCCGACCGGATGGGGATGCTAACCCGTAAAGACGGGGTTATCTATGAAATTGCGCAGTGGTATCCGCGCATGTGCGTGTACGACGATATTCAGGGGTGGAATGTGTTGCCATACCTCGGCGCGGGCGAGTTTTACCTTGAATATGGCGATATCGAGTACGCCGTAACCGCGCCCTGGAACCATATCGTTGTTGGTTCGGGCGAACTGCTGAATCCAAACGAGGTACTGACTGCTGAACAGATCAAACGACTGGCGCAGGCCCGGCAGAGTGATAAAACAGTGATTATCCGGTCGGCTGCTGAGGTGAATCAGCCCAATTCACGGCCTAAACAGTCGGGTAAACTAACCTGGCGGTTCCGTTGCACCAACACGCGCGACGTGGCCTGGGCGTCGTCGAAAGCGTTTGTCTGGGATGCAGCTAAAATGAATCTACCGAGTGGCAAAACATCGCTCGCACAGTCGGCTTATCCGGCGGAGAGTGCCACCAACGATTCTTGGAACCGCTCAACTGAGTACGTGAAAGGCTGTATCGAGTTCTATTCCAAATACGTTTTTGAGTATAGCTACCCCGTGGCGACCAATGTAGCCGGTATTGTAGGCGGTATGGAGTATCCGGGCATCGTTTTCTGCGATCATAAGGACAAAAAAGATGGCCTTTGGAACGTAACAGACCACGAATTCGGCCATAACTGGTTTCCTATGATTGTAGGCAGTAACGAGCGCAAATTTCCGTGGATGGATGAAGGGTTCAATACCTTCATCAACACCTTATCGACAACTAATTTCAACAATGGGGAGTACGATCGGGAGCGGTTTACGATGCAGGATATTGGCCCGGCCTTATTCAGCCCCGCCGAGCCGATCATGACCATTCCCGACGTGCAGCAACCCCGGGCGTTGGGTATCCTGGCTTATTTCAAGCCCGGGCAGGGTTTAAAACTGCTGCGAGAGACTATTCTCGGTCCCGAGCGGTTCGACTTCGCGTTCAAGACCTACGTAAATCGCTGGGCGTTTAAACATCCGACGCCGTACGACTTCTTCAGAACGATGGAAAATGCAGCCGGTGAAGACTTGGGCTGGTTCTGGCGGGGCTGGTTCTACGAAACCTGGAAGCTGGATCAGAGTATTCAGGGCGTGAAGTACGTCGATGGAGCCGCCGAGAAAGGAGCGCTTATTACCATTGACAACCTGGAAAAACTAGCCATGCCTGTCATCGTTGAAGTACAGGAAACCAATGGCAAAAAATCGCGGACAACCCTGCCGGTCGAAGTATGGCAGCGCGGTGGAACTTGGACGTTCCAATATCCATCGACAACGTCCATCCGAACCGTCACCCTTGACCCCGACGGAAAATTACCGGACGTGAACCCCAAGAACAACGTCTGGCGCGGAGACGCGCAATAGGGAGTAAGTTGGTAAGTCAGTAAGTATTTCATTACGAAGTACAGCCCGGGCGGCCCCGTTACTGACTTATCAACTTACTGACTTGCCACCTTTTTCTACACTTCAATCAGCATGGCGCCATATGAGTAGCCGCCACCGAAGACGGTTACCACAATGCGTTGGCCTTTCCGGAATACATCCCAGTTTTCGGAGAGGGCAATGGCACAGCCGGCACAACCGGTGTTACCCAGCCGCTGAATGTTAGAAATGAGTTTTTCTTCTGGTAAGCCCAGCGTCTGCATCACGTTGCGGCTGATGCGAAGGTTGGCCTGATGAGGCAGCACAAAATCAATATCATCAATGGTCAGGCCCGCTTTCTCTATGACCTGCCGACTCACTTTGGGCATGTACTGACAGGCATTGATGAACACGTCGCGGCCGTTGGGCATGATAACGCCTTGAACCAGCGGCTGTAGCACGACCGCTTCAGTAGCTTTACCACTCGTAGCCGCCCCACCGGTGATGACATGCGAAATAGTCATGTCCCGCTCCGACTGCCGTTCTTTCGTAATCAGCAGCGCAGATGCGCCGTCACCCCACAAATGGCCGGAGACTTTATCTGTATCGTTATTATAGGCCGTATTGTGTTCTGAAACAACCACCAGCGCACGGGTAGCCTTACCAATAGCGAAGTAGCCTTCTACAATTTCAATGGCATTCAGCAAAGAAGAGCAGGCCGACGAGATGGATACTACCGGAATATCGGCGATGTTGAGCGCATGTTGCACAGCATGCGCCAGCGTGACAATGGTATCGTGGGGAGTGTAAGTGGCACCAACAATTAAATCTACCGTCGACAGGTCTGTTTGTTCAGCCAGACGCTGTACGGCAATTACGGACATAGTATTGGTATTTTCGCCGGGACCGGCCTTTCGCCGTTGGGCGATACCAGTTCGTTCGGTAATCCAATCGCTCGATAGACCGTTGAGTTGCGTAAAGTGCTCGTTGTCAACTACTGCGGTTGGCAGATAGTGACTAACTGCGTGAATGTACATTGATGACTGGTTAAGTGTTTTTACGTTATGGGCAGGAATTTTCTCCGAAAGTTAAATACTACCGGGAAAGTATGGTACTTCACATTAGAACAATTCCATAATGACTTAACAAAGTGCAATGGAATTGTATAATCCGAGCAATTGGTTCGCTTCGGTCTGCCAATTGTACATATACGTACTAACCAGTCTTCCGCGCTTTCCCATCAAGGCTGCTTCATCCGGGTGCTCAATCAGGCTGATCAACTTTTGTGCCACCTGACTCGAATCGGCTGGCTCTACACAGTACCCGCACTGGGCTGACTCGACGACTGCCCGGTACAGGGGAAAATCAGCGGTCAGCACTGGCAGGCTTGCTGCCATGTACTCGAATAGCTTGGTGGGGTAGGAGCCGGGGTAGTCACCAACCGGTTTCAGTAAGGCCAGACCTGCTATGTACCGGGTGGTGCCGGTGTAGGCGATTTTGGGATCGGTTTGGCCATAGAACACCATATGGTCACGTACTTCGGCATAAGCAGGTACCGCTTCCAACTCCCTCCGTGCGAAAGCACAACGGCCAAACAGGTGGAGCCGGATTGCCGGATAGTGAGCCGCCAGTAACGCAATGGTCTCAATCATCGTGTCCAGCCCCCGGTCGAAACTAACAACCCCAACGTAGAGAAGATGCGGTCCATCGGTAACGGGCGCAGTTGATAAGGATGGTTGAGAAAGAGAGTCAAAAAATGCCGGATCGGGGTAATTATGAACAAGGGCGTAAGGTAACTTCAGGCCGGTGTAGGTGGCCAGGTAGCTATCCTCGGTGAAGACATGGTAGCAATAGTGCCGGGCCAATTGCTCAAATCCGGCAAAGGCCCGCTGGAAAACCGGATGATTGTTGTACCGCTTCCGGTCGAACTTCAGCCGGAGGTTTTCCTGTACTTCATACACTACGTTCAGGCCAAACAGCCGACAAAGCAGCGCAATAGGCAGCAGTTCAGGCATACAAATATGCAGGATCTGCGGACGGAGCCGGACGATATGCCATAGAATAAGCGGGTGAACCAGTAACAGCCGCCAGCCCAGCCACCGAAACAGTGGTAACCGGATAAACCGGATTGGGCCGCTCATTCCTGCTTTGGCATGGGGCAACAGGCAGGTAACGTTGTAGCGAGTGGACAAAGTAGGGGCCTGCTTATGCACAATGCGCGGGTCGGTCGGAGGGTGAGCCGGGCTAACAAGCAACACACGGATTGGCTTCACAACTGACTCTGTACGATGGACACACCCGATGACGTGCCCAATCGGGTGGCTCCGGCGTCGATAAAAGCCTGCGCCTGCTCGTACGTTTTGATACCACCCGAGGCCTTCACCTGTATGGTATCGGGCAGGAGGGAGCGAATCAGTTTTACCTGCGCCAGATCGGCACCGGTTGTGGCAAAACCGGTAGAGGTTTTCACGAAGTCTGCCTCAGCTTCTATACACAGTTCACAGGCGATACGGATTTCATTATCGTCCAGATAAGCGGTTTCAATAATAACTTTCAGCAGGGCGCCCTTACCATGAGCGACCCGGGCCAGCGTGGCAATTTCCTCCCGAACGCTCAAGTAAGCCATTGACTTAAATCGGGTTAGGTTGATGACCATGTCCAGTTCGGTCGCGCCGTCTTCAAGGGCTTTTTCTGCTTCGGCTACTTTTACTGCCAGGCCGTTATAGCCCAGCGGGAAACCAATAACGGTACAAACCTTAATTGGAGTACCCGTCAGGATATCGCTGGCGTACAGCACATAGGAGGGTGGCAGGCAAATGGCCCTGAACTGATTTTCGTAGGCCTCCACGCACAACTGCCGAATGTCGGTTTCCGTGGCCGTCGGGCGTAGATTCGTATGGTCGATGTAGGAAGAAAGAGCAGTCATTTCAGTCCAAAGCTACGCAATTCAGCGTCAAGGCGCTGATTCCAGCGTTCCTGCGCCCCCTGAATAATGCCATGATTGGCCTCGCCGTCATACTGCTCCTGTAACCGGTTCATCTCCCGGTAAGCCTCAATGTACTGATACTGAATCTCACTGTTGTAGTCATTGAGGCTTAAACTGTCGGGAATGATGCGTTTTTTGAACCGCTCCGTCACCAGCTTCGCAATGTCGAAATGGCGCTGCTCATGGTTCAGCGCGTAGGCATTACGAGCCGGTTCGCTAACCCAGGACGAGTTTTTAAGCGTAAATATTTTAAACGTCAGGTTAACCTGAATGACTCCGTTTTTTACCTCGCTGCGCCCTTCGTAAGCAAAACTGGTAAACACCTGCGCGGCATACCGGCTCAGACGCGGTACAGGAGCCAGAAAATCGGACCAGACCAGCGGCCGGGCGGGATCGTAAAAAACGGTATCGCTGTCGGGGTTTCGTGTATAGTTTTTGATGTTCACCTGTAAGCGCGTCGCCAGTTTTTCATGCTGATTGACGTTCTGATTAATCCAGTCATTAAAAAACGTCAGGCCATTTACCAGCGCCTGTCTGAGTGTTGGCTCCACCACCTCCAACTGACCGGCTGGCCGCTGATACTGCGCTGACGTACGAAACGTGACCAGTTCAAACGTATCATCATCGCGGGTTACGTCGAACACCATCACCAGCGCTAAGCGTCCGTTCACGCGGTTCGTACCAACGGCTGTTTCGTTGATGGATAACTCTTTCAACCGAATGGTAACGGGTCGTTTTCGGCTGGCCGGTAAATTGGTAGTATGCAGACTCTGCCGCACGAACTGATTGATTGCACTGGCGGCTCCCCCCGGCAGATCGACCGCTTCGGCATGGTGGCCGGGCGTTATAATGAGCTGGGCCACCCGACCCCGCTCCGAACGCTGGTCGACTACGCTGGCAATCACATATTCTTTTGGAACGAATGACAGGGTTTCAGAATGGAGTGTAATGGGTGAGGGCGGGGAGAACGAAAGCAGCCCACCAACCAGCATCAGCCAGAACCAGTGTTTACGCATCAGGGAGAAGGGCCGTTACGCGGTCGTAGATAGCCCGGACGGGCAGGGTTACGTTGATAGTCGGGCTATAAATCGAATCGGTCAGTTGAGCGGTCTCTTTAACAAGCGACCAGACGCCCTCCGCTGATTTATGCCAGACTTCCACTTTGATCCGTCTTGAATCGACGGTAATGTATTCCCGAAGGGTCGGTACATCCCGGTAGAGGGCAAACGTATCTGTTTTGTCATACCCGCCCGTGCTTTTAGAGAGGACTTCAACAAGTACGGTGGGATTAAGCATCGTATCGAGAGCGTTCCCCGCCATTAATTCGATTTCACCACAGACAACAACCAGATCGGGGTACGCATACAGACTGTTTTTTGGTGTGTGTATCCGAAAGTTCGAGGAGAAGGACTGACATGCATGATACCTAAGTGCATAACCGATTTGACAAGACAGGTTTTCTTTGATGCGGTTATGTTCTTTTGTTGCGCCTGCCATTGGGTATAGGTGTCCCTCAAAGTACTCACTCTTCTCGAAGGCGTTCCGTTCCTGCGCCTGTGTGTATGTCCGTTTCTCTTCCGCGATCATAACCATGAAAAAAATAAGCCCTCCGAATATACGATTCGGAGGGCGCTTTGTCAAGTTACCTCACCCCGCCCTGTCGGGCACCCCTCTCCTTGAAATAAGGAGAGGGGAAAAAGACCGAGCCTATTCCCCTCTCCTGTTTAGGAGAGGGGGCAGGGGGTGAGGTTTGGCCGGTGCCGTGAGGTTGGTCAGTCAATCAGTACGGCTTTACCAGCCACTACATCGTTTTCGACGGTTTTATACTTTACATCCCGCTTCACGCTGCCATCGGCGTACTGAACGCTAACCTTCTCGTTGCGGTTGGCGATTTTTGTCGTCCGTAGCGGCTCCTGTTTCGGGCGGGGCGCACTCATCGGTGGAGCACCCGCACCAGCCGCGTTGTTCTGCGCCATGCGCCGGGCGTATTCTTCAGGACCAGTTGCGAGATGGTCATCGTCGAAATCTTCCATGTTGGTGTGCAGTTCCGGCATGGGCTCGGGCTTACGATGAGCGGGAGCCTGACGGATTTCCTGCTCTACCTCCTGTGCATCCTGCGCTGGAATGTCTGATTTGGTGAGGAAGCTTATGGTGTCGAAGTTTACCTTACTCACGAACCGTTTGAACAGCTCGATCGACTCGAACTTGTATACCAGCAAGGGGTCTTTCTGTTCAAAAACGGCGTTCTGTACCGACTGCTTCAGGTCGTCCATTTCGCGCAGGTGCTCTTTCCATTCCTGATCGATCACCGACAGCGTTACGGCCTTCTCCATCTCCGTCACCAGTTCGCGGCCACCTGTCTCTACGGCATTGCGCAGATCAGCCACTACCGTTAATTCATGCGTACCATCCGTAAACGGCACCACGATGTTTTTGATCTGGTGACCCTGCTCGTTGAGTACCTGCGTCAACACCGGCAGCGCCTTTCCGGCAATAGCCCGGTTTTTCTGTTGGTAATTCTGTTCGGCTTCTTCGTACAGCCGCTGAGCGCGATCCGGATTCTTGAGTTTTGCGAACTCTTCGCGGGTCATTTTTACTTCCAGTCCCAGAACTGTCAGCAGTTGCAGCGCAACCTCGTCGAAGCTCTCGGCGTTGTTGACAATTTCTTCGCAGACGTCGAAGGTTGTGTTGGCAATGTCGAGCGAAAGCCTGTCACCGAACAGGGCGTTCCGACGGCGTTTGTAGATGGCTTCGCGCTGATAGTTCATCACGTCATCGTATTCCAATAGCCGCTTCCGAATGCCAAAGTTGTTCTCTTCGACTTTTTTCTGTGCCCGTTCGATCGAATTGGTGATCATCGAGTGCTGAATCACTTCGCCTTCTTCCAGTCCCATCCGGTCCATGATTTTCGCGATCCGGTCAGAACCGAACAACCGCATTAGGCTATCTTCGAGCGAGACGAAAAACTGCGATGTACCAGGGTCGCCCTGCCGACCGGCCCGACCACGCAACTGACGGTCAACCCGCCGGGATTCGTGCCGTTCCGTACCAATAATGGCCAGACCACCGGCTGATTTTGATTCGGGGGTAAGCTTAATATCCGTACCGCGACCGGCCATGTTAGTGGCAATGGTTACGGTACCGGGCAAACCCGCCGAGGCTACCACTTCGGCTTCGCGCTGGTGGTATTTAGCGTTCAATACCTGGTGCTGAATCTTGCGCAAGGTCAGGAAACGGCTGAGCAGCTCGGAGTTTTCGACCGAGGTGGTACCCACCAGTACCGGACGGCCTTTTCCGACCAGATCCTCGATTTCATCCACTACGGCCACGTATTTCTCGCGTACAGAGCGGTAGACCTTATCTTCTTCGTCTTTCCGGGTGATGGCCCGGTTAGTCGGAATAACAACGACGTCTAATTTGTAAATCTGCCAGAATTCAGAGGCTTCCGTTTCGGCTGTACCGGTCATACCCGACAACTTGTGGTACATGCGGAAGTAGTTCTGGAGCGTAACCGTTGCGTAGGTCTGCGTAGCATCTTCCACCTGAACGCCTTCTTTGGCTTCTACGGCCTGATGCAGACCATCCGACCACCGGCGACCTTCCATAATCCGGCCCGTCTGCTCATCCACGATCTTGACCTTGCCGTCCATTAATACGTAGTCAACGTCGCGCTCGAACAGACTGAACGCCTTCAGCAACTGGTTGACGGTATTAATGCGCTGTGTCTTGACTGAATAGTCGCGAATCAGGTTCTCCTTGTGCAGAATTTTCTCCTGCTCATTCAGATCGGAATCTTTATCGATCCGGCTGATGTCGATCGACAGGTCCGGCAGGATAAAGAAGTTAGGATCTTCGCCCGCACCGGTAATATAGTCGATCCCTTTTTCGGTCAGGTCGATGCTGTTGTTCCGCTCGTCAATGGTGAAATACAACGGCGCGTCGGCTTCCGGCATCAGCTTCTGGTTTTCCGCCAGATATATCGATTCCGTTTTTTGCAATACGGACTTATTACCCGTCTCGCTTAAAAACTTAATGAGTGGCTTGTATTTTGGGAAACCCCGGTGAGCCCGAAACAAGGCTACGCCCCCTTCTTTGTCGTCGCCAGCGGCTAATTTCCGTTTCGCTTCGTTCAGGAAGTCATTCACCAGTTTACGCTGCGCTTCGACTACCCGCGATACACGGGGCCGCAGTTCGGCGTAGTCCTGCTCGTCGCCACGGGGTACGGGACCGGAAATAATCAACGGCGTCCGGGCATCATCGACCAGTACGGAGTCGACCTCATCCACCATGGCATAGTGGTGTTTGCGCTGCACCAGTTCACCCGTTTCGCGGGCCATGTTATCGCGCAGGTAATCAAAACCGAACTCGTTATTGGTACCGTAGGTGATGTCGGCCAGATACGCCTGCCGACGGCCTTCAGAGTTAGGCTGGTGTTTGTCGATGCAGTCGACACGCAGGCCGTGAAACTCGAAGAGCGGACCATTCCATTCAGAGTCACGCTTGGCCAGATAATCGTTGACAGTCACGATGTGCACACCCCGACCGGCCAGCGCGTTCAGGAAAGCGGGCAGCGTCGAAACGAGAGTTTTACCTTCGCCGGTAGCCATCTCGGCAATTTTCCCCTGATGCAGCACTACACCACCGATAATCTGAACGTCGTAGTGCACCATGTCCCATTTGATAGGGACCCCGGCGGCTTCCCAGGTATTTGCCCAGTAGGCTTTGTCGCCTTCGATCTGCACGTTCTTCCTCCGGAAACTGTACTGCCGGTCAAACTCGGTAGCCGTTACCTCCAGCCGCTCATTTTCGGTGAAACGCCGGGCTGTTTCCTTCACCACGGCAAAGGCTTGAGGCAGAATATCCAGTAGTACTACTTCGAGTTCTTTGTTGCGGTCAGTGTCTAATTTGTCGATCTGGTTAAAGATCACTTCCTTATCGCTGACATCCATGTCGGGCTGGTCGGCGACCTGTTGACGCAACGCAGCCGCCTGATTATCAAACGACTGAAGCCGGTCCGCAATCAGTTGCTTCAGATCCGCCGAGGCTTGCCGCAGTTCGTCGTTCGAGAGGGCTTTCAGCCGGTCAAATTCCGTGTTAACCCGTTCGATGTACGGAGCCAGTTCTTTATAGTCCCGGTCCGCCTTGGTGCCGAACAGCTTAGTTATGCTTTTGGTGATGAGATTAATCATTTCAGTGGTTAGTCGGTAGGAGTCAGTTGACCATGCTTAGTAAACGAATTAACGCGCCATTCAGCACAGCAACGACCCACGTATTTTGGACAAAATTAGCGCATTAAGCCGGTACTTCAACAAACGGACCCGGTTGAATGCCAGAGGGCAACTGGCTTTATCCATGCTTTGTCGTAGCTTTATCCCGGCTTAACAATGCAGCTGACTGCGGCTTTTGGGCAGGAACAGCGCGGCCGTTGAGCCAGGATATATACGTACTACTCCATCAATTGTAAGGCCAATTTTCTGTTTGACAGCCTTAAACGACAACTTGTCAGGCTGTTTCCCGCAGCCACAAATTCCCTTTCCCGTAGCCCATGACTTCAGTCGTGGGCCGGGAGAAAGGCGAACCGCTCCATCGCCCGGGGCAGACCAAGTACCACAGATTGGAAGTATTGTCTTACTTTTGCGGAATCAACTGTCAGTCCAGTGTCCTTGTATACTTTACATCACGTCAGCTTGTCACCTACCGTTCTTATTGGCCGACCGGTCGTCTGGCTGTTTTTATTGATCTCGGTCCTGCTGTGCGTAGAAACACAGGCGCAGCAGCGGCCCACCTCTCGCGTCGATCAGCTTTCCGATGAACAGGTGCAGGAGTTTTACCGCCGGGCGCAGGCCAGCGGACTCAATGAACTGCAGATCGAACAGGCCGCCATGTCGCAGGGCTATACACTGGACGACATCGCTAAGATGCGTCGGCGGATTGCGCAGATTCGTACGCAGACGGGTCGCAACAGCGGTCAGACCACATCTGATACCGGCTATGTACGCACCCTGCCCGGTGATCTCTCGCGCCGGATGATCGACTCACTACCTACGTTCTCCCGGGCTGATACCGTCAAAAAACCTGTCGTATTTGGAGCTTCGCTGTTCCAGAATGCCGGTCTGTCCTTCGAACCTAACCTTCGTATTGCTACACCGCGCAACTACGTGGTTGGCCCCGACGACGAAATCAACATCGACATTTACGGAGCCTCATTCGATAACCTTAAATTAAGGGTCAGCCCCGAAGGAACCGTGAAGGTGCAGAACCTGCCACCGATTTTCGTGAGCGGCCTGACTATCGAACAGGCCGAAAAACGCATCATCGGGCGGTTGCAGCAGATCTATCAGGGCATCGGCCGGGCCGGGAGTGGTACCTCCGCCAACGTATCGCTGGGAAACATCCGCAGCATCCGCGTTACGCTCCTCGGCGAAGTGGTTCGGCCCGGTACCTACACCATTTCGTCGCTTGGCTCCGCCTTCAACGCCTTGTATCTGGCGGGTGGCCCGAATCCCGAAACGGGCTCGTTTCGGAAGATCAGCGTCATTCGCGGCAACCGGGTCATCCGCACCATCGACCTGTACGACTTTCTGCTCCGGGCCGATCAGCGGGATAACATTCGTTTAGCTGATCAGGACGTGATCCGCGTGGCCGACTACGATACCCGCGTGGAGTTCATCGGTCAGGTACGACGCCCCGCTATTTATGAAGTCCTGCCCGGCGAAACGCTTAAGACGGTACTCGGCTTTACGGGCGGTTTCACCGACGAGGCCTACACAGCCTCGCTTACCCTACGGCGCAACACCCCCCGCGAACGGAAGATTGTGACCATTACGCAGGACGAATTAGCTGCCTTTGTACCACAGCGGGGTGACCGCTACACGGTTGGCAAAATTCTGGAACGCTACGAAAACCGGGTGCAGATCACCGGAGCCGTGATGCGGCCGGGTGACTACGCGTTAGTGCCTGGTCTGTCTACCGTGAAAGACCTGATTACCCGCGCGGAGGGCCTCCGAAAAGACGCCTTTACTAACCGGGCTGTCATCTACCGCGAACGGGCCAACATGGATATGGAAGCCATTGCCTTCGATCCGGGCCGCGTTATGCAGGGACAGGCGACCGATCTGCCCCTACAGCGGCAGGATAGCGTGGTCGTGCAGTCGGTCCGTGACCTGCGCGAACGGTATTACGTGACCATCGAAGGGGCGGTAAACAAACCCGACACGTTTCAGTACGTAAATAACCTGAGCGTGGCCGACCTGATTGTGCAGGCCGGGGGCTTTCAGGAAGGCGCTACGGCCAGCCGTATTGAAGTGGCCCGCCGTATCCGTCAGGACTCCGCAGGGGTAAACTCCCGCGATAACATCGAGATTTTCCGCCTGACGCTCGACCGTAATCTGGGGCTTACCACCTCGGGTACTCCCAACGCGCCCACCCCGGCGGAGTTCATCCTGCAGCCATTCGATATCGTATATATCCGTACATCGCCGTACTACGAAGTGCAGCAGCGCGTTTTTATTACCGGTGAGGTCAACAATCCGGGCAGTTACGCCATTTTCAGCCGTACCGAGCGGATAGCGGACCTCATTAACCGGTCGGGCGGGCTAAAGGCACAAGCCTATTTACCCGGCGCGCAGTTCCGGCGTTCCGGGCAGTTGGTGGCTACTGATTTACGAAAAGTCTTAAAGGATACCACGGTAGAAAGCAACTTACTGCTTCAGAATGGTGATTCGCTGTTTATCCCACGTGTGTCAGAAATTGTACTGGTTCAGGGCGGTGTCTTAAACCCCACAGCCGTGAGCTTTGAAAAAGATTTTGATTTTGAGGATTACGTCGCTCAAGCCGGAGGATTTACGGAGAACGCCCGACGAAAAAAATCGTATGTAGTGTATCCAAATGGTCGTAAAGATCGAACACGTCATTTTTTGTTTGCCAATCTCAGACCTAAAGTAGAACCAGGCTCTACTATTGTGGTGCCCTTCCGCCCACTGGATGGAAATCGCCTAAGCCCGGCTGAACGCATTGGTATCTTATCGGTCATTACAACGCTGGCTGCTACTATTCTGACCGTTATCCGATTATTGTAGCAAAGAAACAGATCATTTTTAATCTGAAAACAAATGTCAGTCACAGAGCCAAAACCAAGGAACTCAATTAGCGAAGACGAAGTCGAAATTCGACTTCGTGACGTTGCGCAGTTTCTTAAAGTTAGTCGGGGGCGTATACTGGCTGGTGCTCTAATTGGTCTTGTTATTGGTGGTCTATACGCATTTAACAAGCCTAATGTATATACGACACTGGTGACTGTAATGCCTGAAATTCAAGCAAAAGGCACTGGTGGACTTGGTAATCTGGGCTCTCTGGCAGGTTTAGCTGGTATTGATATCAGTAGCGCAACAGGGGCAGGAATGGATGCTATCCGGCCTGATATTTACCCGGATATACTGCAAAGTATGCCATTTGCGCTCCAGTTGTTACAACAACCTGTTTACTCACAATTCTTACAGAAGGAAACTTCGTTACAGGCGTTTTTAGAAGCGCAGGACAGACAGTCACTATTAGGAGGTTTTATGGATTCAGATGATGGTCCTACATCCCCTATCAATAAATCCCGAAATCCAGATACATCACTTCAAATAACAAAGCGCCAAGAGAAACTCGTTCGCCAAATTCATACTTCGGTAGCAGCTTCATACGATAAGAAGACAGGAATAATTCAGGTTACAGCCTCGTTCGCCGATCCGGTGACGGCTGCTGATGTAGCAAGGTTGTCACTGGAATATCTGACTACTTACATAACCAGTTATCGAACGGAGAAGGCCAGAAGTCAAGTCCGATTTTTAACTAATCAAGTAGATGATGCAAAGCGAAGGTATCAGTTAACAGAATTCGCATTGTCAAGCTACAAAGACCAAAACCGCAGCTTGTTTTTAAACACAGCAAAGATTGAAGAGCAAAGGTTACAGGCCGACTTCATGCTGGCTCAAACTGTGTTTAATGATCTTTCTAAACAACTTGAACAGGCAAAAATCAAAGTGTCTGAGGAATCGCCAGTGTTTAAAATTTTAGAGCCACCGACGGTTCCTCTACGTAAAAGTGCTCCTAACCGAGCGCTGATTTTGATGGGCTTTATACTGGCAGGTATTGTTGTTGGTTTGTTGGTTTCCCTTGTTAGGCGTACAATTTCAAAACACCAGTCTAATTAATATGAAGACAGCCTTAATCTGCGGAATTTCGGGTCAGGATGGTGCTTATTTGGCTCAACTGCTACTTAATAGAGGATACAAGGTATACGGTGGATCGCGTGATGCACAGATGTCTTCCTTTAATCATCTGACACGCTTAGGTATACGGCAAAATGTAGAAACAGTTTCAATTAGTATAAATGATTTTCGGTCTGTGTTACAAACCCTACAGCGCACACAGCCCGATGAAGTATATAATTTAGCCGGACAAAGCTCAGTCGGCCTATCGTTTGAACAGCCTGTTGAAACCTTAGAGAGCATTAGCGTTGGAACGCTTAATTTATTAGAGGCTATTCGCTTTACCGGGCAACCAATCCGCTTTTATAATGCTGGATCGAGTGAATGTTTTGGTGATACAGGCAGTGAAACGGCTAACGAACTTACTCCGTTTCGTCCACGTAGCCCCTATGGAGTAGCTAAGGCGGCTGCTTTCTGGCAAGTGGCCAATTACCGGGAAGCTTACCAGCTACATGCCAGTACTGGTATTCTGTTCAACCATGAATCCCCTTTGCGGCCCGAGCGGTTTGTTACTCAGAAAATCGTGGCAGCTTCTTGCCGAATAGCCAATGGTAGTAGAGAAATACTAACGTTAGGTAATATTGATATCGCTCGTGACTGGGGTTGGGCACCAGATTATGTTGAAGCCATGTGGCTGATGTTGCAGCGGGAGCGAGCAGAAGATTACGTAATTGCTACCGGGCAGACCAATAAACTTCGGGATTTCATTCGGGTCGTTTTCGAAGCAGTAAACTTGGATTGGGAGAATCACGTTCGGACAGATACAGCGTTTTTCCGTCCTACTGATATTGCTGAAGGCCATGCTAACCCAAAAAAGGCTAAGGATGAGTTGGGTTGGGAGGCCCGCTTTAAGATGGAAGATGTAGCAAGATTAATGGTAGAAGGGTACAAAACGCGGAATGAAACTTATTCCTTATTTACCGCATAAACTATCTACCTTGTAGATTTACTATTATCAAACTTTGTATATATTTGTTTTACATATATGTAAAACTTGCTACTTAATTTTACATATTGCTATATAATTCCAGATTAGTAAGTAACTTTCCCAAAATTCAGGCTAAATAAAATAATCGTGTCGCCAATGAGACATTATACTAAATCGACTGCAATTGTACTTGCCTTACTGAGTTGTACAGTCTTTATGCCTGCTGTTGCTCAGACTCCTCAAACAAACATAGCCATAACAGCAGCTACGTCAACTACTACTGGAGGATCTGATAACACGTTAGTAGGCGTTGGAGCTGGTAACCTCACAATGAGTGGGAATGGTAACCTTATTCTTGGCCGGGGTGCTGGTGTGCAGAATATGGCTGGTGCTCAGAATGCCTTTGTAGGTACATTGGCTGGTCAGCAAAATTCGTCGGGAAGTTATAATAGCTTTTTTGGCTATTCAGCAGGGAGTGCTAATACAACTGGAAATAATAACTCATTTATTGGTAACCAGTCAGGGTATACAAATACGACCGGCTACAATAATTTCTACGGCGGATACCGTTCAGGATATTTCAACACAAGCGGACATAATAATGCATTTGTTGGGGCTGGTGCAGGTTACGCTAACAACACAGGCTCAGATAATACATTCCTAGGAGCAGATGCAGGCGGAGCTACTACAACTGGCGCTAGTAATGTGTTTGTAGGGTCTTTAGCGGGTTCATCAAATGCAACGGGTATACAAAATACGTTTATTGGTACTCGGTCTGGCCTTAATAATACAGCCATTAGTAACACGTTCGTTGGCTTTGAAAGTGGTCTTACTAATACAGTTGGCACTGATAACGTTTTTATTGGTACAAATTCAGGACGCTCTAATATAGACGGAAGCTTTAACCTGTTTGTCGGGGGTAATGCTGGTCAAGCGAATACTACTGGCCGGGAAAATCTATTCTTTGGTTCTGGTTCAGGTTTTACTAACACTACGGGGCGTTTTAACTCCTTTGTGGGTCTTAATAGCGGATTTAGTAATACGACTGGTGAGAATAATGTGTTCTTTGGCCAGCGCGCAGGCTATAGTAATACTAACGGAGCATTTAATTTATTCTTAGGTGCGTCAACAGGCTACGCGAACACAACTGGCGTGTATAACACATTCGTAGGTAATGGAGCTGGCTACTCGAACGTAGCAGGTATTAATAACACGTTGATGGGCCTCAATAGTGGATTCAAAACGACCGGCTCAGACAATGTTGCCCTTGGTTATAATGCAGGTCTTGAAAACACAACCGGACAACGTAATACGTTCATTGGAACCGGCGCTGGTGTTTCTGCCTCAAATCCAGGTCTGCAAAATGCAACAGCTATTGGATATGGTGCCCAAGTCTCAGCAAGCAATAGTTTGATTTTAGGCAATGGGGCGAACATTGGCATTGGCAACACCGCGCCAAGCAGCAAATTAGAGATCACTCAGGGAACGGCTAATCAATCGGGCTTGCGATTTACTAATCTGACGAGCGCTTCTCCCGCCAGTGTAACCAGTCAATATAAATTCCTCACTGTTAATGCAACCGGCGATGTAGTTTTAGCCAGCCTTAACGGATCAGCACGGATAGGAGCCGAAACTGATCTGTGGACAGTTGTAGGGGAAAATGTGCAGAATACTAATTCGGGGGGCGTTGTCATCGGCTCTGCTATAAGCAAAGCACCTGCCGGTTATAAACTTTACGTGCAGGACGGAATTTTGACGGAAAAGGTGAAGGTTTCTGTGAAGAATACGTCCGACTGGTCAGATTACGTCTTCTCATCTACGTACCAGTTAAAACCACTTACTGAAGTAGCTACTTACATAAAAGAGCACAAACATCTTCCCGGAATTCCTTCGGCCGAAGACGTTGTGCGTGAAGGCATGGATGTTAGTCAGATGAATGCTAAACTACTCGGTAAAATTGAAGAGCTAACTCTTTACATGATCGATCTCAAAACTGAATTTAACACGCTGAAGAAGCAAAATTTGCTTTTGAAAAAACAGAATATGCAGCTTACAAAGACAATAAAGAAGGTGGCCCGGTAGGAATATACAGACACCCTCTGTGATCTATCTCCAAAACAAAACAGCCCCTGAATTACAGGGGCTGTTTTGTTTTATCGCACACGCACATCAGCTTGAATTTGGTCGTCTTCACCGTTGGCGTAACCGTTGTTAGGGGTCGAATCTGGATCGCCAGTTCCTGAAGCTGTTATCTGAGCCTGATTTGTCCACTGTCCCGTCGAAGTAGCCCGCACCTGAAACGAAAAGGCATAACTACCGCCAGCCGCTAACCGATCAATGCTGTTAGTCAGCGTATTTCCATTTACGGTCCATCCTGCCCCACTCACGAATTGTAGCCCGGAAGGGAGTTGATCGGTAATCTGGATAGATGTTGCTGTAGTTCCCCCGCGGTTAAGCACAATCACGGTACAGGTAATAACCTCGTTAGCAACCAAGACCTGCTTGCTTAAATTCATTTGTATGCTAAGATCAGCCTTAGTCAGATCGGACGGTGGCTGTGAAGAAACCAGTGCCTTTAAAGGCCGCTGGTTGGGATTAGGAGAAATAAAAACAGTTTCGCCCAACTCTTTAGTGCGAACTATAGCTTCGTCTGAATCGTCTTCGCCATCGCCTGTTCCTGAAAGTGGACTGCTGTCGGGGTCTAGATATGTAGATGAGATAAGCTCAACCGCCGTCCGGTATACCCCCGTTGCTAATGGTTTAGCCTGGAAAGTAAATGATGCACTTGCTTGACTGGGAAGATTGGTTACAGTTCCAATTATAGTGCCATTTGCATATTGCAGCCCTGTACTATTTGTCAACTGAAGATTTGGCGGTAATCGTACTGACCATTGTGTACTGACGGGCGTACCAGAAGTGTTATTGTCGCCTTCATTACGGACAACGACCTGATACGTAATCGTTTCTCCAACCCGTGGTGCTTCTTTATCGGTTGTAATTTGCGCCTTCAGATCCGCAGAAATAGACTGCGAGCCGTTCCAGAGCAGCACAATCGATCTAAAAGCGGGTATAGTTAGCTGACCGGTATATGTTTGGTTAGCTACATCTTTGTAGCTTCCGTTGAGAGCAACGACCATATCAACAGAAGTTGGGTTATACATGAACAGAATAAGTTTATCTGGGTCAATGCGAGATATATTGGCCTCACGGAAGCTATAATTATCTATAAAAAGCGGTTGACTACTTTCAAATGGACGTAAAACTGCAAGCGCCTTGTCTAAATCCCGTAGCGGCTTAACGGCTATCTCATAATGCTGAACTGACGTGCCGACAACAACAGCCGGACGAGTGTCAACCAAAGCGAGAAATGGGGAAAACTGGGGCTGAATGTATACCTGAACCAACCGATTTGGTATAGGGCTGATAGCATCAAATTGAATAATATAATACTTGTTTTGAGCTACGCTGTTAACTACTTGAGCCGCATAAAGTGATGCTCCTGGATTATTAGTGATGGAGGTGAAGTTTAGATTCAGGCTCCCACCATTGATACGATTCGTATTATCCCAAGTGCCCTGTCCATTGTTGAAGTCACTAAAAATAAAAGGCCCACCAATACCGTATCCGGTACCCGTCGTAAAATCCCCGCCTACTACCCGTTCAGGACCTGTAAAGCTATTGATGATGTAGCCCTTGAATGTAACCGACGAAGTTTTTGAATTTTGATCTTTTCCATATTTAGTTTTCCATTCAAGTAAAGATTGAGGATCAAATGAGGTACCGTTGGGAGGGGGATAAGACAACCGCAGCGTCTGCACGTCGTCTAAGGGCCGGGCGTAATAGTTATTATCGAAAGTGCCGAAAGTACCCAGATTAGTCGTGTACGAATTATAGATGGCCGAATACTGCGTGGGCAGCTTGCCTACGAAGACGTTATTTGTGGTGGTATTATTCGTGGCAGTACACAGATTAGTGTAGTCAATTATATATTGTGTATAATCGTTGTCAAAGCAGGTGTTTCTTATAACTGCACAGCTTGTAGCTCCATGCAGGTAAATACCTGCTCCTGAGCATTTAAACGCCGTATTATCACTGACCATTATATTTTGAATACACTCATCTAAGTATATACCGTTAGCACCGAGAAAACCGTCAGGTGTACCTTCTGCTACTCCCAAGCCGTTAAAGATTATATTTTCCTGAAGTGATACATTGGTCATTGACTCCTGTGCATTATTTGTTACGTACAACCCACCTCCATCATTTTTGGTCATGCAAAAGTTAGACACTATGTTACGCTTAACTGTAGTATTGTTCTTAGGGAAGTTGAGGGCACAGTAGCCCGTACTGTCAATAGTGTTATTCTCGATGAGTGTACCAGTGAGACTATAGGCGATGAAACCGTTGTATTGGGCATCGCCAGAGTCGCCCCGTCCCGGTTCCAGTGCCGTATGGCGGATAGTATTTCCCCGACATGTGAACGTGTTATACGTATCAATCTGGAAGCCATTATTATTAGTTCTTTCAATTAAATTGTTCTCAAATAATATCGTGTTGCCGGACCCACTAAACCAAACCCCGTTTTCACCAGAGTTAACTACTTCACAATTGGTTACGGTTATGCCGGATGAGTTTTCAATGTATAAGCCACAGTTTAAGGTTTCGATGATCCGCAGATTATTGAACGTAACATTGGACCGTGCGCGGGTTGTTGCTCCCTGACTGAAGACCGTAGCCGATATCAATTGGGTATTCGGATCTATCTGATTCGAGTAAATCGTTATCTGCTTGTTAGCAGGATTATAGTACCATTCTCCTTGCTGGTCGAGTGTAGCCGGGTGATTCTGAATAAAATAACCAAACTGATCCGAGATGTCGTAGGTGGACGCGTTGGTTAGTGTGAGCGTATTACTGGTTTGCTGCGTTATTGTTGCTCGGTCGATGATGAAATAGTTGGCCCGAATGACTACCTCGCCCCCTACCCAATTGGTGGTTAACGGCTGTTGACTACCGAGCTTAGTCTTACCAACGTGGGCCTGAACAGTCAGATAACCCCGGTTAGGGTCACTGGGATTTGGATAGCGACCCAATGGCTGTGACACGGCATTCGCGTATAAACCCGTCAGAGTGGGACCACAACTGGAACAGGTAGCCTGCCATTTCCCATTGCCGATATTTGTCCAGCTTGTTATTGGCACTGACCCAGCGATAACGGGTTTTGAGCCACTTCCATACGCATCTACCGTAATCGGGTTACCTGCAGAGCCTGACTGACTTATGGTTAGCATTCCCCTGAACGTGTCGCCCCGGCGAAATAGTACCTGACTGCCTGGTTGCAGAGTTAACGTATTCACTTTACCGATAGTCTGGAAGGGCGTTGTACTTGACGTGCCATTATTAGTGTCATTTCCATTGTTGGCAACATAGTATGTAGTCTGCCCAAACGACAGTTGAAAGAGCAAGCAAAAAGCAATGGTTAAGGGTAGAAAGTCTTTCATAAATAAACATATACTGAAAACACATTATTCTTTGTAACTGATAAAGGAGGTAATTGTCCGATTCGTACTTTTTGTAGAAACAAAAAACCAACGTATGATAGGGCTTAAAATGACTTACCCGGGTAATTCCCATAATAATAGTCGGCCATCTGATGATAGGTAATGAACGCTCTGAGTTGCTTCACACCTGATACTGGATAGCTGGTATTGCTGATTATTAGCCGTCCGTACGTATCGAGACTGAATACGGGTGCTCCATAACCAGCTGCATTAAAGGCTCGAGTAGTTGCGAGCAGCGTTACGCTGCCTTTACCCGCTATTCCTCCCGAACAATCTATAATTAGTACAGCACGATAATCGTAGTCAGCTCCAATAATAGTGATGGTAGCTTGATAAATAGCTCCTGTTGGTGCATTGGTGATTATTGTAGATGACGCCGTCAATGCCATCTGCGTATTATACCGAATGCCGTATGGAGTAGTCGAGTTATTTTTATTAACTACTACACCCTGGCACTGGTAAAATAAACCTGAGTCTACATAGTCACCGAGCGATTCAACGCTTCCGCCAAAATAAGATGGGTGTCCTGATCCGAGTAGCAGTTCACCCCCAAATCGCTCGAATGATACGTTACCCGCGAAATATGGCCGGTATGTAGAGTTTGAGTTATTGTTACGAATGAAGGTTGATTTATCTGTAAACCATACTTGAACGTTAAGGGGACAATTATACGGAAAGCATCCCTCATCAATTAATAGAACGGTTCCTCCTGTAATAAACGTATTTACGTAGTTAACACCAGTCAAGCCAGAGCCGTGAAATGAGTTATTGCCTGACGTTCGTTTGTACTGGATATCATATTGGCATGTATTTTCCCATGAGCAGTTTTGTGCCGTACACCACTCTGTAAATGACCCATTTGTTTCATTGTGGTACAAAAGGCCAACTTTGTTGCGCTGAAAGACACACTTGTTCACCAACTGCCCACATTGTCCCGCTATTTCAATGGCGGTGGATGAGGCATTGCCCTTAAAAATTATACCTTCAATCGTGTTTTGACAAATACGTCCTGATCCACCTATCAGCTTAAGACACGCTTTATTTGGGCCAATTTGGGAGTAATCAAAAACAACCGTGTTAGGAACGGCTCTTAGTTCAAGTCCTTCAAAACTCTGCAGCTTAACGCAAGTCGTTGAAAGTTTGTAGACACCTGCTGGTACCGTAATCACAACAGTTGGGTTAGCTTGTTGAAAATTGATGGCGTTCTGTAGCTTAGCCGCATCATCAGTTACACCATCTCCCTTTGCGCCAAAATCAGATTTGAGGTTAACAGTGTATCCTGCCAACACACGTTTATAGCGTTTACCTGATGCTGTAACCAGAGTCAAAATGCTATCATCACTTGTGTTCTTATCTGTAGGATCATATTGGTATGTATCCATTCGACCTGCATCAATCAGTACAAGATTCGGAGGAAGATCGGATAAATTGCGAACTTCAAAACGGCTGTAGGTATACAACTGCTTTTTTAAAGACGAAGGCTCATTTAGTGGAAGTAAATTGCTTTTGGGGCTCTTTTGCCCCTCGCATCGGGAGCTAATTAAAATTGCTAGTACTAAAAGTAATTGCCTTCTCATCATACTTGACGCTTTGTTTACCAGCAAAGTACGCAAAGATTATTGGTACGCTGACTATTAACTCATTAGTGGCATTAGGCTGATTCCCTACTAGATAGCCAGCTATTGAGAGAAAGAGTTGGTGACAAATTCACAGAAGCTAACCCATGTATTGATGTAAGCCTACTGTGCGAGCAGGTGACACCAAAGGAGTTACGGGTCGTCTAAAATTGTTACCTTTGTACCTGATAATCGGATTCAGCCTAAAATTAGTAGGGCCCCGGCCCTGTACATAATGGGTGAACGACATATACCAATTGTATGAAAATGAACTATTATAGACAAGCTGAGACTCTCAGATAGAGTAACACTTAACGAAGGGCTTCTGCACATGTTTAAAGTTAAAGGTCTTTAGTTGTGTGTATCATGTTGGCAACGGGTGAAGATGTAGTTTGAATATAAGGTATTTGGAACATTATTCAGATTAGATTGCTATTTCACAAAAGTAAATTGTTTACTTTTTATTTGAATGAATATAATGGAAAATACTGGTCTTGTGAGTAATGTTAAAAAGTCTGTTAAAGAATTATCAAATCACATAAAAGTAGAGCATAAAATTTATACGAATTTTTTATCGCTTGGATTAGTCCAATTTACAAATTTTGTTTTGCCATTAGTAACCTATCCATATTTATTTCGTACGATAGGTGTCAACCGCTTCGGTTCAGTAATGTATGCCTTTAGCGTAATGGTCTATCTGTCTGCTTTTGCTGACTATGGATTTAATATATCTGGCCCTCGTAGTATCGTTATCAATAAGAATAATCCGCAACTTCTTTCAATTATAATGTCAACTATATTACAGACTAAACTTTTTCTTTTACTATTTTGCTTAAGTAGCATTGGATTAGGTGTTGTTTTTATTCCTAGATTAGAGAAAGATATTTTATTATACGTCTGGGGGGGGCTATACTTGATAGGTAGTTGTGTATTACCTACATGGCTGTTTCAAGGTTTGGAAGACATGAAACACCTTACTTGGATTAATTTATTAGCAAAATTTGGAGCTACTGGATTAATTTATCTTGTTATAGAAGCGAAGTCAGATTATATATATATTGTAGGTATCTTTGGGGTTGCTAACCTAGTTTCTGGAATCATAGGAATTGTTTATGCCAGTAAACACTATAATTTGATTTTTCAATGGCAAAAATTCTCGACTATTTTAACAGAACTACGCAACGGCTGGTACTACTTTCTTTCCAGCTTTTCTTCCGTTGCTTTTAGTAGTTCAACTGTGCTCATATTAGGATTTTTTGTCATTGATGACGTAGTAGGTAAATATAGTTTGGCAGAAAAAATAGTTTTTGCCGTTTGGCAATTGATTAGTATTTTCTCACAAGCTACTTATCCTGTATTATGTAGACTTGCTACCGAGTCCCATACATCTGTAGTTAATTTTATGCGCAAATTTCATTTGCCGTTTACTATATTAATTATGCTAATATGTTTGTTAATTGCACTAGATGCTGATACGATGATAGAATTTGCTACTGGAATGAAGCAATCTGAGACAGCATTATTACTGCGGATATTAAGTCTTTTTCCTATAGCTGTTTGCTTAAATGTTACAGCTTACCAAATGTTACTTGTTTATCAGAAGCAAAAATATAACGCAATAATCTTTAATTGTTCAGTGGTATTAAATATACTTTTATGTGTACTGATGGCCTCGTTGTTTGGTGTCATAGGAATGGCATGGGCTGCGGTTTTGACACAGATTGCTGTAGCTTTGTCATTGCACTTGACGCTTGCTGCGAAATTTCCCGAATATGGATTAGTAAAAGGCCATTGGTAGCTAACCTCTTCTAAGGCATATAATACATTATGAATCGTCTTGTAAAGCTAGTAGTTAGCTGGTTTGTTCGTTTACTGTGGGGAGTACATATCGGCGTAGGCAGCTACTTATCTGTGCCATTTCTAAGTATTAGTGGAGGACGTCTTATAACTATTGGACGGGGAACTACTGTTGGTAGACGAGCTTGGCTAGCTGCGTTTGAATCGTTTGGTAATCAAACTTACACACCATGTATACGAATTGGTGACAATGTCACTATTGGTAATTTTTTATGTCTAACTGCTATTGATAAAATTGAAATAGAAGACGGATGTTTGTTCAGTGAGTATGTATATATCTCTGATCATGGTCATGGAACTGTAGCTGAAAATGGACCACCAGCTAACCAACCCTTATATAGTAAAGGCCCTATACGCATAGGTGAGAATACATTTTTGGGGTATAGGGTCTCTATCCTTCCAGGTGTCAGCTTAGGGCGGAATTGCGTGGTGGGTGCTCATTCAGTAGTAACTCATTCTTTTCCCGATTATTCTGTTATTGCAGGAACACCAGCTCGATTATTAAAATCTTACAATCCGCAGACTCAAACTTGGAACGATGCAACTGTACGAACATAAGCAACCTATTTACTTTACACAAATACGTGAAGACTTAATAAGTCAGATGCCTTCAAATCCAGAGAATCGAGTCCTGGAAATTGGAGCGGGTGGATGCGATACACTTGTTGCCATTAAAGAACGAAAGTTGGCAAAGGAAGTATTTGGAGTAGAACTATTTGCAATTGAAGGATCAAACCAGAAAAACTTACTAATTGACAAATTATTTATTGGTAATATCGAAGAGCGATTGCCTGATTATCCAATAAATTATTTTGACATAATACTTTGTGGTGATGTTTTAGAGCATCTAATTGATCCTTGGAAAACCGTTCGTGAAATAAGTCGATATCTCAAGAAAGGTGGCGTTATTATTGTATCCTGTCCAAATATACGCGAAGTGACAAACTTAACGCGTATATTAATAACAGGTCGATTTCAGTACAAATCAAGTGGGATTATGGATAAAACACATCTTCGCTTTTTTGGTAGAAAAGACTTGGTAGATATGTTGACTACAGACGAGTTAAGTGTGGTTCGTGCCATACCTAACTATTTCATTACCCCACATAGAGCACAGTTTAGATTTGTTCATTTGGGTTTGTTAGATTCGTTTCTGGCGGCTCAGAATATTGTTGTCAGTCAAAAAAAATAAATATTGTGCAGGCCGTATTTACAATAGTTGCTAAAAACTACATTCCGTTAGCCAATGTTTTGGGTGATTCACTTCGAAGGCAGCATCCCGATATGCCATTTTTTATCGTTGTAGCAGACCGGGAAGATGGATTGATAGATTTTTCTCAGCAAAGATATTCGATCATCACGGCAGCAGAGATGCATATAGTACAATTAACAGAAATGGCGTTCAAGTATAACGTAACAGAATTCTGTACTGCTTTAAAACCATTTAGTTTTAAGTTTTTGTTTGAACAAGGTTATAAAGAAGTAATCTATTTTGACCCTGATATCTATATTTTTCATAAGCTTGACGACATTTTTTCGACGCTGTTAACTTCGTCAATGGTGTTGACTCCACATTATAGCACTATAGAAACAGTATATTCAGGTCTGTTCAAAGAAGGTAACATTTTGTTCGCCGGTATTTTCAACTTAGGGTTTTGTGCATTAAATCAAACGGCCAATGGTTTACATATTATTGATTGGTGGTGTAATCGGCTTACGGATCAATGCTATGCTGATCGCACAGATGGGTTGCATGTTGATCAAAAGTGGGCTGATTTTCTGCCCACTTATTTTGAGGATATTTGCATAGAAAGAGGAATAGGTTATAACATGGCTATTTGGAATTGGCATGAACGGCAGTTGGTAGAACGAGATGGGCGTTACTGTGTTGTAAATCGAATTACTGGAGGTGGTGAGACTCCGTTAATCTTCTACCATTTTTCCAATTATCATTTTAACGCAGTATTAGATATTAGTAAGTTTCTGCCAATTCAAAAAAGCCGATTCTCTGATATAATTTCAGTAAGCCAATTCTATGCACAGGTACTTATTAAAGAAAACGTTATAACTCAACTTGCTAAGTTAGCTTATTCGTATGCTTCGTTTGATAATGGAATGCCTGTCGCTCAGTTTCATAGGCGATTTTACCGTCGAATTATTGAGAAAGATAAATCAGGAAAGAACCCATTCATAACGGCTGGCAATAATTCGTATTATCAAGTGCTCAAACGCAATCGTTTATTGGTAGATAGTAAGAGTCTCGAAAAATTAAATGAAGTTAATTTCGAAGGATTTGACAGTAAGTTGAGATCTCTGAATAAAATAGCAAGGCTGTTTAAATTATTATTAGGATTTGAGCGATATGCACTTCTATGCAAGTTTATGTTTAGATATGTTCGGGCTGAAAATCAAACGTTTCTTCTACGGGAATACGAGGCTACATTGCCATTTATAAATGAAAACAGGTATATTAACACACAAGAGTGAAGGACAGTTTTGTTACATATCGCCAGTTTTTAAATACATTATTCTTTCTTGTATTTATAAGTTCATCTTTTGATGTATTCTTAAATCTGAAGATTGGAGGGTTCTCATTTCGATTTGTGTATATAGTTATATTGATTTTGTTGTCTATATACTTAGGAGATACAATTTGGAAGGGAATACTGCGTGTGCAGGCTGTAGGAATGCTTTCATTTATAATATGGTCAGGGTTTCTTATTGTATTTATTCCTAACACTCCATTACTAAGTAGAAACATCGGATATATTGTTTGGTTATACATTCATTTTGTATTTATAACAATAGCCAGTTATTATATTCATGCGGTTAATGTTAATCAAATTGTTAAATTATATTTATTATCATTTTTAATAGTGTCTTTGTTTGGACTATTGCAGTTCTTCGTGGCTCTATTTGGCGTTAGTATGTTAGTAGAGCAATGGTGGATTGATGGAAGATTGGCTAGAATAAACGCTTTCTCCTACGAACCATCCTACTTTGCTACATATCTATTAATAGGATTCTCATTTGCATATTATCTGCAACGTAATAAGATTGCTACGTTTGGGAAATTACCTTTATATACAGTTATAATTTCTGGAAGCGCTTTAGTGTTAAGTACTTCTCGTATGGGGATTATGCTTACCGCTATACAGGTATTGTGTTTTGAGGTGCTTGTTAAGCGAAAGAGTTTTAATCAGCTGCTTTTTTTTCTAATAGGGTTTGTCGTGGTACTTGGTGGAATTTTTCTTTATATCGCCAGTAACGAGAATTTAGGTTTTTTATTGGCTGGGCTGGGTATATTGGGTGGTTCAGACCACTCAAGTGCAGAACGGCTGGATGGTTTTTTGACTCAATTGGCGATTTTTAGCCGTAGTCCGTTTAAAGGATATAGTTTAGGGGGGGTTTCACAAGCTATCGCTTTTGAAAAGGGTGTTACTTCTATATCACAAGAGACAATAAAAATTTATGATGTTAGTATTAATATTTTTCTAGAAGTGTTGACTGCCAGTGGCATCATTGGCTTTCTATTCTTCATGCTCTACATCTATTATACAATAGCAAAACCACTTCGATTTGCTCGGAGAGAAGAGTTACTTACTTCTGATGCTGTTCTTCTTAAAGCACTTATATGGAGTTTATTATTTGAACTGCTGATACTTTGTTTCAACCAAAATATTTTGAGAGCCTATTTATGGATACATATTGCACTTATTAATGCTGTGTATTTTGCTTTAAAAAACTTGAGTAAACACGTTCTGCGTCCTAAGCAGCATGACCTGGTATAAGTAAATGTACTCACAATTAATTTAGCATGTACCATTACTTTTATCTGTTGTATATACTTTGAAAATGAGGTGGAGAATACATTGTTTACAAAACCTGTTGAGATGAAAAAATTAATTGAATACCCATGAAGCATTTTTGTGCGGATGCCCGTATGATTCATAACTCTGGTATTGGTGTATACATACGCCATTATATCAAATACGTACTTGGACGAAATTCATTCTCGAAGAATACTCTTATCGGTCGCAAAGTAGATCTTGATAAGTACTTCAGCCAGTTTCCTAATTGGGAACACATAGAAGCGGATTTTCCTATTTATTCGGTCGCTGAACAACTAAGATTACCATTCCTTGTTCCGGCTTGCGACGTGTTTTGGTCTCCGCATTACAATATACCGTTATTTCCTATTCGCGCTAAGCGTCATCTAGTCACTATACCGGATGTGTATCACTTGGCGTACTACGAGACACTGAGTACGGCTCAAAAAATTTATGCTCGTATTGTCACGAATTCTGCTGTATATAAGGCAGATAGAATTTCAACTATATCACTATATTCTAAAAAGGAGATTCAACGGTTCACAGGCGTTGCTAGCTCTAAAATTGAGGTTATCTATCTTGGTATTGATAACAGCATGTTTCATCCTATCACTAATACTAATGTGCGTAATCAAGTTAAATCTGATTATAATCTGCCAGATCAATTTATTTTGTTCGTGGGTAATGTCAAGCCGAACAAAAACTTGCAACGGTTAGTAGAGGGCTTTGCTAAATTGCTTAAAGAATTACCTGATATAAAGTTGGTTATAACTGGTAAGCAAGAGGGATTTATTACAGGTGATCCAACCTTGTTCGCTCGTATTAAAACTGATAAAGAATTAGATGACCGCATTATCTTCACCGGTTATGTGGAGTCAGACGATTTACCTGTTCTATACAGTTTGGCTAAATTATTTGCTTTTCCATCTATTTACGAAGGATTTGGTTTCCCGCCACTAGAGGCAATGGCTTGCGGTTGTCCTGTAGTGGCATCGAATGCTACTAGTATTCCTGAAGTTTGCGGAGATGCCGCCCTATACGTTGATCCTCTTTCACCTGACGATATAGCAAGGGGTATTCGAACTGTAGTAACAAATAGTACATTAAGAAATCAACTTATCCAGTCTGGTTATCAACAATGCGGCCAGTATAACTGGAATAAATCTTCTGAACAATTCGTTGCTTTGATTGACAAACTTCTTATTAGGTAAATATAGGATTTGTCTATTAGCCTACAATACTCTTTAATTATGAAAATCGCTTTGGTTCAAGATGGATTGATGTGCCGGGCAGGCGGTGAACAAGTGGCCCTGTGCTTCCATAAAGCGTTTCCTGATGCACCTATTTATACGCAATGTTATCAGCCTGAACTGACATTTCCTGAATTTAGAGATTGTGACATCCATACGTCTTGGCTACAACATATTGCTAAAACAGACAATGTCATGAAAAATCTATTTTTTCCACTCGGTGTTTGGGCTATGCAATCACATGATCTATCTGCTTTCGATGTAGTGTTGATGTCTGGGACTCATTGCGCAAAATATGTCAAAGTTAGGAAGGATGCTTTAGTAATTAGTTACAGTTTCACACCGTTTAGACTTGCTTGGGACCCCGTTTCGTATGCTCAATATGCTGAAGCTGGTATAATTAGAAGATGGGCATTCGATGTTGTCCTAAATTACTTGCGAAGTGTTGACTTTCGATTTGGGCAAAGGCCCAATTATTACCTTGCTATGACCGATGAGACGTCTGAACGCTTAAAAGAAGCTTATAAGGTGAAAAAAGATATCAACATAATAAATCCTCCTGTCAATACTAAGAATTTTTACGTGTCTGAACGACCAAAGGATTATTATCTGGTAGTATCTCGTTTAGAATATTACAAAAAGGTTGACTTGGTTGTAGACGTATTCAACCAACTAGGCTATCCATTGGTTATTGTAGGGAAAGGGGTTCAAGCTGATGAAATAAAAGCGCGGGCAGGTTCTACTATTACCTTCCTAAGTGGCTTATCTGCGACGGAACTGGCAGACGTATATGCTGGTTGCCGGGCGTTTATTTTTCCACAACATGAAGACTATGGTATCACGCCCTTAGAAGCTAACGCTGCTGGCAGGCCAGTAATTGCTTATGGAACAGGAGGGGTCCTATCTACTCAAATCCCAGTCACTAATAATCCAGAAGAGGCTACATCTGTTTTTTTTGAACATCAAACAATTGAAAGTTTAACTAACGCTGTCCGGGAGTTTGAAAAAATAGAGACTCAATTCATTCCCTCATTCATTCGTCAGCATGCTCAAAAGTTTGATGAAAATTTGTTCATTCAAAGGATTCGACAGTTTGTACACGAAAAATATTCAGCTTTCGAGCAATAAGTTGAGGGGTATCGAGAGGATGTAAATACTTAATAATTTTTTAGTTACAAAATTCCCTTAAGGGTGTAGCTGGAGATTAGGCTTGTACTAGTTATTAGTCAAGGACATATTACCAAGATGCCCTTTTATAAGGTTTTAAAAAGCTTCTAATTGTTCATAAATAAAGTTGGGCCTCTGTCAAAGTGCTACGTAAAAAAGTGCATATTTGCGTAACTTTTTTTTGAAAACGGAAACATACATATAACATAAGGTATATGCCCTACTCTATAACAACCCTCCGCATTGTGCTTTCAACTTTGTGTTGTTCATTTACATACGTTGCCCAAGCGCAGGAAGTGCCACAGTCGCGGTCAATCACGAACAACTTTACATCTGGCAGCACGCATCTGGAACAGGCATTCACCACCCTGAGTGCTACGAATAAAATAGCGCCATTCGCTCAGATCGAGTATAAAGCTGGCCAGTCGATTACTCTATCACCAGGTTTTGAAGCCAAAGCGGGCGCTGGATTTGTTGCCCACATCGGTGTCGTATCCATAATTGCTACAGTAGAGGGACAAACTGATCCACTGACCATTACGACATACCCTAATCCGTTTGAGGAAACAACTACGATTTCGTATACGCTGTCGAAAGCGGCCCGTGTCACCCTATTTATCAGCGATATTAATGGCGCTATCTTGAGCCGCATAGTAGACAATACCGCCCAAGAAGCAGGGCGTCATGCAGTTGAATGGCGGGGTGGTGTATTGGCTGCTGGCACGTACATCTGCACTGTGAAAGCGGATCAGCAACAGGTTTCCAATCGTCTAGTTCGCAAGTAGGCAAACTGTTCGGTTAAACTTGGTGATTATAACTCAGCGAGAATAGACTTTAAATTGTCAGTTACTCCTGCTTCTGTGATCATTGCTTAGCACATTACAATTGATAGAGAATTGAGGTTCTATTTTTACAGACATACTGCTATTCTAAAGATGGTAATGTATTGATGATGTGTCTTGTTGTCTAATCCGGTAGAACCATCTACCGGATTTTTTATGTTTTTTTATTAATTTTAGTACTCTGTCTGGCTCATATCTTGTATCACATAATGAGATAAACTGATCACACTGATGAAAGAGATTTGTTTTGATTGTTGAAGTGAAAATATTATCTGAACTGAACCGTTTAATAAGTATGGCCTATTATGTGTAGACGTGTGTAATGTACTGTCAGATTAAAAAGAATGCTTGAAGCAACCCTTTGACTTAATACATTGTCACCAACATTAGATTTAACTTAGCCAACTGGCTAAGGCAGACAATCTGTATTCACCGGCTGTGTAGCAGGGTACAATAGGCAACTTATATGTACAAGTGCTGGCGATTACTCAGAGTAAAAATTCTACTGGTTTGTATTCAACGTAAAATGAATTCCTGTGCAAGTAAATACCTATCCATCAAGCCAACAAAACTCTACCGGTAGATCTAAAGCAGATTATTCATTTGTCAATTGGGTACGCTTGGTGGCTATGGTATCTATTGTTTATGAGCACTGCCTTGATTTACATGTACCAGGTGATGGTCCTCAAAATGTAGATATTAACGTTTACTATGTAGAGAGCGTCAGCCAAGTATTAGCAATGCCTTGGATTGTGCAACCAATGAAATTTGGTACAATTTGCTTCTTTATTATTTCCGGTTATCTGTTAGGTAAACATTTGTCGCTTCATGATTCGCCTTGGCTATATTATAAACGCAGACTTCAAGTTGTTGGCGTACCATTTTTGATTGCTTTTATAGTTTTATTAATCAAGCACTTAAATATTTTTAATATAGCAACAGGTCACTATGACAAGGCACTTTTTACAATCCAGTTCGTGCGCACTAACGTATGGTTACTATTATTTAACTCTGCATACTGGTTTATATTCAGTTTTCTAATTGCACTTGGTGTATTACTTATATTCTGGAAGTACTCTCACAAGCCAGTTATGGGTTGGATTACGGGGTGTATTGCTATATTTTATGGAATAAATATTTATTTCGGCTGGGTTGAACAACGACATAATCTTGCTACTCCTGCTTATATCTTCTATTTATGGTTAGGCGTATGGCTATCTCATCGAGAAGATGTATTATTATACATACGGCAGTTGCCAAATATATGGCTAATCGGTATTACACTCCTTTCCATGTACTTAGCCATATGGGAAAGCCGTGTCTTGTGGGAAATTAATTCAACTACACCATTCAATACGCTACGACTTTCCAACCAGTTATTTTCAGTGTTAGTCTTTTTGTTCTTACTGCGTAACGACATTTCACGTCGACTGACTTGGTTCAACCCACGAAACGAGTCATTTGGTATATACTTGTACCATCTATACTTTATAGGAGTAGTGAACCTACTAATGCGCTCATTTAATATACTAACTTACAAGGTCGAATTTACAGGTTTAGATTTAGCCGGGGTTACCCTGCTACGCTGGCTGATCGTCTACACACTTACACTTTTATTCGTTAAGCTGGTGAATAAGACGCGCTTTCGCTGGCTGTTTGGTAATTGATCAGGGCTGCTCGAAGGCGGTGCGAACCTGCTCGAACAGGACAGCATGACCTTTATCGTTCGGATGGATGCCATCCGTGAATAACCATTCGGCCCTGAACAGGTTATTCGCATCGGCAACGGGATCAAAAAAGTTGATGCCGTATTTTCCGTACAGGCTCATGATGCGGTCGCGTTGCTCCAGAAACTTAACGGTAGCCGCTGCATTGATTTTACGGGGGTGGCAGGTGGTAATATAAACCTGTTTTACCCCGTCAGCCAGCGCGAGCGCCCGAACTGTTTTCAGGTTATTCATCAGTTCGTCGACACTAAATCCATTTCCCACATCGTTCGTAGTCATGCTGATGATCAAAATGGTCGGGCTTTTCTTCAGGGCAGCGGTAATGTTGTGGAGCGTATCCACTGCCGGACGATTGGCTACCTGAGCCGTATTGGTGGGTAAGATGTGGTAAGTTGTATAGCCCGGTACTGCCAGATTTACAACCTGTCCTTTGGGGGCATAATATGCTTTAAATTGTCCTGCCCAGGATACACTGTTGTTTGACGCTCCTGATCCTGACGCCGTTGATGAGCCAAGAATAACGACAAGCGGGACGCGGGCTCTGGCAGAACTTGATTCATCCAAGGGAGTTGGTTGAGGTTCAGTTGCCTTCGTACAACCAGTAACGAACGAAGCCAGTACAAGTAGTTGGTAGATTATCTTCATATAATTTTATTACTAATACAGTTAAGTAGAGGCAGTACGGTTTGCTCATACAAAACTACTAATTAAATGGGGAAAACTGTAGAGAAATATACCCACTCACACAGATTAATAGCTGATAATCTAATACATAAGCGTAAGTAATCTGTATTTGAAGAATCAATAGCATAGTGGTTTAATTTTGGCATGAGTAGTTACAAACACAAGCCGTTCAGCTACCTGCGGAGATGCGAGTGTGCTACTTTCACGGAAAAGTTCTATTATTGCCACTGGCTTCGGTCGGTTCTCTCCTAATTTGTCCTGTTGAATGAAATGGATAGCGATACTTGCTGGATGGTGTGGTTGGTGGATAACGGGCATTGCGGCAACAGTATCGGCGCAGCAGTTGACGCTAAAAGCCCCCAATTCATATCAGCTTGAGGCAGGTACTTACCTGTCTACTTCATCGAAGACCCCATTCTGGCTGCGCTCGAATCAGTACGGAATCGTTCCACTCAACTCACCGATCGGTACGTTCCGGGGAAGCCTGCGGGCTGATTATGATTCCTCACGGACAAACCGACATAAATTTGATTACGGTTATGGCCTGAACCTTGTTGCTAACCGGGCATCACTGGTGCAGGATGAGCGGGCTTTTCTGCTGCCCGAGGCCTACCTGAAGGTTCGGCTTGGTGTATTCGAGGCTTATGTGGGCCGTCGGCGCGAGGTGTTCGGTCTGGCCGATTCTACGCTTTCGTCAGGCTCTTACATCTGGTCGGGAAATGCGTTGCCCATTCCCAAGATTCAGATTGCCATCCCACAGTTTGCGCCCATTGGCTTCACCAGGGGCTGGGTGTCGGTGATGGGGCAGTTTGCACACGGCTGGATGAACCCGTCGGGCTACGTCAGCCATTCCTTTCTACATCAGAGTTCGCTGTATATCCGGCTGGGGAAAGCCGCGAGCAGTGTCCGTCTGTTTGCCGGGTTTAACCATCAGGCCGTTTGGGGGGGCGTCAGTCCTGATCTGGTTAAAACCGGCTTGACCAAGACAGAGCGGTTACCCGCCAGTTTAAGCGATTACTTCCACATTGTAACCGGCGACCAGGGAGCAAGTGGTGATACGGCCAGCTACACCGATTTCGATTTGACGAACCGAGTTGGCAATCACCTTGGCACCATTGATCTGGGCGCAGAAATTGATCTGACTTCGTACACGCTGTTTCTGTACCGGCAGAGCATCTACGAAGATGGCTCGCTATTTTACCTGATTAATATCGTTGATGGGCTGCACGGCCTGCGCATTCGCCGGAATGACCCCGACGCGCTGGTACAGGATATCGTAGTTGAATTTTTGAACACGACCAGTCAGGGTGGCAATCAGTTTGTTATTGATGATCCCAAAAAGCGGGGTCGGGATAACTACTTTAACCACGCTCAATTCCGGGATGGGTGGTCGTATCAGCATAAAACGATTGGTACACCCTTTATCACACCGGCTATAAACGCCGACGGCACGTATCCCTATGGTACGTTTACGAACAATAACCGGGTTCACGCGTTGCACCTGGGTATATCGGGGACGTGGCTGAAACGACCGACTGCTTTATTGAGCGGTCCGCTTACATACCAGAGCAAATTTTCGGTCAGCCGGAACTTCGGTACTTATCAAGAACCTTTTCCCCAACCGATCTACCAGTTTTCGGGTTGGATTAGTGCGGTGGCTCCGCTCCGGCTGTTAGCAGGCATGGCGCTGACAACCTCGCTGGCTTACGATGTCGGCGGATTATACCCGTCGACGCTTGGTTTATACATCGGTTTG
Source organism: uncultured Cytophagales bacterium (assembly GCA_964251665.1). Lineage (GTDB taxonomy): Bacteria > Bacteroidota > Bacteroidia > Cytophagales > Spirosomataceae > JBBQLG01. The sequence continues at coordinate 175,022 of CAXUKO010000003.1, forward strand.
CGAAAGTCCTGGACGACGCAGAAACCCGATATGCCGGGCGTCCAATCGCGTTTTTGACGAAGCACTGAGAAACCATTGGCTAAAATATAGTGCTCCGGTAATGTTAACCCAGTAAATTAGTAGCCGAATCGGCTGCAACCATTTGATGAGACACCGCTATTCCGTACTGCTGTTTCCACTGCATATCTTCGTTGATCTGCTGTGCATAAACGCGGCTTTTGCCGGGGGGTACTGGCTGCGGTTTGGTGACGTAGCTGCGTTGACTGATGCGCCTTATACCACGCTATGGACCATTTTTAACCTGGTCTGGCTGTTAATCGTCGTTGTTGTAAAGCCGTATACCTTTCCCAGGCAGCTGTTTAAGACCTATCATCTGCTGCGTAAACTGGCCGAGCTGGTAGCCATTCATATTGCCGTTATTGCTATTTACTGCGTCTTTATCGAGGGTATTTATTACTCCCGCGCTCACCTGTTATTCACGTATGCCGGTTTTTTTCTGGCTGGTTCTGCCTTTCGGATCGGTGGTTTGCTGTTTTTGCAGGAATACCGCGCCAGGGGCTATAATGACCGGCGTTATGTAGTGGTTGGCTACGGAAAGATGTCGAAAACGATTACCCAGTTTTACGACGTTCACCCCGAGATGGGGTTTCATTTCGCCGGTTATTTTGACTGGTCCCAGCCCGATACGGCAGATCAACTGACGGGCGATTACCGGAGCCTGTTACCGTACATCCGCGATAATCGGGTGGACTGTGTGTATTGCTGCCTGCCCTACGTGGATAATACGCAGCTTAAGGAAATTGTTGACCAGGCCGAGACGCTGGATTATCAGGTAAAACTACTGGTCGATTTCCGGGGCTTCCTGGCCAAGAGTACGTCGGTCGAATACCACGATTTTCTGCCCGTACTGAATGTATCCTCGCAGGTACTGGTCGATTTTCGGGTTAATTTTCCCAAACGAATTTTTGACCTGGTCTTTTCGTCGGGTGTAATCATCTGCGGTGCGCCTATTTTTGGGCTGGTTGCCCTGGTGACGGCCCTGACTTCACGCGGCCCGATATTATACACACAGGAACGCATTGGCCGGATGGGGCGGCCCTTCCGGATTTATAAGTTTCGGAGCATGTACACCAATGCCGAGGAGGCAGGCCCGTTGCTGTCGCTGGGAGCCGTTGATAACCGCATTACACCCTGGGGGCAGTTCATGCGCCGAACCCGTATCGACGAACTGCCGCAGTTTTATAATGTGCTGCGGGGCGAAATGTCCATTGTGGGGCCGCGCCCCGAGCGGCAGTTCTTTATCGATCAAATTGTTGAACTGGCCCCCGAATACCGTAACCTCATGCATGTGAAGCCCGGTATTACCTCCATCGGGCAGATAAAATTCGGCTATGCGGCCACGGTAGACGAGATGGTGAAACGGCTGCGGTATGATCTGCTGTATCCCAAACGCCGGTCGTTCCTGCTCGACATGTGGATCATTACCCAAACGCTCCGGGTGATGATGCAGGGGCGGGGCCGTTGATAGACCGGAGGCAGGCCCGGTTAAATTTATTTTCTTTTTCGGCATTTCTCTTTCAACCCCATCGGCGAAATTTTACTTTTGCTAAAACTGATAGGTTATATCAGGTATGGGTAGCGTTTGGATGGTGCTGATGAGTTTATTTATGCGTTGGATTGGCTGGATTGGGTGCATGATTGTGGTAGTCGCCTGCGGGCAGTCGCCACAGAAACAATTGAAACGGTCAGTAGCGGCCATGCAGAGCTGCGCCGAAGGGCAGGTACTGACCCCTGATGAAGAACAGACCCTCCGCCGGGAGATAAACGCTGATACCAAGGCAAATCAGATTGCCCAGATTTTCCAGCAGAAGATCCGGGGCGGGTTCAACGGTACGGCGCTGGTTGCGCAGAAAGGGGTTATTCTCTATAAAAAGAGCGTTGGCTTCGGCCACTTCGAGCGTGGTCAGAAAGATTCCCTGCTCGAAGAGTCCAAGTTTCAGTTAGCGTCTCTGTCCAAGACCTTTACCGCCGTCAGCATTCTGAAACTTCAGGAAACGGGCCGGATCGCCTTTGAGGATACCATTCAGAAATTCTTTCCTGACTTCCCGTATCACGACATCACGATTCAGCAGCTGCTGAGCCATCGCAGCGGCCTGCCCAATTATCAGTACGCCTTTGATGACAGCATGAAGGTGAACTTCTATAAACGTGAGAAGCCGTATCCGACCAATACAACCATTATGCACTGGTTTGCCACGGTAAAGCCCACGCCCCAGCGCTACAACATTCCGGGCCGGAGTTTCAGTTATAGCAACACCAACTACATGGTGCTGGCGTCGATCATCGAAAAAGTGACCGGGCAGGACTTTGAAACGTTTGTGCGTAAAACTATTTTTGAGCCGCTGGGGATGCACAATACCTATGTGGCCACCACCCACAGCGATTCGTTTAATGTGCACCGCACGGCGGGTTACCAATGGAACCGGCGGATTCCCAAGGATTATTACGATGATGTGGTCGGCGATAAGGGTATTTACTCGACCATTGGCGACCTCTTCCGCTGGTACCGCGCCCTGAACGGGGACTGCCTGCTTCAGCACAAAACGCTGGCCGAAGCGTTTATCCCCCGCAGTTTCGAGCGTAAAGGGCAGCGCAATTATGGGTACGGATTCCGTATGCATTTAGATGCCAATAACCAGCCCGAATTTATTTACCATTCCGGCTGGTGGAAGGGTTACAACACCATGTTCTGGTTCAGCCCCAAAGACCAGTACGTCATTATTGTGCTGAGCAATCGCTTCAATCCTTCGGTCTACCGGGTGAAAGAACTCGTTGATGTGCTGCATGGTGGAGCGGGCCAATCGGTCACTCCCGAAACGGGCGAAGTCGATCTGTAAGGTATAATTGCCGCTTACCTGTCTTTATGGGTAATGCTACTTTACCTTCGTTCAACCCTCATGAAAAGCCTGTTTGCTCCTCTCCTGATCCTGATTGGTTCCCACATCACTATGGCGCAGGACGTCATTAAACTCTGGCCGGATGCGGCCATTCCCAATGCCATTCCCGGCAAAACAGTAACAGAAAAGTCAGAAACGGGTGCCGACGGCATTCTGCGAATCAGCGATGTGACGGTGCCTACGCTGACGGTTTACCCGGCAACGGGTGCCAATGCGACAGGCGCGGCCATTATGATTTGTCCGGGGGGCGGGTACTGGATTCTGGCCGCCAGTCACGAAGGCAGCGACGTGGCGAAATGGTTTACCGAGCGGGGTATCACGGCCTTCGTGCTCAAATACCGGTTGCCCAACGATCAGATCATGACGCATCCCGAAGAAGTTCCGCTGTTGGATGCCATGCAGGGCATGAAGCTGATTCGGCAGCGCGCGGCTCAGTATAAGGTCGATCCCAATAAGATTGGTATAATGGGATTTTCGGCCGGCGGCCACCTCGCATCAACGCTTTCAACGCATTATTTCCGCACCAATGAGGCTGCTGCTACCAGCGCGGCCCGACCGAACGCGGCCCGACCAAACTTTGCTATTCTGCTCTATCCGGTAATTACGTTCGGTGCGAAAGCCCATGCCGGTTCGCGGGAGAAGCTGCTGGGGAAGAACCCATCCGCTGAACAGATTGCCTACTACTCCAACGAGTTACAGGTGACGGATCAGACGCCCCCAACGCTGCTGGTGCACGCAACAGATGATAACGTGGTGCCGGTTGAAAACAGTATTGATTATTACATGGCCCTGAAAAAAGCCCATGTCCCCGCCGAGATGCACCTGTACCCTTCAGGTGGCCATGGCTTTGGTCTGCGCACAGTTGGAAAAGGCTCCGTTGCCAACTGGCCCGATGCCTGCCAGGGCTGGCTGAAAAGTCTGGGGTATGTGAAGTGAATAAGTCAGTAAGTTGGTAAGTGGCTGCGCCCAAGTCGGTAAGTGTTCCATTGCGAAGCACTTACTAACTTGGGCGCAGCCACTTACTGACTCATTCACTTGTCACTCAGGATCAAGGGCGTATTGGCGCGGCCGTTCATAATCACGATTTTGGCATTGGGTGATGCGGCCAGTTCGCGTTGAGCCCTGATCTGTTCATACTGTAGCTGCTTATTGGACAGACCCGTCGAGATAATCTTCTGGTAATCGGCGATACCCTGGGCTTCAACCCGCTTCCGTTCCGCTTCCTGACGCTCTTTCTGTAACACGAACTGCATCTTCTGTGCGTCCTGCTCTGCGTTGATCTTCGATTCGATGGTTTTCTTCACCGAAGCGGGCAGGTCGATGTTACGGATGAGTAATTGCTCCAGTAATAACCCCCGCTTCTTAAAGTCTGACTCAATCGTCCGGTAAATACGGGTCTGAAACTCATCACGCCGGGTCGAATACAGAGCAACGGCATCGTAATAAACCGCATTGTCGCGGATGCGGGTCCGGGTGATAGGCCGCACGATTTTATCCATGTAGTCTTCGCCGATTTCCCGGTAAATCCGGGGGGCGTCAGCCGGTACAACCCGGTACAGGACGGTCAGGTCGATAACCACTTCCAGACCGTCGGCGCTCAGCACCCGAATCGCATCGTCGCCTTTGCGCTCACCTTCGTCAGCCGTGGCCGACATGGTATAGTTCTGGGTTTTAACATCAAACTCCGTCACTGCAGCCACAGGATTCACAAAATTCAGTCCGGCGGGTAAGATACGGTCGCCGACGTTACCGAACAGCGAAACAACGCCCACTCGTCCGGCGTCGATTTGCCGAACACTGGCCGTCAGGGCACCCAGCACCATCATAATAATACCAATTACTTTAAGGGGGCGGGCATACCGTGCCAGAGCGAGTGCAGGCGTATTAATGGCAAATCCGGCAATAAGCGCGAACAAGCCTAAGATAATGAAAAACATAGTGTTAGGAGAGAATTAAGTACGGCGGCAAGGTAGTCAGGCCGCTCATAAATACAACACCAAAGTGGCCTGAAACGAGCCAGAACCACTGGGTATTACAGGAGCGGATACCCGCGTTGCCAATCGGTTCGGGGCGTGGCCGACTGGTAACACGTGCCGGGCAGGACATAGAAAAAGGCATCCGGCAGATGGCCGGATGCCTTTTGGGCACTACTCGATCAATTAACCCTTTACTTAAACGCGTTCAGAGTTAGCAAGTCGAAGCAATTATTTTGTGCCTTTCTTCTTGGTTTTGTCGGCAGGGGCTGCTGGTGCTGCAACAGTCTGTGCAGCTTCCTTAGAAACCACTTCGCCTTTCAGGTACAGCACCACGCTTGGGTTTTCGCCATTGCTGGTCACGGTTACCGATTTGTTGAATGGTCCCATGGCAGCAGCGTTGTATGTTGCTGAAACCGAGCCGGTTTTGCCGGGCATAATGGGCTCACGCGAGAAGGTTGGCTTGGTGCAGCCACACGAAGCCGAAGCATCCGAAATAATGATAGGATCGCTGCCGGTGTTTTTAAACTCGAACGTATACGTAGCGGGTTTGCCCTGCTCAATTTTGCCGAAATCATGCGTTTCTGCGCTAAATTTCGTTACTCCTTTTTGTGCGTAGCTAACGGCAACCAGGGCGAACAGGGCTACGAATAATGAAAAAACTTTTTTCATGGCAAATGAGAAATATAAAGGTTTGTTAACTCGGTTTTGATACGCTTAAAGTGAAACTACCACAAAAGGTTTGCCAAACAAACAGCGGTTGCTGAGCTATTAACAAAGAAACGTAAAAAAACGTCTTTTTGAAAGCTGTCCTATTTTATATTATTTTTACTACCACGTAGCGGTCGCCCGAGCGACCGTTCTGCGTTTTAGACATCAACAATTTACTGGCTTTTAACCCCTGGCAGTTCTGTGATAGCAAACGAACAACTCCGCACGACTGGTATTCCGGCCCGCGAAAAAATACTGGCGGACTACCGGCTGGCTTGCGAAAGTCGGCAGGTGAGTCTGTTAGGCCGGAAAGATGTGATGGGGGGGCGGGCCAAGTTTGGTATCTTCGGTGACGGCAAAGAACTGGCCCATATGGCGGTTGCAGGAGCGTTCCGACGGGGAGATTATCGCTCAGGGTACTATCGGGATCAGACCTTTGTTGCGGCTTTGGGCGAACTGACCTGGCAGCAGCTATTTGCACAGCTTTACGCGCATAACGACCTGGCCCATGAGCCGAATACGGCCGGACGGGCCATGAACGGTCACTATGCCACCCGATGGCTCGATGAGCAGGGATTATGGCGCAATCAGACCGAATTATACAACTCGGCCTGTGATATATCGCCCACCGCCGGTCAGATCCCCCACGCCCTGGGTTTAGCCTACGCATCGAAACTCTACCGCCAGAATCCTGATCTGGCTTACCTGACTCAATTTTCCCGGCAGGGCAATGAAGTCGTATTTGCCACTATTGGCGACGCATCCACCTCGCAGGGCATGTTTTGGGAAACCATGAACGCTGCCGGTGTTTTACAGGTGCCGCTGCTGATGTCCGTCTGGGATGACGGCTACGGCATTTCTGTACCGGTCGAGTACCAGACCACCAAAGCCAGCATTTCCAAGGCGATGGCTGGCTTTCAGCGGGATGCCGACGATAAAGGCATTGCTATTTTTACCGTCAACGGTTGGGATTATCCCGCCCTGATGGATACCTACGAGCAGGCAGCCCGCATCTGTCGTGACGAACACGTGCCGGTGCTGGTTCATGTGCAGGAACTAACCCAGCCGCAGGGACATTCCAGCTCCGGTTCGCACGAACGCTATAAGCCGAAAGAGCGCCTGAACTGGGAAGCCGAACGCGACTGCAATCGGCGTTTCCGCGACTGGATACTGACCAATGACATAGCCGAACCGGCTGAACTGGAAGCCATTGAACAGGACGCCGTTCGAGTAGCCAAGCAGGCCCGCGCCGATGCCTGGACCGCCTTTCGGGAATCGATCCGGGCCGATCATGAATCGGCGCTTGACCTGTTGCAACAGGCGGCCCGGCATCACGCCAAAGCGCCTGAACTGATGGCCTTGCGTGAGGAACTGCGGAAAACCCAGAACCCCCTGCGTCGGGATGCCGTGACGGCCGTTAAAAAAGCCCTGCGTGTGCTGCGATTCGATGGAGCCGCGTCTAAACAGGGGCTGCTGACCTGGCTGGAACGCACCGGGGCTGATAATGAAGATCGATACAGCTCACATTTATATAGTCAGTCGCCCGAGTCTCCCATGCGGGTTATGGCGGTTCCCGCCCGTTTTTCGGCGGATAGCCCCGTAATGGATGGTTACCAGGTGATGCAGCATTACTTCGACAGTTTGTTCAGCCGGGATGCCCGGGTTGTGGCACTGGGCGAAGACATCGGTCAGATCGGTGATGTAAATCAGGGCTTTGCGGGATTACAGGAGAAATTCGGTGAAATCAGGATTACGGATACGGGTATTCGCGAAACCAGTATTGTGGGGCAGGGTATCGGGCTGGCCATGCGTGGGCTGAAACCCATCGTCGAGATTCAGTACTTCGATTATATTTATTACGCCTTAGCTACCCTCACCGATGATCTCGCCGGGTTGCAGCATCGAACCAAAGGCGGCCAGAAAGCACCGCTGATTATCCGGACGAGGGGACACCGGCTGGAAGGCATCTGGCATTCGGGTTCACCCATGGGGGCCATGCTGAGCAGTTTGCGGGGAATGCATGTGCTTGTTCCGCGTAATATGGTGCAGGCTGCTGGTTTCTATAACACCCTGATTGCGGGTGATGATCCGGCCCTGCTGGTCGAGAGCCTGAACGGCTACCGGCTGAAAGAGCAGCTTCCCGACAACCTGAGTGAGTTCACGCTGCCCCTGGGTGTTCCCGAAATTCTTCGCGAGGGAACCGACGTTACAGTGGTCACCTACGGGTCGATGTGCCGGATTGTGCTGGAAGCCGCCACGCAACTGGCCGTTCTGGGAATCAGCATCGAAGTGGTCGATGTACAGACGCTGCTACCCTTCGACATACACCATGCCGTGCTGGCGTCAGTCAAACGGACAAACCGGGTCGTTTTTGCCGACGAGGACGTACCGGGCGGTGCTTCAGCCTTTATGCTGCAACAGGTCATTGATGGTCAGGGCGCATATCGGTATCTGGATTCTGCCCCACGTACCCTGCCTGCCAAAGCCCACCGGCCCGTGTACAGCTCCGACGGTGATTATTTCTCGAAACCCAGTGCCGACGATGTGGTTGATATCGTGTACGATATTATGCACGAAGCCGAACCCGGCCGGTTCCCGGCGTTGTATTAGGAGCAAAGGTTTCTCTGCGTCAGTAGAAAAATGATTCTCTCAGCGACCTTAGCGCATTTTCTCCGTGTCTTTGCGGTTGATACATCATGGCTTACTTCGACGATATAAAAAGTGGCATTCGCACGACACTGGGCGGGCTGAAACTCACGCTGAAGCATTTGCGGGAGGCCACCAAAAGCCGGACGCCGATGGGCATCGAAGCCGATACATACTTCGATCAGCAGACGGGCATTGTAACGCTGCAATACCCACACGAGCATTTTCCCATTCCCGACAACGGGCGATACCGGCTGCATAACGAGATGGACGACTGCATTGTCTGCGACAAGTGCGCCAAAGTCTGCCCCGTTGATTGCATCACTATTGACCCAATTAAAGCGACTGGCGAAGTGGGCAAAGCCTCCGATGGCTCGCCCATCCGGTTATACGCCGAAACCTTCGACATCGACATGGCGAAGTGTTGTTTCTGCGGTCTGTGCACCGTGGTTTGCCCCACGGAGTGCCTGACGATGGAAAAGACGTTTGATTTCAGTGAGTTCGAACTGGGCAAGCTGACCTATCATTTCGCCAATCTTACCCCTGATGAAGCTGATGAGAAGCGGACCCTGTATGAGCAGTTTGTTCGGGAAAAGGAAGAGTTGAAAGCGCAGCAGGCCGCAGCGAAAGCTGCCACCGCAGCACCGGCTGACCAAACCACTCCGGCTCCCCGGGCAAAGTCCCCGGTCTTTCGGCCCACGGCGAAACCGGCCACGCCAAAACCAGACGCCACGCCAGAGCCATTACCGACAGCAGCCGACGCGCCGGTAGCTGCCCAGCTGGATGTACCCATCGACGAAACGCCCGCTCCAACGCCTAAACCTGCTTTCCGCCCGACGCTTCGGCCATCTGCTCCCAAACCGATTGCCGACGAGGCAACGGGTTCACCAAGTCCGCCTGCTGACGAAGTTAGTGAACCCATTGCACCCAAACCAAAGCCTGCTTTCCGCCCGACACTTAAGCCGAAAGCTCCTCCTGTTGACGGTAGCCAGAATTCGAGCGGAGGCAGTATAGCCCATCCCCTCACAGACCCCGCTCCCGACGAAGCCGAGGCTATTGCGATGGCGGGCGTGGTGAGCGATGCCCGCGTAACCGAGCCGATGACCGACGCTGAAAAAGCCGAAGCATCTGTAGAACCGTTACCTGTTAAGAAGCCGGCTGCTTTCCGCCCGACCATGAAACCAGCCGCTAAACCAGCCCCGCCGGAGCCAGTAGCTAACGCAGAGCCAGCACCCGAACCGGTTAAGAAACCCGCCTTTCGGCCGACCATGAAGCCCGGCGGACCCGCCAAAACGGGTGATTTAGGGGAAGAACCGCCCAAAAGCTTATGATCACAATCGCTTTCTGGGGATTTGCTGCCCTGACCATTTTTGGTGCATTGGCCGTGCTGCTGACGCGCAATGTATTATACGCGGCTTTCTTTCTACTGCTCACCCTGCTGGGTGTGGCGGGCCTGTTTGTGCTGGCCAGTGCCGATTTTCTGGCCGTAGCCCAGATTATGATTTATGTGGGGGGCGTACTGGTACTGGTCATTTTCGGCGTTATGCTCACCCATCGACCCGATGAACTATCCCAGACTGACAGTCAGCAACCCAACCGCATGCTGTCCGGACAGTCGGCCTGGGTATTACCCCTGCTCATAGCAGGTGCGTTGTTTTTCGGGTTGTACTCGGTGCTGGTACGCGCTGATTTCACCCTGTTGACACACGAACCCTTCCGGCAAACGACCGTTGGTACGATTGGTACGCAACTGATGACGGAGTATAGTTTTCCCTTCGAGGTAGCCGGGCTGCTGTTACTGGCAGCTCTGGTTGGAGCGGCTTATATCGCATCTCCTAAAAAAGAAGTTCATGAACGCTAACCCGATCGATCCATCGCTGTTTCTGCTCGTTGGCGCTGCGCTGTTCAGCATTGGACTGGCGGTAGTGCTGGTAAAACGACACGCTATTGTGGTACTAATGGGCGTTGAACTGATGCTCAATGCGGTGAACATTAACCTGGTAACGTTTAGTCAGTACGATCCTGACCATTTACAAGGGCAGATGATGACGTTGTTTGTGCTGGTCGTAGCGGCTGCCGAAGCGGCTGTAGCCCTGGCCATTGTCCTACAGGTATACCGCCATTTCCGCACCGTGCAGTTAACCAAACTGACAGAGTTGAAGCAGTAAGTGCGGGTAAGTAGTAAAAGTGGTAAGTACAGGGGTAATGACAGACTTATTCGAGACAATTATTGACAGTATTGCCGGAGAAGGCTATGGCGTACTGGACAACTTTCTGACAGCGGATGACGTAAGTGCTCTTGCCGGGCAACTGCGCCATCGACGGGCCGAAGGGCAGTTTCGTACGGCGGGTATCGGGCAGGGGCAGGCTACCATCGAAACCCGGATTCGGGGGGATGAGATTCTGTGGCTCGACGAGAAGAAAGCAACCCCCGAAGAAACAGCTTTTCTGACCCGTATCGATGCCTTTCGGCAGTACGTGAATCAAACGTGTTACATGGGATTACAGGATGCCGAGTTTCATTACGCCCTGTATCCGCCCGGCACATTCTACAAACGCCACCTCGATCAGTTTCGTACCGGAGCGCGGCCCGGTGATGCGCAGCGTAAACTCTCCGTCATCTGTTACCTGAATACCGACTGGACCGAAGCGGATGGTGGTCAGTTAGCTATTTACCTACCCGATGATGAAACCGGTACAGAACGCACGGTAGCCATTGAGCCGCTGGGAGGGCGGTTGGTCTGTTTCGAGAGTGGTCGGCTGGAACACGAAGTAAAACCTGCCACGCGGGAACGGCTAAGCCTGACGGGCTGGCTGCGAACGGCCTGAATGGGTAACAAAGCGGGTTTTAGAGGTGATGGCTGGGATGGCCGGGTAGTACATAAATTCCTTCGCCTATACACTGTTTGAGTTCTTTGCCGGCCTCCGGCTGTAGCGTCGCATCAATAGCCAGCGTAGGAGACCGATGCTCCGTTTGGTTTCGGAATCGACAATGGGGATATTTGCGGCCATTCCGACCAACACTAATGCCTGATTCGTTTCCTCTGTTCTGGCTTTTCGCTGTGCTCTGCCTGCCCTTTGCCGGTTTTGCCGGGGTATTTGCCCTGCGGTCGGGTGGGGCAGCGGGCTGGGTAGCCGTCGGGCTAACCACTGTTGGGCTAGGGATATCGGTCTGGCTGGCTACACAGCTGCCGGATGCGCCCGTCGTATACCGACAAGCCTGGGCGTCGTTCGGGGCGGTACGTATTCCCGTTAATTTCCAGTTCGACCGGCTGGCGGGCCTGATGCTAGTATTGGTTCATCTGGTTGGGCTGCTCGTGCAGGTTTATTCCATTTCCTACCTCCGCACCGATAGGGGTTTACCCCGCTACTTCGGCTTTCTTCAACTTTTCATCGGGGCCATGCTCGGTATCATCTTGGCCGGTAATCTGGTTGTGATGTATGCCTTCTGGGAACTGGTCGGGCTGGCATCGTACCTGCTCATTGGCTTCTGGTATGACCGCCCGACTGCCGTAGCCGCAGCTAAAAAGGCGTTCCTGGTGAACCGGATCGGGGATTTAGGCTTCCTGCTGGGCATTTTCCTGACCATTTATTTTCTGCATACCACCGAACTAACCGCTTTTACCGCCACCCTGCCAACGCTGGCGGGTGTATGCCTGTTTATGGGTTGTGTGGGCAAATCAGCGCAGTTTCCGCTGCTGACCTGGTTACCGGACGCGATGGAAGGGCCAACGCCCGTATCGGCCCTGTTGCACGCAGCTACGATGGTAGCTGCCGGGATTTTTCTGCTGGCCCGTATTCATCCGCTGCTTTCGCCCGATGCGCTGCTTATTATTCTACTGATCGGCACCATTACGACGCTATGGGGTGGTTATTCGGCTTTGTTTCAGACCGACATCAAGAAGGTACTGGCTTTTTCGACTATTTCTCAGTTAGGGTTGATGGTAGCTGCTATGGGGGCGGGCAACCCAAATGGCGCCCTGTTCCACCTGCTGACTCATGCCTTTTTCAAAGCAGGTTTATTTTTAAGTGCCGGGGCTGTTATTCATGCTGTGCATACGCAAAACATGGAGGCCATGGGCGGTTTACGGACAAAACTACCAGTCACATTCTGGGTCTATACTATCTGTGCAGCCGCGCTGGCGGGTCTACCTTTATTTTCCGGCTTTCTGTCCAAAGAAGCTATTTTGGGCGGTGTATTCCATTGGGCGGCTCAACAGAGCGGGGGTACTGCGTATCTGGTCCCTGTACTACTGCTGGTATCGTCCGGGTTAACAGCGTTGTACATGGCCCGGCAGTGGCGGCTGGTTTTTCTCGGCCCGGCGCGTTACGAAGCGGATGTACACCCGCACGAAGCCGATGCGCTCATGACGGTGCCCATGCTGGTATTGGCGGTGTTGTCCGTAGCGTTCTGGTTTGCGCTAAATCCATTTTCGGCGCATGGCAGCTGGTTCTTCCATCTTTTTCCTGTTGCCGAAGCCGAAGCCCCGGTCTGGTTGGCGCTGGTTTCAGTTTTATTAGCCGGTGCCGGTATTATCCTGGGCCTTCGCCTGCCGGAGCCAAACGCCACGCGTTTCTGGGTACAGGCTTCTATTCGGTACGGTTTTCTGGATGAATTTTACAGAATGGTTATTATTCAGCCTGTCCGGCAACTGGCAGGTCGGTTGTATCAATTCGATCAACGTTCGGTCGATGGTGTCGTGAATGGCCTCGGCATGGGATCGGTGGTGTTTGCGCACGTAACGAGCTGGCTCGATCGCTATCTGATCGACGGTCTGGTGAATGGAATAGTCTGGGTTGCCGGGCGGCTGGGGCGTCTGGCACGGTCGCTGCAAAGCGGTCAGATTCAGTCTTATATTGCTACGGCAGTAGTTAGTTTGTTGCTGCTGCTCTGGTGGTTGCTGGAATAAAATTTGGCGGACGCCCACGTCCGCATTAGTCAGTATACCGGTAGATGTGGGCATCTGCCCTACGTGCATGATTTTATCACTACTCATCTTTTTACCGCTATTCGGCGCTTTATTGATCGCGTTACTGCCCAACAACCGGCCGGATTGGTTCCGGTGGATAGCGGTGAGCGTGACGAGTGCTGAACTGGTACTGGCCGCTGTGGCCTACAGCCGCTTCGACACCAGCGATGGAGGCTACCAACTGCTCGAACAGGCCAACTGGATTACACTCCCGCTGGGTAGCCTGGGCGTTGTCTCGATTGATTACCTGTTAGGTGTCGATGGTATCAGTCTGCCGCTGGTATTGCTCTCGGCGCTGGTGCTACTGGTCGGTGCGGTGGCTTCCTGGGGTATAACTGAACGGCTAAAAGCCTATTTTTTGCTGTATCTCCTTCTGACGAGCGCCGTAATCGGTTGTTTTATTGCGCTCGATTTCTTCCTGTTTTTCCTGTTCTTCGAGTTCATGCTGCTTCCGATGTATTTCCTCATCGGGCTGTGGGGCGGACCGCGCCGGGAGTACGCGTCAATCAAATTCTTTCTCTACACGCTTTTTGGTTCGGTGCTGATTCTGCTGGTGATGATTGCGCTGTACCTGTCCGTGATGGACCCTGTCAGTACGGCCATTGGTATTGGCCTGGCTACCGACCCGCTTGAGGTTACGGATCAGATCATTCAGCAGGTGCAGCTACAACTCATACATGGCCAGTTGCAGAGTTCGCAGGTGGTGCATACGTTCGACATGCGTTACCTCGCCGACGGACATAATTATCTGCCCGACGCCCTTCTGAACGGCCTGCGCGATGTACCCGTCGGCAGCTGGTCGGCGCGGGGGCTGGCTTTTATGGCGCTGTTTCTGGGCTTTGCCATTAAGTTGCCGATTGTGCCCGTACATACCTGGTTGCCCGATGCTCACGTCGAGGCTCCCACGCCGGTATCGGTCGTGCTGGCGGGTGTCCTGCTGAAAATTGGTGGTTATGGGTTTATCCGAATCGCCTGGGGCCTGTTTCCCGATGTAGCTGCCGAGTATGCCATCTGGCTGGCCGGGTTGGGCGTATTGTCGATTGTGTACGGTGGCCTGAATGCGCTGGCGCAGTATGATCTTAAGAAGATGATTGCCTACTCGTCGGTATCGCATATGGGCTTTGTGCTGCTGGGAATTGCGTCGCTCACGGCCGAAGGCGTCAATGGTGCTGTGTATCAGATGGTGAGCCACGGGGTATTGTCGGCGATGCTGTTCCTGCTGACGGGCGTGATCTACGACCGCACGCACGACCGGCGCATCGACTCCTACCGGGGCCTGAATCAGGTCATGCCGCAATACGCGACGCTTACGGCAATTGCCTTTTTTGCGTCGTTGGGGCTGCCCGGATTCTCGGGATTTGTGGGTGAATTATTTACGCTTATGGGAAGTTTTCAATCCAGCTGGCTACCCGGCTGGCTGACGGCGGTGGCTACGCTTGGGATTGTGCTGGCGGCCGCTTACTTCCTCTGGACGCTGCAACGAATGTTTTTTGGCCCGTACTGGAGCCGCCACGACCTTTACGACGGTATTACCCGGCTCACCGATCTTACTCCCCGCGAACAGTGGCTGCTGATTCCGCTCGGTCTGCTTGCGCTTGTGCTGGGCCTCTTTCCCAACCTGATCTTTACCCTCAGCCAGGCCTCCGTAACGCGCTGGCTGCTGCCGTTTGGGGAGTGAATAGGCGAATGAGTGATCTGTCTATTCATTCACTCATTCGCTCATTCACTAACTTCCTACCGCAGGCTCCCCCCAAACCCGCCACTGTCGTAGAAACTCCGGCGACGGCTGAGTTTTAGCTCCTGTAGAATAGACGACCGCGCTCGTAGGTCAAATGAATAGTTACTGGCGCGCTGGGCACTACCGGCATAAGGCGTCCAGTTGAACGACATTTCCCAGCAGTGCAGATCGCGGTTAATACCGACTGTTGTCAGTGAGGGCGATTTGTAGGTAAAGTCATAGCCCGTATTAACCGTAAATTTCCACTTGGGCGTCAGGCTGAAATCGCCGGTTAGGGTCAGGGCCTGCACCACGTTGCTCTGGACAGGGGTGTATTTATTGATGCTCAGGGTATAGCTGATGTTCAGCGACCAGGGAATGTTAAAATCGACGTACAGATCCGGGTTCTGATTAATCGCATTGATGGTAGCGTCGGAGACACCGGCTGCTTTTTTGGGCTTGTTTGATCCTTTAGGAGCCAGTCGGGTGCTCAGGTAAAAGTTCAGGTTCGTCAATCGAGCGAGTCCCTGACCCGAAAGCAGCGCAAATCGGGGTACACGGTTGTAAGAGGTCGTGCTGTCGGGCCGGGCGAACTGTACCCGTTGTGGAATAGCAGAATAAATAGACCCGGTAGTAGAGTACGGATAATAATACCCACCCGGTATGCCCTGATACGCGTAAGGGTCGAGGGTGGAGGAGAAGTTAAAATTAACGTTCTTAAAAAGCTGCGTATTGGCACTTATCTGGATGGGCGAAAAATTGTATCCATCAATAGCCAGCAGGTTGTAGCTCCCGTTAATGCTAATGTTGTCGAACAACGGTATCTTCTTGAATTCCTTACCGGTCGTATCGTCTTTCGTGCGGACTTTCATTTCCAGCTGATTCACAATCCCAAACGAAATGTTGGCCTGCTGTCCCGGCGCACTGCTGCCATAGGTGCCGCCAAAACCCCGGTAGTGGGAGAGTTGCCGCCGGTAAGCGGGCAGGTAATACAGTGGGCCGTCTGAGGCTCTGCTTCCAAAGTCTAACTGCTGAAAAATGCCAAATTGCGGATTGGCAAAATTGGGCGTATAACTAAAGGAAATGGATGGGGCAATAGTATGCCGAATGGCTTCGATGCGCTTGCCACGAATGAAGTACGTGCCATACAGACGGGTGTTCATGCTGGCACTAAAGGAAAAATTGAAGGTTGGGAAAAAGCCACTCGCTGTGTCAATGCGTACCGTATTCGACCCTACTGATGAATCGCCCCCTGCGGCATTGCGTAATCGTAGATACGTGTAGTTCTGTTTTCGGGTGTACACATCGCCCTGAAGCGAGAAGCCGGGGGTCAGGTTAATGTATTTGAGCAGCTTCAGGTTAGGCAGGGAGATCGGAATGCTATACCGAATAGTAGGCTGGGAGTTTCGCAGAATCCGGGGCAGGTTGGCGAGGTTAAACGCTACTAAGTTCGGGTCGGGCGTGGTGATGGGCAGGCCCCGGCGAATAAGATCGGCATTGCGTAAACTGTCCTGAATGATCTGAACCCGGCTTTTGGTCGTGCGACCCGCCACTACAAAGCCCAGCCCGGTGGTGTCGAAAACGGTACGTATGGTATTACTGATGGCATAACTGGCGCTCATATCCAGTCCCAGACGGAAGCTCTCGAACCAGCGGCCCGTACCGCCCTTGAGCGCAAAGGGTGCAATCTGATTCAGACCGAAGTTGAAGTCCGTAGAAATGTCGGTCTTGCCGTTGGTCCGTATACCCGTCAGTTGATTTAACTGCCCGAACTGCTGATTTACCCGCACGTTGGCCCCGGCGCGGGCGTATTGCCCCAGCGTCCGGCTGTACTGCACCGACGACCCGGCCACGTTGGAGATGTACCGCTGCGTATTGTACGCGTTATAACTGTTATAGCTGTTGCTGCTGACGTTGACATTGGCCGAAAACGATCCGCGTCCGTGCGGAATGGGGGCGTGCGACCAGACCAGCGAAAAGTCGTTTCGGGGTTTACTGGCTGTATCGACACGGTCGCCGGAGCGGTTGCGGGCAAAACTCAGGTTGATCCCTCCGCTGTAGCGATAGCGTTTGTTGTAGGCCGACGAAACGCCCAGACCCCAGCTACCGCGCGAATAAATCTGCCCCCGGAACTGCAAACCAACGTTTTCATTAACGGCCCAGTAATAGCCACCATCGCGCAGGTAAAATCCCCGGCCGTTGGGTTCTTCGCCGTATTGCGGCATGATGATACCCGATACGCCAATGTCTTTCTTTTTTGGGAACGGAAAAAAGCCAAAGGGCAACCCCAGTGGTAGTGGTACCTGATTGATAACCAGGTTGAATGGACCCGCCACTACCTGTTTATTTTTAATAACTTTCAGCTTAGGCGCGTTAATATGAAAGTGTGGAGTGGCCAGGTTACAGGTTGTATAGATAGCCCCCCGGATATATAAATTATCTTCGTTATCCTTTTTTACGTTCTTACCACGAATATTACCTTCGCCCTGTTGCGTTACCACACCCTGAATAAGCCCTTTCTTGGACTTAAAATTGTAGCGGATCTCTTTAGCATCATATTTCTCGGCACCATCCTGAAAAACGGGCTGACCGATAGTTTTTTTAGACGTTGAATCGTATCGACCTTTGGCATAGACCTCATTGGTGCGGTAATTAAGTTTAATGTAGTCGGCCTTGAGGGTGATTTGCCCATACGTAACCTGAGCTTCGCCAAACAATTCCATAGTCTGCGAGGCACTCTCGAACCGGCTGGAGTCTTTGGAGGTGTATTTAACGGTGGTAGCGAAGGTAGCGTCGGCCTGGGTGGTGTCTTTAGCATTTATGGCCTGCTGGGTGGTATCACGGCCCGCTACACCCGTACCGGAGAGAGCCGTGGTAGTGCGGGGGGGCGTTACGGTTTGGCTTGTCGGGCGGGCAGGTGTACCGGTTGGTCGGCGCAGGGTAGGGCGGGGCTGACTCTGGGCCAGGCAGGTGATCGACCCCGCCAATAACCATAAAGCAAGCCCCGTCAGGCACACCACGATGGTGTTCCGTAAAATAAAGTAAGATGTTATGAGTTTTGTCAACGAAGCTATAGTTGCCGGGGATACTGTAGTGGCCGGTTTTGCAAAGTTATTCACGAACGTTTGTCCTATTACTGCCTTGAAACCCATGTCGCTGTTAAAGTTTATTAAATCCACCGGTTTGCCGGTGGCAGGCATTCCTGCGGTTGGCAAACCGGTGGCTGTTACGGTCGATTTGTACCGGTGGCCTGTGCGGCCTTCTCTGTTTGCACTGGTAAGTACGAGTCTGCTGCTGGCGGGGATGTTACCCCTGCTGGCATTATCGCCCTGGCCTATACGCCCCATCGTACGCGATACGCTGCAACTGGAGGAAACGGCCATACCCAATGCCATTCGTACTGTAGTGCTCGATGCCGGTCATGGAGGG
Source organism: uncultured Cytophagales bacterium (assembly GCA_964251665.1). Classification (GTDB taxonomy): domain Bacteria; phylum Bacteroidota; class Bacteroidia; order Cytophagales; family Spirosomataceae; genus JBBQLG01. The sequence continues at coordinate 193,425 of CAXUKO010000003.1, forward strand.
AAAGATCCCGGCTGCCACGGTCGGAATGTTCGTGAGTCGCGCATTACGCTGAAACTGGTGTTGGCCCTTGGTCGTAAAATTAAGGAAGAAATGCCCAGTGTTCGGGTAATTTATACGCGGGCCAGCGATCGTTTTATTGAACTGGCCGAACGCTCGGCCATTGCCAATCGAAACCGGGCCGATTTGTTTATCTCGATTCACTGCAACGCCAGCCCCTCTTCCAAACGTGTTTACGGCACCGAAACGTACACCATGGGACTGCATAAAACCGAGGGGAACCTTGATGTAGCCAAGCGGGAAAACGCAGTTATTTTGCAGGAGGCCAACTACCAGCAGACCTACAAGGGCTTCAACCCCAATTCGCCACTGGCCCATATTATGCTGGCCAACTACCAGCACGCGTTTATGGGCACCAGCATCGACTTTGCCCAGAAGGTAGAGCGGCAGTTTAGACATAGCGCCGACCGCACCAGTCACGGTGTGAAGCAAGCCGGATTTCTGGTGCTCTGGCGCACTACCATGCCCAGCGTACTGATCGAAACGGGCTACCTTACCAACCCGGATGAAGAAGATTTTTTGGCCTCAGCCGATGGCCAGCAACAGATCTCAACCGCCATTTACAACGCTTTCGCTCAGTACAAACGTGAAATTGAGACACCCAATTGACTATCAAAACGCTACCTTCGCGGGACAATTCACCCCCAAAGTGAGTTATAAGCGGAGGAGTGCTGAAAACGAAAATCACTCACTTACCGCCGGGTCGCGGTTTGGGCTGGTTTGCCGTTGCGGAGGGCCGCAACCGATAGCAGACCGGTCAACCATTCAATAATCACAACGCATGAAATTATCGCAGGAAGTAAAAGTGGGTATACTGGCTGTAGTGGCTCTGTTGATGCTCTATTTCGGATTTAACTTTCTAAAAGGTCAGGACTTCTTTTCCACCACCCGGCAGTATGAAGTAGTTTACGATAACATTGATGGGCTGACGCCATCTAACCCCGTGCTGCTCAATGGTCTGACCGTTGGGAAGATCAAGAGTATCGACATTTTGCAGAATGAGAGTAACAAACTGCTGGTGACGATTGAGATGAATAATAAAATTGTAGTCGGTACCGGTTCGCGGGCTATCCTGGCGGATGGAGCGTTGCTGGGCGGTAAAATCATCCGACTGGTTATTAACCAAAAGGGTGCCCCGCTGGCTAATGGCGGGCGGCTTGTTGCCGAGAAGGAATCGGGCCTGAGCGCGCTGATCCGGGAGAAGACACTGCCCGTGCTGACCAATGTCGATACGCTGGTAGTTCAATTAAACCGGGTTGTCGCTTCTTTTGATCAAACGGCTATTGTCCTTAACAAAACGCTGAGTGGGGCCAATGCGGTTACGGGAACGCTGAACGCTACCCTGCTGGAAAACCGGGCGGGCCTGAATCAGACCCTGGCGAATGTTAACCGGCTGTCGGCATCATTGATCGAAACCGAAAAACAGCTAAAGCCCATCCTGACGAAAACAGGAAGCTTTGCCGATTCGCTCAATGCCCTCCAACTGCGTCAAACCCTCAATTCAGCCAATCAGTCCATCAGTGGTTTGCAGAAAATCCTGGCTGATATTAATAAAGGGCGGGGGTCGCTGGGTAAACTAACCACCGATGATTCACTGTACGTCAATGTTAGCCGGTCGACAGCCAGCCTCGAAAAACTCCTGACCGACCTGCGGCAGAACCCCAAGAAGTACGTGCATTTTTCGCTGTTTGGCCGTAAGGAAGATAAGAATCCTGCTACCCCGGCACCTCCACTGGCGCCGGTTCCCTATACACCGAGGTCGACGACCACTACCACAACTACCGAGGCACGGGCCGATACAACAAAGTAAATGCCTTGTACTGGCCAGAGTCGGCTAATTAAGAACGGGTCACGCTGCGGGAAGTCGAGTCAGACAATCCGGACAGCGTGGCCCGCTTTTGATTGGCACATCCCATATTCATACATCAACAAAACCAGATCCTAAACCATGCAACACTTACTTGACGAACTGGCCCGCCGGACGGCTCAAACCCATCTCGGCGGTGGTCAGAAAAAAATCGACGACCAGCACAAAAAAGGAAAACTTACCGCCCGCGAACGCATTGCCTACCTAATCGATGCCGGCTCTGACTTTCTGGAAATTGGCCTGTTCACCGCCGAGGGTATGTATGCCGAACATGGTGGCTGTCCATCAGGGGGCGTGGTTATAGGTATTGGCTACGTCTCGGGGCGGCAATGCGTCATTGTAGCCAATGACGCGACTGTTAAAGCCGGTGCCTGGTTTCCCATTACAGCCAAGAAAAACCTCCGGGCGCAGGAAATCGCGATGGAGAACCGGCTGCCTATTATTTACTTAGTCGATAGCGCGGGGGTTTACCTGCCGTTACAGGATGAGGTTTTCGCCGATAAAGAACACTTCGGGCGCATGTTTCGGAACAACGCTCACCTCTCGGCAATGGGTGTTTTGCAGGTAGCAGCTATCATGGGAAGCTGCGTCGCGGGTGGTGCTTACCTGCCTATTATGTCCGATGAAGCCATGATTGTGGAAGGCACCGGCTCGATTTTTCTGGCCGGTCCGTACTTAGTGCGGGCATCAGTGGGCGAAGATGTCGATGCCGAAACCCTCGGCGGGGCCAATACGCATACCGAAATTTCGGGAGTGACGGATAACAAGTATCCCGATGATAAAAGCTGTTTGGATGCTATCCGACGCATTTTCGACAAGACTGGACACTTCCCAACGGCCGGTTTCGACCGGGCTGCACCAGTAATGCCAACTAAAAATCCCGAAGAAATTTATCAGATCATGCCGCTCGACCGTGTCAAACCATACGACATGCGTGAGATTTTGGAAAGAATTGTGGATAACTCAGAGTTTGAGCAATACAAGCCGGGGTATGGACAGTCCATTCTTTGTGGTTATGCCCGTATTGACGGCTGGGCGGTAGGTATCGTGGCTAATCAGCGCAAAACGGTAAAAGCCAAAGGCCGTACGGGACAACCCTCGGAAATGCAGATGGGCGGAGTAATCTATGGTGATGCCGCCGACAAAGCCGCCCGGTTTATCATGAACTGCAACCAGAAACACATTCCGCTGGTGTTTTTGCAGGACGTGACGGGGTTTATGGTTGGTAGCCGGGCTGAGCAGGGCGGCATCATAAAAGACGGCGCCAAGATGGTAAATGCGATGGCTAACTCCGTGGTGCCGAAATTTACGGTAGTGATTGGCAATAGCTACGGCGCGGGCAACTACGCCATGTGTGGCAAAGCGTATGATCCCCGGTTAATGGTGGCCTGGCCCACAGCGCAGATGGCCGTAATGAGCGGAGCGTCGGCTGCTAAAACGCTGTTACAGATTCAGGTAGCGTCGCTGAAAGCAAAGGGTGAAGTGATCACCCCCGAAGCCGAACAGGCGTTGCTGCAGAAAATTACGGATCAGTATAACAACCAGCTTTCACCTTATTACGCAGCGGCACGGCTCTGGGTCGATGCTATTATTGACCCGCTGGAAACGCGCAAAGTGATCTCAATGGGTATCGAAGCCGCCAACCACGCACCCATTACCAAAGCGTTTAATGTGGGCGTTATTCAGACATAGGTGCTACCTACCACACTCGCCGTTGGTATATTTTGTGATACCGTAGCCTTCTGCTGTACAGGCGTTGCTGTATGTCTTTCCATTGCAGCCACACACAGGCATGAGGATTTGGTAGCAAATGTGATCTTGCGGGTAAGGCTTTTCTACACAATCTGGGTCCACCTTTCTGTCGCATCCCACAGAGGTGAATAATAAGACGAAAATGACTAAGGTGCGCATGACCGTATAAAGTATTTACGGGAAGACCCGGATTCACAACCTCTAATTGTGAATCCGAGTCTTTTTATTTCGCGACCCAGTCCGGTGCGTCCTGCTCGATGGCATGACGCACCTTGGCTACAATTTCCTCAATAGTATCGTCGGGGCTGAACTGAAGCGGTTCTTTGAACTTCACGGTCAGCAGGGTATTGCGCTTTTTGAACCGCAGCCCTTTTTTGTCGAAGGCGCGCCGAAATCCGTTAATCACTACCGGTACCACAATGGGATCGGCGCTTTTTATGATGTGCGCCGTGCCCTTACGAACAGGCGCGTAAGGGCTCGTAGTGCCCTGGGGAAAACTCACAACCCAGCCGTGAGCCAGCGCAATAGCAATTTTATCATTCGCCGACGTATCGACCTCCCGTTTTACATCGCGGCCATCAGCCCGCCAGGAACGCTCAATGGTAATGGCCCCGGCGGCCGCAAACAGCTTCGGCAAAATCCCCTTTTTCATCGTTTCCGATGCCGCTACATAATATTGGCGGGCGCGGGGACCGAGCAGGTATAACGGCGGCAATAGCGTATTCTGGAAACCCCACTTAACGGCACAGAATATTTGAAAAAAGGCTATTACGTCGGCAAAATACGTCTGATGATTCGACAGGAAGAGCACATTGTTGATCGGCAGATTCTCAAGGTTCTCGGTGCCTTCAATTTCGATTCGATTCACTACCGTATACCGGGCATAAGTCGACCAGCCGATGATTCCGATGAGGATACGTCTGACCAGCAGCCAGTTGCCGAACGGATCGCGCTCGAAAAGGCCGATTACGTCCAAGCGGTCCAACGGCTTAGGCAGGTAACTGAACTTGGTGGGTTTGACGTACTTCATAGGAGTGGGCCATTGGACGAACCGTAAAGCTACAATGTCGCTGTACTATTTTCAACAAAGGCATGGTGGCCGGTACGTATACAACCAGCATTGCTACCCCTGTAGCCGCGATTTAGTTAAAAACTTCTATTACCGCCGACTCTACTCAACGAAGCGTCTTTGATGAAACACAGCTAGTTGGCCACGGACCGTTTTACAGCGTATATTTTTTTAATGGCTGGCTTAATCCTTCGCCCGACTGCACTGTCCAAGCCATAGATTACCGCAAAACAGATACACGAACAGGCTTATGTGCGATTTTACTCCCGGGTTGGGTTTTTAACAGTGCTTACCAAAATCAGTCATGAAACGTACGTTTGTCGCCTTCGCCGTTGCCTTTTCATTCATTGCCTTCAGTTTGATGTCCTTTGCTCAGGTACAGGTTGGTTTTCGCGGGGGCGTTAATTTCGGCAGTGTGTCCACGCCAGCCTATATGAGTGGCTTGTCATCCACGCTTAAGCCGTCGGCCGGGCCAACAGGAGCTATTTTTCTAGACATTCCCTTAAGCAATTCGCTGTCGTTCCGGCCTGAACTGGCCTATATCCAGAAAGGCTTTAAAGTATCAGAGGGCGTCGACTTCAATGTTGGGGGCATCAACATCCCTATCGGGGCCAGCGCGGCTTATCAGACACAGGACATTGAAGTTCCGTTACTGCTCAAGCTGAACTTAGTAGATGGACCCGTTCAGCCGTATATCATTGCTGGTCCGGCCGTTAGTTATGCCGCTGATGGCCGTATTCGGACCCGGGCTACCGCTATTTTTACGACCAGACCAATGGACATCGACCTAAACTACGGTGGAACGCTGAACCGCTGGGATGTGAGTGGTGTGGTAGGAGCGGGGTTGGCTTTTGATGCGGGTGCCGGTAAATTCTTCGGTGAGGTGCGCTACGAACAGGGTTTCTCGCGGCAGATTCAGGTACCGGTTGTCAATGTAAACGTACGCAATCGAGGGTTGGCTGCGTCAATCGGCTACTCCTTTCCCATTGGCCAGTAACTAAGTCGTGCGGTTGTCCTGTTTCCGTGCCAGTCTCCACACCGACTAGTGGTAACGAAACCGAAGACTGCCCGCTTACGTACATTTTTATAATTGCCTTTTTGCTGAGGCCGGTCCGACGACTCGGTGAACAGCGTAGAGGAATCCCATTATCAAGTTGCCTTTTTGTTGAATCGTGAACAGAGTAAAGGCGGGCCATGCTATGACCCGCCTTTCTTATGGGTATGTACTTTCAGTTATCTGAAGATTTTATTGACATCAAGTGTAATGCCGAGTACGGGGTCATGCAGGTCGCCTTCGATAAAGGTCTTGCTGGTCTGTCGATCCGAAAACACACTGATCAGCCGAAACGTTGGAATCACTAACCAGCAAGATTTTACGCCCGCATCAAAATACTTACCTACTTTGGCCAGCAACTCTTCATTCGTTTGTGTAGGCGATAAAATCTCGATTACACCGAGCGGCATCTGTGTCATTTTAATCTCATCATGCAGTGGATCGAACGTGAGCAGCGGATAAATGGCCAGATCAGGCACAGCATCTTTCTCAGGAATATCGAGTTTGACTTCCGTCATAAAACGGAACTGCTCCTGATGGTGAAGCATCAATTCAAAATTTAAATTGGCCTGAATTATGGCGTGGTTTTTACTGGGCATAGGTTTTCCTCGCTCGCGTTCGTACTCTGACAGGTCTTCGATTACTGCTTCCATCGTGAACGTTGTTTTTTATAGTCTAAAGTTAGCGAAGCGCGGTCAACTTAGCTTTACCCGAATCCAGGAACTGCGCGAAATGCTCCGGGTTCAGGTCGTAGTTCTTGGGAGCGACCAGCAGATTGCCGTCCTGATCGACTAAACAGTAGTGCGGCTGGGCGTTGTTGTTGTACTTCACAATCTGCAAATCAGCGTTCTGTGCCCCAATCGTGGTCTTTTGTTTCTTGTCGTACGGTGAAACATACCACTGACTTTCGGGCAGTTCGGTCTTGTCATCTACGTACAGCGATACAATAACGTAATCATCCCGGAGCCGTTGTTTCACGATGGGATCTGACCAGACGCGGGCTTCCATCTCGCGGCAGTTGACGCAGGCTTTACCGGTGAAGTCAATGAAAACGGGCTTGTTTACCTTTCTGGCGTAGGCTAAGCCCTGTTTGTAGTCGAAGAATCCCTGCAACCCATGCGGTAGTTTAAACAAGTTGGCATACTTCACCGGTTCGCCGAGTGTAACCGGTGCCGGGCCTGCAGGTTCATTATTCCGGGCGAAAAGGTTAAAATCCTGCGAAGTTTCCGGAGGTAAATAACCCGCCAACGATTTAAGCGGAGCACCCCATAAACCGGGAATCATGTAGACTACGAACGAGAACGTACCGATGGCCAATAACAGCCGTGGAATACTGACATTTTTGGTTTCGCTGTCGTGCGGCAGCCTGACTTTGCCAAGCAGGTAAAACCCAATCAGCGAGAAAATGACAATCCAGATGGCAAGAAATACCTCCCGGTCGAGCAAATGCCAGTTATAGACCTGATCGGCGATGCTCAGAAATTTCAGGGCTAAGGCCAGTTCCAGAAAACCCAGCACGACTTTCACCGAGTTCAGCCAGCCACCCGACTTAGGGAGGCTCTTGAGGAACTGCGGAAAGGCCGCAAAGAGCGTAAACGGAATAGCAAAGGCCGACGAGAAAGCCGCCATGCCGATAATTGGCTTCATAACGGCACCGCCCGCCGACGCTACCAACAAACTTCCAACCAGCGGCCCGGTGCAGGAGAACGATACCAGTACCAGCGTAAAGGCCATAAAAAAGATACCCGCAATACCGCCCCGCTCCGATTGCGCATCGGCTTTATTAATCAGCGAATTGGGCAGCGTAATCTCGAAAAGCCCCAAAAACGACAGAGCGAAGATGAAAAATACCGCGAAGAACAGCAGGTTAGGCAACCAGTGCGTACTAACAAAATTGGCAAAACCCGGCCCGTTAATGCGGGACACTAACACCCCGATGAGCACGTAAATGGCAATAATAGAGAAGCCATATAGGAGCGCTTTCCACAGGCCACCCTTCTGATTGGTGAAAAAGCTCACCGTCATCGGAATAATGGGGAATACACAGGGCGTAGCCAGCGCAACCAGACCCGACAGGAAAGCCGCAACGATAAAGCCAAGCAGTGACGAATCAGCCGGTTTCTCGCTGCTGAGTGCCTGATTCGCTGCTGAACCTGCCGTTAGTTCGGTAGTGGCCAACTGATCGGCGGTGGCGTCAACCGGCATTGTATCGGCTTGCTCAACGGTAGCCACTGCTGCCGAATCCGAAACCGGTGGAGCCACCTGAACGGCTGCGGCAACGGACGAAGCTGCGACCGGCGTGAGCGCCGGGGTTGCTTTCGTTGCGGAAGCCGGACCGCTGATGGTCAGATTCGTAACCGTGAAGTCCTCGTTTAACGGGATACAGGAGCCATCGGCGTCGGTGCAGGCCTGCGCTTCGATACTGCCGGCTAAAACGGACTTAGCCGTGAGTACTTTAATCTTTTGCTCGAACACCGCTTTGCCGTGCATGATGTACGTATCGCCCTCAAAGACTTCCTCGTATTTCGTTTCGACCTTGCTCGTAGGGGTCAACTTGCCGACCAGGGCGTAGCTATCGTTCTTTTTAAAGGTGACAACCGTGGGTAGCGGCCCGTCGATTTTGGGGTTGGCTACGGACGAGTAGACGTGGAAACCGTCTTTTACCGTCGCCGTGACCTGAACCGTAATTACATCGCCTACCTTCGCGGTCGCGGGTTTTGCCACTACCGACCAGGTCGCGGGCTTAACTAAGCCCGACGATTGACCAAACTGGGCCAATACAGACGACTGGCTGACAAGAAAGAGCGCGAAGAGCGCGAGAACATTTTTCATAGGAATGACCCGGATCGGACTGATCACCGGGCAGCGATTTTCTTGGTAACAGTTTTAACGCAAAAATACTCCCAGCCCAGTGCACTCTATGGGTTGGCCTGCGTCGTATAGACGCGCCTGAGTTAAAAACCTTACGCGGTTACTGCCCGGAATGTGGCGCATCTGCGGCAAACAACACCGGATTGAGTTCGCTTTCGGGTGTACTGCCAATCGGAAAACCGCCGAGCCACTTAACCCAGTCGGCCTGCTGATAGCTGTTGCGGGGCGGTGCAATGGTCTGGTCTTTATCCATGTAAATCATAGTCATGACTTTACGTGGTTGATCCGAAACATTCGGCCCGGCGCGGTGAAACGTCCATCCCGCATGAAAACTGACTTCGCCCAGGGCGAAAGGCGTATCGTTGAGGGGAAAGTTTTGGCGTTGCAAAGCCTCCGATAACAGCCGTTCGCTGTCGTCGCTGATTTCAATATCACGGCCAATTTCTACATGCTGACTCCCTTCGGCGAACGCCAGCGGTCCCATGTCCATCGGCGTTTCCTGCAGCGGAATCCAGACCGTTACGGTATTGGGCGACCTGAGCGGCCAGTAAAACTGATCGGCATGCCAGGGCGTAATTCCACCCGATGGTTCTTTGTACAGGGCCTGATCGTGATAGAGCCGCACACCCGAAACACCCATCAGCTCAGCCGCAATGCGGGCCAGCCGTTTGGCGAAAACAAACTCGCGTACAGACTCATCTTCGCGCCAGAGGTTCATGATTTGCAGAAAAGCCCGCTCGTAGGTCGTACGCTCCGCCATTGGCTTCGTCAGGGTATTGAGCCGGATAACCTGATCCGAAATAATCGGTCCGTAATAGTTCAGCACGGCCGGGCTGAGCACATTTTTGAGTTTGACATAGCCATTCTGACGGTAAAACGCGATGGCTTCGGCGCTGAGGTGGTAAGGCGCGTCGAGTTCGGCAACGAGAGATGTTGTTATCATAGCAGGGAATAGGCAGTTTTAGCAAATCTACCGCCTAATCCGTTAATCGTCTATGCCTTAATCTGTTTCCTCCAACAAGAAAACGTCCTCCACGGGCTTACCAAACGCTTTAGCTAATTTTAGGGCTAATACTGTAGAGGGAATGTATCGTCCGGTCTCAATGGAATTGATCGTTTGGCGACTAACCCCAATTTGTTCGGCTAACTCGGCCTGGGACAGGTCTTTTTCAGCGCGGGCAATCTTCAGGCGATTCTTCATGCTACTACCTCCTCTGAATGGTTAACCCGATTCAGTGACCAGCGGAACCGAACAATAAAGACGAGGAGAATAGTGAACATGTTATAGATCATCACCGTGAAAAATGCATCGTTGTAAACGAATGCAATGGCCAGAGCCAGTAGAAAATAGTTGATGTAAACGCTCCATTGTAGTGATTCCAGGCGTAGCAGCCGGATCATTTCATCCTCGGTATTCTCGCGGGCAAAAGCAATAAAGAGCAGGCCAATTATTACGCCTAAAGCGGCAATTTCATCCGCAAAGGAATTCATGAACGCTCCCAACGTTACCGGCTGTAACCCCCAGCGTTCCAGCAACGAATTGCCATACATCGTAAAAAGACCCAATAAGGCCGACGGCGTAAATAGAAACCAGCCGATTCGGCGGTAGCGATGCGGGAATAACCAATCCTTTTTCATGATAGTAAGTTTGTTTGTCTAAAAGTAAAGTAAATTTTACATTTAGACAACTGTAAGCGACTACGGTTTGTTGTATAGCTACACAAAAGAATCGTCTCTCTTCCATTAAATGGCTTCTATATCCGGCGTCTAACAGCCAAAAATCCTCACATATTCTACCGTTTTCTGCCCTATCTTTGTCATTGATTTTTACGATCTTACCAGTATGCAAACCGCAACGACTACAACCACCCGCGATACGCCCATTTTTGACCTTATCGCCAAAGAACAGCACCGGCAGGAGTCGGGTATCGAACTGATTGCGTCCGAGAATTTTACATCGCCCGCCGTGATGGAAGCTGCTGGCAGTGTACTGACCAACAAATACGCAGAAGGCCTGCCCGGCAAACGCTATTACGGGGGTTGTGAGGTTGTTGATCAGATCGAGCAGATTGCCATTGACCGGGTAAAAGAACTCTTCGGCGCCACCTGGGCCAACGTGCAGCCGCACTCCGGCGCACAGGCCAATACGGCGGTGTTTGTGGCCTGTCTGCACCCCGGCGATACCATTCTGGGTTTTGACCTGTCGCATGGCGGTCACCTTACGCACGGCTCACCGGTAAATATTTCGGGTAAGTACTTCCGGCCTACGTTCTATGGCGTTGAGCAGGAGACGGGCGTGATCGACTACAATAAAGTAGAAGAAACGGCCATGCGCGAGCGGCCCAAAATGATGATTTGCGGTGCTTCGGCCTATTCGCGTGACTGGGATTACGTCCGGTTGCGGGCCATTGCCGATCAGGTTGGGGCATTGTTGCTGGCCGATATTTCGCACCCGGCGGGATTGATTGCCAAAGGCCTGCTGAACGATCCGCTGGAGCACTGCCATATCGTAACCACAACTACGCACAAAACCCTGCGGGGACCGCGTGGTGGGCTGATTATGATGCGGAATGATTTTGAAAACCCGTTCGGTATCAAAACCCCGAAAGGTGAGTTGCGATTGATGTCGTCACTGCTGGACTCGGGCGTGTTTCCGGGTACGCAGGGCGGCCCGCTGGAACATATCATTGCCGCAAAAGCGGTAGCGTTCGGCGAGGCCCTGAGCGACGATTTCTACGACTATGCCGTTCAGGTAAAAGCCAATGCCCAGGCGATGGCGAAGGCCTTCACGGATCGCGGCTATGGTATTATTTCGGGTGGTACCGACAATCACCTGATGCTGATCGATTTACGGTCGAAGAATCTGACCGGTAAATTAGCCGAGAATACGCTGATAAAAGCCGACATTACCATTAACAAGAACATGGTACCATTCGATGATAAGTCGCCGATGGTGACCTCCGGTATGCGGGTGGGGACGCCCGCCATGACAACGCGGGGTATGAAAGAATCGGATATGGAACAGATTGTCGTATATATTGACGAGGTTTTGATGAACCATGACAATGACGCCAAAATTCAGACCGTAAAAGAAGAAATCAACGCCTGGATGAAAGCATTCCCGTTATACGCGTAGTTTTTAGAATGACTGCGTGATTGAATGATTGATTGAGCCTGCTTACTTAATCCAATCATTCATTCACGCAGTCAATCAATCATTCATTCAGATGGCTTTAGATCAGGAATTCGAGGAACAGGAAGTAGATAGCCCTCTGGAAGAGGGTAAAGAGATGACGTTTATTGAGCACCTTGAGGAGCTTCGATGGCACGTCATTCGGGCGGTAGGTGCCATTTTTGTCTTTGCCCTTATCGCTTTCATCTACATCCAGGATATCTTCAAATACATCATATTAGGCCCCAAAAGCCCTGATTTCTGGACGTACCGGATGTTATGCAAACTGTCTGACTACACAGGCTATGCCGATCTGTGCGTTAAGAAACTGGACTTTACCTTACAGGCACTTGGGGTTTCGGACCAGTTCACGATGGCGCTTACGTCATCGGTCATTATTGGTCTTTGTTTCGCGTTCCCGTATGCTTTCTGGGAATTGTGGCGGTTTATTAAACCGGGTTTGCGCAGTGTGGAGCGTAAAGCAGCCAGAGGAGCCGTTTTTTATGTGTCTCTGCTGTTTTTAATGGGCCTGTTCTTCGGTTACTACATTGTATCTCCGCTGGCAATTAACTTCCTGGCTAATTACCAGCTGACGCCCGAGATTAAAAACCAGTTCGACCTGACGTCTTATATTGGTATCATCGTGACCCTGTCGCTGGGGTGCGCCCTGATGTTTCAGATGCCGATTGTGGCGTTTGTGCTCTCTAAAGTAGGTATTTTAACGCCGGGCTTCCTGCGCGAATACCGTAAACACGCCTGGATTGTTATTCTGATTGTGGCCGGTATCATTACGCCATCGCCCGATATTTATAGCCAGATTCTGGTTGCCCTTCCCCTGGCGATGCTTTACGAAGTCAGTATTCTGGTATCCGGTTCTATTCAGCGCGAGCGGCTCAAAGCCGAGCGTGAGTTTATGAGTGAGTAAGCCGCACCCAGACAGATTATCAGCTAAAAGGCCCGAATCAGCGTTGATTTGGGCCTTTTACGTATCTTGAAACATCAACAGGTATGGTATGGAGGTAACGGGCAAAATTCATCTGACGGGCAAACAGGAGGCTGTACTTGAGACGGGGGGAGTTGTGACTATTCCCGCTTCATGTTCCATTGTCCGTCATTTTTGCCGACCTGCCAGCCGTGAATTAATGGCTCAATAAGTTTTTGTCTACGCCCGCTGCCGTCGGCTGCGCAACCATCGATTAACGGCCCAGCCGATACCGCCCAGTACAGCCAACAGCGGAAGCAGGTAAGCCAGCCCCAGGAAGAAGCCGCCGATAAGCCCAAAGCCACTCTTTACGTTTGCCCAGATACGAACGACGAACGGCGACTCTGGGGCTGAAGTCGCTTCGGTATTCTGGTAGAAAGTCAGGCTAACCGTGCTCATGGCCACGTCATTCGTTAAGGTGCGCAGTTCGGCTTCCTGCACCTCAACGGCTTCCCGAATTGCCCGAAGCTGCTCATCTACTTCCAGCACGTCTTTAACCGTTCGGGCCTGCTTCAGCAGTTGGATGTACCGTTCTTCGGTGGCTTTCTGACTGCGGATGCGGGCTTCGGTATCCACAAACTGTTTAGTCACGTCTTCGGCGCTGATGGTTTTTGAACTCGTGTATACCGATTCATGGAGGAGCGTATCGACAAACTGATCAAGACGGGCGGCTGGGACCCGGATGGTCATCTGACTACGGAGAACATCGTTGGTCCGGGATTCCTGCTCCTCGCTCACCAGTCCTTTGAATGCCACAACCAGCGCTCCGATGCGCTTCGCAGACGTCCGAAAGTCAGAAACTTTAAACTCAATGGTGGCATTACGAATAATTTTTCGGTCGGCGGGCTGGGGCCTCTGCTGCACCGCTTGCTCCGTAGTTGGTTGTGGAGCCGGTTCTGCCAGTGCATCGGCAGCCCGCTGAGCCGGTTGCCGGGCCAATAGGGCTTTGGGAGCCTCAGACAGTGTTGTATCGGCTGGCTCAGACGAATGAGTTGAGCAGCCGCCAAGCAGGGCAAGGGCGAAAAAAAGCAGGATGGCTTTCATGGAAAAGGGTCTTTACAGATAGATGCGGACCTATCTGTTTTTCCACAAGTAACTCACTGACTATTCCGAATCAGGGTGACGTAGAACCGAATCATGGTCTGATAATCGGCCGTGCTGATGCGTTCGTTGGTGCCATGCACGCGTTTCAAATCTTCATCGTTCATGCGGTTGGCCGCAAACCGGTATACATTCTGGCAAATGCCCTGGTAGTGCCGCGAATCCGTGCCGCCCACAACCAGATAAGGCGATACGATGGCATCGGGAAAAATACTGCGGATGGTTCGGTTGATCGTGTTGAATGAAGCCGATTCTGTATCAGACAAAGGGGATGGATCGGTTCTATTGGATAGCGGCTGAATCTTGATTCTGTCGTTGGCAATCACTTCCTTAACATGGTCCGTAACGCTCTGTACGGTTTCGCCCGGTAGAATGCGAAAGTTGATCGTGGCCGATGCATCAATCGGCAACACATTGTCTTTTACACCGGCCTGAAAAATAGTAGGCGCAATGGTTGTATGCAGCATGGCACTGCCTGAGTTGGACTGGCTCATCAGGCGCTCAATCAGGGGAGAAAACAACCAGGAGTTCGCAAAGACCAGTTTTTGGCCAAATCCCATTTCGGGACCGATGTAACTAAAGAGTTGTTTGGCACCCGCGTTGAAGTTGTTAGAAAAGGGCGCGTTCTGTAACCTGTCGATGGCAGTGGCCAGCATACCAATGCTGGTTTGTTTCGGCGGCATGGAGGAGTGACCACCATCGGCAATGGCAGTTAATTGCAGGCTTAGAAAGCCTTTCTCGCTGATGCCAACCAGGGCAATCGGCCGCGCCAGGCCCGATATGCCGTCGGTTTTCACGGTGCCGCCTTCGTCCATTACGTATTCTAACGCTACTTTACGTTGAGCAAGTCGTTGGGCAATTGATTTTCCACCCCGGATGCCCAGCGTTTCTTCATCCTGTCCGAACGCCAAAAGCAGCGTCCGCTCGGGTTGAAAACCCGTTTCTAATAGCATCTCAACCGATTCCAGCACGCCTATCACCGTACTTTTATCGTCCAACGTACCACGGCCATACACAAATCCATCAGCGATGTCTCCGGCAAAAGGCTGATGCTTCCACATCCGCTGAGTTCCCTGAATAACCGGTACAACATCATAATGACCCATCAGGAGCATCGGCTTCAGCGCGGGATTTTTACCTTTCAGTTTATACAGCAGGCCGTAGTTATTGATTCTTTCCAGGGTCATCCGGCTGTGAACAAGGGGGTAAGCCCGTTTGATGAAAGCCAGAAATTTATCAAACTGCGTGGTATCAGTAAGCGCGTAATCCGTGAACGAGACGGTCCGGTACCGGATTGATTCGGCCAGACGAGTCACTGCCGAATCAGGTATCGTTACCGGCGCTGCGGGTGCAACATCGGCCAACTGCCGCGAGGTAAACCGGAGGGTATTGACAACCAATACAATCAGTAACAGAACGAGTAAAACCAGGGCAATGCGTAAAAATCGTTTCATAATGTGGTAGTTGTGGATGGGACGACAGGCACAAAGAAAGCCAAAAAATCAGATCATACCCCGGGCTTTCAGTTCAAGGTATTTATTCACCGTGTCGGCCGTCAGGTTATGCGGAGGTGTTAGAATGCTCTGAATACCATATTGCTGCAACTCCTTAACAATCTGCTTCTTCTCGTAGGCAAATTTCTCGGCGATGGTTTGGGTATAAACCTCTTCTGTATTCGTAGCCGGTTGGTTGAGCAGCGTTCGGAGTTCCGTATTTTCGAAGAAGATGACCAGCAAGAGATGGTCTTTAGCCAGTCGACGCAGGTAAGGCAGTTGCCGACGCAGGGCAGTAACGGTTTCGAAGTTGGTGAACAGCAACAGCAGACTTCGTTGCCGGATATGCGTTCGGACACTGGCATACAGAGCTTCGTAGTCGGTTTCGAGAAAGCGCGTTCGCTGCCGGTACAGCAGTTCCAGTATTTTAAGTAAATGGCCGGCCCGGCGTTCGGCGGGCAGCAACTGACCGATATGATCGGAGAAGGTCAGGATACCGGCGCGGTCCTGTTTCAGCAGGGCGATGTTACTCAATACGAGCGAGGCATTAATCGCATAATCAAGCAGGGTTAGCCCCTCGAACGGCGACTTCATCACCCGGCCTTTGTCAATGAGGCAATATACGGCCTGCGATTTTTCATCCTGGAAGGCATTGACCATAAAGGCGGTGTCGGTACCGGTAGACGTGCGCCGGGCGGTAGCTTTCCAGTTAATCGTCCGCACATCGTCGCCGGTGTTGTAAGCCCGTACCTGCTCAAATTCCATGCTGTTGCCCAGTCGCCGGATCTTTTTGATACCCAGTTCCGTCAGGCGATTCGAAATGGCCAGCAACTCGTATTGCCGCATTTGCAGAAACGAAGGGTAAACCGCCACCGTACGTTCCGTCTCAAACTGAAAACGTCGTTTGAGCAGTTGCAACGGTGTCATCACAAACACATTAACGGCTCCGAATTGGTATTCGCCCCGGCGCGTGGGGCGGAGCTGGTAGCGGATGGCCTGCGTTTCACGGGGTTTTAATGAGGCCTGAAACAGGATATCGCGCCGTTGAAACTGCACGGGAATCTCGTCGATAACCTCAACCAGCGTTTGAAAACCATACCGGTTCTCCAAAAAGATGGTTAGCGGATTGTCGTCACCGTTGGAGAGCCGGTCGGGTACGTCGCGCCGGGCAAAGAAGGCCGTTTCGGGACTGCGGAACAGCGCAATACCGTCGGCGATCAGTAAAACAGCGAACACCACCAGCGCTACCTGAACGGCAGGAAACAGAATCGGCACGGCGTAGGCCAGCACAAAGGCCAGAATCAGTCCAATAAACGTAAGCCAGACGCGAACGGAAAAATAAAGGGAACGGATGATTTTCATACGGGTTGGCGGATTTGCTCAATCAAAAATTTTTCCCGTTCCAATTCGTTTTCAATTCGATTTCGGTGGGCAGAAATAATTTATACCGTGACGCAAAGTTTAAAATGTCTTTCGGCTGGAGTTGCAATGGAACTGTCTTCTGTTGTGCTTCGGCTTCAACGGCGGGTCTGTCAGCGTCGCGGGTAGCCACCAACCGGTCGTAAGACAGCGTACTGATCTGACGATCCAATGCCCGGCTACTCCAGTTTTGCGCGGCTGCTTCGTTCATGTACCACAGCCGGGCGTTCTCATTATCAATCTTTGACAGAGGGCGGTGATGCGTCCAACTTAATTCGGGACGCAGTGCGTCCCGAATTGGAAAAGCATGGTAAAATAGCCTCATATAATGCAGATTGCTCTCATCAAAGCCTTTTCCAAAGTCGTCGGTCAGTCGCTGGGCTAAGTAGTTCAGCAGGCCGACTCCATATTCAGCCCGGTGCTGTCCCTGTTGCTCTTCGTCAACGATGGTGCGGCCAATGTGCCAGTAGGCATCAACCATCGCCGTATTAACGGCGCGAAAAGCATTAGTGCGGGCGGTGTCAAGGATGGATTTAACGGATATGTACAGTGCGTTCATGGTGGATATGGCTTAGTATTAGTTTAATTCAGCTAACGCTTCGTCAACCTCTTCTTCGCAAACCGGGTTATACTCATCTTCCTGATAGTTACCCCGTTCGGCCCGCAAAGCTTTTAGAAAGAAGGCTGCATCCTGAAACGCCGTTTTCGCTTCGGTCCGGCGGTTAAGTGCCAGCAGTGCTCTACCCCGGTAATACTGGGCCAGGGCACTACGGCTGAAATTTTTGACGGCTTTATCCAGATCGGTCAGGGCTTTTTCCGGCTGTTGCATGGCTAAATAACTCACCGCCCGGTTAATGAAATAGCGGTAGTTCACCCATTCGGAGCCGTGTTTCAGATCAATCGGGTCAATGCCCAGCGACATCTGTTCAATGGCTTTCGGGTGATTGCCCAGTTTCTGATAAGCCAGTCCGCGCAGGTAACTGACGGGATTATTGCCTTCCACATCATCAAAATTGGGCGTTAAAGCATCATAGGCATTCAGGTATTGGATGGCGCGGGGGTAATCGTGCCACTGAGTCAGGAACGAATAACCGAGGTAACCGTACTCTTTGGGGTTGAGTGCTGCGCTTTGCTCGAACAGGGCAACGGCCCGGCCAGGCTCCTGTTTAACCAGGTAAAACCGCCCCTGATGTGCGAAATAGTCAGCCGTTTTTTTGGCCGTGTCAGGCTGGGTCACCAGACGGGTATCCCGAAAAAAAGCGTTGGCCTTATTTCGGTTGATGGTCAGTAACTGGTCGGTTTCGGTCAATAAACGCTCGCTGTCCTGCGCCAGCACGGAGAACGGCAGGAGAAGCAGCAGTCCGGTTTTCATGGATAAATATCAGTTAGGCGGCCATCTTTCAACCGAAAGTTCAGCGTGATGGCCCGGTCGCGTTGCTCGTCTGGTCTGGTCGCTTCAGCGGTGAGCGAACGCAGTACCTGTTGATGGCAAAGGGTACTGAACTGCTCAGTGATGCGGGTATCGAAGGCGCAGACGTTGTAGTTATCATCCAGTTCCCGCATCGTAAATAGGCCCATCTCACCCGCGCAGTTAATCACGAAGCGCACCTGCACAACGCCCGTCTGACCCGGCAGGTTGAGGGGCTGATAATACTGGTGACTAATTTTCTGGATGCGATACCGGCTGGAGAGAGAAAGAAATGAGTATCCGGAAAAGCTTGACCACTGCGAAAAGCAGTTGTCGCAGACCTGGAAGCCCGTTGCCCGGCACGAATCGCCGGGCGATAGTGACCTGACCAGCCGAAATGACTCCGTCGTGACCGACTGCCCATGCCAGCCAGTAGCCCGAAACTGATTTGCTATCGTTTCCGAAACTTGCAAAAGAGGTTTGTAGCGTCCGCCGGTGGTATGCTCACTGCCCTGTATGAGCAGAAAGACCGATTGCCCAAAACCAGCTAACCGCCAGTGATGCACAGTTCTCTCCCCCGTACGGCGGTTTTCCAGACAGACGCGGCCGTTATCGTGTAGGTGCACCGTTACGCTGTCAGACTGCCAAACCCGGTTGGTTAGCCTGTGCCGGGCAACTGCCGAGTCAACCGGGACGTCGTGAAATCGCCGGAAAA
The DNA here is from genome assembly GCA_964251665.1 of uncultured Cytophagales bacterium. Taxonomy (GTDB): domain Bacteria; phylum Bacteroidota; class Bacteroidia; order Cytophagales; family Spirosomataceae; genus JBBQLG01. The sequence continues at coordinate 212,385 of CAXUKO010000003.1, forward strand.
CCATTGGATAGACCGTACCAATACGAAGCGTATCGGTTATCAGCGTTACCAGGCCCGGTGCATAGGCGTTGCTCCCAAGCTGTAGAGAATCACCGGCAACAGCCCACGTACCGGTCCGGGCGGGGGCCGATTCATCGACTAAGCCAAGCCGATACGCACCGTCAGCCTGTAAATCGAGGTAGGTTGGCAGGGGGCAATACACACCCGGTCCTATTTCGGTGTGTACGCCAATCCAGGTTCCGGTTAGCTGCGCACGGGACAACGACTGACTGAAGACAGAGCCGCTGCAAACCACGAACCACAAACCAACGAACCAGTTTCTCATCGCGGCACTTCGATTTGCTTCAGTATCTGGGCAACTACCTCATCGGCAGTGCCGCCTTCCATCTCGCGCTCGGGCGTGAGCAGCACCCGGTGACGCAATACTGATGCCGCCAGTTCCTGTACGTCTTCGGGCGTGACAAAATCGCGCCCACGAATAGTTGCCAGGGCTTTTGCGCTGTTCAGCAGAGCCACCGATGCGCGGGGCGATGCCCCCAGATACAGCGATTTATGAGCGCGGGTGTTCCGTACAATCTGCGCGATGTACCCGAACAGCTTGTCCTCGATATGCACCTGATGCACTTTCGCCCGCAGGGCCGCCAACTGCTCCGGCGACACAACCGACTGCACCGCATCGACCGCGTCGGTCAGGTTTCGGCGTTCATGGTGGCCGCGCAGAATGGCTATTTCGTCGGTAGCATCGGGGTAGCCGACGACCACCTTGAACAGAAACCGGTCCAACTGGGCTTCGGGCAGGCGATACGTGCCTTCCTGCTCGATGGGATTCTGGGTAGCCAGCACCATAAACGGCTCGGCGAGTTTGTAGGTGGTGCCGTCGTTGGTAATCTGTCGCTCTTCCATAACCTCGAACAGGGCCGACTGCGTTTTGGCCGGTGCCCGGTTTATCTCGTCAATCAGGACAATGTTAGCGAAGATTGGACCGGGCTTAAACTCAAAATTCGTCAGTTTGGGGCTGTACACCGATGTGCCCAGCACGTCCGATGGCATCAGGTCGGGCGTGAACTGAATCCGGCTAAAGCGGGTCGAAATTGTTTTAGCCAGCAGTTTGGCGGTCAGGGTTTTGGCGACACCCGGTACGCCTTCGAGCAGGACATGGCCGTCGGCTAACAAGGCCGTCAGCAACAAATCGACGGTTTGTTGCTGCCCAATCAATATTTTACCCATCTCGGCGCGGATGGCGTCGATGGCGGTCTTCAGGTCGTGTAAGTCAATTCTGGTTTCGTAGGGCGTCATAAAAGTATCTGAACTGTGATTCGTCGGATTCGGGGAATAGAATGATTTCATAGAGGAACGAAACTATTCCTGATTCCGGCATCCAATGAATTACAGTGCGGTTTGGTGGTTAAATTGTTCAATAGCCTGATTCAAGCTAAGTAACTCATATTCCGACAGCAGGGTACTACGCTGGGCTGACCTGATCTGCCGCACCAGATCGGCTACTTCGTCCGGGGGCGCGCCACTTTTACGGGTTAGCGTTTCAGTAAATTCCTTGTCCAGTACTGTCGTGTTTACCTGGTAGCGTTCCCGGAGGTGAGCCAGAAAATACTGTATCTTTTTGCGGGTCAGGTTGTCATGATCCCCCTGCTGGAAATACAGCCGACCAATGGTTTTGGCGAACTCCAGCGACGTGTTGCGGGGTGGTTCTACTACCGGAATGATACGCTGCGTGCGTTTTCCGGCCAGGAACGCGTATAGCAGTAGACCCAGTAATGTCAGGTAATAAGCCCATTGCAGGGGGGGCTGCGTAAGAATATACCGGAAAATAGACTGCTGATCGGCATCAAAACGGCCCTGATTCTGGTATTCATCCCAGAACGTTCGCTGGACAGGTAAATACGAAAGAGCCTTAAACGCGTAGTCCGACGTTTGCGGGCCGAGCACATAATAGTTTGTCAGGCCAAGGGGTAAATTATGGATAAAGAACGTCCCCTGCCCATAATTGATTCTTAGATAAACTGGCTCATTTCGGGCATTCCGGCCGAGCACCGTGATAGGTTGAGCACCAAGGTTTTTTGCGGATGTGAGACTGAAATAATTGCGTCCGTCGTCGTGCAGAAAGTTATAGCCGCCGGTTTTACGCAGGGCCGGATTGGTGAAGTTATTCAGCAGCGTCGTGTCGCGCAGGTTATCCGGTTTAACCTCCGCCCGGAATCCCAGCACACTGCACAAGGAATCGGGCAGGTAATACGCGGAGATGAACACGGTGTTGCCCCGCCGGACATACGCCAGTAGTTCGCGCTGATCGTTCTCGTCGGCGGCAAACGAGTGACAGATCGAGATATAGTTCGTGCCCGTCAGGCGTTTACGGCTGGTCAGGAAGTTGTAGGGGGGCAGACGCAGTAATTCTACCCCCGCTTTGCCCAAAGTGGTTGGCAGTAACTCATACAAAGCCTGCGTACCAAACGGAATTTTATCTTTGTTGGTGTAGGTGGGCGTCCAGTTGATGGGTTTAGGCCGGTAGTACTCAAAAGCCGTATACGCTACCACCATTGCCAGCAAAATCAAAATGTATTTATTGGGCCTCATGGGAACGACTCGATAAACGATGGCGCTACGCCTGCGTATGGCGGGCTAACGGATTAAGAGTATGCTTGCCGAACCGACTGAAAGCGTCCTGTACGGGCAAAAACTGGACTTCGTTAACGGGAAAATCGCCATACCAGATAAACTCAAATCGGGTAGTTAACTCCTCAAAATCAGCTCGGTAGGGTGTATTGGCTAATTCCTGAACATACTGGCGGTTGGTTTTGTCGGGTTGCCAGTTAATCAGCCCCTGGTCGGTCAGCTGCTTCAGGGTTTGCAGGTACAGCAACCGAACCGCCAGCCGGTAGTTACGCGCGTCGACTGCTTCCTCAATCCGGTCGCCGAAGCTGATTTCGTGGATATTCTCGCTTAGATTTTCGTAATCCAGCGGAGCCGAACCCGCCGTTTTGGGGAACAGAAAATTCAGCACCTGAGCCTTCTGCAATAACCAGATGACCAACCCCGCGATGACAGCCAGCACAATGTACTGCCCGACGTTCCGGTACGTTTTACTCCGCATAAGGCGCCGTACTTTATCCCAGAACCAGTTCCACAGCCGGGCCAGCAGATTTTTAGGGGGCGTGGCGTCGCGGTCGTACTGATAGTCGCGCGCGTGCCGCAGGTCGTTGGTCCGATCCGGGTCGGGGTAGCGCACGCGCAGGGGCGAGTTGTCGTTTTGCCCGGCGGTATCGGGCCGCACCACCACCGGCGAGGCAGCGGGCTTTTGCGCCAGTACCGGGCCACTGGTCAACAGCCAGACCGCTAACCCGACCCGTTTAATACTCGCCTTCATCCTGCATACGGGGAATGGGTGGTGGCGTACCAATCTGATCGATGGACGAGAGCAGGCCGGTGCCTTCCTGCCGTTCTACCAGGTTAAAGTATTGAAAGCCAATCGCCAGTGCCAATACCGCCGAAAGCAGGGTGCCGCCAACAATGGCTACGGTCTGGGCCACAATCGTCGCGATTTCCGGTATGTCGCCCGCTACGTGCAGACTTTGCAGGATAAGCAGTATCCCGGCGGGCAGCGAGAACGCCAGTCCGGCAATGGCAATAATGATGGATACCACAAAAATAAGCCCGAGGGTAGAAAACCACTTGTCCTGAATGAGCGTGAAGCAGCGGCTCAACGCCGTGCTGATGCTGACCTCTTCAAACATGATAACTGCCAACCCCAGGGAGAGCGGTACCACCACGTAGATGCCCGGTGCAATGAGAAAAACAAGGCCAACCATAAACAGTATAATGCTCATCAGCGAAAAGCCAAGGCTACGGCCGAGCGCGGCCTGCACCTCCTGCCAGACGTCGCCCACCGCAATGGGATTTTCCTGATTGCGGGCGTATACTTTCAAGTGACCGTATACCGTCAGGCTAACCAGTAACCGCGCCAGTATGGAAAACAGGGCCATCAGCAGGTAAGTGGGCGAAAGCACATCATCTAATGCCGAAAACGGGTTGCCGGGGTTGATCCGAACCACTTTAAACAGGTTCGACTGGTAGATACCGCTTGTGATACCGGCAATCAGCGCAGCAGGGCCGGTAATATACAACAGGGCTACACTCAGACTGCGAAACTGCTGCCCGGCATAAGTAAAGGTGGCGTTGATTTTTTCGCCGAAATCGCGTTGCTGGTACAGGGAAATCATTGGATTGGTGATCGGAATAAACGAATAGGATACAGAATAAAATACCAGATAATGAACCCTGCCGACACGGCGATAATAGCCGCGCTGGCTATGGGAGGGAGGGTGAGCCGGGTAACAAAGCTTTCCAGAAATCCGGCCATGATAAAGACCGGTACCAGGCCAATGACAATTTTGAGGCCCTGTTTGGCCCCGCGTTTAAACGATGTAAGCCGCGAAAACGTACCGGGAAACAACAGACTGTTGCCCAGCGTCAGGCCCGCGCAGCCCGCAATCACGATGGCCGAGATTTCGAGCGTGCCGTGAATCCAGATTTTCAGTACGGAGGCCAGCAACAGGCCCTGTTCGTGGAAAAAAGCCTGAAACGCGCCGAGCATGACCCCGTTATAAAACAGCATGGCAATGGTGCCGAACGAGGCAAAAATACCCATGACAAACGCCCGGAATGACACGCCGATGTTGTTCAATGTGATTTGAAGGAACATCGTCGCCTGATCGCTGCTGCCATACACGCCCAGCGGATCGCCCTTTTTGATGTTTTCAAGGGTCATGTTCACATACTGGTCGCCCAGAATCAGCCGCACAAACGTAGGGTCGTTCACCTGCGAAAGCCAGCCTAAGGCGCAGGCAGTTATGAACACAACGAAGGAAACCAGCAGTAACCGGTGGGATTGGTAAAAGAGCAGGGGCAGTTCGCGGGTCCAGAACGAGATAAACCGGTTGCGGTCGTCGCGCTTGTTCTGCATCAGACCCCGGTGCATCTGGGCGGCTACCCCGTTCAGATACCGCGTTACTTTGGCATCGGGGTAGAAGGTTCGGGCATAGGACAAATCGTCGGTCAGCTCAATAAAGTTAGTGACCAGCTCATCCGGGTCGGGTTTGGCCGGACGATGGGTAGTCGTTGACTGATGCTCAACAGCCTGCCACTTTTCGGTATTACGTTTGATGAAAACAGCTTCACGCATGAATCAGAAACAGCCGGTGTGGGTGGCCTGTTTAGTTTAAGGTTTCAAAAGTTGGGCATTTGTCAACACAATTCAAACAACTATGCGGATAAGAGGTAAAACTTTTGACAAATCCCCCCGAAAGGCCGATTTTTGATGAATTAACCAGCCACTTTACTGCCCATCTGCCCGTGTCAGTTGCTATTCAAACTTCCCAGAATGTTCTGCTGGAATACGAACCAGCCAGTATTGGCGACCGGATTCTGGCCACACTGCTTGATTATGTGGTCTTTTTCGGCTGGTTTATCCTGGTTTTCGCCGTTCCCGTCGGGGTGTTTAAGGTGCAGCCAAGCACGTTTTATGTAGTACTGATGGTGCTGCCGGTTTTTCTCTACGATCTGCTCTGCGAGTGGCTCCTGAACGGGCAAAATGTGGGTAAACTGGTCCTGGGTATTCGCGTGGTGATGCTCGATGGTTCGCAGCCGGGCCTGGGTGCGTACCTGCTGCGGTGGCTGCTCCGTCTTGTCGATACGCAGCTTATGTCGGGGCTGGTAGCCATTATTACCATTGCCGCTACCGGACGAGGCCAACGCTTGGGCGATCTGGCCGCTGGTACAACGGTGGTTAAGGTAGGCCGCAAAGTAGCCCTGTACGAAGTGCTGAACGAAACGATCAACGAAAATCATGAGGTTGTTTTTCCGGAAGTCAGCCTGCTCACTGACCGCGATGTTCGGGTAATCCGCGAGGCCCTCAGCCGGGGTAATGAAGAAGTTGTGCTGCGAACTGCCGACAAAGTTAAAGCCGTTATCGGGGCGCAGTCAATGCTGCCCGCCCGCCGTTTTCTGGAACTGGCCATCGCCGATTATCAGTTTTTGGCGTTAAAAGAATAAATGTACCACCGGTACGCCGGATGGTTGTAGCCCAGACGCCTACGTCTGGTTATCCCCGGTAGCTTAGTTACGAATAAAAACCAGACGTAGGCGTCTGGGCTACAACCATCCGGGCGGTCCGCCGACGCGATAAGCTAAATCCTATGCAAGACTCCATAAAATCCCTCGCCCGGCAGTATGCCGCCGATGTTGTGGCCACGCGCCGACATTTACACGCTCACCCTGAACTGTCGTTTCACGAGCATAATACGGCCCGCTACGTGGCCGATCAACTGAAAGAAATTGGCCTGACTCCCCAGGAGGGAGTCGCTAATACGGGTGTTGTCGCCCTCATCGAAGGCCGGAAAAGCGATGGCGCATCGGCTGGTTCGCGGGTGGTTGGGCTGCGTGCCGATATGGACGCACTACCCATTCACGAAGCCAATAATGTCTCCTACAAATCGACGGTGGATGGGGTCATGCACGCCTGCGGGCACGACGCCCATACGGCTTCGCTGCTGGGTTGCGCCCGCATCCTGAACGTGCTGCGCGATCAGTTCGATGGCACGGTTAAACTGGTTTTTCAACCGGCCGAAGAGAAGGCACCCGGTGGGGCATCCCTGATGATTCGGGAGGGCGTGCTGGAAAATCCCGCACCGGTCAGTATGATCGGGCAGCATGTAGCCCCCAACATTCCGGTGGGGAAAATTGGCTTCCGCGAAGGCATGTACATGGCCAGCACCGACGAACTGTTCCTGACCGTACACGGCAAGGGCGGGCACGGGGCCATGCCCGACTCGCTCATTGACCCGGTGCTGATTGCCTCGCACATTATTGTGGCGCTACAGCAGATCATCAGCCGAAACCGCAAGCCCGCTAACCCGTCGGTACTCTCGTTCGGGCGGTTCATTGCCGATGGCGTCACGAACGTAATTCCCAACGAGGTGACGATTCAGGGGACGTTTCGGTGCATGGACGAGGAATGGCGGGAGGATGGCCTGCGCCGGATGAAAAAAATGGCTGAGGGCATGGCGGAGGCTATGGGCGGCTCCTGTGATTTCGAGATTGTGAAAGGGTACCCATTCCTCAAGAACCACCCCGAACTCACCCGCCGACTGCGTACCGATACGGTCGCCTACATGGGTGCCGAAAACGTTATTGACCTGGACCTCTGGATGGCGGGCGAAGATTTTGCCTTTTATTCGCAGGTGGTGGATTCGTGTTTTTACCGGCTCGGTACCCGCAACGAAGCGCGGGGCATTATCTCGGGCGTTCACACCCCCACGTTTGATCTCGACGAAGCTGCCCTGGAAACTGGCCCCGGTCTGATGGCGTGGTTAGCCGTGCAGGAGTTGGCGCGGGGATAAGAAATATAGAATGTGCACTAAACAGTAGGCTGATGAGTAGGTTGGCAGAATTAGTTTAGATTATTGTACGGACCGGTTTTTTGTCATGCTGACGGAGGAAGCATCTTAGCGGTCAATTCTCTAAGATGCTTCCTCCGTCAGCATGACAAAAAATACTCTAATATATTTTCACTGCACTACTTAGACAGAATTAGTTTATTTTACTTCACATTTTGATTGGCATAAAGTCACTTATACAGCAATCATTTTTCAGTGGAAATCAGAATTAACCATTCCTCTTACGTAATAAATTTCTTAGATGTCGGATTCAATGCTGATCAACTGAGTTACCATTTAAAGATGAAAGCTGATCAAATCTTGTTGACTAACAACCTCTCGGACAAAAACGATTGGACAATCAATTTTATCGCTCGTTATAATAACGGTCGCCATCTGCTGATAACCAAAAACAAGGTCGGTACATACCCTAAAGACAAGATTAAGGCGATAACCTTAGCTATTCCAATACCTTCAATCCGAATCGTTGATTGGGGAGTGGAAGATGATCAGTACATATTTGGCTCTGACCACTATGATCAATTATCGAAGAACTTTTGGGTGGAAGAGGTCAGTTTTCATCAATTTTCCAACCGCTCTGATTACATATACGATTGTTTGAAAAGAGGAATTGAAAAATCATTTTTTGAAGGTTTCACTGTGGGAGGCACTAAAGTAGTGGTTAAGCACTTCTTCAATTAGTCAACTAACATACTCTGAGGGATGTGTTAAATATGGAGATAGTACACACCAGTTAGAAAGTCTGACTATTGTCACTATTTCCAACCTTGTTATGGAAACGACAGAAATTACCCTGTCTTCTTAGCGTTCACACAAACCCCAGCGTGTCGAACTTCCTGCCCAGAATTGCCACATCGTCGGTTTTGAGCCAGTCGCGGAGGAGGGTGGCGTAGATGCTGCGGAAATCGATGGAATACTTCAGGTCTCCCTCGTCCAAATCAGTCAGATTGGGGGCGGGATTAAAGACTTTATTAGGGGTCAGGTTGCCACCAATCAAAAACACGTTGTTGGCCGTGCCGTGATCGGTGCCCCGACTCGCGTTCTGCTTCACGCGTCGGCCGAATTCTGAGAACGTCATCAAGAGTACGTCGTTGGTGCGTCCGGCTGCTTTAATGTCGTTGGTGAATGCGCTCACAGCCTCGGCGTATTGCGTGAGCAGCCGTTCCTGTTGCCCCGGCTGGTTAATGTGCGTGTCGAATCCGCCGATGGAAACATAATACACGCTGGTACTCACGCCCGACTGAATCAGTTCCGACACCGTTTTAAGCCGCTTACCCAACTCGCTGTTTGGATAGGCCGCCGTTGAGGTAATTACTTTCGATTTGTCGTACACATACGCAGCTGAAGACACGGTTTCGGCCAGCGTTTTATAGAGGTACGCCACATTTTCGTGAGGAGCACCAGCAGCGGCTGTAGTTGGTTTCTCCTTCGCCAGTCCTTCAATTAAACTGCCACGAGTCTGGTTATAAAGCTTTTTGGCGTCCAGCACGGCCAGTCCGTTGATATTCTGACCTTTCACGGCCAGACTCAGGGTGTCGTCTACCTCAACGGCCTTATGTGGAGCACAGGAGCCGGGTCCATCACAACTGGCATCGAGGTAACGGCCTACCCAACCGGTTGTCATGTACTTGTCCGAATCGCTGGCGGTCTGCCAGATGTCCATCGACCGGAAGTGCGACCGATCCGGATTGGGGTAGCCTACGTTGTTAATGACCGTTAGCAGCCCATCGTCGTACAGCGGCCGTAAGGCAGCCATCGCCGGATTAAGACCGATTTCATCGTTCAGCGTCAGAACCTTATCGCGGGGAACGGCAATGGCAGGCCGCTCCCGGTAGTAAATGTCGTTGCGATACGGCACTACCGTATTCAACCCATCGTTGCCCCCCGATAGCTGCACAACAACCAGAATTTTACCTTCGGCAGGCGTTCCTGTGGCCGCTGTCTGTGCCAGGTGAGCCTGACCGAGGTGCTGGGTTTCGAATGCTTTCAGGAAATGCGGCACTAACATAGTACCTGCCGTAGCGAAAGCTGATTTTTGCAAAAAGTCGCGTCGTAACATAATGAATGAGTGATTGAGTGAAGGAGTGAATTAGCGAATGAAACGTACCAGACATTCACTAATCCGCTCACCGCACGGGCGGCCCCGTCATAATTAACAAAGTTGATACTCCGGCAGGCTCATGAGTGTGGTCGTGAGCGCCTTGATCTGTTCGGAGCGGGTTCCGGGTTTTATCCGGCTGGTTACCAATGCCCGCTGGTCAGCCGTGAGGGGCCAGGGCAGAAAGTAAGCCGCCAGCGCATCGGGTAAGTCAGCGTCTTTTGTGTCGGCAAACGCTGTCTCGAACGAGGTCCAGTCAACGGTGGTCTGGAACTGATTGGTGCCTTTACGGGCCAGTTGTTGCGTGTTTACGTCGGCTTCGTCTTTGGGCCGGATGGTTACCTCGGCGGCTTTAAAAATATAGTCCGGGAGTTTCATCCGAAACAGCAGACTCGATGAGTCGATCCAGTTTTTGCCGCCCGGCCAACCCGCGACGTTCGGCGGGTAGAACAGAATCTGCCCCAGCGTCCGCTGCACAAATACCTGCGGCTGCGGGGACGAAAACGTGACACCCAGCGTGTGCCGCATCCCGGCCAGCAACTCCACCGGCGACTTGATATGTGCTCCAACATTAGCTGGATCGTAGAACCAGTCCGCCGAAAAGATCGTCTCCATCAAATCGGCAATGTCGTATTTGTTCTTATAAAACCGGTCGCTGAGCATCGTCACCCGCTCCGTATCGTCGGTATCATTGACGAAGAAGCGGTAAATCTTGCGGGTGATGAAGCGGGCTGTTTCGCGGTTGTTAATCAGCATGTTCACTACGTCTTCGCCTTGAAACGGACCGGTTTGTCCGAAAATCGTTTTAGAATCGGCGTCGTGCTGATTCGGTCGGAACATAAACCGGCCATCAGGTCCGTAGCCCCAGCCGGTAAAGGCGCGGGCGGCTTCTTTAATATCGTGTTCGCCGTAGTTGCCCCGGCCAAGGGTGAACAATTCCATCACCTCCCGGGCGAAGTTTTCGTTGGGGGCATTTTTGCGGTTCTGCTGGTTATTCAGAAACTGGAGCATGGCCGGTTCTTTCGAGATGGCCATGAGCAGGTCGCCAAAATGTCCGAGTGCGTTCTGCCGAATCGTATTGGCGTATTGCTGCATGAACAGCGGATTATTAACCCGGCAGGCAAAATGCCCATGCCAGAACAGAGCCATCTTTTCGCGCAGGGCACCCTGCCCCGATGCCATCCGGTCGACCCAGAGGATGTTCAGATCGCGGATTTTCTGGGTGTTCAGCCGGATACGCTCCTTCAGCATCTCCCGATCCAGCGAACCGTCTTTAAACAACCCTTTCAACGTGGGTTTGTCAACGTATTCGTCGGCGTTCAGGATGGTCAGGGGCTGGCAGGCTTCACTGTCTTTAAACAACGCCCGAATGGCCCGGCGCGTCGGGTGCCGGGCCGCGTCGTTAAGGTCGGCCGGTGTAGCCCCAAAGCCCGCCCGGCCAAACAGATGCCGTAGTTCGGCTTGTCGACTGATTCGCTGCATATCAATTCGTTAGACTTATTTGGATTGGACAACAAAAGGGAGGCAGGCGTTTAATCACATTCGAAATTTAATGTGATGATACCCGGTGCGTTGTTTTCATCGTATTCTAATCCCTGAACTGCAACGATACGCCACCGACGGACGTACTTTTCCGTATATTACCCAAAAAACACAGTCCTATTTCAACAGACTTCTACGCTACGTACATGCAACGACGCAATGGGCTGATTCTGGCCTTTATCCTGGGAAGTGTGGCCCTGTCCATGGGTCAGCCGGTTCCCTACACAGCACAGCAGCGGGCCACGATTGAGAACTCGCGGCAGGTGCTTCAGCAGTTCCGTGACGAAAATTATCAGCGGGCCGTTGCCAAAGCAAAAGAAACGGGTCGGCCCATCACCACCGTCCGGCCCGACGGGCGAGTTATTCAGCTGCACAGTATTACGCCAACCGGCGAACTGCTTTACCTGACTACCTACAGCAACGCCCTCTCGGCGGCTACCACCCGTACCACAGCCTTGTACGCCGGGGGAAGCCTGGGGCTGAACCTCTCCGGCAACAGTCCGTCGGTGCAGAACCGGCTGGGTGTCTGGGATGGGGGCCGGGTGCGTGGTACCCACGTTGAACTGCGGGGCCGGGTTACGCAGATGGACAATCCCGCAGCGATTGACACCACGAGTGAAAACCAGTCGCACGCTACCCACGTATCGGGCACGCTGATTGCCGCCGGGGTTAATCCGGTGGCCCGGGGTATGGCCTATCAGGCTAATCTGAAAGCCTGGGATTTCAGCAACGATGCCGTTGAAGCAACGGCTGCCTCAACGACCCTGCTGGTGTCCAATCATTCCTACGGATTCAATGCGGGCTGGTATTATAACGATACCCGGACGACCACCGTGAAATGGGAATGGCTGGGTGACACAACCATCAGCCAGACGGATGATTACAAATACGGTTTTTATGACAAAGACGCTCAGAACTGGGACCGTATTGTGGTGAATGCGCCCTATTACCTGCCGGTCCGCTCGGCGGGAAATGACCATCAGCAGGATCGTCCGGCCGCCGGTGAATCGTATTACTTGGTTAATAATGGTAACCGGCTCAGTACGGCACCCCGTAATTACCAGACGGGTTATGATCAGGTTGTGCTGGCGGCAAATGCCAAAAACGTTCTGACCGTTGGCGCTATTGGCGCCACAACAAACGGCTATGCCCAGCCAGCGGACGTGAAACTGGCCTATTTCAGCGCCTGGGGACCCACGGACGACGGTCGTATTAAACCGGATTTGGTGGGTGCCGGGCTGAATGTGTTGTCGTCCGACAATAAAACTGACAGCAGCTACATCAGCTATCAGGGAACATCCATGTCGTCGCCCAACGTGGCCGGGTCGCTGCTGTTGCTGCAGGAATACTTCGCTCAGCTGAATGCCGGAAAGGTAATGCGGGCCTCGACGCTGAAAGGGCTGGCCCTGCATACCGCCGACGAAGCGGGTCCGTCACCCGGCCCTGATTACCAGAATGGCTGGGGGCTGCTGAACATGGAACGGGCCGCCCGCGTGATCGGTAATGGCAGTAAGTCGAATGTGCTCGATGAGCGAACCCTTAACCAGGGCGGAAGCTACACGCTGCCGGTGGTGGCGTCGGGGAAAGGCCCGCTCGTGGTTACTATTTGCTGGACCGACCCCGAAGCCGCTACGGTGGTTGCCTCGAAATCGACCATCAACAACCGGACGCCCAAGCTCGTTAATGACCTCGACATCCGGGTGGCCGACGGTACCCAGACCCGGTTGCCCTGGACGCTGAATCCCGATCAGCCTGATCAGGCAGCTACGCCCGGCGATAACATCCGCGATAACGTGGAGCAGATTTTGATTGCCAATCCGGTTCCCGGTAAAAGTTATACGATCACCGTCAACCATAAAGGCACCCTGAAAAATAGTACGCAGGACTATGCGTTGCTGGTCAGTGGCGTAGGCGGAACGGCCTACTGTGCATCGGCCGCTACCAACTCGGCCGACAGCCGGATCGACCGGGTTCAGTTCAGCAGCATCAATCAGGCTGGCTCGGCGGGGTGTACCACGGCTATCGATAATACAACCTTGGTTGCAGCCGATATACAGCCGAATCAGACGCTGCCGCTCTCCGTACAGGTGGGTACCTGCGGCACGGCGCGTACCACCATTGTCAAGGCGTTTATCGACTGGAATCTGGACGGCGTTTTTGACGCGGCTACCGAAACCGTTGCTACGTCGGGGGTGCTGGCAAACGGGGCAATTTTCTCGACCACAGTAGCCGTACCGGCCACGATTACCGATGGCCAGTTTACCCGGCTGCGGATTGTCCAGGTCGCCACCGAAGACCCGGCGGCCGTTGCACCCTGCGGGGGCTATGTCACGGGCGAAACACAGGATTATGTGCTGCACTACGTCCGGCCGGCCAACGATGCGAGTGCTCTGGCGCTGGTATCGCCGGAAACGGGGTTCTGTAGTGAATCAGGGGTGAGTACGGTAACGGTGCAATTGCGTAACAATGGTACGGCCAACTTAACCGCTATTCCGGTGTCGGTAAAAATTCTGGATCAGGCCAGTAATGTAGTCGCTACGCTAACGGGCAATACCGTGGCGGTGGCGGCTTTCAGCAACGTAAATCTTTCGTTGCCGTTACCGGCCGGTGTAGTGTTGAAACCGGGTCAGAGCTACAGTTTTGTCGTGACCACGGGCCTGCCCGGCGATCTGGTGAGTGCTAATAATCAGCTCACGCAGACGCGGGTAACGGCACCGACACCAACGGTCGGTACGGCTTCGGCGCTGGTATGTGGTACTGACGGGGCCGTGACGCTGAATAACGTGGGTGGTACGGGGACTGCCTACTGGTACGATGCGCCAACAGGTGGCAATCTCGTGGCAGTTGGCAATCAGACGACAACCACCGTGCGGGCACCCAACAATGTCTATTACGTGGGCCTGAATGAGTTTTCGGGTCGACTTGGACCCGCTGCCAAGACGGATTTCGGGGGGGGTAGCTACTCCGGTAATTTTGGTCCCTATCCGCTCATCAGCACTAAAGTACCGGTAGTGCTCAAGAGTGCCCGGCTGTATATCGGCAGTCCGGGTCGCCTGACGTTTACGGTGCGTAAATCCGATGGTACCGCCGTCTCGACCGTATCGCTCGACGTAGCAGCCACCCGGACGCTACCCCAGTCGGCCACAACGTCAGCCGGACAACTGGCCGACGATCCCAACGATGTTGGTGCTGTATACCCGCTGAACCTGAACATTCCGCAGCCGGGCAACTACCTGATTACCATTGCCTACGAAGGGGGCGTTTCCATTTTTCGGAGTAATTCGGCGGTTACCGGGTTTCCCTACAGCCTGTCGGGGGTTATTTCAACGCGGGGGTCGTACTATGCCAATGCTGCCACGCAGACCATCGACACCCTGACCACGGCCTGGTATTATTTTTATAACCTGCAGGTCGGCGCACTGGGTTGTACGGCTCCTCAGCGTACGGCAATTACCGCAACCACCGGTACACCCCCCACCGTTGCCATTGCGGCCAACGGCTCAACGTCAATCTGTCAGGGAAGTGCCGTTACCTTATCTACGGTTACCAACGCACCGGCGGCCGTGTATCAGTGGCTGCTGAATGGTCAGCCCATAACCGGCGCTACAGCACCGACTTACTTAGCCAGCGCATCCGGCAATTATACCGTGCAGCTAAACGGGTCCTGTCCGACCACGTCGTCGGCCATAACCGTTAGTGTGCGGCCCCCGGTGCTACCTGTCGTTACGCAGAATGGGTTCACGCTAACCTCCAACGCGGCCTCCGGCAACCAGTGGTTCAAAAACGGGGTAGCCATTGCCAATGCCACCAGCGCTACGTTTGTGGTAACGGAAACGGGGCGTTACTCGGTCCGAACCAACATCAGCGGCTGTGGCGAGTCCATGTCCGATGAAGTCTACGTAACAATTCTGGCTACCGAGCCAGTCGTAGCCGACGATCTGTTCCGGGTATATCCGAATCCGGCAATAAAATCCGTTGCGGTTGAAGCGGCAGCCGGTACCGGTTCGGCGACTATCCTACAGGTGATTGACGCACGGGGTTCGGTATTGACGACAGCACCCATGCAGGTAAGTGGAAAACTAATAACTGCTACTGTAGACGTTTCGACCCTGCCAGCGGGCATATTTTTCATCCGGCTTCCGGCTGATGCTGCCCTGCCTGCCCGTGTGAAACGGTTTAGTAAGTTATAAGCATCGTCCCTTTATCAACCGGGTTACTTTCGTAGTTAAACGTCCCGTATGTTTAGCTGCGAAAGTAACCCGGTTTTTTATGCCCGGCTCAACCTAATTTTTTTGTTAAGTCGGGTACCTTATCCGGGCTTTTTATGAAATTGGGCATCATTCTCAACTAAAACGTTTCTTTATGAAAGGCTGGTTAGCCATCTGTCTGTTGATTGGGTCGTTTGCCGTACAGGGACAGGATGTCTACGAATCGTATCAGGTCGATAAAGCCTGTGAGCCGCAGGGCGGGCAGACTATGCTGCAAGTGTTTATCAGCGGTAATCTGAACGTACCCATTAAAGCGCAGGCCGACCGGGTGAAGGGCCGGGTGTTTGTAACGGGCGTAGTAGAGCCGGACGGGAAAATTACCAGCCTGTCAGTTACGCGCGGCCTGCGCCCCGATTGCGACCGCGAAGCCATGCGGGTGTTCGCGCTGTTCAACGCCTGGGTACCGGCCCTGAAAGACGGGCAGAAAGTCCGGCAGCGGGTAAACTATCCCATAGCCTTTGCGCCCGGCCCGCCGGTTTACTTCCGGGACGGTAAACAGGTTTATTACTTCGCCAAGGAAGGGAACGTCGTAGCTGATACTGCCCAAACGGCTTACTATCAGCAAACCACACCCATTGATACGCTGACCGGTTTGCCCACCGGCGACCAGGTCATTTACGAACGAAACGGCCCGAAATGGCGGGAGTTCACCCGGCTTCGGCTCAACCGTGCCCCGGCGAATGTCCAGAATAATGACCCGACCCAAAAACGTACTCAGCTGTTTTTCCTGGATGCGCAAAACCAGTGGGTGCAGACCTGGTACATGCTTTATCCGAATGGGACAGTTGCCGTTACGGCCACCTGCGAGAATGGCAGGCCCGCTCTGGACAAACACGAGTATGCTCCCAACGGCATGCTGGAGGCCGTCGAACAAAAAGACGAGACACACCTCGGCGTTGTTGAAGCTAAAGGAATGACAACATCGCAACGGATTGTGGCCACCCGTACCCGGCGCACCACCTGGTATCCCAATGGTCAGTTGCATGGCGTGGAGTTGCGGGCTGAACCCATCCCCGGCCAGCCACCTGCGCCAACCCACTTAATCAGTCAGTGGGACAGCAGCGGCACCGCGCTGGTGACGGATGGCAACGGGCGGGCAACCTACATATGGCGGGTAGACTCGCGCACTGATGCCACTAAAAAGACGACTCTGGTGGAAAGTGGGCTGGTTCGCGATGGATTCCGGGAGGGGAACTGGACGGGCCGTTACGCCGATGGGTCTTATAAGTACGACGAAACGTACATGGCTGGTATCATTCAGGGAGGCACCAGTGAGGTAGCCGGGAAACAGCCCATTACGTACACCGGCGTTGAACAGGTGCCGGCCCCCGTGGGCGGCATGCCAGCTCTGGGTGAGTACCTCTCCCGAACGCTCCGTTACCCACCCGATGCCCAGCGGATGCGCATACAGGGAAAGGTGTTCGTTAGTTTTGTGGTGAACACGGACGGGAGTATCAGCGATATTCAGGTACTGAAAGGCATTGGGGGCGGCTGCGACGAAGAGGCTGTCCGGGTTGTAAAAGGAATGCCCCGGTGGCAGCCCGGTATTCAGCGGGGAGAGCCGGTTCGGGTAAAATTTAATCTGCCAATCTCCTTTAACCTCAACTGATGAACAATCTCCCGGTGAACCGGGTCTTTACATGAACTGATTACAAAGCCCTTGAACCATCTTTTCCCCTACATCGAACGAACGCTGTTGCACCCCGGCGTTACTATCAATGAGCAGTACGAAGCCCTGGATGAGGTCAACCAGCTTGGTCTCGCCGGAATGACCGTAGCGCCGTTCTGGGTAAAGAAGTTCCGGCGGGAACTCGGCGATACACACCCGGCTACGCTGGCTACGGTGGTCGGTTTTCCCTACGGCTACCAGCGCACCGAAGCCAAACAAACCGAAATCGAATGGGCTTTAAAAGACGGAGCCAATCAGATCGAGGTCGTGCTGAACGCGTCGGCGCTGTTCTCACCGTCGTCCGTCTGGATCAAGGTCGAATGGGCGAAGCTGGTGGCTATGGCCCATGCGCAGGAAATTCCCTTCACGGCCATTCTGGAGACTGGACTGCTGGACGATGAGCTGCTGACTAAAATGATCAAAACAGCCGCCGATGCCGGTGTCGATTACCTTAAAATGGGCACAGGAGCCATGCCTGCTACCTTCTCACTGGAAGCCGCACTGGCGTTTCGCGGCCAGGTGCCGCGCTCGGTGGGTGTCAAAATCACAGCGGACGGTGCTACCGAAGAAGAGCTGGAAAGACTGGTGAGCGCGGGCGTGGAGCGGTTATGTCTGGGGCATCCGCTGGTGTAGTTTTGATTGGGGACTTTTTCATACATTGAGTTGCGATGAAGTCGTCGGGTAACTCTTACAGGGCCTGCTCACCCAATTTCCCACCATTTCCGTTCCATGAAACATCTTTTAGGTTGCCTGCTGCTTTGTCTGCCTTTTATGGTATCGGCTCAGGATGGCTACTATCCAAAAACATCCGGTCCGGCCCCAAAACGGGCTTATACCATTGTACTCCGGGATGGTACTCAGCTTCGGGGTGATCTTATCCGGCAGGACAGCGTCGGAACGGTTATTCGCACGCGTAATCTGGGCGAAGTCCGGCTCCGGGCCGATCAGATTGTCCGCATCGAGCAGGACGGAGCACCGGTACCGGGCGACGTATACCCGGCCCTGTTTCCGCAAACCATGCGCATCACGCCAACGGCACTCTCCGCCGAAAGAGGACGGCTGTATTTTCGGAATTACCTTATTTACTTCAGCCAGTTTGAGTACGGTATCAATGATAACTGGAGTGTCGGCACCACGTTTTTCACATTAGCTCCCACCAATTTATTTAGCCTGAATACAAAAATTTCGGTTCCGGTGAGTGAGCGGGTCCGGGTGGGCGTGAGTGCTCAATACGTGGCGCTGCGGTTCGGCAGGTTACTTTTTAGTGATTTAGACGCCCAAATCGGCTACGTACAGGGGATCGTTACCACCGGCGACCGGCAAAACAATACCACCTACGGCCTGGGCTGGAGTGTATCAAACGGGAGTCTGTCCAAAAGCGCCATCGGCATGTTTGGGCTGGTGCGGAAACTTAATCCGGGGCTGACCTTTATTAGTGAAAACTTCGTGCTCTTTGGGAGTGGTACCACTGGATTTGCTGCTACAGTGTCAGCAGGTGTCCGCTTCGACCGGCGACGACACGCCTTTGATGTGGCGGCCTATGTGCCATTAGTGTTCACGCGCAACAGCGGGTCAACCATCACGTTTATTCCCTTCGCCAGCTATCATCTTAGAATAGGTCAATAGGCCAGTACAAACCGATTCTTATCCCTGAATTCGTTGAGGTCTTTACTCTAAACGGGTATAGCGCCATTGACTAACCCGACTACTTTACATCCATAATTTTCCGCCGGAAGGATACGTAAATATCCATGATATAGGGATTGTCGAACCGGGTTACAAACTCGATTGAGTATTGGTCGGGGTCGTCCGTTGGTCCGATGGGCAACTGCATTTTTATGAATAACTTCTGACTGAAACGCCGGAACCATCCGTCGAACAGCTTGCGACGGGCATCAGACCGCGAGTCGGCATCGTCGCACACATAGACGACAACCTGTTCGCGGGTCGAGAGGAAGTGGGCGACGATACGGGCGATGGTGGATGACATCTGCGCATCAACGGGAGGCAACTTGGGTGCGTACGGGTTGCCGACCAGCGCGATGACCAGTTCAAAGATGTAATCACCGAAAGCGGCATCGTCAACTAACTCCGGTCCGGGTTTAAACCTAACCTCATAGCTGGCACCAAACCGGCTTTCGAATAAATAGGTATGATTGACTCCCCCTGCAAAAACAAAATTATAACTCGACGATGCAGGTCCCACGGATTTCGTTCTGACGTTTTAACTCGTTAAAAGCAGCAATAATGTCGGGATCAGTCTGAAATTCCTCGACCATCCGGGCCTGCTCTTCCCGCTTGCGCTGCATCAGGGCTTTGGCAAACGCCAGCCCCGGTTCCCGATTGGGTTTTTCGTCTGTATGTGTCGGTTCCGTTAACATACGCTGGTGTATTTTTTGATAAATATAACGGGTTTACCGGCTAAGTCGTTCGACAGTCGGTACGGGCTTCGGACCGGCTTCACGGAGCACTGGTAAAAAACGGGCCGAAGTCTGTAATCCGTTCGTATTTTTGTCGAATAATCTCCCGACAATGACCCTCAAACGCGTTCCCCTTCATCCTATTCACGAACAGTCCGGTGCTAAAATTGTCCCGTTTGCCGGCTTCGAAATGCCCGTCCGTTACACCTCCGATTTAGATGAACACAATACCGTTCGTAACGCTGTCGGCGTATTCGACGTGTCACACATGGGCGAGTTCATCCTCAAAGGCGAGGGCGCGCTTGACCTTATTCAGCGGGTATCGGCCAACGATGCCAGTACGCTGTTCGACGGCAAGGTGCAGTACAGCTACCTGCCCAATGAACAGGGGGGCGTAGTGGATGATTTGCTGGTGTATCAGATCAGTCCCGTCGAATACATGCTGGTCGTGAATGCCTCGAACGTGGAGAAAGACTGGAACTGGATTTCCGCCTACAATACCGGCGACGAACCGGTGGAGATGATCAATATTTCTGACGGGATGTGCCTGTTCGCCGTGCAGGGGCCTTTAACGGCTCAGGCGTTGCAGCCGCTCACCAACGCCCCGCTGGAGTTGATGAGTTACTATACCTTTGAGAAAACGGATTTTGCCGGGTATGCCAACGTGATTGTCTCGGCGACGGGCTATACCGGCGCGGGTGGATTCGAGATTTACGTGTCCAACCATCAGGCCGAGGGCGTCTGGAATGCCATCATGGAAGCGGGAAAACCATACGGTATCAAACCCATCGGCCTCGGTGCCCGCGACACGCTGCGCCTGGAAATGGGCTATAACCTCTACGGGAACGACATCACCGACGAAACCTCACCCATTGAAGCGGGGTTAGGCTGGGTGACAAAATTCACGCATCCGTTCACCAATGCGGAAGCGCTCAAACAGCAGAAAGAAGCGGGTGTAAGCCGAAAATTAGTTGGCTTTGAACTCATTGACCGGGGCATTCCGCGCAGCCACTACGAACTTTGTGATGCCGACGGAAACACCATTGGCGAAGTAACCTCCGGTACGCAGTCACCCACGCTCAGCAAAGGCATCGGTATGGGATATGTGGCCACAGCGTATAGTAAACCCGGCACCGAAATCTTCGTGAAAGTCCGCGATAAACTGCTGAAAGCGCAGGTCGTAAAAATGCCATTTGTGAAAAAATAGTTAGTAAGTCGGTAAGTGGCTGCGCCCAAGTTGGTAAGCTATTTCTCATCTGACCACTTACCGACTTACTGACTTGGGCGCAGCCGCTTACTGACTGCTAATGAAACAATTAGACGTTTGCCTAACCCCCGATCTGCTACATCTGCATTCGGTTGAAAACACCATTGTCGTGGTAGCAGATATTTTCCGGGCTACCTCCTGCATGGTCACCGCTTTTGCCCACGGCGTTAATTCCATCGTGCCGGTAGCCACGGTCGAAGAATGTCGACAGCTTCAGGGCCGGGGTTACCTTGGGGCGGCCGAGCGCAATGCGCAGACGCTCGAAGGCTTCGAGTTGGATAACTCGCCGTTCAGCTACATGGACGATAACCTGATTGGGGCGAATATTGCCATGACCACCACCAACGGCACGCTGGCCATTACGCGCTCGCGGCAGGCCGTGAAAGTGCTGGTTGGGGCTTTTCTGAATTTAGAAGCGATCACCCGGTACCTCCGCACGCAGCAATACGATGTGCTGGTGCTGTGTGCGGGCTGGAAAGGACGGGTCAATCTGGAGGATACGCTTTTTGCCGGGGCCGTTGCCGAGCGGCTGAAAGAAGACTACATCCTGCACGAAGACAGCGCGCTGATGGCGCAGCGGCTTTACGGTCAGGCTGAGCGGAATATGCTGAGTTACTTAGCCAATTCGTCGCATATTCGCCGGTTGCAGCGGCTGGGTATTCAGAAAGATATTGCCTATTGTCTCCAGACGGACCTGTATGATGTCGTGCCTGTACTGCGCGGCAGTGCCCTGGTCGGAATGGACGTGTAAGTCAATAAGCGGCTTCGCCTAAGTCGGTAAGCGTTCCTGAGCGAAGCACTTACTGACTTAGGCGAAGCCGCTTATTGACTTACTTTAGGCTGCTACGGCGGCCTGCTCCTGTTGCAGGTAGTCGAGAACGCCTTGCAGGGTTGTTAGTTTGGGGTAATCTTCGTCGGGAATGCGGATGCCAAACTCCTGCTCTAGCTGCATAATAAGGTCTACCGTGTCTAAGCTATCCAGACCCAAATCGCGGGTAAAGTGAACCGACTGGGTCGTATCCGTCAGCGCAGATTCTGCAACGCCGAAGTTGGTCAGTATGTTAATAACTCGCTGCTTCATAGTTGCTTATCGTTAAGTTGAATGGCGTAACCTCTTTTTGTAAAAACTCGCTTTCTGTGGCTTTGTTGCTTTTGCTGACGCAGATAGCTGCGTTTTTAACAAAATTTAATAAGGCGCTTAATCAACTGCCGCGTGCCAACGAACGGCACCCGGTGTTTGGGTTTTACTGATCGCCCAGTAACGACTCGCCGGATAGTCGTTTCAACTCCAGCTGGTTCAGCAATAACTGATACTGAAAATTCAGTCGACCCAGTTCGGCCTGTTCAACGCCCACTTCGGCGCTTTCCAGCTCTACATTCGTGATAACGCCGTTCCGTAGCCGGGCATTGGCAAGCTCCAGGGCTTTGCGGGCCTGTAATACCTGCGTTTCGAGGTTTTGCAGCCGGGTCTGGTTGCTGCGAATATCCGCGTTTAACAACGCCAGGCTTTGGCGAAGCTGGGCATTGGCCGCTTCGACGCCGTAACGGCTGGCGTTCAGATTCAGTTGAGCTGCCTGATTTTGCAGGGAATAGCGTTTGCCCGCGTAAATCGGGACACTCAGCGCCACACCGGCCGTCACGTTAAATTTCGGCGTGTTGATGTTCGGCAAATAGCCGTTTTTAAAACCAGCCGAGCCGGTAAACCCCAGTGATGGACGGTTGGCTAATTCCTCTGCCTGAATATCAGTTTCGGCCGCCCGGACCCGCTCCTGCGCCAGCAACACGTCTTTGTTGCCCGTTAGTGCTGCCTGCAATTGCGTATCTACGGTGAACGGTTGCAGAGCCGCATCAAACTGCGAGGCTACCGTACCACTGATGGGATTGCTGTTTCCGGTCAGGTACGTTAATACGGCCAGTTGACGTTCGAGCAGGTTTTGTTGCTCAATCTTCGTGTTCAGCGCTGTTTTCACCCGCACCTCCTGCGTCAGCACATCGTACAGCAGGGCGTCGCCGTTCTTCAGCCGGTCGGCCAGAATTTTAACGTTAGCCCCGGCCGTCTTAATCACTGAATCTTGCACGATAAGGCTTTTCTGGAGAAAGCCAACGCCGTAGTAAGCGGCTGCAACCTGATAACTCAGGGTTTGCCGCGTAATATCCAGACTCCGTTTCAACAGGGTTACGTCATCCTGCGCCTGCCGGATTGCCAGCCCGGTCCGGCCCCAGTCGTAGATCGACTGCCCAACCGACACGTTGGCGTTAACGTTGTGGTTCGGCTGGAACGCCAGCGTGCGATCAGCCCCATTGATGGGCAGCGTGGCTTTACTCACCGGATCGACATAGAGGTACTGCGCGTTGCCGGTTACGTTGGGCTTCAGGGCCGTGCGGACAATATCAGCCCGCAGATCACCAGCTTTAATCTGCTCCTGCTGCTGTTTTAACTGAGCAAAATTGGCGTTCGCCTGCTGAAGCAGCGCCTGTAAATCGGCCGGTAACTGACCGGGCTGCTGCGCCATCGCAACGGCGGTAAGCAGAGTGAATATGGGTGTGTAAATGCGTTTCATGCGTGTTGGTTTATAGTTGTACCGGGCGGCCGTTGCCGTTCGTAGTTATGCGTCAGCCAACCACAAGCTACAAGCTGATTTAATGGGCGGCTTCGGCGGCTGCTTTGGCTGCGGCCGGGTCCATTTTTTTGTTTTGCAATAAGAACAGGAGCGGAAATGAGAATACGAAAAAAAGCCCCGCCAGCCGGAACGTGTCTAAGTAAGCAATCAGCAGGGCCTGTTTCTGAATAGCCAGATCCAGACTTTTGTACCCCGCCGTAACGGCATCGAGGGCATTTATTCCCCGCGCTGCCAGGTTCTGGGTAAGCGCCGTTAACCGATCCGTAGCCAGCGGATTATCCAGCGTGATGTTGGTGAGCAACTCCCCCCGGTGCAACGCCGTACGCTGCGTCACGTAGGTGTTGGTGATGGCAACGCCGAAGGCTCCGCCTAACTGCCGCATCATGTTGTTGAGCGCAATGCCGGTAGGCAGTTCACGGGGTACGAGCGTCGATACTGAACTGTTAATCAGCGGTACATTTACCAAAGCCAGGCCAACGCCCCGAATCAGCAGGGCCTTTACGAAATAATCGTTGGTTGTATCGGCCGTGTAGGTAGACATGACAAAACAGAAGGTTGCAAACACGATATAGCCCACCATAACCACATACCGGGGCGATACGCCCTTGGCCAGCAGACGCCCGACCACCGGAAAACACACGGCTGCAATGGCCCCGCCCGGAATCAGCAGTTGACCGGTTTTAGTGGCCGTTAGCCCAACTACGCGCTGCACAAACAACGGATACAGCAGTACGGAGGTGAACAGCCCATACCCAACCACAAAGAGCAGAATAGTGCCCAACGCGAGGTTTCGGTTTTTCAGTACCCGCAAGTCCAGTACCGGCGCTTTGGTGGCCCGCAGTTCCCACCAGACAAAGAGTGGAAGCGACACAATAGCGGCTCCGGTCAGATAGCGGATGATTTCATCGTCGAACCAGTCGTCCGATTCGCCCCGTTCCAGCACGTATTGTAAACTGCCGATACCCACAGCCAGAAGGATAATACCCGTCCAGTCGATCTGAATCTGCCGCCGGTCAATATCGAACTCATCTTCCTTCTTATCAATGTAATTGATGCTCAGAAAGACGGCCAGAATGCCCACCGGAATGTTGATGTAAAACATCCAGCTCCAGTGGTAATTGTCGATGATATAGCCGCCCAGCGTTGGGCCGAAGGTGGGGCCAAGTACGATACCCAGGCCGAACAGCGCCGACGCCACAGCCCGCTGCTGGGGCGGAAAAGCGTCGAACATAATGCCCTGCGATGTCGATAGGAGCGCACCACCGCCAATGCCCTGCAAAAACCGGAACGCCACCAGTGTCCAGAGGTCGGAGGAAATGCCACACCCGTAGGAAGCCAGCGTGAACAGAATAATCGACGCGATGTAGTAATTCTTCCGACCGAAGTATTTCTGCAAAAAGCTCGTCATCGGGATGACGATTACGTTGGCGATGCCATACGACGTAACGACCCACGATACGTCTTCGATGGTAGCACCGAGGTTACCGGCAATATCCGTCAGACCGACATTCACGATGGACGTGTCGATCAGTTCCATAATGGCTGCCGATACCGCCGTGATGACAACGATCCAGCGTCGGAATCCTGTTGGTTCTGCCATGTTGCGTAGAAGTGAATCAGCGGCTATTTGTTGGTAGCTACCCGGGCATCGTCGGCAACCCGCACGGCTACGTCCAGACTCAATCCCGCCCGCAGCTCATTTTTGTATTTTTCGGGATGCAGAATCTCGATCCGAACCGGTACGCGCTGCGTAATCTTGACGAAGTTGCCCGACGCGTTATCGGCTGGTAACAGCGAGAATTTAGCCCCCGTTGCTTCTGACAGCGACGATACCCGGCCTTCGATTTTCAGGTCGGGGTAGGCGTCCATCTTGATCTCTACGGGCTGACCAACGCGCATCTTCTCCAGCTGCGTCTCCTTAAAGTTAGCCACTACCCAGAACGTTGAGTCGTTCACGATGGTGAACAAATTCTGGCCCGGCTGGACGTACTGCCCGACGATTACGTTTTTACGACCAATTTTGCCCGAGATAGGTGCCGTCAGGTTAGCATAGCCCACGCGCAGTTTCGCATTGTCGATAGCAGCCTGCTTAACTTTGAGAACGGCCTGAAATTTCTGGATGTTGGCCTGTGCCCGCTGAATGGCCGCCTGCGCTACACTCTCTGATGATTTGGCCACGCCAATCTGATCAACACTGGCCTGATACTGCCGCGATTGCACGTCTACGTTACTCCGTGTATCTTCGAGTTGTTTCTGGGTCAGTGACTGATCTTTAAACAGGTTCTGATCGCGGTTGAGGTCACTCTGCGCTTTGTCGCGCCGGGATGCCTGAACGGCCGCATTCGACTGCGCTACTTTCAGGTTCTGAACCACATTGCGGGCATTGGCCTGCGCCGTAGCCAGATCCGCGCGGGCCGTCTGAATATCAGCCAGCGTCTGCTGATAATCGGCTTCCGCCTGTTGCAGGGCTACGTTGTATTCCTGGGGGTCGATGGTAACCAAAGGCTGCCCCTTTGTCACGGTCGCGTAATCCTGTACGCTTACCGATTGAACGTAGCCCGCTACCCGCGCTAAAACCGGGGCTGAGTTACCTTCGATCTGCGCATTATCGGTTGTTTCATTTGCCTGATTGTACCGGTATGCCTGAAAACCGTAAAAACCCGCCGTTACCAATACGACCAGCAAGATGATGCGGGGCAGATAAGTGCGGACGGGGGATGCTTGTTCCGTTGCCATGAGATGACTGTTTGTGATAAATTGGGTGTGCGTTTCGGTTGAACAAATAGTATGGTCAACTTGTTTGACTATTATTGGCAAAAGTAAACCGAGTTGACTAACAAGTCAAACGGGTTGACTATATTTGTACAATTATTTTTTCCAAAATGTTTTCGGACTGGTTAACTTTCCGAACAGGATCATGGAGACACCAAATAAAACCTTTGATTATTCGTATTTCAACCGCATTCGGGAGCGGGCCTTCGGGCGTTTGTTCTGGCGTATGAAGCGGTACTGCGATATGCAGGTGGAGCCGAAACTTCACGCGCTGGGGTATACCGATTTCAAACTCAGCTACATGCAGTTTCTGGGCAGCGTCACCGAAGAAGGCGTAACCAACAATGAACTGGCCAAACGGGCCTGCGTAACCAAGCAGGCCATGAGCAAAGTCGTAAACCTGCTGGAAAGCGAAGGGTACATTTATACGAAGAAAAATGAGGCCGATTCGCGGTCGAATATTATCTGTCTCAGCGAACGCGGTAAAGCCCTCTTCAGCGATTTACAGGAATGCATGCATGAGGTGAAAACGAAACTCTCCGCCATAGTAGGGGAGGAGCGTTGGGAACAAATGATCGATACGATGGTTTTGCTGGTCGAAGATCTTAATAAAAAAGATCTTTAACCGACCTTATGCCGTTCGCTTCGATTAACCCCTATACTCAGCAACATATTGCAACCTATCCGGCTGATGGTCAGGTTGCTATTGAACAGAAATTACAACGCGCCGACCGGGCTTTTGCCGACTGGTCGGCGTTGTCATTGCCGGAACGCACCGTTTTTCTTCATAAAGCGGGCGATTACCTCACGGCAAACAAAGCGCGGTACGGTGCCCTGATTACGGCCGAGATGGGTAAAACGACCGGCGAGGCCATTGCCGAGATCGAAAAATGCGCGTCGGTCTGTCACTTCTATGCCGACAATGCTCAGGCCTTTCTCGCCGATTCAGCCATTCCGACGGAGGCAAGCCGTAGTTTGATCAGCTACGAACCGCTTGGCCCGGTGCTGGCCATTATGCCCTGGAATTTTCCGTTCTGGCAGGTATTTCGTTTTGCCGCGCCTGCGTTGGTGGCCGGTAATGTGGGCCTGCTCAAACACGCGCCCAACACCTTCGGCTGCGCGCTGGCTATCGAAGAGGTATTTAGGAACAGTGGCTTTCCCGACGGCGCCTTTCAGGCGCTGCTGGTTGACGTACCGGTTGTGGAAACCCTGTTAACAGATCAGCGGGTAAAGGCCGTAACGCTCACGGGCAGTGGCCGGGCGGGCGCATCAGTGGCGGCTATTGCGGGTAGTCAGATCAAAAAGTCGGTGCTGGAACTGGGCGGTTCCGATGCGCTGATCGTGCTGGCTGATGCCGACATGGCCAAAGCTGCCGAAACCGCCGTAAAATCCCGGATGCAGAATGCCGGACAGAGCTGCATTGCCGCCAAGCGGTTCATTGTGGAGAAGTCAGTAAAGGAGTTATTTACCGATCTGGTGCTGCACTATATTCAGGCAATCCGGCAGGGTGACCCTACCGACCCGGCTACCACCATGGGTCCCGTTGCCCGGCCCGATCTGGCCGATGCCATTGAACGTCAGTGCCGCGACTCTGTAGCGCAGGGTGCCCGGCTGCTCACGGGCGGTAAGCGGGATGGCTGTAATGTGCAACCAATGTTACTAGACAACGTTCGGCCCGGTATGGCGGCTTTCGATGAGGAAACCTTCGGGCCGCTGGCTGTAATCGTCGAGGCCCAGGACGAAAACGATGCCATCCGACTCGCAAATCAGTCAAATTTTGGGTTGGGCTCGGCTCTGTGGACGCGCGATCTGGAAAAAGCCAACCGGCTGGCCCGCCGAATTCAAGCCGGATCAGTATTTGTCAACTCGCTGATGCGCTCCGATGCCCGGGTACCCTTTGGTGGTATTAAACAGTCGGGGTTTGGCCGCGAACTGTCTGACATTGGGATGCGGGAGTTTATGAATGTGAAGACAATCTGGATGGAGTAAGCTAAACGAACGACACCTATGCCTGAACTGGCTTTTGGCAATCCTGATGTACTAAAAGAGCTTATACAGTACGAGATGCCGTTTGGCAAATATAAAGGCCATCGCATCCGCTCGCTGCCAATGGCTTATCTGGAGTGGTTTGCTCAAACGGGCTTCCCAACCGGTAAACTGGGCGTACTGCTGCAAACTATGTACGAAATCAAACTCAACGGGCTGGAGTACCTGCTGGCCGGGCTGGCGAACGGGCGATAAAGTCGCCGATTCACCCGTAATCTGTTCGGAGTGGCCGGGGGGCTAACGAGCCTGATGGTAACGGATATCGCTGACGCAGCGACAGTAAAACGGCCAGCCTTCACGCAGGAGGGCTGGCCGTTTTGAGCAACTGCTACCGGCAACTTAGCTCATGACCTGCCCCATTTTCATGGCCACGCCCATATCGCCCTTTACTTTCAGTTTGCCACCCATGAACGCCATCATCGGGTTCAGTTCGCCGGTTCCTAACTTCACTAAGTTATCCATGCTCACCTGCAATTCGCAGTCGGCATCCTTATCCTCGTTGGAGACTACAGCGGGCGACTGTTTGGCGTCGATGTAGATAACGCCCTGATCGGTAACGAGTTTGGCCGTTGCGTTGAGCGAATCGGCATGTTCGGCTTTCAACCGAATCTGATCGGTTAGTTCCTGTAAGGTCATTTGGTCGTAAGTTTGTCCATGTTTTCGGGGTAAAACTACCGCTATCCCGGAAGGTTTCATAAATCAGCAACCGCTCGTTATGCGTTCCGACTTCCTGACTACGCTTTGCGTACTGACGTTTCTGGGTTGCGCCTGGAGTCTGTACGATGATATAACAACTATTTTTCGCACCGAAGCCGTTACCGAAATCAGGCGTGATGAACTGGCCAAACGCGGCAATAACCTGCCACCAGCAACACTGGCAACGCCTTCGCTGGACGATGGACCCGGGGAAGGACCCGGCCCGGGCGACCCCGATTTTGTGCGTCGGCTGGCTCTTGGGCAACTTGGCTATTCGCTGCTAACCCTGATCGGGGCTATCCTGATGTTCAATCTCCGGCGGGTGGGCTGGTACGTGTACGTCGCGGGCGTGGTCATTGGGTTGATTGCCCCCGTTGTCATGGTCGGCTTCACGGCCCTGAATGCCACTTTCGGCGTCTTTTTCAGCATAATCTTCGCGGCTCTCTACTGGCTTCGGCTGGAAGAAATGCGGTAGGTCAACCTGTAGGCCGTTGCGCCGTACCTTGAAGGTACGGCGCAACGGCCTACAGGTTGACCTACTTTTTGCCCCCGTCTATTGGCTGCCCGTTGCAGAATCTGGCAACCAACAGACAAGGGCGGCTCCCTTAAATCGGCTCGGCGAGTTCTTTCAGGGTCGCGCCCAGCAGTGTGTGTCGGTCGCCCTGAACGCCGTTCATTTCCCACTGGCCAATCTGCTCGGAACGTTCACATACCGTTTTGCAGCGCTGATAACGACGGGCCATGAATCGCTCGAACTTGGTTTCAAGCGGGGCATCCCGGCTTAATTCTTCGGCCAGCACCAGCGCATCTTCCACCGAAATACCGGCCCCCTGTCCCATATGGGGCGTGGTCGAGTGGGCGGCATCACCAATTACTATCACCCGGCCTTTGTACCATTTGTCGGGCACAAAAACCACCTGCATTGGTCGGTAGACTACGCCCTGGTTATCGGTGATTTCGTCGCGTAACTCGGCAATCAAGCCCGTGAAACCATCGAGCCGAATCCGCATCTGTTCGGCCAGCTGATTTTCTTCATAACGCGGCTTATCCGGTTCAAATGAGGTAACGTACATATACATTAACTCCTCAGAAAGGGGGCAAAGGCCAGCCGCCAGTCCTTTAGGCCCGATGAAGTTGGTTAGATCGTCGACCCGGCGGCTGAAGTTGTACCGCCAGACAGCCTGCCCGGTAAACTGGGGCTTGATGTCGGGAAACAGCAGCGACCGCACTTTCGAGAAGGTACCGTCGGTTCCCACTACCACATCGTATTCCCCGGTCGTGCCATCCGTAAAATGCACGGTTACCCCGGAGTCGGTTTCGGTATAGCTATCCAGCGTTACACCCAGGCGAACCGGAATCCGGGCTTCCCCGACGGAAGCCACCAGCACTTTATGCAGGGCAATTCGGGCAATGCCCACGTTGGGCGGGTACTGCGGACCCGCCAGCCGCGCACTGGGATGCACAATTTTCTGACCATTGGGCAGGTATACAACCGAGTTTTCAAAGGGGTAAGCCTGATCCAGAAACTTGTCCAGAATGCCCAGATTGTGCATGGCCCGGATCACGTTACTCTGAATAATAATGCCCACACCGTAGACCGTCCAGGTCTCTTTCACCTCAACGATTTCGGCCTGAATGCCTTTTTGGTGTAAACTGATGGCGAGCGATAAACCGGCGATACCACCGCCCACAATCAGCACACGCTGGGTTTTGGTTGGGTTATTCATAGTCTTTGGTTAATTAAAAACGGAGTTTTTACGCAAAAGCCCCGCCATCAACGGGCAAGGCGTGACCAGTCATAAATGTTGATTCATCAGAACAGAGCCACAGAACTACATCGGCCACTTCGTCGGGCTGCCCCATGCGTTTCATCGCCTGATAGTTAATGGCTTTTTCGCGGGCTTCGAGGTTATGGGCCAGCTTCCGGCGACCTTCCATCAGCATCGGCGTTTCGATAGCGGTTGGACATACTGCATTGACGCGGATATTTCGGGTGGCATATTCCAGCGCGGCCGTGCGGGTAATGCCGACGATACCGTGTTTGGAAGCCGCATAGGGTACATTTTCGGGCTGACCCCGTAAGCCGGCCGCCGACGAAATATTGACGATGGTACCCCCGCCCTGGTTCAGCATCTGAGTTAGTTGGGCGCGCAGGCAGTACCACGTTCCCGTTAGATTCACAGCGATCATTTGCAGCCAGTCGGCTTCGGGATAGTCATGCGTTGGCAGCGACACCGACCCGGCAATCCCCGCACTGTTTACGGCGCAATTCAGCTGGCCATACGCGCCAATGGTTGCTGATACCATATGTTCGACCTGTTCCCGGCTGGCAACATCAACCGGGACAAAAATGCCCTCCCCGCCCAGTACCCGTATCTCGGCCAGCGTGGCTGCTCCGGCCACTGCGTTCAGTTCAGCTACGACTACACGCGCCCCTTCGCGGGCAAACGCCAACGCGGTTGCTTTACCAATGCCCGAT
Source organism: uncultured Cytophagales bacterium (assembly GCA_964251665.1). Classification (GTDB taxonomy): domain Bacteria; phylum Bacteroidota; class Bacteroidia; order Cytophagales; family Spirosomataceae; genus JBBQLG01. Next base: position 243,729 of record CAXUKO010000003.1, read on the forward strand.
CCTGCGCCGGTAACCAGACAAACTTTATTCGTGAACCGGTCTCTGCTCATGGTTCGTCGACGAAAGCCACCGCCCGGGTCCAGCCCGCGCTGCCGCCTTCGATTTTTACGGGGAAACACGCCACTTTAAAGCCAGTTGGCGGCAACTGATCCAGGTTAGCCAATTTCTCGATCTGGCAGTATTCCTTCTCCCGACCCACGTAATGGGCGGCCCAGATAACGCCTTCACGCGGATTACGGTGATATTCGGCAATCTGGGTAAACAGCGGTGGGTCCCAGCCCCAGCCATCGGTACCCATCACCCGGATGCCCTGGTCGATGAGCCAGTGCGTTGCTTCGGCGGAGGCTCCGACGTGAATTTTTACGTAATCTTCCTGAAACAGCCGTTTGTCGGCATCGCACCGGATCAGGACAATATCGAACGGTTTGAGGGTGTAGTTGATGCCGGCCAGTTTGGCCTGAACATCAGCGACGGTGAAGCAGTAGGCGTCGGGTTTGTCGGTAAAATCGAGTACGACGCCATCGTGGTAAAACCAGTCCAGCGGCATCTGCTCAATGGTTCGGGCGGGTTTTCCCGCCGAAGTGGGGAAATAGTGCCAGGGCGCGTCGACGTGCGTTCCGGCATGTCCTGTGAGCGTTACGACTTCACCCGCCAGCGCATTCCCCTCCACGAAGAGATCATCGGCCTGCAACCCGCCCAGGAGCTTCGGCCCCATATTCCGGGCGCCTTCCCGGTGGTTTTCGTAGGTAATAGTCAGGGGCAGCGGTTCTTTGATGCCGGGTGAAATCGTTACCGAAAGGTCAATCAGTTTCATAAAATTGTCTGTTTAGTTGCCATCGCTGATGACCGTTCCGCCATCCACGATGATGTTTTGTCCCGTTATGAAACCACCCGCCCGACTGGCCAGCATGACGGCCACACCGGCCACCTCATGCGGTTGTCCCACGCGCCGAAGCGGAGTGAGGGCGAGTCGTTTTTCCATAAATGCCTGGTTGTCTAATAGCGATGTCGAGAAGGGTGTGTCGATCATGCCCGGCGAAATACTATTGGCCCGGATATTGGCAGGACCGTATTCTACCGCCAGATTCCTCGCCAGCTGAATCAGCGCGGCCTTCGACAGACCGTATAGTCCGATGTTTTTGTTGCCCCGAACGCCCGCAATGCTGGCCAGATAAATTAGTACACCATCTTGCCGTTCGACCATTTGTGGCAGCACTAATTTGGTCAGGTAGATCGCGCTTTGCAGGTTCAGGGCCATAAGCTGCTCAAAATCAGGAGCGGTTATATCCAGAAATGATCCGGCAGGAGCCATACCAACGCACGATACCAGCACATCAATTTTGCCAAGTTGAGCCAGAGCGGTTCGATACAGTGTATCAATGGCTTCTTTTCTGGATACGTTGCACGGGATCGAAACGGCCTTGACGCCTTTCTCTTTAAGTGCTAAAACGGCTGTCTCACAACCGGCTTCGTCATTGCTCGACACGATGACCGTAGCCCCTTGCTGCCCCATAGCTTCGGCAATGGCGCGGCCCATACCACTGCTGCTGCCGGTAATGAGGGCTACTTTGCCGGTGAGGTCGAAGAGTCCCCCAACCCCCAAAGCGGGAGCGTATACTACCGGATTTTCTTTTTCCTGCATCATAGTTTTACGCCCTTTGGGGGATGGGGGCTTTTTACCAGTGAATCATTGGCTGACCGGCTACCGGGCTGCGGAAATAGGGGATTGTGGTGCCGCGCAGACTACCGAGGTAAATCGTCCGTAAATCCGGGCCGCCAAAGGTCAGGCTGGCCATCCAGGGGGCAATGCTCCCGTGCGTGGCTCCCATAATATCGGGCGTTAGTGTGCCGGCCGCGAAGTGGTCGAGCAGGTGTTTTTTCGTAGCGGGGCTGCTATCGTCCAGGAGCGTGAGTAGTTCACCATCGGGGGTGAGAGCAATCAATTCATCGCTGAAAATCAGGGTAATCCACAGATTTCCGAACGCGTCGAAGGCGAACCCATCGGGGAAGCCGCCCAGATTGGCCGGGCCATACACCTCACGGTCGGCCAGCGATCCATCCGTTTGCAGCCGCAGCCGGGATATTTTATGGCCCGTACTCTCCACCACGTACAGCCACTCTTCGGCCGGGTCGAACCGGATTTCGTTGGTGCCACAGAAGCCATCGGCCACAATCCGCACACCGTTTTCGTCCAGCACGGCAATGTAGCCGTCGGATGCTTTGGTCGTCAGTTGGGCCGTCCAGGGCTGTGTTCGGGTCGTGACGGTGAACCAGATTCGGCCTTTCGAGTCGCGCAGGGGAAAGTTGGCTTTGCCCAGCGGCTGCCCGTCGATTTGGGAACAGAGCGTCGTCAGTTTTCCATCACGGGTCATGGTTTCGAGCGCGTCGGTGCCCCAGTTACAGATCACGAAGTTGCCCATCGCGTCGAAGCACAATCCATTCGGCAACGAGCCAACGGATTGGACATACCGTTTGTCGAAGTTCACCTCACCCCCCGCCCCCCTCTCCTTGAAGGAAGGAGAGGGGGTGACTGGCGTAATGAGGTGCTGCGACCCGTCGGGGCTCAGGCGCATGACTCCCCCGCGGGCGTCGGCGGTCCAGATGGTGCCATCGCGTTCGGCCAGGATGCACTCCGGGCGCTGGAGGTCGTGGCCGAGGTACTGAATAGCCTCGCGGTCGACCTGCCAGCCGCGCAGTGGGTTTGTTTTCTTTTCCTGAATCAGCATGGCTCAGACGACGTTGTTTTTCAGAATGCCAATTCCCTGAATCTCAAACTCAACTTCATCGCCCGGTTCGAGTGGGCGGTGGGCGGCAAAATTGGTTTCGATCAAACTCCCCCAGCCTACCGTTCCCGAACCCAGGATGTCGCCCGGATAGAGCGTCACACCATTCTCCGATGCCCGTTCGATCATCTGCCCGAAGGTGTAGTGAATCGTTTTGAAGTTACCGTCGCAGATGAGCTGTCCGTTAATTTTGGCGGTCATCCGCACGTCGAACCGGTCGTTATCGGTGCGGTACTGCCGCATTTCGTCTTTGGTGACGAGGCAGGGGCCGATGGTATTCGCGAAGTCTTTGCCTTTGTGCGGACCGAGCGGCATTCCCATCTCCTTCCCCTGAATATCCCGCGCCGACCAGTCGTTGAATATCGTGTAGCCAAAGATGTAGTCTTCGGCTTCTCCGGCTTTGATGTTCGCGCCCTGTTTGCCAATGATACAGGCCATTTCCAGTTCGTAATCCAGCTTCCGGCAGTGCGGTGGCCGGGCGATTTCCTGCCCCGTGCCCGAGATGGCCTGATGGTTGGTGAAGTAAAAAATCGGCATTTCGTACCAGACGGGCGCTACGGCATGACCAAAGGTTTTGCCCGCATTGAGCATGTGCTGCTCAAAGGCCACGTAGTCCCGAAAACTGCGCGGATTGGGCAGCGGAGCCAGTAATGTCACATCGGTAAGGGCGTAATCCGGCCCGGCATCCAGTAACCCGGTAATGATGGGGGTATAATGGTCAAACTGATCAATAAGCGACAGCATGTCGGCGGGCAGCTCACCATTGCTGGCTTTGGCCAGATCGATGATGCCCTGATCGGTCAATAGCCCAGCTCTGGCGGCTCCAGCACTGGTTCTGACTGTTACGAACTTCATGCGTTTCAGTCGTTGGTTAAACTGTAGTCTCAAGCTGATCTCCGGCCGCAACCGGCATCGTCCCCACTTTCTCCTGTAGCCAGTCAAACATGGGGTCGGCTTTGGTGAAGTTGTCGATGTGGCAGTGTGCCGAACCCGTCTCTTCTTTCGGCACGATGTTCATGGCCTTTTCGCAGGTCAGGGCTTCGTACAGCTTGTAGGCGTTCTCGACGGTGTTCTGCCGGTCGTCTTCGCCGTGCGAGATAAACGTCGGCATCTGAATCTTGTCGGCAACCCCTGCCAGCGTAAAATTTTTGAGCTTTTCGCGGGCCTCGGCCATATCGGTCGATCCGGTTATGTGCATCATCACGCCTGCCAGTGGATGGTCATCGGGGCGGTTTTTCCAGATGTCGTAGTAACTCCAGACGGCCCCCCAGATGCAGCACACGTTAAACCGGGTTTCAAACGCAGCTGACCGGGCTGCCATGTAGCCCCCCATCGATACGGCCAGAATGCCAATCCGCGCCGGGTCGACGGGCAGGTTGGCCAGTGCCCAATCGAAGGCAACCGTAGCGGGCACATCGTAATCGTAGCGGGTCAGCATGTTACGCAGCCGCAGCGACCCGCCCTGACCCGGCCCGTCGAGCATGAGCAGCGAAATACCCCGTTCCTCCAGCTTCTGCCAGGGGCCGAAATAGAGTTCTTCGGCGGTCGAATCCAGCCCACCGAACATAATCATCAGCGGCCCGTTGGCCTGGGCATTGGCGGGCCGCAGGAAATAACCCGTCATCTCCGACCCCTCGAACGGTATGCTGACAATCCGGGGCGGATTGGGCAGCAGGGCGGCACCCCGCTGAAAGGCGTCGACAGACTGGAGATAACCCGGCACTTTACGGGGGTCAGTGGGTTCAAGAAAAAACTCCGACGTTCGCAGGTAGTTTGATGCCCGCAGATACGCCTGCCGCGCCGTAACCGTATGCCCGGCGGCTTCGGCCTTTTGGGCTTTTTCGAGGGCTTCGTGCCCGGCCCGCGACCAGCTTTCGTTAAAGCTTTTGAAGTCACCGGCGGTAATCCGGCTGGCGGCTTCGATGCATTCGAAAAATTCACCGCCCCCATAATGACTTTGGGTGAGCGCCCGGTTGAGCTGGTAGGAGAACATGTAGTGCTCCGGATAATATTGCCACATAGGATTTCGGATTTGGGGTGGGAACGCGGCTTTTACGGATGCCTGCGGCAGCGCGGATTTTCACTGATTTATTAAAAAAGAAATCCGCTCTTATCCGCCTTGCCGCAGGCATCCGTAAAATCCGCGTTCCTGTTAGTTAAATATCAACAGGTTTGACTACGCCATCGGTCAGGCCCAGTTTGTGTCCTTTGCCCATTTCGGCGAAGGGGTTGGCGTGGCCCCAGGCATCGTTGGGATTATCTTTGAGGTAATGCAGGTCCGGGCCGTGATCGGGGGCAAAAATCAGGCGGGCACAGGCATAAAACTCGAACAGAATGCCGCTGCCGGGATCGGTGATGTAGATAAAGAAACCCTCATCGGCTTTGTGGCGCGTAGGAGCCCCCATCACACTTTTGAAGCCTTTTTCGGTGAAATAGTCAAGCGCCAGCAGTACTTCTTCGCGGCTGTCGAAGTTGAACGCAACGTGGTTAAAGACCCCCTCACCCGGTTCAATGTTGGGGTCTGTGAATACGGCTACATCGTGCGACAGGTTGCCGATAGTCCACAGGCCGCCCACCGGCGGAATTTCGTCAGCAATGCGTACTTCGTCGGGGTTTTTCAGGCCCAGGCCCTGCCAGAACGCTTTTTCTTTTCCGTACTGAAATTTGGCCACCATGTAGGTCACGTGATCGAATCGGCGGGGATTAACTCCGGTGCGCCGGTTGCTGGCGTAGCGGTCGGCGTAGATGCTGCCCCGATGCCCTTTTTCGCGGAGCCAGACCACATCCCAGAATACCTCGTGCGTATGTCCGTCCGGCGACCGGAACCGATAGGCCCGGCCCCGGCCCGGATCGGCATCGACCCAGCCAATACCGGCTCCGGTGTTTTCGAGATAGGCCACTACTTCATCCAGCGCTTCGGGACTGTCGGCCCGCCAGCCCAGCGCGGCCATACCCGCAGTTTCGCGGTAGGTGATTTTGAGGGTATGGTGAAAGTAATCGCCCCACGCCCGGAGGTAGACGGACGTGTCGTCGCGGCCGGTTTCGTCCAGTCCGACGATGTCCGTCAGAAAGGTAACGGTTTCGTCTACTTTTGGGCTAAACAGCTCCAGATGAGCTAATTGAGACAGGTAATGCGGGTTCTTGGCCATATTGAATTAGTCGATTGAAATCAATGGAGGTTTGTTGGTTTCCTTTTGCAGGGCCACGTATCTCAGGGCGTTTTCGCCGGCGATGCGGCCCGTGTTCACGGCAAAACCCATGCTGTTGCCCGGCATAATGAACACATAGCTGTCGCCGTAGATAGAGCAGGCATCGGTACCGGCAGCAAACAGGCCGGGAATGGTGCGCCAGTCGGTACCGACAACTTCGGTTTTGTGGTTGATTTTGATACCGCCCACGCTGCCATACGCACCAGGATAGTGCCGGGCTGCATAGAATTTTGGCGTGTCGATGGGGCGCATAAACCGGTGATCTTTGTTGAACAGATCGTCGTACCCCTTGCGGCACGATTGATTATAAGCCGTAATGGTTTCCTGAAGACCAGCCGGGTCGATTTCCGTTTTTTCGGCCAGTTCGTCGAGCGAATCCGCCATAAAAAAATGGGGATAGCTGCGGTCCAGTAACTCGTCAATCAGCATGTGCGGGTTCTCAATGTGGGTCATGGGAAACACCCGGTTGCGGAAATCGAAGTCGGTTTCCATTGCTTTCAGGATGGCCGCGTCGAAGATCAGAAACGCGCACCGGTCTTTCTGACGGGCCAGTGCATTGCCCGTAAACGTGACGTTGGGCATGATGGCCTCGTTGATAAACCGCTCGCCCAGCAAATTAACCAGCAGGTGGGGCTGTCGGCAGGCTTCGTGCAGTTGGGGCGGAATAGACAGGTTATCGGGCATTCCATAGATCATTTCCATGCCCATTTCGGTTCTTGCCGCCCCCGCTTCCCACGCCATACGAATACCGTCGCCGGTGATGCCGGGAATCCGAAACGAGTGCATGTCCTCGCCTAAGGTGAACCCGGTTTGCTCCTTCACCATCGCCGGGCTGTTGCCAAATCCGCCCGTAGCCACAATCACTACCGGTGCATAAGCCTCGACAAGGTCGCCCGTTGGGGTCTTCACCGACACGCCAGTCACCCGGCCATCTTCCTTAAGTATCTGCTGCACCGGAGTCTCCAGCCTGATACGAACGCCCAATTCCAGGGCCCGCTCGGTCAGGACTTTGGTCATGGTACCGGCTGCGCCGGGGCCGGGAACGCCAGACGGTGGCTTAATCAGGTGCCAGGTCGGGTAGGCCGACGGGAAATAGGAGGCCGGTTCGAGAAATTCAACGCCCAGCGATTCGAGCCAGTGGATAGTGTCGCCTGATTTATTCAGGTACGCCCGTACTAATTGCGCATCGACCCGCCAGTGGGTATACTCCATGAACACGTCAAAGGCTTCGTCTTTGGTTGGTTTGAACTGCCGCATCCGGGTGTGGCGGCTTTCGATGCCCAGCGGCCCCATACCCCGGTTGGCCGTACCGCCGGTGATGGCTTCCTTCTCAAAAACGAGTACGGACGCACCGCCCTGAGCGGCACTGATAGCGGCCGTTAGCCCGGCGGCACCGGCGGCAATTACAATAACATCAGCCGTGGCGTTTTCCATAATCACCCTCGTTCAGTCAGGCGGCTACCCAGTTTAACGGCCCGGTTGGCGGCCACAAACGAAGAGAATAACCCGGTCAGTGCCCCGATAATGGCCGATAACCCGATAACGGTCAGTTTCGGAATGGGTACGTTTTCCATAACTGACTGCACCGCCATAATCAGCAGCAGCGACGGCACCGCGAACAGTAACCCGATGCCAATACCGGTCAGCAGCGCGGTAGAAAACCAGCCCGTTGCCGCACTGAGCGACGGTGCCAGTTGCCCGCTCTTCCGTTGACTGGTCATCACGCCGTAGGTGATAATCGTCGTCATCAGAGCCGACATGAATATGCCCGGCACCAGAATCGAAATCAGGTTTGGGGTGGCCCCCTTCACGTTCACCACCGAGTCCGACAGGAGGATCAGGTAGGGGAACAACGTGTTGATAATCAGGTTGGCGATGATGGATTTGATGGCGTTGTCTTTCAGGAAGGCTTTCATGGCGGTCTGACGGGTTGGGGTAATTTTAGCGAACCTCAAAAATGGTTTTTTCGTGAGTATACAGAAAAAACGATTGTGAAAAGTCGATAAACGGCGGGCCGTCTTCGGCATTGATCCGGCTCAGTTCTGCTTCGTAGGCCCGGAAGATGGGCAGTGCCGCTTCGTCGTCGAACCACATGCTGGCAACGCCTTCGTAGAACGGCCCTTTGGCGACACCAAAGTGCGTACTGGCCTCGCCGGGCGTTTTAATGGGTCGGCTCTGAATGTATTTCCGCAGTCCGGCAGCCAGCGCGGGCTGCTTCGCCAGAATGGTGGTGTACGCATCGTTCCAGCACTGATCGTAGGCCTCGTCGGTAACGCCATCGGCTTTTTTGAGGTAATGAATCACCTTTACCCGGCCCGGTCCGGGATTGGCCACGGGTACTTCCGTTTCGACCATAGTCGACAGAATCAGGGCTTCAAAGTTGTTGAAGAACCGGCCGTCGGGCATCACCACCTCGCGGACGTAGGGCGTAGCGGCATTACGGATCATGTCTTCCGGGCTGTCAAAAAACAGTTCCGTGATGAAATCCCGCCCGAAAAACTGCTGATACGTCATATCCGCTTTCGACCCGAACGCACCATCGAACGCATGGCTCTGGGCATAGCGCACCACACCGGCCGGTTCTTTGCGGGCGATATCACCATGAACGATTTCAACGTAGTCAAGGCATTCCTGATGCGTCAGGCCGGGACGACGCCGAACGGCTACCATTTGCTTAATCATATCGGATATGGGATTGGGGATTTATGATGTCGGATGCCGGATTTGTTGCTTACGCCGGTCCGCCGGTGCGGCCAGCAAATCCGGCATCCGACATCATAAATCCGACATTCCTAATCATTTAAAAGTTATAAATGGCTGTCAGGAAATATGCCCTCGGCTGAATGGGAATGATGCTGTGTACGGCGTTCGGGTTCGCTTCAATCTGCGCTTTGGTCAGGTTCTGCGGACTAACGGCCTGCAAAAATCCACCCGGAGGAGCCGACCCCATAATGCCCAGCACATTGGTTACGTTGTTAATGTTGGCCGAAAACGATAACCGTTTGGTGGCGGCATACCCCGCGCCCAGGTCGAACTGGCTGAAGGCGGGCAGGTTGTAGGCATTGGGCTGGTTGGCCGGGCGGTCGCCGAGGTATTTCCACTGCACCAGGCCGTAGAATTTACCCACCGTATAGGTCGGCGTAAGGGTAATAATCAGGTTCGGGTTATTCTCGATTTTATTGCCGGTATAATCAATAATCTTGTTATTGGAACGGGGCGTATTGGGGACTACCTGCCAGGTCTGCAACCGCAGATAGGTACCCTGCTGTGCTGTAACGGCTCCCCGAATACTCCAGCGGGGCGTGGGGTTCCAGTTTACGTCAATTTCGACGCCTTTCGTTTGGGTCTTGTTGTATAGGACCGGCGTGTAATAAAGCTGATTGGTTTCGTCGGTAGCCAGTACCGTGCTGCCTACATTATCCAACACACTGTAGAAGGGCGTGATAACGGCCGAGAGTCGATTGGTTCGGACTTTAAACCCAAGTTCAAGCTGGGTGATATCCTGATTTTTGGGCGGGTTGTTATCGACAGTAAACTGGGCCGTGTAGGTATTATAAAAAGACAGGTCCGGCGACTTCTGGCCTTTGGTATAGCGAACGTAAAGTGCCACATTGGAAGAAAACTTGTAATTCAGCCCGCCCGAATAGGAGAGCGTGTGAAGTGACTTCTGGAAGGAGACCGGGGCGGTTCCCGTTACCCCGTAGAAGTTGTCGTACACCGTCAGCGGGTTACCGTCAAGACCACCCACCTTCGTCGTTGGCACGGTTTGGTCGGTTCCTCCTTTTATGTTGATCGACTCGTAGCGCACGCCCCAGTCGAAGTTCATCTTTTCGCCAAAATTGAGCGTGTTGCCCAGAAAAAACGCCAGTTGACTGTTGGTGTAATTATAATTGGCATAGCCGAATGAGCCGCCCAGTTTCAGGTAGCCTGTGGCCGGGTCCGAAATCTGAAACTGCGTACCCGATACTGACTTAAACGAAACGTCGACTAATTCGGATCGGTCTTTCACCTCCGACAAACTCAGCCCGGGTGCCCGCAGGTTAAGGCCGTTTATTCGGGAGTTGGCGTAGAACAATCCACCGGTAATAGATCCGCTCTTCAGTCGTTTGCTGACCGTCAACTGATCCATGAATTCGTTGTTGTCGATGTTCAGCTTCAATGATCCCGAATACCGGAGTGCATTCTGCACGGTCGGCGACAAATTACTGGACAGGATGCTGTATGAGGGGCCCTGCGCGCCGAAACTCTGTTGCACCGTAGCTAATGGCTGGCCCGTTTGCCCATTTTTATACGTAATGGTGCCGGGACCCAGACCCAGAACACCCGTGAAAAGGGAAGTAATGAAATCGTTGAGATACGTAAAATTGGTACCAATGTTTACGTCGGCCTCCCGAGACTTGGCCGAGTATTTGGCATTGTTGGTAATGGTCCAGGTTTCGCCCAGATCGTGTTGCCAGTTCAGTCCAATGTTGACTTCCTTGGAATGGTTCAGGTTTTTGGGGTCGAAGGTAATAAGCCTGCTATCGGAGCCATTGGGTACCTGCACACTCGTACCGGGCAGCATATACGAGTCGGCCGCATTGACACCGGGTGCCAGGGTAATGTTATCATTAAAGCCCTGCCCCACCAACTGTGTGGTGCTGCCGTTACGGTCGTTGAGGTACTTGGCGTAAATGCGCAGAAAGCCCCCGGTATAGTGCCGCGTGGCGTTGGCTTTGATCTGACCACCATTGTTGAGCGGATAACCCGGATAGCGAGCCCCCTCTGCATACCGGTAAAAGCCACCGATGTTGTAGTCCCAGTTTTTACCCAGCGTACCACCCCGGTTAAAATCAGCCCGGTAATACGGATTTTTGCCATCGCCTTCCAGTCCCAGCCGGATACGTACTTCGCTGCTCGCGTTCGCCCCGCCCGTTTTGGTCAGGAAGTTGAAAATACCACCCGGCGCGTTGGCTCCCGTGATGGACGAGGTGCCACCCCGGACGGCTTCCAGCCGCTGAGTGGTCGCATCGGACCGGTAAAAGAAATCGGGCGACAGGTCGCTGCCCAAAACGGCCGAAACCGGCAAGCCATCTTCCTGCAACGACACATAATAGTACCCGTTGGGGCTTTCTGAAATAGAATTTTGCGAGTTAGCCGATACGCCCCGCGAATAGACCACGTTCTGCACCTCACCCGCCGACGAATTAACGTATACCCCCGGTACGTTCTTAAGCAGATCGGCGGCACTGTTGGGCACTAAACGCTCTATTTCCTTCGCGTTTAAGGTCGAAATGGCCACCGATGATTCCATCCGGCTGCGTTTGTCGAATACGCCCGTCACGATCACTTCATCTAAGTTTTTGTTATCGTCGGCCAGGGTTAGATCTACGCTCGAACGCCCGTTCACCGCTACTTCCTGCGCCAGATAGCCAACAAAGCTGAATACCAGTTTCGCCGAACCATCCGGTACGGTGATTTTATAGGTACCGTCGGTGTTGGTTACAGTGCCGGTGTTGCTGCCTTTCAGGAGCACGTTTACGCCAACTAAGGGCTGCCGTTTAGCATCGGAAACCGTACCCTGCACAATGAGCTGTGCCTGCGCCAGGGCCGGCAGTACTATCGCGATCAACAGTCCGATCACGACTCGGGTAACATTGTTACCAAAAGGACAGGTAATGGCTTTTTTCATAGGGGCTTAGTTTTGTATCAACAACTTGGAGCAAGTCAATGATTTATTGTACAAAACTAAGTCCGCCCGAGGGGGAGAAGGTATGCAGTAGAAAGCCAAAAAAATGCATTATCAATCCATTTTTTTGTATTCTTTTGGTGTAAATCCGGTTTTTGCCCTAAAAAACCGGGTGAAATCGCTTGGATTCTGCTTCGTAATCCGGTACGCAATCTCGCTGATGGGAAAGTCGGTTTGGCGGAGCAGCACTTTGGCTTCGAGCAGAATCATGTCGTTCAGCAGGTCCTGCGCCGATTTTCCGGTCGCGCTCTTCACGCATTTGTTGAGGTGATTGGGCGAAACCGCCAGCAGATCAGCATAGTCGGCCACGTTCTGCTTCTGGTAGATGTACTGGCTCAGTGCGTCTTTGTAATGCCGGGTAATGCGCAGGGCCGAGTTCTCCTGAACTTTGGCCTGCGAATGGGTAAACCGTTTAAGTTCGGTAAACATGGCAAGCAGACAAAAACTGACCAGATCGAGTTTGAAGGGATTATTTTCGCGGTATTCCGCTTCAAGTTTCATGAAAGCGGGCCGCACAATCGGCAGAAAATCGGCGTTCGTCTGTACAATGGGATCGCCGGTGAACTGAAGAAAAGGAAACTCGTTGGAGAAATCGTGCTTACTGAAATTTTTATGGATGATCTGCGCGTCGAAGTGACAAAAGAAGCCTTCAGCATCTTCGCTCATCCATTCGTGAGACGTAATCTGGTAGGCGGGCAGGAAGAAAAAGCTGTTGGCTCCAAATTCATAGTTGTCCAGCCCCTTGCTCCGCACCGAATGGCCTTTGGTGAGGTAAATAAAATCAAAGACCGTTTTCCGGTGGGGCGACAGCGGAAACGTCATGTGGCTGCGGTAGGTCTCGATGCGGTTGAAGTGAAACAGGTGCGAATCACTCGCTAAGGTTGGAAGCCAGCCAGCACCCGGATCGAAATGATGCCCGTCCAGTTCGGGCGGGGCCAGCGTTGGGACGGGCTGCGTTTTTAACGGCTTTTCCATGAGGTGGGACAACTTACCGGTGTAATCATAACCTGCCCTATGCCATCAGGAAGTAAGTATCTGCTGATCAGCCACTGAGCAAGTGATCAAGTATAGTATTTTTTGCGCATATTTTTGTGTTTTTGCCCAGTTATGGCAGGAGCGGTCCTAACCGGCGAAGCGGGTGTGATGGAGAGGCCACTACACCCGCTTTGTTACATGCCAGTTGATTTTACAGTGCGTTAACCATCGTAGCGGAGCCAATGTAAAGCACTGACCGCTGATGGAGGGATACCGGTTTTACATCGAGTATTGGCTGCTGACCGTCGGTCGCCGTACCGCCTGCCTGTTCGGCCAGAAAGGCCATCGGGTAGCACTCGTACATAAGCCGCAGTTTGCCGTTGGGTGCCCTGGTGGTCGGCGGGTAGAGGTAAATGCCTCCTTTGATGAGATTCCGGTGGAAATCGGCCACGAGGGAGCCAATGTACCGGCCCGTTAACCGCTGTCGTTTGCAGTTAAGCAGATACGCCTGCACATGAGTCGGGTAGTCCTCAAAATTACCGTCGTTACACGAAAAAATGGACCCCGTTTGCGGTTGCCGGAGTTCGGCATGGGAGAGAATGTATTCGCCCAGCGAGTTGTCGTACGTAAATCCGCTGACGCCGTGGCCCGTCGTAAAAACCAGTAGCGTTGATGAACCGTAGAGAATATAGCCGGCCGCAATCTGCTTTCGGCCACCCTGCAAAAAATCGTCGATTGTGGCCTCGCTCCCAACGGGTGAGCTGCGCCGGTAGATTGAGAAAATAGTGCCAATCGACACGTTCACGTCAATATTTGAGGAGCCATCGAGCGGGTCAATGGCAACCACATATTTAGCGTTGACATTGCCGGTATGAATAATGTCATCGTCTTCCTCAGAAATAATGGCACATACTTCACCCCCGTTTTTCAGTGCCCGAATAAACCGGATGTTGGCCACTACGTCGAGCTTTTGCTGGATTTCGCCCTGAATATTGCCCGATCCGGCCGACCCGGTACTATCCGTAAGGCCCGCCCGGTTGATTTCCCGGTGTATGATTTTACTGGCCAGGGCTATGTCGCGCAGTAGCTGCGATAATTCACCGGTTGCGTACGGGAACGCATTTTGCCGACGCATAATGTAGCGATCCAGCGTAGTGCCAACGGGCAAAGCCAGATCGGGGCGTTCGGGCTGCGGAATCTGCACAGGTACGCCATTGGAGATGGTCATCATAGAACCGCCGGGTGTTTGGTGAACGATTGCCGTTTCGTCACGAAAAGCTCATGGAGATGCTTCGCTTTGGCATCGTATGCCGCCGGGTCGGCCCAGGTCCGTCGCGGGTCGAGCAGGTCGGCGGGCACACCGGGGCAGGTTGTGGGCATCGCCAGGCCAAAAACGGGGTGCTCCCGAAAAGCCGGTTCGGCGAAGGTACCCGTCAAAGCCGCCCGAATCATGGCGCGGGTGTACGACAGTTTCATCCGCTGACCCGTGCCGTAGCTTCCGCCCGTCCAGCCGGTGTTGACCAGCCAGACCTTCACCCCGTGTTCGCGGATTTTGTCACCCAGCATCCGGGCATACTCTGTCGGGTGCAGCGGCATAAATGCGGCTCCGAAACAGGCAGAAAACGCAACCTGCGGCTCGGTAACACCCATCTCGGTCCCGGCGACTTTGGCGGTGTAACCCAGCACAAAATAGTCCATCGCCTGCTCCGTTGTCAGCCGTGCTATGGGTGGCAGGACGCCAAAAGCATCGCAGGTGAGGAAAAAAATATGGCGGGGATGATTGCCTACCGACGGCACAACGGCCTGATCAATGAACTCAATGGGGTAGGAGGTTCGCGTGTTTTCAGTCAGCGACGCGTCGGTATAGTCTACCGTATGCGTGTTGCGGATAAACCGGGTATTCTCGACAATAGCGCCGTAGCGGATGGCATCGAAGATCTGCGGTTCGCGTTCGCGGGTCAGGTCGATCACCTTGGCGTAGCAGCCGCCTTCAAAATTAAAGATGCCCCGATTGCTCCAGCCGTGTTCGTCGTCACCAATCAGTCCGCGCTCCGGATCGGTCGACAGCGTTGTTTTCCCTGTTCCCGACAAGCCGAAGAAGACAGCAACGTCCGGCTCGCCCGTTAAGGCATCAACACCCACGTTAGCCGAACAATGCATGGGCAGTACGTTTTGCTGCGGCAACAGAAAATTGAGCGCCGAAAACACCCCTTTTTTAATTTCTCCCGCGTAGCCCGTGCCCCCGATCAGGATCACCCGCTTCGACAGGTTGAGAATTGTAAAGTTTGTCCCCCGCGTGCCATCTTCAGCGGGGTGCGCCAGAAACTCCGGTACCGCCAGAATGGTAAAATCCGGCTCAAAACTGGCCAGTTCCTCCGCCGAGGGCCGCAAAAACATGTTCGCACAGAATAGATTTTGCCAGGCTGATGTGGTCAGAATACATAGTTTAAGCTGATAGCGCGGGTCAGCGCCCGCCATCGCGTAGCGTACATACACTTTATGGTATTCAACAAAGTGGCACATTTTGCGGTGCAGCCGGTCGAAGCGGGTGGTATCAAACGGAATGTTGACCGTGCCCCAGTCAACCCGCGAAGTCGTCAGTTCGTCGCGCACGATGTACCGATCCTTTGGTGACCGCCCCGTAAACGTACCCGTGCTGCACATCAGCGCACCGGTGTCGGTCAACTGCCCCTCGCGCCGGAGCAGGGCCTGCTGAACCAGTTCGGCGGGGGAAAGCTGAACGTTAAGCTCCGCTACATCGCTGATGTTGAGGAACGTCAATACCGTCTCGCTGGGCCTGGCAACGAGCGTGTCGACTGCATTATGTACTTTTTCGGCAACCATAATCTGTCGGTTTGAGATGAACTACTGATTTCGGACTGAATATATACAGCGGTTGGCTAACAATTAGCGAACGTTCGCTAATTGTTAGCCAACCGCCAAAAATTCTTTATTATCTGTTATTCAGTCTGAGGATAGTTATTTTTGGCCTATGACAACTGACCGGGAAAAAGTACGGCTCATTTTCGGCCTGAAACTCAGGCAGCTACGAACTGAGCGTGGCCTATCAACGTACGATTTGGCGGGTCGTACGGGCTTATCACCATCGTATCTGAATGAGATTGAAAAGGGCAAGAAGTATCCGAAGACCGAAAAAGTATTTGCGATTGCCAAAGCGTTAGACACCGATTATGATACGCTGATTTCGCTGAAGGTGAGCAAACAGCTCGAACCGGTAGTCGAATTGCTGAACTCCAACATACTGAGTGAGTTGCCCTTTGATCTGTTCGGTATTGAGCCGGGTTATTTTCTGGAGGTGATGGCGAATGCACCCGCCAAACTAAGTGCCTTTATCAGCACTCTGATTGAAATAGGCCGAAACTACGACCTGAAAGTCGAGCAGTTTTACTTTTCCGTGCTGCGGACGTATCAGGCCATGCACGATAACTATTTTGAAGATCTTGAACTGGAGGCCGACGGATTTCTGACGGATCATCCGCTGCCTGCGGTACCCACTGCCTGCCCAGCCTGGCTGGCCAGCGTCTTAACGGACGAATACGGCTGCGTTATCGAATCGTACGATGCCGCCACTCATCCCGATTTAGCGACCCTGCGCTCGGTTTACCTGCCCGAAAAAAATAAGCTGCTGATCAACAGCAAACTCTCCACGGAACAACGGGCCTTTACGCTGGCGCGGGAGGTTGGCTATCACCGGCTTCACCTGACCGTGCGCCCGCTGGAATCGTCGGTGCTGGAAGCCCGCTCGTTCGACGAGGTGCTGAACAACTTCCGGGCTTCCTATTTTGCGCGGGCCGTGCTTATTCCGCGTCAGGGACTGCTGGATGCGCTGACGGATCTGGTAGCCCGGCCGCATTGGGAAAACGACCGGCTGTTACGGGCAATGGAGCCGCTGGCGGTAACGCCCGAAATGTTTCTGCTGCGGATGACCAATTTGCTGACGAGCCATTTCGGTCTGAAAGAGTTGTTCTTTCTGCGGTTCAACCAACTGGAAAACCTGAAATTTAAGCTCACCAAAGAGCTGCATTTAAGCAAACTGCACACCCCGCACGGCACGGCCCGCGACGAACACTATTGCCGACGGCAGGTTTCGGTAACTATCCTGAACGAGTTACGACAACAGCAGCAGGTGGGGCAGTGGGATGGTCAGCCCATCTGCCGGGCGCAGCGCATCACGTTTTCGACCAGCGGCAATGCCTATTTTGTCTTTTCCATCGCCAAGTCATCGCCCCCCACGCCGGATAACAGCAGCATCAATATCGGTTTTCCGCTCAACGACCAACTCCGCAACGTATTCCATTTCCTGGACGACCCCGCTATCCCGGACACACTCGTTGGCGAAACCTGCGAACGGTGCCCGCTAACCAATTGTGAGGTCAGGGCAGCCGCGCCCGTAGTGCTGCTCCGTCAGCAACAGACAGAAGCCAGCCAGCACACTATCGAGAAGCTGCGATTTGAGTAGCAGCCGACGACAAAGCTGGTAAAGGAAGTGAAGTGCCGGGCCGCTTAAACGCTGATCTGCGTATGTTTTACGGGCGTGTTGCGTTCGTCGGCTCATAGTTAGCCCCTATTTCTCTAACTTGGAAGTCGGATCTTCTTCCCTGTTTCCAGCTATGAACCCATTACTAACCCTCATCCTCGGGGCTTGCCTGACGGCATCGTCTCTGCTGACTACCGCGCAGCCAACGGCCCCCGACGAAACGCTGCTGCTCCGCACGCCAACGCTCAGTGCCAACCACCTCGCGTTCGCCTACGCGGGCGACATTTACCTCGCTGACCGGGATGGCAGGAACCCGCAACGGCTGACGGTTCATCCCGAAGCCGAAACCGACCCGATGTTCTCGCCCGATGGGCAGTGGATTGCGTTTTCGGGTAATTACAACGGCAACAATGACGTCTATGTCGTATCGGTTAACGGGGGCATACCCCGGCGGATCACCTTTCATCCGAATGCCGATGTGGTGCGCGGCTGGACGCCCGATAGCAAGCGCATTGTGTTTGCTTCGAGCCGACAGGCGAACTCGGCCCGCTACAACCAACTGTTTACGATGCCGCTCAGTGGTGGCCTGCCTGAACTGATTCCCCTGCCGATGGCCGAACACGGTCAGTTTTCGCCCGATGGTAGCACGATTGCGTACACACCCATCAAAGACCCGTTCATCACCTGGAAACGCTACCGGGGCGGGCAAACCACACCCGTATGGCTCTACGATGTGAAGACCCGCGAAACGGTCGCCATTCCGCACGAGAACGCATCAGATACAAGGCCTGTGTGGGTTGGTAAAACACGGAGCGAAGCGTCGCCCGGTGCCGCCCAGGTCTACTTCCTCTCAGACCGTAACCGAACGATGAATGTCTTTGCGTACGAACCCACGACGAAACAGGTCCGTCAGGTAACGAATCATACGGATTTCGATGTAAAAGCACTGACGGCTCATGGGAGCGACATCGTTTATGAACAGGCCGGGCGGCTTCATCGGCTCGATCCGGCAACGGGAAAAGCCGCGCCAATCTCCATTCATATTGCACCCGATCTGCTGGCACTGCGTCCGCAGTTTAAACCGGCGGCTAAGTTCATTCATGGGGCCAGTATATCGCCAACCGGGGTTCGGGCGGTATTCGAGGCTCGGGGCGATATTTTTACTGTACCCCTGGATAAAGGTGATACGCGCAACCTCACGCAAACGCCCGGCGTGCATGACCGGTCGCCCGCCTGGTCGGCCAACGGTCGGCAGATTGCTTATTTCTCGGATGCGGGTGGTGAGTACAAACTCGTAATCGCCGATCAGTTAGATGGCCAGAAGAAAACAGTGATCGACTGGAACGACCCCTCGTTTTATTACGATCCCGTTTGGTCGCCGGACAGCAAAAAGCTGTTGTTTACCGACAAGCGGATGCGGGTGTATTACCTCGACATCGCCACCAAAAAGCCGGTACAGATTGATGAAGATACCTACGACAATCCGGCGCGGACACTGCACCCGGTCTGGGCACCCGACAGCCGCTGGATAGCCTATAGCAAACGGCTCGATAATCAGTTGCGGGCCATCTTCTTATACAACCTGACAACGGGCAAGAGCACACAGGTTACAGATGGTATGAGCGATGCTGTATCGCCTTGTTTCAGCCGTGATGGTAAATACCTGTACTTTGCCGCCAGCACGAATTTTGGGCTTAACTCGGGTTGGCTGGACATGACGTCCTACGAGCGTCCGGTGAAGCGTAGTCTGTACGTAGTGGTGTTGAAGAAGGATAACCCATCGCCACTGGCTCCACAGAGCGATGAGGAGAAGCCAACAGACGAACCCCTGGCCGATAGTACGCAGAAAGCTGCCAAAGTCCTCAAAGCAACGCTGGCAACCAAACCCGTCAGTAGTACATTCGCCATCGACCTCGCCCAGATTGACCAGCGGATTCTGGCCCTGCCTATCCCTGAGCGCGACTACGACGATTTGCAGACGTCCGACGGCGGTAAGCTGTTCTTTACGGAAAATGTCGCCGATGGCAGTGGTAATATTCTGAGTTATTTTGACTGGAAATCGCGGAAAACGGAGGAGTTCATGAAAGGCGTTACCGGCTACACGATCTGTGCCGATGGTAGTAAACTGCTCTACGGGCTGGCCGGAAATGCCTATAACATTGTCGACACGAAGACTAAACCCACAGCAGGAAGCGGTAAGATAGACCTGAGCAAGATGGAAGTCTACGTTGACCCCCGCGCCGAGTGGGCTCAGATTTTTAACGAAGCGTGGCGCATCGAACGGGACTTCTTCTACGTCAAAAACATGCACGGCCTCGACTGGACTGCTGTCCGCAAAAAGTATGAGCCTTTCCTGACCTACGTTGGTCACCGCGCCGACTTGAATTACCTGCTCTCCGATGTGATTGGTGAGATGGTAGTTGGCCACAACAACATCCGGGGTGGCGATATGGCAACGACCGACCCAACCCCAATCGGGTTATTGGGCGCTGATTTCAGCGTCGAAAATGGGCGGTATCGGCTCGCCAAAATCTTCAGCGGCCTGAACTGGAACCCCGACCTCCGCGCACCGCTCACTGAACCAGGTGCGGCCGGCGCTCCGGGGGTTGTTAATCCCGGGGATTATCTGCTGGCTGTGAACGGAAAGCCGCTGACCGGGACCGACGACGTTTATAGCTTCTTCGAAAACGCGGCCGACCGCCAAACGCTGTTGACGGTTAATAGCAAGCCGACAATGGACGGTGCCCGAACCGTTACGGTGGTGCCCATCAAAAGCGAAAATGCCCTGCGCAACCGCGCCTGGGTAGAGAACAACCGGAAACTGGTGGATGAAAAGACTAACGGACAGGTGGCGTATGTTTATTTACCTAACACTGGTGAAGGTGGCTACACCTATTTTAACCGCTATTACTTTGCGCAGTTGAACAAAAAAGCGGTCATTATCGACGAGCGGTTCAACGGCGGTGGTTCCGTGGCGGATTACATCCTGGATAACCTGAACAGGCCCGTAATGAGTTACTGGGCCACCCGCGAAGGCAAGATGTTCACTTCGCCCTCGGCGTCCATTTTTGGACCGAGTGTCATGATTACCAATGAATACGCGGGGTCGGGTGGCGATGCCCTGCCGCAGTTCTACCGTCGCCGGAACCTGGGTAAGATCGTTGGCAAACGGACCTGGGGCGGTTTGGTTGGCATTTATGACTACCCCGTGCTCATGGATGGCGGCACGGTTACGGCCCCGCGTCTGGGTGTTGTTAGCCCCGATGGCAAGTGGGAAGTCGAAAACGAAGGCGTTGCACCGGATATGGAAGTCGAAATGACGCCCAAAACAACGGTTGATGGGGCCGATCCGCAATTGGCCAAAGCCATTGAGGTGGTGACGCAGGCCCTCAAAAACGCCACCGCCCGGCCCATTGTCGCCCGTCCCGCCGACCCGAACCGGGTAAATTGAGGGCGGGTAGTTCGCTCTATAGGTGTTTGTCATCCTGAGGCACGAAGGATCTTAGCTACAAAGTCTCTAAGATCCTTCGTGCCTCAGGATGACAAACACTATGATTTGAAAGCAATAAGCTGACGGTCAGATAATTGCATCAACTATAATTTGTGGCGATTAACTAATAGGTATCATTCGTCAATAGGTCGACTGATAGCAGGGTCATCAGGGACATATTCTATAGAAATACTGTCTCCTAATTGCAGGCTTGGATTTCTACTATTGTGCTTGTATTCTCTGCCTTTGACTCGAAATGAGTAGGAATAAGAAAATTGTTGACTGACGGGGCTGTTACCGGTAAAGTTTTTATCATTAATAATCACTGCTTTTGCACGTATTAGTTTGCCTTCCAAAGCCCTGCGATGTTGCACCCCGTTAATTAGTTTAAAAGCTATATACTCGGGAATGATAATAATGAAACTTATGCCTAGGTAGAAATTAAGTGAACACTCGGTAGTAGTATTACTTACGATTGGTTTCATGTTTAGCAATTACCTGCTTTATAAGTGTTACGAAGGGTAAATGTAGTTTCGGTCTTCTGAACTTAAAATAGCTAAACTGATATTAGCGAACGAAGATTAAAATACCCAAGCAGCTGACTCTTATGAAGTCAGCTTTTCTGTTGAACAAAATAACTAATATTTTAGTTGTAAAACTAAATAGTTAGTCTGACATTTGTAATGTACTCAAAGTAGCCTTTTAATTAGCCCCTTACCTTATGCCCATCCGCGAACTCACCAAAGCTGAAGAAGAAATAATGCGTGTCCTCTGGACGCTTGATAAGGGATTTGTAAAAGACGTGCTTGCTGAATTGCCCGAGCCGAAACCTGCTTATAACACTGTCTCGACTATCATCCGTATTCTGGAAAAAAAGGGACTGGTTGGCTACCGGGCCTACGGCAAAACGCATGAATATTATCCGCTTATTACCGAGGAGCAGTACAAACGCTTCGAGGCTGAGCAACTGCTGACGAACTACTTCGACGGATCACTGCGGAAGCTCGTCTCCTTTTTTGTGAATGATAAACAGGTCAGCCTGACCGAAGCTGATGAAATCATCCGACTTCTAAACGACAAGAAACCATGACCGCCCTTGCCGAGTACCTCATCAAAGCCAACCTGTGCTTAATCGGCTTCTACGCGCTGTATTACCTGCTCCTGCGTCGGCATACGTTTTTCCGGCTCAACCGAATGTACCTGTTGCTGGCAATGGGATTGTCGTTTGCCTTACCCCTGATTCCGTTGCCGGAGCCGGTCGTGGAAACGGTGTCGCTGTCAATTATCACGCTACCGGTCACGGTGACGGCGGCCCCGGTTACCGGCCCGACGCTGGACGATGTTCTGTTGAGTGTGTACGGCGTTGGTGCGCTGCTGTTTCTAAGTTTACTGCTGGTCAGTCTGGGGCGGCTCCGGCAACTTATCCGCAGCGGAACCGCTGCCCGGCAGGCAGACCATACGCTGATCGTGCTACCTGATGAGCGGGTGGCACCATTCTCGTTTTTTCGGTATCTGGTGTTGAATCAAACCGATTATGCCCAGCATGCCGACCCCATTATTCACCACGAACTGGCCCACATCCGGCAATGGCACAGCGTTGATGTACTCTTGGCTGAACTGGTCAAAGTGGTTTGCTGGCCGAATCCGGTGGCGTGGCTTTATAAACGGTCGCTGCAACAAGTACACGAATACTTAGCTGACCAGGAAGCTGCCGACAAAGCGCAGTACGCCCGGTTCCTGTTCAACTATGCGTTTGACGGGTCGGCTAACCCGGTTGCCAATTCGTTTTTCACGCCCGCGCTGCTCACACAACGCATCCGAATGCTGTACCAGTCGCGTAATACACACCGGGTACTGTGGAAATACGCGCTGGTTGTGCCCTTGCTGGCACTTTTAGTGGGGTTGACAGCCGCCCGCGAACGAATTGCCGAAACGCTGATGAGCCAGCCGGGCCAGAGCGGAACGGTATTGGGGCGGGTTGTCGATGCAAAGGGTAAGCCATTGGCAGATGTTTCTATTATGGATGGCCATCAGGTGACCAAAACCGATAGATGGGGCGTTTACAAACTTACGCAGGTAGTATCACCCGCCAGGATTATGTTCGGCCATGTAGGTTTCGAGCCGATGTTGCGGGATGTGACTCATGCCGGAGCGTTAAATGTGACGCTGCGCCGTACTCATGAAGAACTGCCGGTTATGGGAGCAACGGAAGTGTATAAGGCTGTGGGCGTTAATAAAGCCATGCCCGCTTCGGCAGACCCGGTTGACGCAAAAAGCGCGACTGGCGAGGTCTTCACCGTGGTAGAACAGAATCCGGTTTTTCCGGATGGTATTCCTGGGTTGATGTATTACGTGGCTCATAACCTGCGCTATCCGGCTCCGGCACAGAAAGCAAAGGTGCAGGGTACTGTCTTTGTCAAGTTCGTCGTATCGGCTTCGGGTGCTGTGAGTGGCGTTCGCGTGCAGAAGGGCATTGGTGCCGGGTGCGATGAGGAAGCAGTACGTGTGGTAAGCCAAATGCCAAAATGGACACCAGCCCGGCAGTATGGTAAGCCTGTACCTGTCGAGTATGTACTACCCGTGCAGTTTGCCCTGGAGAGACAGGAAGACAAACGAACAGGAAGACGCGAAGAGCCGGCTTTACTAAAAAATGAAAGATACCAGTCGGTTGGGGGTAATCTTGATGGTGACTTTTTGTACGTACTGGATAATAAACCGTTGTCAGACAGGTTTGTCCTTGACCGGTCAGATCGGCGTGATTTCGAAACTATAGAAGTTAATTCAGGTAAAGATGCAGCTAAAGCGTACGGTGTACAAGGTAAAGACGGCGTTATTCATATCCGTACTAAGGCTACGAATGTGCAGGAGCCAGCGGTAGTCGAAGCTTTATTTAGTGTGGTAAAGCAATTAGACCCAACGGAAACAGATTTTAAGGTAGATGGATTACCTGTTTCAGATGCGGAGGTTTTGAAACTCTCTGTAGATCAGATCCGTAAGGTCGAAATTAATAAAGATCGGAATGGTCCGTATGGGTATGTGTCAATTTACAAAAAGTGACGGTAAGCCATGAGAAGAATTTCTGCTGTTTATTCCTTAGTCTTTAACGCTGAGCCAACGCTGGTCACTAACTCGTTTTTTACCACTTCCCAACTTAAATCCCGTATTCAGATGCTGGTTAGTCCCCAGACGAATCGCCGGGTACTGTGGAAATACGCGCTGGTTGTGCCCTTACTGGTCGTATTAGCGAGCTTGACAGCCGCCCGCGAACCGATGGTGGAAATTATGCGGGACTATGACCAGCCAGCCGTTGCTGACTTAACAGTAACTGGGCATGTGTATAGCGGTACAAAAAACAGTGCCGCACCTCTACCTGGGGCACACGTGATCATTCGCAACACAAATCGGGGCACCGATACAGACGCCAGTGGCTACTTTGAAATGAAGGACGTACCAGCGACAGCTACCTTGGTTATCAGTTACGTGGGCCGTAAGACTATGGAGATTCCTGCTAAAAAGACTAAGGGACTTTTGGTTTTACTGGGGCCTGAAACAACAGAATTGCCGGAAATAACCGTGAGCGATAAGCCTGATAGTCAGTATTCTGCCAGTGATACCTCGCCCGTCAGCACAACAGCCCCATCAACCGAAATTTTTACCGTTGTGGAGCAGGTGCCTGAGTTTCCGGGTGGTATGGCTGCTTTGAGGCAGTATCTGGCATCTACGCTGCACTACCCCGACGAAGCCAGGCAGAAGCGCAGAGAAGGAAGAGTCTTTGTCCAGTTCATTATTGATGCGGACGGTTCCATCCAGAATCCACGCGTCCTGAAGGGCATTGGTAGTGGTTGCGATGAAGAAGCCCTGCGGGTGGTGAGCGCGATGCCAAAATGGAATCCGGGTCGGCAGAACAGCAGGCCGGTGAATGTGCAGTTCAATCTGCCAATCCAGTTTTCCCTGAACGATGGTAAACAGACAAGCCCGGCAGCGGCAACTACCGATAGTCAGCCTCAGAGCGTTTCAGGAGCGCAACCCGGTACGTACACCGGTGTGGTACGACCCAACGAGCACGTGCCAATCGAAAAGATGCTTATAATCATCGATGGTAAAGAACAGCCTAAAGGACTCGGTCCGAACAGTGTCAACATTGATAATATACAGCATATAAATGTGCTCAAAGGCAAAGAAGCGGAGGCTAAATACGGAGAGAAAGGTAGGGATGGCGTCATCGAAATCACGACTAAAGCCAAAAAGTAGTAAAGCTACCGTTCACTCATCTACCCGCTTAAGTCTGCGCTTTCTGAACGAAGGCCTTTACATTTGACTAACTCGTTTCCCGATTCGTATCACTCCAAACCTCGTGTGCCATGATGAGTTATTCCCAAACTATCTGCCAGACCTTACGGCATTATGCATTCGCATTGCCTGTTGTTGTATCGCTGCTATGCGCACTGAAAGCTACTGCTCAGGATGATCCGCCAGTCGGCAATGAGGTTTTTACAGTTGTTGAGCAACCACCGTCACCACAGGGCGGATTCGCCGGGCTAAGCGACTATCTCAGCAAAAACCTGCGGTACCCGGCCGAAGCTCAAAAAAACCGAACTGAAGGCAAAGTGTTTGTCACCTTTATCGTAACTGCCGATGGGCGGATTGCGCGGGTGAACGTGCTGAAGGGTATTGGAAATGGGTGCGATGAGGAGGCTATCCGGGTAATAAAGCAAATGCCCGCCTGGACGCCCGGTCGGCAAGCCGGTAAACCGGTCGATGTGGTATTTAACCTGCCAATTAATTTTTCGCTGAAGAATGGTAAATTCTGACCGGTAGTTGCCCATAACACTATGACACCCCACTCAATGATCCACACGGTTCAGGCGACATTCTTCAACGCCCAACCAACGTTACTGGCCAACTCATTTTTCAACAGTTCCCAACTTAAACCCCGCATCCAGATGTTAGTTAACCCTCAAACCAACCGCCGGGCTTTGTGGCGGTACGTACTCGTGTTACCGGTTGCGGCTTTACTATTGATGTGTTCGCAGAAAGACCCCATTGGGCAGGAGGTCGAACGTGGCAGCAGAGTAGCCGCCAACGATGCTGTTCAGTACAAGACGCCCCTCACCGGCGAAATCCTCGATGTAGTGGAGCAAAATCCGGCTCCCCAGGGTGGTCTGGCCGGGCTTGGTGACTACATACAAAACAACCTGCGCTACCCGGAACCCGCCCAAAGAGCGCAGGTATCCGGTAAGGTGTTCGTCCGATTTGTTGTAGCTGCCGACGGGCATATCACCGATGTTCAGGTACTGAAAGGAATTGGCTTCGGATGTGATGCTGAGGCCGTTCGCGTGGTGAAGCAAATGCCCGCCTGGATACCCGGTCGGCAAAATGGCCGCGCCGTGAACGTACGATTCAATTTGCCTATTTCGTTCGCCCTAAACTAATACTGGGCTTCATCGAACGCATCACCATTGACATGATTGACCAAAAACAAATGCCATATCTCTGAGATATGGCATTTGTTTTTGGTCAATCATGTGAAAAAAACACCCAATCAACGCCCGATTGTGCCCTAATCTCCGTTACTTCGCAAGCAAACGCATTGGTTACGTAACGCATGGTAGGTATCATTATGGGCAGCCTCTCCGACCGACCGGTCATGCAGGAAGCCGCCGAAATTCTGGCTCAGTTGGGTGTTTCCTTCGAGATGGACATTGTATCAGCCCACCGCACCCCCGAAAAAATGGTTGAGTACGCGAAGTCGGCCCGCGATCGGGGCCTGCGCGTGATCATTGCCGGGGCTGGGGGAGCCGCTCACCTGCCGGGGATGGTTGCTTCGCTCACAACCTTGCCCGTAGTGGGTGTTCCCGTTAAATCAAGCAATTCAATAGATGGCTGGGATTCCGTGCTTTCTATACTGCAAATGCCTGCTGGCGTACCGGTTGCTACGATGGCACTCAACGGTGCCCGCAATGCCGGTATCCTGGCCGCGCAGATTGTTGGTACCTTCGACGCGGCCGTTGCCAACGCGCTGGCTGTTTACAAAGAAGATCTGAAAGATAAAGTGGCTCAGATGAGCCGCGACCTCCACGCCTAATTCAAGTTATTGCCTGCATCAACCGTCATGGAATCCGAAAATCAGTCGCCCAATTCCCGTTCAACGCCTACGTCTAACCTGCCCGGCATTACGCTGGTGGTGCTGATCGGGCTCATTATTGCCCTGCTCTATATTGGTTACGAAGGCATTGCCGATAACACCAAAGGCTCCGAAGAACTGACGAACGTACCCCTCGACACGACCGACCGGCAGGCTGGGGTATTGGCTGCAGAACCGGAATTGATTGCCCCCGAAGATGTTGACACGAGCACTGCCCCCGTGCCGGTTGATCTCTCCCAGGCACCTGCGCCCCCGGACGAATCCGTTGCCGATGCTCCGGTAGCTGGCCAATCGGCAGCGTCGACCGATAAGCCCGAGCCGACTAAAAGCGAAGCCGAGGATAAACCGTCCGACGATAAAAAAACAGAGGAAAAATCAAAAGCGGAAAAACCGGTAGCCGAGAAAAAGCCTGTTGAGAAGCCGAAACCTGTAGCCGATGCCGAGCCAAAGAAGCCGGTAGTGAGTGCCGGGGGGGTCTCCACAAAGTACACAGTGGGGGCTGGAGAAACGTTCTACGGCATCGCGAACCGGTATAATCTCAAGCCCAGCACCCTGAAAGCGTTGAATCCGGGCGTATCGGAGACCGATGTGAAATCGGGGGTGACGAAACTAAACGTGAAGGTTCGGGCCATTCATACTGTCGGGCCGGGCGATGTACTGCGGGTGGTGGCCCAGAAGTACGGCGTCAGCAAGGAAGCGCTCATGCGGGCTAACCGAAAGGAAAAAGACATTGCCACGCGGGGCGAAAAACTGATTATTCCCTTTGCGGACAAGCAGTAATCACTTTCGTTCGTAGACCAGTCCCATTGTCCAGCGCAGGTCGGTGGTCTTACGGCCGGGTACAATGATACTCTCATACGAACTGGCAAAGGTGGTGCGGATGCTCAGCAACGTGCTCATTTTTGCCTGAACGCTCAGACTGGCATTCCAGCGCACATTACGCGGCTGTCCTTCGCCCTGCTGGGTTATGGCCGGTTGATAGAACACCGTATGCGAAATGGTCCAGCGGTCTTTGTCGAAGCTGTATTCGCCGTAAAGCCGGGCTGAGTTACGCCACAGGTTAATATCGGCCAGTTCGACGTAGTCTGTGTTTTCGTGCAGCAATACGTCGGTTAGTGAAATATACGCCCGCTTGCGGTCCAGCAGTTTCAGACCGGCCCCGGCGGCAATGGTATACCGACTCAGAATCTGGCGAAGGTTACTGCGTTCGAGAGAACCAAAAGCCAGGTAATAGAGCCGTTCTTCGTGTCGATATGTGGTGCGGAAATCAGCGAAAAATTCGCGTTCGGCGAGGATTCCGCTCTGTTTGCCATACACAAACGACGGATTGGTTGAAAACTTAATCTGGCGGCTGGTCGACCAGTCGAAGGCCCCGGTTAGTTGCAATAATGTCCGGCTGACATTGCCCGCTGTAACGGTGCCATCGGTGGTGAGCCGGTAGCGGTAGGTAACGCTGTCACGTCCATTATCGAGTTCGTTTTCGTCATCAGTGGCCGTATTGCCGTCCACTCCGGTTGAGTCCGGCTGGGGTGTAACGGTACTATCCGACCGGGTTGGTCGTAGGGGGTCGGTCTGCTCGGTGGTTTGTGCCAGCAGCAGTGCCGGAGCCAGCAGGAAGTAAAGCAACGCGAGATGTTTCACAACAGCATGGGTTAAAACAGGGTGGCAACTTACAAAAAGCCAGCAAAACCGCTGCATTTGCCTTTTTTTGATAAATCGTACCTTATTCATTATCAACTATGATCCGCTGGGGAATCTTAGGCTTAGGCCGCATCGCTCACAAATTTGCGCAGGATTTAGTTACCCTGCCCGACGCGCAACTCGTTGCCGTAGCCTCCACCGATCAGGCCCGCGCCGATGAATTTGCCGCGCAGTATGGTGCTCCGATGGCCTTTGGACGTTACGAAGACCTGCTGACGGTTGATGACCTCGACGTGGTCTATGTGGCCACCCCGCACGTTAATCATCACGAAAACACGCTGATGCTGCTTCGCGGTGGAAAGGGCGTCTTGTGTGAAAAACCGTTCGGCATGGATGCCGGGCAAGTGGGTGAAATGGTCGAAACGGCGCGTACTAATGGTGTTTTTCTGATGGAAGCCCTCTGGAGCCGGTTCATGCCCGCCCTGCAACAGGCGCACCGCTGGGTAACCGACGGTACGATTGGCGAGGTGGTCAGTCTGAAAGCAGATTTTGGGTTTGTAGCCCCGTTCAGTCCCGAGGGGCGTCTATTTAACAAAGAACTCGGTGGGGGCGCCCTGCTGGACATTGGTATTTACCCGTTGTTTCTATCGTATCTGATGCTTGGGAAGCCGGCCACATTGCGCGCGTCGGCTACGTTTGGGCAGACCGGCACGGATGAGCAGAACGGTATGGTGCTGACGTACAATTCCGGTGCCATAGCTGTCCTGGACAGTACGCTGCTCGCTAAAACCGATTGCTTAGGCATTATTTATGGTACCAAAGGCACCGTGCGCATCCATAGCCGTTTTCATGAAGCTAAAACCGTCACGCTGGAGTTGATAGACCATGACCCTAAAATCGTCTCTTTCGACCGCCTAACCCACGGTTACACGTACGAAGCGCAGCACGTAATGGACTCCCTGCTGGAGGGCCGGACCGAGAGTGACCTCTGGTCGCTCGATGACAGCCTGGCGTTGATTAACCTCCTCGATGCCGTCCGGGCGGAAACCGGTATTGTGTATTGATTTGATGTTTTATTCGCCACCGGCGGATTGTATCAACCCACAACTAAAGTCGTGGTGTTTGATAAAACGACCCGGGTGCATCCATCGGTTGCCAATAATTGGATTAACCGATGGATGCACCCGGTTTTAACCTGGGGCTAATAAAAGCAACCTGAATCCCACACATTAACCCGGCCGAATTGTTTCCGTACCTTTGCTGCCATACTGATGCCCGACGCTGGGTGCTCTGAAAAACTATGACTGACCGGTACGCGCAACGGGGCGTTTCGTCCCAGAAAGAAGACGTTCACAACGCCATCGCCCACCTCGACAAGGGCCTTTTCCCCAAAGCTTTCTGTAAAATAGTGCCTGATACCCTGGCCGGTGATTCAGAGTTCTGTACCATCATGCACGCTGACGGGGCCGGTACCAAGTCGTCGCTGGCGTATTTGTACTGGCGCGAAACCGGTGATCTGTCAGTCTGGCGGGGCATTGCGCAGGACGCCGTCGTGATGAATACCGACGACCTGATTTGTGTTGGTGCAACCGGCCCGATGCTACTTTCATCGACGATTGGGCGAAACAAGAACCTGATTCCGGGTGAAGTTATCGCTGAGATTATCAACGGAACCGAAGAGGTGCTGGCGATGCTGCGCGAGCATGGCATTGAAATTTACAGCACCGGGGGTGAAACGGCTGACGTCGGCGATCTGGTACGCACTGTAATTGTAGATAGCACAGTGATTGCCCGCATGCGTCGCGATGAGGTCATCAGCAACGACCGGATTCAGGCGGGTGATGTGGTGGTTGGACTGGCTTCCTTCGGGCAGGCAACGTACGAAACTACCTACAACGGCGGCATGGGCAGCAACGGCCTTACCTCGGCCCGACATGATGTGCTGGGGCATTATTTAGCCCCTAAATACCCCGAAAGCTTCGATCCTGCCGTCAACCGGGACCTGATCTACAGCGGCTCCCGGAACCTGACCGACACGGTCGAAGATACCGGTTTAACCATTGGACAACTGATTTTGTCGCCAACGCGAACGTACGCGCCGGTAGCGAAAGTATTGCTGGACGAACTCCGCCCGCAAATTCACGGCATGGTGCATTGTTCGGGTGGGGCACAAACGAAAGTGCTGCATTTTATCGATAACCTGCACGTCATTAAGGATAATCTGTTTCCAATTCCACCCCTGTTCCGGCTCATTCAGGCTGAAAGCGGTACCGACTGGCGCGAAATGTACCAGGTCTTCAATATGGGGCACCGGCTGGAAATCTACCTGCCAGAAGCCCACGCCCAACAGGTGATCGACATTGCGACCCGGTTCAATATCGACGCACAAATCGTGGGACGCGTCGAATCGTTCAGCGGTAAGCGGGTAACGGTAAGCAGTGAAGCAGGCGAGTTTGTGTACTAAGCCGTATGGTTGTTTCGGGTTGATTCAATACCTTGCCGGTCTGTTGACTATCCCACCGCTATGCCTTTGTTACGTTACTTTTTGCTGCTTGGTCTGTTCTTGCTGAGTCAATTGGGACGAACCCAGACACCATTTACCGCCACGTGGAATTTTGAGGGGAATGCAAACGGATCGTCATCAAGCGGATTAGTAACTGCCTCAGCGGCCACGCCTACGGGCGTAAACTACCTGACCGTTAACCCCTACACCACTGGTTATGCCGGGTTAGGTGTTAATGTCCAGAACTGGTCAACGGCGGTTTGTAACAACAGTGAGTATGTTGAGATTACCGTTCAGCCTGTTACTGGTGCCGTTATCACACTAACATCATTGTCATTTGCATTTGCCCGATCGGCGTCAGGGCCACAGCAACTTTCTGTTCGCTCCAGCGCCGACGGATTCAGCACCGATCTGTTTACTTCAGGAGTGAATCAGACCTATCAAGTAGGTACTATCTCGCTCAGTGCTACTGGTTTTATTAATCAGGCGAGTCCCGTTACATTTCGGATTTATGCCTGCAACCCTACTGCCGGGGGAGGAACCCTGCGCCTGGATGAAATCAAGGTCAATGCGTCTGTACTACCCGTCGAATTACTCTACTTCAGGGCGCAGTTCATCAACGACCGCGTCGAACTCGCGTGGGCTACCGTTTGGGAGCGCAATGCCGAGCGGTTTGTCATCGAGCGCAGCCGCGACCTGCTGGAATTTGGTGCACTCGGCAGCGTGTCGGCCAGTGGTACCACCGACCAAACCCAGCAGTACACCTTCACTGACCCGTTCCCTGATGGCGGTACAGCGTATTACCGATTAAAGCAGCTTGATTATGACGGTGGCGCAACGTACAGCAAACCAGTTGCTGTAATTATTGACGATCACGCACCATCGCTGGTCATTTTGGGTAACCCCAGCGATGCCTCCGTCATTCGGGTGGCGGGCCGTAACCTGGCAGCTGGAGCGTTCAGCCTGATCACGTCGGCTGGCGTGATCATTCCCCTTGAGGTGCAATCAATGACCGATGGCTCTCTACAACTTCTTTCCAGCCAGAAGCCGCCAGTGGGTCTGTACTGGCTGATAACCGACCAACCAATCGGGCGATTGGTACATCGTATTTTCCTGCGCTGACTGGTTAGCAGGGTTTCTAAAAGTGCTTAAGCAGTAAAAAGCCTATCTTGGTATAATGACGACGTCCGCACCGGTCAACCGGTGCGGACGTTTTTGTTGTGCATTGATTGCCTTTCACTTTAGACTAATTCCGGCTCTTCTACTGCTGCTACCGGCGTGTTACGCTCCAGGCGGGGTGGTAGCAGTTTATAGACTACCGGCGTTACAATGCGGGAGAGCAGCGTAGAGCTGATTAAGCCGCCGATGAGTACCCACGCGAGTGGTGAGTAGAGAGGATTCCCTTCAATAGCCAGCGGAATCAGTCCGCCGATGGCCGTCAGTGAGGTGAGTACAATGGGTACAAACCGGACCTCGCCCGCGTGTTCGATGGCTTCCACCAGGGGCATGCCTTCCTGACGAAGCTGGTTGGTGAAATCGACCAGCAGAATCGAGTTCTTGACCTCAATACCAATCAGCGCAATCAAGCCGATCACGGCGACAAAGGAGAATGGATAACCCGTTAGCAGTAGCGCCACGATAGCTCCGATGATGCCCAGCGGAATCACAGACAGCACGATCAACGTACTTTTTAGGGTGCCAAATTCCAGAATCAGCACCGCCATAAATCCGAAGATGGTGAGTAAAATGATCGTCCCCAGTCCGCCAAATGACTGTTCGCGGCTTTCTAATTCGCCGGCAGCCTTATAACTAAAATCGGCCGGGAAGCGCAGCGTCTTCATCTTTGCCAATACATCCTGAAAGACGTTATCGACCAGAAAACCGGTTTTGACGAAGCCCGTAATGGTCACGAATCGGTCTTTGTCGTAATGCCGGATCTGATTGGCCCCGCTCTCGAACGTCAACTCCGCAACCTGGCGAAGGGGTACGGCTGTTCCGCTCACAGTGTTGACGTAGAGGTTATCCAGCACCCGCTGATCGGTATTTTTTCCTTTAGATAAGGTGACATTAATCGTGTAATCATCATTTTTCTCGTCCTGATACGTGCCGATGTTCAGGCCCGCAATGGCCAGCCGGATGGTGCGGTTAATGTCGGCGATGGACAGACCGAGCAGTCCGGCTTTTTCCTTGTTGATCCGGATACGCAGGTCGGTTTTCTGATTAGCCAGCGGGTTGTTAATGTAAATCAGGCCCGGTGTCTGCTTGAATACCCGTTCGACGCGGGCGGCCTGCTGTTTGAGCGTATCCAGATTTTCGCTGAAAAGTCGTACCGCTACCGGAGCCTCCTGATTGGGTCCCTGCTCAAAATCTTTCACTTCGATCTTCGCATTCGGATAATACCGGAACCGCTCCCGGAGTTTGTCGATCAACACGCGCTTTTCGGCGGGTTCAACGTCGTTTAGCTGGACAAAGAATTGCGCAAAGTTGGGCGTCTCGTTCTGCTGGATGATATTGTAATAAATCCGGGGATTCCCCTTGCCAACGTTTGTGGTCAGGTGCTTCACCTCGGGTTCGCGCTTTACGATGCCTTCCACGTAGC
Source organism: uncultured Cytophagales bacterium (assembly GCA_964251665.1). Taxonomy (GTDB): domain Bacteria; phylum Bacteroidota; class Bacteroidia; order Cytophagales; family Spirosomataceae; genus JBBQLG01. The sequence continues at coordinate 277,300 of CAXUKO010000003.1, forward strand.
GCGCCACGCGGTTGGTTTCGGACAGGCTACTGCCATTGGGCGTCTCAACGTTGATCAGGAACTGTGGTTTCTCCGAAGCCGGAAACAACCCGAACCCAACGCTTGGCACCAGCAGGAGTGCCCCGCCAAAAATAGCCCCGGCCACTAAGAGCGTCACCACCGGATAACGCAGGGCACGATGCAGCAACACGCTGTAGGAGCCGCTGATGAGCCGCTTCAGGGCGCGCAGAAAGATGTTTCCGTCGGGATTGTGGTTTTCCTTCAGCAACCGGCTCGACAGAAATGGTACGATTGTCAGTGAGACTACCAGCGACGCCAGTACCGTTGTAACGACGCCCATCGGCAGTGACCGGATGAAATCGCCGGAACCTTCTGGGAGAAAGAGTAGGGGTAGAAAGGCCAGAATTAGCGTAGCGGTGCAGCCAATAACGGCCAGCGTAATTTGCCGCGTGGCCCGGATGGCCGCGTCGCGCCGGGAGTAGCCTTCTCGCATGTACCGTTCGATGTTTTCGACCACTACAATAGAGTCATCCACCAGAATACCCAGCGCGACAATCAGACCGACAATACTCAACTGGTTGATGCTGAAACCAAACGCGTTGAGCAGCGACAGACCAATGGACAGCGATAATGGTATGGAGATCATGACCACCACGGCGGCTCGGAAACCCAGCGGTAGTAACGTCAGCGAGACCAGCAGAATGGCGATGGCAAAGTCCTTGGCGAAGCGGCTCAGGCGTTTATCCACACTGGCAGCCTGATCGAAGCTCTTGACCAGTTTCACCCGTGCGGGCAGCGTTTTGGCAAAGTCGTTAATAACCGGATTGATAAGTTTTCCCACCTTTTCGATGTTCTCGCCTTTCTTCTGACTGGCCGTCACCAGCACGCAGCGGTGCCCGTCCAGTCGGGTGATGTGCGTTTCATCTTCGTAATCGAAGTTGACGTCAGCAATGTCGCGCAGGTAAATAATTTTTTGGCCGTTGGTAGCCACAATGGTGTTGCGCATCTCGTCCAGCGACTTATAATCGCCACTGGTTTTGACGTTGAATTTGCGCGTACCTGCCTGAATACTGCCGCCCGGAATGGTAGCGTTTTCGGCCTGCAACGCCCCAATGACCCGGTTGGATGGAATACCCTCCTGCGCCATCTTTTCCAGATTGAGCGACACCCGCACGATACCCGCCGGATAGCCCCAGTCTTCGACGTTCTTCAGACTTTTGATCTTCTCTAACCGCTCTTTCAGGTCGTCGGCGTAATCGCCCAGTTCCTTATCTGACACCACTTCGGACTCGAGGGCCACCTGCACGATGTTGACATCGGTGGGCGAAAACTTGTTGATGCTGATCTTGAAAATATCGGGTGGCAGTTCGGTGCGCAGAGCGTTTACTTCGCGGATCACCTCCTGGTATTTCTCATCGGGATCAGAACTGTAATCATACTCTACGCGCAGCACGGCCAGCCCATCATCGACGTTGGTAATGATGTGCTTGATATTGTCGAGGGCGTTAAACCGCGTTTCTGCGGGGTCAACAACCAGTTTTTCCATGTCGCGGGCGTCGGTGCCGGGATACACGAAAATAACGGCGAATTGCGGGGCTGAAAACTCAGGGTCTTCGCCACGGGGCATGGTCAGCAACGAGTTCACACCCAGCGCGACCACGCCGATAAACAGCACCAGCATGAACTGCCAGTTTTTTACGGAAAATTCGGAGAGATTCATATCATTTGAAGAGTATGGATCGCAGATCATATTGATCTACGGTCTATTTGACCAGTACCGTTGATTCTTCTGTCAGGTATGCCGACCCAGCCGTAACCACCTGCGCAATGCCGTCGAGACCCCGCGTCAGCAGCACTTTGTCACCGTCCAGAAACCCAATCTGAATCGGCTTTTTCAGCACACGCTTTCGGTCGTTGGCCAGCACATATACGAAGCCCTCTTTGCCGTTACCTTCCACAATTGCTTCGACGGGAACGACGGCATACGCACGGCTCGATGCAGGTTGCAGCTGTACTTTGGCAAACAGGCCGGGGGCAAACCGGGACGTACCGGGGTTGATCCGAATCTCGACTTCGTAGAGTTTATTGAGCGGGTCGGCGGCTTGCGCCAGCTTGCTTACTATTCCCGAAAAAGGCTGGGTAGGGTAGGCATCCATCACCACACTGGCCCGGTCGCCGGGGCGGAGCCGTGCCCAGTCTTTATCAGCCACGCCTACGCGCACCACCCAGTCGCTCCGGCGGTTGGAGGATATGGTGAACACGCCCGTACCGGCGGAGGCAAACTCCCCTTCATTCATCAGTTTGCGCGTAACAGTGCCATCCACCGTCGAGCGGATTTGGGCGTAGTTGCGGTTAAACTGAGCGATGGTGAGGTTCTGCTTTGCCAGGCTTTGGCCCGTTGTAGCGTTCTGAAGTTGCTCCAGCGTACTGGCTGTATCAGCGTACAACGCTTTCACCCGGTTCAGGTCGCGGTCGGCTTTGTCTACGCCAAACTGCGCCTGACTCACCTGCGCGTCAATTTCGGTCAGGTTCAGCGTTGCCAGCAGTTGCCCTTTGCGGACGAATTCGCCCTCCCGGACGTATAGTTTATTGATGATGCCCGGAATCTTGAAAGACAGTTTAGCTTCCTCTGCCGACGACAGCAAGCCGGAGGCCACGATTGGTTCCGACCGCACCATCGTGGTCACAGCCGACAGTTTGACTGGTACCGGTGTTTCGTCGGCAGTGGGGGCCTGTTGTACTGGCTTTTCGGTCTGGGTGCTGCAACTCATTGCTGCGAAAGCTGAAAAAATAAGCACTGGAAAGGCGCGTTGCAGGACGCCGACCATTGGTAGATGGGAAATTTTTGGATGGTTCATAGTAAACTGCATCGTTTGGTTAGCAAGTCGATTCTCAGTAAATTAGTAGGTAGTATTTCCTGTCATTAAGCATGAATCAGCTCATCACGATACACCCGGAAGTTCAAAGCGGTACACCTGTTTTCGTCAATACGCGGGTGCCGGTCAGGATTTTGTTTGACTATATTAAAGGCGGACACACGGTCGCTGAGTTTGTCGATGATTTTCCGTCGGTGCCGCTTGATCAGGCGTTGGCCGTGCTGGAACTGGCTGCTTCTACCGTTACATTATCCCCACTTAGCCATGTTTAAGCTTCTTCTGGACGAGAACCTGCCTAAAAAGCTCAAGTATCGTTTTGGAGATGGATTTGAGATTACCACTGTGCCCGAGGAAGGCTGGAGTTCGCTCAAAAACGGAGATTTGTTAGCTGCTATGCATCAGCGAGGGATTGAACTTTTAGTGACAGCTGATAAAAATCTCAGTTACCAGCAAAACTATCGTCAGTGGAATGTAAAGCTGATCGTTTTGAACGTAGCTGATAACCAGTATGAAACGGTTCTTCCTTTTGTCTCAAGAATCAAAGAGTTGTTCATAATGGCATCTATCACAGATTACAACTGGGTAGATTTGTAGTTACCTCGTTCTCATTGTCCGGCAGTAGCCCGATCCAGGGCAGCGCGTTTGACCAATACATCCATCCGGGCCAGCGACTGCTGAATCTGCGCCGTAAGCCGGTCGTTCTCGGTGCGTAAATACTCGATGAGCAGGGCTTGTCCGTTGCGGTATTTGCTGTCGATGAGCCGGAACGTCTGCTCCGCGTTGGCGAGTCCGCTTTGCGTGGCCGCGAGGCTCTCTGTGGCGGCATCGAGGTCGTAATAGGCCTGTACTACCTGAAGCTGCACCTGTTTCTGCACTTCGGTCAGGCGGGTTTGCAGGATATCTGTCTGCACACGAGCCTGCTGAATCTTCGAGCGTTTCTCGTGGCCCTTGAACAGATCCCACGAAAGGCCGAACTGCGCCAGCGCGTAAGCCTGCCCTTTGAATGCGTAGCCATAGCCCTGAAATCCGGCATTGCCGCCTACGTATACGTTTGGGATACGAGCGTTCGCTTCGTTCAGCTTTACCCCCAATTGCGCGGCCTTAATCGAACTGCCTAATTGCGTAATTTCCTGCCGGTTGCGTAGCGCCGTCTCTTCCAGATTGCCTAAGCTATCCGCCTTGATTAATTCCGATTTGGTGAGCAGCGAATCCACCTCGATGTTGCTGAGCAGGTCGCGGTTAAGCAGAAAGTTGAAATACGCCCGCGCCGATTCCCGGTTCTTCCCGGCTACGGCCAATTGCTGATCGACCTTACTGATTTCATAGCGGGCCTGCGTTACAATGTCCTTTGTCGCCACATTATTCGCCACTAATTTTTCATTCAGCCGCGCCAGTTGGGCCAGTACCTGCCGGGAGTTCTCAAAAATTCGTAGCGCGTCCAGCGTTTGCAGGTACTGATAATAAGCCGTGGCAATGGTGTAACGTAGCTCATTCGCAACAACGCGTCGCCGGGCTTCCTGCGCCGAGATGAGTTCTTTCTGAATCAGGTAGTTGTATTGCAGATCGGTATTGAAAATGGCGTATTGAACATTGATTTTGGTGTCCTGAAAGTTGTTGGGTGCCAGCAACTGATTCACGTTGGCGATGTTGGTCGGAAACTTGTCTGAGCCGGTTAGCTGATTAAGCGTTTTGTAAGCCGGATTCAGCAGGTCGCCCACCGGAAACTGAATACTTCGTCCTCCGGTTGCCAGCGAATAGGTAGGGTTAAACGTTACCCGTGGGTAAAACAGCGCACGGGCCTGCACCAGTGACTCGCTGATGCGACTGATTTCGAGCGATTCCTGCTTCAGTGCTAGGTTGTTCTGTAACCCTTCCTGCACGTAGGCCTCCAGCACGGAAGCTGGTTTGGGCTGCGCCGGACTCATTCGGGCAACCAGCATGAGCGGTAGCCAGATTAGCCACCAATGGGGTTTGATAATCAGGTAAGTGACCATACGTTAGTTAATTAACAGTGTTTAGCGTAGAGGCAAATTTTTTTATTGTAGTTTATGCGCCGGGCGGTTGTTGCCATTAAACCCGGCGCATACTGTCTTACAAACCCCGTCTCAATGTCTCGCAGAACAGGTTAAAAGCGTCGTCCATGATAGGTTCACGGTCACATTCAGCAAACATGCCCAGCCGTTTCCGCAGAAATAGGGCCGTGTAACCATGAATCCCGCTCCAGATCATCATAGATACTACCCGGACGTCACGCTGCTCGAAAACACCGGCGTCCATGCATTCCTGTACCACCTGCGTCAACAGATTAAATGCCTGATCACCCTCTACCCAATCTTCCTGGTCGAGTTTATCCATCGGGGCCGTCATGATGAACATCAGGTCAAACAATTCTGGGTTCTCGACGGCAAACCGGATGTAGGAACGTCCCATTTCCACTAACTTCTCGTACGGGTCGGTAAGCGTCAGCAGGGGTTGAAACTCCTGCACCATCTTGGCAAAGCCGTGCTGATGCAGCGCAAACAGTAGTTCGTTTTTATCTTTGTAATACAGGTAAATCGTCGCCGGACTGTACTCAATGGCGTCGGCGATGTTGCGAATACTAACTTTCTCGTATCCATTCGCCAGAAACAAGGTCTGAGCCGCTTCTAGGATTAACTTCCTCATTTCACCCCGTTCCCGTTCTTTGCGCTCCGTAATACCCATAACTGTCTTGGTTTTCGCTACAAACTTACTGAACACTGTTTAGTAAAAAAATAACGATCAGTAATTGGCAGGTAAATTTAGTAAGCGGTCGGTCTTTGCTATTCAGGACTGTAGGGAGTATGACCGCAAGTGGATCGAAATTTGTTGTGTCAGCAGTGCGTTAATCTTTTGGCCTCCTGTGTTGTCTAACCACTAAAATAATCGTCATGAAAATCAATTGGTTTGCTGTGCTGCTAAGTAGCTTACTAAGTATTACAGCGGCTAACGCGCAGGAAGGCAGGGGTTATGCTGTAGGCGCAGCAGTGGGTGATTTTCGGCTTCGCAATGTGGATGGCCGGACTATCAGTTTGGCTGATTATAAAGCGCAGAAGGGGATAATAGTGATCTTTACCTGCAATCACTGCCCGTTCTCCAAGGCGTACGAAGATCGGATTTTGGCTCTTGACCGAAAGTTTGCCCCGCTGGGTTATCCTGTCCTGGCGATTATGCCCAACGACCCCGCCGCTTACGAGGATGACTCGTTTGAAAACATGAAGACCCGCGCCCGCGACAAAAATTATTCGTTTCCTTACACCATCGACGATACGCAGGGAGTAGCGAAAGCATTCGGAGCCTCGCGTACACCCCAAGTGTTTGTGTTGAAAAAAGCACAGGCCGACGACCGGTTTGTGGTGGGTTATTCCGGAACAATAGACGATAATCCTCAGGATGCCGCCAGCGTGCAGAAACGCTATGTCGATGATGCTGTAACCGCTTTGCTGGCTAATCGGTCCGTTCCACTCATCAGTACCAAAGCCATTGGCTGTGGCATAAAATGGAAGTAAGCCCAAACAGGAAGCAGACGACCGACGTTATCACTGATAACCTGATAACAATCTGTTTAGTAGACCGTATGAAAACTCACTTCCTTTTCGCCAAAAAAATTGTTGGTACTACCCTGCTACTCGGTGCATTAGTAGCCGTTCAGGCCTGTAGCAACGACGGTAAAAAAGAATCCCGCACGGAAGATGCGATGGAACGGGCTGGCGACGCCATGAAGGCCGATGCAAAAGATGCGCAGGCCAATGCCAAAGAGAAAATTCGCCAAACGGACGAGAAGCTGACCGAAAAATCAAAGGATGCGGGCGCACAGTTCCGGCATGACCGCGATGTGGTTGTGGCCAATATTAAAGCACGGACGCGTGAGTTAGATGCTAAAATCGATAACTTACAGGCTAAGGCTAAACGTAATGGGAACGAAGCCAAATCTGATTCTAACGATCAATTAGATAAACTCAAAGACGAGCGCAGTGACCTCAAAGACGACCTGAAGAAAGCACAGAACTCGACGGCTGATGCCTGGCAGGACGTTAAAAAAGGCTTCAAACGCGCTGGTAACAAACTCGGCGACGCCCTGGAGCGTGCAGGAGAAAAGCTGAAGCGTGACTAACGAAGAACATTCATTTTCTAATTTCTGGATTGATAAAGCCCCGGGCCGTTGGTATGGGGCTTTTTCGTGAATCGCCCTGACGGTTACGTTTGTGAAATCAGCCAGAACAAGAACGTTAACTTTTGTGTACTATCCCGTATGCCTGTCGTCACCGTTACCGTACTGAAGTATCGACCCGGCGGTCGCTATCGAGCTTTTGCCAACGTTGGCCGCTGGATGATGCGCCCATTCAAAACAGAAGGTTTGCGGTTTCAGAAACTGCTGGGCAGCGGGCAGAATTTTGGCCTTATGCCCAACTGGTCAACCTACGTGTTCCTGGGCGTTTGGGATACAGAACAGCAGGCCCGTGATTTTTTTCAGACAGCCGCCTGGCAATTTTACCTCGAAAAAACCGAAGCTACCGGCACGCTCTGGCTACAGCCGTTTAAGTCGCAGGGGCAGTGGGACGGTCAGAATCCATTCCCAATCGAGGCAACGCTGTCACCCGCGCAACCCGGTCAGCCCGTTGCCGTCCTGACTCGCGCCACCATTCGGATGCGTGCACTGCCCGACTTCTGGCGGCACGTTCCGCAGGCCCGCCAGCGCCTGAAGGATCATCAGAAAGACCTCTTGTTTTCTATTGGTGTGGGGGAGAAGCCCGTTGTACAGCAGGCTACCATCAGCGTTTGGCGCGATGCGGCTGCTGTTGAGCAGTTTGCGTATCGGCAAAGCGGGCATAAAGAAATTGTCCGGCTAACGCGGCAGCGGAAATGGTATACCGAAGAATTATTCGCCCGGTTTACGGTACTGTCTATGGAAGGCCGCTTGTTTTCGCTTGCCGATAACTCGACACAGATTCCTGCCTAACCGCACAGTCTTTGCCCTTTATCTTGTAATCCAACAGGAATAATTGTTATTTTGCGGGCTGAAAGAATGCGTAAATCGACATGTCGTTAATTAACAAAATCAGAGAACGTTCAGGCTTAGCCGTTGGTGTGGTAGCCTTTGCCATTGTGGCGTTCATCCTTGGCGATCTGTTCACCGGGCGGAGTCGGTTCTTCAGCGGAAGCGATCAAACGGTGGGTAAGATCGACGGAAGATCCATTGATTATCAGGAGTTCAACGCCCAGGTCGAAGCCCTGCGTGAACAGTTTCAGCAGCAGTCGGGCCGCGCCCCAGCCGAACAGGATATGGCCCAGATTCGGGAACAGGCCTGGAATCAACTGCTATTCGACATTGCCTACAAGAAAGAATTTGACAAACTGGGTCTGACCGTTTCTGCCGATGAGTTGGTCGATATGGTGCAGGGAACGAACATTAGCCCCTCGGTACGGCAGGCATTTACTAACCCGCAGACGGGCGTATTCGATAAAGCCCAGATCATCAGCTACCTCAAAGGACTGAAAGGGTTACCCCCCCAACAGCAGGCGTCGTGGGCCAGTTTCGAGAAGAACCTTGCAGCCGACCGCCTTCGGGAGAAATACGACAATCTGATGCGGTTATCTGTTTTCGCGACGACGGCTGAAGCCAAAAAAGAGTACGAAGCGCAGAATACCAAAGCCAACGTAAAATTCCTGTTCGTGCCTTATTTCACCATCAACGATACGACGGTGAAGGTGACTGATTCGCAGTTGCAGGATTACCTGAACGGACACAAGGACGAATTTCCGGGAGCCGATACCCGCACCCTGCAATACGTGACATTCCCGGTTGTTCCTTCTAAAGAAGACAGCGCGGCTCTCTACACCGAAATCAAGTCGCTGGCCCGTGGTCTGGGCGCGGCTAAAAGTGACTCGTCTTTTGCCCGCATCAACAGTGATGTTCCGGTGCCTCTATACATGACAGCCGGCGAAATGCCTGCTCAACTCCGCTCAGCCATTCCAACCTTCACACCGGGTGGTATCTATGGTCCGTTTCGCGAAGGCAATACATTTTTCATTTACAAATACGGCGGTACCAAGAAAGACACCAGTTTCACGGCGCGGGCCAGCCACATCCTGATTCGCCCCACGGCTAAGACGGATTCGGCCAAAGCACAGGCTCGCCGTAGAGCCGACGATCTGCTGAAGCAGTTGCAGGGCGGTGCCTCGTTTGAAGCGTTAGCGCAAGCTAACTCAGCCGATGGATCAGCGCAGAACGGCGGAGACTTGGGTTACTTTAAAAACAACGGCCAAATGGTGAAGCCGTTTGAACAGGCCGTATTTAGTGCCGCTTCAGAAGGCTTGATTCCACGCGTGATTGAAACGGATTTTGGTTACCACATTATCAAAGTAACCGAGCCAAAAACCAATCAGTTGTACCGTGTAGCCGCCATTGGCAAAACCATCACAGCCAGTCAGGCCACCCGTGATGAAGCTCTGCGCCGGGCTGATCAGTTTGCCGCTGAAAGCAAAACGAAAGATGCCTTCGACGAGAATGTGAAGAAAGACAAAGCCCTGGTGGTAGCCACAGCCGAGCGTATTCCTGAAACGGCCAGTAATATCAATGCCGTAGCCGATGCCCGTGGTATTGTTCGGTGGGCGTTTGAAGACAAAACGAGCCTGAACGATGTCTCGACAGCGTTTGAGGCTGGTGATCAGTACGTGGTTGCGGTTCTGACGGGTAAGACTGAAAAGAACAATCCAAAAGTAGAAGACTACCGTGCTGAGTTAACGACGAAGGTACGCAACCAGTTGAAAGGTGAGCAGATCATCGCTAAATTAGGCAGTACGGCTGGTTCACTGGAAAGCATCGCCCAGAAATATGGTGCCGGTGCCCTGGTTGAAGAAGCTACAGATATTAGTCTGGCAACAGGTTTCCTGCGTTCGGCAGGTGTTGATCCTGTGGCTCTGGGGAAAGCATTTGGTACTAAACCTGGTAAGCGTTCCAAACCGTTTGCTGGTGAGGGTGGTGTACTGGTGATGGAAACAAGCCGTGTGGCACCTGCACCAACCATCGCCGACTACACGGTTTACAAAACGCTGCTCCAGCAGAATATGACTCAGCGGACAAGCTTCTTTATTAACGAAGCCATCAAAGATGCATCGAACATCGAAGACCGTCGGGCGAAGTTTTATTAGCCTCCGTCGGTTATTCGGAATGTAAAAATCCCCGCGTCGTATGACGCGGGGATTTTTGTGTAAAAGCTATTCGGAGATGGAAAAGGATGGTTCCTGCCAATTAAAACTCGGCCTGTTCTTTCAGGTAGTTCACTAACTGCTCTACTGCCCGGGCGCGGTGGCTGATTTGATTTTTCTCATCCGGGCTCATTTCTGCAAACGTGTGGTTGTAGCCGTTGGGCTGAAAAACCGGGTCGTAGCCAAAGCCACCCGCTCCGCGTGGTGTCTCTACAATTTCTCCTTCCATAACGCCTACAAACTGATGTTCGACGCCCAATAGCACCAGCGTAATAACCGAAATAAAACGCGCTTTGCGGTTTGCCTGTCCAGCCAAATTAGTAAGCAACAAAGCTATATTCTGCTCAGCATCGCGCGAGCCGGAATAAAAAGCAGAGTCGACGCCAGGCTCGCCGTTCAGGGCCTCAACTTCCAGTCCTGAATCGTCGGCAAAGCAGGAAACGCCATACGTTGTGTACACATAATCGGCTTTCTGACGCGAATTTCCGGCAATCGTACCGGTAGTTTCGGCTAGTTCCTCGGTGCAGCCAATATTGCTGAGCGTCTTTAACGTGAATGCATCGCCGAGTAGGGCGGCTACTTCGCCCAGCTTGTGAGTGTTGTTTGTTGCAAAACAGAGTTCCATAAGGTGAAGATGGACAGTGCCCGTCCTTTTTCAAAACGAGATATGTCCTACCCCATAAAAAAGCCATCCTGAACGCTTCAGGATGGCTTTTTTATGGGGTAGGGTATCCTTTACTTATCGACCGGCAGGGTTCGGCATACCCGGCTGCTGAATCGGTGCCCCTTTCGTTACGTCGATCAGATCAACATCAAATAACAGCACCGCATTGCCTGGAATGACCGGAGGTGATCCCTGAGCGCCATAGGCCAGGCCCGACGGAATGATGAACGTAGCTTTGCTGCCTTTAGGAATCAATTGCAATCCTTCGTCCCAACCCGGAATCACCATACCGATCCCAACCTGGAATTCGATAGGGCTATTTTTGGGGTTGCGCGGATTGTTGAGCGAGCTGTCAAATACTTTTCCGTTTAGGAGTTTACCCGTGTAATGCACTTTGACATTATCACCCCGGGTTGGCTTGGGGCCAGTGCCGGGCTGCGTAACCACGTAGTATAATCCGGTTGGAGTTTTCTGCGTTTTACCAGCCAAACCGTTTTTAGCGATATAATCAGCGATCTGCTTTTCATCCACGCCCTTTTGCTTTTCACTGGCCGCCTGACGCGTTTTCGTGAATTCCTGCTCATTCTGCACGTCCAGAATCTTCACCGTGAAGCCAATATCGGAACCTTTGGTCACACCTGGCGGCAGGGGCTGCATCGCTTTCGAGAACAAGGAATCGGCACTGACAAAAAAGGTAGCACTGTCGCCTTTACCCAGCATCGCGAGACCTTCTTCAAAAGAGCCTTTGAATGGCGGTACCTGTAGCATAATTTGCAGCGGAGCAGGTTCCTTGTGCGTGTCACGCAGTACTGAATCTTTCGCATTTTTAAGCGTCAGCTGGAGCGTCATAATATCGCCAACCTTAGCTTTACGAGCTTTTTCGTCCTGCTCGTGGATTTGGTATTTCAGACCGCTTTCGGCTACCTGAACGCGGTCTTTGCCGCAGCCGGCCAGAACGGCTATCAGAAGCGCAGCAGTTCCCAGATTTCGAATTGACATGAGTAATTGATTGTAGTTAACGTAAATAAAGACGTAGCCGCGCAGGCTGGTAAAAAATCAAGTAGTTTCAATAAGTTGCTGCTGATATTGCGGCAGAATGGACAACAGCCAATCCTCGGTCTCGGCCAATGACAGGCGAGAGCGTCCGCCAGCCGCATTTTTATGGCCTCCTCCATTAAAATGCCGATTGGTCAGTTCCCGCACAGAAAAGTCGCCGACCGAGCGAAAAGACAATCTGATTTCTTCGCCCCGATCAATTAGAATGGCCGCTGCTACAACGCCCTCAACCGACAGTGCGTAGTTAACCATCCCCTCCGTATCGCCGGTTTTGGAGCGGAATCGCTTTAATTCCTGCTCCGTCAGCGTGATATACGCAAATTTGTACTCCGGCAATACTTTCAGTTTCTCATTGAGCACATAGCCCAGAAGCCGCAGCTTTTCGAGCGACACGTAATCGAAAATACGTCGGTGAATCCGGCTGACATCGATACCCAGATCAACCAGAACAGCAGCCATGCGATGAACATCGCCCGTAGTGCTGGGGTGACGAAACGAGCCGGTATCTGTCATCAATCCTGTGTATAAACACTCTGCGATGGATACATCAATCAGCGCCTGATCACCCAACTTGGTTATAAGTTGAAAAACCAATTGCGTCGTCGAAGCCGCCCCTGTATCCCAGTACGCTAAATCAGCGAAGGACTCCGGGGCAAGGTGATGATCAATCATGACTTTATGGCTTCGTGCCTGTTGCACCAGTGGACCAAGTTCTTTGATGCGGTCGATACTGGAAAAATCCAGGCAAAAAATCACTGAAGCTTCATCAATCAGTTGATTCACCGTCGACCTGATCTTCTCGTCGAAAGCCAGCACAGTATGGCTGCCAATCATCCACGCCAGGTTCTGTGGGTAATCCGTTGGGGTAACTACGGTAACGTGGTGCCCCTTCTTCTGCAGGTAACCGGCCAGTCCCAATGATGAACCCATGGCATCGCCATCCGGGTTTTGGTGGGTGGTAATCAGTATGTTTTGCGGTTGGTTAAGCAACGCGCCAATGGCATCAATATCGTGCATACAGCGGTGCAGCCCGTTCTTTGACTGCCTTAATTCCTCAAAAGTACGAAGATTTTAGGAAAGTTACCCGCCCGGAGCGCTTCGACATTCCGGGGGAAAGTTTCTACCTTTGCGACCAAATAAAATTCTGTAAACGATTCTATGGCAACAAACCGCACGTTCACAATGATTAAGCCCGATGCTGTAGCAGAGGGTCATACCGGAGCAATTATTAAACTGATTGAAGAGGCTGGCTTTCGTATCGTCGCCGTAAAAAAGACGCTGTTAACTCCTGAGCGGGCCGGTGAATTCTACGCTGTTCACGCTGAACGCCCGTTTTATAACGATCTTAAATCCTACATGTCTTCGGGCAGCATCGTACCCATGATTCTGGAGAAGGAAAATGCGGTGGCTGATTTCCGTACCCTGATCGGTGCCACAAACCCGGCCAATGCTGCCGACGGAACAATCCGTAAACTGTTTGCTAAATCCATCGAAGCCAACGCTATCCACGGCTCAGATTCGGACGAAAACGCTCAGATTGAAGGCAGCTTCTTCTTCGCCGGAACGGAGCAGTTCTAGTGTAGTTTGTTCGGTCCGCCGATACGGTTTGCAGTTAGTGATGAATCCCGGCGAGGAACCGCAACTACAAACCACCGACTGCATCGGCGGACCGAACAAACTTTTCATAGTACTTACAGAAGTTCGTGAGCGGGCACTCGTTACATTTAGGCGAGCGGGCTACGCAGATGTAGCGCCCATGCAGAATCAGCCAATGGTGCGATTTAGGAACCACTTCTTTGGGAATGTACTGCATCAGCTGTTTTTCCACAGCTAAGGGTGTTGTCGCCACAGGCGTAACCAGCCCCAGCCGGTGCGATACCCGAAATACGTGCGTATCAACCGCCATGGTAGGCTGGTTATACACAATTGAGGTAATTACATTCGCTGTTTTGCGACCCACCCCCGGCATTCGCTGTAATTCATCGGTTCGGGCTGGTACCTCCCCGCCAAAGTCTTCCACTAAAATCCGGGCCATGCCAACCAGGTGCTTTGCCTTGTTATTGGGGTAAGACACACTACGAATGTACGTGAACACCTCCTCCACCGAGGCAACCGCTAATGATTCCGGCTCTGGAAAACGGGCAAACAGGGCGGGTGTAATCTGATTGATACGTTTATCGGTACACTGAGCCGAAAGAATTACCGCAACCAGCAGCTCATAGGGATTACCAAAGTTTAATTCCGTTTTAGGAGTCGGGTAGTGCTCCGTAAAATAGGCTACGAACCGCCGGATACGTTCTTTCTTAAGCATAGCTAATTACATACAGCTAAGCAGACTTCGGCACGTAGAAACTCATGCCAGTGAAGGCACAGTCACTACGCACAACCGTCAGCAGGGCTGTACCACAAACACAAAAAGCCTCAGGTCTACTGACCTAAGGCTTCTTAGAATAATTTCTGGAATAATTCAGGATGGAATCTACGGTAGATGGACGGGGTTGCCGCTCAATCTTGTTCATGAGTGCCCGGAGCTCGAGGGTTTCGAGGAAGTAGGACATCATCTCCGGCTCAGTCATGAGCGCATCTTCAACAATAAGATTTTCCTCAGCGGAAGTCTCTTCGTAGACGTACCGAAGGACGTCATTTTGGGTAAAGGTTTTTATCATAGCTCGGAACACGTTTGCTTAATTGCTTGCGCAGATTAATTAAAGCATAACGCATACGGCCCAACGCGGTGTTAATGCTGACTCCGGTTGCATCGGCAATCTCTTGGAAACTCATTTCCTCGTAGTGCCTCATGATAAGTACCTGCCGTTGTTGCTCCGGCAATCGCTGGATCAACTCGCGCAAATGCTCGTGTGTTTCCTGCCGGATCTGCACAGACTCAACCGAGTCCTCGGCAAAATCAAGCGAATTGAACACATTGCTTCCGTCTTCAAACACTACATTGGGGTAGCGTTTATCTTTTCGGAAATAGTCAATTGCCAAGTTGTGAGCGATCCGAACGATCCAGGGAAGAAACTTACCCTCTTCATTATACTTTCCCGACTTAATGGTGTCCACCGCCTTGATGAACGTATCCTGCATTAAGTCTTCGGCCACATACTGATCTTTAACAATGAGATAAATCGTTGTATAGATCTTGTTCTTGTGTCGGCGTACTAATGATTCAAAGGCCTTTTCACTACCACGGATATATAAAGAAATAAGCTCACTATCGTTAACCTGGGCTTTTTCCATTTTCAGTAAGACAATTAGGTAACGTAGAGCGTTTCGTCGATAGTGTCCGGGCGTTTAAATTTTTTTACTGGTTGAAGGAGTAATGTTCTATCAAAATAATCTATTTCTAACGTGATTCGCAAGTATCGAGCCAAATTTTTTATGAAAATGTGCTAAACACCAATTATTTTTTTGTGTTTCAGGCCTAAATCGAATTTTTCAGGCTTAAAACGGCTGATGGGCCTATTTTGAAAATTACCCCCTTTTTAGCCAGCTGCACATTTTAATCGGAATACAACCGTCCGGGCAGACGGGTTGCCGCCATACCGCTGAACAGGATATCGCTCTGATAGTCACCTACCTATATACGTAATTTACCTCTTTTCGGCTTTCCGGTATTTAGTGTACGGTAAAAAAGTATTTTTATGGACGGCAAAGATTAAGCGATTAGCTGTCCTCGTGACATCATTTTTGCGGTTAAGCCGGTTTTGCTGAGTGCACCGTCCGGGATGTGCTCAGCAGCCAGTTACCATTTCCCAGTCCAATCCGGCACTAACCGCGCGGATTGCACAGCTGGTTATTTTGCCTGGTTTAGATTCGGTTGTCCGTCCCGTTCAGGCTGTAAATTCGGCAGCGGGTGCGTAACTTTGACCACATGAAATATAAGAAACACGTCTTTATCTGTACTAATCAG
This sequence comes from uncultured Cytophagales bacterium, assembly GCA_964251665.1. GTDB lineage: Bacteria > Bacteroidota > Bacteroidia > Cytophagales > Spirosomataceae > JBBQLG01. The sequence goes on from CAXUKO010000003.1 coordinate 293,036, forward strand.
AAAGAAGCCCCCAAGAAGAGTTGTGGCGAAGCGCATGGGCTGGCTTTAGTCGATGCTTTTAAACTGGCCCTGAAAGAACGCGATTTAGCGGTCGATATACGGGCGCAAAAAACGGGTTGCCTGGACGTTTGCGGGCGCGGACCGGCTTTAGTTGTTTATCCGGAAGGTATTTTCTACGGTAATGTTCAACTGTCGGACGTGGCCGAAATTGTTGAGAGTCATTTAGTGAATAACCAGCCTGTTGAGCGGTTAAAACTTACTTTTTAGGCTAACAGCCACCTGCTGCCCATCAGGCCGGGTGGCTGTTATCTGTTCTTTGTATGTACAAAACTTTATTCTTTGACCTCGATCATACGCTTTGGGATTTCGACCGGAACTCGGCGGAGTCGATTGGGGAGATTTACGAAACCCATCACCTGGGTGATGCCGGTGTTCCCTCCGCCGAGGTGTTCAGCCGGACATTCATTGCTATCAACAGAAAACTCTGGGCAGATTTCGACAGAAACCGGATTACGCATGGCTTCATCCGCGAACGGCGGTTTCCGTTGGTTTTTGAAGCATTGGGGTTAGCTGATACAACTGCGTGTGCAGGTCTGAATGACGAATACCTGCGTCTATTGCCTCAGAAGCCTCATTTGATGGATTCGGCGCGGGATATCCTCGACTACCTGCATGGTCGCTACGCTATGCACATCATTACCAATGGCTTCGACGAGATACAGGCCATCAAAATGGCAAGCGCCGACATCTCCCATTATTTTGAACACGTGGTAACCATCGAAACGGCGGGCGCAAAAAAGCCCGACCCGCGTATGTTTCGCTATGCAATGGCCCTGAGTGGTGCCCGGCCGGAAACCAGTTTGATGATCGGTGATAATTATGAAGCCGATATTCTGGGCGCACAGTCGGTTGGCATGGATACTGTATACTACAATCCGTTGGGCGCACCTGTCGGTATGGAGAAACCAACGTATGAGATTCGGCACTGGAATGAACTCCGGTCAATTCTGCGCTAAATCAGACGGTTCTATAACCCGCTTATGGCACGTTCCCTGAGCGGGCTGATAATTGCCGACTTGGATTTTGTTTATGAATCTTAAAATTGGTAACTTTTGCCCGTGAATCAGCCATTCCTTCAAAAAGTTATAACCGTACACTTGCTATGATCAAACAAATACTACTTACCAGTCTGGTTTTTAGCCTGGCACTCACGGGGGCTGGGGCGCAAACTATTGAAACGCCAGCCAACACGGCACTGACTATTGCGGCCAATATGACGCTGCCCTCGGGAAAGGAGTTGCAGATTGATGGCAGTGCGTTTTTGAAGTTATTACCCGGTACGACCGGTAATGTAATCATGGGTCTCGGCTCGGGGGCCAGTAATACAACCGGGCGGTTTAGTACGTATCTGGGCCATAACGCTGGTTTTACGGCTACTTCGGACTCGAACACATTCGTTGGCTATCAGTCGGGTTATGCCGTTACAACGGGTAAGAGCAATACCTATTTCGGTTCGGGCGCTGGTCGCAACAATGCTACCGGGTCGCGTAATACCTACGTAGGGCGTAATGCCGGTCCGGGTATTACCAACGGTGACGATAATGTGTATCTGGGGTATAACACGGGCATCAACGATCAGGGTGGCCGGAATACCTTTCTGGGATCAGGCGCGGGGGTGCTTATGGCGGGTACGCAGCCGCTTTATAATGCTACGGCGCTGGGGGCTAATGCGCAGGTCTCGGCCAGTAATGCCCTGATTCTGGGTAAAAATGCCAACGTAGGTATCGGGACAACAGCCCCGAAAACGAAACTGGAAGTAGTGAGCGAAACAGCAGATAACAGCGGGTTTCGCCTGACCAATCTGACAGCTGCCAGCCGCCCCGCTTTGTCAACCGATCAATTTCTGACCGTGAATGAAAACGGCGATGTGGTAAAAGCAAGCTACCGCGTAAAAATCAACAGTGTTACTGACTGGAGCGATAAGGTGTTTGAAAAAGGCTACGTGCTAAAGCCGCTGGGCGAAGTAGAACAGTTTATCAGGGCCAACAATCACTTACCGGGCGTTCCATCGGCCGAAGCCGTCGTGCAGAATGGAATTGATGCTACGCAGTTGAATGCCAAGCTGCTGGAGAAGATTGAGGAATTGACGCTGTATATGATTGAGATGAAAAAAGAGAACCAGCAGAAGAATGCGCGCATTGACGCTTTGGAAAAGCAGGTGCTGGAGTTAAGCCATAAGTAAGACCAACACCTTGTTAGACAAGCCCCGCTAAACGCTGTAGTTTGGCGGGGCTTATTGCTTGCTTAGTAAGCATTATTATCGGCTGATCGTGGCCGCTGAAGCGGGTTCATCGTTCAGCACTGACCGGATTAGATAGGCTGCCGCCACGTCGTTGCTGGTAAACGCCCGGTAGAACCAGGACTCCTTCAGACCCACAGCCCGCAGGGTATGCGTTTCGGATAATCCTTGCCGATGCGCTGTCTGCACCTGTTCTACCAGATTTTCGAGGTATTGCTTCTTGCGCAATACCGCTTCCCGGCCACCGGTCAGCACGGGGTTATGCCCACAGAAGAGTGTATCAAAATTGTAGGTCAGCAGTTGCCGGGCGGCTTCAATCTGCTGGTATATGTTTTCACCCCGGCGAAAGATCTTCAGGTTACCGATGTAAAAATCACCGGCAAAGAGCCAGCCTTGATTCGGCTCCAGCAGCACATGATGGTCGTCGGAGTGACCCAGTGTCGAAATGGTTTTAAACTGAAAGTGTTCTGTTCGGACAGCCTCGGGCAAGGGCAGCGTATTTGGGCAGGGGTCTATTTTGCCGAACCAGAACCGTTCGTAAGGCAACAGGGGAAAACCACGGGCAATGCGCTGGGCTGTTAGCGTACTGGCCAGCACAGGGCATTGCTGCTGCTGACTAAGGGCATAGGCGTTGCCCGAATGATCTTCGTGAAAGTGGGTCAGCACAATTTGTTCAATGTGTCGTTCCCCAAACGTAGTCAGCACATCGCGTTGGCGGATACGCTGGGCGGTGTCGATCAGTAGCCCATCGACCAGGTAACACCAGACCGGTACGGGGCGGATAAACCGGACGGGTGAGTAGCCAAACTGAAAGCCCTCGACGGGGCCATGCGTTAACCGACGGGTAATCTTCATTTGAGGGCATAAAAAAGGCAGACCTGCTAAGTCCGCCTTTATCGTATAACGAATATAAGCACTTTACTGCGCCGAAGCAATTTCAATATCAAAAACCAGCGGTGCGTAGGGGTAGATTGAATACTGGTTGTTCTGGAGATATCCTGTTGCTCCATACCCCTGCGAAGAGGGGAAAATAATGGTAGCCTTCTCGCCAACCTTCAATTTGCGGATGCCTTCCTCGAAGCCAGCCACTGTCCTATTGGCACCCAGCGTCACGGGCAACGTACCCGAGTCAAAGGGCTGTAAACCCCGCAGAAACTTTCCCGAATACACCACTGATACAATCTGCCCGGTCGTTAATGCGGCTCCAGCCGGGTTTTCTTTTGTCTTGATAAGACGCAGGCCGGTGGTAGTAGTCTCAGTTACTGTCAGCTTGTTTTTCGCAATGTACTGATTGATCTGCTCTTCTTCCGTTAATGATGAAACCAGTTTAGCATCGAGCCGAACTGCTGAGTAGGCCGGTAAAACAGTGACGCCATTTTTGGTCAGCGCCTGTGAGCCAAACGCCAGCGAGGATGGTAGCAGGAATGTACCGGTTTCGCCGGTACGCAGGTATTTGAAAGGAACATCAGTCACGAAACCACCCGTCCCATAGGGAGCGTATACGACCGTATCGCGCTGATCAATCACGGTGTTCGATAGGGTAAAGAATTTGTACGTGTAGCCAACCTCGTCACCTACAGCGGGTAATTTCCCCGTTGGGTTCGCCGTTCTAATGAGGTAGTACATACCCGACGTAGGGTCTTTTTGCGCCTGTGCCTTGAGGCTGTCTTTATTGTAAGCCGCAATAGCCGCTGCATTATCGGCTTCAGCGGTGGCACCCGGATCAACGGACGACTGCGAACAACCGGCTAAAACAGCGAGCAACGCAGCAGCAACGAAGGTATTTGTCTTGTTGAAAAACATGATAACGAGGTGTAATTTTTAATACGGAACGATTAACTGACCCATTGTGGTGCTAAACGGTTGCCTCCACTACGCAGAAAATTACTGGATTGTTGCAAAAGTGGCCGGGATAGCGATATGCCAATGGTCAAAACTGCACTCCTTCGCCCTCATTCAGCACCCGGAACCGGTCGGCGGGCAGGTTTACTGCGTGCAGGGCTTTGGACAGGTCATCAACTGGCTCGCGTTCACCATCGTCGGCCAGCGCAAAGGTGCCAAAATGGATAGCGACACTTTGCTGCGACTGAATATCCTGGTGAATCTGAACGGCCTCGGCGGGTGAGCAGTGAATCGGGGCCATAAAGGAAGGCGGTTTGTAAGCACCAATTGGAATCAGGGCCAGCCTGATGGGGCCGAATTGCTCACCAATCTGTTTAAGAAATGGTCCATACCCCGTGTCTCCCACGAAATAAAGTTTGCCGACGGTCTGACTGTCGATGATAAAACCGGCCCAGAGCGTTGCGTCACGGTCGAAGGTGCCGCGTCCCGAAAAATGCTGCGCCGGTACGCAGTGAATGGTTGTCCGCTGGTCGTAAGCTACCGACTCGCGCCAGTCCATCTCGGTGATGTGCTGGCAGCCGGCTTTTTCCAGAAAGGCTTTCACGCCCAACGTACAATACACCCGGGGCTGGTCGCGGTCGCAGATCTGTTTGAACGTTCCAATGTCCAGATGGTCCCAGTGATTGTGGCTCAGCAGTAGTATATCAATTCTGGGTAAGTCATTAAGCGGCACACCGGGCGGGCCATTGCGTTTAGGGCCGACGAACTGAAAGGGGCTGGTCCGCTCATAATAGACCGGGTCGGTCAGCACGTTCAGCCCGTCGAATTGCAGCAACACGGTCGAATGGTTAATAAACGTCACGCGAACCGGCGCAGGACTATGGCTGTGTCTATTCCCCCGCACCGATGCGGGCGGGGAGGGGTAGCGGAGCCGGGTATGTGGTGAGCCCCAGGGCATACGGGTTCGATTTCGCTGCAGCATCCAGCCGATAGCTTCCAGAAAGCCTTTGGCCCGCACACCGTCCAAGTTATGAAACCGGCGGCCGTCGAAATGATCGGTAACGGGACCACTGTAGCGCGGTGCTGAGATTAAGTAGCCAACAAGCAGGGCCGTTCCTGCCACAATAACAACAATAATGAGGAGCGCAGGCAACAAAGTTGATAACATGAGCGTACAGAAAAGGTCGGCCCGTTGAGAAAAGAAACGACCTGTGAGCAATATAAAGCGGTTTTCGCCGAATGAGTAGACATTGCATCAAACGCTTGCCTGATTATTGCTGTCTATACTCATCAAACGACGTTTATTCAGATGGTACGCTGGTTATTACTTTGTCCGAAACAACGATGGTGGCTGCTATGGCTGGTTTATCCATTCGCCAGCATGGCTCAGCCGGCGATTCCCGCAGATTCCGGGCAGTACGTAGCTCCAGTCCCAGTACGGCAACACCCGCAGTTCAACGTATATCCATTAGACTACCGAAGCACCTTTGTGCGTCAATCGCCCGTATTGGCACTCGGTGGCGCTGCCGGGTTCAAATTTCAGGGCCGTCACTTAATTACACTGGGCTATTACTGGCTTTCGCAGCAGAAAAATCGGGCGGTGACGAATCAGGTAACCGGGATACATACCCTCTCCGATGGGCTGAAACTCAGTTATCTGAATCTGGCTTACACCTGGTCGTTTATCCGAAGCAAACACTGGGAGGTCGGCTTACCGGTCGAGGTCGGGTATGGTTTCTCCCGGGAAGCCATTGATAACGAAACGGGCCGCACCCTGCGAACGTATAACTCGCACTTTGTGCCGCTTCAGCTTGGCATTACCGGCGACTGGAAAATAACGCGCTGGGCGGGCCTGAACGTAGCCGTCGGGTATCGGGTAATTCCGGTTAAATCCACCAGCCGCGCCGACTTCAACGGCTTATATTATAACTACGGCGTTAACCTGTATACCGGTAATATCCTCGACGATTATCGGGCCTGGCGCAAACGAAAGCATGAGCTGGTCAGCACGGCTCAACCCGTACCGGGCAAGTCCCGTCAGGGTTTCAGCAACTGATCAATCTTGTGCACAACGCCGTTGGAAACGACTATGTTTGGCCCGACGATGGTGGCTGGCGTAGCATTCTGATTTCCTTTCACCGTAATGCCCGTTGCTGTTACCCCAATCGTCAATTTATTATTTGACGATAGGGTCGCTACCTGCCCGGCGGTTAACTGGTTGGTGAAGGTCACGCCCGACAACACATGGTAACTCAGCAAAGCGGCCAGTGCCTGTGGGGTGGCTTGGTTCAGGCTGGCTGTACTCGTATAACCGGCGGCTACAAAGGCGGCATTGGTTGGGGCAAATATCGTAATGGGGGTAGTGCTTAAGGTGGTAAGCAGGGCTGGATTGGCCGAAGCCGCCCGGGTTGCGGCCAGTAGCAGGAAGGAGAGAGACGGATCGCGCTGGGCCAGGTCTACGATGGTACCGGCTGGGGGCGTCAGGACCTGATTAATCGTGTGGATAATGCCATTGGCCACCGCCTGATCGGCTGTGGTCACTTTTGCGCTGTTGATGTACAGATCTGACCCCGACTTAATCAGGTAAGCTGTAGCCTGACTGTTGGCCGTTGCAACAGCGCTGCTGCCCGTCGGAACATCAGCCGCCAGCGTTTTGGCGAACAGAACGTGGTAAAGCAGAATTTTTCGTACCGAATCTTTGGGCAGGGCCGTTAACGATGCGGTAGTTATGCCCGAGGCCTGAAAAGCAGCATCATTGGGGGCAAAGAGCGTCAGGTTGGTGGCTTTGAGGGCATCGCCGATACCGGCGTACACAACTGCCGACTTCAGAATGCTGAAATCAGCGTTTTCGAGCACAACATCGGTGATAGTTTTGGGCTGGGCGTCGGTCGTTTTCTGGGAGCAGGCCGTCAGGGTCAGTGCCAGCATCAACAGGGTATTAGCCGACCAGGTACGGTAAGACAGAGAGATAAGAGTCATTGCGGGATTCGTTTGAGCGGGCACGGGCAGCCCCAATGCCATTTTGGCAAATATAGCCGCATTCGGTCTGAATTGTCTAAATCCGTCATTGAAGTATTTCCTACTGATTACGTGTGCTTTGAATCCCACTGGGGTTTGCGTAACTTCGCGGTCTGTTAAAGTCTGTTAAAACCCGCCTGGCCGGATGAAAGAACACATTGACCCGAGCAATCTGCCCCAACACATCGCCGTTATTATGGACGGAAACGGACGCTGGGCAAAGCGGCAGGGAGCGGCCCGGGTGTTTGGCCACCGGAATGCAATTAAGGCCGTCCGGGAGATTACCGAGGGCTGCGCTGAACTGGGTGTTAAATACTTAACGCTCTACGCATTCTCCACCGAGAACTGGAACCGACCCAAGTATGAAGTCGATGCGCTGATGACGCTGCTGGTCCATACCATCCGCGACGAAATCAAGACGCTCATGGACAACAACGTTCGGTTGAGTCACATTGGCCATGTCGAAAGCCTGCCCGCCGACTGCCGTCGCGAATTGGCCGAGGCTATGAAAGTAACGGAGCAGAATACGGGGCTTACCCTGATTCTGGCCCTGAGTTACAGCGGTCGCTGGGAAATTCTGGAAGCCGTCCGGCAAATTGCCGGGCAGGTTCGCGAAGGGAACCTGGATACGGCTGAGATTGACGAGCAGCTCTTTAGCCGGTATTTAAGTACGGACGGTATTCCCGACCCCGAACTCATGATCCGAACCAGTGGCGAGATGCGTATCAGTAATTTTCTGCTCTGGCAATTAGCGTATTCAGAACTGTACATGCCTGATGTGCTCTGGCCCGATTTCCGCAAACCACACCTCTACGAGGCCATTGTCAGTTATCAGCAGCGCGAACGCCGATTTGGTAAAACCAGCGAACAGGTCGTGAAGCATTGAAATTAAGTTTGTGGTCTGTTGGTATCAACAAGCAACAAACTGCAACCCGTATTCCTCCGAAAAGTTTGATTTACGATTCCAACGATATTCACCCTGTTGGGGTCTTACCCGTATGACAACCGTCGATTTGAAATTTTCTTTTATTCCACGCGTAGCCGGTCTGCTGGCTATCGGTCTGGTGAGTATGGTGCTGGGCAGTAGTCCGGTGCTGGCGCAGGTGCGCGTCGGCTTGGGTAACAACCTGCCTGCTGCGCCAACAACGAACGCGCTGACGAACTATGCTGATCCGAAAGAGTACGAAATAGCGGCTCTGACGGTATCAGGCACCCGTTTCCTTGACCCTAATTCGCTGGCATCGCTGACTGGTATGAAAGCCGGTGATAAAATCCGTATTCCCGGTGAAGCCATTGGCTCACTGCTGCGCAAACTCATGGATTCGGGGTTGCTGGATAACGTTGAACTCGAAGCACCCCGGCTGGAAGAAAACCGGGTCTGGCTCAATATAAAGGTGCAGGAACGGCCCCGCTTGTTCCGTATTACCTACGTTGGCGTCAAAAAAAGCGAGCAGGAAACCCTGAAAGGAAAAACCAAACTTAACATTGGTAAGATCATTTCCAACACGATTACCAAGAACACCCAAATGGCGGTTAAGAAGTTCTTTATCGACAAAGGCTACCTGAACGCCAAGGTAAAGACTACCGTCATTCCCGACAGTACCCGCAACAACGCAACGATGCGGGTAACTGTTGACAAAGGGGATAAGGTTAAAATCCGGGATATTGAGTTTGCCGACCGGAAGGAAGTTCCCGAATCGCAGATCCGGTCTAAAATGAAGGCCACCAAGCAGATGCGCTTTGGCCGGTTGTTTTCTCCCTCGAAGTTCGTACCCAAAAAATACGAGGAAGATAAGGGCAAGGTTGTAGAGATGTACAATAAGCTTGGCTTCCGTGATGCCGCCATCGACAAAGATTCGGTTATCAATAACGGTGGCAAAACCATTGATCTGAAAATCAAACTCGACGAGGGCCGGAAATACTACTTCCGTAATGTCACCTTCGAGGGGAATTACCTGTATACGGATGCCCGCCTGCGCGATGTGCTGGGCATTCAGAAAGGCGACATCTACAATACCGAAGACTTAGACAAAAAGCTGAACGGTAATCCTGGTCAGGATTTGAGTTCGTTGTACATGGACGACGGTTACCTGTATTTCAACGCTACCCCCACCGAGTCGAGCGTTGACGGCGATTCGATTGATATTTCGATTCGGATTTTTGAAGGTAAACAGGCGACCATCAACCGCGTTATCCTGAACGGTAATACTAAAACCAGTGATCACGTAGTGATGCGGCAGATCCGAACCCTGCCGGGTCAGAAATTCTCTAAAACGGCCCTGATTCGTACACAGCGAGAGTTGTCGACCATCGGCTACTTTGACCCCGAAAAGATCGGAATCAATCCCATTCCTCAACCCGATGGAACGGTAGACATTGAATACACGGTAGAAGAAAAGCCCAACGACCAGATCGAACTGTCGGGTGGCTGGGGTGGCTACATCGGTTTTGTAGGCACGCTGGGGTTGACATTTAACAACTTCTCGGCCCGGAATATTCCGAACTTCAGTAACTGGCGGCCACTGCCCGCTGGCGATGGTCAGCGTGTCAGCCTGCGTTTTCAGGCCAACGGTCGGCAGTATCAAACCTATTCGCTGTCGTTCACGGAACCCTGGCTGGGTGGACGTAAACCGAATGCGTTCTCGATCAGCGGTAGTTACACCGTTTACCGACAGTTTGGCCTTGATCTGTACACACGCGGAGCCGCTAATGCAACGGCCGTCGGGTCGTATAACAACATTGCCGTTACGGTTGGATTGGGTCGGCAGTTGAAGAAGCCGGATGACTTCTTTACGCTCAGCAATTCGATTACTTATCAGCGGTATATCCTGAATAACATTAACCTGTTTTACAACGGATTTACCAACGGAACATCGAATAACTTCACGTTTAACACCACCATCTCGCGGAACAGCATTGACAACCCGCAATTCCCGCGTAATGGCTCGTCGTTCACACTGAGCGGTTCGTTAACGCCACCATATTCTGCCTTCCGCACGGCAAAAGCCGATCTGGCCGATCAGTACAAGTTTGTGGAGTACCAGAAGTGGATGTTCGATGCCAGCTGGTTCCAGAGCATTGTGGGTAAACTGGTGTTGAGCACCCGGGCGCACATGGGCTTTTTGGGTAGCTACAACAGCCGGACGCCCATTGGACCCTTTGAGCGTTTCGTACTGGGCGGTTCGGGGTTGGCTGGTCAGGGACAGTTTGCGCTGGCGCAGGACATCATCGGCCTGCGCGGCTACCAGGATCGCAGCGTGTATACGGCCGATTACGACCGCACGACTACGTCCAACGAACGCAGTCAGGGTGGCGTTGTCTACAACAAGTTTGTCATGGAAGCCCGCTATCCGGTGTCGCTCAATCCATCGGCAACTATTTTCGTGCTGACGTTTCTGGAGGCTGGCAACAACTGGGGCAGCTACAAACAGTATAACCCCTTCGATCTGAAGCGGTCAGCTGGTTTCGGTGCCCGGATTTTCATGCCGGCTTTCGGATTAATCGGGATTGACTATGGCTACGGCTTTGATGCGATTCCCGGCGTTCAGCAACGTAACACCGGTCAGTTTCACTTCACAATCGGTCAACAGTTAAGATAAGAAACCGATGGGTTTGAGCGTTTTAACCGCATACCCATTCACGTCGTTTCACCAGAATAACCAGTTGGTCAGCATGAAAAAAGGTTTGTTCTTCGTACTTTTGGCCTTCATTTTGAGTGCCGGTTCGGCCAGTGCTCAAAAATTCGGTTATGTCGATACTGAATTTATAATGAATAAAATGCCTGAGTACCAAAAGGCGCTGAGTGATATGGACAAATTCGCCGATAAGTGGTCGAAGGATATCCAGGATAAATACATTGAGATTGACAAGTTGCAGAAGGCTTATCTGGCGGAAGAGATTCTCCTCACCGATGACATGAAGCGGGACCGGCAACGGGTGATTAGCGAAAAGGAACGCGAAGCGCGGGAGTACAACAACAAAGTGTTTGGCCACGAAGGGTTGCTGTTTCAGAAGAAAAAGGAACTCATCAAAGCCCCTATGGAGTTAGTAAATAGGGCGTTGGAAAAAGTAGCCGCTCAAAAGAAACTGGATTTCCTGTTCGATAAAGCCAGTGATTTTGTCATGCTTTACACGAATCCAAAGCACGATTACACCGATTATGTGATGGAGGAACTGGGGCTGGATGGGGATGCAAAAAAAGCAAATACACCCATCAGTGCAAACACCACTCCAGCCGCTGGGGTGCCGGGCGAAAAGGCTGGCAATATGCCAATAAGAGAGAATACAAAACCTAAATAATAACGATTAAACCGAATGAAAAAGAATCTGGTCATGGCGTTTGCAGCTGCCCTCTTAGCAGGCGGCTTAAGCGTACAAGCGCAGGCACAAGCGCCAGCCTCGGCTGCGGCGCCAACAGTAGCAGCAGCGGGTCCGGTGAAACTGGGCTACACCAATATCGATTATATCCTCTCCCAGACACCGGAGAGTAAGGATATTCAAAACCAATTGACGATTCAGCGGACGCAGGCTGAAAATGAACTGAAACGTCTGCAAAAGGAGTTTGAAGACAAACTGGCCGCTTACGAAAAGGGCGCTCCCCAAATGTCGGACGTTATCAAAGCCGACCGGGAAAAAGAACTGCAAAGTCTGCAAACCCGCACGCAGGAGTTTAACCAGAGCGCACAACAACAATTGCAGGCCAAGTATCAGCAGTTGGTAAATCCGGTTATCCAGAAAATTCAAAAGAACATTGATGCTGTAGCGAAAGAAAATGCTTTCACGTACATCTTTAACCTTGATGCCGGTGCCGGTACTACGCCTATTTTGCTGTACGCGCCGGAAGATGGTAATGTAACGGATCTGGTACTGAAGAAAATGGGAATTACCCCCGCTGCCCCTAAAGCAGCTACCCCGGCAACAACTGCGCCAGCTCAGTCAGGTACGGGTACTCCTAAAAAAAACTAAAGTAAACGCCAACTAAGGTATGAGCCGCCCCGACAGTAGTCGGGGCGGCTTTTTGTTTATGGAAATACTTGATAAAGTGCTATATAAATGGCACTATTTTGCTCGATTACTCGAAAAAGTACCTAATTCAAGGTAGAGGTAAAATCTTCGGCTTACTTTTGCGTTGACAAAAAACAACACCGTTCGGGCTTCATGATATACCCAAAAGCCAGCATTCAATTGCTTTTCCTCTTCTGGCTAACTACAATTGCCTGCTTTGCGCAGGATCAGAAAGCACTTCAACTGACATTGCCCCAGCCTGCCGACTGGACCAACGTGGCCGAAGGAACTCCGGTGAAGGTGCAGTTCCGGGCAACGGCTACTCCGAACGACACCCTGCGCTATACCATTGTGCAGGGACGTCTCGAGGGAATGCTGATCGATTCTACCGGTCTGTTTAGCTGGACACCTGACTACGCATTGGCGGACCGGCTACAGGCGACCAAAATGGTACCTATCCTGATCGAGGTGCGTAATCAGCGGGGCGAAACCGCTTCCCAGAGCATTACTTTTACGGTTCGGCATGTGAACCGCCCGCCCGTGGTTAATGACCTGCGTCCGTTTTATGTTCGTTACCGGACGCAGAATGTGTATAAGATGGATGCCGAGTTGGTACACGATGACGATAATGACCCTATCGTTTTCATTGCCATTCCCGATCAGATGCCGGAGGGCTGCAAGCTATCCTCGCAGGGAGAACTGACCTGGACATTATCGCTGACTCAGTTCAATCAGCTTAAAGCCAGGCCAGTCTATATTGAGTTCTGGGTAGAGGACCAACCGGCCAAAACCCGCACCAAAGGCCGACTGAAAGTGGAAGTAACGGCGATGGACCTGCCGCCCGACATTGCCGTTGTGCCCAAAGACCCTACGGTTCGCATCCGTGAGAATGGTACGGTTAACCTTAAGTTCTACCTGAGCGACCCCAACGGCGATGATGATATTGCCACGTTCAGTTTTCTCTCCGAAAGCCCTAATGTGCCAAAAAGCGCGCTTGTGGCCAATACCCCCAATCAGTACGAGTTTATCTGGACGCCCGGCTATAATTTTGTAAAAGATCCGCTCGATTCGCTGCATTTTCAGATCGTATTTTATGCCCTCGACAAGGCTCAGAACCGCGAAGAACGCCGGGTGAGTTTTACAGTGTACAACACAGTAAACGAGGCTGAAAAAGACCGTTACCTCTATACTCAGTATCGTCAGTCGCTTGTAACGGCCTGGAATCTGATTGAACAGTTGGAGGATAAGGAAGAGCAATTAAAGCTGGATTACCGCCGGGCAAAGAAAGGCAAACGGAATCGGTCGGTAACCAACGTATCATTAGGAGCTGTGACCGGCGTATCGCCCGCCATCAATAATAACAATGCCAAGTACATTACAACCGTAGGCGGCACGGCAATAGCGACATTAGGCGCACTGGAAGCGACCGAGGTAATTGGCAAGTCGATGAAAGATTTGCTCGACCGGTATAACTATGTGCTGGGCAAGAAAAGTGAGCTGCAAAACAAGGGCGACGTATTCGCCCGCGAGTTTGCCCTTAAATCGTCGCGCCGAAGTCCTGAGTTTATCAAGCGCGTCGATGATTTTCGGGCTTCGACCAGCCTGAGTGGTCTGGTTGCTCTGGAACTGGACGCCAACTGGGAAAGTAAGCAGGAGGCCAATGATAAGGCCATCAAGAAGCGTTTTAAAGACTTTTCGCCGTTAGAGGAAACGCAGTAAATATGGACTAATCTCAATTAAAAAGGCCCGCCCATTTTAACGGGCGGGCCTTTTTAATTGAGATTAGTCCAAGCTACTCTGAATCTTTCCCAACGGCCGACTCAGGTGTAGTAGGCTCATTGACCGATTGCGTTGCCTGATCGCCGGGCGAATCATGGTCGTGCGGCAGTTCATCATCAGCCAGAGCCTCGGATGCGGGCAACACGGCCGCTTCGCTGGCATTGGGCCCGGCGATGGGTAACAGGCTTTCGGTAATCGGCGGCTCACCGAAGAACCGGCGCTGAAAGAATAAAATCAGACAGACACCGATAAAAATACAGGCATCGGCTACGTTAAAAATAGGGGTCGAGTAATACTGCCCACCCCAGATAGGTACCCATTCGGGGATAAAACCTTCCCAGATGTCGAAAAAGATCATGTCGATCACCTGGCCGTGAAACCAGGGAGTTGGCGCGCCATAGGGTGCATTGTCAAGCAAAACGCCGTAGAAAGTGCTGTCGATAACGTTGCCCACGGCACCCGCCAGAATCATGGCCATTGCCCATAACAGCCCGTTGGGCGCTCCCCGATGAGCCAGGAAGACTAAGTAATAACCGATGCCAACCATGGCGACTAACCGGAAGACGCTCAAAATCAGCTTACCATATTCGTAGCCTAACTGCATCCCAAAGGCCATACCCGGATTCAGTACATAGTGCAGTTTAAGCCAGCCGCCGAACAAACTGATCTGCCCGGCAAAACCCGGTGCCATAAAATGGTGCACCAGCATTTTAACCGTTTGATCGAGGGTTATCAGAGCCAGGCTGAGCAGGAAATATTTGTAGGGACTCTTCTGAATCATAATCGTCTCGCACAGGCCATGCTGCGCCGGGAGAAATAAAAAAGGCACAGCGAATGCGCTGTGCCCGGCAAAAATACGAAATTTTACTGGCAGCCTTTGCGTCGCATCAGTTCATTATGAACCAGCATGTACTCCCGGCTGCATTGTCCGGCAATGGATTTGTTTTCTTCAGCCCGTCTGAACAGGTAGGGCATCACGGACTCAACCGGTCCGTAGGGCACATACTTGGCGACGTTGTAATTGGCATTAGCCAGATTGTAGGAGATATTGTCACTCATCCCCAGCAACTGCGCAAACCAGATATGCGGGTCGTTTGGCGCGATACCCAGACGTTTCATCTGACTAACGCAGTACTGACAACTGTATTCGTTGTGCGTACCCAGACAGATAGAGACCGTATCGCGATTGGCCAGACTAAAGTCGATTGCCCGGTTAAAGTCGCGGTCAGTATCTTCTTTCGTACTGTGAATCGGGTCCTGATATTCGTCTTCGTGCGCCCGGAGCCGTTCCTTTTCTAAGTAGGCACCCCGAACCAGCTTGGCACCCAGCGTGTAACCGTGTTCGCGGGCCTGTTCGGTTGCTTTCTTAAAACGGTCCAGCGACTCCCAGCGGTAAAACTGATACGTATTGTAGACAACGGTCCGCTCGTGGTTATAGTGGTCCATCATCTCGTAGGCCAGCTGGTCAATCGTATCCTGAATCCAGCTTTCTTCCGCATCAAGGAAGATTTTTACATTCAGATCGTGCGCGCGGTGGCATAAGGTATCTACCCGCTGCCGGACCCGCTCAAAAGCGGCCTGCTGCTCTTCGGTGAGCTTATCACCCCGTTGTACGCACTCCAGCAGCTCCGTTTCGGCCACGCCGGTCACCTTAAACACGGAAAAAGGAATGTCGTCGGATTCGCTGGCCCGCTCGATGGTACGAAGAATTTCGAGCGTCGTTTCATCAAAGTTCTTCTCACTCTCCTCACCCTCAACCGAGTAGTCGAGAATGGTACCGACATGAGCCTGATGCAGACTTTGGATGGTCTTCTCACAATCGCGAATGGTTTCACCCCCGCAGAATTGCTCGAAAATGGTGCTTTTGATTACCTTTTTGACAGGGAAACCAAGCTTAAAGGCCATCTTGATGAAAAAAGTCCCTAAATTTACCAGCCATCCCCGGTTCATCAACGCAAACAGCCAGTACGTTTTTCGTAATTTGAAATTCGACTGGGACGAAAAAGCAATCGAAGTGTCCTCGAAAGAAACCGGCCTCGCATCAGCGGGCCGTTGGACGGTCGTCGGAAAAATATTACTTCGGTTCGACATAGTGGTGCTCCGCTCTACCGGTGCTGTGTCCATAAGGTGTCGTGATTGACAGTGTTCGACAGGATTCGCTATCCGTCCCGAAATATAAAACGAAATTTCGGTTCAGTAGTTTATCGCTGCCGTGAACGTAATACCAACCAGACATTTTTAAGTGAGTTGTACAGGTATTAATTCAGACTGATTTCCAGCCGTTTTACCCTGCAAATTTACATAAAAACGACGTTATTAGTTCCCTATCGAGTAGTAATACTAATCACCTGAATACGCGTAAATTATGAAGCCTGAATTAGCCGTAGAGCCGTTGGAATCGTGGATTAAGACCGACGGTAAGCCCCTGATTATTGCCGGTCCATGTAGCGCCGAGACCGAAGACCAACTTGTAGAGACTGCCCGTCAGCTGAAAGCGCTGGGTGCTGTTCATGCCATTCGGGCGGGCGTCTGGAAGCCCCGTACCCGGCCCGGCAGCTTTGAAGGGATGGGCGAAGCCGCCTTGCCCTGGATTCAACGCGCCAAAGCCGAAACCGGCCTGCCGTTTGCCGTGGAAGTCGCCACGCCTGAACATATTGAACTAGCCCTGAAATATGGTGTCGACATTCTCTGGATCGGTGCGCGTACAACGGTTAACCCCTTCAACGTACAGGAAATTGCTGATGCTCTGCGTGGTGTTGATGTGCCCGTGCTGATTAAGAACCCGGTAAACCCGGATTTAGCCCTTTGGATTGGCGCATTTGAGCGGATTGCCGGTGCCGGTATCACTAAAATGGGTGCTATTCACCGGGGTTTTTCGACGGGTGAAGCCAGCAAATACCGGAACATTCCAATGTGGCAGATTGCCATTGAGTTGAAGTCGATGTTTCCGCAACTGCCTATGATTGGCGACCCAAGCCACATGGCTGGTAAGCGCGCGTACCTCTACGAAATTGCGCAGACTGCCCTTGACCTGAATTACGACGGCTTAATCGTGGAATCGCATATCGACCCCGATAAGGCCTGGAGCGATGCTGCTCAGCAACTGACGCCAACCGCGTTCGGTGACATGCTGGAGCACCTGCACATCCGTAAAGTACAGTCGGAGAACGTTGAGTTTCAGGGCGTCGTTGAGCAGATTCGGACCAAAATCGATAGCGTAGACCGGCAACTGGTGGAGATGCTGGCCGCCCGTATGGCACTGGTTGAGAAACTAGCCGAATACAAGCGCGACAATAACGTAACCCTTTTCCAGCCCGACCGCTGGAAGGAAATTCTGACCTCGCGTACGGAGTTAGCCCGGAAACTGAACCTGTACCCCGAACTGGTGGAAGAGATCTACAAGATCATCCACATGGAGTCGATCCGGAAACAGACCGAGGTGATGAACAACGTACCAACGGCCTGATGAGTTAAGAAGTTTGTAGTTCATGAGCGGTTCCAGTAGCGGGCGAATTAATTCGCCCGCTACTGGAACCGCTTACATTTTATGGGTAATTGGTCACAAATTATTTAACCCGTAGCACCAGCGTGGTTCGGTTGTAGGCGGCAAAACAACCAAGCCCACCCTGAATGTTACTAGGTACCAGTACCGGCTCGGCAAAGGGATTGCCATCCGCGTCGCGAAATTGCTCGATGCTCTGGTGATACTGATAGTACTGGGCATCGGTGTTGAGCAGTTCGGCCCGGAGTTCAATCGTTTTAAACAGTGACTGTAGCCGAAACGCATTTAATTTGCCGGTGACCTGCGGATCGTTGTTATTGACGGTCAGGGACTGGCCAAGACTACCATTCGGGGTGGTAAACACGTTGCCATCGCTGCCTTCATCACTGAACAGGCCGCGTCGATTCTGGTTGGTGCGGAAGCTAACCACATCAGTTATCGTTGAATCCGGCTTTCTGGGCGAACTACGCAGCGCCGTGTGCGCAAACGAACCGGCGATTCGATAGTAATTCGGTGTGCCAAAGGTATCCTGCCAGCGGAAGGTCATAAAAAATGCTTTGGTCATCTGGGTAGATGTACCCGTCAGCGTCGAATCGAGCCGAACACTGGTAATGGGCACCGGCGGGGGCACGGTAGCCTGAGCCGTTACCCGTCGACCATCGGGCGTGCTTACCGTTAAAGTGTACGTTTTCCCTGCAACAATAAAAAACCGCTGGATATTCGTCCTGTAAAGGGCTTCCGTCTGCCTGTACGTCAAGGGAACCGACCGGCTCCCGTCTGACAGCGTAACCGTAGCGTCTTTGATTTCAGTGGTATGGGTAGTGGTATCGCCCAGTACAGAATTGCTCTCCGTAATTTTAGCCGCTACCAGCGTATCCTGGGGCGAGATAAAACAGGCAACCACTAATTTGGGGGCAGCTTTCACCAATTTGTCCGGGTTTACTTCTTGCACCAGCGACCCGCAGGCTGAAAGCAGGGTGGAAAACGCGATCAAAATAAAAGTCAACGATTTCATACTTGTGGTGATTAGCTCAAACCAGCGCTTAGGCCACTTATGCGGTCTAAAATTTGAATCCATACGTCAGCGCGGGTACAATCGGGAAAACAGAATACCGGTTGAAAACCGTTCGGCTGGGTAGCCCTGCGCCAGGGCTTTTCGTATCGAGCGAGTAAAAGAACGGGTTCCGGCGATTGTAGGCGTTGTAGACGCTCAACTCCCAGGTCCGTTCGTGATGCTTTTTTTGCTTGTGAAACTGTATGCTCAGGTCTAACCGGTGATACGGCTCGGCCCGAAAACTGTTTTTAGCACCGTATTCGCTTACCTGCCGACTGTTACTGAATAATTGCTGGAGCAGTTGGTTGGCACCGTTACCCGTTGCGGCCGGTAAAAAACGCGCCGTCTGTTCGTAGGCCGTGTAGGTGGACGTCGGTACGGTGAGTGCATTGCCGGTGCCGTATACCCAAGTGCCGGAAAGCGTAATGCGGGGGCTTAATTCGTAAATGCCAACGACAGAAATATCGTGCCTGCGGTCGTAGCGGGGATAAAATGCCTGGCCAAAATTTAGGTCGGGAAACTGCCATTTAGTCCACGAAAGCGTGTAGCCTACCCAACCCGAAAACCGGCCGACTTTCTTCTGTACTAAAACTTCTGCCCCGTAGGACCAGCCCCGGCCCCGTGTAATGTTATCTTCCCACCGGACCGCGCTGGTTGAGTTCAGGTCCTGGATGAGCAGGAAACTGGCTCCCTCTTTGTAGTTAATAATGTTGTCCATACGCTTGTAATAGCCCTCTACCGTCAGCGTGAGGCCCGCCGTTGGCTTGTCCGGGTTTGTAAAATCCTTGGCCATGCCTACGGCCACCTGCTGCGATTGTTGCGGGGCAATACGGTCGGTGGTGGGTACCCATAAGTCGGTGGGCAGGCCAATGCCCGTATTAGACAGCAGGTGAACGTACTGGTTCATGAGCGCATACGACGCCTTGAACGACAGGTTGGGCCGGAGCATGTAGGCCGCCGAAATACGTGGTTCGGGCCGGATGTAATTGACACGCTGCTGAATAAAATGGCTGATCCGAAGCCCGGCATTGACGCGCCAGCGCGAGTCGGGTCGCCACGTATCTTCGATGTACGCGCCGGATTCCAGCACGTCGATGTTGTCCACATTCCGGTCAAAGCGGCCAATGTCGTCGTTTTTGAGTACTACGGCGCTGGGCGTGAAGCGGTGGTAAATGCTCTGCAGGCCAAACCGGAGCGAGTGCTGCGGACTGGGATAATAATCGAAATCATATTTAAGCGAGAAATCCCGGATGCCCGACGAGTACCGAAGCGCGAAGGAATTGCCCGCGCTCTGCTGCTGATCCGATGAGATATTGAAACTATAGTTACTGAAAATAAGTGAGGTATTGGAAAACAGCTTTTCCGAAAACAGGTGATTCCATCGCAGGGTAGCGGTGGCGTTACCCCAATCCAGCCCAACGTTAGTGCCATCCTGGTTATCGCGGGCATAAAAGCGATCTTTCCCGAAATAGCCGCTGAGATATACCTTGTCTTTCTGCCCGAAATCGTAGTTTGCTTTAGCGTTTAGGTCGTAGAAATAATAACCAGCATCGGTTTGTCCATCCGTCTGCTGTTTGATAAGCGGTCGGGCAATGAGGTCCAGGTACGTCCGGCGACCGGAGATCAAAAAGGATGACTTTTTATTTTTGGTCAGTGGCCCTTCCAGCGTCAGCCGACTGGCAATGAGCCCAATGCCGCCTTCGCCATGTAGTTCCTGCTTGCTGCCTTCTTTCATGTTCATCTCAATTACCGACGACAAACGACCACCGAACCGTGCCGGAAACCCTCCCTTGGTTAGCTCGACGGAGCGGAGGGCATCCCCGTTGAAAACGGAGAAAAAACCGAACAGGTGATTGGCATTGTACACAATGGCATCGTCCAGCATGAGCAGGTTCTGGTCGGGACCGCCCCCGCGCACGTAGATACCCGCGTTACCTTCGGACCCTTTTTGCACGCCCGGCATAAGTTGCAGCACCTTCAGCACATCTTTCTCGCCAAACAGCGCCGGAATCTTC
Organism: uncultured Cytophagales bacterium; assembly: GCA_964251665.1. Classification (GTDB taxonomy): domain Bacteria; phylum Bacteroidota; class Bacteroidia; order Cytophagales; family Spirosomataceae; genus JBBQLG01. The sequence goes on from CAXUKO010000003.1 coordinate 313,549, forward strand.
TTGATCTGGTCAATGGGCACCTCAATCCGGCTCATCTGCGGGCTGTCGCTGACCCGCTCGTCTATCTGCTTCGCCGTAACAACCACCTCCGATAATGCCCGGCCGGACGCTAAGTCGATATTCAGGATTTGACTGTTCCGCAGGGAAATAGTACGTACTACGGTCGTAAAGCCCACAAATGAAAACCGCAGCGTAACCGAGTCGGCAGTGGGCAGGGTGAGCGAATAAAAGCCGTAGGTGTTGGAGGTTGTTCCAATGGGCCGGGCACCGGGGACCGACGCAGCGACGTAGGCATTGACCCCAATGAGCGCTTCCTGACTACCGGCCTCCCGGATGTAGCCGCTGACTGTAACGGAGGGGCGCAGCGGGGGAGTATCGGTCGAATTAACCTGGGCAAAAGCGGCTGATTGCCAAAGGAGTAGATAGAAAATGGGAAGTAACCGGTATTTCATGGTAATCGGGTAAGAGATCAAGCCCGGACGGGATGAATTGGCTCGTTTTCCCAAACAAATTTGTTTTTACAGTGTACCTACAGAGGTAGCTTATGTATAACGCTCAACACCCAATGGACTATGCTTCATTTCGATAAATTATCGCTTAATATACCCGATACTACCAAACCTCGCGTCGTTATCATCGGTGGCGGGTTCGGTGGTATGAATTTGGCCAAAAGCCTGCGGAATGCCGACGTTCAGGTGGTGCTGTTCGATAAGCAGAATTACAACGGATTCTGGCCGTTGCTGTATCAGGTAGCCACGGCTGGTCTGGAGCCCGATGCCATCGCCGAGCCATTCCGCAAGATGTTCGACGGTCAGGACGACTTTCATTTTCGGCTCGTGCGGGTCACTAAAATCGACCCGGCGGCTAAAACGGTGTCAACCCTCATCGGCGATATAAAGTACGATTATCTGGTGATTGCCAGCGGCACAAAATCTAATTTCTTCGGTAATGAGCAGATTCAGAAGTATTCATTTCCGCTCAAAACCATTCCCGAAGCCCTGAATATCCGCAGTCAATTTTTGCAGTGTTTCGAGCAGGCCAGCATCACCCCCGATCCTGAAACCCGTCAGAGTCTGCTCAACTTTGTCATTGCCGGAGGAGGGCCTACGGGGGTAGAAATGGCCGGTTCATTAGCCGAGATGCGTAAGCACGTACTGCCAGCCGACTATCCGGGCCTGGATTTCAGCATGATGAACATCTACCTCGTCGAAGGAATGGACCGCGTATTGCCGCCAATGTCGCCCGAAGCGGGTCAGAAAGCGCAGCGGTACCTGGAAGAACTGGGTGTGGTTATCAAGCTGAAAACACTGGTTGAAAGCTACGACGGCGAAACCGTAACGTTTAAAGGCGGTGAGCAGATCAAAACGCAGACGCTGGTCTGGGGGGCTGGCGTGACGGGCGCTTTGCTTGATGGGGTACCGGCTGAAGCTACTGAAAAGGGGCGGATTCTGGTTGATGAATTCAACCGGGTGCAGGGCTTTACTGACCTGTTTGCCATTGGCGATATTGCGTTCATGAAATCGGAGAAGTGGCCCAAAGGCCATCCCGGCGTGGCACAGCCAGCTATTCAGCAGGGGGAGCACTTAGCTAAAAATATGCGCCGGTGGCTGCGGAAGGAAGAGCCAACGCCGTTCAGCTACTTTGATAAGGGATCACTCGCGATTGTGGGCCGGAATAAGGCCGTTGCTGATTTGCCGGGGAATATTCATCTCGGCGGTTTCATGGCCTGGATGACGTGGCTGTTCGTTCATATATTCTACCTCGTTGGTTTCCGCAGCAAACTGATTGTGTTCAGCAACTGGGTATACAGACTGTTTACCTACCAACGCGGCACCCGGTTAATTATTCGTCCGTTTGTACGCCGGGATCAACCTGAACAGCAGGAATTCGTGATGAAAAACGAAGAGTTCTCTGCGCCTTCGTAAGCAGTTTACCAATTACAGTATATAGACAAAGGCCGGTACTATACCGGCCTTTGTCTATATAGGGGATCGGCCACTTCGCCGATCGTGTTGAAATTTAATTTTTGGCCTGCACCGGTAAGTCTTCCAGTTGAGCGTAACTAAGCTTCCAGGTGGCATCGTCACCTTTGCGCCAGAGTAAAATAAAATTACCCTCGCCAAAGCCACGGGGATCAGTAGCAGTGGCAGGCAGTACATCAACCGAGAAGGTACCGGCCTCGTAAGCGGTCTGGGCATCAACTGCTGAACTGACCACGTTGGTTTTTAGATCGCTTAGGCTGGCCAGTGTACTCTGCACCCATTTTTCCGACACTTCTGCTTTGCCTTTGTAATGAGCATTGCCCTGCAAAAAATGGACATCGTCGGCCAGTAAGGCATTTATCTTAGCGGCATCTTTATTATTCCAGGCACCAATAAACTGCTGATTCAGGTCCTGCACGTTAACTGCGTCGCTCGATTTAGAACAGGCCGAGCTAAACACCGCTACGACTAATACACTCATTAATGCTTTCATGATACTAATCTTTTATGAATGATGAGAAATAAAATTACCTCACAACCGTAGCCATGAGGTAAGGGTAATTAAGCGATTACCAGCTTTTCCGACGGTAGGGCGACATGCCATATGGGGCAGACTGGTCGCCATAGGTGGCATTCGGAAGAAAACCACTATTTAGCACGGCGACAGCCGAAGTTGGCGCTTTCGGCGCAATAAAGGCTGTGGTAACCGGAGCAGTTGCCACTACGGCTGTTGGACCACTGGCCCGAACCGCTGTGTTGCGCGCAATACCCTCTGTAGCTCTGGCTGGTGCCCGTTCCGAGGCTGCTCTGGCAACGGCCGAGCGTTCAGCGGCAGCGCGGTCGGCAGCTTCGCGTTCGGCCCGGTTTGCGGCAGCCACCCGAGCGGCTTCACGTTCAGCCGCCACCCGGTTTGCTTCAGCTATGCGGACCGCTTCTTTGCGCTTGTTGTCGGTGTGTTTGCCAATGGCATATCCGGCTGCTCCGCCTACTACACCACCGATAACCCCGCCTACTACGCGGTTCCGTTTATTAATGATAGCACCGGCGGCACCGCCAATACCCGCGCCAATGGCTGCATCTTTGGCCTGTGGACTCCAGCGCCGTTGGGCCTGCGCCGACTGATCGACAACGAGGGTTAAGACTAAAATCAGGCTGAGAAAAATTCGTGTCTTTTTCATAACGATAGCGTTTAGTGGATTACTAACACCCAATAGGGTGTACGTTAACTGTAACAAACTACATCACGTCATATCTTGTTCAGAAGACCGCCCGGCGTTCTATCGAGTGAGCGCACACTGGGTTGATCATTTACGACGAACATGGTAAGGCGGATTTTTAGAGAAGGTGAACCGTACTAAAGGTAAAAAGACCCGCGTGAGGGCGGGTCTTTACAAAACAAGTTACGGAGTTAGGTTTATCTTTAAAACGGCCTTTTTTAGCCCCGACGACCATAATAACCACCCTGATTGCCCCGACGGCCCTGCTGGAACGCGTACAGCCGATCGCGTTGTATAGGATTCAGAACAGACATAATATCCTGTTGTTTCTGCCACTGGAGCCGTTGTGCTTCCTGTGGGTAAAGCCGTCCGCCGGGAGTTAAACCAAGCTGGTCGTACCGGTCTTCAATCCGTTTCATCTCCCGCTTCTGACCCCGCGATAAATTAACGATCTGATCCAGCCGTTCGATACGGTACCAGTCCTGCGAATCATCAACATGCGGATTGGCCTGATTTGGGTATTGATTGTAGCCACCCTGATTGTATCCTCCTTGATTATACCCGCCGGAATTAGGGGCGGGGTAACGGTCGTAGCCGCTATTGTAGCCGCGCTGGGCCATTACACTGCCGGTAGTAAGCATGGCCAGAGCCGCGAGGGTTACGATTGTCTTTTTCATGGTTCAAGGTGTTTATGTTGTTTTATGATTCTTAGAAGGGAATCAGCCAACAAGGTTTAACACCCCGAAAAAAAAGGTTTAACCAAAGGCTTAAACACAGAGGAAGCGGAGGTAACACAGAGCACACAGAAAGAAATTACTCTGCGATCTCTGTGTTACCTCCGCTTCCTCTGTGTATAAGCGGCACACCTATAAATTCTTTTCGATGAAGTTGGTCATCATCTGGTAGAGGTGCATTCGGGTGTTACCGCCATAAATGCCGTGGTTGCGGTTCGGGTAATAGAACGACTGAAACTGTTTACCCGCCTTAATCAGCGCGTCTTCAAACGCAATCGAGTTCTGGAAATGCACGTTATCGTCGCCGGTACCGTGGATGAGCAAATAAGTGCCTTTCAGTTTAGCCGCGTGTGTCAGCGGTGAGTTGTCGTCGTAACCACTGGCGTTTTCCTGCGGGCGTTTCAGGTAGCGTTCCGTGTAGATGGTGTCGTAAAAACGCCAGGTCGTGACGGGAGCAACGGAGATACCGGTTTTAAAATAATCGGCCCCAACGGTCATGCACAAAGCCGACATGTAGCCGCCATAGCTCCAGCCCCAGATGCCAATGCGACTCTTATCAACGTAGGGCAGACCACCAAGGTATTTAGCGCCTTCAATCTGATCCTGCGTTTCGTACTTGCCGAGTTGAGCATAGGTAACGGTGCGGAAGGCGTTACCCCGCGAGCCGGTTCCCCGGTTGTCGATGCAGACAATGATGTAGCCCTTCTGGACCAGAGTCTGATACCAGAAAAAGTCGCGACTCTCCCAGTTATTCATCACCTGTTGCGACCCCGGACCACCGTACACAAACATCAGCACTGGGTGCTTCTTCGTACTGTCGAAATCGATGGGCCGAATCATATAGCCGTTCAGCGAAGTCCCTTCTGAAGTGGTGAACTGAAAGAACCGTTTGGGCGAGATGGCATAGTCTTTCAATCGGGTTTTCAGGGCCTCGTTACTCTCCACAACGCGCAGCGATTTCGATGGTTTATTGGCCACCGTTTGCAGCACGCTCACCGTTTGGGGCGCGGCTGCGGAACCGTAGTATTGCAGATAATAGGCAAAATCGGGGCTGAGGTTGATGGTAAACGTGCCCGATGCATCGGTAAGCCGGGTTTTATTTTTGCCATCCAGCCCCACTCGGTACAGATGCCGCTCTAAGGGTGATACCTCCGCCGATGTGAAGTAAACCGTGTTCGTTTTGGCATCGACGCCCAGCACGTCTTTCACTTCAAAGTTGCCTACAGTAACAGGGGCGATAAGTTTGCCACCCATGTCGTATCGGTAAATGTGTTTATAACCGCTACGTTCGCTGGTCCAGAGAAACGATTTGTTATCGGCCAGATAAGCCAGATCGTCGGTCAGTTCGAGATCAATATAGGTTGGGCTGGTTTCTGATAAAACGGTGGTGGTTTTACCGGTAGCGGCATCGGCGTGAAGCAGGTCGATTTTGTTTTGCAACCGGTTCAGCCGACGAATCGAAAGCAGGTTAGGGTTACTGGTCCACTGAATCCGGGGCAGGTAGATGTCGGTTTCAGTACCGGCGTCGACGGTCAGTTTACGAACTACACCATCGGGCGCACCCGTCGCATCGGCGATGAGTACTGATACTAATGAGTTGGCTTCGCCTGCCTTGGGGTATTTGAAGCGGTATTCGGTGGGGTAGAGTTTACCCCATAGCTGCATATCGTATTCGGGTACCCGGCTTTCATCAAATCGAATCCAGGCCAGCCGCTTGCTATCCGGCGACCACTCGAACGCCCGGGCCATGCTGAACTCTTCTTCGTAAACCCAGTCAGCCGCCCCGTTGATAATTTCGTTCTGTTTGCCGTCTGTCGTCAGTTGGGTTTCCTTGCTGCTAAGAAGGTCAACGACAAACAGGTTGTTATCCCGCACAAAAGCAACGCGCTGACCATCGGGCGAAAACGTCGCGAACTGTTGTTTGCCGTTCTTGCTCAACGCGGCCAGCTTATTCGTTTTGAGGTCGTAGATGTAAAAAACGGCCCGGCTCGAATGGCGATAAATCGGTTCTTCCTGCGTCGTGATGAGCAGTTTCTGTTCATCGGCACTAAGCTGGTAAGCCTCCATGTCAATAGGCTGTCCAACGGTTTTTTCATCGAACAGTGTGTCGACCCGCTGCCCCGTCACGATGCTGTACTTGACGACTTTACCGGGCTCCTGTGCCGTATAAAAGCCACCGGTTTTCATCCAGTTGACGCCCTGAACGGATTTTTGAGAAAAGGTACCCGCATTCCGCCCCCAGACGTCATCCAGCGTAATGGCTTTGCGGGTTTGGGCCAGTGCGGCCGTACAGGAGAACAGCGAAAGGAGCAGTAGTAAGTAAAACGGGCGACCGTGGCGCATAAAGAGTTTGTCGGATGATTGTGTATTGCCTAACAACGAAAATCCAACCCCGAAAGACAAGGTTGGATTCTCAAAAATACGGAATACGTAGAAATAAAGGAGTCGGTCGTTTCTATCAGCCCATGGCTTCAGCCGTGGGGCAACGGTAAACGAATTGCTGGTAATGAACCGTTTCAACGGTTTGTTCATCTGACTGTAAACCGTTGAAACGGTTCATTACTAACCGACTAATTGCCGGGAACACCACCGTTGAAACGGTGGCCTGAAATTTACAAACTCACCTGCCCCGCGCCCCGGATGGCCAGGGTCTGGCGAGCCTGCACGTAAGCAACCACCGCGCCGTTGTGCGGATCATAGCCCGCAGGCAGGGTAAGCGATACGGTTCCTTTTCTAGTGGCGGGAAGGGTCTGGAACGTCCGCACGACATTATCGTGTACTAATTTACGCCCGGCGTTTTCGCCCCGTTGTACGCTGGTTTCAGTGGTTTTACTGACAAGGGCTATGTTCAGCACCGCATCGGTCAGGTCACCTTCCAGTTGGTAGTTTATCGTAAGCTGGTTGTTCCTGAGGGCCGTAGCCGTGAGCTGCACACTCGCCGTTGCCGGTTGATTCAGCGCGTCTTTGAGCGCGGTGGTTTGTTTGCTGCGGTTAGAGCCAACGAACTCCTGCCGCCCGTTCAGCACTTCCTGAGGGGTGTAGACACCATGTTGGGCAAAATGGTCGCTGTACTGGTATTGCCGCTTCGTATAAGCATGATCGCTGAAAGGGTCTTTCCAGCCCATCCGGTCCCAGTAATCGACGTGGAACGACAAGCCAATGATGTTCTTGTTCGTTTTGGCGGCTTCGCTCAGAGTTTCCGTCAGCAACCGGTCGGCGGAGGGGCAACTCGAACATCCCTGCGAGGTAAATAACTCCAGTACGGCCACCGGTGCGTAGGTCGCTTTGGGGGCTTTTGTGGTAGATGAGGCCGGGGTTGGGCCGTTACCGGAAGCCAGCGCGATGCCAGCCGCTACGAATAGCTGTGTGAAATAAGTCATGATGAATGTGTTTGACTGTAAATGGGGTGGTAAGGGGTGGTGGTGTCGGGTTTGAGATGGCACGGCAGCGGCCGACCGTCGGCCACCCGGCCCGACACCACCTGATTTATCTCATAACCCTACGTGATAGTCATAGCCCCGCTCGGCCCAGAAGTCGCGCGGGCGTTCGTCGGCAAAGCGGATGGTACCGATGCGTTTCAGGTTCTTGACGCCGTATTTAACCGGAATAATCAGCCGTACCGGTGCTCCGTGCGCCGGTGTGATGGGGTTGCCATTCATCTCGAAGGCCAGCATTGTCTGCGGATGCAGGGCACTTGGCATATCCAGACCCACATAGTAGCCACCGTCGGGCGTTTCCATGCCCACGTATTTATAAAAATCATCCAGATCATCGGCCGATGGCGCTTTGCCACTGCGGGTGCCGAGGCCGTACTTCGCCACAAAATCAGCGAATTTTACACCGCCCCAGTGCTGAATCTGACTCCAGCCTTCTACGCATTTAAAGTCGAAAACAAGGTCGTGCTTTGGCAGCTTTTTCAGGTCGTCGATGCTGACCGTCATTGGTGTTCGGCCCGGCTGTTCGATGGTGATCTGGTAGCCCTCCTGAACAACCGGGCTGTGCAGACCATCCTTTCCGTTGGTGCGGGGCGGGTTAGCTGCCTGACTGGCCGGGTAGGTAGGCGCAAGGTGCGTGGGGCTGAAATAGACATTCGCTATTTTTTCATTCGTGTTCAGCAGTGTACGGAGCGGAGCCGGAATACCGGCCACTTTCGGCTGAGATTTTACCCACTGCCAAACGCCAACCGGTACTAAACTAGCCACTCCGAAGCCGAGCATGGCTTTAAGGGTATTGCGCCTAAGCTGCTGATCGGAGGTTAGCTCCTCACGCAGGGGTTTGTGTTTCAGTAAGCTCATCTTTTTTCTCGAAACCAGTGATCATACTCTGAAAATTGTGCCAGCCTGCCAGAATGACCTGGAAAATGTGAATCGCGAAAAACAGCACATAACCAATGGTTAAGGCAAAATGCAGCAAGCGGGCCGTTTCATACCCGCCCATCAGCCAGGTCAGCCAGTTCAACTGCGTTGGTTTGTATATCGCGTAACCTGTCAGGGCTGAACCCGCTCCCATGACAATAATGGCCGAATAAGCAATCCGCTGAGCCGCATTGTATTTTGATTGTGGGGGAGCCATTTTACGAATATGCAGATCGTGCAAGACTACCAGCCAGGCTTCGCGAAATGAATTACGGTTGGGCAGCAGCAACCGCCATTCGCCCGATAAAAATGTGTAGCCTACGTAAAGAATGCCGTTGACGATGAAGAGCCACTGAAACACAAAATGCCACGATTGCCCTTCCGCCAGCCGGAACGGTACGCCCAGCCATTTATAGAACGAGTCAGGAAAAAACTGAACAAGAACCGTACTGCCAACCGTGATTTTGTACGGGTCGTAGGCCCAGTATATCAACAGCCCGCTCCAGATCATAACGAACAGGATGGGGAAGTTGAGCCAGTGAAACCACCGGATGGCTAACGGATGTTTGTGAACGATGCGTGGCATGGGGTTATAGGTAAAAGGTTAATAAATAGTCCAGCACACTGGTCCGCTGAATCAGACCAGCGTACTGCCAAATGGTCTAGTTGTTCTTAGGCTTCATCTTGTCGTCTTTCATCTTACCGTCGGACATTTTATCATCTTTCATCATTTTGCCATCCGACATCTTATCCTGCATCTTGTCAGCCTTCATGGCTGCTTTCTTTTCTTTGCGGGTTTTGGGCGCATCCTGCATTTTGTTCTGAGCGAAAACAGCAGTAGAAAGTGTGACGATAATGGCAACAGCGAAAGCAAGTACTTTTTTCATGTGTAAAGTTAGTTAAGTAGATCAGGAGTGCGTCCCCTGCCCAACTTTGTCGCCATGTGGACACAAACCTTACAGCATACTTAGCTATTTAACCTTCTTTTAATTTCATCGGCCATTGCCGCCCTCCGTTCGGGGCGCAGCGTAGGGGCCGCCTGAAAGTGCCCAGTCGTTGTACTGCGCGTCAGTAACTGATCCAACAGCCTGACCTGACGGGAGAACCGGGCGCAGGGATCACACAAGCGCAAGTGCCACCGGAGTTGCAGCCGTTCAGTTAGCGTTAACGGCGCTTCGGCCTGCTTCACTAACAGCTGCGACGCTTGACGGCAAGACAGTCGGATGTATTTTTTATACAGACTACTCATTATTGAACTGAATACCAGTTTTTCTCCAGACACTCACGTAACAAAATTTTTACCCGATGCAGCAGTGTCCAGTAATTAGACGGTGAAATAGCTAATTCCTGACAGATTTCAGATGCATTTACATTGCTGATAAATTTAAGCGTTACCACCTGCGCGTAACGGGGCGGCAGTTTCGATAGACAATCGTAAAGGACCGCATTGAGGGCCTCCGAATCGTTCTGCTCATTGGTTTCGCCCCAATCGCCAGGCGATTTATCGGGTAGCCAATGGTCAAAATAATTATCAGCATCCCGGTCGAAATACTGGTCATAGAAGGCATCGTCTAATGAAATTGTTGGCCGACGGGTTTGAACACGGAAGTAGTCATTAATTTTGTTGCGCAGAATGGCCATCAGCCACGTTCGCTCCTGCGACTGCCCCCGAAAGCTATCCAGCGCGTTAAGGCCAGCCATAAAGGTTTCCTGCACCAGATCGTCGGCCACGGCCTGATCTTTCACCTGTAGCACGGCCACCCCAAAAAGTGCATCGGCATGGCGGTCGACCCACTGGGTAGGATCAGTCTGTGACATGATTATCAGACAGTTTCATAGGGGGCAAAGTACTAAATTCAACGGTTGAATCAGCGCCGGGTAGCAAAAAACGTTAGTTCTTAAAAGGCTTCACCCGGTGGTTGGCTATTGCTTCTGAAACCCGGTGTCGCAACCGAGCAGGACCTTCATCACATTAGTAAGTATTCAGAAATTATGCGCTTTTCACTACACTGTGCCGCCTGGACGCTGGGACTCTTGTTAAGTTTTACAGCCGTTTATGCCCAGCCGTTCACCCATGCCGATAGCCTGCGAGGCAGTTTGCGGCCCGAACGAACGGGTTACGATGTCACATTCTATGACCTCAGTCTGAGTGTTGATCCCGCAACTAAAACTATTGCCGGTCAGAACACGATTCACTATACCGTAGTGGCTCCGTTCAGCCGCATGCAGCTCGATTTATTCGCCAATATGACCATTTCAACGATCACACAACAGGATAAAAAACTGACGTTTGTCCGCGATGGAAACGCTGTGTTCGTGACGATGAACGAGCCCCAAACAGCAGGACAATCCCAAACGCTTACCGTCATCTATAGCGGATCACCAATTGTGGCAAAGAATCCACCCTGGGATGGCGGCTTTATCTGGAAGAAGGATACGCTCACCGGTCGTGACTGGATCACGGTGGCCTGCGAAGGCAAGGGGGCCAGTTTGTGGTGGCCCTGTAAAGACCACCTCTCTGACGAGCCTGACTCCATGCGGATCACCTGCCGCGTACCTGCCGGGTTAACCTGCGTCTCGAACGGTGTCTTTACTGGTCAGAAAGCCGTGAACAGCGGACGCCAGACGGAGTGGACCTGGTTTGTTCATTACCCCATCAATAACTACGACGTTACCCTTAACATTACCGATTACGCCCATTTTTCAGACACGTACATCAACGCCGACAAGACCAAACTCCCACTCGATTATTACGTACTACCCGGCAACCTGACGAAAGCGAAAATACACTTTGAACAGGTAAAAGGTATGTTAGCCTGCTATGAGCGTTATTTTGGAAAATATCCCTTCGGACGGGATGGCTATAAACTGGTTGAAACGCCGTACTGGGGTATGGAACATCAGAGTGCGGTGGCCTACGGAAATGAGTATCGCAACAATCCATACGGGTTTGATTTTATCATCATTCACGAGAGCGGCCACGAGTATTTTGGGAACAGCCTGAGCGTAGCCGACCATGCCGAAATGTGGATTCACGAATCCTTTACAACCTACGCCGAAGCGCTGTACGTAGAATGTACACAAGACCCGACCAAGGCGCAGAATTACCTGAACCGACAGCGGACGCTGATCAAAAATCAGTATCCGATGATTGGGCCGATGGGCGTGAATTTCGACCAGAAAGACACGGATATTTATTACAAAGGCACCTGGATGCTCCACACGCTGCGTCATGCTGTAGGCAACGATTCCGTCTGGTTTGCGGCCCTAAAGGCGCTGGCGACAGAAAAAAGGTTGTCGATTGTATCCACTAAAGAGGTGGTTGATTTTCTGGCCGACCGTACCCGGATGCCCTTACAGCCAATCTTAAATCAGTATCTGTATCAGGCGAAGCTGCCCCTTCTGGAGTTCAGTCCACTGCCCGACCATGCAATCCGCTACCGCTGGAAAGCTGCTGTGACCGAGTTTAATTTGCCGGTTCAGGTACGCATAGGCACCGGTGCGTGGCAAACGCTTAAACCGACGTCAGAATGGCAGACAGCAACGTTATCGGCCGGTTCGGGTGATGTCTCAGTGAACACTAACATTGGCCTTTTTCTGGTCAAGGCGGTGGCGTTGGACGAAAAGAAGTAATTTTGCCTCTGATGAAACCAACCCGTTTTCTCCCCGCGCTGCTGCTGACCGGCCTGATGGCTTGCCAAAGCAGTCACGTCGTCACCAAACAGGCGTATACCCGCATTGGCGTCGATTCCACGGCCCGTCCCGACACTAGCTTAGTTCAGTTATTAAAACCCTATAAACAAGGGCTCGATAAATCCATGAATGAAGTGCTTTTCCAAACGCCCGAACGTTTGGAAAAACGCAAGCCCGAATCGGCACTCAATAACCTCCTCTGCGACGCGCTGCTGAGTCAGGCATCGGACCGATACGGCAAGCCCGTTGATGTATCGCATCTGAATTATGGGGGAGTGCGCAATGGGTTACCGAAGGGAAACGTCACCGTGGGCGATGTATTCGAGGTGATGCCGTTCGATAATCAACTCGTTATTCTGACCTTAACGGGCGATATGCTGATGCAGTTTCTGAACCACTTCGCTGGTGACGAAGCACTTTTAGTGGGTGGTATCTCCGTGAAACTCCATAACAACAAGGTGCAGTCGGTTACGTTTGCCAACGGTCGCACCCTGCAGCCGGCTGAAACGTATACCGTAGCGCTAAGTGATTATATTGCCAATGGCGGCAGTGGTGCTAACTTTTTAAAAGGTGCCGTAAAACGTCAGAACTTAGATAATTACCTCATCCGTGACGCCCTCATCGACTATTTTCGGAAACAGGGGCAGAGTGGTCAACCGATAACGCTACAAGCGAATGGACGCATCAATATCGAATAGACGTGATTTTTTGCGCTGGCTGGGCGCGGCTGCCGTTATTGGCTCCGTCGCACCGGAGAGTTTAGCGGCTTCGGCCAAGACAACCAAACTGACCATCCTGCATACCAACGACGTACACAGTCGGCTCGACCCGTTCCCGATGGACGGCAGCCGGAATGCGGGCAAAGGTGGGATAGCCCGTCGCGCAAGTTTGATTAGCCAGGTCCGGCAGCAGGAGTCCAATGTGCTGCTCTTCGATGCGGGCGATCTGTTTCAGGGGACGCCTTATTTTAACCTCTACAAAGGCGAACCCGAAGTGCTGGCCATGAATCGGCTTGGCTACGATGCCGCCACAATTGGCAACCACGATTTCGACGGGGGCATCGACAACATGCGGGATCAGTTCGGTAAGGCAAAATTTCCGTTTCTGGTCGCCAACTACGATTTCAAGAATACTGTCATGGATGGCCGAACGCAGCTTTACAAAGTGTTCGTGAAAGATGGCATTCGGGTGGGCGTGTTTGGCATTGGGATTAAACCCGACGGCTTGATTCCTTCGGAACTGTATAAAGAAATGAAGTATCTGAACCCCGTTGAGCTGGCCAACGATACGGCTACTCAATTGCGGAACGGCGAAAAGTGTGATTACGTTATTTGTTTGTCACACCTCGGCTATCAGTACAACGATCAGACGGTATCGGACCGGACACTGGCTCCGCAAACCAGCAACATCGACCTTATTATCGGCGGTCATACACATACATTTCTGGATGCGCCCGTAACAGTAAATAACCGCAACGGACAGCCGGTGGTGATTAATCAGGTTGGGTTTGCTGGCATCAATCTCGGTCGGCTCGATCTCACGTTTGAACCCGGCAAGCGCGGAGCGTCGGCCGATGGTAAGCCAGTTGAAGTAAAATAAAATGGAACGCGGATTGGGCGGATACCTGCGGATTGAGTAATCAGACATGCCATATCTTGGAGATATGGCATGTCTGATTACTCAATCCGCCTAGCGACGAGCTTGATGCATAGCACATTCTTCTTTATAAATTGTGGTTAATCAACCGATAGAAATCATGTCACGCATCGAAGTCATCAAAAAGCAATTTCACACCCTGATTGATCAGGCTGAAGATGAAACTGTACTGACGCATTTCTACGATGCCTTTGCCGCGTCGGTCGAAGCTCGGGAAGGTTCATTCTGGGATGGCCTGAGCGCCGAGCAACAGGCATCCATGAAAGAGTCATACGAGGAAAGTAAACAGCCTGAGAAGCTGATTCCGAATGTGGATGTCTGGAAAAAGTATGACAAATGGATTACCAGATAGAGTGGACGCCTACCGCTGACCGGGAGTTTTATGAACTGGTGTCATTCATTGCCGATACATGGAGCGAACGAGTTGTCAGCGAGTTCGTTGATAAAGCTTACAAGACAATTAATCTGCTGAGTAGCTTCCCTGAACTGGGCGTACAAGAGCCTAATGGAGGAGGTATCAGGCTGTTGTTTATCAGGAAATACACTAAAATCTATTATCGGATTGATGGAGATAGGATATTGATTTTAAACGTATTCGATACCCGGCGCGATTCCGATAATAAACCATTTTAACTCTATGAAATTCGGTGTTGTTGTTTTCCCCGGCTCAAACTGCGATCAGGACGCGGTAGATGCCCTCAGCGATGGTCTTGGACAGGAAGTTGTTCGGCTGTGGCACAAAGACCATGACTTGCAGGGCAGCGATTTTATCATTTTGCCCGGTGGGTTTTCCTACGGCGACTACCTGCGGACGGGTGCTGTCGCTCGCTTCTCACCCATTATGGACGAAGTAGTGCGCCATGCCGAACGCGGGGGATACCTGATGGGTATTTGCAACGGCTTTCAGATTCTGGCTGAAGCGCGTTTAGTGCCGGGTGTGTTGCTGCGAAATACCAACCAGCAGTACATCTGCAAGAATATTTACCTCCGTCCGCAGTCTGATGATGTGCTGGTGACGACGGGGCTGGAAGACAGGGCCTACAAAATCCCGATTGCTCACGGTGAAGGCCGCTATTTTGCTGATGCCGACACGCTGAAACGCCTGAACGACAATGGGCAGGTAATTTTCCGTTACTGCAACGCCGATGGCACCATTACAGAGGAAGCCAATCCCAACGGAAGTCTGGAGAATATTGCCGGGGTAGCTAACGAAGGCAAAAATGTATTTGGGCTGATGCCGCATCCCGAACGGGCGGCTTCTCCTTTGCTGGGCAACACCGATGGGTTGCTGATTCTGGAGCGATTAATCAACGCGGTACTGGCTTAACCTACCTCACCCCAACCCCTCTCCTAAAACAGGAGAGGGACCTTACGGGGTTTGATACCGGTGGCTAAGCAATCAAGCCCCTCTCCTGTTTTAGGAGAGGGGTTGGGGTGAGGTAAGCCTACTCTGCCAGCAGGCTCTTTCTGCGCAGCAGGGTATCCATAAACTTCAGGTCCGTTTCGCTGGTGAAGATAGAATAGGGGAGATAGAGGAACTGCGCCCTCGCCATCTGTTTTGCCATGTATTTCATCAGCGGGTTCAACGTCATACCACTGACCGCTTCTTCGTTAGACATCAGCAGAATATAAGCCTCTTTATCTTTCACCACGTTTTTGATCTGATTCCATTTCAGAATCCCGCCTTCTTTAGCATTGACGCGCATCAGAATCTGGCGGCTGTCGATCTCGTATACGTACTTCTGAAACATGGGCTTGAACTGCTCCGATTGCGTAACGCCCGTGAACTGAATCCCCCAGAAAAGAACGTATAATACCGTCAGCAGGACAATCACGATATAGAGCCAGTAGTTAGGATAAACCCCCGTCACACTCAGAATTACATTGAGTAAAATCAGGCCGAGGGGCAAAAAGGCCCATTTCCAGTTATCACGCAGCCATTGACGCATGGCTAAACTGATGTAGGTTTTTTGATCTAAAGCGTATTTTTTAGTCTTAATAATCATGATACTGTCCGAATGAGGACACAAAAATACGCAAGTAGTTGGTTAGTTGCTCAGTCCACCTTACGGAAGTGCAGCGTGTTGATCACATACTGCTGTGGCTGATTTACTCCACTATGTGTGTCCTGCCCCTTTTTTTCGCGCATCAGCACATAGACCTGAAACCGCTGCCCCCCCGACTGGTAATTGCCCGAACTGTAATACTGATGGTCGGACATGCCCTGATATACATACTGAAAACGCTGAGGTGGGTGCCTACGAAAGAAGGATTTCAAAATGAGTTCGGCATGAGCGGCTTCTACCGACTGGAATTCGACGGCTTCGGTATCAATAATCAGCTCAATGGTGGTGTCGAAATAAGCGGCTAACTGCCGCGCGCTCCCTGTCCGCAACGATCGCTGCACCACGCTCGCCACGCCCGTATCGGTTACCCGTTTGCTATCGCCCGACCACAACCCAATCAATACCAGTAACCCAAAAAAATGTTTCATTCAGAAAAGCGCAAATAAGCCGTATGCTTGCCAGAAGGCTAAAATTGTGCCAAAGCCCCCGTCCATAGCGCCGATTATTTTTTCAACTTTGCAGCATGACCGCATCCCCGACTCAGATATTAACGGCCGAGCAACTCCGGCAAAAAATCAAGCGTATCGCGTTCCAGATTTACGAGAACAACTTCGATGAACCGGCGCTGGTACTGGCGGGGATAGCGGGCGAGGGTTATGTCTTTGCCCAGGCACTGGAGCGGGAACTGCGGCAGATGGCGCCCATGCCCATTACGCTGCTCAGGATTGAACTCGATAAAACGCAGCCTGCCCAGCCCCCCGTGACGCTGCCTACCGAAATTTCATTCCAGGATAAAGCGGTGATTGTGGCTGATGATGTGCTGTATACCGGTCGTACCCTGATGTTCAGCCTACAGCCGTTTTTACAGATGCCGGTTCGGAAATTGCAGGTCGCCGTACTGGTCGACCGGAATCACCCACGCTATCCCGTTGCCGCTGATTACCGGGGATACGCCCTTAGCACAACCCTTGCCGAACACGTTGAGGTTGTGCTCAGCGAAGCCGACCGGATGGGTGTTTACCTGCGGTAACGCTGCTTTATGCTGGGAGGGCTGACAAAATCCGGCGAACATTTGGAGTAAACAGCGCGTACTATTGCCTTCTGTATCAACCACAAAGGCACCCACCGTGTATCTACTTCGACCGTATTATTTCTGTTGCTGGCTATGTCTGCTGTTGCCCCGGTGGGGCAGTGGGCAGAACCTGGTACCTAACCCGGACTTTGAGCAACGTATCAAACCCGCCTGCCTTTATACCCGCTACGGCGAAAACCTGGGCCAGTACGTAACGAACTGGTACTCGCCCACCGGGGCTACCCCCGACATCTGGACGAGCGACGTTTTTCCGCAACCCTTCTGTACCCAAACGCTCGGCCCGGCCGCCATTCAGCCCCGGTCGGGTCGGCAGTGCCTCGGATTTTATACCTACTATGCCGCTACCACGCCCTACCGCGAGTACATGCAGGTGAAGCTGAAACAGCCCATGCAGCAGGGCAAAACCTACCGGGTTCGTATGTACGTGACGCTGCTGAACACCATCCATAACATCGCCCGCGATGCCGGTGGCGTTCGGGGAAATACAGCGACGGATAACATTGGCATGTATTTTTCACGCGATTCGCTGATCGTCTACGAAGGGTCGCCGTTTCGCTACGGGCGGGTGCTGAATGTGACGCCACAGGTGAACTACGAGCAACTCCTGGGCGAAACGGGTACGTGGGTGAGCATTGAAAAGTGCTTCACGGCGAAGGAGTTGTATAACTACCTGACCATCGGTAATTTCTTCGACGACGACCATACCATTTTCCGTACCCTCGAATCCGGCTACACCGATCAGCGGGCCTACTATCTGGTTGATGACGTATCGGTTGACTTGGTAACGGACCCACCGGCAACGCCAAAGCTTGGTCCCGACACGACACTCTGCGCCGGACGGTCTGTTTCCTTCACCCTGCGCGATACCGACCGGACAACCTATACCTGGCAGGACGGTTCCACACTGCCGCGCTACACGGCCCGCACCACCGGCGTCTATCAGGTAACAGCTACGCGGGGCGGATGTGCTCAGAGCGACACCATAAAGGTAGCTGTTGAGCCAGCCGTTCAACTGCCTGCCGATACGGTTCTGTGCCGGGGGGAGTCACTCCGGTTGGATGTTGCCAATCCCCTGAATCGCTACGTCTGGAATACCGGTTCAGCAGAATCCAGTATTACCGTCACTACTGAAGGAGTCTACTCCGTGCGTGTTCCCTCGCAGAACTGTGTTATTGCCGATACCATCCGGGTCCGGGTGCTGGATTGCCCCGGTGCCGTACCGAACGTGTTCACGCCCAACGGCGATGGGAAAAACGACGTTTTCTACATTCCCAACATCGACATATCGCCCTGGCAGCTTACTGTTGTTAACCGCTGGGGGCGGCAGGTGCATCGCTCCGAGGCATACGCCAATGACTGGGATGGAGCCGCCCTGCCAACCGGGTTGTACTACTATCTTCTCCAGAACAATATCTTAAAGCGCGAACTGAAAGGGTGGGTGGAACTGATGCGCTGACTGAAACTAGTTAGGGTAGCGGTAACACACCCATGTTCGTTGAGGCTCGATCATTTTATCGGATAATTTGCATTATTTTTACGCAAATTATCCGATAAAATGATCGAGCGCACTATATATCAGGAATTAGAGCAGCACTTGCATCAAAAACAGGTGACAGTTATTACGGGTATGCGTCGGGTTGGTAAATCGACGGCTCTGCGGTACCTGCTCAGTAAAGTAACGCATACAAATACGCTGTTTCTTGATTTTGAGCGTATCGAAAACCGGGTACTTTTTAATCAACCTTCTTATAATGATATCGAGCGCGGTTTAACTGCGTTGGGGCTAGATTTGAACCGTCCGGCTGTACTGGGGTTAGATGAAATCCAGTTAGTGCCCAATAGTCCAAGCGTTATCAAGAGTCTGTATGATACGTACGGGTTGAAGTGCATCGTGACGGGGTCAAGCTCCTTTTATCTCCGTAACCATTTCTCAGAGAGTCTGGCGGGCCGCAAGCAAATATTTGAGATGATGCCACTCGACTTTGCAGAATTTATACGCTTTCGGGGAGACGACGTAAGCCTGCTGAAGGTTGGTCAGCAACAACCGTTTCTGTTTACATTTTATGACCGCTGGCGTGGACTGTACGAGGAGTTTTTGCGCTATGGCGGGTTCCCGGAGGTCGTATTAGCCGATGATTCAGCAGTCAAGATTAATTACCTAAAGGATGTGCTGAATTCATATATTGAACTGGATGTCAGGTTACTGTCTGATTTCAGCCTGAGCGATACGCTCTACAGGCTGATTGCCATGCTATCGGTACGGGTGGGAAGCCGAATAGACTATACCAAGTTAGCCAGTCTGGTCGGTATTGGTCGTAACCAGATCAAAGACTACCTGCACCTGCTCGAATACACCTATTTTATTCAGACAGTACGGCCTTTTACCGGAGGATTGGATAAAGAGCTAACCAAGCAGCCGAAATTTTATTTTGCCGATACAGGGCTATTGCAGGTGATAGGACAAGTGAGTAGTGGCCAGGTCTTCGAAAATGCAGTAGCTAACCAACTGGCTCGGTTAGGTGAGGTGCAATACCACCAGCGCAGCAATGGCTCCGAAATTGATTTTGTATTGAATCGGCAACTGGCGTTCGAGGTAAAAGAAACCCCCACACCGGCCGACTTGGTAACTGTAACGGCCCGCGCCCGCGCGGTTGGCCTGACCGAAGCAATTGTAATTGGGCGAAACCAGCCTAACTCCGGGTTTGGACAGTTCTGGTGGGGTGGCAGCGTCTTTTAATGGGGGCATCCCTGCGTTTGGCACGAACGTAATCTGATTCAGGAACAACCGTTATTCCAAACAGAAACGAATTGTTTAGCTGTTCGTCTTTCAATCGGTTTTGCAAGATTCTCTCCGTTGTTCTGAAAATAGTATCAATGCCGCATTTTGTATGGTTATTTGAATGGATATCCAAATTATGTAGCAGGCTAGGATTAAAATTTAAATTGTTCTTTCGTTAACAAGCAGTTTGTGCGTAGATTTGAATAAATATTAAACGTAAAACTACTTAAGTAAAAAGCACAAAAAAGCCCTGCAAGACTGGCGGGTCCGGCAGGGCAAACGGTTCAAGTTAGTTCGTGTTCCACCTTAAACCTGACCAAATGTATGAAAAACTTCATACCGGACAAAACAGCATTGCCCCAATCTGGTAAACTAAAGACCCTCAACATCTTCGCTACGTCAGGCGTCCCCATGCGGACGTTTCACATTACCTGGCTAACCTTCTTCGTCTGCTTTTTTGGCTGGTTCGGCCTGGCTCCGCTGATGCCCGTCATACGTGAGGATTTACACTTAACCAAGCCGCAAATCGGTAACGCTATTATCGCGGCCGTCTCCATGACGGTGTTTGCCCGCCTGCTGATCGGTCGTTTATGCGACACGCTCGGTCCCCGGCTGACGTATACGGGTCTGCTGGTGCTGGGAGCCATTCCGGTTATGGGTATCGGTCTGGCCCACACCTACGAATCATTTCTGGTCTTCCGCCTGGCCATTGGTATCATCGGGGCATCGTTTGTCATTACGCAGTTTCACACCTCGGCCATGTTTGCCGATAACATCAAGGGAACAGCCAATGCCGTGGCGGGTGGCTGGGGGAACCTCGGCGGGGGCATTACAAACATTGTTATGCCTTTGATTCTGGGCGCTATCGTGACGCTGGGTTATACCAAATCCGAAGCCTGGCGGCTGGCCATGCTGGTGCCGGGTGTCATGCTACTCATCATGGCCTTCGTCTACTACCGGTACACACAGGACACGCCCGAAGGTAATTACAAGGCCATTCAACGGGTAAAGCAACAGGCATCGTCGGTCAGTTTCTGGCAGGCATCGGCCGACTGGCGCGTGTGGGCGTTGTTTCTGGCGTATGGTGCCTGTTTCGGTATCGAAATCACCTTCGACGGGGTAGCGGCTCTGTACTTTGTCGATAGCTTCAAGCTTACTCTGGCCGAAGCAGGTTTGTGGGCCGGTGTCTTTGGTGGTATGAACCTGTTTGCACGGGCGGTAGGCGGTATTGTTGCCGATAAAGTAGGTAGTCGCTACGGCATGCGGGGTAAAGGGCTGTTGCTGGCGGGTGTATTACTTCTCGAAGGACTGGGTATAATGCTTTTTTCCCAGACGCACAGCCTTGGGTTAGCCATCGCGGCTATGCTCACGTTCGCGATGTTTCTGAAAATGGCCAACGGCACCACCTATGCCATTGTGCCTTTCGTGAATAAAAAGGCCGTAGGCGTCGTCAGCGGCATTGTGGGCGCGGGTGGTAACGTCGGTGGTGTGCTGGCTGGGTTCCTGTTCAAATCCGAGAGCATCAGCTACAGTCAGGCGTTTCTATACATCGGCATCGCTGTAGCAGTCGTGTCGCTGGTGGTTGTGGTAACGCGCTTCGAAAAACGCACCGAGGTAGTTGCTGAAGAATTAATTGCTCAGCCCGCTTAAGTCCACATTCCTCTCGGCTCACAAGATTGACTTTGTCATCCTTGAATTTGTCATCCTGAGGGACGAAGGATCTTAGAGAATTGACCGCTAAGATCCTTCGTCCCTCAGGATGACAAAAATTGACACCCCTTACCATGAATCAGCCTCAACCCGTTAAATCTACCTGCTCGTATTGTGGCGTTGGCTGCGGCATTATCGCGCACAAAGACCGCACGGGACAGATACGCGTCGAAGGTGACCCCAACCATCCGGGAAGTCAGGGAATGCTGTGCTCAAAGGGCCTGAACCTGCACTATACCGTTATGGATCAGTCGGACCGGCTGTTGTACCCACAGATGCGCTACAACCGGTCGATGCCGCTGGAACGGGTGTCGTGGGACTCGGCGCTCGACCGGGCGGCTGCGGTGTTCAAATCCCTGATTGCCAAATACGGACCCGATTCGGTTGGGTTTTACGCGTCGGGGCAGTGCCTGACGGAAGAGTATTACCTGATTAATAAGCTAACCAAAGGGTTTCTCGGGACTAATAATTTAGATACCAACTCGCGGCTCTGCATGTCGTCGGCGGTGGTAGGCTACAAAATGACGCTGGGTGAAGACTCCGTGCCGTGTTCTTACGAAGATATCGACTATGCCGATACGCTGCTGGTTGCGGGTGCTAATCCTGCCTGGTGCCACCCCATTATTTTTCGCCGGGTCGAAGCCCGGAAAGCAGCCAATCCCGACTTTAAACTAATCGTCATCGACCCGCGCCGGACGCAGACGGCGAGCATGGCCGACCTGCACTTTCAGATCAAGCCGGGTACTGATATTACGCTCTATCACGCCATTGCCCGCGGCCTGATCGACCGTGGATTTATTGACCAGGACTTTATTGATAACCATACCGAAGGCTTCGACGCCTTTACCGAAAAAGTCCATCAGCGAACCCTGCGCGAAGCGGCCACTATCTGTGGCGTCAGTATGGACGACATCAAGTGGGCCGTGGAATACATTGGCCGCTCGAAGGGATTCATGACGATGTGGGCGATGGGCTTGAATCAGAGCGTGATTGGCGTCAATAAAAACGTGTCGCTGATTAATCTCTCGCTCATTACCGGTCAGATCGGTAAACCGGGTGCCGGGCCGTTGTCGCTTACTGGACAACCCAACGCGATGGGCGGCCGCGAAACGGGCGGTATGGCTAACCTGTTGCCTGCGCACCGCGATATGGCCAATCCGGCACACCGGGAAGAAGTAGCTACGTTTTGGAAAAGTGAACCGCTGCCTGCCAAACCTGGCTATACGGCTACGGAAATGTTCGAGGCCTTGCGCGACGGGCGGATGAAAGCCGTCTGGATCGTTTGCACAAATCCGGCGGTGAGTTTACCCGACTCAACACTGGTCGAAGAGGCCCTGCGCAACGCGAAGTTTGTAGTGGTACAGGACATATCCGACCGGTCGGATACGGTAGCCTTTGCTGATCTGGTGTTGCCAGCGGCCGGATGGGGCGAAAAAGCCGGGACAATGACTAACTCCGAACGGCGTGTTTCGTACCTGAACAAGTTTACCGAACCACCCGGTGAAGCTAAAGCCGACGCCGAAATCATCTGGACATTTGCGCAGAAAATGGGTTTCGGTGAGGCCTTTCCATATACCGACGTCGCTCAGGTGTACGACGAACACGTCCGGTTAACCAAGGGGACGCGCATCGACGTGTCAGGCCTGAGCCACGAGCGACTGCGTATGCAGGGCACGATCCAATGGCCCGTACCAACAGCGGAGTCCGCAGGAACCACCCGGCTATTTGCCGATAAGAAATTTTACACGCCGAGCGGACGGGCACGGATTCAAACCGTGAGTGACGATAACCAGTCCGAGGAAATTACGCCCGACTTTCCGCTTATTCTAACCACTGGCCGTATACGGGATCAATGGCACACGATGACCAAAACGGGTAAGGTGGCCAAACTGAACAAGCATATTCCCAAACCCTTTCTGGAGATTCACCCAAAGGACGCTGAAGAACGGGGTATCGCCGATGGTGACCCGGTTGTAATTACGGGCGTACGCGGTGAAGTTTCTGTGAATGCCGTCGTCACTACGGCCATTCGGCGGGGTGTCGTCTTTTTACCAATGCACTGGGGAAAGATGGTTCAACAAGGTAAGGCCCGACCGAACGCGGCCCGACCGTTCGCGGCCCGTGCCAACAACTTGACCGAAAACCGGATTGATCCTGTCTCGAAGGAGCCGGATCTAAAATTTGCCGCTGTGCAGGTGGTGAAGTTTCGTAAGCCGAAGCAAAAGATTTTGATCATTGGCGCTGGTGCGGCTGCAACACGGTTCGTACAGATATACCGGCAACTCCAGTCTGATAAGCCGGGGGGGGAGCAGGACGAACTGCACGTATTCAGCAAAGAAATTCACCCATTTTATAACCGCGTGATGTTGCCTGACTACATCAGCGGGACGCAGACGTGGGAGAAGTTAGTAAAAATGCAGCCTCAGGACAGCGCGGCTCTCGGCGTCCACATGCACGTTGGCGTTACTGTCGAATCCATCGACCGGGCCGCCAAAACTATCACCGACAACCGGGGACAGATGCATAGTTACGATGTGCTGCTGCTAACGCCGGGCAGCCGGGCGTTTATGCCCCGCGAGTATATAACCGATCTGGCGGGTGTGTTCACCATGCGAACGCGTCACGATGCCGACCGGCTCCGGGAGTTAGTCACACCCGGAACACCGGTGGTAATCGTTGGCGGGGGTGTTTTGGGACTGGAACTGGCCGCATCGTTACGTGAGGTGGGAGCGGGCGTTACCATTATTCAGCGCGAAAACCGACTAATGACCCGACAGTTAGACGCCGTAGCCAGCGAATTGCTTCACCGCGAACTGACAGACCGGGGCGTCGAGATTTTGTACGAAGAAAGCATTCGCTATTACGTCGATAAACCGTCTGCAACATCGCCAACGGGCAGGGCGGTGGCGGGCCTGCACCTGTCTAACGGGCAAACGATTCCCGCAACCGCCGTGGTGTTTGCCATCGGTACGCAGCCCAACGCCGAACTGGCCCGTGCGGCCGGTCTGACTGTAAACCGGGGCGTGGCTGTGAACGAGTACTTGCAAACAAGCGATCCGGCCATTTTTGCGGCCGGTGAAGTGGCCGAGATGAACGGGCAACTCTGGGGCATTACGGCTGCTGCCGAAGAACAGGCCGATGTGATTGCCCGCTACCTCAACGGCGACTGGCTGAACTTCTACACCGGTTCGCTGCTGATGACCATCCTGAAAATGGAAGGCCTCAATTTGTGCGCCCTCGGCCTGACCGATATTCCTGCCGGAGCACCAACCAGTGGCGTAGATGGGTACGAAGAGGTTGTGTTTATGGACAAAGCCAAGCGGTATTACAAGAAGTGCATCATTCACCGAGACCGGTTAGTTGGGGCGATTTTGATGGGCGATAAATCGGAGTTTCTGGAATATAAAGACCTGATTCATAATCAGACTGAGTTGTCGGATAAGCGGCTGGCCCTTTTGCGTTCGGGTCAATCGGCCAAACCGTTGCTGGGGAAGCTGGTCTGTTCGTGCAATAACGTTGGCGAGGGCAACATCACCGAAGCCGTTAAAGCAGGGGCGGCTGATCTGACCAAGCTGTGCCAGACAACCGGTGCGGGAACGGGCTGCGGCTCGTGCAAACCCGAAGTGAAAGCGATTCTGGAGCGGGTTGGGAAAAAGATGGCGGTAGCGGTTTGATTAATAGCCTTATGAAGACGTCTCCTTATTTTCTTCGGGTTCTTACCGCCGGTGGTTCCATCTCGCCGGGCGATTTACGAAAGGTGACCGCCCTGGCGCAGGATTATGGCCTGACGACCCTTGAGATTGGCAACCGGCAGGAACTGATCTTAGCCGCCGAGCGGAAGGTACAGCGCGAAGATATGGCACGGCGTATTCACGCGCTGGGCATGACTACCGACGAACCCGATGCGCTGGCGCAGAACATTGTTTCGTCGTTACCTGCCACGGATGTTTTCCCCGATACGCCCTGGCTAACGGCCGGTGTCTACCTCGACGTGCTGGCTCAGTTTGCGGAGCTGGGCCGAAACGAACAGCCCCCCCGTTTAAAAATTAACCTGATTGATCGGGCGCAACCCCTAGTGCCACCGGCTACGGGCAACGTCAATTTTGTGGCCGCACCGGAGCCGGACTACTGGTATGTGCTGTTGCGGCCTTCGGGACTGGTTAAGCGGTATGTGTGGCCGGTACTGATTGCCAGTGAGTCAATCGGCGCGTTTGCGCGGGTGGTCGAAGCGCAGTATCTGGCTGGAAAGGCGGATAATGCGGACACCTTTTACAAATCGGTTATGGCTGAGTTTGTTGGCCAGACCCGCAAGCCCGGCGTCGAGTTAAACCTCCCGACTGCTGGTATTCCCGTATATGAAGGATTTCACCGGATGCAGTCGGGTAATTTCTGGCTGGGTTTATACCGGAAAAATCAGGCGTTTCCGTTACCCTTCATCGAGGCCCTGTGCGACCTGTGTCGTCAAACCCGCGTAGGGAAACTGTATTTGACCACACATAAAACCCTGTTGATTAAAGATATTCGGGAGGCCGACCGACCTGCCTGGGACCAGCTGCTGGGCCGGTTTGGTATTCGGACCAACGTACCGGCCTGGCACTTGAACTGGCAGCTTCCCAATGCCGATGCTACGTCGCTCGCGCTCAAAAACTACATTCTGCATCAGTTGGAGGAGGCCGATGTGCGTACCGACGAACTGAGTTTTGCCATTAATGTGCCGTTTTCGGAAGCGGCTGCGTCCGTAGTGATTCAACGCAACGGATCGCCCGAACATTTTGATGTGTACCAGCGCACGCACCAGACGACCACGAATGCACAGTATGTTGTGGTAGCCAAGAGCCATCCGATGGCTCAGTTGAGCGATGTCGTGCAGCAACTTGCGCTTGCGTACTATGAACGCCAGAATACGCCCTCACCCGGTTCGATGCCGGATGAAGCTCCGGTACTTGAAAAGTCTAAACGGCTGGTTCATTCCTGCCCGGCCTGCCTGAGTCAGTACGATGCCCGCTACGGCGAACCACACCGGAACATTATGGCTAACACGTCATTTGCGGCTCTGCCGGTTGATTATACGTGTGGCATCTGTGAAGCAGAAAGGGCTACGTTTGTAGAAATATGGCTGGAGTAGCCTGTAGACAACTGCATATGCTTACTACATCTGAGGTTGCCCATCAATTAGTATCATTTTGCCGTCGGGGCGAGTTTATGCTGGCCCAAACGACACTTATGGCTCCCCATTGCGAGCAGCGGGAACCTGAGCGGGCGGCAACATCCTCTGTGAGTGGCTTATCCGCTATTCTGGCCAAGGAAAAAGCTATGCAGGAAACTGTTGCCGAAACGCATAGCCTTGTTATATCAGAACCAGTAGTCGCCGGCCATTTCTTTAGCGTTTCTATGGCCTATGACCTGACCCTGCACGGACGCGGCAGGGTTCAGTTGGCAGAAATTGGCGTTTATGAAGTTAGAAGTGGCCAGATCGTAAGCGAACAGTTTTTCTATTGATAAACTAACTGATTGTGAGGTGGTCGCTCAACACCGACTGATTGTGCTAGTGACGTGTAGCCATTTTTTGCCCAGGCCGGATGCAGCCGGACTACATCGCCAATGATAATTACGGCCGGGTTACTCAGTTGGCTCTGTTCAACAGCTTCCACAATAGCCCGGGCGGGGGCAACAGCCACGCGTTCCTGTTCCCAGCTCCCGCTTTGAATGATACCAACGGGCGTTTCGGCCCGGCCAGCATCGGCCAGTAACTGAACAATTTCGGGTAGGTGCTTCATACCCATCAGGATAACCAGAGTCGCGTCTGAGTGAACAGCGGTCCGTATATCGCCGGATAACTGATGGTCTTTAGTGGTGCCGGTCAGCACCCAAAACGATTCGCTGATGCCCCGCGTCGTAAGCGGAATGCCCGAGAGAGCGGGTACGGCATAGCTGCTCGACAGGCCGGGCACGACCGCCGTTTCAACGCCACAGTCCTGCGCGAAAGCCAGCTCTTCATAACCCCGCCCGAATACAAACGGGTCGCCCCCTTTCAGCCGGACGACATGGCCGTACTCCTGGGCATACTGCACAATAAGGTGATTGATTTCTGGCTGGCTGAACTCGCAACAGCCTCCGGTCCGTCGCCACGGACGTTTACCCACAAACACCCGCTCTGCTGACTCGGGCGCGTGGGCTAATAGGGCCGGATGAACCAGTGCATCATAAAGCACAATGTCGGCCTGTTCGAGCGCACGAACGCCTTTCAGGGTAATTAAATCCGGGTCGCCGGGACCGGCACCAACGAGAGTGAGTTTGGGTGTCTTCATGCAGGGAGCTGTCCGCCAACAGCTTATAAATACTAATGAATAAGGCTGCTTAAAATTGAGTAGTCTGTAGAATTATTAAGCAATAATACTCATAAATAATAAATTTAATGACCTTAATTTAAAAATTATAAATAACTTTAATCAGGTTTTAGGCAAATAATAATTGGTTTTAATGTCGATATGCCAAATTATTAATCCTATTAAGAAAAAGTTGTAATTTTTATAGATTTCACTCGTGTTCCACCTTAAGTCCTGTTTATTATGACCCACATTGTGGTAGTTGGCAACGGCATGGTCGGCTATAAGTTTTGCGAAAAGCTTATGACGAAAACCGATGGCGGTCGGTTTACCCTGACGGTGTTTGGCGAAGAACCCCGCCCGGCTTACGACCGGGTACACCTAAGCAGCTTTTTCTCCGGCACTACAGCCGACGAGTTGGCGATGGCCCCGGCTAACTGGTACGCTGACAACGGTATAGAGTTGCTGACGGGTGAGTGCATACTGGCTATCGACCGCGACGCCCAAACCGTTACTGCGCATTCGGGGCTGACGGTTTCGTATGATGTGCTGGTACTGGCGACCGGTTCGGCTCCGTTTATCCCGCCGGTGCCGGGTGTGCATAAAGACGGCATCTTCGCTTATCGCACCATCGAGGACCTCGAAGCAATGATGGCCTGGGGGCGAAAATCGACCAAAGCAGTAGTAATCGGCGGTGGATTGCTGGGACTGGAAGCCGCCAAGGCGGTGTTGGATATGGGACTGGAAGCGCACGTTGTTGAGTTTGCACCCCGACTGATGCCCCGGCAACTCGACGCGGCTGGTGCCGACATTCTCCGGCATAAAATGCGCGAATTAGGCGTAGAAGTACACCTCAGTAAAAACACGACCGAGTTTGAAGGCTACGACCGCGTCACCGGCCTGCGTTTCAATGACGATACGCTGCTGGAAGCGGACATGGTTGTGATCTCGGCCGGTATCAAACCCCGCGATGAACTGGCCCGCTCCGCTGGCCTGACCGTTGGTCCGCGTGGCGGTATTCTGGTGAATGACCACCTGCAGACGTCCGACCCAAACATCTACGCCATCGGCGAGTGTGCTTTGCACGGTAGTATGATCTACGGGCTGGTCGCGCCGGGGTACGATATGGCCGATGTGGTTGTCGCCCGGTTGATGCAGCAGGAAAAAGCGTTCACCGGTTTTGATATGTCGACCAAACTCAAGCTGATTGGGGTCGACGTAGCGAGTTTCGGTGATCCGTTCTGCGAAAATACCCCCCACCGGACGCTGGTTTGGGAGGATAAACTGACCGGTATCTACAAACGCCTGAACATCACCGAAGATGGTAAACACCTGCTGGGCGGCATTCTGGTGGGCGAGGCCGAAGCGTATAATCTGATGTTGCAGACCTGCAAGAACAGGATGATTCTACCACCCACGCCCGAAGACCTGTTGCTGCCATCGCGCAAAGGTGAGGGCGCTCCGGCTGGGTCGAGCGTACTGGACCTGCCCGACGATGCGCTAATCTGTTCCTGCGAAGGTGTGTCTAAAGGGGCGCTTTGTGCCGCCATTGGCGAAGGTGAACTGGGCAATGTAGCCGCCATCAAGAAATGTACAAAAGCCGGAACCGGTTGCGGTGGCTGCGTGCCCATGTTAAGCGATCTGCTGACGGAGACGCTCAAGGCGCAGGGTAAAATCGTTCGTAAAATTCTCTGCGAACACTTCGATCATACCCGGCAGGAACTTTATGATCTGGTGCGGATTAACCGCGAAATAACCTACCGGGATGTGTTGGCGCATCATGGTAAAGGAGCCGGTTGCGAAGTCTGTAAACCCGCCGTGGCATCTATTCTGGCGAGTGTTCATAATGGATTGATTGCCAAACAGGCCGTGGTGCAGGATACCAACGACCGGTTTCTGGCCAATATTCAGCGGGGGGGTACCTACTCGGTCATTCCCCGGATACCGGGTGGCGAAATCACGCCCGAAAAGCTGATTGTCATTGGCATGGTAGCCAAAAAATACGATCTCTACTGCAAGATCACGGGTGGTCAGCGCATCGACCTGCTGGGGGCTCGTGTCGATCAGTTGCCCTACATCTGGGAAGAGCTGATAGCCGCCGGTTTTGAGAGTGGGCATGCCTATGGCAAAGCCCTGCGGACGGTGAAAAGCTGTGTGGGCTCAACCTGGTGCCGGTTTGGGGTACAGGATGCCGTTGGGTTTGCCGTCGAAATTGAGGAACGTTACAAAGGCCTGCGGGCACCACACAAACTCAAAAGTGCGGTTTCGGGCTGTACCCGCGAATGCGCCGAAGCGCAGTCTAAGGACTTCGGCATTATCGCTACTGACAAAGGCTGGAATCTGTACGTATGCGGGAACGGGGGCGTAAAGCCCGTTCATGCGCAACTGCTGGCCTCGGATATCGACCGCGAAACGGTGGTCCGCTACATCGACCGATTCCTGATGTTTTACATTAAAACGGCCGAGCCGCTTCAGCGTACGGCGCCCTGGCTGGCTAAGCTGGAAGGTGGTATCAGTTACCTCAAGAGCGTGGTGATTGACGATGTGCTGGGCCTGAACGCCGAGTTTGAAGCGGAGATGCAAACCCTCATCAACGCCTTCGAGTGCGAATGGAAAGCCGTTGTCGAAAACGACGATCTCCGTAGTCAGTACCGCCATTTCATTAATGCCGACGAACCCGATCCCGTACTGGCCTTCGTGCCCGAACGCGGTCAGAAACGCCCGGTAGACTGGTAAAAGGAGAATTGAATAGCTGAATGATTGAGGGATTGAATGCTGTATCTGACCTACTCAATCATTCAATCTCTCAATCATTCAATCACTAAAACGATGACAACCAACCTACTTGAACCTTCAGTTAGTCAGTGGTATAAAGCGGCTCCGGTGAGTGCCTTCCCGGTCGATGGCGGAGCCTGCGTTAAAATTGACGACCGGCAGATTGCCGTGTTTAACTTCGCGGCTACAGCCGATTCGCCTGAACGCTGGTACGCCAGTCAGAATATGTGCCCCCACAAAATGCAGATGATCCTGTCGCGCGGGCTGATTGGGGATGCCAGCGGGGAGCCTAAAGTGGCGTGCCCGTACCACAAAAAGACGTTTTCGCTCGAAACCGGTGAAAACCTCAATGGTGACGATTACCGAATCGACACCTATCCCGTCCGGATTGAGGACGGCTTTGTGTATATTGGACTATAAGTAACTACCAACGCGTATGACCCGCTCAACGATCACGCCCTTTACCCGACTTTACATTATTGCGCTGTCGTTAGTAGCTGGCCTGACGCTGACGGGACAGTGGCTCATTCAGCGGCAAATTCAGGATCAGCTGAATGATTCCTGGATCGTGAACTTTGCCGGACGGCAGCGGTTTCAGAGTCAGCAGATCAGCAAGGATGCGCTGTTGCTGACTAATCCGGTATACCGGCGTGACCGCGCTGTCTATCTGGCCGAACTCCGGCAGGTACTGACGACCTGGGAGCGTTACCATACTCAGCTCCGCACCGGCCAACTTACTGACCTACAGACAACTGTGCAGAATACGCCGATTATTGAGGGTATGTTCAACCGGCTCGATCCCACCTTTCAGGCAATCCGGCAACCGGCGTTCGACCTTATCAGGGCCCTGAGTGCTTCTGTTGAGCCTACACCGTCGCAACTGGAGCACATGGCACAACCCATTGTGGCGCAAAATATGTCGTTTCTGCATCAGATGGATGCCATTGTGGGGCAGTATCAGCGCGAAGCCCGCGCTAAAGTGGAAGGCCTGCGGGGTGCCGAACGCGTCTTACTGGTAATTACCCTGTTTGTACTCCTGCTCGAAGCCATTCTGGTCTTTAACCCGGCGGTACAGACCCTGCGCCGTGCGCTGGAAAGCCTCACTATTTCGGAACGGAAAGCGGTTGAGGTAAGCGAACAACTCCGTACCTCGAACGAATCGCTGCGGCAGATGCAAATTCAGCTCATTCGCGAAACTGCATTACGGAATCAGCAGCAACTGAACGAGCAGCGCATTCGTCTGGCGTCGCTGGTGCAGGGGCAGGATGAAGAGCGGAAACGGCTCTCCCGCGAACTCCACGATGGCATTGGGCAGATGCTGACCGGCCTGAAACTACTCAGCGAAAACATCCGCTCGGCCGCAAACCTGACCGAACGCGATCAGACGACGTTCGCCAACCTGAAAATGCTGTTAGTACGTACCATTCAGGAAACGCGCAACGTGTCCAACAACCTGATGCCGCCGGTACTGAGCGATTTCGGGCTGGTAGCGGCTCTGCGGCAACTGACCGAACAACAGGCGCGGGAGTCGGACCTGACGATTACGCTGCATTCTTCACTCGAAAAGCGACGCTTCGGGCAGTCTATCGAAATTGGTTTGTACCGCATTGCGCAGGAAGCCGTTCATAACGCTATCAAACATGCCGGGGCCGACACTGTTCAGGTCGATTTATCGATCCGGCAGCAGCAATTGGTCCTGCGCATTGCCGACGACGGATGCGGTCTGCCAACTCATGTAACTACGGGTCCTACCGGTTCGCAGGGGCTGTTTAATATGCGGGAGCGGGCCAAACTGCTGGGTGGGCGGTTCCGCCTGTTATCGCAACCCGACCGGGGTACGCGGGTACTCATCAGTTTGCCGTTGGTAGACGAAACTATCGCTACACCGAAAGTGACGCGTCGGGAGGAAGTCAATTATTCGGCTGAAACGCATTTGTAAGTAAGTTAAGACCAAAGCAGTTTGGTGTTGATTTAAGGTTGAAACGGTGGCTTTTGTCATCCTGACCGGTATGCCGGAGCAGGATGACAAAAGCCACCGTTTTTGTTGCTGCCCAAATAGAATTGTCATTCCATCTTGAATGGACGTCAACACAGTCAACAGCTTCTTCTATGCACAAAATACTTGACTTCAAAAAATAAGTATTTTTACTATACAAGTTGTATTATAAACTTAAAATAATAAATAAAATATAATTTTCCCTGAAACAAGTTTAAATTCATAGAGAATATTGCTTAAAAACGGTAAAAAACAAGAAAATAGGTTTTGTGGAGCTTTGATTATATTCCTCCGATACTTACATTTGATATGTAGTAATACTTAAGTATATCTACAAGAAATTTCTATTTGAGACGCAGTAAAATGGCGGTTTTACCTCATCTTAAACAGAGTTCAGTAGTGGCTTAGAAGGCCGGTATAGCTGTGGCGGCATCATACCCGGCTCGTTGAAAATGTTCGTGTTCCACTTAACTAACTTAAACCAATGTCTCCAATTTACTCCGGCAAGTGGCGGCTTGCCCTGTTGTGGCTGACTGTTTCGGCAACCACGGCTACAGCCCAGATGACCCTTCAGGGGCAGCTCAGAACCCGCACCGAACTCCGCGATGGAGTGGGTACGCTAAACCCCATCGGCGCCAAAGCGGCTGCATTCACCTCCCAACGGACCAGCCTGATTTTTGGCTATAAATGGGACCGCGTTACCTTCGGCGCCAACCTGCGCGATGTGCGCGTCTGGGGGCAGGACCCCAGTACCATCAGTAATGCCGACGGTACCAAACTGTTTCTGCACGAAGCCTGGGCCGAAATTACCCTGGCTAACAGCGCCGATACAACCCTGAAATTCAAAGCTTTCGACAACCTCGCCCTTAAAGTTGGTCGGCAGGAATTGGTCTATGACGACGTTCGGTTGCTGGGTAATCTGGACTGGCTGCAGCAGGGTCGCCGGTTCGATGCCGCCTTGCTGAAAGCCCTTAAAAACGGCTGGCAGTTCGATCTGGGTGTTGGTTTTAATCAGAACAGCGATGCCTTCGGGCGCACCGGTACGGCCTATACAGCTGGTTTGGCGCCAACATACACGGCTAACTCGAAAGGGAATCTGGTAACGGTTCCCGCTAATTTTCTGCCCACAACTACCAAAGGCGGTGCCCCAATACTGGCCACAACGGTTAGCACAAACGGGCAGAACCAGGAATTTAAGGCGTTTCAGATGCTGTATA
Organism: uncultured Cytophagales bacterium; assembly: GCA_964251665.1. Classification (GTDB taxonomy): domain Bacteria; phylum Bacteroidota; class Bacteroidia; order Cytophagales; family Spirosomataceae; genus JBBQLG01. The sequence goes on from CAXUKO010000003.1 coordinate 347,148, forward strand.
TCAGTCGCAAATTCGGACAGACGAAATTCTCCGGTTTATTCTTCAAAGACGACTTCCAGAAGTACCGGCTTGATTCGCTGGGTAACTCCACTACAGGTGTCGTTTATGGACGGCGTTATGACATCGAGGGCATCAACAGCCGGATGACGTACGGTGGTATGCTGACGGGGCTGATCGGCAATGCCTCGTCGAGTTTCGGCAAAATTGCCTGGCAGGGATTTGTTTACGGGCAAAGCGGCAAAAACCGCGATGGACAGGATCTGGCGGCTTATTACTACGGGGCCAATCTGATGGTGCAGCGCGGACGGTTATCGTTCGGGCCGGGGTATGAGGTGCTGTCGGGTAATAATACGGTGTCGCCGAGTGGCAAAGACAACCGCTTCGATCCGCTTTACGGCACACCACACCGCCATTGGGGCTACATGGATTATTTCTACGCCGGTACAGGTTCGGCGGTGGGTGGTCTGGCCAACGGTTATGTCAAAGCGAAGTACGTGGCTAATCCGAATCTGTTCCTGACGCTGGACGTCCACAATTTTGCGCTGGCTAATTCCATCAAAAACGGGCTGGACGTGAACGGCGGCACCATTAACAGTCAGTTGGGGAACGAGGTTGATTTCATCGCGAATTATAACCTCAACAAGTTTACCAACCTCGAATTTGGCTACTGCTTCCTGAAAGCGACCAACTCACTGGAGTACTCTAAACTCGGCACGATGGATAAGACCAATCATAATGCCAACTGGGCATACCTGATGATCAATATCCGCCCGGACTTCCTATACGCCAAGCCAGTAGCCATCAAGCAGTAAGTAAGATATAGTGTGGTATTGGGTGGTTTAGTCGGATTCTGGTACACCAGCTCGGCCGAACCCGACACTACGCCACCCGAGACCACATCTTACCGCCCCGAGATCCAATTCTTCTCATTAAAACCATCCGAACTTTCTGATGACAAATACCATCCGTTTCCGATTCCCAATGCTACTGACCGGCATTGTGACCCTGATTACCCTGTCGGCCATGAAGCTGACTAAATCCGCCGAACCTGTCCGGCTGGGCTTTATTCCGCTCACCGACTGCGCTCCGCTGGTAGCCGCCAAAGAGTTGGGCCTGTTCCAGAAATACGGCGTTGAAGTAGTGCTGACCAAAGAAGCGTCGTGGGCTAACGTGCGCGACAAAATTCTGAATGGCGAGTTAGACGGTGCCCACTGCCTATTCTCAATGCCACTTTCTGTTTATACCGGTATTGGTGGCAAAGCCGGTTCTGAAATGAAAATTGCCATGGTGATGAGCAACAACGGGCAGGCCATTACACTCTCCAAAGATTTTTGCGGTCTGGTGGGCTTCAAAGAGATGAACAAGGTAGCGGCTGCGGTGAAGAATGTACAGGGTCGCAAGGAAGTCACCTTCGCTATGACGTTTCCCGGCGGCACGCATGATATGTGGCTGCGCAACTGGATGGCGGCAGCGGGTATCAACCAGAAATCGGTCGGTATCATCACCATTCCGCCCCCGCAGATGGTCGCCAACATGCGCGTCGATAACATGGAAGGCTTCAGCGTGGGTGAGCCCTGGAATGGTGTAGCGGCTGCCCAGAACGTAGGGTTCACCGAAATTGCCTCGCAGGATATCTGGAAAAACCACCCCGAAAAAGCCCTGGTCGTGAACAGTCAGTTTGCCGGTGCCCGTCGCGATGACCTCAAAAAAGTGATGATGGCCGTGCTGGAAGCCTGTCAGTGGCTCGATAACATGGGCAACCGCAAAAAAACGGCCTCGTGGCTAACCAAGCCCTACTACGTAAACGCACCCCTGGCGGCTATCGAGTCGCGGCTGATGGGATCAAATGATCTGGGCTGTGATCTGGGCGTACAGAAGTACAAGGACGACTACATGACGTTCTACAACAAGGGCTTTGTGAACATGCCCCGTAAGTCGCACGTGATGTGGTTTTTGGCGCAGTACATGCGTTTTGGGATGCTGAAAACCGCCCCGGACTACAAAGGCATCGCCGAAAAATTAGTGATGGATGACCTCTACGCCGAAGTAGCCAAATCCATGAACATTCCGATGCCAACGGATGAGATGAAGGCGTTCAAAACCACCTACGACGTCAATTTTGACCCGGCAAACATCAGTACGTATTTAGCCAGCGCGAGGAAATAGACCTCACCCCCCGGCCCCTCTCCTCGAAAAAAGGAGAGGGGAGCAGGCTCGGTCGGCCGCTGCCGTGAGATTAATTCCACATTATTATGAAAAAACTGCTCCACTATCAAACTTACCTGCCTGCGTTGTATTTCGTGGCCAGCATGAGTATCCTGATCGGCATCTGGGCGTTAATCTCGCTCGTTACCAAAAACGAAATCCCGACGCCGGGCATGACGTGGGTTGTCTTTAAAGAGATGATCGCAACACCGTTTTACGATTATGGGCCGAACGACAAAGGCATCGGCAATCAATTAGTTAGCTCGCTGGGCCGCGTATTTTTGGGGTTCTCTATCGGCACGGTCATTGCCATTCCGCTGGGCCTGATTATGGGTGCATCGGCGGTGGGTATGCGATTGATCAACCCGATTGTGCAGATTCTTCGGCCGGTATCGCCGTTGGCATGGTTTCCACTGGGCCTGTTCGCGTTTAAAGCAGCGGCTGGAGCCACCATCTTTATCATTGTTATTACCAGCCTATGGCCAACGCTGATCAACACGGCATTTGGCGTGTCGAGCATTCCGCAGGACCACAAAAACGTGGCAAAAGCGTTCGGCTTTTCGACTTGGCGGTATGTGCGTAGGGTGGTCATTCCGTACGCACTACCTCATATCATCACGGGCCTGCGGCTGGGCATGGGCGTCGCCTGGTTAGTGATTGTAGCGGGTGAAATGCTGTCGGCAGGTATGGGCATTGGGTTCTTCGTCTGGGATAGCTGGAATGCGCTGTCACTCGAGAAAATCCTGTGCGCCATCCTGATTATTGGCCTGGTTGGTCTGCTGCTGGATAAGGGCTTCGACGCCTTACAGAAACGTTTCGCGTATTGACCTCCAAACCGGATACAACCCATGAACACTAATCACATCACCGCGCCGGTCGATTCGGCCAGCGATTTCCATAAACTACAACGCGACACCAGTATTGAGGTGCGCAACGTAACGATCTCGTTTAAAACCCCGAAAGGCGTTTATACGGCCGTCAAAGACGTCAGCCTTGAGATTAAACAGGGCGAGATTGTCAGCATCATCGGGCACTCCGGCTGTGGGAAATCCACGCTCATGAACGCCATTTCGGGTATGGTTAAACCAACGGGTGGCGAAGTCATGGCCAACGGTAAAACCGTAACCGGTCCCGGTCCGGATCGGGGCATTGTGTTTCAGAACTATTCGCTGCTGCCCTGGCTATCGGTCTATCAGAACATATTCGAGGCTGTGGATTCGGTGATGAAGAGTCAAACGAAGGCCGAAAAAGTCGCTATTGTTGAGGCCTTTCTGACGATGGTAAACCTTCAGGCACATAAGGACAAGCTGCCGGGGCAATTATCGGGCGGGATGAAGCAGCGCGTGGCTATTGCGCGGGCCTTTGCTATCAACCCTAAAATTCTGCTGCTCGATGAGCCGTTCGGCGCCCTGGATGCGCTGACCAAAGGAGCCATGCATATCGAATTGCTGAAACTCTGGAATCTGGATAACCGGAACAAGACTATTGTAATGGTGACGCATGATATTGAGGAAGCTATTTTTCTGAGCGACCGCGTGGTGGTGATGAACAACGGCCCGGAAGCAACCATCCGCGAGATTGTTGACGTGCCCATTGAGCGTCCCCGTAACAAGAAGAACATCGCCCACGATCCCATTTACATGGATATCCACGATAGATTGCTTGGGTTGCTGTTCGAGAAGCTTTCGATTGAAGACTAAGCCGTACCTGTACTAACCTAATGGCAAAATTCCCTTAGCGGACGACTTAAGTCGTCCGCTAAGGGAATTTTGCCATTACCTTTGTGGCCTGATTTTCGATCTGCTGTGCCACGACCTACTGATTTCCTGCGCCAACGACTCGATGCCCGCCGGGAAGCGGGTTTGCTGCGTTCGCTGACTGCACCAACGGGGCTGGTTGACTTTTGCTCCAACGACTACCTCGGCCTAAGCCGCTCCGCCGAATTGCAACAAGCTATCGAAGCGGCTGTACTGGCCCAACCTGACCTGCCCAACGGTGCTACCGGGTCGCGGCTGTTGGCCGGTAACTCCCTGCTGGCAGAATCGGTGGAAGGGGAGTTGGCGCGGTTTTACCAGACCGAAGCGGCTCTGCTTTTCAGCTCCGGTTACGATGCAAACATTGGTTTGCTGGCCAGCTTGCCCCAGCGTGGCGACACGCTCATCACCGACGAGCTGATTCACGCCAGCATGATCGACGGGGCACGGCTGAGTTATGCCACCCGCCATCGGTTCCGGCATAATGACCTGAATGACCTCGAAGACAAGCTGAAACACGCACAGGGGCAGACGTTTGTGGCCGTCGAATCGGTGTATTCGATGGATGGCGATCTGGCTCCCCTGCACGAACTGGTCGATCTCTGCGACCGCTACGGGGCGGCCCTGATTGTGGACGAAGCGCACGCGACGGGCGTTTTTGGCCCCAATGGCAGTGGTCTGGTGTGTGCATTAGGGCTACAGGAACGAGTTTTTGCCCGGCTGCATACGTTCGGAAAAGCGGTGGGTGTTCACGGCGCAGTCGTGGTTGGCTCATCACTGTTGCGGGAGTACCTCATAAATTTTGCCCGCTCCTTTGTGTACACTACAGCCCTGCCTCCGCATAGCCTGCTGGCTATTCGTTGCGCCCACGCCTACCTGGAAACGCAACCGAACAGGCAAACAACCCTACAAAATCTCACGCAGTATTTTCGGCAACAGGCCGCTCAGAAATTACCCAGCTCGGATTGGACCGACAGTCCGTCGCCCATTCAATGCCTGATTGTGCCGGGTAATGAAAATGCCCATCGGGTAGCGGCTGAAGCCCGTAAGGCCAGGTTTGATAGTCGGGCAATTCTCAGTCCGACCGTCCCTAAGGGGAGTGAGCGACTACGGATTTGCCTGCATTCCTTTAATACAACGACCGAAATCGACGGACTTTTCGACGCTTTACAGGTAGCTTATCCACATAGTTATGCACACAACCCCGCTTAACCAACTGATTGTAGCCGGTATTGGCACCGAGATCGGCAAAACGGTGGTATCGGCAGTGCTGGTCGAAGCGCTACAGGCCGATTACTGGAAACCCATTCAATCCGGTGCGCTGGACGATTCCGATACGGACACGGTGCGTCGGCTGATTACCAATACGAAATCCCGGTTTCACCCCGAAGCCTATCGCCTGACCGAACCGCTATCGCCCCACGCGGCAGCGGCCATCGACGGCGTGATTATTGAACTGGACCAGATCCGTTTGCCCCAGACCACGAACGCACTGGTTATCGAACTGGCCGGTGGGCTGATGGTACCACTCAACGACCATACCCTGAACATCGACCTGGTACAACGCCTTAACTTGCCGGTGGTGCTGGTGTCCAGAAACTACCTCGGCAGTATCAACCACACCCTGTTATCGGTCGAAGCCTGCCGAAACCGGGGTATTTCGCTGCTCGGCATCATCTTCAACGGGCCATCTGTACCCGCAACCGAAGACTTTATTCTAAAATACACCGGCTTGCCCTGTCTGGCGCGAATGCTACAGGTGGACCGGATTACGCCTGATGTGGTGAGTGACCTGGCCGCCACCATTGACACCCAAAACTGGAACAAACGTTGACGACTACACATACCGCCGATTTAGCGCAACGGGACCAGGCCGTAATCTGGCATCCGTTCACCCAGATGCAAACGGCTCCGCTGCCCATTCCGATCGTCCGGGGGACAGGTTCGCTCCTGTACGATGCGGATGGTAACGAATACATCGACGCTATATCATCCTGGTGGGTAAACCTGCACGGCCATGCCCATCCGTACATAGCCGACCGCGTTGCCGCGCAGTTGAAAACGCTCGAACACGTTATTTTTGCGGGTTTCACGCACCAGCCCGCTGTTGAACTGGCTGAACGGGTGCTGGCTATTCTGCCCAAAAATCAGGCAAAAGTATTTTACTCGGATAACGGCTCAACCGCCGTGGAAGTGGCCCTGAAAATGGCATTTCAGTACTGGCACAACCTCGGTAAACCACGCCAAAAGGTGATTGCATTTGACGATGCCTACCATGGCGATACGTTCGGAGCAATGGCCGTAGGTGGGCGGAGTGCCTTTACGGCGCCGTTTGTGCCGTTTCTGTTCGACGTTGAGTACCTACCCACGCCCGTTGCCGGTCGGGAAGATGAGGTGCTGGCTCTGGCCGAAACGCTGTTCACCGAAGACGTAGCCGCGTTTATTGCCGAGCCGCTGGTGCAGGGCGCCGGAGGTATGAACATGTACGAACCCGCTGTGCTGGATAAGTTGATTCAGTTGGCCCGCCAGTCGGGTACGCTGGTCATTGCTGACGAAGTGATGACCGGGTTCGGGCGGACGGGTAAGTTGTTTGCATCGCATTATTTGCAGGAGCAGCCCGATCTGATGTGCCTGTCTAAAGGCTTGACCGGTGGCACGATGGCCCTCGGCGTGACCACTTGCACGCAGGCTATTTACGACGCGTTTCTATCCACGGATAAGTTCAAAACGTTGTTTCACGGGCACTCGTTTACCGCTAATCCGCTGGCCTGTACGGCGTCCTTAGCCAGTATGGATCTGCTCTTATCCGACGAAACACAGGCCAGTATCCAGCGGATTGCGGCTTCCCATACAGCCTTCGCCGAACGACTGCGCCTGAATCCGGCAGTTAGCCAAGTGCGGCAGCGGGGCACACTGCTGGCGTTTGATTTGGTAGATAGTGGAGGCACGTCGTACTTCAGTACTATCCGCGACAGGGCGTATGACTTTCTGCTACAGCGCGGTGTGTTGATGCGCCCGTTGGGGAATGTTCTCTATCTGATGCCGCCCTACTGCACGACCGATGCGCAGTTGGCAACCGTGTACGGGCATATCGATGAATTGCTGGCGGAGTTGATTATCAGATAGCTAAACAGGATGAGTGATTTATTATTGAGTGATTAGTTACACAATAACCTGTTAGTTTTGCCTCAATTATTCTCTGATATCCCACTACTGAACTGAGTTCAACCCACGCGAATACAAGTGGACGCCATACAGGAAGCGAAACGCTATTTAACAAACGCCAAAGATATTCTGCGTGATAAAGCCCGCAAGGAAGACGGCTTTTATCAGGGTGCCAAATATGTAAAAATGGCTGGTCACACGGCTTATGCGGGCGTACTGGTGGCACTCGATGCGTTGTTGGGTAAGAAGAAAGGACGTAAAGATGTTGATTGGTATAAACAACAACTGGCGGGATTAGATAGAAGATTGCTTAGTACATTTGTCGCCGTGTACGACACCCTGCATCTGTCTATGAGTTACGATGGTAATCCCGATGCCGAAATTGCACAGACCGGCCTGAAACGGGCGGAATTTATTGTCGACTGGGTTGAAACCCGGCTTGGAAACGTCTCATTATAGAGTTCTAATTGATGTTAATAATGTTGGTATCCAAACGTTTATGTATTTATTGAGTTGGGCGATACCGTAATCAAACGAAAAAATGAGAGGCTATTTTACATCCATAAAAAGGGCACTACATTGACTATTCCTTACGATTGTCAAGTAGTGATTTACAAGTAATTATCACTCCAGCAACACCAGCACATCCTCCTTCGTAAGCGATTTAACGAAGCCTTCTTCGCTGGAAACCAGATTACTGGCCAGCCGCTGTTTGGCCTGTTGCAGGGTCAGAATTTTTTCCTCGACGGTATTTTTGCTGATGAACTTGTAGGTGAACACTGTCCGCTGCTGACCAATTCGGTGCGCCCGGTCAACGGCCTGCGCTTCAATGGCGGGGTTCCACCAGGGGTCCAGGATAAACACGTAATCGGCCGCCGTGAGGTTATGGCCTAAACCGCCCGCTTTGAGCGAAATCAGAAATAGCTTCACCGAATCGTCCGTCTGGAACAACTCTACCTGCGAACGCCGGTCGGTGGTGGAACCGTCCAGATAGGCGTACTTGATGTTCTTCTCGGCTAAGTATTCCCGAACCACGTTCAGGTGCTTAATGAACTGACTGAATACCAGAATCTTGTGGTTTTCGGCCATCGCAATTTCCAGCCGCATCAGCACGTCGGATAGCTTGCCGGAGTCGCCCTCGTAGGTAGCGTCGATCATGCGCGGGTGGTTGGCAATCTGCCGGAGTTTGGTCAGACCCTGTAGCACAATCATCTGCGATTTGGCCATGCCCTCCTCCTCGATCCGTTCCAGAATCAGGTTGCGGTAGTATGACTTGGCTTCTTCGTACTGATCGGCCTGTTCGGGGGTCATCTCGCTATAGAGCACACTTTCGACTTTGGCGGGCAGATCGGTGGCGACCTGCGCCTTGTTGCGCCGGAGCATAAACGGTTTAATCAGGCCATAGAGCCGAGCCGTTTTCTGCTCATCGTTCCGCTTCTCAATGGGTATCTGAAACTCGTTGCGAAAAAACGTCTGACTGCCCAGCAAACCGGGGTTGATAAACGTCATTTGCGTCCACAAATCCATCGTACTGTTCTCTAAGGGCGTACCAGTCAGGATCAGCCGGTGCCCCGCGTTGAGCTGCATCACGGCTTTGGTAATATGCGATGCCGGGTTTTTGATGGCCTGCGACTCGTCCAGAATCACGTAGTTGAACCGATAGTCTTTCAGCAGGTCAATATCAATACGGACAATCCCATACGAGGTCAGAATCAGGTCGTATCCGTCAAATTGGGCCGTATTTTTGTCGCGGTAGGTGCCCGTGTAGGTCATTACCCGCAGGTCGGGTGTGAACCGTTTGGCTTCCAGCTCCCAGTTATACAGCAGCGACGTGGGCATCACCAGTAACGTTGGTGCCAGCGCACCGGCTTCCTTTTGCCCCTGCAACAGGGCGAGTGTCATCACGGTTTTGCCCAGGCCCATGTCATCGGCCAGACAGCCACCGAAGCGGTACTGATTCAGGAAATTCATCCAGTCGAAACCGGCTTTCTGATAGGGGCGGAGCGTACCCCTGAAGTGCGTCGGCAGGATGTAACTCTCAATCTCATCAAACTCACGCAGGCGTTCCAGTTTCCGGCTGATAACCGCCGAGGCCAGATTATCTTCCTCTAACTGCTGCACCAGGGCGAGGTGGTGTTTTTGTAAAATCAGCCGGTCCCGCGCGCGCCCGTCGTCGAGACCATCCGGGGTTTCGAGAAAGCCCAGTAGTTCGGAGTATTTGGTAAACCAGGCATCGGGAATAACAGCCACCTCGCCATTCGGCAGCGTAAACTCCCGTTTTTTATTCAGAATGAGCGACCGTAGTTTGATGAACGGAATTTCGAACTCACCGAACCGCACATTGGCGTAGATGTCGAACCAGTCCCGGCCTTCTTCAATGGATACGTTCAGGCTCGAATACCCCAGAAAATAGCGTTTAGTGTCGCTTTCGTTCTGCCGCAGCAGAAATCCTGCATCCTGAATGAGCTGACTGTTGGTAGCCAGCCAGTCGAAGGCCTGCGCTTTATCAATGGCTAAACGGCCACTGCGGAGGTCCAGCCCGACTTCTTTCAGGGCATTAAGCTTTTGCCGCTCTACCTTCTGATCCCGGCGAATCTTGTGGAACACATAGTCGTCGCCCATTTTCTCGACGCTGACATTGGCCGAATTGGCAAAACTATCGAACCGAAACTGAAACTGACCGTATTGAAACGACAGGTCGAAGGCCATTTTCTGTCCGGCCTCCTCCTCCGCGATGGGTGCGTCACCAAAGAGCGACGCACCCACCCGCTGGCTGGCTACGGCCTGTTCGGAGACGGTCAGCACCGGCACGGGAGCCAGCGTTTCGCTGCGAATCTCGAACCCTTTCGCGTATACGTCATAGGCCGCAATCAGCGGAACAACAAAGCGCTGATAGTACTGTTCCTCAATGTTGCGGGGGATAACGATGTGGTTCTTATTGAGAAAGGGTCGTAATTTTTTGCCTTCCACATGCCGGGCGAAGTGATACAGCCGGTCGTCGACCAGCATCCAGGCGGGGTCGTCGCATAGCAGTAAGGCACCCTTATGCTGAAATTCCACACGGGTAGATTCACCCGTTCGGGCGGCCGGACGGGTGGCTTCCATCGTACGCCGGTTATCCATACCCGGCAAGACCTGTGTCGGCTCGGCATCATCGTCGGTACGATGGTCGCCATTCCGTACCCGGTCGCCGTAGCGGATGATGGGGAAGTAGTGCGTCGAGTCGGCATTACGGACAAAATGAAAATGGACCCGCGCCGGTTCGGGCATCCACTCGACCGGAGCCCAGGCCGGATTGCCGTCGTTGCCCATAATATAAACAGGCTTGTCACTCAGCCGTTCCAGCACCTGCGCCTTTACGTTCTCGATGTAGGTGCAGATGGCTTCCTGCACGAGTTTATCCCCTTTCTGCGGGTCATATATTTTCAGGAAAAAATCGACGGCCGGTAGTTTACGGCTGTTGAATTTCTTCAGAATGGCATCCTGCTGAATGGTTTCCAGCAACCGAACCAGTTCAAAATCGCGTTCGTCCAACCCTTTGACAAACTCCCCCACGTTCTGGGTGGAGAGTGTCTGATTCTGTAAGGTGAGTTCGCCCCGGCCATTCAACTGAACCACGAAGGCTTCGATCAGGTAGCCCAGAAACTCGTGTTCCAGAATAGAATAGACAATGCGGAAGGGCTGGGTAGGCGCAACTTTCATGATTGAGATGAGGATAGCCGGAGCCGTTAGGGACGGAATAGCCTAACGTTGGCCCGGATTAAGCGGTGGCTGAATCGCCGATGACGCTTACAACACGGTCAAAATGAGTAGGATAGGCCGTTTTTTAACTTGTGACAGTTTCAAATATACGGAGGTAAGCGAAAACGCCAAATCCGCTTGCGAGGAAACACGAAAAAGTAATGTACCGGTAGAATGGAGAAACTACCCCTGAGCGGGGCTGATGAAGGGCGCGCAGACAACCCAGGGACGGCTTTTACCGCCAAGTCCGTTTGTTAAAGCGAATAATTACGCAGCGGTTGCTGTAGGAGCAACTGATAGGCGGAGGAGCTAAACAGCGTTTCGAGCGACCGCAGATCACCCGGCCGGTGAATGTCGGAACCCACAAAGTCGATCCACTTATTTTTGAGCAGGTGCTGCGCCTGTGCTTTCACCTTGTTACCGTACCGGCCCGTAACAGAGCCCCAGTTCATCTGAAGCAGGCAACCCATGTCGCGGAGTTTGGCGATGGCGGACAGATCATTGAAATAGTACTGATAGCGTTCCGGGTGCGCCAGTATGGGTTTATAGCCTTTCGTCTGGATTCGGAACAGAATGGTTTCCATGAAATGTGGCGCCGACGCCCAGCCGGTTTCAATCAGCAGGTAACGCTCGTCGCCAAACGAACGAAGGTCATCGGTCTCAAGCAGATGCAGAAATAAATCATCGACTAAGTATTCGGCGGCAACCTCGATGGTCAGGCTCAGGTTATTATCCGCCACTAATTTTTGCAGCGTCAGCTGCCCTTCGGCCAGGATGGACGGCGTATTGGGGTACCAGTCCTGATTAACGTGGGGGGTGGTGATTACGCGCCTGATGCCCCAGGCTTCCAACTGACGCAGAATTTCCAGTGTCTGATCTAAATTCTGCACGCCATCGTCTACGCCCGGCAAGAGGTGTGAATGAATATCGGTATGCCAGGAGCAGGGTTCGTCGGACGTATGTTTAGCTTGTCTATTCGTAAAAACAGATGTTACTGCTTTGGCTATATCGTTATAAATGTTCATTTGATTTAGTCGACTCCCCCAAGTCGCTATGCTTTTCCTGCTACAATATAGGGTAGTTATCCTTTATCTCATGCTACAGGCTGCACGTCTGCCCGATGGATGCGGCCGGAATTAGCCGTACGAAGACGGATTGACGGCTCCCGTTTATGGCTTAATCAGCCCGTATGGGCTCCGCGCTACACCCGGTGTTCTGTATTTTCAACGCAACTTCAACCCAATAATTTTATAATTATTACCCGGCGTCACGCAAGTACGTTGCCTGAATGACAACTATATAACTAGAGGAACTCAATAAAGTTAGCCTATTTACTATTTATACTGATCTGATAATCAATTAGTTATGTACTTATTAAAAAATATTAGATAAAGTTAACAAAAAGTTTATTTTTTTCTTAATTAGTATTTTTATATTTGAACGATAAATTTAAACTATATCGGTAACAAAACGGCTCGTTTATAAACCTATACTTACATCAATCGATAGGTGGGCCGTCTATTGCTGTCTATCAGGTGCGGCCAGCGTTTAAGTCAATCTTAAAACCTTTCATACAATCAGCTTACTTATGAAAAATTCAAATCGATCGCTCAGGCTATTCGCCTACAGCCTGTGCCTTGTGGCGGGGCTGTACAACTGTAAATCAAAGGATGTTGACTCGCTTACGCCATTTACGTACACCATTAAAGGGCTGGATGATGTTAAGCTGCCCGAGGTGAAAGCAACCGTACCGGCTCCGGTGTTGGTAACGCCCGCTTCGGTGGCAGCCTCGGCGCAGGCGTCTGCTGTAACCGATGGCTTAAAGAATATTGCGGCCAGTGGTCAGGTACCGGCAGCGGTTCAGCAGGCTGCTGCGGATGTAGCCAAGGCCATACCGGCGGCTAAAGCCTCTTCATTGGCGGCCGGGTTCACGCCGGATGTTCTGAACAACTTAGGCTCAACCGGCAAACTGCCCGACAACCTCAAAAGCGATGTCGCATCCGTAACCAGCAACCCGGCCATGCAGGGGTACTGGCCTACGTTTACGCTGCCTAAAGTAAACGGTAAATCGGTTGGTGGCCGGGTTGGCGCAGTAGCCATTACGCCTATTGTTGAAACCAATGCTGTTACCGAGAGCGGAGTCGATGCCTGCAAAAAGGCCGCCAACGATGCATACGCCACCGCTATTGCGAACCTGAATACCGCCAAACAGGCCCAAACGGCAACTATTACAACCGCTTACGCAAAGGCTGAAGCGGCTGCCAATGCGGGTGTTCCTGCCTGTCAGAGTGGTATCCCTGCCAAATATCTCGCCCTGGTCCAGGCCGCAAAAACAAACCTCGATGCTAACGTCGCCAACCTGAATGCGGCTAAAACCGTGCTGGGCGAGGCAACCTACAACTTGCTGGTTGTACTGAACTATGTAGCTTACAGCCAGCTGGTAAGCGGACTTGTGACCCTACAGGCGGCCGAAACCAATGCCTGTGCTGCCACGCGTGATGCAACCATTGCTTCGGCGGCCATTGCCCGGGATACCGATCTGAATACGATCAATACGAACTACAATGCGGTAGTAGCCGCAGCCACAAAAACGCGTGACCAGATCATCAACAGCTGCCACAACCAGGGGAATGGCGGCTGATCAGCCGTAGCTCCATTGGTGTGTGTTTGTTAAACCAACATTCTGATTATGAACAGAAAATACATTCAGTTCGCTGCGGTTTGCTTAGCCGTTCTGCCTTCTTTAACTCAGGCTCAGGTTGCCCTGAAAAGCATTGGGGTTGGGGCCAGTTACTGGCAGCCATCGCTCGATTACTGGAATAACAACTCTATTCTGACGGCCTACAACGGGGGAAAGGGCGCGAAACTATCGGGTGCCGTTATGCCGACGGCCTCAATTGAGGTAGCGGTGGCTAAAGGGTTATCGGCGGGTATTCGGGCGGGGTACTGGAAACAGTCCGCCGACGGAGCAGTCAGTATCGCCGGTATCGACCGCACCGAAAAACTGACGCTGTCGATCATTCCGGTTTCGCTCGATCTAAAGTATAGTTTCGGTAAAACAGCCACAGAAACGGTGAAGACGACAGGTAGCGACGGCAAGACAACCGAAGTAGTGAAAACTAAATCACCTTCGCTGATACCGTACATTGGCGTTGGCTTGTCGCGCTATTTTATCAAGAACGATTATTCGCGGCAGGTTGTGGCCAATCCGGGTTCCGTTACCGAATCGCAGGCGGGCAATAATTACGGGATTCAGGTTTTTGCCGGTCTGGAAAAGAAGCTGGTAAAAATGCTGTACGTAGCCGTGGATGCGCGGTATCATCTGGGTAGCTATAATCAGATGATCACCACCGAAACAACGCCAACAGCCCAGAAAGTAAGCCTGAATGGGCTGGAAGCAGGCTTATCCCTGCGGGTGAAATTCGCCAATTAATCTGGTCACTGATTACCGGGCCATCAAACCGCCGGAACACTCTTTTTTGGATCAACAGGTCAACGAAGAGGTATCCGGCGATTTGGTGGCCCGGTTATTGATGCGCTTAAATCGTTAACTTGTTGGTTACAGTGTTATCTTTCTGTATGCGAAAAGTTGTATCGAATAGCGTTCTACAAAAGGCATTACGCTGTCTGTTTGCTGGGTGCCTGTTGCTTGGCCCGGGCCAAACGACAGAGCTTTATGCACAGGTGAATATATCTGGCAAGCCGGGCCTGCTTTACATTCCCACCGCCAAAACACTCAGTGATGGACTGTTCCACGCCGGTGTCGGCTACAATCCGGTGAAGTACGCCTTTCGCTTCAACCCGGCCATCGACCCCCGGATTACTACCCGGAATTCGGAGAATATCTACTTCGTTAACCTTGTGCTGCTGCCCCGGCTGGAGCTGAATATCAACCTGCTCCGCCCGAACGGGCATATACAGGATGGCGCCAAGGGGATTGGGGATCGGCAGATTGATGTGAAATATGGCATACTGACCGAAAAAGGAAATCGACCCGCCGTAGCTGTTATTTTATCCGTTCCCTTTGGTATCGACAATTCGCTGATTACCAATGTTGTTGTAGCTACCAAAACCGTTCGGCTATCGCCCATGCTGACGGCTGAAATCACCGGTGGTATGGCCTCGCCGTTTTACGTGGACCGCGAGGAAACGCGCAATGACCAGAACTCTACCCTGTTCTCCGGCTTTGTGTTTCGGGATAAGCGTGACAAAGCGGTTCGCTACCTCTCCGGGCCAATAGCCGGGGTTAAACTCAGCATCGGGCAGAAGGGGGGCGTCATGGCTGAGTGGGATTCGCAGCACCTGAACGTCGGCGCGTACACAACCCTGTTTAACCACTGGACAGTGCAGGGGGGCGTCCTCAATTTTGACCAGATCACGGTAGGAACCTCGTATGCTTTTTCGTTGCTCCGGTCGCCTAAACGCCTGCCCGCTCCTCATGAAATTAAGTAACTCATTGCGCATTACGGCAGGAGCGATGTTGCTCCTTACGGCTGTTGTGACCGGCAGTTCGGGACAGGGCAGTGCAGCACAGCAAAGCCGCGCAAAGGCGCTGACAACGTTCGAGAACCTAACCGTCGACAGCCTGAACAACCGAATCTATTACGAACAGCGGTTGTACCGGAATCCAATGCGGGGTATGGTACAGCTTTATCAGAATATGTCCAGTCGGGCGGGAACCGAGTTTGTGCCCTTGTATCAGGGAGTGCCCATTGCCCGCTACCGACTTTCGCCCACGTTCGAGACGGTAACTATGTCGCGGAAAGACCGGATTAAATTTGCCCGGTCAACGCCGTTTGAGTCCCGGCGGTATAAGTTCGATTTTCGGATTCAACCCGATTTTATGGCCAATTTCGGCTACCGCGAACAGACCGTACAGAGCAAAACCAATATTCTTCTGCAAAGTCAGCTCTATCTGAGCCGGGGCCTGGTGCTGAACTGGGGTGTGCTGTTTCCGCTGGTCAACGACCTGGATAATCAGCCGCTGAATGTCCGGCCTGCACCCATCTACCTCAACCAGTTTCTAGCTCTGGATCAAAGCAATTTTCTGAGCCTGTCGGCGGGATTATTTTACAATGACAACTACGGCCTGAACGTGCAGTACCGCCATTCGGACCTGACCGAACCTTGGTCATTCGGGGTGGAAACGGGCTTGACCGGCTTCTATTTCTTTCCCAATAATGGCTTTTATTACGACCCCTTAAAGCAGTTCATGCTGCAGGCTGATGTGGCCTACCGCATTGATCCGCACAACATTACCCTGAAATTATCGGGTGGTCAGTACCTGTATCAGGACCGGGGCGTACGGATTGACGTGATTCGACAGTTCTCGGATGTGGAAGTCGGTTTTTACGCGACTAAAACCGGAAACGGGTCAACGGGCGGCTTCAATTTTGCCATTCCTATTCCACCCGGCCGGATTGCCCAAACCCGGCAGTTTCGGGTACGCAGTACCGAAGAGTTCCGATGGGAATATAATTACAGCCGGGGCTATAACATCGGCACCCGCTATAAAGTCGGGACGCCACTCGATGCACTTCTCCGGCAGTATCATCACGGCTACCTAAGCAATCAGGTTCGCTAACCAGCCGCGAGGCATACCGCCCAGCAGAGATGGATAAGTAGTAAAAAACTTTTTATATATTAAAATCAATAAAAGTAAATAAATAGTTTAGGTTAATAGATGATTGTTTATTTATTTTGGATAGTGTCCTGTCATTATTTAGGTGGTTATCCTGCACCGGAGTTAAGCAGCAGTTACTGTAGCTAATCCAATCTGAAACAGGGCCACAAATTCCATCACGTTATGCAGAACAGTTACTACTGGCTTTACTATCGACTACGCTCCATGTCGGTGCCCGAACTGATGTTTCGGACGCAGCAGTTCGCGCAGAAGCAGAGCGATAAAAAACGAATTGCCTGGCAACCCGACATTCGGACCCTGAGCAACCGGCTGCCAACGCCTATACTCCCCTTTGTGGCCATAGCCGCACCCACCGTAACGTATACTGATACCGTTAAAATTTTTACGCACACGCTGGATGTCAGCGCATCCATTGACTGGCATTCGGATATCAGCACCGGCAAGCGGTTTCCGCTGACGTACGCCAAAAAAATTGACATTCGCAGTGGGCAGTATGGTAGTGCCAAACACGTCTGGGAGGTGAACCGACTGCAATGGCTGCCCATGCTGGCCCTGGCCTACCGACAAACGAACGACCGGCGTTACCTCGATCAGTTCCTGGCGGTAAACCGGTCGTGGATCGCCGAAAATCCGTATCTGCTGGGCGTAAACTGGTACAGCAACATCGAGGTAAATATCCGGCTGATTAACTGGTTTTTCGCCTGGAATATCCTCGATGCATCGGCGCTGGCCAAAACCGATCCGGCGGTTTCGACCTTCGTGAATGAGGACTGGCTTCCCGCTATTTATCAGCATTGCGTGTATAGCTACCGAAACCCGTCGCTGCATTCATCGGCGAATAATCACCTGGTTTCGGAGTATGCCGGGTTGTTCATCGCCGGGTCATTCTGGCGGTTTCCGGAATCGGCAAAGTGGACGGCATACGCCAAAGCGGGGCTGGAAGCAGAAATCATTGCCCAGCATACGCCCAGCGGCATCAACCGCGAAGAAGCCGCCGAATACATTCAGTTCATCAGCGATTTCTTTCTGATTGCCTGCGTGGTGGGTAATCAAACCAACAATCCATTTTCGGCCGCTTATACGGATCAGCTTGATCACATTGCAACCTACATTGCCAGCTTTCTGGATTGCCGGGGTAACTTCCCGCACTACGGCGACGAAGATGACGGGCGGGTGCTGGTGGTAGAAGACCGGCAGCCGTTCAACAACTTCCGGTCAATTCTAGCATCGGCCGCCGTGCTGTTTCAAAACCCGGTTTATAAACAGCGGTCGCATGGCTTCGATCTGAAAAATTACCTTCTGTTCGGCCCGGCCGGTAAGGCGGTATTCGATCAGCTTCCTGTAACGACTACGCTGCCCGGCAGTACCCTTTACGACGAAGGGCACTTTATTTTACGGAAACAAACCGCCGACGACCGGGAAATCTACATCCACATCGACGCGGCTCCCCTGGGGTTTCTGTCGATTGCAGCCCATGGTCATGCCGACGCACTGTCGTTTCTGATGAACCTCGACGGGCATCCGTTTCTGGTCGACCCCGGTACCTACACGTACTACACGGGACCCGAATGGCGGACGTATTTTCTCAGCACACGGGCGCACAATACGGTTTGTATCGACGGCGAAAGTCAGGCGTTTCAGGCCGGGCCGATGCTGTGGCTGAAGCACTACAAAACGACAATTTTAAAGGCCCGGATAACCCCGTCCATCGACGAAATAGTGGCAACACACGATGGATACGACCGGCTTCAGTGCCGTCATCAGCGAACGTTCCGCTTCGATAAAGCGGGGGAGGTGCTACACCTGACCGACGTTGTTGAAAACTACGGTAAACAGAGTCGTCAGGTAGAGATTATGTTTCACCTCGGCCCCGACATTACCACGTCTGTTCTGAGCAAAAACCGGTTCCGGTTGCAACACCCGGCCACGAACCGGCAGCTTCACCTGCATGTCGATCCAAAATTGCAGGCCAATCTGGTGTATGCCCAAACGGAGCCTGCCCTGCTGGGCTGGTACTCCGACGGATTTTTTCATAAACAGGAAGCGTCGACCCTGTGTACCCGACTCACGCTGGAGGCAGGTCAAAAAGTACAATTGCGTCATCAGATCACGGTTCAATCACTACCATTAACTATATCGTAACGTCATGAAGATCAGCATTTTTGGTTTAGGTTATGTAGGTTGTGTAAGCCTGGGCTGTCTGGCCCAAAATGGCCACGACGTGGTGGGGGTAGACGTTAACCCCGTTAAAGTGGGGCAGATCAATGACGGCCGGGCCACGATTGTCGAGAAAGATATCGACTCCATCATGGCGACGCAGCACGCGTTGGGTCGAATCCGGGCAACCATTAATTTCCGGGAAGCCATCCTTAACACCGACGTGTCGATCATTGCCGTTGGTACGCCGTCTACTCCGCAGGGACACCTCAATTTGCAGTACATCTTTAACGTGGCCGAACATTTCGGCCACGTGCTGCCCGAGAAAGACGCCTTCCACGTTATTGCCATCCGCTCGACGGTGATGCCGGGTACATGCGACCGGATTGCGTCGCTCATTGAAGAGAAGTCCGGCAAGGTTCGTGATGTCGATTTTGCGGTGGTCAGCAACCCCGAATTTCTGCGGGAAGGCACCGCCGTACACGATTATTACAACCCGCCCCTGACGCTGATTGGTACCGAATCGGAGCGGGCCGGGGCTGTTATCAGGAGCCTGTACGACCAGTTACCCGCCGAGGTGATTGTGGCCGAAACGAAGATTGCCGAGATCATGAAGTACGTGAACAATACGTTTCATGCGCTCAAAATCTCGTTCGCCAATGAGATCGGCAACATCTGTTCGGCCCTGAGCATGGATTCGCATAAGGTGATGGACATCTTCTGCAAGGATACGCAGTTGAACATCTCGAAATACTACTTCAAACCCGGCTTTGCGTATGGTGGGTCGTGTTTACCCAAAGACCTGAAAGGCCTGCAAACGCTGGCCCATGACCTGTACGTGCAGGTGCCGGTGATTAGCAACATTGGTCGTACCAACGAGATTCAGATGCAGCGGGCCACGTCGGTGCTGATGAAGCATGCCAATAAAAAAATCGGCTTCCTGGGTATTGGCTTCAAGGCGGGTACGGATGACCTGCGGAACAGCCCCGCCGTCGAACTGGCCGAACTGCTGCTGGGAAAAGGCTTCGCCATCAAGATTTACGATCAGAACGTTCACCTCTCCAAGCTGACCGGCACCAACAAAGAATACATCGATCAGCACATTCCCCACCTGTCGAAGCTGATGGTGAAAGACAGCAAAAAGCTCGCGGACTGGGCCGATGTACTGGTCGTTTGTACCAACGAAGCCGAGTTTATGCAACTGATGGGGTCTGTGTACGATAAAGTCATTCTGGACCTGGTGCGGCTGTCCGTAAAGCCCAACAGTACCAATGAGTACATTGGTATTAACTGGGCAATGGGTCAGTCGGCGGAGTCGGCACCGTCGTTTTACCGGTCGTAGCTTGTACCTTATCCTAACACTGTTATGAGCATAGAATCAACGCATTACCCAAATATAGCCGGTAAACACATACTGATCGTTGTTGAGAACCTGCCGGTTCCGTTCGACCGGCGGGTGTGGCAGGAAGCTACCACACTGAAAGAAGCCGGGGCCGACGTGAGTATTATTTGCCCGATCATGAAAGGCTATACAGCCCGGTATGAGCAGATTGACGGTATTGCTATTTACCGGCATCCGCTGGCCGTAGAAGCCTCCGGCGCGCTGGGCTATCTGGCAGAATATGGCTCGGCTATTTTCTGGTGGTATCGGCTGAGTATGCAGATTTACCGAAAAAAACCGTTTCAGGTCATTCATGGCTGTAATCCGCCTGATCTGATCTTTACAGTGGCGATTCCGTTTAAGGCGCTGGGTGTTAAATACGTCTTCGATCATCACGACATCAACCCCGAATTTTACATTGCCAAGTTCGGGAAAAAGGACTTTTTCTATAAGCTAATGCTGGCCTTCGAGCGGATCACCTACCGCATGGCCGATTTCAGCATTGCCACCAACGAGTCGTACCGGGAAATTGCCATGCGTCGCGGGAAGATGCCCGCCGAAAACGTGACCATCGTTCGCAGCGGCCCCAAGTTGGAGCGGTTGCGGATTGTGCCTGGCAACGACGCCTACAAAAAAGGGCGACGGTATCTGGTGGGGTATCTGGGCGTTATCTGCGAAAGCGAAGGCATTGATCTGCTGCTCGACGCAGTGCAAAAGATTGTGGCGAAGCGGCAGGACGTTCAGTTTGCCATTGTCGGGGGCGGCACCAGTTTAGACGAGATGAAGGCACTGGCCGTTAACCTGGGTGTGGCTGATTACGTGGATTTTTACGGCCGCGTCCCCGATGAAACGCTGGTGAACGTGCTTAATACGGCCGACGTCTGCGTGAATCCCGATAAGCCGACGGAGATGAATAACCTCTCGACCATGAATAAAATCATGGAGTACATGGCTCTGAAAAAGCCCATCGTCCAGTTCGACCTGAAAGAGGGGCGCGTTTCGGCGCAACAGGCTTCGCTTTATGCCGAACCCGATAACATCGACGACTTCGCCAATAAAATTACCTGGTTACTTAACCATGAAGAAGCCCGGCAGGAAATGGGTAAATTCGGTTATCAACGCGTGCTGAACGAATTATCGTGGTCGCATGAGCAGGGTAAACTGTTGAGTTTCTACAATAGGGTGATGGCGTCGTTCGCTCCGAAACCGGCCAGCGAATCTGCCCATCAGGAAACAATGGCGCTGGCAGGAGAGTAGAAAGTATCCCGAGGTAATACCCGAGGTAATTCATCCGTTTAGTTGCACGGCACCGGGCTAGAACCCGGTGTTTCTTTTTTACCCCATCATCAGGCCCGGTGCCGCTTCTTGAATTGCAGGGGATTTTCGCCCGTTGCCCGTCGGAAAATTTTTGTGAAATAGGACAGACTGTCAAAGCCACATGCAAAGCAGGCTTCCGAAACGGTATGGTCTACCAGCAGCAGCTTCTGCGCCTGATTGATGCGATACTGATTCAAAAACTGTGTGAACGTCAGCCGGGTCATACGCTTAAAATACCGGCAAAAGGCCGCTTCTGTCAGGTTGGCGAGGGTCGCTACTTCACGGATATCAATCTTCCGGGTATACTGTTCCGCAACAAACTGATTCACCTGTTTGAGCCGCTGCTGCTCATGCAGATTGTAAGCACTAACCACCGCCTGACCGTGCAGAAGGGTATATTCCGTGCTGGTGGCCAGCTGCTGAAAAATGCTCAGTAACGATAATAACCGTTCAAACGGTGGAAGCTCCGCCAGGTGGCTCAACCGATTACCCACCTGCTCTTTCGTCTGTCCATAGAACGAAACGCCGGAACGGGCCTGCTCGAACAACCGTGTAACGGCCGCCAACTCCGGTGCCTGCCAGAACACATCGCCCAGAAAATTCGACCTCAATTGCACAACCACTTTGCGGTGATCTGTTTTGACGCCGTAATCGAAGTTGAGGTGCGGAATATTGGGGCCAATAAACACCAGATCGCTGCCTTCATAGCGCGAAATATGCTCGCCCACATGCCGGGTGCCGCTGGCTCCCTCAATGTATACGATCTCATATTCGGGATGGTAATGCCAAAGAAAAACGTCACTCAAGTGGGGCGTTAGCAGTATGTGGAACGAACTGTCGGCGTCAGGTCTGATTTCTTCAAACGAAACTTTCATAGGCAGAACGGGTTTGTTCCTCACTACCCGGAAACCAGGGTGATGTGCAGAACAAGAACAATATAGTGCTAAAAGGAGGTATTTTCGTCGTAACCCTCGCAGGAGCGTGCTTATTACTTTTGTCCTAAACAAACCCCTTTACTTGCAAACCATATGGAAGCGACCCACACAATGGCTCCGGCATCGCCACCTGCTAATGCGCATAAAGACATTCCGGGTAACCCCTCTACGGCTACCAGCAGCAAAATCAAACTGAACGACCGCTCGTCGGGCAAACCCCTGCGCGTGCTATCCGAAGAAGACTGGCAATTCTGGAAAGAGAACGGCTATATCATTGTTCGGCAGGCCGTACCCACGGAGCAGGCGGAACGGCTGGCTGCGCTGCTGTGGGAATTTGAGGAAAAGGACCCCAGCGACCCAACTACCTGGTATGCGCCACCCCGCGCCGAGATGAAAATGAAAGAACTGGCCGGCAGCGGGATGGTCGAACTGTATAACCATCAGTATGAGTGGGACAACCGGCAATACCCTCGGGGGTACGATGCCTTCGTCGACATCTGGGGTACGGAAAAACTCTGGGTCACCATCGACCGGGCGAATCTGAATGTACCCCTGCGGCCGGAGGACACCTTTAAGGGCTTTATCCACTGGGATTATGATCCTGAAACCCGCCCGCAGAACGTGCAGGGCGTGCTGGCTTTAGCCGATCAGAATGACGAAAATATGGGCGGTTTTCAGTGCATTCCCGAGCTTTACCGCACCTACGACACCTGGAAGCTGACGCAGCCCGCCGACCGTAACCGCTTTAAACCCGATATATCGGGGCTGGAAGATAAGCTGGTGAAGGTGAAAATGAACGCGGGTGATCTGCTGATTTTTAACAGCACCCAGCCGCACGGTATCCGTCCGAACCGCTCGACCGACAAAGTGCGGATGGCGCAATACATCTCCATGATGCCCGCCGAAGAAGACAATGAAGCCCTGCGGCAGTGGCGGATCACGGCCTGGCGCGACCGCGTCGCACCCGAAGGCTATGCCTTTCCCGGCGATCCGCGCAACTGGGAGAAAGACCGCTACCAAACGGCCGAGTTAAGTGAACTGGGACGGAAACTGCTCGGCCTCGACCCGTGGTAATCTACGTTTATCGCTGTAAGTCCCCGTTTTCGGCTACCCCCGGCTGATCCAGCAGTTGAATGGCCGACGCTGGTCCTAAATCGGCCGGGGCTGCCCAGGAGCGCAACGCCCAAACCACTTTCTTGGCTGGCGTCACTTCCAGCACCTGCACCGAACCCGCCCAGTCTTTGGGGTCTTTCAACCCACCGGCGCACCAGTTGCAGATAATGGTGTTCCCGTTTTCCAGGCGGTTTACTTCCTGCACGTTAAAAATGGGAATGCCCGGTACGTCCTGCTGGGTAAATTCCCAGACGGTTTCGCCCTTTGTATTTACTTCGCGGGCGTACCCACTGGCGTCGCCACTAATCAGGGTGTTGCCGTTTTTAAGCCGGATAGCGGCCCAGGGCGATTTGGTAACGTAGGACCAGATTTCTTTGCCCTCCCCGTCATATTCGACCACGCGGCCGGACATGAACGGTACCAGAAACGTACCCGCTTTGGTCATGCGTACATGCCGGAACTGTCCATGCGGACTATCCGGCCGGTCCGTTGGGATAACGAGTTCTTTTTCGGTTTTACCGGTGATCTTATTGATGATCATGATTTTGGCAGGATTGCCGTTCTGCATAATCATCACCCGGTCTTTGCCAATGGGCTGTGTGGTGTGAATTTCGCCCTTCGGTGGGGCTTCGTAGTTCCAGACGATCTTTTTGTCGGGGGTAATCTCACTGGCGCCTACCTTCCGGGAAAACAGAATGTTGCCATTGGCCAGCATAAAGGCATCGCCTAATTCCTGAATTTCGTTTTTCGCTGAGTCTTTTATGGGAATACCATACGACCAGACCACCTTTCCATCCCGCACAACATGAATCGTTTGCAGATGACCGGCCCGTATGTCCCATTCGCCCGCGTACAGGAAGGGGTGCTGCGAAAGTCCGTTGCCGGGGAGTTGACTTGTTGCCTGAGCGTTGGCAGTGCGGGTAAATGCCAGCAGGCACAGGCTGGTGAGTAGTATTTTCATGGGGCCGGAGTGGAGGAGGTTAACCGTACGATGCAGGACTGTATCTCTGGTTAAGTCGAAAGGCAACGCCTTCTACCCGGTGCGGTCTCGACAACCGTGGCGTAACCTAATTGATCAGTACAGATAAAATGCTTTCTCAAAGCTGTAAACAGAGGAATCCCCACCGCGATAGTTGCAGTGGGGATTCTTTATGTGTGGATAACCCAATGAGTATTCTCTATAAGCGGTGTGAATTATTTAGCGCTGTTGTCGTTACGGCCGGGCTTCACGGCATTGTAGTCAGCCGTAGCATTACCGATGCGAACTTCGTCGTAGTAGATTACTTTCTCAGCGTAGTTCGATTTGCCAGTCCAGCAGTAAAGACCAGCTTTGAAAAATGGCTTATATTGTTGTGGATAGCCAATTGATATATTCTGCTCATCTACAATCTTAACGCCATCCTGCCATATTTCCAATAAACCCGTTGTACCGGTCGCATCCCATTTAACGTGTATTACGAAATCTACCCAGCGGTCGAACGAAGCCGTGCCTAAGTCAAGTACTTTTTTGCTAGTTGGATGTTGTAGCGGTGTCGTAATCTGTTTCGATGAAGCAAAATATAACACCTGCAATTTGTTGCCTGGCTCTATAGAGATAGCCAAGGGTGGTACTGTATCTTCAAAACCAGGATCAGGGTGTCCATGCCACTGGCTAACAATAACTGTCTGGTTGTCATTGGCCATTGACGCTGAAGGCATGAATGAACTGTAGCCATACCAGCGTTCTGTATCACCGATAGGTAGGCCACCTACGGCCAGTTCGGAGTGAAGCATGTCGTTGGTGCCGTTAGCCTGAGCGGGCGTCCAAGTGAAGCGCATGGCCTGTTTGCCCGAGCGGTGTTTATCAGCAGTGATTAAACCAGCGTTAGCCGTGCGGAGCTCAGTACGCCAGAATTTAGCAATGGCTTTATCTTCAAAAGTATCAGTGCCTAACAGGCTGGTAGATTCGCGGGCGGCTGAGTGGGTTTCGGCTGCCACGTTAGCCGGAGCAATCGTGTCAGGCTGAGCGCAGCTGAAAAAGAATGGGATCATGATAGCGAACATAGCAGCACGGAGAAAGCTGGTGGCTGAGCCAAAATTAGCTTTTTTAGTGATTTGGTTAACGGTAGCGAAGTTGATGCCGAATTCCATGTCCTTGATCTTTTTGCGTTTTGCTTGATCAAAGGTGCTTGAAAAGGGCGGGGAGGGGCTTTTCTATTCGATGAATGACAGCGTTCGGCGGTTTTTTGGTAGAATACTGTCGAAGAGCTATTTGGATTAATGGGTGGTAAACGAGTTAATCTAAGGTTAATCACTTTGCCAAATGTGGTAATATGAGCTGACCTAAAGTGCTTTCATTTCGTTGAAACGGCTTTTAACAGGCTTGGCTATACGCTATCCAGCTACCCTGTCAATGCAAAGTTTGTGGATTGCAGGCTGTGCGTGGTATTAGTAAAGCAGGGGGCTGCATAAAAAATCCCCGCTGACGGGTGAGAACCTGTCGGCGGGGATTTTTAAGATTTAATGTACGCTACTTAGCCAATTGAGGGTTGCTCGGTTATTAATGGTAACTCGGCAGCAGGTACACTAGTATCGACCGTAGACCCAAATCGTTTGCGGAGGCCAGCAGTGGGCTTTTCAATGAATTGATAACTGATTAGACTCAGAATTAGGCCTATGGGAACGGCTGTCAGTAGCCAGGGTGATGTAAGCCGGGGGCCACCCACCAGATTTTCAGCTACACAAATGCCAACCCAATGAAACAGGTAGAGCGAGTAACTCAACTTTCCAATTATAACGAGTCCTGGACGGCTGAGGAAATGTCTTACACTGTTGTAGGGCTTTGCACAGAGTACGGCGGGCAGAATACCACTTAGAGCAATACCTTGTAACGAATAACGCCAAGTCTCGCGGAAGGCAATGTCGCGGTAAAGAAAGGTGAAAAACAGTAAGCTAACCGCACCGGCGAACATGACCGGATGGCTAACCCACCGCAGATACGTACCGGCCCAGTCGAGGTGGAGAATTAAGCTAATTAAGCAACCAAACATAATGGCGTCGAGCCGGGTATCTGTCAAATTATAAATTCGGGCGATTGTTAGATCGTTTAAACCCTGGGTCGAAATAATATGTATCCGTAAGGTAAGAGCAGCTACTATAATTGCAAGCATGACCATTATTAACAAGTTTAATCGGCGGTATAGAGCCATAAACAATAATGGAAAAAATAAATAAAAGTGTTCTTCAACCGCGAGTGACCAAGTGATATGGAATATCCGGTTACAAATGGTAGTTTCATTGTCACGATATAACTCATAGTAATTGTGATAATAAAATAACGTTGAAAGGACTTCCCCAACTTGAAAATCGCACCCTCCAGCCATTGTCAAAGTGACGGCCAACATGACCATCGCTATTAATACAGGATACAGCCGCAGTATGCGCCGGAGGTAGAAACGACCGAGGTCGATGCGCTGTTCCTTCTCGTACTCAGCAATGAGCAGCCGGGTAATCAGAAAGCCGCTGATAAAAAAAAACAGGGTCACGCCGAAACCGCCCGGAATCAAATGTCCCAGTCCATAGTGACTAACGACAACGACCATAATGGCCACGCCCCGGAACCCATCTAAAGCCGGAACATAACTGGTGCCCACGAGTGAATTGGCAGGTGTTTTCATAAAGTAAAGAGGTTAAATTCAGGCGGGGTCCGCCAGCATAGATTCGTAGATGTCGCACAGGTGTGCAAAAATGGTTTCGGGTAAGTACCGGCGTACAATTCGGCCGGAAGCGGCTCCCATTGTGCTGGCCAGTTCGGGCTGAACCACAAATTGCAGCAGGCGGGCATACAGCGCTTCTTTGTCGCCGGGCATAACCAGAAAGCCGTTGATTCCTTCCTGCACAGCTTCGGCTGTTCCGCCCACTGGTGTCGATATAACCGGCAGGTGGTAGTTCATGGCTTCCAGGATAGAGATGGGAAGTCCCTCGTGGTAAGACGGCAGAATGTACACATCGCTGCTGCTGAGCAGTTCGTGTTTTTTCTCGCCCGACACCCAACCTTCAAACTGCGCCAATGACTCCAGATTATGCTGTCTGATATAGTCCTGTAGTCGCTCGGTTTCACCGTTGCCGCCAATGCGCAGCACCAGCCGTCCCTCGAATACCGCTCGGTGTTCCCGCAGCACATCCAGCAGATCGAAAATACCTTTGCGCTGGCCAATGGCTCCCAGAAACAAAACATTTAGCGGGCCACCCGCAGCTTTAGGGTAAAACACCTCCGCAGAATCGCGCTGATGGATGACATTGCCGAGCACTTCCAGCCGACGCACCTGAAAGTTCTGGTTGAAAAAAGTACGCCAGTAGTCAGACAGACCAATCACCACGTCGGCCCGTTCGACCAGGAACCGGATCAGGAATTTGCTGACCGGGTCGCTGTTGTGGTAAAACGTCTCAAATCTCGACCCGTGCATATGATAAATCACCTGCTTGCCAAAGCCGTATTTGGCCGTTATAAACAACACCAGTTTTCGATAAAAGCTACCGTGTGATGAGGCCTGAATATGAACAAGCTGAATGGCTTTATCCTGTTGCAGTGTAGCCACAAAACGGCCGTACTGTTTCAGGAAAAATAGGCCTAACTGCCACTTATGAGTGGTTGGCTTGTGCGTCGTAATGTATTTGTAAACAGAAAAATGCCGTGCATAGACGTTCATCACACCACCAATACCACCCCGGTAATTAATGTGGTCCGGCCCTACGGTCAGTACGCGCTCGGCCAGTTGCCGGGGTACCAGCACCTCGTTGCGGATAGAAGTTGATCCAGTTGTTATCATGGCCTGATTAGTTGAGTCAATAACTGGTATTGGCGGGTTCAACTTCGAGGGCCGCCTGCTGGCGGATCACACGGACGGGATTGCCCACGGCAACGGCATACGCAGGCAGACTTTTGGTAACGACGCTGCCCGCACCGATCTGGACGTGATCGCCAATAATAACGGGACCAATAATGCACACGTTGGCTCCGATATTGACATGATCGCCGATGATCGGGCAACCTGTTGACTTGCCGTTATTGCCAATTGTGGTCGATTGCCGCAGAGTACAACAAGCACCAATGATTGTGTCCTTATGAACCACCAGTGCCTGACCGTGATATACGCGTAAACCTTCTCCTGCCACTAAGTTGTAAGGCAGTTCAATACCTAATATCCATTCAACTGCTACCCGGTATAGTACTAAGTAAGGTGTCAGGAAGAACCGGGCAAGTCTGTGTTCTGACGCATAATTGGCCACTCGGAACAGCAGAGCAATCAGTCTGCCTTTTGTATTTCGGTTGTTTGCCGACCAGTCCTGAACAGTAAAAGTAAAGAAGTTCATGACGGCTGATAAAGTGGAGGAGATAAGACCGGAAACTGCTGCATAGGACGTTTGGAAGTTGTCAGAGAGTGGTAAACAGACAGGTAGTTTTCTACTGTTGCCTGAATAGAAAATCGCTTCCTGATTGTACTATACGTCTCATCAATACTGTTTGCAACCTGTCCGCAGCGGTAAGCATTTATCATATCCAATAGCGCATCGGCACACGCATTCGCATCCTCGCATGCAAACAGGAGACCTGCTGGCGCATCACCAATAATCTCGGCGGGCCCGTCATGATTGGATGCGACTACGGGTAACCCAGCCGCAAAGCCTTCGACGACTGTTAGCCCAAAGCCCTCCTGTCGCGATGGCTGCGCTAAAATATGATAGGCAGACAAGTGGCCAAAAAGCCATTTGCGATCACGCTCACCACTAAAGGTTACGAAGGGTTCGATAGCGAGTTGCCGTACGAGGGCTATGAGCAATTGGCGGGAAGGTCCGTCGCCAACAAGCGTTACGTGAAGGTCATGCAGTTGCCTTTCATGGACTAGCACAGCCAGTGCCCGCAGTAGGATATCCTGCCCTTTTTGCTCATGCATTAACCGCCCAACCTGTACAATTTGAATAGTTTCTTCCGGCGCGATTGCGTGGGAGGTCCGTCTTATGAACTGATTAAATGGTACTCCGTTACAAACGGTAATAACTGGTGATTCACATCGATTCTGAACGTCGGTAGCTACGGCATCCGATATAGCCACCAATGCATTGTACCGATGAAATGAATCCGCAGGAATGTTAACTGTATGAATCGTATAAATGGTTTTAGCACCTCTATATCGGACCAGACGAGCCATCTTGCGTTCATGGCAGTGAATGATATCCGGGCGTAATTGAGCCAGCAGCAGATTAAGATGTAGTACAGGTATTGGATTCCGGCTTCCTTCTTTCCGATTAGTATAATATACAGTCACTCGTTTATCCAATTGCTGGATGAGTGTTTCGCTATACTGGTCATTGATGACAATAAGCGCCACCTGATGGCGGATACATAGCTCGTTCAGAATATCAACCGTTAGAACCTGTGCACCACCCATCTTCATGGTAAATATGCAGTGTACAATTTTCATGGGCGAGTCAGTTTTGCCTTTATTTGTTTCCGCATTCGCTGGTATTTCGCTTTGAGCAATGCTGGCGCATAAGCTGACGCACCGTGGTGTTTTAGCACTTGGATAATATCATTCAGAAATCGTTGTCCACCGGTACTGGTTTTAGAGTCTCCCCATATACGAAAGCCTGCTACTGATTCATCGGCGTACGAATAAATAGGGCCGTGCTTCAGCAAGCGTAACCAGAGGTCAAGGTCCATACTATAGTGAATGTGCTCATTCAGATACCCAACCTGCCTGACTAATTGAGTTGAATAAAAAGACCCCGGCTGAATAATGTCATAATTGCGGTTAAGTAAATAGCTCTGGTCAGGAATGCACAGCGTGTGGGCACTGATGCGCTTACCCCGCACATCAATCCGGTCCAGCATAGATCCGTAATAGATAGCGCCATCGCCATGCTGCCGGTAGTAATCTACCATTTGGGCAACACAGTTAGGGTATAGTATATCATCAGAATTAATCCAGCCGACTAACTCGCCCGTCGCTTGCCGGAATCCTTTATTAATAGCATCAGATTGCCCCTTGTCGCGCTCGTGGATGACGCGGCTGATTCGATGCCGGTATCGGTCAACAATAGTCATCGTGGTATCAGTTGAGCCACCGTCAACTACAATATATTCGATGTTAGGGTACGTCTGTTTCAGTACCGATTGAATCGTTGCTTCAATAAACTGACCTTGATTGTAAGAAGGGGTGATTATTGATACTTTTGGGTATATCGTATTCATGTTGGTCCCGTTTTTCAAGTGAGATCATTCGTGTAGATCTTAATTCGGGCCGGAACCGGAAACTTTTGTTCAGTTGTACCGGGCCGATTCGGCTCCAAAATAATCGGCGTGATTCCAGAAGGCGCACGCTGGCTTATCTTTACCACGACTACCGCCAGAAGAACTAAAAGCGTTCGGAACGGAATCATGAGCAACTCGGTACCGGCAAATGAAGTTAGGAAAGTAACGGCGAGAGTTAACAGTCCAACGGTGCTGAAAGGAACGGTCTGGTAGCGGGAGAATAAACGAATAAACCGGATCAGCATAATAACGAACACAATAGTGCCGATAAAACCTAATCGTAGGATAAGTACCGACCAAGCAATATCACCAGTATCAATCTGAGATACTTGATCTGTACTCTGGCTGTGTGCGCCCGTCTCGAAGGACAAACGTTGCGCCTGCCTGGTATCTTCAGATAGTAATCCGATACCAAACACATAACCGATTGGGGTTTGAATAACATGACCGATTCGTTCGGATAAATGCGCCATTCGGTAAGCAAAAGTGTTGTCACCAATATCAGTAGTTATTAAAGACTTACCAGTTGTGAACGTATTAGTGAAATCGGTGATTCCTTTTCCAAGCCGACTGCTAATGACGTCAACCATGGAAACGCTGAATCCAATAATCAGCAATATGGCAAGATATAATATCCGCTGGCTATGTGACTTACGCAGCAGAACGAACAGGCTGATGACAAGTAACAGGGTAAAAATATAACTGCGGTGCAATGGGGCCAGCACTGTCAGTAATAAGACGCTCAACACCAACCCGTGTCTTAGCCAAGTTCGGCAACGGAATTGGAATAGATAGTAAAAAAGAACAGGTGTTAGGTATGCTGGCAAGTTGTAAAAGCGGACGAGTCCGGTTTCACTAGCATTATGGATAGCGATTTCGCTACCAGCCAAAGATGAATTTAATAACCCCAGATTAAGGGGGATCTGAATCAAATAAACAATGCACTGAATAACAGTAATGACCGCTAATGTATGAAGTACTCGTACCAGTGCTGCCGTTGGTACGACGAAGAAGACGCCAAAGCTTAACAGAAACAAATTGACGCGAAATATGCGAAGTACGCCCCCTAACTCGTAGCCTTGAGCGATCAAGCTATAAATTCCATCCAATGCCACAAAAGCGACAAATAACCCTACCCACCGAAAAACGGGCTCCTGACGCATTACGGTCCAGAGTGCCTTACTACGGCTAATCAGGGCGACTATTAAATAAATCAATGCTAAATCGGTCATTTTGTCAGTGGGGGCACCGACCATGAGTATACTTGGGGGAATCAGTTGATACCCATTCGTAACAAATCCAAAAAACAGAAATAATGACGGATAAAAGCGACGCGCCAGAAATAGTACGATAGCCAGCAGTAAAAGGGCAATGCCTACCATATTGGTGGTTAGTTTGATACAGGTAAATCGTATAAAGTTGTAGAGATATGCCTATTTATTTGGGGTGTTTCTACAGGAAACCGGTAACGAACAATCCGCGCCGGAACACCTACGACGATAGCGAAAGGTGGTACATCTTCCCGTACTACAGCTCCAGCGCCAACCACAGCTCCTTTGCCAATGGTTATGCCGGGCATAATGACCGCATGAGCACCAATCCAGGCGTCGTCATGGATAGTAATCGGCGCACCAATGGCTGGCGCGAACCGCATATCGGCGCGGGTATAATCATGCGTGAGCGAGGTAATCGAAACGTGTGATGCAATCAGTACCCGGTTGCCAATAACTACGCCTTCGTGGCCCCATATGTGCGTATATGCATTGATGGTGCAGTACTCGCCCATCTGCACAGATGCCCCCCCCCGAATGGTAACGTACTTATCAATAGTGGTTGCCCAACCGCACTTTTTTAGCAGAAATTTGTACCGTAAAGCCCGGAATTTCATGGGCCGCATTGGGTAAAATGCATCGATCACTGCATTGCTTATACTAAGATGATTGGCTATTTTTCGTAATTTTCCCATGGCTTTGGCAGGATTAGGCTATCCAGAATTTCACCGACCTATTTGATCCCCGTATTAATACACAGTAAGTCAGTAACCCACATGAGCCGGCTGCGACAATTCGTAACATAGGGTCAGTTAATAGTAAACTTATTGAAGCAGCTATTGCACCAATTGCCGGAATAGCCAGCCACATACGACGATCAATAGTGGCATTAAGTCGAAATTGGCCGAGGTATCTTTTCTGAAAATACACACTTAGCCCCAGTGAACTCAAAATCGCCAGCGAGTTGCCGAGTACTACTCCATAGAACCCCCAAAATTGATACGTAACCAGAATGACTACGCTGTTCACCAATACATTGCTTACCTGCAGCCAGACGGTTTTGCCAACATGATGCCGACTCATAAGGAAATAATAAGGCGGGACAGCAAGTGTTCCAATTAAGTAAGTTGTTGAGATACTTAGCGTTGCTACAACGATACTGTGATTTGCGTCCGGTAGCCAGAACCCCAGCAGATCGGAGAAGGCAAGAATGAAAAACAGTAGGAAAGGAATGATCAGCAGAAGCATATTGATTTGGTAATTGCTGATTAGTTTATTTAAACGGGTGATATCCGTTTCTTTGGCTATTTTCGGATAGAGCGGATACGTCATTTTCGTAACCAAAGCCCATAATTGCGACCGAACTTTGTAAGCAATTTCCAGATAGCCTACTTCGCTTACTCCAATTAATCTTACTACCAGCACTTTCGTCATCGGCTCAAACAGCATGCTCAGCAGTCCGGCGGCATATACTTTTGAGCTAAACAATAGCTGCTTACGGGCTACTTGT
The DNA here is from genome assembly GCA_964251665.1 of uncultured Cytophagales bacterium. Lineage (GTDB taxonomy): Bacteria > Bacteroidota > Bacteroidia > Cytophagales > Spirosomataceae > JBBQLG01. Next base: position 380,632 of record CAXUKO010000003.1, read on the forward strand.
CTGGTGTTCATCCATAAGCCACTTAGGTTTAGCCTACCCCAGGAACGCCAGGCAGCTACGGCGACAAGGCCAAACCATATTACCGCAGCCCCGAGAATAACCAGCCCAACCTCGTTCAGGCCGTACCCAAGAGCAATAACAATAATTAGGCCACCCCAGTACACTACACTGTAAATAAGCTGGTAGAAGTTTGTCAGGTACATACGTTCCTGCGCGTCGAGTACGGTTGTGAACGTCTGACCGAGTAATACAATCAGGTTAGCAACAACCACGCACCGGTATAATAACTCGACCCGACCGTAGAGTTTGTCAGACAGACCCAACAGGTTTTGCAGGATAAATTCCTGTTGATTAATAGCCAAGGCGCTTAGCGGCAGCATGATGATGAGCAGCAGGCCAAGCGTTACCGCGATGTCATGATCTGATTCCCGTGATTTGCCCTGAACGGACAAAAATTTCAGCAGAGCCGTATTAAGGCCGAGATTAGCGAAAATATTGAGGTTTCCCGCCAGTGTCACAATTGAGAACGCACCATACGCTTCAGTTCCCAGCATCCGAATAAACACGGGTATGCTGAAGAACGTCAGACTTGCTGTCAACACTAATTGCCCAACACCACTCAGCAGGTTCTTATGCAGGATTTTCATAACGTATCAATAAAGAGAAAGGCAGTAGTACACTTTCCATCATACCGGCTACTGGCTACTCAGTGCGCTTTCTCGTCGCCTTTGATCATTCTTGATACCGTCCACCAGCAGATTTGCAGGTCCAGCCAGGGCGACTGTTTACGGATGTACCAGCGGTCGAGCCGCAGCCGGTGCTGCATTTTCTGCAGCGTTTCGGTTTCGCCCCGGTAACCGCGTACCTGCGCCAGTCCCGTAATACCGGGCTTCACTTCGTAACGGTCGCCATAGTGGGGCATGGTACGCCAGTGCTTCGCATCCAGCTGAATCGGATGCGGACGGGGACCCACAATACTCATGTCGCCCAGCAGCACGTTCAGAAACTGAGGCATTTCGTCCAGATTCGATTTACGCAGCAACCGCCCGACGCGGGTGACCCGCATATCGTTTTTCGTAGCCTGACGGAAATCAGCGCCCTGTTCGTAGGCCATTGTCCGAAACTTGTAGCACCGGAACTGACGACCGTGTCGACCCGTACGGAGCTGAACGAATATGGCGGGCCCGGGCGATGTCAACTGGATAATCAGCCCGAACAGAGGAATCATCCAGCTCAGAATACACACCGTAACCAGACTGGCAAACACAACATCGAACAGGCGCTTTCCGGCAAAGTTGAGTGGGGTGGAGACAGTGAGGTCCGGCACCGACTCCCGGAAAGGGGGCGATTTAAGCAAGTTGGAAACCATGACGAACAAAGATGAAGAAGGTTGAGCAACAATTGAGGCCGCTGTAACACTGTTATGCTTTAGCCAGAAGTCGATCCAGCATGTTCTTTTTCGGGCCTTCCCCGTAGTTATAACCGTTGCCTTTGTAGCCGTAGCTGTAATACTCTGATTCACCATCGCCTACGGCATTCAGCACGATATGAAGCCGGTTAAAACGCTTCTCCTGGAACAGGGTCTCCACCATTTTGAGGTGATTTTTGGGCGTTACATCGTGGCGGACCATGTATAATGTCGCATCGGCGTAGGGAGCCATCAGCTGCGCATCAGTTACCAGACCAATCGGGGGTGCATCAATAACAATGTAATCAAAGCGTTCACGCAGTTCCGAAATCAGCTTCTCCAGCCGGTGGCCGCTCAGCAACTCAGCCGGGTTCGGGGGCAGCGGACCACTCGGAATCAGGAAGTAGTTTTCGTTGCCCGGTACCGGTTGCAGAATGTCGTCCAAGGTAGCTTCGCCGATCAGGTAGTTGCTGATGCCCGTTCCCTCCCAGGTGAAACCCAGGGAGTGCCGGAGCCGGGGCTTGCGTAAGTCCATCTCCAGAATAACGGTGCGACGCCCCACTAAGGCCAGACTCGCCCCTAAGTTCAGCGAAACGAACGATTTGCCTTCGCCACTGATGCTGGAGGTAAACAGCAGCACCTGACTGCCCTCCGGCGAATCGCGCAGGAACTGGAGGTTCGTGCGCAGCGTACGAATCTGTTCGGCAATGATGGACTGGCTGCGGGAAACGACGACAATGGCTTCGGGCTGCCGTTTCTTAACCACTTCGCCCAGAATAGGTACGTGCGTACTCTCTTCCACATCGAGCCGGCGCATAATCCGGTTATTCAGCGAGTCGCGGCCGGCAATGACGCCCACCGGAATCATCAGCCCAACAAAGGCAAACAGGAGAAAAATCATCTGCTTGTTGGGTTTAACCGGCTTAATGTCACTCCGGGCCACATCGATGGTCCGGGAGTCGGATATGGTCGAAGCAAACGAGACGGCCGTTTCTTCCCGCTTTTGCAGCAGGTACGTGTACAATTCGTTCTTGATGGCCTGCTGCCGGGTAATGTCCATCAGCGCCCGCTCCTTGGAGGGAATGGTGCGGATAACCCGCTCCATCTTGTTATTCGTGGCCATATACTGCCGCTGAGCCGTAGTCAGCATGGATTTCATCGTGGCCACGTTTTCGGCAATGCTGGCTTTGGCCGAACGGATCTGCCCGTCGAGGGTCTGGAAAATAGGGTTCTGCTCCGGCGTTGTCCGGCTGAGCTGTTCGCGCTGTGCTTCCAGCTTGGTTACATTATCGATCAGGGCCAGCAGGGTGGGGTCACTCAGGCCCAGCGTTGCCGGTGTGCCGCCCCGGTTACCCGGCTGTTTGTTGATGTATTCTTCCAGATCCTTCAGCGCTCCCAACTGAATGTTAACCTGGCTGAGCTGCGCATCATTCTGCTGTACTGTTTCCAGAAAACCCTGCGCCTGGGTGCTCAGATCGGTAATACCCTGGGCCGATTTATAAACTTCAACTCCTTTTTCTACCGTGGCCAGTTCGCCGGAGATCAGCTTTAACCGCTCCTCAATGAAGTTGAGCGTATTGGCTGCCACCAGGTTTTTATCCATTACGGCCGCTTCGTTATATACCTCAATGAGCTGGTCGAGAATGGCTTCTCCTTTGGCGGGAACGGCTGTTTCGAGCGAGAGCACAATCACCGTTGAGGCCTTACCGGTAGGTTCGGCTTTCAGGGTTTTCAGCAGATCGTTCACTATTTCGGTCTGCTGTTCCACCTTAACGTAGAGCGGCTCGCTGTTACTGCGGATCGATCCCCGGACAAAAACCCGCAGGCGGCCATACGGCGTCTGAATGCTGGCGTTTACGGGATAAATCTGGCCGTTGATCTTAACCGTGCGGCTAGTTGGAAAGGTGACGCTCAGAAAGTCGGTGTACAGGGCCGGTGCTGCCCGCTCTACCAGTAGCCGGATGGGCACTTTGCCGTAGGTTTCGCGCTTGCCGTAGGGCGTGTCGTAGAAGTAAGAAACATTCAGATCCAGTTTGCTGGCCACCCGGTCCATCAGGGTGTACGACTTCAGGATCTCAATTTCGTTTTCGACGACCTTTTTGGGTGCGAAGATTTCGAGTTCCTTCAGAATGTTATCCTGATCAATGCCTTTCTTTTCATCCTTAATCAGCACGCTGGCCTGACTTTTATAGGAGGCTGGCTGGTAGCGCAGGTACATGTAGGCGGCACCCGCCATAATGCCCATGGACAGTACGAACCAATACCAGTTACGGAGGTAACGGAACAACACGGCCCGCAGGTTGATGTTGTCGGAGTCGAGCACCTGATAAGGTACGTACGAATAGTTGGACTGGTTAGCCATAGTGACTGAAACGTTTGATGGTTTTAAAGTCGAGTAGCGATGATTGCGATAAACGAAAGGGCACTCAGAATAGCCGGAATAAGCAGGTATGTACGGTCGGCGTTGGCCACACGCGCCTTGCCGGGCTCCACGTAAACGACGTCGTTCGGATGCAGGTAATAATACGGGGAGCGGAACAGGTCGCGCCGGGTCAGATCAACGCGGGCAAACTGCTTTTGCCCATTACTCTCCCGCACGATCAAAACATTGTCGCGCCGACCATAGATAGTCACGTCGCCCGCCAGGCTTAGCGCTTCCAGCAGGCTGATCTGTTCATTGGGTATGGTAAACAGCGAGGGCCGCATCACTTCGCCCATGACCGATATGCGGAAGTTCTGATTGCGGACATTGACGGTAGGCTCTTTCAAGTACGTTTTTAGCTTCGTCCGAATCTGCGCACTCGTCTGCGACACCGTTAGCCCGCCTACTTTTACGGTCCCGATCAGCGGGAGTTCAATCTCGCCGTTCGGTGAAACCAGATAGCCCGACATTTCGGGCAGTACGGCATTGCTGGTCATCGGCTGAACACGCCCGACCGCAGCGGTTGCCCCATAGGGATTGAAAAAGGTGGCCGCTTCCGGGTTAAGGCTGCTTACCTGAATAGACAGTACATCCCCCGCTTTGACGGTTGGGGTGTACGGCTCGGCGGCTGGCAGCATATCGCCGGTTGACCCGGCCGCCTGAAAATAAACGATCTGCTTCGGCGAAACACAACCGCCCTCAGACAGCAGCCATCCACTCAATACGACGTAGACGAGGGTACGCCAAGGCCGCTGCCAAAGCGTAGTAAGCTGATTAGTAAGCACGTTACGGTAGGAATGCAGTGACATAGTTCAGTGTTTTATGAGGCTTCAGGGCGTCGGCAGGCAAAAAGCTTCATAGAAAATCGGACAAGGTTTATGTTACTATAAATGCAAAAATTTAAAATTTACAGTGCAATATAATGTAAAAAGGTAATTAGATGATAATTGTTTATGTTTTTTTAAACAACGACAACTTAAAATTAATAGTGAACTACGTACTCTTTACTCTTTTGATTCTGTCTGCTATTTGGGCTACGCACGCTATCTGACTGCCAGTCAGGGTTTTGCTGAAAATGCCTGATTTTGTGCATCAGATAACGAACCGATGTTGTCTCCCTGCATTTTACGGGCCAAACATGAACGTTTTAACTATAATATTTTAACGATTTATCCATGTAGAGTTACAATGAGGTACAGTATTTGCTAAAACAATTACTAATCAGGCTGAAGTACAGATCGGACGCAGCGCGAGGGTAAGGCACAGAACATCGGTGCCACTGCCCGCTCACCGCCCGCTTTGATGAATCAGGCGGCCGTGTATCTCGTCAGCGGGCGCTGAAGGCAGCTATCGGTTCGTGTCAGCAGCGGACCAGTTCGGGTTTAAAGCGCAGATTTGTTTTTACCACGGAAAGTAAGATTGATGATTATTTGATAATAAAATGTTACCTTTTCGCCATCTAAATACCACACACTTGTACCTCTTTTATGAAAGGAATAGTATTTACTGAATTGCTGGAAATGGTTGAGCAACAGTTCGACTACACCTTGGTTGACAAGCTGCTGACCGATTCGGCACTATCTTCGGGTGGGGCTTACACTGCCGTAGGTACCTACGATCATCAGGAGATCAATATACTGGTAGGCGAACTGAGTCGACAGACCAATATTCCGGTCCCGGACCTGTTCCGGGCGTATGGCCGCTATCTGTTTGGCCGCTTTACCCAGGTCTACAAACCGCTGATCGAGGATGTCCATTCGGCGTTTGCGCTGATGGCTTCCATTGAGCAGCATATTCACGTTGAGGTGCAGAAATTATACCCCGAAGCCGAATTGCCTCATTTCGACATCAGCGAACCGTCACCGGGACACATGGTGATGATCTACCATTCGGAGCGTAAAATGAGTGACTTTGCGCACGGGCTGCTGGAGGGTTGTCTGGCCCACTTTGATGAAACGGCTACGATCCTTAAAACGGCGCTCAATGCGGATGGCAGTACGGTTCGGTTCGAGGTTATAAAACAGTAAGCATGAGCGACATTGACGTACTCAAAAGACGTTTGTTGCGCGAGAAACAGGGCCGTCTGGAAGCCGAGTCGATACTGGAAAAAAAGGCACTGGAGTTGTATGTCGCCAATGAGCAGTTACGGCAGCTAAACGAGAACTTAGAGTCTGAGATTCGGAAAAAACTGGCCGAACTGCAGCAGAGCGAACAACGCTACCGGGGCCTGATCGAATCGGTACAGGACATCATTTATAAGATTTCACCAACGGGTATTTTTACGTTCGTTAGCCCGGCCGTCGAAAAAATTCTCGGCTATACCCAAACCGATGTAGTTGGCCGCCATTACAACTGGTTTGTGCAGCCTGCTTACCGCGCTTCGCTGCGGAATTTTTACGCGACCATGCTGAGTCGGCGGCTGGATAGTACGTATCACGAGTTTCCGGCCCTGACCAAAGACGGGCAGGAGATCTGGATTGGCCAAACTGTTCGGCTCATTACCTCCTATGATGGCGAGGTGCTGGAACTGGTGGCCGTTGCGCGCGATATTTCGGACCGGAAACGAGCCGAGGAAGCCCTGATGACGACGCAGGCCCGCCTGTCGACCCTGATCACCAACCTACAGTCGGGGGTACTGGTCGAGGACGAACACCGCAGTGTCATTCTGGCAAACGAGTTATTCTGCGGCCTGTTTTCGCTGGAGCAATCGCCCCAGTCGCTGGTTGGGTACGACTGCTCGCAGGCCGCCGACCGGGTCAAGCATCATTTCGACAACCCGGACGCTTTTGTGCAGCGGATAAACGAGCTGGTGGCCAATCGGGAGCTTGCCGTGGGCGAGCGCATGCACATGGCCGATGGGCGGGTGCTGGAGCGCGACTACATTCCCATTTTTCTGGGTAATCAGTACATGGGCCATTTGTGGCGCTACAGCGACGTTACCGAACGGTTTCTTGCCCGTGAGCAGCTGCGCAAAAGCGAAGAAAAATACCGGGGTATCCTCAACAACCTGGAACTGGGCGTACTGGAGGTGGACAATAACCAGATGGTTGTACACGCCTACGAACGGTTCTGTAACATGGTGGGCTACACCCAGGACGAACTCATCGGGCGGAACGCGCAGACCCTGTTTATGCCGCCCGAATTCGATCAGGTACTGACCACCCAGCAAACCGAACGGGAGGTGGGGCAGGCGGGGTCGTATGAGGTGCAGATGATCAAAAAGGACCGCAGCCGCCTGTGGGCACTCATCAGCGGAGCCCCCATCATAGACGAACATGGCGTCATCTCGGGGTCGATTGGTATTCATTATGACATCACGGAGCGTAAATTATTAGAGCAGGAACTGGCCCTGGCCAAACAAATTGCCGACGACGCCCGGCAGGCCGAAAAACAGTTCCTGGCCAACATGAGTCACGAAATTCGGACGCCCCTCAACGCCATCATCGGTATGTCGCACCTGTTGTTCGACACCCGGCCCACCCGGCAGCAGATGGAGTTTATCGAGGTATTGAAGACGTCCGCCGATTTTTTACATAGTCTCATCTCTGATCTGTTGGATATGACTAAGATTGAAGCCGGCCGTATCGAGATGCACCCCCGTCCGTTTCATCTGGCGGGCCTGCTCCGGGCTACACAACGGGTATTTCAAATGAAACTCGAGAACCGTCCCATTGAGATGGATGTGATGATCGACGCCCGCATTACCGACGATTTTGTCGGCGATGATGTCATGCTGAACCAGATTCTGCTGAACCTGATCGGCAATGCTGAAAAATTTACCGAGGAAGGCTGTATTCAGCTTACGGCCAAAATTAAAAAGCAGGAAGAAGAACAGTTCTGGATCGAGTTTCAGGTGGCCGATACCGGTATTGGAATCCCCGATGATAAATTGGGTATCATTTTTCAGAAATTTAAACAGATCAACCCGCAGGGCCATAAGCACAAAGGCACGGGGCTGGGGCTGGCGATCACCAAAGAACTGGTTGAAATTCAGGGGGGGACGATTTCGGTAAAAAGCCGGGTTGGCGAAGGCAGTGTCTTCACGCTCATGCTGCCCTACACCCGGGCCCCGCGCTCGACGCAGCACACGGATACCAGCGAGTCCCGTCCGGTTTCGGATGCCATTCTGGCGCAGTGCAACATTCTGGTGGTGGAGGATAACCTGATGAATCAGAAGTACGTCAGCAACCTGCTCAACAAGTGGAACATCACGTACACGCTGGCATCGGATGGAAAAAAAGCCGTAGAGGAAGCCAAAAAGCAACCCTTCGACTTGATTCTGATGGATATTCAGATGCCGATCATGGATGGCTATCAGGCTGCGGTAGCCATTCGGAGTACGAACAACCCCAATCAGCACGTACCCATTGTGGCCCTGACGGCTTCGGCCATGCCCGACCATAAAAATACGGCCCTGACCGTGGGGATGAACGATTTCCTGACCAAGCCCTTCGAGCCAAAACAGTTGTATGCCGTATTGCAGCAGTACGCCGTACCCCGGAAGATGGCCCCACAGGCAGCGCCCGTTCTTCCGCCCATGGATGCACTGGATCAGCAGCAGCTAAGTACCATCTACAACGGCGACAGTGAATACGCGCTGGATATGTTCAAAACGTTTCTGAACGACATCGTTCCTGAATTTGGCAGCCTGGCGGATAAAGTAACCGATCAGGACTGGCCGATGGTGGCGCGTTTGGCCCATAAATTGAAGCCTACACTTGGGATGGTCGGCCTGACGAATGTGCAGGCCATGCTGCGCCGGATTGAGGAGGTAACCGACAGTGTACCGGCTGGTCCGCATGAACAGGCGCCCGATATTCAACAGCTGTACACCGATTTTGAGCAGGAGTTCAACCGGATGCTGCCACTCGTAAATGAAGAATTACACCGTATAAGTCAGGAGTGAAGTCATGGCATTGACCTGTATAATTGTTGAAGATGAACTGATGGCCCGCAAGTCCCTGCAACGCCTGTGCGCTCAGCACGAATCGCTGGAGTTGCTGGCTGTCTGCGAAAACGCCGATGAAGCACTGGCTTTTCTGGCCGAGCACGAAGTAGACCTGATCTGGCTGGATATCGAGATGCCGGGCCTGTCGGGTTTTGACCTGCTCGAACAGTTGCCCGCCATGCCCTATATCGTGCTGACGACCAGTAAGACCGAATACGCCTTTGATGCGTTTCAGTATCACGTAACGGACTATCTGCGTAAACCCATTACACTGCCGCGTTTCAAAATAGCGGTCGAGAAAGCGCTGGAACTACAGAACCGCAGCAAGGGCGCAGCCATAACCGAGCAGCAGGAGATCTACATCAAGACCGACGGGCGCTACATCCGGCTCCCCTTCGATAATATCTCGTACATCGAGAACCTGGGCGACTATGTTAAAGTGGTGACGAACAGTCAGACCCACGTGGTGCATACGACCATGAAATACCTCGAAGAGAAGCTGAGTGGCCGCTTTTTACGGGTTCACCGGTCGTTTATCGTTCACCTCGACAAGATCATCGACATTGAGGAAAACAACCTCGTGATTGCCAACAAGGTCATTCCCATCAGCCGCGCCAACAAACCCGAACTGATGAACCGGCTGAACCTGCTTTGATACCGACTGTCCGGGTTGCCGTAGCGGTCCGGTTGTTTACTCACATGAAGCAGCGGGTAGCTGATCGATTACCAACGAACCAGTCGCGAGTTGACCACTTTTTTACATATCAACGTACCGCCGATAAAAACCGGCTTACGCAGCTCACTGGGGCGGCTTCTCATCCTGTTCGGCGGGCTGTGCCTGTTGCTGCATGGCGGACCGGTTCGGGCGCAGCTACAGTCGATTCGGTTTAGCCACTTCGGGGCCGAAGAAGGTTTATCGCACACCACTGTCTTTACCGTGTTGCAGGACCACCTTGGCTTTATGTGGTTCGGCACCGTCGACGGCCTGAACCGGTTCGATGGCTACCGGTTCACCGTTTACCGGAACGACCCCGCCAATTCGGCCTCACTGGCCAATAACCACATCTCCGATATTAAAGAAGACCGGCAGGGCAATCTCTGGCTGGCTACCCGGGGCGGGGGGCTGAATAAGTGGGACCGGCAACGGAATACATTTACCCGGTATCAGCACCGCGAGTCGGACCCCCAAAGCCTGTCGAGCGACTTTGTGAACAGCCTGATTGTGAACCGTGACGGATCGCTGTGGGTAGCCACCAAGGCCGGACTGAACCGCTTTGATCCGCAGACCGGGCGGTTTACCCGAATGGCGTTCGCCCGTAACCAGGCCATTAGTTTTATCGTCAGCGATGCACAGCACCGCGTCTGGCTGGCTACCGAATGGGACGGCCTGGACCGGTATGATCCGAAAACGCAGCAAGTCACCCATTTTCAGCATGACCCGGCCAATCCCCACTCCATCAGCAGTAATTACGTGCTGTCTATGCTGGAAGACCGTAAACACCGGCTCTGGCTGGGAACGCACGGGGGCGGCCTGAACGTGTTCGATCCTGAAACCGGGCAGTTTACCCGGTATCGGCAGCGGGCTAACCCCGACCGGTGGGAAACCACAGCCTCTATCTTCGCCCTGGAGGAAGATCAGGCCGGTAACATCTGGATGAGCGCTGAAAATGAAGGCATAACCGTTTTTAACCCGCAAACCGCTACGTCTACCACCTACCTGCACGATGAAGTAGACCGCAATAGCCTGGTTAACAATTCTGTTCACAGTTTATACCGGGACACAAACGGTAATATGTGGCTGGGCGTCTACGGCGGTGGAATTAACCTCGTGAACGGTGAGGCTAATAAGTTTACCCACTACAAACATACCTCAGCGGCTACAAGCCTGAGTAATAACCTGGTTCTTACGTTCTTTGAGGCTTCCGATACCACGATCTGGGTTGGGACCGACGGGGGTGGCCTGAATCTTTTCGACCGGAAGCGCGGTACCTTCACGAAGTTCATGCATGACCCGGCCCGGCCCAATTCCCTTTGCGGCAATTTTGTGCTGACCATCGCCGAAGATAACCGCCGGAATCTCTGGATCGGCACCTGGAACGACGGACTGTCCGTCTACGACCGAAAGCGGAACCGGTTCAGGCAGTACAAAACCAATCCATTGGACACCAACAGCCTGTCGGGCAATAATGTGTACTCGATGCTGAACGACCACACGAACACCATCTGGGTGGCTACGTGGGGGGCGGGCCTTAATCGGTACGACCCGGCCATCGACGGCTTCCGGCAGTACAAACACGATCCGGCCCGGCCCGCTACCATCTGTAGCAATGCGCTTAATTACATCATGGAGGACAGGCAGGGGTATCTGTGGATTGCCAGTGCCGACGCGGGGGTTGACCGGTTCGACCCAAAAACCAACCGATTCACTCATTTTACCCACCAGGATGGCCGCAACAGCCTGAGCAACAACAACGTTTCGTTTTTGTACGAAGACCGTTCGGGCAATATCTGGATAGCCACCAACACGGGCCTGAACTGCTACAATCCCCGGACGAATCGCTTCACGAACTACTACGCCAAAGACGGGTTGCCAAATGATGTGATTTATGGCGTGCTGGAGGATGAAAAAGGTGATTTTTGGGTGAGTACAAACGGCGGACTTTCCCGATTTACGCCCAAAACGGAAACGTTTCTCAATTTCACCGTTGCCGATGGGCTGCAGGCCAATGAATTCAAGCTGCATGCCTGTCTGAGAAGTCGTTCGGGGCTGCTGTATTTCGGCGGGGTCAATGGGTTCAACATCGTCCATCCCGCCACCATTCATACGAGCCGCTTTGATCCGCCCCTGCTGCTGACCAACCTCCTGATTTTTAATAAAGAGGTACCTGTTGCCCAAAATGAGCAGGACGGTTCCCCCCTGAAACGCCCGATCTACGAATCCACCTCGCTCGAACTGCCGTATGCCAGTTCGGTCATTACCTTTGAATTTGCCTCCCTGAACTTTACGGTTTCGGCCAAAAAACAGTACGCTTACCGGTTGGTTGGCTTCGACAAAGAGTGGAACTACGTGGGTACAACCCGCACGGCTACCTATACGAACCTGAATCCCGGTCAGTACACGTTCGACGTGAAGGGCCTTAACAGCGAAGGTAAGTGGACCACCCGGCCCCGTTCCCTGCGGCTTACCATTGAGCCACCCTACTGGCTGACGTGGTGGTTTAAGATGATAGTCATCGGAGTACTTCTTGGCCTGGTATTTTTGGGGTATCGGATTCGGATGCGGGCAGTTCTGGCGCAAAAACTACAATTGGAGGCCATTATTGCCGAGCGGACCGAGCGGCTGCAGCAGGAGCAGGTGCTTAACAAGATGAAATCGCAGTTCGTATCGACCACCTCCCACGAGTTTCGCACCCCGTTAACCACCATCCAGTCCAGCGTCGATCTGGTGGGCATGTACGCCGATTTTCCGGCCGAGCAGTCCAAACCGCTCATTCACAAACATCTGGGTGTCATTAAAAAGGAGATTCATAAATTCAATGAACTGCTGAACGATGTACTCTCGATTGAAAAAATGAACGCCGGAAAGGTGGCTTTCACCCCGAAGCAGGCCGACGCGGTGGCGTTATGTACCGACATCGTATCAACGCATTTTCAGGATCGTGCCGATGGACGGGTGGTTATGGTCCTGCTGACCGGCGACCCCCGACCGGTCTGGATCGACGAGAGCCTGCTGAATCATGCCCTGGTGAACCTGTTGTCCAACGCGTTCAAATTTTCTGCTACCAACCCCGAACTGCATATTACGTTTGGCGTCTGCACGCTGACCCTGTCGGTAATCGACAAAGGGCTTGGTATTCCGAAGCAGGATATACCTCACCTGTTCGAGACCTTTTTCCGGGCGGGTAACGTGTCTACCATTCAGGGAACGGGGCTGGGCCTGTTCATTGCCAGGCAGTCGGTACTGCTCCACGGCGGTTCAATCGACGTGACGAGCGAAGAAAACGCAGGCACAACCTTCACCATCAAATTCCCCGTTGAGCCTGTCCCGGAACTTGCCTGAGCCGGATAGCCTAAAAAAGCGCGGGTGTAAACCGGTGGTACCCGCCGTACGGGGTAGGTCTGTTCACTTACCTACTTTACGGTAATAAACCACTCACTCATGTCTCCCCTCTGGTTATTGCTGGGTAGCATTACCGCCATCATTTTACTCAGTTCGCGCTACAAGCTCAACACGTTTCTGGTGCTGATCGGTGTAGCCATACTTGTTGGAATACTGGCTGGCTTACCACCTGAACAGGTGCTGAACCACATTCGGACGGGGTTTGGGCAGACGCTCGGCAAAATCGGCCTGCTGATCGTGCTGGGAACGATGCTGGGCACCCTCCTCGATAAAACCAGGGCAACACTGAGCTTAGCCAACTTCATGCTGCACCGGGTGGGTACGCGGCAAACGCCTTTGGCTGTCACGCTCATGGGTTTTCTCATTGGCCTGCCCATCTTCTGCGATTCCGGTTTTATTGTACTCAGCGGCCTGATCCTTACCCTGTCGCAGCGGCTGGGTAAGTACCACCTGCGGCTGGTGCTGAACCTGGCCGGATCGCTCTATGCGGTGCATTGTCTGGTGCCACCCCATCCCGGTATTACCGCTGCGGTGGGCATTTTCAATGCCGATATTGGCCGGATGATTCTGCTCGGTATTGTGCTGGCTATTCCCGGTACAGTCGTCAGCTACGGGTGGGCCCGCTTCGCAGACCGTCGCTGGGGAAGTCAGCCTGCGGTGCAGTTACCCGCCGTTGCCGAAGCGGAGACATCCCCCGGCTCGACTTCGCTGCCCGCGCCGATGGGTGCTTTTCTGGCCGTGCTGGTGCCTGTTGCCCTTATCGCGGCTAAACCGCTGGTACTGCTCCGGCCCCATACCGTTGCACCCGCCGTACTTACCATCGTCCGGTTCGCGGGTGATCCGGTTATTGCCCTGTCCGCTGGGTTGCTGATCACCCTATTGCTCATGCAGCGGTTCGACAAAGTGGTCTTTAATGCCGTGCTGGACGATGCCATTCATAAGGCCGGACCCGTTTTGGTGATCGTTGGCGCTGGCGGAGCGTTCGGTGAAATTATTAAGCACCTCGGCCTGGAAACGGCCATTATCGGCCTGGCCCAGTCGGCGGGGACGGGCGCACATAGTGTACCGCTCTGGGTGCCGTTTCTGCTCACCGCCGTGTTTAAAACGGCGCAGGGATCGTCTACGGTAGCGGTGATGTCCGTCGCTTCGCTGCTCCAGCCGCTGCTGCCGGGGGTAGGCGTAACCACCGAATGGGACCAACTGCTGGTACTGGGGGCTATGGGAGCGGGGTCCATGATGGTGTCGCACGCCAACGATGCCTATTTTTGGGTGGTCTCCCGATTTGGGCAGCTCGACATGGCGCTGATGCTGAAGTCGTACAGTATCATGTCGGCCCTGATGGGTGTGGCAACCCTGCTTTTTCTCCTGCTGATTCAGGCACTGGTATGACTATTCTGATCGCTCCCGACAAGTTTAAAGGGTCGCTGACGGCACCGGAAGCCGCCCGCGCCATCGCAGCCGGTATCCGGCGGTACAACCCGGATGTCCGGCTAACCGAACTGCCGATGGCTGATGGGGGCGAAGGGACGGCCGCTATCCTGACGGGTGCAACCGGCGGGCAGTTGACGGCTATTCCAGTGCATGATGCCCTGATGCGCCCGGTGATGGCCACATACGGCGTGTCGGGCGATGGGCGGACGGCGTTCATCGAAATGGCCGAAGCGTCGGGGTTGCAGCAGCTCGTGCCCTCCGAGTATGATCCGTTGCAGACCAGTACCTTCGGCACCGGCGAACTCATTGGCGCGGCCCTGGCGCGGGGCGTGTCAACCCTGGTGCTGTGCATTGGCGGCAGCGCTACCAACGATGGCGGTACCGGAATGGCAGCGGCTCTGGGCGTTCGGTTCTACAATGAGCAAAATCAACTGCTGCCACCCAATGGCGGCAATCTGCACCGAATCCGGCGTATCGACCGGTCGGGCCTGCTGCCGGCGGTAGCCACTACAACGTTTCGGGTGGCCTGCGATGTGCAGAATCCGCTGTACGGACCTACGGGTGCCGCCTTTGTGTATGCCCCGCAGAAGGGAGCGACGGCAGATCAGTTACCCGCACTCGACGCAGGCCTGCGGCACCTGGCCGATCTGGTACGGACGCAGTGGGGCAATGACGTTGCTGATGAGCCGGGCAGCGGAGCCGCCGGTGGACTCGGTTTTGGGGCGCGGGTATTTCTGAATGCCGGGCTGCTGCCGGGTTTTGACCTCGTGGCCGATTCGCTGAACCTGAAACGACATATTGCCGAAAGTGAGCTGGTGATTACCGGTGAAGGCCGGTTAGATGCCCAGACCCTGTCGGGCAAAGTAATTCGGGGGCTGACACAACTGGCCGGACCGCTACAGGTGCCGGTGGTGGCTTTCTGTGGTACGCTCGCTTTAACGGCGCAGCAGAGTCACGAACTGGGGTTGCAGTTTGCCCAGTCGATCATCACGCGGCCAATGGATTTACCGACGGCGCTGCAACAGGCTCCGGTGCTGCTCGCCGAAACGGCGCAGCAGTTTATACAATTCAGGTCGTCAGTTGGCCCGCCGAACAAGTAACTGTCTGCGTGAGTTCGCTGCGGTGATCCGCCGTTGGCCGCCGGATGAGGTATGTCATTTTGTTTTTTTCTAACCGGCCCGACCGAATCCTAAATCAATGCAGATTTATGCGTAAATAAGTGGTAATTAGCTATCTGACTCCGTAGACGACCATGAGATACCGCTACCGTATCAGTGCAGTACTACCGTATTTACTGCTGATAAGCCTAACCGGCCGGGCGCAGTCTCCACGCCCGTTAGACTCCCTTACCCGTTATTTACGAACCGCTCCCCGCGACTCCAGCTACCTGCGGGCGCAGAACGAAGCGACGTTTCAGTTGACTTACAAAAGCGTCGATTATGCCCGTGCCGACTCGCTCACCCGGCAGCAGGAAGCGCTGGCGATCAAACTAAACAACTGGGGTGCGCTGGTGGAAGCCTATCGGAACCGGGCGTCGATTTGTTATTTCAAAGCCGATTACGCACAATCACTGGCTAATTTTAAGAAAGCATTACAAACGGCCGAAGTGCATAACCTGCCGCCGAAAATTGTGTACGGAGCCATGTGTAATATAGCTGTTGGCTACGATAAACTGGGACAGGACGAGCAGGTAATTCAGGCAGCTCTGCGGGCAATCCAATATCAGGAAAGCCACAGCCTGCGGCCCCGTCAGCCGGTCCCGCACCGGCTGATCGGTGGCGCCCTTGTTAAGTTGGGAAAAGGTAAAGAAGCCGTACCCTATTATCGGGAAGCCGGGTTGATTTTTAAAGAAAATGGTGATCAGCGCGGCATTGCCATTTTCGAGAATCAACTGGGTGATTTTTACGTCGACCTGAAACAGCCACAGCAGGCCTTTGCGCATTACCGGGCGTCGCTGCGGCTGGCCGAAGCCATGCAGTTTGAACTGTTGCAGGCCGATGTGTTCGATGGCCTGGCCAATGCGTACCGGGTTATCGGGCAACCGGCCGTAGGATTGCCCTATGCCCTGAAAGCCCTGGCCATTGCCGACAAACACGATAATGAAATGGGGCGCAGTACCGGGTATACTACCATCGGCCTGTTGTATAAAGCCCAAAAAGATTATCCCACTGCTGAAGCTTGCCTGAAGAAAGCCCTGACTTCGGCTGAAAAGCAGGGTAGTAAAGACGATAGCAAAACCATAAATCAGCACCTGGCAGACCTCTACGCCGAACAGCAGCGCTACCGGCTGGCGTATGAGTTCCAGAGTCAGAAAAACCGGCTCATCGACTCGGCTACTACCGTCCGCACCAACTCGGAAGTGCAGCGCTTAGTGGCCCGCTACGAAACCGAAAAGAAGGAGGCACAAATCAACTTGCTGCGTCAGGAAGCCCGGCTTCGCGACGATCAGCTCGAACAGACCCGATTTCGGACCAATGCCCTGCTGGCGGGGGGCATTTTGCTGCTGTTGCTCGGCGTGGCCGTGAGCGCATGGCTGCTCAACCGCGCCCGGCTCCGGCGGCTGGAAGAAGCCCTGAAATTACGCCAGCAGATTGCCCGTGACCTCCACGATGAGGTGGGCAGCACCCTGAGCAGCATCTCCCTCCTGAGCGGGCATACCGACACGTTGTTGAGCCAGAACCGACCGGAGTCGGCCCAGAAGATGGTGCAGAAAATTTATGCCGATGCCCGCCAGATTCTGGAATCCATCGATGAGATTATCTGGACCATCAACCCCGGCAATGACTCCCTGCACCGCATAGCCCTGCGCCTTCAGGAGTACGCCCAGCCGCTGATGGAATCCCGTAACATTCTGTTTTCGCTGGTATCCGACCCGGCTTTAGACGATCTGCCGGTGTCAATGGGGGTGCGCCGGAATCTGTATCTGATTGGCAAAGAGGCCATCAATAACCTGGTAAAGTATTCTCAGGCAACCCACGCTACGGTTCGGTTCGAGCGCGGGAAAGACCAGATTGCGGTAGTGATCGAAGACAATGGCCGGGGATTCGACCCGGCCCAACTGTCGACGCGCAACGGACAGGCCAGTATGCAGCAACGGGCCGAAGCTATTGGCGGGGCCCTAACCGTTCAGTCGGCGGTAGGTGATGGCACCCGGCTGAAACTGGTAGTGAACGGGTGACCTTCATACGTTTATCCGATTTTACAGTAATGAGGGGCCGATTATTTTTGCCGTATTCCCCTGGTAAACCGTAGTTAACTGGCAGCTTTATGATTCGCATCTCCATCTTCGATGACAACGATTCCCTGCGGGAAACCCTCGCCCTGGTGTTCGACGCGACCGACGATATGATCGTGATGGGACAATACCCCAACGCGATGGATGCTGTGGAAGCCGTCCGGCGCGATCAGCCCGACGTGATTCTGATGGATATCGACATGCCCGGCCGCACGGGTATCGAAGCGGTAAAGCTCATCCGCCAG
Organism: uncultured Cytophagales bacterium; assembly: GCA_964251665.1. GTDB lineage: Bacteria > Bacteroidota > Bacteroidia > Cytophagales > Spirosomataceae > JBBQLG01. The sequence goes on from CAXUKO010000003.1 coordinate 398,441, forward strand.
CAGACCATCCGGCCCAAAATACTGATGCTCACCGTTTTTGAGGACGTCGAGCGCATCTTTGCCGCTATTTCAGCCGGGGCGGTGGGCTACCTGCTCAAGAAAACGCCTGCCGATAAAATCATCGATGCCATACACGACGTCATGGCGGGGGGCGCGGCCATGACTCCCTCCATTGCCCTGAAAGTGCTCGACGCGTTCCGGCCGGTCCGCGAAGGGCAGCCTAAACCCGATTCGTTTCTGCTGACCGATAAAGAAAGCGAAGTTCTGCACCGCCTGGTCGAGGGCGACAGTTATAAACTTATCGCCCATCACTGCCACATCAGTATGGGCACAGTGCGGACGCATATCGTTAACATCTACGAAAAACTGCACGTCAACTCCAAATCCGAAGCCGTGTCAAAAGCCCTCAAAACCGGCCTGTTCCGGTAACAGGTTTCATGTTGATTCCTGACTGAATGAGTGCGTTGCCTGAGCCGTTGAAAAGCTGTAATAAATCAGACCACAGCTACCTGAATGTAACTTTTCGGCAGATGTGTCTCCGTAATGCGATCAGGCTCTGGAGACAAGCACGTATTTATCCCCGATTGTGGAACGGCAGCTACGTTGTTCCACAATCGGGGATAGCTGTTTTAGTGTAACGTCTTGGGGGCAATTTGTTGAAAGCCAACATGATATGATTCGGGGGTTGGTCTGCGTAGTTTTCCGGTCATATATTTATCCGATTGTGGATCGGGACTGCAACCGGTAAGTTTGTTACCATCAAAGCACTTGGTGGTAACCGAAGAACAGACCGATTCTATGAACCGAACCCCGTTTTACCTGCTGCTGTTACCAGGCCTGATCGCCTGTCAGTCAAAACCAGCTGATACCCAAACGACTACTACACCGCCCCGCCCGGTGGTTGCTACACCTGTTGCCCAGCCGGCCGAAACGGCATCGACGCTCCCGGTTACCAACGATTTTCACATTGTGCCGGGTGAGCGCGTCGGGCCGGTAACGGGGGGCACCTCGGAGAAAGACCTGCTCCGGTTGCTGGGTCAATCGGTGGTTACGGTGGGAGATACCCTATACGGGGCGGAGGGAGAAGAATTTGTGGGGACGACGCTCTACAAAGGCACCGCCGATGAGGTGCAGATTTTATTTTCGGATGCCGACACGCGGCTGCATCCCACGACGATTCGGGTAACGCCCCACTTCGTTGATGATGAAGGCAATGCCGTGCCCAATCAGGGGCCGTCGCGCTGGACAGCTACCAACGGTGTACGTATCGGGGCTACCCTGCGCGAGGTGGAACAGCTCAACGGCAAGCCCTTCCGGTTGTGGGGCTTCGAGTGGGATTACGGCGGCCTGGTGTCCAACTGGCAGGGTGGCAAACTAACTCCGGCCGATAAAAAGGCGTTTATGTCGGTGAGTTTCGGGGCGCCCCTGCTCCGAACGGCCGAACAGGATAAAGCCTACAATGAGGTCATGGGTGATGGTGAGTTTGCCTCATCAATTCGCGCCATGCAGCGGCTCAACCCGATTGTCGTGCGGATAGACACTGAACTGCGCTAACCAACGCCTTCCTAAACCGGCTCAGCTCATGGCCCGCTCTACCCCCTTACCAGATCTGAATCCGTCGGATTTTCCCGAAACGCCGTATCGCCTTACCGGGGTGAACCTGCCAAAACTACTGCGTCAGGTGGCGGCTAAAGGTGTTAGTCCCGAACAGGCCGACACGCAGGTGCAGATGGCTAATCGGCTTCCGGTGCGGCTGTTTCGGGCGGGTGTCGTTGCTGTGGCAGGCTTAGTGTTCCTGGGTGTGGGGCTGTTTTTGCTGCGCTACGCCTGGCAAACTAACGCCAACGGGCAGGGTTATGAGAGCCTCACCCGCCAGACAACCGGCACCGTAGTTGCCCTGGACCGGCATGACTATCGAAACCGCCGGTCTACCTATGCGCCCATAGTTACGTATCAGGTGGCGGGGCAGACCTACCGGATCACGAACGAATTGGCTACCAGTCCGGCCAGTTATTCGGTGGGCGAGTCGGTCACGGTGCGGTACAAACCTACCCAACCCGGTCTGAGCCGGATCGACTCCTTTGCCAGCCGATGGCTGCTACTGCTTATTGCCGCCGGGGCAGGGAGCCTGCTCACGCTGGTCGGGCTGTTCGTACTCCCGAATGCGCTGCCGAAACCAAACCACGCGGGGCCTACGCCGACTCAGTTCCGGGTGGTCGTAACGCAGCTGGCCGCCGGGCAACTGACTGTCGACGATGCCGAAGCGCAGCTTCAGCCCGGCCAAGCCGCTAAACGTACCTCGCGTTCGCCCGTTGGCATGGGGCTGTTTGTCCTCTTCATCGGCCTGTTCCTGTTTTTCTCGCTGCGGCAAATCGGGCAGTCGGTCTGGCTTGTCGCCAGGGGCGAACGGGTGGATGGTACGGTCGTGAGCTTTGTCCACTCGAAGGGCAGTGGAGCGGCACCTCTGGTACGCTACCGGGTGGCCGGTCAGGAATATGACTGCGTGGGCGACTACGACACCTCGCCCGACAACCGGGTCGGCGACGTGGTACCGGTGCTCTACAACCCGAACCGGCCCGCCGAGGCTAAAATACGGTCGTTTGCGGTGCTGGTGAGCGGGCCGCTGTTTGGGTTGTCCATCGTCGGGCTGTTTGTCGGCCTGCTGCTTTATACTCGCAAAATCGTCAAATCAAAAACGCATTAACTCCAAAAACATGAAAATCAACTCGCTTCGGCAGGGCATACGGCTCTTGCTCATCACAACCATGTCCGCTCAGTCGGTTCATGCCCAGGATTTCAATTTTTTGACCAACAAGTCCGTCGATCTGCGTCCGCAAATTCAGCAGTTCGGCATGGCTGTTCGCGACCAGTACCCGCGCGGCACCTGTACTATTTTCGCCACCACGTTTCTGATCGAGTACTGGACAGCGCGGGAGAAGGGACTGAAGAACACCGACTTCTCCGAAGAATACATTGCGGCTGCCGCCCGACGGGCCTCCGATGACAAAAGCGACAACTATTTTTTCAGTGAAGCGGCCCAGGGGTACGAAGAATACGGCATTGTCGACGAAGCCGATGCGCCTTACCAGATGGCTGGTCAGTTCAAAACCAGTTACCTCCAGGATGACAGCCCGGCGACGCTTGCCCTACTGGAGAAAGGAAAGAAAAACCGGTTTTTAGACGCTGAAATCATCGAAGCGCCAAATAAGCCGGGTTTGTCTGATCCGCAAATCGTCCGAATCCTCACCGAGCTGGACCGGAGGAATCCCGTAGCGGTTGGCTTTGGCGGGTCTGCCGACACCAAGTACACGAAGATTGGTAAACCCGTTTTGGCGATGAACGACTGTAGCGGTTCACTCAATTATGCCCACACAGTTCCGCTGGTGGGCTACACCATCGACCCGACCGTGCCGGGGGGCGGCTACGCCATTTACCGCGATTCGGGCGGGCCTAACGCGGGCGATGCAGGCTATCGCTATATGACGTTTAATTACCTCAAAAAATTTGTGTACGATGTGCTGATCTTCAGCAAAACACCCGTCCGGTTTGTTAAGGGTGATCTGAACCTGATACAGAAGCGTTTTCTGACCCGTAAAGACATCCTGAAGACCCTGACAGCGCGTCGGCAGCAAGTGCGGCTACCGTTCATCTCGGCTGCTCAGCTAAAGACGCAGGTGATCGCTGAGCGCCAATAGCGGGTGGCGAAATCCGGGCGGGAGTTCCGCCATTGCTCCCATCCCGACCCTGCTGCCCGAAAATTCCGGTTTTCGGGCAGCAGGGTCAGTACACTAATCCGGCGACTAATGCAGTCCTGAACAGGCAGCGCACCGCCTTCCGAAAGGTGATTAAAACGTCTTGCTAAGTAGCATGTACCCGATGAGTTTGCCGCCTTTATCGTACGACTCGTTTTTGACGTCGAACAGTACATCATTGGCGCGGTAGCTTACCGTCCGCATGGCCCGCCGGATGGGAATGCCCATCATCTTCGATTCCATGCTCATGTCTCCGCTCACTTTATAGGTCTCAAACGTGCCCGCCGGTGTCGTCAAACTCTCTTTTCCCTCCACCTGCCGGTTGGTCAGGGCCAGGGTCATCTCCATCATTTTGGTGCCGTTACTGTAGGCTTCGGTCTGTACCGTACCATCTTTGAGTTTAGTGCCCGCGCTTAACATGCGGGGATAGCTGATGTTGTTGTTGATAAGCTTCACCTCCATATCTTTCATGCCTGGATTCTGTCCGCCCCCAGCGTTCGACATGTCGATTATGACTTCGTTTCCGGTACAGGTATAGTGCAGCAGACTGGCGGGCATGGCCTTGCCTTTGTTGGATGTCATCTGCGTTTCCACGTCGATAACCGTCGAACTGCCTTCTTTCCGCACAGTTTTAAAGGTGTACAGGGTTGTTCCCGTCACTCTGTCTTTACTGTCGTACATGGTCATTTCGTAACCGGCACCCGGTTTTATCTTAAGGCCCATGCAATCCTGTGCTTTGGCCAGGGTGGCAAGACTAAGCGTGACGAGCAGTACATATACCGTTTTCATTGGCTGATCTGGTTGATTGTCAGATCAAAAGGTAAGAAAAAGCGGGCTATGATCAGGCTGATGATTGAGTAAACGGTCGTATATTCACCTGTTTACCTGATCACACCCACGCCATGCTGATTACGCCCATCAGCATAATAAGTTTACAGAGATTACTGAGGTAAGTAAAATCCCGTTTGGTATCCGCTAACACTAACCTATATACGAGCCAGGCCGTCGGGATGAGCAGAATGACGAAAATCCAGCCTAAACGATCACTGCCCAGCGAATTGGCAATCAGGAACAAGGTGGTAATAAACGACGCAATCAGCCCGTACAACAGGTATTTCGTCCGGCGCAGCCCCCAGATAATCGGCAGCGTCCGGCAGCCGAAACGGGCATCTCCCTTTACATCTTCCATGTCTTTGATAATCTCGCGGACCAGCGTAAGGCAGAACGAAAACGTGGCATAGCTGAGGATAAGGGTAGTGTTATGCCGGTAATAAACCGCCAGCACAATGAGCGACAGCGCCGTCAGGAATGAAACGATGAGGTTGCCAATGAACGGCTGTCGTTTAAAATGGGAAGAATAAAACCACAGCAGCGATACAGACAGTACATCCAGTACAAACACCCAGCGACTCAGGTAAAGACCAATCAGACAGCCCAGCACGTTCAGAAACTGGTGCGCGCCCATGGCGACCCGGCGTTTCAGGTAGCGGCCAATAACCACCCGCTCCGGTTTATTAACAATATCGATCTTGATGTCGAAGTAATCATTGATGATATAGCCCGCAGCCGCAATGCAGACTGTAGAGAGTGAAAGCAGAAACAGGTTGACGTCGGTCAGCAGCATCCATAGCGTTGTACGTACTCCGCTGGCCGAACGCGTTCCAACTAAATACACACTGGCCGTGTATTGAGTCAGCATGACGATGAGCAGATTCTGCACCCGCACCAATCGCAGAAAGCCGTAAATGAACGCAGAAAGAGGGAGTTGCCGAACCATAAAAATTTGAGACCTGGTGGGTCTATCAACTTTAAAGATAAGCGCTTTTGCCGAAAACCCGTTCGCCTGTTTGTGCCGCTTTATTCAGCGGAATGGCCAAAATCCACTGCCTAACAATTACTTTACACGGCTACCGGGAGATTTTTTGCTGCCCGTTGTTGTTAGAAGGCAAATCGTTCTCACCCACATGAAAATAGGTATTGTCTGTTACCCAACCTTCGGGGGCAGTGGCGTTGTGGCTACTGAACTGGGGAAAGCCCTGGCCCAGCATGGCCATCAGGTTCACTTCATTACGTATCAGCAGCCACCCCGGCTCGACTTTTTTAACGAGAACGTCTTTTACCACGAAGTTAACATTCCATCGTATCCGCTGTTTCAGTACGCCCCCTACGAGTCGGCGCTGGCCAGCGAAATGGTGAATGTGGTAATGAACGAAAACGTCGATCTGCTGCATGTTCACTACGCTATTCCGCATGCGTCGGCGGCCTACATGGCCAAGATGATTCTCAAGGCACAGGGGCGTTACGTGCCGGTGGTAACTACGCTGCACGGTACCGACATTACGCTTGTGGGTAAAGACGCTTCCTACGAACCGGTCGTTACCTTCAGTATCAACGAGTCCGACGGGGTTACGGCCGTATCGGAAGACCTTCGGCGCGATACGTACAAGCATTTTAAAATTCATCGTGACATCGAAGTTATTCCCAACTTCATTGATCTGACGCGCTTTAAACGGCAGGATAAAGACCATTTCAAGCGGGCCATCTGCCCCAACGGTGAAAAACTAATTGTCCATACATCCAACTTCCGGCGGGTCAAGCGCATCGACGATGCCGTGATGGTTTTTTACCATGTGCAGCAAAAAATCCCCGCTAAACTCCTGTTGGTGGGCGATGGTCCCGAGCGGGCGCGCATCGAAAAACTGGTTCGCGAACTCGGTATTTACGAAAACGTTCGGTTTTTGGGTAAGTTAGACGCCGTGGAGGAAGTACTGTCTGTGGCCGATCTGTTCCTGATGCCGTCTGAAAACGAAAGTTTCGGACTGGCGGCTCTGGAAGCGCTGGCCTGCGAAGTACCACTCATTACGTCTAACGCGGGTGGCCTGCCCGAATTGAACCTGAATGGTATAACGGGGTTCTTGAGTAATGTTGGCGACGTGACTGACATGGTCAACAATGCGTTATATATTCTCGACGATGCTAATTTGCCCCAGTTTCAGGCCAATGCACTGGCGCGGGCCAAAGAGTTTGAACTGAGTAAGATTCTGCCGCTTTATGAGAACCATTACGAGCGGGTGGTGCAGGAGAGCCGGGCAGTTATTGCGTAAGTAAGTTAAACAAAACGGCTGGGGTTGGTAGTTTTTCGGTAAACCATCAGCCACAATGCACGACCCTCTATTATCATGAATCCAAACATACCTGCTACCACCCGCAAACGGGTCGTGATTGTCGGTGCCGGTTTCGGTGGAATCCAGGTAGCCAAAAAAATTTCAGACTGGGATGAATTTCAGGTCGTTTTGATCGACCGGAATAACTTCCACCAGTTTCAACCACTATACTATCAGGTTGCCACCGCCGGACTCGAAGCTTCGTCGATTTGTTTTCCCCTGCGGAAAATGTTCCCCTGCGACAAGGATACCCATATTCGTATCACCGACGCGGTCGAAATTCATCCTGATACCAAAACGCTCGATACCAAGCTGGGGCCGATCACCTACGATTATTTAGTGCTGGCCACCGGTGCTGATACGAATTACTTCGGTATGAAGAACATTCAGGAGCGGGCGTTACCCATGAAAACCGTTTCGGAAGCCATTGCCATCCGCAACCGGGTGCTGCAAAACCTGGAAGATGCCCTTAGTGCCGAAACCGAAGACGAACGGCAGGGCCTGATGAACATTGTGGTAGTCGGGGGCGGGCCAACCGGTGTTGAACTGTGCGGTACGTTTGCGGAAATGCGCAAGACTGTGTTGCCGCGCGACTTTCCGGAGTTGAATTTCATGGAAATGCAGATTTATCTGGTCGAAGGGGGCGGTGAACTGCTGGGACCCATGTCGGTGCCTTCGCAGGAGAAATCGCTCAAATACATCCATAAACTGGGCGTCAACGTCATCTTTAACTCGCACGTCATTGACTTCGACGGGCGCATTGCTACGATTAAAGAAACGGGTGACAAACTGCGAACCAATACATTGGTGTGGGCCGCCGGGGTAAAAGCGTCTCCGCTCAACGGCCTGCCCACCGAAGTGATCGGGCGCGGGGGCCGGGTGAAAGTGAACCGCGTGAATCAGGTAGAGGGGTTCACGGACATTTTTGCCATCGGCGATGTGGCGTTTATGACCGAGGAGAAATTTCCAAATGGTCACCCACAGGTCGCTCAGCCCGCGATTCAGCAGGGAAAACTGCTGGCCCGAAACCTGCGTCGGCTGGTGCAGGGCAAGTCGCTCAGCGAGTTTTCGTACCGTGATCTTGGCTCAATGGCCACTATTGGGCGTGGACTGGCCGTGGTTGATCTGCCGTTTATCAAGTTCCAGGGGTTTCTGGCCTGGCTGACGTGGTTGTTTGTTCATTTGTTTGCCATTCTGGGCGTGAAGAACCGGCTGGTTATTTTCATTAACTGGATGTGGAACTACCTAAACTACGATCAGGCGCTGCGGCTTATCATCAAGCCTAAACTACCCAAAGCCACGCTGGATGCCGTTACGGAGAAGCTCGCTGATCAGGTGGTAATGCCCAAATAGGGCCACTGGCTCAGTTTCCGAAGGGTGCTCGCGGCTTAGTAAACCGCAGGGGAACGCATTTTAAAGCGTTACATGTTGGTACAGCATCGAAATAGTAAACCAGATTTACTACTTTGAGCAGGCATTATTAATAAACCATTATTTTCGCGCCGTCGACGTATAAAATCTACCTACTTCATGCAAGGAACTGTCAACTCTCTGAAAGGTGCCCACGCCCGTCCCAAACATTCGGGTACCAAACAGCTTTTCGATAATCCGATTTTAGAGGCTCTCTCGCGTACGCACATTATGGTGCCCGTTACGATGTGGCTGGTATCGTCGGTGCTGCTGCTGTATTACGCCCTGACACATACCGATTTCAGCACCCAGGCCATTGTCGGGCTGTTTTTTATCGGGTTAGCTGTTTTTACCCTGTTTGAATACGTTCTGCATCGCTATCTCTACCATCTGGAGCCTACCAGCGAGCGACGCGCTAAAATTCAGTATACGTTTCATGGCGTTCACCACGAGTTTCCGAAGGATAAGACACGGTTAGCCATGCCGCCTGCCTTGGCTATTTTTGTCGGAGCGGCTTTTTTCAGTCTGTTCTTTCTGCTGATGGGAGAGGCTGCCTACTCGTTCTTTCCCGGTTTTCTGGTTGGCTACACGGCTTATCTGGGCGTCCACTTCATTGTTCATGCGTACGCGCCACCGAAAAACTTCTTTAAGTGGTTGTGGATCAATCACAGCGTGCATCATTACAAATCGGAGGAAAGTAATTACGGTGTTTCGTCACCGTTATGGGACATGATTTTTGGTACTTACGTCCGCTGATTAATTTATAGCAGCAAATGAATCCCGGTCAATTAGCTTCCTAACTGACCGGGATTTTTTATGCCCATCGAGATGGATTAAGCTCTTTCTGTGTACCGAATATTAAAACGTTCCGGGGAACCAACCCTTTTGCTGAGAAAGGACTCTACTGCTTTATCAATCAAACCAATCAATGATGCAACTGAACTCAACGATCACGAATTTGCTACTGCTGTGCGGCTTATTTTTTATGGCGGTTGCCTGTTCTAAACAGGATGAGCCTACTTTGAACACCGCCCCCGTGATTCAATATAAAGCCGTGACGAAACGGGCCTTGGCTGCAACTGCCGCGCAGGCTAAACGGGATTCGGTGATTATTACGATTGGCTTTACCGATGCTGATGGTGACCTCGGCGAAAGTGACACCACCCGTATAAAGCAGCTTTATGCCAGTCAGACCTGGGGAAACTACCAACTACGCACCTTTCAACTCGTGAATAACCAGTTTACGGAGATCCCGGCGGGTGCTAATTCAAAACTGTTTTTCGAGTCGTTGCGTAGTACAAACCAGCCTGGGGCTGTTAATGGCACGCTGGACTTCAGCCAGCGATTTCTGTATCAGGGAAATTACAAGCTGGTACCGGTCAAATTTCAGGTACGCATTCGCGACCGGAATCTGAATGAGAGCAATGTCATCGAAACGGACACGGTTCGTGTTCCAATCGGTCAATAGCGCTGGCCGGAGCTGTCGTTTGGTAGGGTAGAATGCTGACTTTCGTACATTTGGCTGATTTATAGCGGATTGTACGATTTTGTTATGGAACTGAAATTGCTACCCATCGGGCCTACGCTTCAGACGAATGAGCCGTTTATGAATCACCCTGATTGCCGGGAAAGCCTGCTCTTGTCGATTGAATTTTTTGATAGAATTGGGTATGCGCCCCCGTGGATCGGCTACTATGCACAGGCTCAGGGTAGTTTGGTGGGTAGTGCTGCCTTCAAAGGCAAACCTAAAGCGGGTCGGGTAGAGATCGCCTATGGTACGTTTCCGCACTACCAAACCCGGGGTATTGGCACCGAAATCTGTCGACAACTGGTTCTGCTGGCCCTTGAAACAGATCCTGCCGTTATCGTAACGGCCCGAACGCTACCGGAGAACAGCGGCTCCGCCCGCATTCTGACGAAAAATGAATTTATCTGTCTCGGTGTCATCCGGGATGATGACGATGGCGACGTGTGGGAGTGGGAATACAGAAACGTACGGTAGAAACCAGTATCCCGGACGCCTACGTCCGGTGTGATTGGCAGCTAAAGCTAAGATACTGGTTACCGCCGGACGTAGGCGTCCGGTATATTGTCTGTCAAAGTTCTACTCAAAACACCGTTTCTACCAGCAGATAAACATTCAGGACGCCGATGAGGCCCGCTACCGTCCAGGCCGTGACGCGTATCCAGGCGGGGTTAACAAAGCGCCCCATCTTGAGCCGGTCGCTGGTAAACTGCACCAGCGGCACAACGGCGAAACTCAGTTGCAGCGACAGTACAACCTGACTGAAAACCAGCAGGTCGGACGAGCCTTTTTCGCCGTACAGAATTGAAACGACTAAGGCGGGCAGAATGGCAACTAGCCGCGTAATGAGCCGCCGAACCCACGGTTTTAACTGTAAATTCAGGAAGCCTTCCATAACAATCTGACCAGCCAGCGTACCCGTCAGCGTTGAGTTCTGGCCGGAGGCCAGTAAGGCTACGGCAAATAAAATACTCGCCAGTTTAACGCCCAGAATTGGGTCTAATAACCGATGCGCATCAGTAATGTCGGCCACCTGCTGATTGCCCGAAAAGTGAAACGTAGCCGCCGACAGCACCAGAATGGCACCATTGATGAAAAATGCCAGCAGCAGCGATATGGTCGAGTCGATGGTCGCGAATTTGATGGCGCTCTGCCGACCCGCGTCAGTACGGGGAAAATTCCGGGTTTGGACAATGCTGGAGTGCAAATACAGGTTATGCGGCATTACGGTAGCCCCCAGAATTCCGATGGCGATGTATAACATGCCGGGTGTGGTCACGATTTCGGGGCGGGGCAGCAGACCGCCAACCATTGCCTGTACGTCGGGGCGGGAAACGACTAATTCGTACGTAAAACTGACCAGAATAATTAGAATCAGGCTGGCCACTAAACTTTCGATAAACCGGAATCCTTTGTGTTGCAGCATCAGGAGCAGCAGCACATCCAGCACGGTGAGCATAACGCCCACCGTGAGCGGCAGACCAAAGAGCAGATTCAGCGCAATAGCCGACCCGATCACCTCCGCCAGGTCACAGGCCGCAATGGCAATTTCGCAGAGTACCCACAGAAAGATAGCCACGCGCCGGCTGTAATGATCACGGCAGGCCTGCGCCAGATCTCGGCCGGTAGCGATGCCGAGTTTAAGCGCGAGGTGTTGCAGCAGAATAGCAAACAGGTTGGAAATCAGAATGACAGACAACAATTTATAGCCAAATTGGGCTCCCCCTGCAATGTCGGTAGCCCAGTTGCCGGGGTCCATATAGCCCACGGCCACCATCAGGCCGGGACCCGTATAAGCCCAGAGTTTACGGAAAAAACTGCCGTCGGCCGGTACCGCAATACTGGCATGAACATCCGGCAGGGAAGGCGTCAATCGGGACTTGGTCAGGGTATCCTGCCGCAAGTTTTTCATGGATAGCATGGATTGTCGACGAACAGTTTAGTGGTTACGGTATCGCTCCGGTAGTCTTTTAGCTGGTTGTCCGACCTGGAGCCAGATACTAATGTGGCAATATCAGGTAGACAAGGTAAGCGAAATTATTTTTTAGATAACCCTAAACTTTCGCAAAGTGTTTGCCAAAAGGTATGTTTGTATCAAAAAAGACCGCCGTAGCGTCGAATTGAAAATGACTTTGCCATGCACTCGTTCACGGAAGAAAATTATCTGAAGACGATCTACTCCCTCGCAGCCCGGCAGGATGGCGATGAGGTGAGTACCAACGCGCTGGCTGAAATGACGGCAACTAAGGCCGCTTCGGTATCGGACATGCTCAAAAAGCTGGCCGACAAACAACTGATTCACTACAAAAAGTATCAGGGCGTCCGGCTGACGGACGAAGGCGAACGACTCGCGCTGAAAATCATCCGGCGGCACCGGCTCTGGGAAGTGTTTCTGGTCGAAAAACTGGGTTTCGGCTGGGATGAGGTGCATCAAATGGCCGAAGAACTGGAACATATTCGCTCCGACGAACTGGTTGAGCGGTTAGATGCTTTCCTGAACAATCCTCAGTTTGATCCGCACGGCGACCCCATCCCGACGGTGGCGGGGGAGATGCCCGAAACGGGTTACCGGAAACTATCGGAAGTGGCCGCTGGTGAGTGCGTGCGCGTGATGGGCGTGCTCGAACACTCGGCTGAGTTTTTGCAGCATCTCGTCCGGTCGGGCCTGACGCTGGGTTGTGAGGTGTGCCTGAACCAGATTAGCTCCTTTGATCGTTCTATTGAGGTACAGCTTGGGCCGGAAGCTACGTTATTCATTAGCTACGATGTGGCCCGTAATCTTTTAGTCAGCGGATAGTGAGCGGTACACAAAGCGAGTGGTTATTGACTGGTTTTGAGCAGGCTGCTAATCACAAACCGCTATCCACTAACCTCCAGAAATGAAACTCCTCGATTGGTATATTCTTAAGCGTTTTTTGACCACCTATCTGTTCGTGGTGGCAGTGATTGTCCTGATTGTGGTCATGATTGACTACACCGAGAAAATCGACAACTTCAACGAACATAAAGCCCCGATGAGCGCCATCCTGGGCGATTATTACCTGAACTTCATTCCGTACTGGGCCAATTACATCAGTCCGCTGATGGTCTTTATCGCCACCATTTTTCTGACCTCCCGGCTGGCGGCCCGCACCGAACTGATCGCCATGTTTAGCAGTGGGATCAGCTTTATCCGGTTCCTGCGTCCGTATCTAATGGGGGCCTCGGTGCTGGCCGTAATGACTTATTTTCTGGTTAACTACCTAATTCCCATTGCCAACAAAACGCGGATTGCGTTCGAGCTGAAGTACGTAAAGGGGCAGTACACCTTTAATGGCCGCAATGTCCACATCAAAATTGCGCCGGACGTGTATGCTTATTTAGAGAGCTACAACAACCTGACAAACACAGGGTATAAATTCACGCTCGAAAAAATAAAGGATAACGAACTGAAGCAAAAGCTTTCCGCCGAACGCATCGAGTGGGATTCGACGCGGCACAAATGGGCGGTGTACGACTATAAAATCCGCTTGCTCAACGGCCCAAAAGAAACGCTCACGCCGGGTGCCCGCATCGACACGACGCTGAACCTGAAGCCCTCGGATTTTGGTACGGACTATCAGCTTTTCGAGACGTTCACGCTGCCTGAGTTAGATAACTACATTACCCTGCTGCAGAGCCGGGGAGCCGATGGAGTAGAAACCTACCTGCTCGAAAAATACGCCCGTTCTACCCGTCCCTTTGCCATCCTGATTCTGACGGTGATTGGCGCTATTGTCTCGGCCCGCAAGAGTCGGCGGGGGGTAGGGTGGCAGCTGGCCCTCGGTTTTCTGCTGGCGTTCACCTACCTGCTTTTCTTTATGCTGGCCAAGGGGATCGCCGAAAAGGGCTTTCTCGACCCCCTGCTGGCCGTCTGGCTTCCCAATATCGTCTTCACCGGCATCGGTCTGCTGCTGTATCACACGGTACCGAGGTAGGAGAGATTTAGTTTTCAAAAACTGTTCTTAGCTCTTGCCGGTCCTGAAAGCTGAACACTTTACAATTTCCTTAGCGGGCGACTTAAGTCGCCCGCTAAGGAAAACCACAACCTACAAACCACAAACTACGTTGACCAAACCTACCCCCACAGATTATTTTCATCTGCATTTCATTGTCCTTATCTGGGGATTCACCGCCATTCTGGGGTTGTTACTGGAACCCTTGTCGGCACCCGCGTTGGTGGTCTGGCGCACGGCATTAGCCGCCGGAGGTATGGGCGTGGTACTGGCCAGCCGGGGCGGAACAAGCTGGGCGCAGGTTCGGGCATTGTCGACGGCCGAACGGTGGCCGCTGCTGCTCACGGGCGGGCTGATTGCGCTGCACTGGGCTACGTTTTTCGGGGCGGCCCGGTTAGCCAACGCGTCGGTTTGTCTGGCCGGGCTGGCAACCAGTTCGCTTTGGACGAGTGTACTGGAGCCGCTGATGCTGCGTCGGCGGGTGCGGCCCATCGAGGTCATGCTGGGAGCTGTGGTGATGGCCGGTTTATATCTCATTTTTCGGTTTGAATTCAACCGGGGTGCCGGGTTGGCGATGGCGGTGTTCTCGGCCATGTTATCCTCCGTTTTTACGATTCTGAACAGCCGTTTTACCCACCGGCACGATGCGCTGGTGATCTCGTTTTATGAAATGGTCGGGGCGTTTATTGGGTCGCTGGGATTTTTAGCCGGATATTTGGCCCTCGCAACCGCGCCCGCCCGGCTCAACGAGTTCGTGCCAGCGGGCTGGCAGTGGGTCTGGTTAGCGTTGCTGGCCTTTATTTGCACCGTGTATGCCTATACGGCAGCGGTCCGACTGTTGCGAAAATTCTCGGCGTTTGCCGCTAATCTGACCGTTAATCTCGAACCCGTATACGGAATTGGGCTGGCGTATCTGGTCTTTGGCGACAGCGAACGCATGACGCCGGGTTTTTACATTGGCACGGTTGTTATTCTGGCGGCTGTACTGGCTTACCCATTATTGACCCGCCGGGGGCGACGCCAACCCATTGACCCGGCGGTGATGCCTTAAACTGTACTGATGAACCGTTCATTTACCGAAAAATTAGTTGACTGGGTAGCCTTAGGGCTGTTTCTGATTACCTGTCTGCCGTTGCTGGTGCTTTCCGTCCACAACCATCCATCAGCCGCCGACGATTATTGCTTTGCCGACACCGCTACCCGATTTGGTTTCTGGACGGCCCAGCATTTTTACTACGACGGTTGGACCGGTCGTTACTTCTCCAACTTTCTGGTACATGGCAATCCGCTCGTGCTGGGCTGGTACGATGGCTTTCGGGTTATTCCGGCCCTGACAACACTCGGGTGGGTAGCGGGGGCGTATGCATTGGTGAGCGAACTACTGCTACAGGAGCGTATTCGGGTGAAACTGGTGGCTACAGCGCTTCTTTTTTCGCTCTTTATGCTGGCCCTTCGTAGTACGGTAGAGGCTTTTTTCTGGACAGCTGCCATTGCGTCTTACACCGTCCCGACCGCCCTGACGTTTTATCTGCTGGCCGTACTGCTCCGCTGGTATCGGCTTCCGGCGGGCCTGATGCAAACACTAACGGCCATCTGGGCGGGGTTTCTGGTCTTTGCCATTGTCGGCTCCAGCGAAACAAACCTGATTTTGCTGGTGCTGCTGTTGAGTGCCCTGCTGGCTTACCGGCTGATTTTTTTGCGTCGGTTCGACGGGCGGCTGGCTCTTTTACTGGTTGTGGCGCTGGTATCGACCTATTTAGTGTTCCGGGCACCGGGTAACGCCATCCGTATGAGCGGCAATAAACTCGGCGGCAACTTCGGGTTCTCCTTTGTGTCGTCCTTTAAATTTCTGGCTCAGTTAGTAATAACGTGGCTACTGACGACGCCCGTTTTGCCGTTGTCGGTTCTTGCGCTGCCACTGGCCATTCGGCTCGTGCGCTCCGGCAGTTCCACCCGTTTCCTGTTTGCGGTGCCGGTCTGGGTAGTAGGCATGTTATTTGTCGGGTTGCTGGCTGCCATGATTTTTCCATCGTATTACGGCATTGGTATTCCGCCAGTGTACAGGGTCACGAATGTTGTGTACGCCTTCTTCCTGATTGGCTGGTTCTATAGCCTGGCGGTTTGTGTAAGCTGGGCTATGCGTCGGGGGTTGTTGCCCGCGCAGGGAGTGCACCTGCCCGCCTGGGCTATGCTGGTGGCAGGGCTATGGATAGGAGTTGGTTTATGGCTCAGTACCTCCCTGCACAGCATGTACCACGACTGGCTGCTGGGCGATGCGGCCCGTTACGATGCCGCCATGACCGAACGTCATCAGCTGCTGATGGCCTCGGCGGATACGCTGCGACTCCGGCCCATTCCGGTTTATCCGTCCACGCTCTTCGTCGATGATATTCGCGAAAACCCTGATTTTCTCTGGAATCGCTGCCAGGCTGATTTCTACGGTCATAAACGGGTTGTGCTGGAACCGGCTACCACCGCTAAACGATAATTCGTTGTATGTCAACCGTCTGTATAATCATACCCTGCTACAATGAAGCCAATCGGTTGCCCGTCGAAACGTTTCTGCACTACCAGCATCAGCATCCTGAAGTAACATTTTGCTTCGTGAACGATGGCAGTACCGATGCTACCGCCGAGGTGCTGCAACGCCTGAGCCGCCAGAATCCGCGCCAGAATGAAAGCCTGCTGCTACCCCAAAATTTGGGAAAAGCAGGGGCTGTTCGGGCGGGGATGTTAAAAATGAGTGCCCGCCCCGTCGATTATTTGGGCTATTTCGACGCTGATCTGGCCACGCCTTTACCCGCTATCAACGATTTACAACGCCAGCTGGACGAGTACCCCGACCGGGAGATGGTCATGGGATCGCGCATTAAATACCTCAGTACCGATATTCAGCGCAGTACCTTCCGGCATTATGTAGGACGGGTAATTGCTACCTTTATCAGCACCATCCTGAATCTGCCGGTGTATGATTCCCAGTGCGGGGCCAAGCTGTTCCGCCGACCGGCTGTGACTACCCTTTTTGCCGAAGCGTTCATTAGCCCGTGGCTGTTTGATGTCGAGATCCTGGCCCGGCTTATCCGGCAACACGGGCGCGCCAATCTGATGACCGGACGCGTGGCTGAGGTGCCGCTTAAACAGTGGACTGAGCAGAGCGACTCCCGCATTTCGTCGACGTATTTTTTTAAACTCTGGTGGGAGTTGTACCGCATTCACCGAACCTATCGGCACGTCACCTCATGATCCGTTTTTACCACTGGCTGGCCCGCCCGGTCGTTACCGGTTTATTGCTGCTGTTACCCATACTGGTCTTCGGCTGGTATTTTTTCGCGCTTCGCTTCAACATTCCCTGGTTTGACGAGTACGAGAATATCCCGTTTTTCCTGACCCGTTTTGTCGACGCGACAACCTGGAGCGCCCGCATTGAAGCTCTGCTCCGGCCTAACAACGAACATCGGCTGCTGTATCAGCGGTTGGTGGTTTATGGGCAATACCTGCTGACGGGCGGCATTAACTTTAACGGGCTGATGCTGTGGGGGAACCTCGGGCTGGTGGTTATACTGTACCTGTTTTACCGAACACTGCGTCGGCAGGGCTTGCCGCTGGTGTATCTGTTGCCGGTGCCGCCGGTGCTGTTCATTGCGCAAAACTACCTGCTGACCTTCACGGCCCTCTACACGCTGCAATATCTGGCCATTATTATGCTGGCCTTCGGTACGCTGTACTGGCTGGCCAATAATACCGGCCGGAGCTTCGCCGGAGCAGCCCTGCTGGGCGTATTCAGTACCTTCAGCATGGGCAATGGTCTGCTGTTATGGCCAGCCGGTGCGGCTATCCTGCTGTGTCAGCGGCAGTGGCTGCGGCTGGCAATCTGGATTTGTATAGGAGCCGGGGCGGTTTGGGGTTATTTCTACGGATACCCGGTACAGCAGGGCAATACCGAAGGATTCGCCTTCGTGACGGCGCACCCGTTTCAGACTATCGGCGGTTTCCTGATCTACGCGGGTAGTCTGCTCGATTTGCTGCCTGCCTGGCCGTTACAGACCCGGACGTGGCTGCCGTTGGCGGGCGGGCTGCTGCTGGTTAGCTTTCTGACGGTCTGGACTATTCGGGTGTTGCTGCGCTCGCTGACGCAACGGCGGCCGGTGCTGACGCATTTCGATGGTTTTATGCTGGGCTGCGTGTTGTTTCTGTTGGCCAATACCCTGCTGATTGCCTTCTTTCGGATTCGCTTCGGCTTTATGATGGTGCTGTGGAGTAGTTATCGTACCTACATTCTGGTGCTGTGGGCTGTGACCTACCTGATTCTCATTCGCTCCCTTTCTGAACCAAACCGAATGCGGTTTATGCCTGTAGCGTGGCTTATGTTCACTGCAATCTGCGTTGTATCCTACATAACGTACCTGCCTGAAGCTATCGACCGGCGGCATAATATGCAGGGGCTAACGTTTAATCAGCGTTACAGCCGGATTGGGTTGGGTGGTTCGCGCAACTCCGGGTTAGCCCGGTTTATCGAAAACCTGACGACGGAAATGGAGCGCCGGGGCTGGTATTCATTGCCAGAACCCGCGCTGGCCAGTGGCGAAACTCAACTGCTCGGGCCGGTGCGCGACACTGTTAATGCACCCGTTATGACGCTTGCCTCTACCCCAGAATACGTGACGGTTCAGAGCGACGATCCCGGCTACCGGACAGATTTGAATCATGAAACGTATCTTGTTTTTAAATCCAGTGCCTACACGTACGTCATGTCCACCCGCCGACATCCGGCCGTAAGCCGAAATCCATTCAGGCGTCCGCCGGGGTTCGTGACGGACATACCGGTGCAGATGATTCAACCCGGCCGATACCGGGTCGGTATTTTTCGGACCGAAAACGGGCAGGGCGTTGCGCAGTTTTCGGGGCAGTTTTCGGATGTGAAGTGAAACCAGCGGGTGCCCTGGTTGTAAAGAGTGAAGCTGGGTCTGTTCGCTGGCCCGCCCGGTTCTGGCGAAGACTTTGACAGAATCCGTTAAATTTGACCGTTCGTACTTCTTCGTCTGACTTTGAACCCACTGCCCACTACTCCGTTTTCCGACCGTATTAACGTGGTTATTCCGTTGTTCAACGACTGGGAAGCCCTTGGATTACTCCTCGACCGCATTCGGCAAACGGTTGATGCTCCGTTGCGTAACCGGCTGGCATTTCTGATCGTAGACGACTGTTCCTCAACTGATTTTGTGAACCTGCCTACGGGTGTTGGGCAGTCGCTATCGGTGCTGCGCCTGTACCGAAACGTGGGTCATCAGAAAGCCATTGCGCTGGGCGTGTCGTATCTGGCCGATCAGCCGGACCAATGCCCAACCATCGTGATGGACTCTGATGGAGAGGATCAGCCCGATGATATAGCTAAACTAGTCGACGAATCGGGTCGTAAACCGGGCCATATTGTCTTTGCTCACCGTGCTAAACGTCACGAAAGTCTGGCGTTCCGGTGGTTTTATTCCATCTACAAAAATGTCTTTCGGCTCCTGACCGGGAAAGTTATTACGTTCGGAAACTTCAGCCTGGTACCGGCCAGTCAGCTTCGAAAGCTGGCCCACGTAACCGAAATCTGGAACAACTACCCCGGCGGCATCATCCGCTCCCGGTTACCCTATACCTCGGTACCCATCGAGCGTGGACGGCGACTGGCGGGCGAATCCAAGATGAATTTTGTGTCGCTGATTCTGCACGGTTTAAGTGCGGTATCGGTCCTTATGGATACCACAGCAGTACGCATCGCGCTATTTTGCGTCATGATGGCGGGTGCGTCGTTTGTTGGCATTGGCGTGGTTGTTGCTATTCGGCTGTTCACCGATACGGTGGTGCCGGGTTGGGCGAGTTTCCTGGTCTTTTCGTTTTTCATTGTCATCCTGCAGGCCTTCCTTATCTCGCTGCTACTGGTATTTATCGTGCTGACCTACCGTACCCAACTGCATTTTCTGCCCGCCAAGCAGTACCGTGATTTCGTGGAGCGGGTAGACCTGGTGTATTGACGCTGTTCGTTTTTAGCCACTTATCAGACATAAAAACGACCGCCGTTCATGCTCTTTAATTCGCTGCAATTCCTGCTTTATTTTCTGGTCGTCACGCTGGCGTACTACCGCCTAGGCTGGAGCGGACGGTGGCGGCTATTGCTGCTGGCCAGTCTGTATTTTTACATGGTTTTCAAGCCAGCCTACATCCTGATTCTGGGGCTGACCATTATTATTGACTACATCGCGGGCATCTGGATCGAAAAAACAGGGTCGCCTGACCATCCCAACTCCGCCCGGCGCGGACTGCTGATTGTCTCGCTGATTTCTAATCTCGGTATTCTCGCTTTTTTCAAATACCTCGGCTTCTTCACCGAAAATATCGCGGGGCTGTTCGACTTTCTTGGCTTGCCATATGTGGCCGACACGCTGACACTGCTTTCTGACCGGGTGTTTATCAAAGTGCTTGGGTTATTTGGTCAGAGTGACGTTACATCCTTCAAAGACAGCGTCGTCAATATTTTGCCCATTGGCCTATCGTTTCATACGTTTCAGGCTATGAGCTATACTATTGAGGTATACCGGGGTAACCAGAAAGCCGAACGACACTTTGGTCTGTATGCGCTCTACGTTATGTTCTACCCGCAGCTTGTGGCGGGGCCCATCGAACGGCCGCAGAATGTACTGCCCCAGTTTCATAAGTACTTCAAGTACGATTTTGAGAACGTAAAAGCCGGGTTGATGCAGATGGCCTTTGGGTTTTTCAAAAAAGTAGTCATTGCCGACCGGCTGGCTATGGTGGTTGGACATTCGTATAATCACCCCGAACAGCATACTGGTCTGACCTTGCTGGTGGCCACGTTTTTCTTCACCTTCCAGATTTATTGCGACTTTTCGGGCTATTCTGACATTGCCATTGGGGCGGCCCGGGTGATGGGATTTACCCTGATGGAGAACTTTCGCGCGCCTTATCTCGCCCAGTCTATTTCGGAGTTCTGGCGACGCTGGCATATTTCACTCTCGACCTGGTTCCGCGATTATCTCTATATTCCCTTAGGTGGCAATCGGAAAGGTGAGTTTCGGCAATACCTGAATCTGTTCGTAGTGTTTCTGGCCAGTGGTCTCTGGCATGGTGCAAACTGGACCTATATTATCTGGGGCGGACTGAACGGCGCGTATCAAATTCTGGCCGTACTGCGCGATAAAGGACTGGCTCAACTGGGCCTTGTGCCTTTAAAAAACCGACCAAAGACGCTGTTTCGCAGCATTACCAACATCCTGATTACGTTCGTGCTCATCATGCTGACGTGGGTGTTTTTCCGGGCCGTCAGTGTGCACGATGCCTTCCTGATCCTGCATCGCATCGCTACACTTTCCCTTACTGATACACTAAGTACACCGCTGAATACCGCCGAAATGTGGTTCAGTATCGGGCTTATTGGGGTGCTGTTAGTGAAGGAGTATTATTACCTGACAATCCCGACGCGCGACACGCCCCGGTTTTATGCGCTACTGATTTCGCTGGCCGTTTTGATCTATTTCTTCGGCGTCTTCACCTCGAATCAGTTCATTTATTTCCAGTTCTAACGCACCAACACTAAAGCATATCTTACAGTCGGTCGTGTCTCACCGCCCAATTGCTACTTTTCGCAGGATCGAATCAATCACCTGAAGGGTGGTTATGCCGTCGGCTTCGGCTTCGTAGTTGAGGATAATACGATGGTTAAACACGTCCGGTGCCACTTCCTTAATGTCTTCGGGCAGGACATAATCACGCTGATCGAAGTAGGCCAGTGCTTTAGCCGCTAAATTGAGGTGAATGCTGGCCCGGGGCGATACACCATATTGAATGTAGCGGGCTTCGTCGCGGAGATTATACTCCAACGGTCGACGGGTGGCGAACACCAACTCAATAATGTAGCGTTCGAGCGTATCCGAGATGTTGATTTTGTTGATCTCGTCGCGGATGGCAGCAATATCGTCTTTATCGAGCATGGGCCGGACTTCGTAGTCGAAATTCATATTCGACATCCGGCGCATGACTGTTAGTTCATCGTCTTTAGTCAGGTAATCGACAAAGACCTTCATCATAAACCGGTCGACCTGCGCTTCGGGCAGTGGGTATGTGCCTTCCTGCTCCACCGGGTTCTGCGTGGCCAGCACTAGAAAGGGCCGGTCGAGGACGAACGTCTCTTCGCCAATCGTAACCTGCCGTTCCTGCATGGCTTCTAGCAAAGCCGACTGTACTTTGGCGGGCGAGCGGTTAACTTCATCAGCCAGAATCAAATTGGCAAATACCGGCCCCTGCTTTACCTCGAAGTCGGCCGTTTTCTGGTTGAAAATCATTGTCCCGACCAAGTCAGCGGGCAACAGATCAGGCGTAAACTGAATGCGCTGGAAATCAAGCTGTAATACTTTAGCCAGCGTATTAATGGTCAGGGTCTTGGCTAGCCCCGGCACACCTTCGAGCAGAATATGCCCGCCGGTAAAGAGCCCGATCAGGAGCCGGTTGAGCAACCGATCCTGACCCACAACAACCTGCCCGATCTCGGTCAGTACGTCACGGATTTTAGCGTTATAGGAGATAGTTGGTGTCATCTTAAAAGTCGGTAAGCGGCTGCGCCTAAGTCGATAAGTCAATAAGTCGGTAAGTTGCAGTTCCCGTCAGGCGCAGCCACTTACCGACCTACTGACTTATCAACTTACTAACTGGTTAAAAACTGGCCCGGAGACTGCGGTCTTTGCCGTGGATGTCTTTATAGACCTGAATCCGGCTGAATCCGCGCTCCGCAAAAACAGACTGCGTAGCTTCACCAAATCGTTCGTTGATTTCGACGTAGCAGGCCCCGTTTTCGGCAAGGTGTTTAGCCGAGAAGTCAGCCACCGCTTTATAGAAAATCAGCGGGTCGTTATCTTCCACAAACAAGGCTAGTCCCGGTTCGTAATCCAGAACGTTCTTGTCCATCGCGGCCGCTTCGGAACGCGTTACGTATGGTGGATTGCTAACTACACAGTCAAATTTGCGTGGCTCATCCGATGGTATATTCAGAATGTCCTGATGTTCAAACGTGACATTGGCGCTTAAATTATCGGCATTACGCTGCGCCATCGCCAGAGCTTCGTCCGATACATCCCATGCCGTAACGTCGGCCTGCGGTAGAAACCGGGCCAGGGTAACGGCCAGACATCCGCTGCCGGTGCCAATATCGACCACCCGAACGGCATCGTCACGATCCGAAAAATCGTGCATAATCAGCCGAACCAGATCTTCCGTTTCGGGTCGGGGAATAAGCACATCGGGCGAGACTTCAAATTCCAGCCCGCAGAAGATCGTCGTGCCAATTACATGCTGAATCGGTTCCTGCCGGTTGAGCCGCTCGATAATGCGGAACCAGTCGGGCTCGGTGCGGTTAGGCGGAAGGGGTTTATCGCTCAGTATGTCAGCTTTACGCAAGCCGAAGTAGTGGTCGAGCAGCATGAATGCCATCTCGCGTGCTTCTTCGGGTGGGTATGCCGTTATATTTTTAGTTAGTTGCTGATAAAGAGGTCTGGCGCTGGTTGCCATGGAGGAGTTCGGTATTTTTGCCAAAAATAGCCAAGTTTTCTGATGCAAACTCACTTCATGCGCCGGGCACTCGAACTGGCCACGCTGGGTCAGGGCACTGTTAGCCCTAATCCACTGGTTGGCTGTGTTATCGTTCACCAGAATGAGGCTAGTGTTGAGCGCATCATTGGCGAAGGCTGGCATCGGCAGTACGGTGGTCCGCATGCCGAAGTCAATGCCGTGCGCTCGGTGAAGCCCGAAGATGAGCACTTGCTATCCGATGCAACGGTATACGTGACGCTGGAGCCATGCGCGCATTGGGGTAAAACGCCCCCCTGCGCTGATTTACTGGTTGAAAAGCGGGTGAAGCACGTCATTATCTGTAACCCAGACCCGTTTCCGCTGGTCGACGGACGGGGTATCGAAAAGCTTCGGGCGGCCGGTATCTCGGTGGAGGTTGGGTTGCTGAACGAGGAGGGTCGCCAAATGAACCGTCGGTTTTTCACATCGGTGGAGAAGAAACGGCCGCATATTCTGTTGAAGTGGGCTGAAACCGCGGATGGCTTTATTGCCGGACCCAAGGGTGCGGCTGTAAAAATAAGTGGTGATTTGTCGCACCGGCTCGTGCATCGCTGGCGATCTGAATACGATGCCATCATGGTTGGTACCAATACCGCCCGGTCCGATAACCCGCGCCTGAATGTGCGCTTATGGTCAGGCAGGAACCCAACGCGGGTCGTTGTGGATAAACGGCTCGAGTTATCCACAGACCTGCACGTTTTCGATGGGTCACAGCCAACGGTGGTGTATCACCTCAGCCCCCGGCCCCCTCTCCTTGAAGGAAGGAGAGGGGGAGCAGGCTCGATATTTTCCCCCTCTCCTTCCTTCGAGGAGAGGGGGCCGGGGGCGGAACTGCGTCCCGGTGAGGTAACTTATCAACAACTCACCGGATCGCCGGACCGTCCTGCCCTCCCGTTACTGACGCAACTTCTGAATAATCTGCACGAGCGACGCATTCAATCGCTGTTAGTCGAAGGTGGTACAGCATTGCTCCAGGCATTTATCGATGCTGGTTTGTGGGATGAAATGGCCGTATTTAAAAGCCAGTTGGTACTGGGTACTGGCATAGCCGCACCTCTGATAAGAGGGCGGCTGGTCGCCACTGAAACCGTGGGCGATGACGAATTGCGCTGGTTCAGGCCGTAACCACCTGCTGAACCGTCAGTGCCCGGTCCAAGACAACCAGATTCGCGACATAACCGGGTAAAATCCTGCCTAATTGATCACCCATTCCAATGATTTCGGCCGGTAGTGTGGTCGCCATGCGGAAGGCGTCTTCGGGTGCTAATCCCGCTTTTTCGATACAGACTTTCACCGCATCCAGCAGGGTGATGGATGAACCGGCCAACTTGCCTTCCTGATTGGTATAACGACCATCGTGGTACTCAATAATGAAGTCTTCGAACGCCAGCGAAGGCCGGGGCGGATGGGCAAACGTGGCGTCAGAAATCAAAAACAACCGACCGGGCAACAGCCGGTGCGCAAGTCGGATCGCCACCGGATCGCAGTGGAAGCCGTCAGCAATTAGACTGGCTTTTACCGTCGAATGATCAAAAACAGCCCCGACGACACCCGGTTCGCGGCTCTCGAAACCACGCATGGCATTGTACAGATGCGTAACCAGACCAATGGCTGGTTCACCGGTCTCATCAACGGCGTTGAAAGCCGCTGTTGCCTGTTGGTACGTGGCATCTGTGTGCCCCGCCGACAATAACCAGCCACTCTCACGAAACCACCCAATCTGTTCGGTTGTAAAGCACTCCGGTGCAATCGTCATGATTCGAATCACATCACGACCTGCCGCCAGCAGTTCACGAATCTCTGATTCATTGGGCTGACGGACGTAACGCTGACTGTGTGCCCCCCGCCGGATAGGGTTGAGATATGGGCCTTCAACATGCAGGCCCAACACGCCCAGCGGATTGGTGAGTCGTACGGTTTTTACCGCTTCGATAGCGCTTAAAATCGTAGTATGGCTCGTTGAATAGAGTGTGGGCATGACCGACGTAGTGCCGTTCTGGCGGTGCGTTTCATAGATATGACGCACAGTATCGGCGGTTGGTTCTTCGTTTAGGTAATGATCCGAACCACCGTAGAGTTGCAGGTCAACAAAGCCGGGAACAAGCCATTGGTTCTGTAAATCAACAGCGTTTGGCTCGTTAACCGGTCCGATCAGCACCTCCTGAATCCGGCCGTTCGCTATACGAACCGATGCGCCGGAGAGCACATCAGAACCGGTAAACACAGTCGCATTGGTAAATAGAACGTCGGGAGCTTGAATCATAAGTTGAGTAGAAAAAATATTACTGCACCTGCTTCGTCAGTTTCACGGGGGCGGCTAACCAGTCTTTGGCCTTAGCACCGAATGCGCTCATGTGCGGCATCTGGTTATGTGCCTGCAAACCGGCTTCGTCGGTCCACAATTCGTGCATGATGAATTTGGTGGGCTGTTCGGTACTTTGAAAAAGCTCATACTGTAGGCAGGCTTCTTCCTGACGTACCTGCTCGATTAGCTCGTGCAAACCAGCTTTTAACTCGGTTTCAGCACCGGGGCGGGCTGTAATTTCAGCAATGACAAGGAGGGGCATAGCGTTTTTCTGGCCAAGATACAGCTAAAACATTACCGGTTGGCCTGCCAGATTTCCCAGGCCTTTTCGGCCTGTAGCTCCAGCATTGGCAGGCCGTTGTGGGTAGCCGCTCCGCGTTCAGCGCCCCGGCGCATAAATAGGGTTTCGGCAGGATTATAGACCAGATCGTATAACAGATGCGCCTGAGTCAATTGCTCGTAGGGCAAGTTCGGAGCTTCGTCAGTATGTGGATACATACCAACAGGCGATGTGTTGATAACCAGCCGATGGGTGTGGATAACTTCGGATATCTGTTCGTAAGAAAGCTGATTGGCCGCTGCTGACCGCGAAACGAGTTGAAATGGAATACTCATATCCGTTAGGGCAGCCATTACGGCTTTTGAGGCACCGCCTGTACCCAGCACCAGCGCCTGTATAGCCTCAGCAGCCACGCCCAACTGTGTAAACCACTCTTCGAGCGACTGCCGAAAGCCATAGTAATCCGAGTTGTAGCCGGTTCGGGAGCCGTCTGCTTCCAACTTGATTACATTAACTGCCCCCACCTTTTGGGCCGATGCATCGAGCTGATCAAGATAAGGAAAAACGGCCTGTTTATGCGGAATGGTCACGTTTAGTCCGCGCAAGCCGGGTGTTTGCAGTAACTCTGGTAAGGCTGTAATGTCGGGTAACTCGAAGAGGTCATACCGACTGTCGGCAATACCTTCGCGGGTGAACTTCTCCGCAAAATATTTCTTTGAGAACGAGTGAGTCAGGGGATACCCAATCAGGCCGTACTGGTTCATAGACGAGCAAAAAGAACCCGGCCGTGTCTGAATATCTTACCTAATAGCAGGCAGACGTCAGACCACGGCCGGGAGGTTATACGTTTAGACAGTCGGTCGGCTAAACCGCTGCTTCACAAACTGAAACACAATCGGTAGCAGCGATAAACCAACAATGCCGAAAA
Organism: uncultured Cytophagales bacterium; assembly: GCA_964251665.1. Lineage (GTDB taxonomy): Bacteria > Bacteroidota > Bacteroidia > Cytophagales > Spirosomataceae > JBBQLG01. The sequence goes on from CAXUKO010000003.1 coordinate 425,400, forward strand.
CGACCAGTTCAAAGTTTTTCTGAACTATGGCCAGGTTGCCAAAAAAGTAGCCCAGCAGCGTGATGCTGACGACCCATAACACGGCACCCATGATGCAGAACCGAATGTAGGTAGCATAGTGCATACTGCCCGCCCCGGCCACAAACGGCGCAATGGTGCGGATAATGGGAATAAACCGGGCGATGATCACCGTACGACCACCGTGTTTGGCGTAGAACTTCTCTGTTTCGTCGATGTATTCGCGCTTGAAGAACAAAATGCGTTTGCGGGCTTTGATGCGACTACCTAACGATTTGCCGACGAAATAATTGACGTTGTCGCCCAACAGCGCGGCTACAATCAGCAGGGGAATAATGATACCGACGTTGAGGTCGTTACCCGGCCGGGCCGCCAACGCGCCGGCGGCAAACAAGAGCGAATCGCCCGGTAGCAGCGGCATCACGATCAGGCCTGTTTCAGTGAAAATGATCAGGAACAGAATGGCGTAAAACAGTACTCCGTACTGGTTGGCCCACGCATCGAGGTAACGATCGAGGTGGAGCAGAAAGTCGATAAGCGAGTGGATGAGTTCCATAATTGTCAGAAACCAGATCTGATTAGTTGGCTAAGAAATGAGAAAAGGTATCACCACGAAGCCCCAACCGGATGGTTTCCAGTCCAATTACTTCACTGGGTGCAATGTTACCAACGTTCACATTAGCACCGAGTAGTTTTACAAACCACACCTGTTGTTCTTTCTGGGGTGCTTCCCACAGAATGTCTTCAGACGGAACCTGGGTTAGAATTTCTTCGACCAGCCCCTGCCGCACTTCGCCACTTGACCGGAATAAACCGACCGTACCACCCTCGCGGGCTTCGCCAATCACTTTCCAGGCCCCGGCGTCTAATTCCGCCTTCATCTGCTGAATCCATTTGTAGGGCGGGATGATTTTGGCTTCGTCTTTCGAGCCAACTTCCGACAGTACCGTCACCTGAGTCGCCAGCGTACGGATGTAATTCAGCTTGTCGTCCTGCTTCATGTCCAGCGACCCGTCAGACACCTCTGCATATTGTAAATCAAAGGTATCCAGTAGTTTACGATAATCGTCGAACTGATTTCTAACCACGAAAGCCTCGAATAAGGTGCCTCCGAAATAGACAGGAATGCCCGCACTCTTATAAATCAGGAGCTTCTCTTTCAGGTTGGGCGTTACAAATGACGTAGCCCAGCCTAACTTAACGATGTCGACGTAACCGGAGGATACAGAGAGAAAATCATCAACCTGGCGGAGGCTCAGGCCTTTATCCATTACCATGGTCAGGCCGCTCTGACGGGGTTTGGCGATGCGGTCGGGAATCTGGGTAAGATCGTAATTCATTCTAACTCAATTAATAGGAGAGGAACCGATGGGCCAAAAGTAACACAAGTCCCGATAACCTCACAAGAAAGTCCACAAAAAAGAGCGTCTGGTGCGGGTCTGACTTGGTTAAATGCTATTTTTGTCAACTATGGAAAATGACAGTCTTAAAAATTCACGTCTTGATTTTTTTCGCTCCCAAATCGGAGCCATCGCTGGATACAGTCCATCGGCGTTTGCCCGGTGGCTAAATGGCACACTACGCGCGGTTGACCCCGGCCATCTGGTGGTCGAATACGTAGTTCGTGAGGACATGACTAACCCCATCGGTACCTTGCATGGCGGGGCCGCTTCGGCCATTATGGACGATATGGCGGGTATGCTGGTTTTCTCCCTGGGCCGCGAAAACGCCTATACATCGGTGAATCTGGCGGTTGACTTTTTGAACAGTGCCCGCGTCGGCGATGTGCTGACGGCAACGGCCGAACTAATCCGGGCCGGTAAAAATATCGTACATGTTGAAGTGCGGATCAGGGCGACCGACGGCAAACTTATTGCCAAATGCGCAACCAACCTGATTCAGACGTCGGTGAAGCTGCCGTTTTGACAGAATTCAGTCCGGCTAAAACCGCGACTACCCGGTGCCCATTCCCTTCATGTTACAGAACTATGTTCACACCATTCGTACGAAAAATTTTCAGTCCGCTTCTAATCCTATGCTATTCCGGCGCGATGGCGCAGGATAAAGTAGACGTAACCGCAGCCAGTAAAGTCGACATCAGCCGAACCGGATTTACGGTGTATAAAGTCACGGGCGAGGTTAAACTGCGTCATCAGGGCGTACTTCTGTTCTGCGATCAGGCAGTTCATAATCTCACCACGAACCGGATTGAAGGGGGCGGCCACGTACTGCTGGTGCAGGGCGATACCCTTACTATAAAGAGTGATACTGTACTTTACGACACGCAGCAACGCCTGTTTACACTCTGGGGCCACGTAACGTTTCAGACCCGACGGACCATTATCTCGACAAACCGGCTTCAATATGACCTTGTAGCAGGGCTGGTCCATTACAGCAATCGGGGGCGTATGGTCGACAGCCGTAATGTGCTAACCAGCCAGTCCGGGTATTACCACCTGCCAGACAGGCAGTTCGAACTAATGGGCACTGCCCGGTTAGTGAACGCCGAAAACACACTGACTGCCGAGTCGATGATCTATAATACGGGCACCCGACTTGTGACTTTTACCGAGCCAACCCGAATTACTGGCAAAGATGGCCTGACGGTGGCCCGGCAAGGTCAGTACGACACCCAGGAAGCGCTGATTCAGCCGGGTACAACCACCGAAACGCTCCGGTACGCCAGCACTGTTGGTCTGACCGAGGCCCCGGCCCGACTGCTCGAATTTAATCTGGGCAAAAGCAGTACTCCCGTGTTGGCTAAGGCGGTGGCAAAGGCATCGCTCGCGGGGTCGATGAGTCGGTTTAAGGCGGATAAACAGCAGGTAACCCGGCCATCAATCGCGCAACGACCGGTTGCTATACCGGCTGTTTCAGCGACGACAACAAGGCAAACCGGCGTTGCAACGGTTGTGGTGGCGAATGAGTCCATACAGGTAGCGGGTACCGCTATGGTAGAAATACCAGCCGGACCAGCCGTTACTAACCCCGAACCCGGCACCAGAGTTGCCCTCACGCTTCAGAAGCAGGCCGACAAACCAACTATCCCAACTGATACAGCGGTGACTCAACACGCAGCGGTGGTCCTGACGTTTATGTCGCCAGATGCCCGCGCCGATTCGGCCGGGGCTGGGCGTGCGCTGGGTTTCTCTGCACCGGTAGCCGACGAAACCCCGGTGGTGCTGACCGGAATCCGGCTGTCCAGCCGGGCCGGAAAGCCGGTAACGCTTCAACAGTCCGTTGCCCCGATGCTGCCCCCGATCCGGCCGGTATCAGTCGAGGCTGTAGTGACGTCGAAAGTGGTTCCGGTTGTAGCGCCCGTTAACAAGCCTGTATTGGTTGTGGACGTTCCGGCAGCTATACCGGCAAAGGCCGTAATCGCAATTGTAGAGGCTGTCAGTTCGCCTTTATCGAACGGGCTCGTGACGAAAGCACCGGTACGACAAACAACGCGCCGAACAAAACAGACGGCTTCTGTAGCCAGTGTAGCAGACGACGAAATCAGCGATCTGGAACGGGTGCTGAACCGGAAAAAGCGATTGAATTAAATCCGTGACCCATTGATGTTGGTTCAGAAGCACTTATTTGTTAGTGGGTTATGAAAAAACTATACAAAAACACCTTGCTACTGACCACCGGAAACCGTACCTTTGCCCCTCAATTTTTACCAATACCACAAAAATCATGTACGCAATCGTAGAGATCGCAGGACAGCAATTTAAAGTCGAGAAGGGCCGCACCATCTATACCCACCGGTTAGAAGGCGACGCGGACGCTGTGCTTGCATCCGACAAGGTGAAAGTTCTCCTTGTCGATAACGACGGGGCCATCTCCATTGGAGCGCCGGCTGTCGAAGGGGCGTCGGTCTCTGTAAAGATCGTCGAACACCTGAAAGGTGAGAAAGTTCTCGTCTTCAAAAAGAAGCGTCGTAAGGGTTACAAAAAGAAAAACGGTCACCGTCAGTACCTGACTAAAGTCCTGATCGAAGACATCACTATTTAAGTTGTACCGTTTGTGGCTCATAGTTTGTCGTTACTGAAAACCTACGAACCACAAACCACAAACTACTAACGAAAACATGGCACACAAGAAAGGTGTAGGTAGTTCCAGAAACGGCCGCGACTCGATCAGCAAACGCCTTGGCGTGAAGTTGTTCGGCGGTGAAAAAGCCATTGCGGGCAACATCATTATCCGTCAGCGCGGTACATTGCACCACCCCGGTCAGAATGTTGGCCTGGGCAAAGACCACACGCTGTTCGCGCTGGTCGATGGTATAGTACAGTTCAAAAAAGGCCGTCAGCAGCGGTCTTACGTTCACATCGTTCCAGCCGAACAGGCAGTAGCGGTTGAAACGACAGCTCCCGTAGCGGCTGAATAAGCATCCGATTCAGTACTACTGAACGTAAAACCCGTCTGGTAAGCACCGGACGGGTTTTTTGGTGTCCAAAAACTAAAAAAGCCGGGGTGGCGTTGTGAGTTTGTCGCGCTCCACTCTTGGGTGTTGCGACTCAAAATAGAACCAGCTAACAGACTACTGATATGAATACGTTGCTCCGTCCCCACGTCACTATTTTTACCGAAGCCAGCCCGAACCCGAACTCGATGAAGTTTGTGCTCAATCAGGAACTGGTACCCGAGGGCCTGTCATTTGATTATGCTACCCCGGGCGAAGCCCTGCTTGAAGGTAAAAACTCACCGTTAGCCGTAGCGTTGTTCGGCTTTGAGTCGGTAGAGCGCGTGTTCATCGCCAAAAACTTTGTTACGCTGACCAAAGATGACGTCACCGACTGGGGCGAAATCATTTTTGATGTCAAGCAGTTTCTTAAGCAATACCTGGAAGAGCAGAAGCCGGTATTCGCCCAGCGCACTGTAGAGGTGAACACCACAAAAGTGGACATGGACTCCGAAACGGTGCAACAAATCAAGGCGGTGCTCGACCAGTACGTCCGCCCGGCTGTCGAATCGGATGGCGGTGCTATCAATTTCCATTCGTTCGATGACGAAAGCGGTGTAGTAAAGGTCTTACTACAAGGTTCTTGTAGCGGTTGCCCCTCATCGACGCTAACGTTAAAAGCCGGTATTGAGAACCTGCTGACCCGTTTGGTGCCCGCCGTGAAGCAAGTGGAAGCGGAAGGCGTGTGAGGCTCCACTCCCTCAGATAATCAGGCTGACTGCATAACAGCGGCAAAAACAGGCGTTCCTTTGTGGTATGCCATTCTTTTTTCGATCATTTCGCGCTAAATGCGCCTTAGTACTTGGGTCGGCCCTGCTGCTTTCGGTGGCAAGTCCGGCCCAGAATTTTATGGGGCTGGCCACCAGTCCAAACAGCGGTACCAACCGTGCTTATCTCAATCCGGCCCTGACGGCCAACACCCCCCACCGGCTCTACATAAATGTCGGCGCGGCTGATGCCCATATCGATAACAACTACGTTCGGTATCGGGCACCCTATTCGCTGCTGAATCTGCTCAGCGGCAATGTTTCATCGGCCTATCGAACCCCCGGGGGCGATCTGAAATTTGAGATTGACTATACCCAAGAAATCCTGGATGGGAAGCTCAAAAGCGGTACCGTCTGGGGTGAAGTGCGCGGCCCGGCGCTGCAAATCAAGTTGGATGAATCGAGTACGCTGGGGCTATCAACCCGCCTTCGGGCGTCGGCGCAGGTGCAGGGCGCTTCGCAGCAATTACTGTCGGCGGTGCGGGCCAGCCTGAACAGCGGTGCCCTCTTCAGTATCCCGAGTGAGAACAATCAGCTAACGGCCAATACCAACACTTACGCCGAACTGGGCCTTACCTATGCCCGGACGCTGTTCGATGATGGCGAGGGAAATCAGTTGTTGCTGGGGGCTACGGTGAAGTATCTGGCCGGGTACTCGTCGGGCCATCTGGTGAATCGCGGGCTGACCTACGCCTTAGTCACCGATTCGACCGCACCCGGCAACACGGCCCTGCAGGTCAACCGAATCGACGCAGATCTGGGTTTTACAACCTACCTGAACGATAAAAAACTTAACCCAAAAACCTTGCTTAACCCCAACACGCCCGGTAAAGGGGTCGGGTTGGATGTGGGGTTAGCATTTGTCTCCCAACCCGATCCCGATGGGGGCACCCTGCGGTTAGGCGTGGCGTTGACCGACATTGGCGGTATTCGTTACTCGGGCGAAGCGTACGATTTAACCCAGCAGAATGTGCGCTTCACCACTGCCGATTTCAATGGCGTCAGGGGTATCAGCGACATAACAACCCTGCTGCGGGATAAATTTGACGTTAAATCAGCCAATAGCCGACCGTCATTCTGGTCAGGCTTACCTACTTCGCTCAATGTGTCGGGTGAGTTTCAAAGTGCACAGGGGGCTGGGCTGGCGGTGGTCTGGATGCAGGATATGCATGCCGCCAATGCCACTGCCATGCATCAGCCAACACTGGTTTCGGTAACGCCCCGTTACGAGACCGGCTTTATTGGCCTGGCGTTGCCCATCACTTACCTCAACGGCAGTGTACTGGTGGGCACAGCCCTAAAACTGGGTCCTGTCTGGCTCGGCTCCGACAATCTGGCCGGGTTAATTGGGCGGGGTGGCAGCCTTGTCCGACCCAAAGGCGTCGATGTATACGCCGGGCTGGCATTTGGCATTGGCCGCAGCCAAACAGACCGCTGATCTTTATGATTGCTAAGATTGAAAATGATCTTTTTTAAATCATAAGGATCATGACCATCTGTGTGCTGTCTATTCCCGGTTCTGATGTATTTTTGGGTATACCAACGCCGAATACCCGGCCGGATTGGCTCACTACATGACCGAACGGACTACTTTTTTTGATCAGCGACTCGAATTTCTGAAGGGCATCGGACCGCAGCGGGCTGAGTTGTTCAACAAAGAACTGCACCTGTTTACCGTCGGCGATCTGATCCAGTATTACCCGTTTCGCTACGATGACCGCACCCGGTTCGTTACCATCAGCGAGTTAGACGAAAGCATGTCGTCGGCGCAGGTTCGCGGACGAATTCGGGATTGGGCCACCGAGGGCGAAGGACCCAAAAAACGGCTGGTTGCCCAGTTCACCGACGGTACCGGCACGATGACGCTGGTCTGGTTCCAGAGTATTACGTTCATCGAAAAGATGCTCCGGCGCGATGGCGAATACGTCGCGTACGGCAAGCCGCAGGGCTTCAATGAGCGATTCAGCATTGTTCACCCCGAACTGGATAATTTAGCCACCTCAGGCGAAGTTGAGCGTGGTTTTCTGCCGGTCTATAACCTGACCGTCAAATTAGTCAAGCGGCATGTCGATAGTAAAGTCATCACGAAAGCGATGCGGTCGCTGCTGGAATCGGCCTGGCCGCATATCCGCGAAACCCTGCCCGACGCGCTCATTCAGCAGTATCGGTTAGTGAGCAAGCGTGAAGCCCTGTATAACATTCACCTGCCGCAGAACGAAGCGTGGCTGAAACAGGCCACCCGACGGCTGAAATTCGAGGAATTGTTCTACAATCAGTTGCGGCTGATCAAGAATAAGCTCATTCAGAAAACGGAGTATCCGGGTCAGATTTTTCGGCAGACGGATTTGCTGGCTGAATTCTACAAGGACCATTTGCCGTTTGACCTGACGGATGCGCAGAAACGAGTGATCAAGGAAATCTACGCCGATTTTTGCAGCGGTAAGCAGATGAACCGTCTGTTGCAGGGTGATGTGGGCAGCGGTAAAACCATTGTGGCGTTTATCGCGATGCTGATGGCGATGGACAATGGAGCGCAGTCGTGTCTGATGGCTCCAACCGAAATTCTGGCTGATCAGCACTACAACGGCCTGAAACCCTTTGCCGATGCGCTGGGTCTACACATCAGCATCCTGACCGGCTCAAGCCGGACTAAAGCCCGCCGGGTGATTCATGAGGATCTGCAATCGGGTAAAACACACATCATTGTTGGTACACACGCCCTGCTCGAAGACGTGGTGCAGTTCAAAAATCTGGGCTTGTGTATCATTGACGAGCAGCACCGGTTCGGCGTGGCGCAGCGGGCCAAAATGTGGAGTAAAAACTCGACCGTTCCCCCGCATATCCTGGTGATGACGGCCACGCCCATTCCCCGGACACTGGCCATGACGCTCTACGGCAATCTCGATATTTCGATTATTGACCAACTTCCCGCTGGCCGTAAACCCATCAAAACCGTCCATAAATACGATAAGCACCGGTCGGAAGTGTTTGGCTTTATGCGCCAGCAGATCGAACTGGGACGGCAGGTGTACGTCGTTTACCCACTCATCGAAGAATCGGAAACGCTGGATTATAAGGATCTGACCGACGGTTTCGAGAGTATTCAACGGGCTTTTCCCCGTCCGCAATACGAAATCGGTATTCTGCATGGCAAAATGCTGGGGTACGAGAAAGACGATGAGATGAAGAAATTCCTCAGCAGGCAGACCCAGATTTTAGTGGCGACTACCGTAATAGAGGTGGGGGTAAACGTGCCAAACGCCAGCGTGATGGTGATTGAAAGTGCCGAGCGGTTTGGCCTGTCGCAGCTACACCAGTTGCGGGGGCGCGTTGGTCGGGGTAGTGATCAGTCGTACTGTGTGCTGATGACCGGCTACAAACTCAGTGCTGATACCCGTACCAAACTGGAAACGATGGTGCGGACCAACAACGGCTTTGAAATTGCCGATGTGGACTTGCAGTTACGTGGTCCCGGCGACCTGACCGGTACGCAGCAGAGCGGTATCATGGACCTGATGATTGCCGACCTTGCCAAAGACGGAGCAATCCTCAACGAAGCCCGCAAATGTGCGCAGGCTATTCTGGAAGAAGACCCGCACCTTGTGTTGCCGCAGCACGTAGCCGTCCGCGACCACGTCGATCAGGCCATGCGTCGGCAGGATACCAACTGGAGCCGTATTTCGTGAGCAGGCGAACGCTCAGCAAACCGTTACCTTGCCAACGTCAACCTGAGATTAAGCCTTGCATTGCTTTGGTTGACAAAGCCGTTTGATTAAGCTGGTTGCGATATGCAACTCGTAATTGAATCGCAATAATTGATATAAATAGGAAATAAAAGGAAATAACAGTCGTAGATATAATGGCAGTTCTGTATGTGTGATAACCACTAAAAGAACAATTAGATCAAAGGCTATATATAGGGCGAGTACACTCCAATCCATTTTATAAATGACATCAACTGTGCATTGCTTCCGGTTAACTAACCCTGCGATGACAATTCCTGAAAAACGATTTCCGAAGGCGTTTTCACGTTGGATAAAAAAACTATAGCCTTGCAGATAGCCTCTGAAAATATCATCATCAGTAATAACACTAAATAGGCCTTTACTTGGCTCTTTCAGGATGCAGTCTAATCGAAATAACCACTCATCCGCATCGACATGCATCTTATACTTTTTTTATAAAAAAAGTTAAACTGTATCATTCTTGAGCGGGTTCAGTCAATCTTATCAACGCGTTAAAGCATTTGTTGGCTAAATACAACTAAGATAAACAATAAGGGTCACCCCTTCATAAACCGCACCAGCCCGATTTCAAGTAGCAGAAATCCCAGCGCGGCCAGTAGAAAATATTTCCAGAGACTTGTACCAAGGTTTTCACGCTCCAGTACCTGCACAAAATCACCGTCGGTGATGCTGTTGAAAACTTCGACGTTTTTCTGATTACCAAAAATCTGCCGTAGTTCGGTAGGGGAATAGAATGACATGGCAGACTCCTGATTACCGTGATTCAGGGCCAGTAATCGCTCGGTTTTTCCGTTCAGGTCGAGTTCGTAGTAGCCGGATTCCACTTCCTGTCCGGCCGAAAGCTGATTGCTCTTGGGCATCTCCAGCAACAGTTGGTTCCCTATAATTCGCTGCACCGGAATAATCTCCAGTTTTCCGCGCTTAAGCTTATAAACTGCCTGCTCCGACGTACCAGCCGCGTTCGCGATTGGGATAGTAATCAGGTTCTCATCGAACGAATAGGCCGTGCGCTGGGGACGGGCACTCAGGGCAGCCATTTTATACATGACCGGCACAAACAGAGCGTGCTGGGCAATGTTGCCAAAGAGTTCGGTCAGTGGGTTGGCCAGTACGTAAACAGAGCCTGAACCCGCCCGCGACTGCGTCAGGAAAGGACGTCCATCGCGCAGAGACAAGAGTTTAGTCCCCGCGTTCCACTGCCAGACGGGCGTGGCGCTGGGCAGATTCAGCGGGTCCTGCTGGTAGGTCTGCTGGAACACATCGGCGAAGAACGGATTCTTACGGTCGGGGTCGCTCAGGGGTTGGGCGGGTGCGAGCGGTTGTGGTAAAGCGGTAAGGCCCGAAACGCCCAAAGCACTCAAAAACGGGCCGTAGCTGCTCACATCAGGATTGGTGGGCGGAATAACGACCACACTGCCGCCCTGCCGTACGAATCGTTCCAGTTCGCTCCGCAACGTGCCGCTTACCGTAGCAACGCCTTCCAGTACCACCAGATCTGTGGCTTTCAACTGACCGACGTCAAAATTCTCGGCGCTGGCACTCCGGCGCACAAACAGGCTGTCGTTGCTGTATACCGCATTTATATAGTCGCGGTCCGACTTCTCCCCGTAGAGGTGCAGCACCCGAATAGATGGCGACGCTTCAATCACGAAATAATATTCGTTGTCGAATGTGATCGGGTAATCCTCAAACACAATTCGCCCCCGGTGATAGCCTTTCTTGGTGACGTTGAAGTTCAGTGACGCCTGTCCCGAACCGTTCGCGTCGATGTTAACGGACGCTGTTGATACCTGCACATCGTCTAAATACAGCCGTACGGGTAGGTTTTTTACGGCGCTGCCCCCGCTGTTACTCAGCTTCACCGTCAGGCTGTTGTTCTGCAATTCGCGGATAAAAGGCGTGTTAAGCCAGACCGAATCGACGTAGACGTTTTTGGTAGCCTGCGCGTTCATCGGCACCAGAAACACCCGGTCGGTCGTGTCAATTTTTAGCCGTGACAGGTCACCGGCGGTGCTTTTCTGAAAATCAGAGAACCAGAAAAGCTGATTGCGCCCACCGGGATTCAGACTGGCCAGCAGGTTGCGCTGCCGTTTATAGACGGCATCCAGCGACCGTGGGGTATGCGCAAACCGGACTGAGGTGACACGGTCACGGATGGCCTCGGCCGAGCCAATCTGCTGCTCCTGCGCCGAAAAATCATTCGTCAGTAACTGTAGTGATGTTGCATTGCGGAACAGCGTCAGCAGTTCGTCCAGTTTACTCGTGGCGATGTCGAGATAGCGTTTTTCGTTCTGCTCGTTCTGCATACTGTACGAATTATCGAGGTACAAACTCGTGGTGCCCTGCCGCGATAGGCCCAACCGGCTCTGACTGGGCAGAAATGGTTGGGCGAAGGCCAGTACCAAACAGGTCAGAAACAGCACCCGCGCCAGCAGGACAAGCCAGTGCTTGAGCCGACGAAACGACTTGGTTTCGGTCTGAACCGTCTTAAGCAGCGCAACATTGGTGAAAAAGACCCGGCGGGTTCGGCGGAAATTGAACAGATGTATGGCAATCGGCACGGCCGTAGCCAGCAGGCCGAACAGAAACGAGGGATAGAGAAAACTCATGCAGAGATAACGCTTGAAACCCCCAAGTTAGTCAGGGTTGGCCAAAGATGGGAGTGCAGGACCAATGAGTCTTATTTTTTATCCGGGCAACTCTTGCAGCGTTTGCCCTTCTTATACTTCTTGCAGCACTTTTTCAGGACACAATCCGCCCCTGAAAATAGGCTGTTATGAATCGATTTAGCGGGTTGAGCTGTGGTTTCGTCGGCAGAAGGCCACTCCGTATACATGGTTATCAATCAAAGTTCTATGCTGAAAACGCATAATTGACCGGATTATTCCCTACTGAAATGGTATACTGAACTTGGTTGCGTTGGTAATGGACCGGGTACCTATCTTTACCGCATGAGAAAAAGATATCTACTGACTGTTTTGTGTCTCGGCCTGAGCCTATTGGGAATGGCCCATGAGTTCTGGCTGCAACCCAAACGCTTTTTTGCCGCTGTAGGCGATGTGGTGCCTATCGAAATTATGGTAGGAGAGAATTTCATCGGCGAACGCTCGGAAGGAAAAAAGAACCGGATTGTGCAGTATGTTCACTGGGTTGCCGACAAAAAAGAAGATCTGGCACCCGGCCTGACAAATGATCACTATGGCGTTGCTGATGTAAGAATGCAGACGCCAGGTACGCACCTGATTGCCTTTGCCAACACCCCTAAATTTTTGTCCATGCGGGCCGATTCGTTTTTGCTTTACCTCAAGGAAGATGGACTGGACAACGTTATGCTGGCCCGGCAGCAACAGGGCGACACCCGGAAACGGAGCCGTGAACTGTATCAGCGCTGCGTAAAAACGCTGATTCAGGTGGACAAAACGCCCGACAGGACGTTTTCGGTAAACACCGGCATGCCGCTCGAGATCATTCCAAAGCGAAATCCGTACGGGATTACACCGGGTCAGGCGGTCGATTTTCAGGTCTTGTTTGAAAATCGACCGCTTCCTGCGGCTTTAGTTCGTTACTGGAATCGCTCGCCCACCAACCAACTCCATGAAGAACAGCAGCGTTCCGATAGCCAGGGCCGTGTCCAGTTTCGGCTTCGGCCGGGCAGCAACATGGTCAGTCTGGTTCGGATGGTGCCATATACGCCAGCCGTCGGCAGTGACCAGCCTGCGGCCGACTGGATCAGCTACTGGGGTAGTTTGACGTTTGGCAGCAAATAAAAAACTACATCACAGGATTTCGCCCGTCAGGTAGAGCTTTACCTGGCCGGCAATTTCAACGCGGACGGCCTCGGGATTATTAGTATTTAGTTTACATTTCAGAAAGCCACCCCGGCTTGAAATCTGACGGGCGACCAGTTCGGTTTTGCCGAGCCGTTCGGCCCAGTACGGGGTAAGTGTGGTATGGGCTGAACCGGTAACGGGGTCTTCGTCGATACCCGATTGAGGGCCAAAAAAACGGGATACAAAATCGCAGTCATCGCCGGGGGCCGTAACAATAACGCCCCGGGCCGGTACCGTAACCATCTCCCGGAAATCGGGCGTAAGGGCTTCAATATCGGCCTGCGTCTGGTAAACAACCATGTAGTCGGTTTTGCCCTTCAGAATTTCCGAAGGCTTGCTGCCTGTACCGGCCATGGCCAGACTGGCCAGCAGGGCGGGGGGCTGTAAGTTGGCTCTGTTGACGGTATCGGCCGGAAAATCGAGTACGAGCCAGTCTTCACCATCGTCATGCCGCTCCCGGCATACATTAAGCGGACCACTGCGCGAATCGAAGGTAATTTTGTCTGCCAACTGACCGGTGGGGTCAGACTGATTTTCCAGGAAAAATACTACATACGCTGTGGCCAGCGTGGCATGACCGCATAAATCCACTTCTACAGTAGGGGTAAACCAGCGAATGTGGTACTGATTTTCGCCGTCCTTTTTTGTATAAAAAGCCGTTTCGGCGAGGTTGTTTTCGGCGGCAATCTGCTGCATCTGTTCATCCGGCAGCCAATGCGCCAGGGGACACACGGCCGCCGGATTTCCGGCAAACAGTTCATGGGTAAAGGCATCAAGCTGGTAAATACGAATTGCCATAATTAATATAGGTTTTGAAGAGATAGGAAAGCACTTTCGTTGAATCCGGCCAGCGATGGTATTTTAAGCATTGCCCGGTCGAATTTTGCATCAGTATACTCAAAATCTGCTGGTACTGCTACAGTTTTCATGCCAGCCGCCAGTGCCGAGGTCAATCCCGTGCCCGAATCTTCAAAGGCAACACAACAGGCCGGGACCATGCCCAGCCGCCGGGCCGCTCCCAGGTATACGTCGGGCGCCGGTTTGTTATTCGCTTCGAGGGTAGCCGAGTGCCAGAGCGCAAAATAATCACGAATTTGTAGCCGGTCGATCACCAGTTCAATCAGCGACATGGGTGAGGCCGACGCAATGGCAATGGGCAGGTTTTTCGCCAGGAACAGGTTCAGTACATCAAGTGCGCCCGGCATCGCTTCGGCATCGCGGCCAATACGCTCGTGCGACCCGTGCGTGATGGCATCGGCCATTTCGGCCCGTTGCCGGATAGATTCGTCCCACGGATGGCGGTCAAACCAGTACTCAACCACGGCCGCAATGGGCAGCCCGGTCGTTTGTTTACATTCTTCATCCGTCAGGTAAAGCCCGACGGTATCAAAGACATCGCGTTCGGCGGCCCGCCAGTGGGGTTCCGAATCCACGAGCAGCCCGTCCATATCAAAAATAGCAGCACAAATCATGTTCCAGACGTTAATTGGTAAAGGCTACCGTAGGTTCTATCGGAACCGGATCAGCATGGCCTCGACCGTGGGGTTCAGTTTTTGCAGGGCTGGCAGCGCCGAGGAGAACTCCCTGTCGCCAGATACCGATCTGGCGAGTTTCTCCTGCGCGGGTACAAGTGGTTTCAATCCCAGCGTCAGACTGAGGTACAACTTACCATCGGGGCCACGGAGTTTACCACCCTGTACGTTTGAAACGGAGCCCGCCCTGTCCCCGCCGAAGCCGTATAGGGTAAACGATTTACCGTTCACCTTTTCCACTTCTTTTAGCGTAGAACCAATTTTTAGCCCATTGTCTACCAGCCAGCGCGGTTGTACTGCGGTCGCCTGCTGATTGTTACGAGCCAGCCGGATCAGGACAGCGTCGGGTTTGGCCCATCTTTTTTTGTCTTTCCAGCGAATGTGAACCTCGTTGGCGGTGCCCTTAAAGAGCGTTGTGCCGGGCTCGGTATCGCCTTCGGCCAGTTTCATGGGTTCGTGGGTAACGTTGGTCTGACCAATTATCTGCTTCAGGCTGGCTTCGGTGGCATCAGCCGTGATCATACCCACCCGTTCGCCGGGAATGATGTAAAAATCCCCCGGCGATGCGGTCGCTGTTGGGGCGCTGGGCAGGGTAGCCACGGCCACAATTGTAGTGTCGACTACGCTGCTGCCATTCTCCAGCGTATCGTCATCCACCAGCATCGTGTCCGGGGCTGTCGGTTGCGTAACCGCCTGTTCCTTCCGGTTCGACTGGCAGGCGGTAAGTAGACTAATAAGGAGCAGAGTGGTCAGGCGAAATCTCATGAAGCAATTGGGCGTTTCAGTCAGCGGGTGTGTTTAAATGTCCGCCTTTCGGAACGGCTTTACGTCGATGCGCTCCCAAACGCGGCCCTGAATGTAGGGTTCATTGTCGTACCAGTACCGAAACTGCTCGTCGGTGTCGAAATCCAGTATCATCAGCGAGCCAATCATTTTGCCATCGGGGTCCAGCAGGGCACCGCCCATAATAAACTGACCGGCGGCTTTCAGGGCACGGGCACCGGCAAAGTGGTCGGGTCGAACAGCCATGCGCCGGTCAATAGCCGCAGCATCGGTATAATCGTAAGCGTGAATAACGTAGTGCATGAAGTGGAAACAGTTGTGGCGTGCAAAATAAGCCAATAGCTCCATGTAACAGTACCGGAGACGGAGGCTATGTTATCTTATTGAGGTAAGCGACTGTAAGGTCGTAGAAGGTTTTGGCGTCCTGAAGAAGTTCGGCGGCTTCATTCTCACTAAGGTCAGCCTCCATATCGTAATCGGCTGACTGACGGGCAGTAAAACTGTTACCAACAATCCTGCTTGCTTCTCTTGTAAACAGCCCTTTGTTGACAAATAATTCACCAAACTTAGCCCGTGCTGCCTGATGTTTCTTGGTATATACTGTTTCGGTAGCCAGTAGTGCGCAAACGCAATAAAACACTGCGTAATAAGTGCGGTTGGCCAGGGCAAGAAGTTGCTCGTTCCTGTACAAAAGATCCGCTGATTCCAATGCACTTTCTGCACGGTTCATGAACTGTTCCGGGAGTTCATTCATACGAATTTCCCCTCCCGGCGAGCTTCCTGATAGACAGGCATAAAAGACGTTTGATACCGTTGATGTGACACTGGTAACGGGGAAATAGGTAAACCGTGTTTTAACAGAATATCGGTTTCTATGCCACTGATCCTGCGGATTTCGGCGTAGGTATCTACTGTCTCGTCATTGAGGACCACCATCAGATCAATGTCCGATTCGTCATCGTAATCGCCACGGGCGTAAGAGCCAAACAGGATCAGATCGTGCAGCCGGTCGCCGTAGAGGGTCTGTAGTGCCTGCTTAAACTCACGCACGATGGGTTCGATCTTAGGATTAATCATGACAAACTCTTTTTGGTAAAACTACACGTTTTGGCGTTTAGCGGCTAATTTTAGCGTTTATCCCTACTTCACCCAAGCCACTATGACCCAACGCTTACTACTTAGTTACCTCTGGCTGCTGCCCGCCTGCTTGCTGGCACAACCCAAACCTCGCCCTACGCTCACCCTCGATACCATCATGCAGGACCCCAAAATCGCCGTTGGTACGTCGCCATCAGGGGTATTCTGGTCCGAAGATGCCAAAACGATTTATTTCAACTGGAATCCCGAACAGGCTAAGGGCGATTCACTGTACAAAATCACGCTGACGGGCGACCGTAAACCCGTTAAAGTTTTCCTGGCCGAACGTCGGTCGCTGCCTCCCACAGAAGCCGGTGCCTACAACCGGTCGTACACACTTCGACTTTACGAAAAATACGGCGACCTGTTTCTGCTCGACGTAAAAACCGGCCGCACCCGTACCCTCACCAGCACCGTTGACCGCGAAGCCAGTCCGGCGTTTTCCGGCGACGAGCAGAGTGCCGTATTCGTCCGAAGTAACAACCTGTTTCGGATGAATTTGACGACCGGCGACGTACTGCAACTGACGAATATTGACCTCGGCAGTCGAAAAACCCCCGACAAACTTACCGACGAAGAGGCCGTGCTGAAACGCGAGCAACTGGCTCTTTTCGACGTGTTGCGTGAGCGCAAGGCCAAACGCGACGAAGCCGAGCGCAGCACCCGCACCGAGCCACCCCGTCGATTGAAGCCGTTCTATACCGATGGCCGCAATGTAGTGAATCCCGTTGCCAGCCCCGACGGACAGTTTGTTACGTTTAGCCTGAGCAAACCCGCAACGGGTACGAAAGCCACTATTGTGCCCAATTACGTAACCGAAACCGGGTATACCGAACCCATTCCCGGCCGGACTAAAGTAGGAACGCCACTGGCTACAAGCGAGTTTTTTGTGTATGATACCCAACGCGACACGGCTCTGGTTGTCAGCACAAAAGATATTTCCGGCATTACCGACCAACCCGATTTCCTGAAAGATTATCCGAAGAAAGATACCGTAAAAACGAAAAAGCCCCGCCAGATAGCCATTAATGGCCCGCTCTGGTCGGAAGATGGTAAATACGCGGTGGTTACCGTGCGGGCTATCGACAATAAAGACCGCTGGATCATGCTGCTCACTCCCGAAACCCGTACCCTGAAACTACTTGACCGGCAGCGCGACGAAGCCTGGGTAGGTGGGCCGGGCATCAGTGGCGGGCAGGGAATCTTGGGTTGGATCGATAAGCAGACGATTTTTTTTCAGTCGGAGGCAACCGGGTATTCGCATCTCTACACAGTGAACGTTTCTACTGGTGCCAAAAAACAGCTGACCTCAGGGTCGTTTGAAGTGCAGCAGGTACAGCTAGCCCGGAATAAGCAATACTTCTACCTGACTACGAATGAGGTACATCCCGGTGAGCAGCATCTGTACCGCATGGCCGTAACGGGTGGCGAACGCCAGAAAATAACCACCATGACCGGTGCCAACGATGTAACGCTCGCGCCCGATGAAAGCAGACTGGTAATTCGTTATTCGGCCAGTAACAAGCCGTGGGAGTTGTTTGATCAGGAGTTATTGACCGATAAAAAAGGCAACATCAGCTTCGCAAAAGGTACCGCCACGCAACTGACCACCTCTACTACCGAAACGTTTAACGCCTATCCCTGGCGCGAACCTGATTTGATCACCATTCCGGCTCGCGATGGGCAACTCATCTACGCCCGGCTCTACAAACCCAGCCTTGCCGGAACAACACCCGGTAAGACGGTGATTTTCGTGCATGGCGCGGGTTATCTGCAAAATGCCCATAAGTGGTGGAGTCAGTATTTTCGGGAGTATATGTTCCATAACCTTCTCTGCGACAGGGGATATACCGTACTCGATATTGATTACCGGGGCTCAGCCGGGTATGGTCGCAACTGGCGAACAGGCATCTACCGACACATGGGTGGAAAAGACCTGACTGATCATGTTGACGCGGCTCGTTGGCTCGTGAAAAACCACGGTGTCGATGCAAAGCGTATCGGGATCTACGGCGGCTCGTACGGGGGCTTTATCACGCTGATGGCCATGTTCACTACGCCGGAAGAATTTAAAGCCGGTGCTGCCCTGCGACCCGTGACCGACTGGGCGGCATACAATCATGGTTATACGGCTAATATTCTGAATGAACCCCAGACCGATTCACTGGCTTACCACCGCTCATCGCCCATTTTCTTCGCCGACGGGTTAAAGGGGCATCTACTAATTTGCCACGGTATGGTAGACGTAAACGTACATGTACAGGATGCCGTAAGGCTCAGTCAGCGGTTGATCGAACTGAAAAAAGAGAACTGGCAAATGGCCCTTTATCCGGTTGAGGATCATGGCTTTGTGGAGCCGACAAGCTGGCTGGATGAGTATAAACGAATCCTGAAGCTGTTCGAGGAGACGCTGTAGTTGGCTGATTGTCTGGTCAGGCCGTAGCCTAACCTTTCCAAACAAACCAGTTGTTGTCTCGTTAGACGATTAGTTACAGCATAAACTACACAATAACAATCATGAAAAAAGTATTGGTAATGGCCGCCCTTGTAGTAGCTACAATCTCGGTCGCTTCGGCACAGGAAACAGTTGGTCAGAAAGCGAAAGAAACCACGCATCAGGCCGGAAAAACGATGGATGCTGCCGGTAATAAAGTGAGCCGCGATGCCAAGAAAGCCGGTAACAGCATTAAATCTGATGCCAAGGTGGTAGGTGCGAAAGCCAAAGAGTCCACCAAAAAAGGCATGGATAAAATGGATCACGGCATGAAGAAGGCCGAAAACAAAATGAACAATAACTGATCGGCTCAAGCTGGTTAATTTTTGTGAAAGCGGGCACTGCATTGCGCAGTGCCCGCTTTTTGCGTCTATTCGAATTTGCCCAGCAGCCAGCCGCGCCGGGTTAGCTGATACAGTATGGTGCCAATGACCAACCCCCAGGCGTAGCCATTCGGGACGTATACGGCGATAAGGGCCACCAGAAACGCAATAAAGGCCTGCCGCCGGTCGGCCATAACGGACCGCAGAAAGAGCAGCAACGTTAAACTTTCGATCAGGAGCAGGACGCCCAGAATAGGCATGGGAAACAGCATAATCACCTCCCGAAAACTGCGGCTGAAGAATAAGCCAAGGGCCATGTAAATTCCTCCGGTAATCAGTACCGAACCGCCGGTTCTGGCCCCAAACGCATAATGTCCCGCCACGCCACCCGAGCCGTGACAGGTAGGAATGCCACCCAGAAACGGACTCACAAGGTTCATCAGCGAATAGGTCGTTCCGATTTTACGGATGGTCAGCGGTCGGTCGGGAAACAAATCCTGCACCGTCTGTTTCGTGGCCACCACCGAGTTCGAGATCGACAGGGCCAGTTGGGGGATGGCCAGTACCCAAAAGCCCGCCAGTACATCCGCCTGTTCGGGGATTCGTACCGTCGGCAGGGCCAGTGCAGGCATGGGCAAATGCCCTAATCCCGTAGCGAGCGCGTAGAGCAGACCCAACCCGATCAGGACCAGCGCGGGCGGAAACTTTCGATTTCCCAGCAGGAACAGCACGACTACGCCACCCGCTCCGGCCAGTGCGTATCCCGTTGGTCCGTCGTGACCCACATAATCTTTCAGGGCTAAGCCGGCGAGAGATAAGCCCAGTCCGGCCTGGATACCACGGATAACGCTTTCGGGGACAAGCCGAATTACAGTACTCAGCAAACCGGTCAGCGTCAGCACCAGCATAATCAACCCAATAGCCAGGCCACCCCCAAACAGAGTAACCGGTGCCAGGTGCTGGGCAATGGCAATGGTCGCCATTGCCTTTAGCGGTTGCACCGGCATAGGCAACCCGTACGCCAGTCCGGTCAGCAGTTGGAGCAGCCCATACACCGTCAGCACCGAGGCCGGATCGAGGTGGCAACTCAAAATCAGGCCCGTAACCAGCGGAAAATCCGTACCCAGGTCGCCGAAAGCGCCCGAAAGCTCGTTCCGGTCGAACCGAATCCAGGGACGACGGGCCTGCCGCTCATGTTCTACATCAGAAATCATAGACCGAAGCTACCAAAAAATGCCCAAAACGTGTTGTCTACCCAACGGACCCTACCAAAATGCCGGTACGTTCTTACTTTTGTGATATGAGTCAGCCCATTTCTGTTTTATTGTTTGGCATCACGCGCGAGTTGGTTGGTCAGTCTAAGCTGACCTGTCCGCTGCCGCCAAATGCCCGTGTCGGGGATTTGCTCGACGCGCTGAAAACCCAGTATCCCCGGCTACGTGAACTTAAATCGCTCCTGGTAGCCGTCAATAACGAATACGCTGATGCGGATACATCCATCACCGCTGCCGATGAAATCGCCCTGATCCCGCCCGTGAGCGGTGGTTGAATCAGTTCAATACCCCGGCCACGCGGCCAGGTTTATATACCTCTTCCTATGATTTCTATTACCAGCGATCCAATCGACTTTAGTTCGGCCTTCAAGTACCTGCAAACGGCCGAAGCCGGTGCCATCGACTTCTTTTTTGGGGTTGTCCGCAATAATACCGATGCCAAGGCGGTCGAACACCTTGAGTATGAGGCCTACGACAGCATGGCTATCCGCGAAATTCAGAAAATTGCGGATGAGGCCGTCCGGCGTTGGGCTGTACTACAATATGTGATTATTCACCGGAAAGGCGAACTGCGCATCGGCGAAGTCGCCGTATTGATCGGAGTCGCTACCCCTCACCGCGCCGACGCTTTCGATGCCTGCCGCTACATTATCGACACCATCAAGCAGACGGTTCCAATCTGGAAAAAGGAATTTTTTAGCGATGGGGATGTGTGGGTCAATGCCACACCTTAACCGGGCCAAAAAGCCGGTACTTTGTTACTTCGCGGCCTCTTCACTGGCTGATTTAATCCCAAACCGACCCAGTATGGGGTAGTGATCCGAATAAGGTACGTCGCGCAGCGTTTCAAAGGATAAAACCGTTAAGCGCGGGTCATAAAACTGGTTATCAATCCGAATGTAGCGCGGAGCCCGGTTCAGGGTAAAGCCAAAACCCCGACCGGCATCTTCAAAGGCATTTCTGAGTTTGCGCCTGAGCCGTTCGTACACAATGCTGTAGGGCGTTTCGTTGAAATCGCCCGATACGATCACCGGATAGGGACTTTCGTCCATGTAACGTTCGATAATCTTCACCTGATCATTACGGTCCGTAAACCCGGTGCGGAGCGCACTCAGAATACTGCGGGTTTCGTACTTGACGCCCTGAATCTTGTCCTGCACAAATACTTTCCCCACCCGGATGCCCATCGAGTGCAGGTGCACGTTGATGACCCGGACCGTGTCTTTCCCAATTTTCAGATCGGCCCATACCAGTCCATTCGACTCCGAAAAGGGAGCTTCACCCTGATTCAGAATCGGGTATTTGGTGAACAGGGCCACACCCAGTAAGCCGGATTCGGTCTGCGTCGGAGACAGGTGCAGTGTCACATGGTATGGATAGCCCGCCCGGGTCAGCCGGTCAATGATGTTGAAGGCGGGCACCGTTGGCTCGTTGTAAAACTCCTGAAAGCAAAGCACATCGGCGGTTTGCTCACACACAAAGCGGGTCAGCTGACGGGCAGAAGGGGCAAGTTTATGCTGCGGAAAATAGCTGACCACATCAAACATCATGACGTTATAGCTGAAAATGCTCAGCGTCGGCTCCCCGCTTATGTTGCGGCCTGCCGGTTCGTAAGCGAAGGTGCGGGGCCAGAGCCAGAACCCGGCCAGCAGGGTAAGTATGGAGAGAGTAGCCCGCCAGGGACGGGTAATGGCCCAGAACAGCACATAAATGATATTGAAGGCCCAGGCCACGGGCAGCGTAATAAGCAGCATCCCGGCAGTCCAGTGCTGAACAGGGAGCTTGTAAAGCAGAAAATAGAGCAGAATGGTGTAGAGAAACAGCAATAAATTGAGCGACCACAACAGCGACGCAAAAAATCGGGTAACCCATTTGCCGGGTGAGAACGCAAAAGCCATAGTGTATAAGAGAATGGGCGACAGTGATCCCCTGATAAACCAATGCCAAACATACACCATAGCGGCCAAAGGACAGCCCTGGCAAGGGCAATGGCTTGCGAATCCCCTGTTTTTGTGCTACATTTGCCTCGCTTACCAACAAATTGGTTTTGTTCGGAAAAGGGAGTTTTACTCCCTTTTTTGTTTGGTGGACTTTATGACTGACAACACCCGGATTACTGAATTGCTGCAACCGTACCTGAACGACGGCTATTTTTACATCGTTGATATTCAGATAGCCGGTCAGCAGGGCGGACGTATTAAAGTATCTGTTTTGGTGGATAGTGATACCGGTATCACGATAGAGGAGTGTGCCAGTATCAGCCGTCGGCTGGGGGCGGTACTTGATGAAACAGACCTGTTCAATGGGGCTGCGTTCATCCTTGAAGTGTCCTCTCCGGGTGTGGATCTGCCGTTGCGGTTTCCGCGCCAGTATGTCCGCAATGTGGGGCGCCAACTGGCCGTTGCGCTCAAGACGGGAGCACTGCTGAAGGGCAGACTTGATGAGGTTACCGACGACTATATCGTGCTGGATATCGTACCGGCTAAAAAACTGAAGAAGAAAAAGAAGGGCGTGCCTGTCCAGGACGGACCCGCTGAGGAAACACCCGAACCTGCTGGCCCAACGCCAGTGCCGTTTGCCGACATTCAGCAGGCTACCGTTGAAATATCATTTAAATGAGTTATTAGTCGATAGTGTGTGGAAAAAGCCTTTTGCTAAGTGCTGATCACCTGCTACCGGATTCCTACCTGTTAAAACTATGGCTCTCACTGCAAAAACAACACTAAACAGCGGAGATTTAATTGAATCCTTCGCTGACTTCGCCAAGTCGAAAAATATCGACCGGCCGATGATGATTACGATTCTGGAAGATGTTTTTCGGACGATGATCCGGAAAAAATACAATACGGATGAAAACTTCGACGTCATCATCAACGCTGAAAGTGGCGATCTGGAGATGTGGCGCACCCGCGAAATCGTGGACGATGATTCGGAAGACATCTGGGATTATGATAAAATCCCCCTCGCCGAAGCCCGTAAAATTCAGGACGACTTTGAAGTAGGCGAGCAGGTGGCCGAAGAGGTTAAACTCGAAGATTTCGGTCGGCGCGTCGTTCAGACCGCCCGGCAGACCCTGATTCAGAAGATCAAGGATTTAGAGAAAGAGCTGCTCTATCAGAAATACAAGGATCAGGTTGGTGATCTGGTATCGGCCGAAGTGTATCAATTGCTGAAGCATGAGATCATTCTGGTCGATGGCGAGAACAATGAACTGAGCCTGCCTAAATCGGAGCAGATTCCCAAGGATCGCTACCGCAAGGGCGAGAGCGTGAAAGCGGTTATTCGGAGTGTCGAGATGATCAATGGCTCGCCCAAGATTATCCTGTCGCGTACCTCGCCGGTATTTCTGGAGCGGTTGTTCGAGATAGAGATTCCTGAGATTTACGACGGACTGATCTCTGTTCGCAAAATTGTGCGGGAGCCGGGCGAACGCGCCAAAGTTGCCGTTGAGTCATACGACGACCGTATTGATCCCGTTGGCGCCTGCGTTGGCATGAAAGGTTCGCGTATCCACAGCATCGTTCGCGAACTGGGCAATGAGAACATCGACGTTATCAACTACACCGACAATTTTGAATTGCTGGTGAGCCGCGCCCTTAGCCCGGCAAAACTGACGTCGATGCAGGTTGACCGCGACCGGAAACGGATTTCTGTTTTCCTCAAACCCGATCAGGTATCGCTTGCCATTGGTAAAGGGGGACAGAACATCAAACTCGCCGGCCGACTGGTCGACATGGAAATCGACGTGTTCCGCGATAACGAAGGACAGGTTGATGATGAGGACGTTGACCTCTCAGAATTTGTCGATGAGATCGAAGAGTGGATCATCGACGAACTGCGCCGGGTTGGTCTGGATACCGCCAAGAGCGTACTGGCGCTGAGCAATGAAGAGTTAGTGCGCCGGACTGACCTGGAAGAGGATACCGTTGAGGAGATTCTGAACGTACTGAAGCAGGAGTTTGAGTAGGCAGCTACCAACACACTGACCCTGAGCGGACGACACATACGGATACCGGACCTTTGAGTCAATAAATGCCCGATATCCGTCGTGCCGGACCTTAAATCCGAATTAAATGGATTTTAATTGCCGTAACCATTGTTCTACCCTTACAAACAACCATTAAATTTGCCCAATATAGACCGAACGTATGGCAGAAGATAAGTCAATGCGCCTGAGCCAAGTGGCAAAGATTCTCAACAAGGGTATATCCTCGGTTGTGAGTCATCTGTCTGCCAAAGGGTTTAAGGTCGATACTAACCCGAACTCCAAGCTGAACGCTGAGCAATTGGACGTTTTAGCGAAAGAGTTCAAGTCCGCTGAACTCCTCAACGGAGCCGGTAGCCGCAAGCCTGCCGACGCAGCCGTTGCGGTGGCCGACGCCCCCCGTAGCCGTGAGGATGATTTCATGCCGACGTATTCGCGGAACGACGTGAGTCGCCCCGCTCCGAAACCGGAAGTAGCCCCGGTTGAAGCCCGCAAAACCGACGAAAGACCGGTTGAACCACGCGAGGCTGATCGGCCACAGACCGGCTTGCCCGGTTTAAAAGTTATAGGTACAATCGACGATTTTCGTCCCAAGCCGGTTGCTGCACCGCCTGTTTCTCAGCCCGTTGTAGCTCCGCCCGTAGCCGAACGTCCAGTGGTTGCTCCTCAGCCCGAAGCTAAAACGGTTGTGCCGGAGCCAAAGCCTGCGGCTGTTAGTCAGCCCGCTGAAGTAAAACCTGAGCCAGCTAAAGTGGCAGAGGTCAATCCAGCTCCCGCTGCTCAAGCCGTTGTAGTTCAACCGGAGGTTGCCCGCGCTGAGCCGGTTAAACCCGCTGCTGAACCCGTTCGGGTTGAGAAAGCGCCTGAACCGGCTAAAGCTGATACTGCGCCGGTACAGGCAGTGGCACAACCCGCCACTGCTGTTAAACCGGAGCCGACGCCCGCCCGCCCTGCTGAAAATCGGGGACAGGATAGTCGTTCGTCCCAGACTAACGGACAACGTGAGAACGGAAATCGTCCGGCTAACCCAGACCAGAATCGCCCCGCAGCACAACGGCCTGCCAATACGCCACCCGCCAATGCGCCGGTTGAGCGTCCGGCAACGCCCGTTGCGCAGCCCGCAGCTGTTACGCCAACCGACGGAGCAGACACCGATGCGCCAGCGACGCCAACCGAAACCATTCGGGCGGCTGGCAGCCATCAGTTACCTGGTCTGAAAGTATTAGGTACAATCGACCTGTCGACCCAAAGCCGTCAGACGGGCGGTGGCGGAGGTAGTGCTGCCGACCGGGACCGTAAGAAGCGTAAGCGTATTCGCGGCCGTGACGGAGCACCCGTTGGCCAGAATCCAGCACCCGCTGGCACCCGTCCGGCACAACAAGGCGGCACACCTGGTCAGGGTAATAACGTCGGGCAGGGCAACAATGCCAACGCTCCCCGTCCACCCCGCGAAGGTGGTAACCGCGCACCTGCCGACCGCAGTCCGCGTACGGATGCTAACCGGCCTGCACCGGCTGGTGGTACTACCGCAGGGACCGGGAACACAAACCGTCCGGCTAACGCAGGAGGAGGCAATGCCGCTGGTGGTACAAACCGCCCCGCCAATGCCAACTCGAATAATAATGCGAACCGGGGCCGGAATACAAACGATAAAAACAAACCACGCGAGCGTCGGGATGCGCCTACCGCGAGTGATGTAAATGCTTCGATTCGGGCTACGCAGGCTCGTATGACCGGTAATGCCCGGCCAACGCGGGGTGTCAAAGCCCGTAACGACCGTCGGGATAACCGCCGTCAGCGCGAAGGCGAACGGCTGCTGGCAGAACAGGAAGAAGCAAAAATCCTGAAAGTAACGGAGTTCGTATCCGCTAATGACCTGGCGTCGTTCATGGATGTTTCGGTGAACGAAGTTATCTCGGTTTGTATGAGCCTTGGTATGTTCGTTTCGATCAATCAGCGGCTCGATGCGGAAGCGATTACAGTAATTGCCGATGAATTTGGCTTCGATGTACAGTTCGTTTCAGCCGAAGAGGAAGTTGACTCGTCCGTCGTTGAAGAAGCCGATGCTGAAGATACCCTGATTACGCGGGCTCCGATTGTCACCATCATGGGTCACGTTGACCATGGTAAAACATCGCTGCTTGACTATATCCGCCGGACGCGCGTTGCGGCTGGTGAGGCTGGTGGTATTACCCAGCACATTGGCGCTTACAGCGTAAAAACCGACGATGGTCGTCCGGTCACGTTCCTGGATACACCGGGTCACGAAGCCTTTACGGCTATGCGGGCACGGGGTGCCAAAGTAACCGACGTTGTTATCATCGTGATTGCGGCTGACGATAGCGTAATGCCACAGACGCGAGAGGCCATCAACCACGCGCAGGTAGCGGGCGTTCCGATTGTGTTTGCCTTCTCGAAGGTTGACAAGCCGGGTGCCGATACGGAGAAAATTCGTAATGAACTGTCGCAGATGAACCTCCTCGTTGAAGAATGGGGCGGTAAATATCAGACCCAGGAAATCTCCTCCAAATCCGGGATGGGTATTCCTGAGTTGCTTGAAAAAGTCCTGCTGGAAGCTGAACTGCTCGACCTCAAAGCCAATCCCGAACGCCGGGCCGTTGGTACCGTTGTTGAAGCATCGCTGGATAAAGGCCGTGGGTATGTGTCGACCATTCTGGTACAGAACGGGACATTACGTGTTGGCGACATTGTACTGGTAGGGGCACACTACGGACGCATCCGGGCTATGACCGATGCCCTCGGTAAGCGCCTGAAAGAAGCGGGGCCATCAACGCCGGTGCAGATTCTGGGCTTACCCGGCGCGCCACAGGCGGGCGATAAATTCAACGTGATGGAAACAGAACGTGAAGCCCGTGAAATTGCCAATAAGCGTGAGCAACTGCTTCGTGAACAAACCCTGCGCACCCGCAAGCATATTACGCTCGAAGAAATTGGTCGCCGGAAAGCCATCGGTACGTTTAAGGAACTGAACGCGATTGTGAAAGGTGACGTGGATGGTTCGGTCGAAGCCCTGTCGGATTCGCTGCTGCAACTGTCTACTGATGAAGTGCAGGTAAACATCATCCATAAAGCCGTTGGTCAGATCTCGGAATCCGATATTCTGCTGGCGTCTGCCTCGGATGCAATCATTATCGGTTTCCAGGTGCGACCCTCAGTTAACGCCCGGAAACTGGCCGAACAGGAGCAGATCGAAATTCGGATGTACTCGATTATCTATGACGCTATCAACGAAGTGAAAGATGCCATGACCGGCATGTTGGCTCCGACGGTAGAAGAAGTGGTGACGGGCAACATCGAAGTTCGCGATGTCTTCAAGATCAGCAAGATTGGTACGGTA
This sequence comes from uncultured Cytophagales bacterium, assembly GCA_964251665.1. Lineage (GTDB taxonomy): Bacteria > Bacteroidota > Bacteroidia > Cytophagales > Spirosomataceae > JBBQLG01. The sequence goes on from CAXUKO010000003.1 coordinate 453,100, forward strand.
GCCGGTTGCTACGTAACAGATGGTATCATCAAACGGAGCAATAAAATCCGGGTCATCCGCGACTTTATTGTAATTCATACCGGTGAAATCAGTGCGCTGAAACGCTTCAAAGACGATGTCAGCGAAGTCCGTTCCAATTACGAATGTGGTTTGAGCATCAAAAACTTTAACGACATTGAAGTTGGTGACGTGATCGAAGGATTTGAATTCAAAGAAGTGAAGCGGACGTTATAAGCCGTATCATAAAATAGAAAACGCCCCTGCTGGTTCGTACCAACAGGGGCGTTTTTGTGTTGTATCCCAAGACTTGTCTGTTTATACCTATGTTAACTTATGTCCTTATTAACACAACGAATCATCCGGCTGGATGCTGATCATCGGTTATGGATTGCGCTAAGTGCAGGAACACTCGCTTTCTTTCTGTCAGGGGGACAAATGCTGGGCCAAACGCAGTGGATTGTCGCTTACGTGGTCTACGCGCTGACCATTATTGCGCTAACCTGGACAATGATTATTGCATCGACTCCGCAGGAAACTAAACATACGAATCGGTTGGAGGACTCCAGCCGGGTGCTTATTCTGGCCTTCGTCGTTATTGCGGCTTTCGCCAGTTTGTTTACCGTTGTTTTGCTGGTAAAGTCAGTTAAAAATTTGTCTCCTGAGTCAGTAAATGCACATATTTTACTATCAATTCTGGCTGTAATTTGTTCATGGGTGATAGTGCATACTGTTTTCATATTCCGGTATGCTCATATTTATTATGGTAGTGCCGAAAAAAAGGTGGGTGGCCTTGACTTCCCGGGTGATGAGGAACCAGACTACCTTGATTTTGCTTACTTCTCGTTTGTGATTGGCATGACCAGTCAGGTGTCGGACGTGCAGATTACCTCGTCCAAAATGCGTCGGCTGGCGCTCATCCACGGGGTATTATCATTCGCGTTCAATGCTATTATTATTGCTTTAAGCATCAATACCATTTCCGGCCTGATCGGCCATTAATCAACGTATGAGAGTTATTGCTATTGGGGATTTACACGGCCGTGATGTCTGGAAACAGGTTGATGTAGCCGGAGCAGACCGGGTTATTTTTCTCGGTGATTACACGGATAGTCGGCAGGGGTTTACCGACGAGGAAATTTACCGGAATCTGGCTGAGATACTTAAGTTAAAGGCGAAAAACCCGGACAAGATTACATTGCTCATCGGCAATCACGATGCGCAGTACCTGCATTTTCCTAACTACCGATGTTCGGGTTTCCGACCTGCTGCCCAGCCTGAATTAACCCGGCTGTTTAACGATCATCAGGATTTCTTTCAGATGGCTTACCAGAAAGGTAACTACTTATTCACCCATGCCGGTGTATCAAATGGGTGGTATCAGCACTGCAAACCGTACATAGATCAGCTCGGCATTCAGTCAGCGCCGGTGGCTGACCAGTTGAATGCTTTACACACAAACCGACAGACGACTGATCTCCTGTTTGAGGTGGGACCGATACGCGGTGGCGGTGATTTATACGGCGGCCCGGTCTGGGCTGACCGCACCGAAACAATACACAACAACCTGACTGGCTATCATCAGGTTGTGGGCCATACGCCCATTGCTGAAATCACGACGTATGGTGATGAGCGTAGTTCGATCACGTACTGCGATGTGACACAACTGACAGCCACCTTTTTTGATAGGATGCTGTAGTGTACAGGTTGTTATGAGGTGATTATAGTAACAAAGTATGCACAACGAGGTTGACTATAAACTGTTTACAGGCCTGCCACCTGAGCCACTGCTTACGTCGCTGCTTGAGCTATATCGTTGTGTATTTAACGGCGGGGCAGCGGAGGACCTTATCCATGAACTGGTTTATCACAACCAGCGCGGGCCATTTCTGATAAATCTGGCTTTACTGAATGAACAGGTAATTGGGTGCAAAATAGGCTACGAACGGAAACCAGGCCATTTTTATAGCTGGCTCGGCTGCGTTGATGCACCTTACCGGGGGCAGGGCGTGGCTGTAGAACTAATGCGCCGACAGCATGACTGGTGTGTTCAGCAGGACTATCGTACCATCCGAACGCATACCTACAATCAGTGGCGGGGAATGCTGCTCCTAAACATAAAATATGGGTTCGATATAGTTGGCACGCAGCAGGGTAAACACGGTCTGCTTATCGTGCTGGAAAAACAACTGATTGCGGACTAAAATTGCTGCTGTACTGCCCTTGACGCATTGGCGTGGCGGGAACCGAAACCCGCCGGTTTTCGTCAATTCAGTAGATGCATCTGTACCTCCATATTCCGTTCTGTAAGCAAGCCTGCCACTATTGCGACTTTCATTTCAGCACCAATCAACAGCATAAAAGCGAATTGGTGACTGCCATAGCGCATGAAATCGAGTTGCGGGCCGATTACCTGCCAACGCGTCAGCTTGAGACGATTTATTTTGGTGGAGGTACCCCTTCGCTCTTGAGTGAGAACGAGTTAGCGCACTTGCTGGAGATGATTCACCGTCAGTTCAGTGTTTCGGCCCAATCTGAAATCACGCTCGAAGCTAATCCTGACGACTTGACGGCTGAAAAAGTGACCATGCTCCGGCGCTATGTAAACCGGCTCAGTATTGGTATTCAAACGTTTGACGAAGCTACCCTGCGCTGGATGAACCGGGCGCATTCTGCCGTTGAAGCCGAGCATTGTGTGGGACTGGCGCAGGATGCCGGATTTGATAACCTGAGCATTGACTTAATTTATGGGATTCCAAACAGGAATGCGGCCCTGTGGCAGGCTGACCTTAACCGCGCACTGTCGCTGAATGTAGCGCATATTTCAGCCTACGCCCTGACTATTGAGCCTGATACGGCGTTTGGCCGCTGGACGAAGACCGGTAAACTGCCACCCGCTGACGAAAATCTGGCTGCCACGCAGCTTGAAGAACTCGTTGACCGGCTCGCCGTTGACGGATATGAGCAGTATGAGATTTCCAATTTCGCGCGTTCAGGGCAGTACGCCCGCCATAATACGGCCTACTGGCAACAGCACCCCTATCTGGGCGTCGGGCCGTCGGCCCATTCGTATGATGGAAACAGCCGACAATTTAATGTAGCTAACAACGCCCGCTATCTGATGTCGCTGCGAAAAGGGATCGTTCCCGCCGAACGGGAGGAGTTAAGCCGGGCCGACAAGGTGAACGAATATTTGTTAACCGGCCTACGCACCAAATGGGGATGCAAACTCACCGTGTTAGATGAATTACTGGCAGGAGATTTCAGGAGCCAAAATCGCCGGGAACTGGCTCAGTTGACCGAAACAGGGTGGTTAAGAATTGATGAAGACCTTCTGCGTCTGACCGAAGCGGGTAAACTTTTCGCGGATCGAGTAGCCGCGGATCTGTTTGTCTGAAGCAGATCCGAAGCATCGAATGTGTCTGGTTGGGAGCGGGGTGATTGGGCTTGCAGTTCGTCGATCACGTAAGCAACCACCAGCACAATGCCACTCAGGAGAAAGCCAAGTATTTTGATAAGGTTCATAACGAGAGTTGAATAAGGCACTTTGCAACGGATGACAGACGATCAGGCAAGAGGGTTGCTTGATTAAACTAATTTTTGGGGCTATCGGCTAAAAAATCTGCTTTGCGATCTGGCACAACCATAAATGGTGCGTTACTTTGCCCTATATGCAGTCTAACCGCCCTAAGAACTCGTTTCGTACCCCGCACGCTCAGACGAATTCAATCCTGGCGGTTAATACAACCCGTTCAGGTGCGGCCGGTAAGCGGGTGCAGGCGACGGGTGGAAAGGTAAAATCAGCGTCGGGCTGGTTGCAGCGGACACGGGCGTTCATGCGGCAGCAACCGTTGCTGGAACGTGTGTACTGGTGGTTTGTCAAAGGGTGTTTATACCTCTTTCTGGCATCCATCGGTTGGGTTATTGCTCTAAAATGGGTGCCGGTCTGGGTGACGCCGTTGGTCGTATCGCGCAAAATAGAGGCAATGCAAACTGATAAAGATACCCATATCTACAAGGAATGGCGGTCGTTTGACGAGATAAATAAAGAAGCCGCGCTGGCCGTAGTAGCCTCAGAAGATCAGGCATTTCCTACGCACTGGGGTTTCGATTTTGACGAGATTCAGGATGCCATTAAGGAGAATCAGTACCGGAAACGGCCCCGGGGTGCCAGCACAATTTCGCAGCAGGTATCCAAAAATGTGTTTCTCTGGAATGGCCGGAGCTACATCCGTAAAGGGCTGGAAGTCTATTTTACAACCCTGATCGAACTAATTTGGGGCAAGAAGCGGATTCTGGAGGTCTATCTGAATGTGGCCGAAACGGGGCCAATGACCTTTGGGGTAGAAGCCGCTTCAGAACGCTTTTATGGCCACTCGGCTAAATCGCTCAGTCGGGATGAGGCCGCTCGCATTGCCGCCGTTCTGCCGAACCCCATTCAGTTTTCCATTCGCCGGCCGTCGCCTTACGTGCAGCGTCGAACCCGGCAAATCGCCCGCCAAATGCGGTACCTGGGTGGGCAGAAGTACATTCGGAATCTTTAAGGCTATACGGCTAACTCAACCGCCGGGTCCCAGAGTACACGCTCGAAATCGACAATCCGGTCATCTTCGACCTGAACGCCCTCGGCTTCCAGTAATTCCTGCATGGCCGTTGGACTGCCAAAAAAATGCTTGCCCGATAATACGCCAATGCGGTTGACGACCCGTTGGGCCGGTACATCGTGCCCGTGACTGGCGACCATTGCCCAACCGACCATCCGGGCACCGGCCCGGAGACTCAGGTAGCGGGCAATGGCTCCATACGTGGTGACGCGGCCCGGTGGTATTTGCCGTACCACATGATAAACGTCTTCAAAATAATCGCGAGGCTCGTCCAACAGTGTTTGTGCTGTTTATACCGCTACGTCGCCTTCAATATCACGCACTAATTTGCCGTACCACTCCTCGCCATAGGCACGGATGAGGGCTTCGCGGACGAACTTGTAAACCGGTACATTTAACTCCTTGCCAAAGCCACAGGCCGGGCTGCAAATAGGCCACCGGTCGTAGTTAAGAGCGTGATACTGATCGTACTTCGTGACGCGGATCGGGTAGAGGTGGCACGACAGCGGTTTCTTCCAGTCGACAGCACCATCTTTGTAAGCCGCTTCGATGCCGCACTTCAAAATGCCGCGTTCATCGTAACCGGCGTAGACACACTCGCGGCCGTTGATGGTCGTGGTTACATAGCCGCCGTCGCCATCGGATTCGTAGCGTCCCTGTTCCTCAATTGCTTTAATACCAGCCTCGGTGAGGTAAGGTTTTATGCTTGGATAGATAGCGTCCAGAATGGCCAGTTCGTCCGGCTCAAGCGGGGCACCAAGGTCGCCTTCGACGCAGCAGGCCCCCTTGCATTTATCTAAATTGCAGACAAAAAACTGCTCGGCTACATCATCGCTGATGACCGTATTATCGATGAGAATCATTTAATTCTGTAGGATCTTTAGTTTCTGACCTTCCTTAACTGTCGCGTCTGACAACTGGTTCCACTCCTGAATTTTCTCAATCGGGACGTTATACTGCTTCGAGATGCGGTACATCGTTTCTCCTTTTTCCACCGTATGAATCTGATACGCGGGTTGAGTCGGAGCGGTCGGCCGAGTGGTGGCTGGGAGAGCAGACGACGTAATCACCTGCCCAACCGGGAAGCCCGATGGTACATTACGAATCGTTAATTTCTGACCCACGGCAAGTTTGCTTTCAGCCGTCAGGTCATTAGCGGTCATAATCTCGTCAATGGGAACACCGTAGAGTTTGGAGATGCTGTAGTAGGTCTGTCCGGCCTCAACGCTATGCGTCATCGTACGCCCGGCCGTCGAAGCGGTTGGGCGGGTAACGGGAACGGATGCCGAAACTGTCGGCGCTGGCGCGGGCATAATGGGGCGCTCCGCAACAGGTGCGGTAGCGGCCAGGGGCGTTGTTTTGGGTCGGGGTGCTGGCATCACCGGCCGTGTCGCCACAGTTGGTTCCGGCTTGTCGACGCTGGAGACTTCTTCATACCCCCCCGTTTGCAGGGGCTTTACAGGCCGTGCTCCATCTACCTCTTCGTCAATATTATCAGGGCGGGAAGTTGTAGCCGGGCGGGGTACTGGGTTGGTCCGGGCAGGGGCGGGCTTTTTAACCGGCCGGGAAGCTGTCCCGCTGGTTGCGTAGGAGTCAGAAGGCAGCGTTCCCGTCCGGGTTGGCTCGTCAGACCGAACAATGATGGTGCGTTGGGTACCATTCGCATCGGGAACGGTTGTTGTCGTTACGACCGGCGCGGGTTCCATAGCGGCAGGCTTAGTAGTGGACCGGGTTGGCTGGCTGGACACTGACCAGTCATTTGTGCTACTTGTAGCCGTGGGTCTGGGGGCTGGGTCCAGCTTGGCTGCGCCAGTCTGCGCCTGTTCAGGGCTAACAGTCTGAGCAGGTGGCACCAGCTTCGGCTGGTACAATTTCCGCTCAGACGCGTTTTTCGGAATCGACCCCGTAGCCGTTGGCTGGCTCGCTGGCAGTGGCGCGTCGGCGCGGGCGACCACGGGTTTAGCAGGTGTCCGGTCGATGACGTTCGGTGTAGGCGACTTAATGATTTCTACCGGACGGTTCGAAGGCCGACGTTCGCGCAGCCACATTACCCGGCCCGTCTGGAGCTTTGTTACCCGGTCGAGCCGGTTATAGCGCAGTAATTTTTTAAGCCGCAGGCCATACCGCTGCGAGATACTCCGTGAGGTTTCGCCTTCCCGTACATTGTGGTAAGGCACGAGCGCTTTTTTGCGCTTCTTGGCTAAGTAATACACTTCATTAACGACAATCGGGTCGCGGTCGCTCATGTCGTTATAGCGGAGCAGACTCGAAAAGCTGATCTTCGCTTTCTTGGCCAAAGTACCTGCGTTATCGCCAATCTGCGCCTGAATGCCGGGTAAGCCATTTATCTCGTACAAAATTGGCTCGTTCCGATTGCTGATACCGGTTGTGACCCGGCGCAACACCGGAAAGCCAACATCATCCTGCACAAAGTCGGGCGCTTTTTTGGCCGAACCCGAAAGGGCGACCCGCTCCCGCATATCGTTGATGAGATTGGCAGGCACCGGCAGCACTAAGGTGTATTCTTTATCGGTCGGTACGGCGTCGCCCAGCACCCAGCGGTTATACTTACGCAGTTCAAACTCGTCGATACCCAGTTCGTCGGACAACTCGCGAATACTGCGGCCGTTCGCTTTGGGATACTCGATGAGTGCGAAAGTATTGACCGTTTTGTAGGATTGCAGGGCGCTTTCAAGGGCGATTTTATGGGCAAAAAACCGGAGTACATACCGGTCAGTGCGGCCATCGAGGTTGATTTCGCGGGCATAACTCCAGTCGGCCGGAATCAGTTTGGAAATACCACCCGCGCCCAGATAGTACGAGAACAGCGACGATACCCAGTTGTTGAATTGGGTATTGTTCTTCTTCAGATATTTGGCGGCTCCGTGGGTGGAGGCTGTAATGCTTTTACGTTCATCGATTTCTTCATCTACCCGCATGCCCTGATCCTGAGCAGTTTCGCGTTTGAACTGCCAGTAACCAACGGCGGTCGAGGCCGAAACCGCGTCGGGGGTGAGCGAACTTTCCTGCACAGCCAGGTATTTAAAATCCGTCGGTACATCTTCGTCAATCAGGGCTGCTTCCATAATAGGAAAATACAGCACTGCCCGGTCGAGTTTTGCTTCCCAGAACTTCCGGTTGGCCAACAGGGCATTCACATCCTGTTGAACAACGCGCCGGGCACTCTCATCGAAATGAACCGAAATACCAGCGAAATCGAGTTGTTCGGGTACCGTGGGCGTAGGCTGGGCCGAAACGGTTAGTCCGGTAAACAGGAGCAACAGGGGGAGGAGGAGGTTTTTCATAAATACGGGTAGACTATCGTTTGCGCATCACGAGAATGCCGTCGCGGATGGGTAAAAGGATATTTTCGATGCGGGGGTCGGCCTGAATTTTTTCGTTAAAGGCCAGCACGGCTAGGGTGTCTTTGTCGGATGGTTTCACGGATTGCACGACTTTTCCGCTCCAGAGTACATTATCGGCCAGAATAAAGCCGCCGGGCCGCACCTTATCGATAACCAGATCAAAATACAGGCCATTGTTGAGTTTGTCGGCGTCGATAAACACCAAATCGAGAATTTCGTCAATGGCCGGGATCAGGTCGGCAGCGTTGCCAAGCCGGAAATCGATACGGTCACCATAAGGAGACTGCGCCCAGAACTCCCGCGCGAACGATTCGAGTTCTTCATTGTTATCGAGGGTAATCACGCGGCCATCATCGGCCAGGCCTTCGGCGAGGCACAGGGCCGAATAGCCGGTATAGGTGCCAATTTCCAGTACGCGCCGGGGGCGGAGCATCCACGAAATCATGCTCAAAAACCGCCCCTGACCATGCCCCGACAACATCCGGGAACGCAAAATCCGGAGATGCGTCTGTCGGTTCAGTCGGTACAGCACCTCACTTTCGGGCGAGGTATGGGCGTCGGCGTAGGCGGCTATGTCGGGCGGTAGGAAGTCCATTTGTGTAAAACTACGGCTTTCTGCCAAAACGAACGAGCCTGTTTGGTTGGTATGAACCGAAATTTAGCGGGAGTACGTATCTTTGTTAACTTAAGCAACAAGCCCGGCCCGTCAGCGATGCCGGGCTTTTTTATGACTACTCATGCGAAAAGCCCTGATCCTGACCGGCCTGAGTGGCAGTGGTAAATCGACATTTGCCCGGCAATTCTGCGCCGAAAACCCCAACTATATGCGTATTAACCGCGACGACCTCCGGCGGGCCATCGTAGCGGCACCCTTACCGGAATACTGGCAAACGTGGCCTGATTCGGCCAAGAGTCGGGTTGAGAATTTAGTGAATGATAACTAGAAAGCCCTAATTGTCAACGGCTTGAAGCGGGGCTGGAATGTGCTGATCGATAATACGAACCTCAACCTGAATTACATTAACGAGTTCCGAAAATTACTAAGCGAACATACCGATGCCATTGAGATTAGTTACCAGCTTATAGATACACCGATAGACGAGTGCATCCGGCGTGATGAACAGCGCGATGACTCGGTTGGAGAAGCGGTGATCCGTAAGCAGGCTGAACAACTCAGGGCAATGAAGAAAACCTTTCGGTTCCAGCGTGAAAGGCTGACGCGCACTCCGGTTTTCCAGCGTGAGCAGGACCAATCACTACCGCGCTGTGTGCTGGTCGATATTGATGGAACGGTAGCGCAGATGAATGGCCGGTCGGCGTTTGCATGGCATCGGGTGGGGGAGGACCTGCCCAAGTGGCCTATTATCCGGCTGGTGCAGTCCCTGAAGGCGTCGGGTTATGCCATTATCTTTTTTTCGGGGCGGGATGCCGTCTGCCGGGAAGAGACGACTAACTGGCTCGTACAATATTTTGACTGGGAGGCTGCCGATTTCCAGTTGTTCATGCGTCCCGAAAACGACAACCGGAAAGACTCGATTGTGAAGCAGGAACTGTTTATGCAGCATATCCAGGGCCGCTACTTCGTCGAATTTGTGGTTGACGACCGGCAGCAGGTTGTCGATATGTGGCGTCGTACGCTTGGCCTGACGTGTTTGCAGGTAGATTACGGGGATTTTTAGTTTGCTTATAAACACAGAGGAAGAGGAGTAAGGCACGGAGTACACAAAGAAGAGATTTAACCTCTGTGTACTCCGTGCCTTACTCCTCTTCCTCTGTGTTTATTAATCCTTACAGTCTGCTCAGCGGAAAGTTGAAGCCGAAGCCGTAGAGGTATTGCAGTGAGTAAAAATGGTGCGTAGCCCGGCCAACGTGATCGTGACCTAATTCGCTGCCGGTGTAGAGTACGTAAGCGCCCTGTAGATCCGTTTGCAGGAAGAAGTGCCGGTAAATATCCAGCCGCAGCCCCGTGCTGACACCACCTACAAAACCCTGCGGATGAAAATGCCCTTTATCAAAGTCACCAAGCACGGTTGAAATGGTGTAGGAGATCAGCCCACCCGCGCCCACTTTATAAATGGCACTTAATCCAAGGTGTTTGCCGATGCTTAATTTTTGGCGCTTTACCAGATTGATCATCAGGTAGTTATTGCCATTAGTGTGTTGCAGGTGGACAAAGTTGGGTGTGACCAGTGTGTCCTTGTCGATGTACCGGCCGCGAATGTTGCCCTGCACATGAAACACCCGGTTATCATCGACTACGTATTTGAGGTGATCCCAACTGAGTTCGATGCCGAGGTCGTGTTTGTCGCCGAAGAAGTAGCCAAGGTGGGCGTTGTACTGCGGAATGGTCAGGCTGTTGAATTTCCAGAAGTCGGTCAGATCGGGTCGGTCATGCGCAACGGCGTCGATAATCTTGAAGTCGTAATTGTCCGTTGCCGTGTTTTTAAACCGGATCGTGCTGCGGGTATACCAGTCGCGGTTGTAGCTCCAGGTAAAGTACAGGCTCTTGTGACCGGGGGTTTTTAGCGGGGGAAATTCACTTAATTTCTGGGCATGAGCCAGACTCCCCCACCCGCCAAATGCGAGTAGTAACAGGAAATGTCGGTACATATAATCTGATAGTGATGGTGGTTAATTAACAGGCCCTAAGACCGATTACAAAAAAACAAAAGCCCCGGATAAGTTCCGGGGCGGCTGGTTAAGGAGATTAAAAATGAGCCGGTTAGAGCCTGCTTTTAGAGTCGATCAGGATGGTTACGGGACCATCGTTTACCAAGGCTACTTTCATATTAGCCCCAAACTCACCGGTTTGTATAGGCTTCTGCAACTCGGCTTCTACTTGCCGGATCATCGCTTCGTATAGCGGAATAGCCACTTCGGGCCGGGCGGCTTCGATAAAGCTGGGCCGGTTTCCCTTTTTCGTGCTGGCATGAAGCGTAAACTGACTGATCAGCAGAATATCTCCGTCAACAGCCGTCAGATCAAGATTCATTTTGCCATCGGCATCGCCGAAAATCCGCATACCGACGATTTTCTTACCCAGCCACTCCACATCGTCGGGGGTGTCGGTGTGGGTAATGCCGAGCAGCACCAGAAAGCCGGTATTAATTTGGCCTTTGATCTGGTTGTCGATGGTGACGGAAGCTTGGGAAACGCGCTGAATAACGGCAATCATACAGTGGTACTTTCATGTCGTTAGGTGGCAAAAATAGCTGTTCCGAAGATAGTGAAAACTCAGCTTGATCAATCAGAAACTTAGGCATAATACAATGTCACAGTTCGGACAGTAAGAATTGGGCGATCAAAAAGTACACACCAATCCCGATCAGGTCATTAGCTGTAGTAATAAAGGGCCCCGAGGCAACCGCTGGATTAATGCCTATCCGGTTGAGTAGCAAGGGTGTTACCGTACCCATAAATGAAGCCAGCAACACAACGGCTAACAGCGATGTAGCAACTACCGGAAATAAACGTGGCTCGCCGATCAGGAAGGTATAAGCACCTGCAATCAGGCCCACAACTAAGCCGTTGATGAGGGCAACCAACAACGTGCGCAACAACCGCCGACCAAGCGTGACACTCAGGCCCGACGTGTCAGCGAGGCTTTGCAAAATCAGTGACGAAGTCTGAATACCGACGTTCCCCCCCGTTGAGCCGATGATGGGAATGAAAGCTGCCAGGGCCGCGATTTTGCCCAATTCGGCCTGAAAACCGTTAATGACCGTGGCCGCCAGCAGACTGCCGCAGGCCCCGGCAATGAGCCAGGGGAGTTGCACTTTAGCCCGCGCCCAGATGGTGTCGTCTTCTTCAACTTCGCCCGACAGACCCGAAATTACCTGAATATCTTCTTCGGCCTGTTCGGTGATAACGTCGACGACGTCATCAATGGTGATACGGCCCAGCAAGCGTTTTTGTATGTTAACAACGGGGATAGCTTCCAGGTCATACCGCTGCATGATCTCAGCCACTTCATCGACGGGCCGGTACGTTTCGACCGAAACGATGTTCTCGTCGTAGATGTCGGCAATTTTGGCCGTCTTCCGTGCCAGAACAATTTTCTTCAGCGAAACCAGCCCCAGCAACCGACCGAGGTCATCGACCACGTAAATGGCATAGACATTTTCGATGTATTCGGCCTGCTGTCGGATCTCCTCGATGCACTGATTGACCGTCAGATTGACGTTGATTTTGATCAACTCCTTCTGCATCAGACCACCGGCAACATCTTCGTCGTAGTGGAGCAGATCCAGAATGAACCGCGCCTGTTCGCGGTCTTCGAGCAGACCAATCACTTCTTCGCGTACCTGAATCGGTTGCTCGTTCAAGATGTCAACGGCATCGTCAGAGTCCATCTCGTCGATGTACGTGGCGAGGTCGGCGGAGGTAAAATCCTGCAAAAAGGCTTTCCGATCATTCTGATCGATGTTGGCAATAATTTCCGCCCCCACCTTTTTATCAAGCAGGTTCAGCAGATAACGGGCCGGTTCCGGTTTCATCTCGTAGAGAATGCCCGAAATATCGGCCGGATACAACTCCTCCATCTCTGCCCTGAGTAGGGTATCGTTACCGTCGTCTATGGCCGTTTGCAGGCGGTCGAGGTAGTCCTGGGTGAGTTCGAAGGTCATGGTTCAGTGAGTAGTGTATAGTGGTTAGCGATCAGTAACAGCCTTACTAACTGCTACTCACTAACCACAGCCCACAGATTCGTCAATTCCACAAACTGTGCCACACTAAGTTGTTCGGCGCGTTTGTCCATGAACGGGTGCGATAGGGCGGCTTCAGGTGGGTTAAGGGGTTTCAGGGCATTGCGGAGCGTTTTCCGGCGTTGATTGAAGCCATGCTTTACAACCTGAACAAACTTGCGCTCATCACAATCGAGTTGCTGTACCGCGTTGCGTTTTAAGCTGATCACCCCCGAAAACACGTTGGGCGGAGGAATAAACACGTCTGGATCAACGGTGAACTCGTATTTTATATCGTACCAGGCCTGGAGCAGTACACTTAGAATACCGTAATCTTTATTGCCCGGTGGCGAGGCAATTCGCTGGGCTACCTCGCGCTGTAGCATACAGACCACTTCCGGCACCCGGTCGCGCATGTCCAGCACCTTGAAAAGAATCTGGCTTGAAATATTATAGGGGAAGTTGCCAATGACCGCAAACGGCCCGCCTTCGAATAAGTCCGTCAGGTTCATTTGCAGGAAATCACCATCGATGATGCGACCGCGCAGGGCCGAGAAGTGTTCGTTCAGGTAGGCAACAGACTCGCGATCAATTTCGATTACGTGGGTTTCAAACTGAGTTTTTGGCAACAGAAACTGGGTTAATACGCCCATACCCGGTCCAATTTCGAGCACGCGGCTATACCCGCCATGTCCCGTCAGGCCATCGGCAATGCGCTCGGCAATGCTCAGGTCTTTCAGAAAATGCTGACCCAAGTGTTTCTTGGCACGAACGGTGTCCGGGTAATCTCCCGTCGTGGACGGTTTGACTGATTTGCCCCTGCCCGAATCTCTTTTATCCGGCCGGTTTTTGGCTGAATTTCCCTTTGCTGGACGGTTTCGGTCTGGAGTACGGCTCACGAGTGCGATCATTTATGAAATTCGCCACAAAGGTACGGAGACGCCGTTGATAACGGGTCAGTCCCGATGGAACAAAAAGGGTGGCGCAGGTAAACCGCTTTGTGTACTTTTAGCCGTTCAAACCGACATCTTTTTTTCAATGCAGGGCCAGATTATTCATTACGACGACCTGACCCGTTGCGGACTGCTCCGCGACGATGCCGGTCAGGCCGTTTATTTTCGTCGGGAGCAGGTCGCCGGTGACGATACCATTACCGACCGGCAGCGGGTGTCGCTAATAAAGTCAGCCGAAAATGTACTGACAATTCTACTATTACCTCCGCAGCCAGCTCCCCCGGTTATTTCAGTGCCGTCCCGGACGGGTAAAGCGTCGGAGTATAACGTACCTGCCGACTGGCCGAACTGGCTCGGTGCGCTGCTGACCGCGGTGACGGTGCTGGTGTTGTGGCTGGCTGGCCGCGATATGACCTGGGAGTCGTACCAGAAAACGCCGAGCCTGACCAATTCCTGGTGGGGTATTGGTGCCGGTAGCCTGCTGGTGTATCAGGTGGTAAATTACATTGCATCGGTACCAGCCCGAACCCTGCACTCAACGGCCTGGCTTGTTGTGTTCTGTTCACTGTTTTTTCAGGGGTGTAATGAGTTTCGGACTAAAGCCACCCTTGACTGGTACGATATTTTGTTGGTCGCGACGTTAGTTATAGCGTACGTACTTCCTCTTTTCAAACGTTCTTAAATTTTGACCGTTTATTCACACATGACTGTACCACTCCGCCGGGCATCCGGTTTACTGCTTCTTTTAGGCGTTACACTCCTGTTACCGGGTTGCAGCGGTTCCAAGAAACGCACTGAAGCCGACGATAAACCGGTTGCCAAAGCTGCTTCGATCAACCAAATCCATTTTTTTCTGGAAACGTCGGCCAGTATGGGCGGCTACTTAAAGGGTGGTACCGCGTTTAAAGATGTCGTATCGGAAGTAGTCACAAAAGCCAATACCATCAAACCCGTTACAGTATATACGATTGCCGAAGCCCCGAAACCCTATACCGGCGACCTGACTGCGTTTGTGGAAGGCCTGGCAACAACACCGCTGGCAACGGGCCGCAGTTCGGAGTTGCACAAGGTGTTCCGGCAGGTGGGCGAAAAAGCCAAAGGCAATAACATCGCCGTGCTGGTGTCGGACTGCATTCTGTCATTTCCCGATGCGGCTATCAAAAACAACCCCGAAATCAATAAGACCGATGCGTCGAGCGTACTGAAAAGCGAGATTTACGATCAGTTTAATCAGTTGAACAAGGCAGGAATCGGGGCTACGGTATATGCCTACACATCGCCCTTTAACGGTACGTATTATGACTATCAAAATCATAAACAGAAATTGACCGGCGAGTCGCGGCCGTTCTACGTCTGGGTTATTGGTAAACAGGAACTGCTTGGCCAGTTCAACGCGCAGCTACAGGATCTGCTGACGACAAAACCCGTCAAGCAGCTCAATTTTGGGTCGGGCAAGGCCCTGACAGCGTACGAGTTATTTTTCTCGCTGAACAAAAAAGGCGACTGGCGTGTCGAGAGAGGCAACGTGGCTGAACTGGCTGTAAAACCCGCTAAACCCGCCGAATTCGCCATCGGCCTGAATCTCAGCACACTGCCTGGATACGCTCAATCGGAGGAGTTTCTGAAAAAGAATTTGGTTTTAAGGGCACCGAGTGCGACCATCAAACTCGTCAGTGTGCAGAGAAAGGAAGCCGTGAAAGACGTCAGCCGGTTACGCGAGCGCGAACTCAAGTTATTGAATGATGCTACGCACGTGCTTACATTTCAGGTCTCGAACCTGTATGACGACAAGGCCGACGTTACGGTTAAACTGCCCGCCCGATCCGACGACTGGTATCAGACTACCTGGACTACGATGGATGACCGTACCACCGATGGCCGACGCAACAAGACGTTCGCGCTTGAGCACCTCATGAACGGCGTGAAAGAAGCGTATCAGTCATCAACCAATGATTTTTTGCAGCTCAACTTCGCCCTAATCAAGAAATAACTGACCCAATAACCTGCTACCCATGTTTGTTTCGCTTTATGAACTCTGGCTCGGCCAGAACAATGACCCCATCTACGCCGATGAAATTTTTACGCCGGTTGGCCTGATCACGCTGTTCGTCACACTGGCGCTGGCGGCTGTGTATTATCTGGGATTAGGACGGTGGCGGGCTATATTTCACCGGACCCCCCACTGGGTGATTACCCTAGTAATTGCGGCCATATTTGCCTTTGCCTATGCACTTTTCTACGCCAAAGACCGTACGCAAGCCGACGAAACAGACGGCTATATGACGGGGTTTGGGGCCGTAAACGCAATTTATGCCCTGATTTACTTTTTCGTCTTTTCGCTCGCCTTGAAAGGGTTTTCCATCTTCGCCAAGCGGACACCATTTTAACCTCACCCCCGTCCCCCTCTCCTTGTGAAGGAGAGGGGGTGTCAACTTAGATACTATTTGCAACGCAAATAAACACCAAGCCTGCTCCCCTCTCCTTGTGAAGGAGAGGGGGACGGGGGTGAGGTAAACGACCTCTATGAGCGATCAACTTCATAACCGTTCCAGCATGAAAGACCTTCGGCGCGAATTGCGTCAGAGTCAGACACCGGCTGAATCTCTGTTGTGGAGCAGATTGCGCAACCGGCAATTAGAAGACCGGAAATTCAGGCGTCAGCATAGCATTGGTGGATATGTAGTTGATTTTTACTGCGCTGAAGAAAGGTTGATTATTGAAGTGGATGGTTCAGTACACGACACACCCGAAGCAAAGCGTTACGATGCTGAGCGGGAGTTCGACTTGTGTGATTTAGGTCTGACGCTAATGCGGTTCCGTAATGAGCAGGTACTGGAAACGATTGATATTGTTTTACAAAAAATAACTGAAAACCTCACGGTTTACCTCACCCCCGACCCCTCTCCTAAAACAGGAGAGGGGAGTTTTATCAGACAGTTTCGTATCTGAAAACTTAGTTTTCTCAGATCGGTATGTCGTTGACGGCTCCCCTCTCCTGTTTTAGGAGAGGGGCTGGGGGTGAGGTAAATGTAAAAGCCTATGAAACTCTTTCTTTTTGGTATTGGCGGTACGGGGGCCCGTGTGCTGCGTTCGCTGACGATGCTGCTGGCAGCCGGGGCCAAAACCCCGAATGACCTGACGATTGTCCCCATTTTGCTGGATATGGATATGCAGAACGGCGATACCGAGCGGGCCCTGCGCGCCGTTGAACTGTATCGCACCATTCGTCGGGGTGCCTATGTTGAGGGCCAGACGCCCGGTAAGCAGACGTTTTTTGGGACACCCCTCCAACCGCTGGGTACTTTGCAGGCCGACAACGCACCGGTGAAAATCGGGGATTCGGTACTGCCGAAACTGACCGATCATCAGGGTACATTCGAGGAATTTCTGAACGTGAGCAGCATGGACGAACTCGACCGCGAGTTTCTGAAACTACTCTACGACAACTCCGCCAAGCCAACCAATGCCGAACTGAAATTAAACCTGTCGGTGGGCTTTAAGGGCAACCCGAACATCGGGAGTGTGGTGTTTAACTCGCTGGAAGATTCGGCGGTGTACAAATACTTCACGGGCGCTTTCAATGATCAGACCGACCGGATTTTTGTAATCAGCTCGATTTTCGGCGGAACCGGGTCGGCGGGATTTCCGCAGCTGGTGAAACTGTTGCAGCACCCCAGTCAGAAAATGCCGATTCGCACGGCTAAAAAAGGCGCTGTAACAGTAATGCCCTACTTCGCGCTGGAAGAAAACGCGAACAGTGCCATCGACCAAAACCGGTTCTTATCGAAGACCAAAGCTGCTCTGTCGTACTACCAAACGCAGGTTAATCTGGATTCGCTGTATTACATTGGCGATCAGCCAGGTAGTAAGTTGTATCCAAACGTGGAAGGTGGAGCGCAGCAGACGAACAATGCCCACGTAGTCGAGATGCTGGCGGCAGCGGCTGTGCTCGATTTTGCCCAGAAAGGCAACGACGATTTCACCGACAACAAGCGGTATTATGAGTTCGCCCTCAAGCGCAACGATAAAACACTCGACCTCGCGCACTTCTACGATCAGACGTTTAATAACCTGCTGGAGCCGCTCATCCGCTTTGCTTATGCGACCAAGTTCTTCACCGAATTCGTACCGGGTAGTTTGGGTGAAGCCTTCGCCAAGAACCTGAACCTATCGCAGAATCTGTCGTCTAATTCGTTTTACGTAGCATTGCGACAGTTTATGGCTGATTACTTCAGACCATGGCTGGCCGAAATGGCGGCCAACGACCGGGGTTTCCGGCCGTTCGACCTGTCCAAAGATTTTAACGCAATGGTCGTGTCGAAAACGGTAGAGACCGGCTTTTTCGACAAAGGGATCAGCACTAATTTTTTGAAAGATCAGGCCGGTAAAACCGAAAATAGCTTGCAGGCTTCCTTTCCTCAATCGGAGATGCGATTTATGCAGGTACTGATTGAAGTAGCCGAAAAGTGCCGTGAGAAATTAGGCCAGTTGAACCGACAATTGGTATAAGACCTCACCGAAACGTCGGACCGCCCCCGACCCCTTCTCCTTCACAAGGAGAAGGGGAGACGACTTAAATACTTTTTGCGAAGCAAAAAAATGGCCGAGCCTGCTCCCCTCTCCTGTTTTAGGAGAGGGGTTGGGGGTGAGGTAAACCAAACTGAACTATGCCTCATATCCTTCGCATCGATAACGACCCGAATGTCAGTCAGCAGAACCATCAGGACTGGACTGGGTCGCACAACGGCCTGACCGGCGACCGTATTAACCACATCCCCGATACTTTTTCGGGAGCCGCCGGTAACGTGGCTGGCTCGGCCGCCAAAGCAGGTACATCCATCCCGTCGCCGTTTGCGCGGCTGTATCTGTTTGATACAGCGTTTCGCATGGTCAATTCGAACATAAACGCCCGTGAACTGACTATGTATCATGTGCTGGTATCGCACTGCCTCGACATGCTCGAACTGCTGTTTCAGGCGGGCAACAGTGCTGACCTGACGTATAAAGTCTGGAACCGCGACGAACGGCTTAGTCATCTCAACAGCAAGGCTGGAGCCGCTGGCGGATTAACCCGGCACCCGCATCAGATTCTGGCCAAGGCGCTTGAACTGGATATGCGTAATGAACTGGCATCGCTGCAACAGTTCACGCTCATCTATTATAAGGGGGCGTTGCTGGGTGGGACGTCGCCCCTGTCTCTGGTGTTTACCTCGCCCAACTGGGAGCAGGAACGGCAGAACAAATACATCGACGCGCCCAAAAGCACGACCGGACGGACGTTTTTTCAGAATGAATATGTAGCGCTCCAGAGCCGCGACGAAGGCTTTGTTACGTACCTCCGGCGGCTTTACGACCAGTACGGCAGCACGCTGTTGCGGGGTGGTTTTAAAGATTACCTCTACAAAGTGTTTTTCGATGGTCCCGTTGCGTTGCCCATCGAGCCGAACACTACACTGGCGAACTTTGACCTGATTCAGATCGGCGTCGATGGCAATTCCACGTTACAGGTGGTGCCGGGGCTGGCGCTTTACAAGGTGCGGGAAGCCGATGTGCTGGCCGATATTGAAGAGGGCAGCGATTTTGTGATGCAGCCGACTGTTGCTCTGTATCAGCGCGAATCACGGAACGGGGCCACAACCGGAGTGCCACGCCCGTTGGCACTGGCCTCGCGGATGGATGTAGCGGGGCGCTACGTTAAAAATACGAACTGGAACACGCAGACGGTTATTATGCGGTCGTTGCTGAACAACCTCAGCGAGGGCGGTTTACTGGCCGATCGTTACCTGCCGGGTGTCGATAATGTCAAGTACCCATTCGTGACCACCGACGATTTTCTGGAAGATTTTCTGGTGAAAATGCCGTTTAAACTCAACAGCGGCCGGTTCTTCACGGGTGTAGTGGGCGATTGTGAATTTCTCCTGCCCATCCGTAAGGAGTATTTTAACTTCTTCCGGACGGAGGATTTAGCACGCCAACTGACCATTATTACCACGGATCAGGGCCTGGATAAGATTGTGACGGCTACGCTGCGCATTCCTATTCGGAACAACCGCACCGTCGAGTTTAAGAAGCAGTACAACCTGTCGCAGGAACAGACAAGCCTGAATTTTCGGGCGGGTCTGGCGTTTTTCCCGTTCTACAAAATTACGGTTCCCGAGCCGTATTTGCAGGGGCTGAATCAATACAACGTGATGCTGGCCGATCTTAGCGACGACACAACGAACTTCCGCGCGGCCGACTCCATCCGGTTTTACCAGACAGATCAAACCATCGCCAACCAGTGGAAACCGCTTGGCGTACCCACCCCCGAAACCCGCTCACCGAAAGCAAATTCTCCGGCCACGTATTTTTATAAAGTGCCGCAGGCGTTTGACTTGATGGAAATAAAACTGGAACGGAGTGGCGTGCCCTATCGGGGGTTGATTCTGCCCAAGTTTACGGTTATCGACCAAAAAGGATTTAAGCCGTTCACTTTCGCCATTGACTTTGGTACGTCCAACACGCACGTTGCCTATACGGATACTACTACCGGCAATGTTGAACCCAAGGCCCTGACCGTGAGTGATACTAAAGTGCAACTGGATCAGGACGAGTTGCAAATGGTGACGCTCAATAAGCCGTATGATGGCTATGAGGTGCAGAATACTTACGACCGCTACCGGCTACCGGTGAGCTACGGCAGTCTGCCTCAGTTTGATTCGCTTATCCGGCGTGAGTTTGTACCCGCTATTCTGGGTAAGGAATTCGGTTCGCCGTTCTTGTTTCCGTTACGGACGGCGGTGTACGAGAAAATCGGCATGAGCGAAAGCGTTGGAGGGGATAACCTGTTCAGTAAGCTGAATCTGGGTTTCAATATTGACCTCGAAGAAGCACCAACGGGCGTGAATCGCTACGTCACGAACTTGAAATGGCTGTTTGAAAATCAACCCGGCGATACCCTGAACCGGCCGCGCGTACGGGCCTTTTTCGAGACGCTGCTGCTCCTGATCCGCAACAAAGTCATTCTGAACCAGGGTAACGTACAGGAAACCAAGATTGTCTGGCTGGCACCGTCGAGTATGCGGGCCCAGACCGAAGATAACCTCGTGGATGAGTGGCAGAACGCCTGTCGACGGGTGTTCGGCACGACCAATAATTTCCGGGCGGCTCCCGTGTCCGAGTCGTTAGCGCCGTATTTCTACCTCATCAAAAAAGGTGTCCGGCCCTTTGCCGATACCGTCAACGTCGATATTGGTGGTGGTACTGCCGATTTAATGCTGTTCATGCGCGGGCAAAACCGCTACCTCAACACGTCATTCCGATTCGCCGGCTACGACATCTGGGGCGGTGGGCTGAACGATCAGGGGCACCCGGCGCACACGAAAGACAACGGCTTTGTCAAGAACTATATCAACTTCAAGCGGTCACTGAGTCAGACGCCCGCCCGTGAAGACAACATTTTCGACGCTTTCCTGCACGATCAGGACCTGACGGCCGAGGATGTGGTGAGTCTGCTCTTTAAATACAACGACCACTTTAAGTTCGAGCAGTCGATCAAAGACGGTAAGCCCGCCCTGCGGATTGTGCTTTACTTACACTACAGCGCCATTGTGTACCACTTGGTACAACTCATCGAAGCGCATCAGTTAAGTCTGCCGCGTTACCTGACCTTCACGGGCCGGGGGAGTCAGTACCTGAATATGCTTGGCTCGCGCTCGCGGCTGATCGAGTTTACGAAACTACTCTTCAAAGCCTACACGACCCTGCCGATTCCGCCCGACTTTGAGGTTATTCTGACGGATAATCCGAAAGAGACAACAGCCAATGGTGCGGTGCTGTACGAGAATTCGGTATCAGACAAGGCGCAGTACGAAAACCGGGAGAGTAGCCCGTACTGGGGTAACGAACCCGACAAACCGGTCGATTTTACGTACCGGCGGACGAAGGTCGGCGATATGCGGTCGAACCGTGAGTTTCATGAATCGGTGCTGTTGAACATGAAAAACTTCCTGGAAAAGACACTCAAAGACCCGGATATTGCCTATTTCATGAGTCAGTACAACATCACGACGCCGGAGAAATACTACGACCTGCTGGTAGGACCCGATGTGACGCGTGGTGGCTGGCTCTACGACAGCTACATGCTGGCCCGCATGGCAATGGAGCAGAACGCTAACGAAGCCCTCTCAGAAACGTTTTTCTTCCTGCCGCTGAAGCATTCACTGTATGAGTTATCTAAATACATCGCCGAATCGTAAATGTTTAACCGCAAAGGTAAAAGAGGTAAAGCGCAAGGGACGCGGAGATATTGTTCTTTCTGCTCTTTGCGTTTTTCTTCTCTTCCTTTGCGGTTAAAACTCCTCAACCTCCTATGCAACGACTCCTTAACCTTTTTCTGCTGACGGTGCTGATTAGCCCGCTGGCCCATGCCCAACTGGATTCGACCAATCAGAATGTGGTCAATCAGGCAGCTTTCCAACTCACCAAAGCAACTGTTGAATTTGTTGCTACAGACGCGAAAACGTACGGTAATCGGGCCACAACTACCTGTCCGGCCTGCAATGATTATCCCAGTCTTATTCAATTCATTAAAACAAACAAACTGACCAAAGCGGATGAGTTGGTGAATGATGCGCAGAAGCAGGTAGCCAGCCTGACAACGCCTACCGCCACCGTTGATCAGGTACTGACCAAACTGCGCCAGTATCTGCACGACCGGGTGACCAAAGGCGACGGTCGGGAACGGCGCACCACCCTGGCGAGCTACAAAACGTACACGGGGCAGGTCGCTCAGATTTTGGCTAGTGCAGGTGTCGAATCTGGCAGCGAAACAGACCTTGCCGCTGTACCTGCTGATACTACGGATACCGGCGAGGCCGTGATGCCCGACACGGTTAAGAAGGGTGATACGGGTGGCCTGTTTTCCTTTGGCGGGCTGGCACTGCTGTTGTCGCTGCTGAACCTGGCCGGGTTGATTTACATGTGGAGTCAGCGGCAAACCAAGGCGTCACCGACAATGCGTAACCCCCTGATTGATGAGTTGAGTAGTCGGGTGTCAACATTGGAAAGAACCCATAAAGAGTTAATTAACCGGCTTAATAAACCAGCTTCAGCGCCGGTCGCACCAACACCGGCTTCCGAGCCACGACGTCAGGAACCCGTTGCTGCCCCGGCCAACGTTGCGCCAAGACCGGCACCAACAGCGCCAGCGGCCGTAGCACCGCCAACCGTCACGCCAACTCCTGAGCCCGCCCGGCAGACACAGGCGGCTACTCCGGTTGCACCGGCACCTCAGCCGGTAACCCCGGCACCGCAACCCGCCGTTGTTCAGAATCCAGTGCCATCGAACCAGCCGCGCCGGCGTGACGTAGTGCTGTATGGCCGCACGGCTGATCTGGGTGATGGCTTTAGCGTAGGCAGCCTGCTCGAAACACCCGACCGGGATACCGTTTTTCAGATCGAAGTCCGAACCGATTCCCAAGCGGTTTACCGGGTAACGGAGGAGCCGGGGGCGCAGCAACTGGCACTGTCTGATCCGTATTCGTACTTAGCCGATGCCTGTGAATACATGGCCAAGCCAATACCCAACGCCCGTATTCGTACGAATCAACCCGGTCAACTGGCCTTGCAGGGTGACAAATGGAAGATCGTCGAGAAAGCTAAGATTAGTTTTTATTGAGCGAGTTCGTAAGCGGCTTCGCCTAAGTCGGTAAGTCAGTAAGTACCTTTGTGGTGATGCCGGGTTTGACAACCCGGCGCACCCGCATCGATATCATATCGGGTTCTTAAACCTGACATCGCCATCAGGCGAAGCCACTTATTAACTTACCGACTTACTGACTGATAATGACCCTTGACGAACTCAAAGAACGCATTAAAAACGAGGTTGTCCTGCGCGAAGGGGATCTTTTCGACTGGCAATGGCGACAGCTTGGTCTGGTAGCTGAAGCCGAAGAACTTGGCGTTCCATCGGGAGAGTTTCTGGCACTGGTCAATGAGGTCAGTCGGGCCATTAATCCGTATTTCGGGCGCATCAGCGACCTGAAAATCAAAGTAGCCGATCTGGCGCGTCTTCAACGCAAACAACTCACCGATGCCCAGATCAGGCAGATTACCGACGACGCGGGTCGGCTGCAACTCCAGCCTGATTTTGTAACGGAGCAATGGATTCCGGCTATTCTGGCTACGGTACCCGAACCGACTGAACTGCCCGAAGAGCCGGTTTCTCCAGTACAGGAAGTGCCACCGGTTGTTGCTGCGACAGTCCCGGTTGAGCTACCGCCGACGCCCGCACCCCAACCTCCTCCGGCTCCCTCCATCAATAAAGTAACTGCTTCTGCACCCGACCATACGGCCGTTACCCGCAAAGTACATCAGTTTCTGGACGAGTATGTAGCTGACAAACACATTCCGGCGCGGGTGCTGAAACCGTTGTTCCTGGCTACTAACTTTGACGAAACGGTACTGGCAGAAGCCGTGCTGACCTATCTATCCGCTAATTTTTATGCCGCCGAAACGCCCGCTCAGGGTCAGGTACTCAAAGACAAACTCCTTTCAACGGATTGGCGGCACCTGAGTTGGTGGGAGACAGTGGC
This sequence comes from uncultured Cytophagales bacterium, assembly GCA_964251665.1. Lineage (GTDB taxonomy): Bacteria > Bacteroidota > Bacteroidia > Cytophagales > Spirosomataceae > JBBQLG01. The sequence continues at coordinate 477,275 of CAXUKO010000003.1, forward strand.
CCCGGTTGTGCCCGCTGCTGCTCCGGTAGCCAGTAGTCAACCGCGCCGGAACGGTTCGTCAGATACGACGGTAATCGGCTTATCGGTGCTGATGGTTGGCCTGCTGATCGGTGGCGTATGGTGGAGTATGCGGGAGAAGCCAGTTAGTACGCCCGTAACCGTTCAGCAACCAGCCGAACGTATCACCAGCGAGCCGGTTCCCAAGGCAAAGACAAAACGCAAACGCCGGACCAAAGGCAGCCGCTCGGATTCGGCGGCAATACGCAGGAACACAGCAAAGGACTCGGCCAGATAAGGGATACGTTCACAGCGTGAGCGTACCATTCCTGATTCACCGACTGACCCGAACGCGAAGGTGCTGAAACGTTACGGTATCCGCTGACGAAACGAAGCCAATTCCATTTCCCTGAAAACTGCTGAAGAGCAACGGCTTACCTGACAATTCGTGCCCATTGACGGACACAAACAGTTTGCCGTTTCGTTTCTCGACCTGGAGTCTATTCCGTCCGCTGTCGGCCACCAACGTCCTGTCCGTAACTGTTCGATGGCGTGACAGTATAGTAGAGCGGGACACTCCATCAACCACCCGTGTCAGCATACAGGCCGTCGGCCCGGTCAGCACAATCAGCGTATAGTTGGTATCGTCGCTGGCACCCAGCATCAGTCCGCCTTCGGGAACGGTACCCTTAGGCGCAATCATGTCGGCTTCGATCAGAAAACTCGTGGCCCGGTTCAAATTCAGGCTGTCGGGTAATTGTAGATAAGACCGGGCGGAGGCTAAACTGCGTGGGCCGGTTCGCCGGATGGTATAGGCACTGTCGGCAAGTTCATATGTATAATTGCCTGCCTGCCCCGTTTGCCAGCCGTGCTGATTCGTGGCGAATGAGTCGGTGAACATAACTGCTGTGCCGACCAGATGCCGTTGTAATTGTACCAGTTGCCACGTACTGACGGCCGAAACCGGTGAGTCTATTCTGGCGGACTGCGCCAATACTGTTAGCGGGCTGTGGAAGAAAAACCAGATAACAAAACTGAATCGTGCGCTTGCCATAGATTAGAAACGAAGCGTTAGGGCCGCTACCGGCACTGTCGATTGATAGTTGAGCCGCAAACTAACGGGGGCTAGAGCCGCGCGCTGACGCTGATTACGCAGGCCGCGCACAAACGTCGCTATAATGTCGCCGAGCCAGACAGCAGCCGCTAACCGGGTAGCTGCGTAATAGCGGTGCTGTAGGTCATTGGCCCGTTGGAAGTAGGGTTCCGCAGCATCAGGATTCTTTTGTCGTGTGTACTGAGCATACTGTTCCTGTGCCTGACTTCGTTGCCCAAAGCCGTAGACAAGCGCACTCGCCACGCCCATTGTTAACAGTGGTCGCCAGCCTACTTTAGGTTTCGGGCTTTGCACAAACACGTTGCCCAGCCCCGGTACCACTACCGATGCCAGTGCCATCAACGGGCCGCCCGGCCGGTAAGTCGGGCGTTGGTGCGGCTGTGGCCCGGATTCGACAGGTGCGATACCCCGGGTGGAATCCCCGGTTGGTAAGACTGTCTCCAGTGCCGCTATCGGGCCTGAATCGGCTCGGGCGGGTTTCACTAATACCCGGACGCGAATTTCTTCGTTCAGTTCATAGCCGTTGGCAATTACATGTCCAGACGATGCGCTTGTTGAGGCCCGCCCGGACATGCCGCCCGAAGTCACCCTCGATAAAGCCGGGATTAAACGCCAGCACTCCGCTGTTGCGGCCGGTTACCTCAAAATAAATGGAGTCGCCGGGTGAACTGGCCGATAAGTCGTACAGAATTTCGAGTGATGTCTGGTCAATGGCGGTGAGCCGAATGTTCGACACGCGTTCGGGTGTGGAAAGTTTATCCTGCGCCTGACTCACTGTTCCGCTGATGAGCGTGAGCAGGAACATAAACCATCCAACGGATGCGATGGCAGCAGGCGTGAAAAGACGGGGCATGGCTGGTGTTAATTTTGCACCGTAATAGCGCGTGAAGTCGTAAATTTATCGTCGCAGGAGTTGGCCATAATTGCCGTTATGGTGTAGGTACCCGGTTTGCTATACGCCACTTTAATGCGTTCGCCCATTTTGTTGCGTCCATCGCCAATATCCCAGCCCACCACGCCGATATCACCCTGTTTCGCATCTAAAAACAGAGTAGCTTCGAGTTGATCGGTGGTGACGCCGATGGTGGCGGAGGGTTTGGCGCAGGCCGGAAAAGAAGCCCGGTCCAGATTGTAGGGGTCGCAGCCGAAACAGACCGGCGTGAAGGCAAGCAGCCATAGAACCGATTTCGATAAGGCTTTAGTCAGATTTTTTTGTACAATTGACTTGTTATCTATCATGGTGGGTGGTGCTGGTGAAGGCGCTTTTATGACGGCAACCTTCAGCAAAGTCACGTTGCCACGCAGCCGGTTATTCCGGTTGCGCATCCGATCTTAGACGCTATGCTTAACACTGACCAATCCATACGCACTCCAGTACCGATGACGGGCTTTGACGTCCGGCAGACCGTGGATCAGTTGAACCTGATTGGCCTGACCATCGACCGGGAGGGAACGATGACTTACGCCAATCCCTACACGTTTCGGGTGACGGCCTGGGCCGCTGAAGAACTCATTGGCCAGAATTTCTTTGACCTGCTCATTCCTAAACCCGAGCAGGCCGCTGTTCGGCGCGATCTGGACGATGCCATGACACGGGGTGGCTTTGTGGAACATAAAGAGATCGAACTGCTGGCCCGCAGCGGTGCCCTCCGTAATGTTCAGCTTAATTCGCTGATTCTGGATAAAACAAGCAACGGATCGGTGTCATTCACGCTCATTGGCGAGGACGTCACCAATAAAAAGCGGGTGGCTTCGGCCCTGTCGTTTTCCAACGCGCAGTTGCAGGACCTGGTCGATAACACCTCCGATCTGATTCAACTCTTGACCTTAGACGGGAAGTTTATCTTCGTAAACCGGGCCTGGCGCGAAGCACTGGGCTATACCTCCGATCAGATTGCGGCCCTGAGTCTGCGTGATGTTCTGCATCCCGATTATGCCGACAGCACCTTTGCCAAGTTGAAACGGATTCAGGGTGGCGAAAAAACACCGTATTTCGAGACTGTATTTCGGGATAAGAGCGGGAAGACCATGTTTCTGTCGGGCAGCGTCAACTGCCGTTTTGATAACGGACGACCCACGGCCTTTCGCTGTATTCTGCACGATACAACGGGTAAAATCCGGGCCGAAAAATCCCAGAAACTCTACTACAGCATCGCCAACTGGACAATCAACACGCCCAACCTGGACGATCTGTACACCAAAATTCACGAGGAGCTTGGCAACATCATCGACGCCCGAAATTTCTTTATTGCTCTTTATGACTCGGGCAAGAACTACCTCTACTTTCCGTATTACGTCGATGAATATTTCCGGGGTAACCTGCGCTTTACCAAACGGCGACTCGGTAACGGCCTGACCGAGTACACCGTCCGGGCCAATAAACCGTTGTTTCTGTACGAAAAAGACATCCGCCAACTGGCCGAGCAGCACGAAATTGATCTTTACGGGCAGTTACAGCCCAAGGTGATGCTGACGGCTCCGCTCCGTATCGGCGACGAAATTACGGGCATTATCGGCGTGAAATCCTACGAAGACGCTGGCATCTACGGCCCCCGCGATCTCGAACTGCTGGAGTTTATTTCGGGTCAGGTTGCGCTGGCCATCGCCCGCAAACAGGATGAAGCCACCCTGAACAAACAGACCGCCCGGTTAAACGCTATTTTCGATAGCAGCACCTACCTGATCTGGTCAGTGAACAAAGCCCTTCAACTAACGTCGTTCAATAAAAACTACGCCAAACTGATTGAAACGCAGGTTGGCGAAAGTCCACAGCTTTTGGCGGGGGCTAATCAGTTTGGCTGGCGGATGATTGGGGAGGAAAACCGGCGCATGCTGGAAGAAAAATACCGGCAGGCGTTTCGCGGCATTCCCCAAAACTTCGAAATGTATTTCCAGTCGGAGCGGCCGGTGCTGGGTGGCGCTGCACCAGACCGAAAGTCAGTAATCCGCAGCGAAACCTACCTCGAATTTCACCTCAATCCGATCCTGCTTTCGGGCGGGCTGATCGAAGAGGTATCGGGTATTGCCCGGGATATTACCAACCGGAAACGCGCCGAACTGAGCCTGCGTCAGAGTGAGGAAACCTTCCGGGGTATTTTTGAAAACCTACAGGATATCTACGTGCGTGTAGACCGCACCGGCCGCGTTACCATGATTAGTCCATCGGTTTTCAAACGCATGGGTTATACACCGGAGGAAGTGCTGGGTCAGGAAATCATGCAGTATTTCGTGGATCACAAGGCGATTCGCCACGCCATGTTTAAACTCGTCCGCAACCGCAGTCTGCGGAACTTCGAGGCTACGCTGCGCCGGAAAGACGGTAGTCAGAGGCAGTTTATGTTTAATATGCTGCTGCTGAAAGATGAAGCCGGTACGTACAGCGTCGTAGCTGCCCTGGCCCGTGACATTACCCAGTTGAAAACGCAGGCCGATGAACTGGTGAAAGCCAAAGACGAAGCCGAACGGTCGCTGAAGGTGAAAGAACGATTCCTGGCCAATATGAGCCACGAAATTCGGACGCCGATGAACGGTGTCATTGGCATGATCGACCTGCTGACGGACACGCCACTGGACGAAGATCAGCGCGACTACGTCCGCACCATCAAACGGTCGTCGGAAACGCTGCTCAACATCCTGAACGATATTCTGGACCTGTCGAAGATAGAAGCCGGTAAGATGGTCTTGCACGAAGCGCCTATTGCCCTGCGCGAAGTGTTTGATAAACTCATCGCCCTGTTTGGGCAGCAGGCCAACTCGAAGGGAAATAAGTTGACGTATCAGCTGGCCGACGAGCTGCCGGTTTACGTCATTGCCGATCAGACGCGGCTGCTCCAGATTCTGTCTAACCTGACTTCAAATGCCCTGAAGTTTACCGAAAACGGCGCAGTCACGGTGGTGGCATCGTTGCTGAGCAAACGGGGTAAATTCAACAAAGTCCGCGTGGAAGTGCGCGACAGCGGCATTGGTATCTCGCCGGATAACATTCAACTGCTGTTCAATTCGTTTAGCCAGGTCGATACTTCTTCGCGAAAATCGTTTGGCGGTACGGGGCTGGGTTTGTCCATCTCCAAAGAACTGGCGGCCCTCATGAAGGGCGACGTTGGGGTGGAATCAGTGGTGGGGCAGGGTAGTACGTTCTGGTTTACCGTTGAGGTGAAAGAAACTGCCATCAGTCCAACGGTTCAGGCGGGCGAACTGGCCGATGTGTCGCTGACTAATTTCTTTACCCTCTCTCAGCCCGATGTTGCCCCGCCGAGGGTGCTGCTGGTGGATGACAATGCCGTAAACCGCAAGGTAGCCAGCGAGATTCTGCGCAAGGCCGGTTGCGACGTAACAACGGCCTCCAGTGGTCCCGAAGCTATCGAGCGCGTAGGCGTGGCGTTTGGCCCGACGGCTGTTCCGTTCGACCTGATCTTTATGGATATTCAGATGCCCGATATGGACGGTGTTGAAACGACCCGGCACCTGCGAGAGCAATTTGGCAAGCAACTGCCGACCATCGTAGCCATGACTGCTTATTCGATGCGGGAAGACCGCGAACGGTTCCTGAGCCAGGGCCTCGACGACTACATTGCCAAGCCCATCCGCGCCCAGAGCCTGATCACGAAAGTAAAAGAGCTGGTTGATGCCCGGCGGGCCGGTGCTGAACCTGCGCGTATGCCCGTGCCTAAGCGGGTCGAACCGGAACTGGTGGAACCCATTGTGGATGCGGATATTGTGAAACAACTGCGCGACATTGGGGGCAATGAACTGGTCGAGTCGATATTCGAGGAATTTGTCAATGAGGCCAATGAGTTGGTACACGGGGCGCTCGATGCGTTTGCTCTGGGTGATATTCCGACCGTAAAGAGCCATCTGCACACGTTGAAAGGCAGCGCGGGTACTATTGGGGTCAGCCGGGTAGCGGCTGTTGCGCGGGAAGCGGAGGGGAAACTAAAGCAAAACGACACCCGGACGCTGGGCGACGAACTGAAAACGCTGGAACACATATTTGCCGAATTTCTGGAGCAGTATAAACCCCTGCTGCACGACCTTTAAGCCGTATGATTGTTCGTTGGAAGCGGGCAGGCATACGGAATAATTGGTTCCTGGCGGGATGCCGTCAGGGGCTGCTAAGCCGGGTAAATAAGGCCGGAGTAATTCGGAAAATCATTTGCTTTTCAGGCCAAAAAGAGGTAATTTTATCTGATTAAACAACACACAAATTGGCTAAGAACAGCACCACACAAGCTCCCTCAGCAACGGCTACCGCAGCCGAAAACAAGCTAAAAGCCCTCCAGACAACAATGGAGAAGCTGGACAAAGCATACGGCAAAGGTACCGTTATGCGGCTCAGCGAAACCAAAGTGATGGACATTCCGGTCATCTCGACCGGTTCGCTCGGGCTTGATCTGGCCCTGGGTATCGGTGGCGTTCCACGCGGTCGGGTCGTCGAAATCTACGGTCCTGAATCAGCGGGTAAAACGACCATTGCCATGCACTGCATCGCCGAAGCCCAGAAGGCTGGCGGTCTGGCAGCTTTTATTGATGCGGAACACGCTTTTGATCGTACCTACGCCCAGAAGTTAGGCATTGATACAGCTAACCTGCTTATCTCACAGCCCGACAATGGCGAACAGGCACTCGAAATTGCCGAGCATCTGATCAGCTCCGGTGCCATTGACATTATTGTAATTGACTCCGTTGCCGCCCTGGTACCGAAGGCCGAAATCGAAGGTGAAATGGGCGAAAGCAAGATGGGTCTCCAGGCTCGTTTGATGTCGCAGGCCCTGCGGAAACTGACCGGTACGATCAATAAAACCGGTTGCTGCTGCATTTTCATTAACCAGTTGCGCGAGAAAATCGGTGTTATGTTCGGCAACCCCGAAACGACAACCGGTGGTAACGCCCTGAAATTTTACGCGTCGGTACGTCTGGACATTCGCCGGATTGGGCAGATAAAAGAAGGTGCCGATAACGTGGTGGGTAACCGCACGAAAGTGAAGGTAGTTAAGAACAAACTGGCCGCACCGTTCAAAGTGGTCGAGTTTGATGTGATCTACGGACAGGGTATTTCTAAAGTCGGCGAGATTCTTGACTTAGCCGTCGAGATGGAAATCGTCAAGAAATCGGGTTCGTGGTTCTCCTACGATGGCAACCGCCTGGCGCAGGGCCGTGATTCGGTGAAAGACCTGATTCTGGATAATCCCGAACTGATGGCCGAACTGGAAGGTAAGATCCGGGCCAAAATTAAAGATGATGAAAACGCCTTGTTGGACGATACACCGATTGGTGTCACGGAAGACGATGATGAAGGCGAAATCGACGATTAATAGCTTTCCTCTTTTTAATAACGGAGCGGTGGCGGGGAAACCCGGCCACCGCTTTTTTTGTGGGATTCAAGAACCAATCAATTAAATCGATACTGCCAAATAAGCACTCCGGTTGATTATGAGCCGGTGCTTCACATGCCCACTTCCTATCGTTTTGCGGGTGAGCAGATCGGCGGTCTAGTATAAAATGAAAACAGCCAACCCGGTTTGGAGTTGGCTGTCAAGGCAAAATAGAGAAATCTATTCTTCCTCAGTTGGGAGATCACTCAAATCAAATTTATCTTGAAGTGGATTTACATATCCATTGAGTGTAGTCATAAAGTGATTTTCTCTGGGTCGGGCGACAAAAATGCCTACGCTTTCAAAAGGTGATAATTCTAAGTCATAAGTATTGAAACCATATAGTACGGGTAGGCCATAGCTTGTTGACGCCGGACCTCCCTCAAAGCTACAACGCCACTCACCACCGTAGTTAGTTCTTACCACTTCGCCGAAATAAGCGGCAGCGTCGTTGTAGTCAGCATCTTGGTTCGAAACGTTATATTTCAGCAAATACTGCTCCAAAGCAACTAAGCTGTCAATAGAATAGTCAAGACTATACCCGCTTCTCTCTGCTCTGCCGATAAAATCCTCCATATAATCAGGGAGTGTAATTAAAAAGAACTCGAATTTATCTTCCAGTTCTTCTTTAGTAAAATCTTTTAGAGCCATGTTATCAAATTTTTGGACCTGTATGTACAATGACTCCTGCCCTCTTTAAAGCATCTAAAGCTGCTTTAGATGCTCCTTTCTCAAGAAAATACTCAATTTTATATCCTTGAGTTTTAATTAACCAAGCATCCTTTTGAAGATCAATCTTTACCTGCTCTGTTAGACTTATCTTACCAGTCTTCAGTTGTCCCATATACTTTTCGCCTTGCTTGTAGATGTCAATCTGACGATTAGTAAATGGCGTCTTCTTCATTCCACTCGTCCCTCCCATAGCATCCCGGTAGGCCGCTTCCCGGGTTAGGCCACGGGTAGCGTTGCGCATGTTGGTGTCGTATTGCTTGCTCCACCGGGCGTAGTCATACTTACCACTTCTCTTTTTATAATCCGCCCAGCGTGGGCTTTGTGCTCGGATGACCCGGCAGTAAGCTTACCCGGCTTTCTGGCGGGTTGGGCCGCAGGTCGGGTCGATGTCGTTGCCGCTTCCTCTTCAACCGCTACTGCTCCCTGCCGGATGCCACTCCCGCCCGCCTGCCGCCCCCGCCAGAGCTTCATCTCCTCTTCAAGGTAGCCAAAGTACGCTCCCACGCTGCTTAGTCCCCGACCCACCAACTTGGCCGCAGCCCGACGACCTACCAGCATGTCCAGCAGATCGACCCCGCCCCGCAGGACGATCCGGGCAAACAGGTCGGCAACTTTAGTAAAATAAAAACAGCCAATCCGATTTTGGATTGGCTGCATGGAAGAGAAGGCAAGTAGCAGGCTTATAGTGGTCCGCTGACCTGCGCCATCAAGTCCATATGAACCTGAAGATTGACAATTTGAATGTTATCTACTGACTCACTGCCACCGAGTGCCAGTAGGGGAACATAGCCGTAGCATTGGTCGTAAGCAGGAACCCCTAATTTGGCTTTAGCTTCATGGTAGACTGAAGCATTCAGCTTATCCCATATATATGAATCATCTATGAATTTAACATCAAATAGTAAATCTAATCCCCTACTCGTACTTATTGTTTCAAATACCGAATGACGAAAATCGTAGAACTCCATAAAACCTTCCCCCTTTTTTTTCCAGACAAAAAGGTCACCAAAAGCGGACACAGCTATAGGAGTATAATTGAAGCCTATATTTTCAATATAATTATCAGTAAACTCTTGAAATTGGGCAGGATCAATTAATCGTAAATAACCGTCCATAAAATTGCCGAAACCATAATCTCGCCAAATAGATATTATTTCTTTTGGAAGCATATTTTGATATTCTTCTATTTTTTCTGCTGTTGGCATTTGGGAAATTTGATAATCAGGATATTTCTCAAAAAATTTTTCTAACATGGCTGGGTTAATGGTTTAATTCGATGTCTAGTTTAGTACTTCTACGCTCCTCTGGAGTCATGTTCCTAGCTTTATCACGGATATAATTATCCATGTTTTTCGATATTCCTTTCTTCTCCCATTGACTACCAATGGACCGGTTAACCCCTTGATCACCCACCCCCTCTATATGGTCGGGATACCCGCCCGCAATTTGATCTGGATTATGTAGAGCATCCTGTGTCTTCAACCATTTTTTAGCTTCAATTTCAGCTTCTTGGGGACTCTTTCCCTGTCTAAGATACTCTTCTGCTTTCTGCTCTAAAGCGTCGTTTCTGGCTGCCTCTTGTGCCTTTCTGCCAGTCCTACCTTGATTTTTGTACTTGTCGCTGTTCTTCAGATACTCATCCACCGTCATGTTGTTCAACCCCTCCTGCTGACCCTGAAGCTGACGGTCAAACTCGGCCTGCGAATGGTTGGGATTCTTCTTGAAGGGTGGCCGGGTGCGGTACTTAGGCAAGCGAGCAGCAACGGGCGGAGCAGGCTTTCGGGCTTTGGTGGCTTCGGCTTCTTCCGCTACTACAGTAGGTCTAACGCTCCCGCCTGCCTGCCGGGCTCGCCACAACTTCATCTCCTCTTCAAGGTAGCCAAAGTACGCTCCCACGCTGCTTAGTCCCCGTCCCGCCAACTTGGCAGCCGCCCGACGCCTACCAGCATGTCCAGCAGATCGACCCCGCCCCGCAGGACGATCCGGGTAAACAGGTCGGCCGCATCGTCCAAGTCCTGCTCGCTCTGCGCCCCGGTGGCTTTGCGGTAAAAGTCGAAGACCATCCGCAGTACGTTCACGCACAGGTCGATGCCGCCCGCTACCGCTCCAATGACCAGCAAGCCCAGTCCCAGCACTTCGCCCACGCCCGAAGACATCAGCACCACAGTCATACCCACGAAGATGGCGAAGTTCGCGGGGGTGAGCAGTTCTTTTACCGCCTTTTTGGCCTGTTCGGGTATTTTAGGCAACGCCCGTTGCATGGCCTCAGTCAGTTTTTCGGTGTCGGACATCTGACTGACGGGCTTTCCCGAACCACCGGGCCGGACAGTGAGCGTGGCTACGGGCTGGGTAGAAATTGCCTGGAAGGAAACGGGCCGGTGCCAGTTGGTGACCATGTTGGTCCACTGTGGGTGGCTGGCCCGGCGTCCGATACTCAGGAGTTTTCTATTGCCCAGCCAGAAATAATAATGGTCAGTGCCACCCCAATTGCTCAACGGCGCAAAGCGTAGTGTAGCTGGATGAATAGCAGAAGCCGATGATGAATGCGCGAAGGGATTCGGTCCCATTCCGGGACGCTGACCGGGTTTTGGTAGTCCGGCCGGCCCAAGGGTAATCGGTTTTCCGCTGGGGTGGCCCGCAGAATTGGTGCTGCTGCCAGCCGTCGCACGGCCGGAAATGGGATGGTCTATTGGCCCGGTACTGGGATGAAAGCCAGGAGCATTGCCCGAAGCAGGATTAAGAAAGGCTTTTACGGCCTTAAGTATGTCTTCATCGGCCAGATGACCGGTGGCTTCGATACGATATTCCATAGCCTGTCTTCGGTAGCTAAACAACTACTGCTTCTATGCACAACCAATTCAGGACTTACCTGGCGAAAAAAAAGCTCCAATAAAACCGGGGAGGTCTATATTGGAGACTTTAGGCTATTGAGACAGCCGGTTACAGGCCATTTCTGACGATTGTATACGCTGCCTACCGCTGAGCCAGGGGCGTAAATTCCCGCAGCGTCGAACCGGTATAAATCTGACGGGGACGACCGATGGGCTCCTTCGTTTCCAGCATTTCTTTCCACTGCGCAATCCAGCCCGGCAGGCGGCCAATGGCAAACATCACCGTGAACATGTTGGTCGGGATGCCCAACGCGCGGTAGATGATACCGGAATAGAAATCAACATTGGGGTAGAGCTTGCGCGAGATGAAATACTCGTCACTGAGGGCGGCTTCCTCCAGTCCTTTGGCAATTTCCAGGACCGGATCATTCACGCCCAGTTTACTCAGTACGTCGTCGGCGGCTTTTTTAATGATCTTGGCGCGGGGATCAAAGTTCTTATACACCCGGTGGCCAAAACCGAACAGCCGGAAACCGGTTGTTTTGGCGTTCTTGGCCATGTCGATGTACTTGGCTACGTCGCCACCACCCGCTTTAATCTCTTCCAGCATCTCAATCACTTCCTGATTGGCACCACCGTGCAATGGACCCCACAGGGCGTTGATGCCAGCCGCAATGGACGAGTAGATATTAGCCTGCGACGAACCAACCAGCCGCACCGTTGAGGTAGAGCAGTTCTGCTCATGGTCGGCGTGGAGGATAAGCAGCACGTTCAGGGCTTCGGCTACCACCGGATCAACTTTATAATCTTCGACCGGCAGCGCGAACATCATATTCAGGAAGTTCGGGATGTAGTCGAGGTTGTTCTTGGGGTAGTTAATGGGGTGGCCCATCGACCGTTTGTACGACCACGTAGCGATGGTTGGCAGTTTGGCCAGCAGCCGGATGATGTGAATATCGGCATCATCGTTGGGGCCGCCTTCGTACGAGTCGGGGTAAAAAGCGCTCATGGCGTTGGTCAGCGAACCGATCACCGCCATTGGGTGCGCGTTTACGGGAAATCCGTCGAAGATTTTCCGCATGTCTTCGTTCACTAACGTGTGACGGCGAATGGCTGTTTCAAAGGTCGAAAATTGCTCCTGCGTGGGTAATTCGCCATAAATGAGGAGGTAAGCCACTTCCAGAAACGATGCTTTTGAGGCAAGGTCTTCTATCGAGTAGCCCCGATATTGCAGGATACCCAGTTCGCCGTCCAGAAAAGTGATGGCACTCTTGGTAGCACCGGTGTTTTTGTAGCCCCGATCGAGGGTAACATAGCCCGTTTGATCACGGAGATTGGAGATGTCGAAGGCTTTTTCGTGTTCAGTACCTTCCAGTACCGGGAACTGATACGATTTACCATCAACGGATAATTCAGCGACGTTTGCCATTTGAAATTCAGGGTAGAGTATTCAGGGATAATGGGTTATGAAAAATCGTGCGAGCCGTCGGCGAAGTTAGGTAAAAAGCGAAGACGGCAGTTGATTCATTCAGGAAAAAGCCGGTTTGGCCCCTTTGGATGAGTTAATAACGGCCAAGTGTCAGAATAAGTTTAAGCGGGTTACCGCCTGTAAATTACCCCGCCTTTCATCACGAACTGCACCTGACGAACAGCCGTAATAATTTTTGTGGGGTCGCCGGTAACGGCTACCAGATCGGCCAGCAACCCGGTTTTGATACGCCCCCGGTCGGCGAGGTGAAAGACATCGGCGTTAACGGCCGTTGCCGAACGCAGCACATCGAGGGGCTTCATGCCATAATCGACCATCAGTTCCAGCTCGCGGGCGTTATCGCCATGCGCAAATACGCCCACATCACTGCCAGCCGCTATGGTTACGCCCGCGTCCAGCGCTTGCTTAAAGGTCACGCGTTTTTCCTTTACCCGCTCGGGTTCCGGGTCAGTGCCTTTTTTCCAACCCCGGTACTGTTGTACGGCATCACCGGCCGCCAGGGTGGGGCAGAGGGCCGTACCCTGCTTTTTCATCAACGCAAATACCTCCGGTGTACCGGCATCGCCATGTTCGATGGTTTCGCAACCGGCCAGAATCGCCCGGCGCATGCCTTCGGCCGTACCAGCGTGAGCGACTGTGGCGCGTCCACTACTGCGGGCTGTTTCCACAATCAGCTTTAATTCTTCCAGTGAAAACGTGGGGCGGGCGTCGTTGGCTGGCCCCCAGCCATAATCGGCATAGACTTTTACCACATCAGCACCCTTACCAATCTGCCGACGTACGGCTTGAATAATGGCATCGTGTCCATCCGCTTCTTCAGCACCCTGGGGCATGTCAATATCGGTGCTGAAGCCTTTGGGGGCGTAGCTGCCCGTTGCAACGAGCGCGCGGGTAGCCACGATCATGCGGGGCCCCGGAATAATAGCCTGATTGATCGCCTGTTTCAGGCCAACATCATCGTAATCGGCACCTTCGGTACCCAGATCGCGTACGGTGGTAAAACCTGCTTCCAGCGTTTTCCGGGCATGAACAGTCGCCCGGGCCACACGGAGTGCCCGGCTTTCGCGCAGCACCTGATCATTCCAGGGCGTTTCATTGTAGGGGTGCAGCAGCAGATGCGAGTGTCCCTCAATCAGGCCGGGCAGCAGCGTAGTACCTTTTAGATCAATGGTTTCGGCTCCGTCGCTCTGAACGGACGAAGCTGGTCCAACGGCGTCAATTTTGGTGTTTTTTACCCGGACAACCCAGCCTTCGTGCAGGGTTTCGCCATCGAAAACGCGGTCGGGGCGGAGCAGGTAGGTTTGGGCGGTAGCGGTTCCTCCGTGAAGGCAGCTGAGTAGAAGCAGACAAGCCGCGAGTGGCAGCAGGGAAGTGCGGGAGTTCATGAGCGGGATTTAGTAATTATTTTCTCGTACAGGCCTTTTGCAAAAACGGAGACGACCAGCCCAGGCAGCAGGATGGCACCCGCCCGGAAACCGGCCCCGGTTAATTTATAGACACCGGTGGTAAACTGATTGATGCTGTCGATAAGCCAGTAAATGGCTGCCGCCGACAGTGCCGTTAGCAGGCCAATGGCGACCGGCTGACTTAACCGCCCGATGACCCAGCTCAGTAACAGCGCTACGGCCATCACGCCCGAAACAACGCCTAAGGCGCGGGGGAAAGTAGCGAGGTAATCGTACTCGTAAATGAAGATACCCATGCGCCCGATGAGGTTGGGATGGGCCATAAGCCAGCCGTCCAGAACGACCAAAATAAGCAGAAGAACGTAGAAAAAAGGATTACGCATGAACCGGGTAAACTGAGAAAACACAATGTCACGGATGAGAGCCGTTTGCGCCCGTTGTTGACGGCAGGCGACGACTTTCGTCCGTAAAATTGCGTTTTTAACGGCTATTCTCAGCAACTGCCCGTCAAAATCGGTCAACCACTCGTAGCGGGCATAAACTGGCGGGGGCCAATGGTTACTTTGCTTTCGTCCAGCAGCAGGTCCTGCGTTTTGGCCGCCTGAGCCGCGATCCTGTTGAAGGTAGTATCAATGTCCTGCAAAGCTCCGAATACGGTGGCCTGCTGACCGCTCAGGGTTGCCAGATTCTGAAACTGACTGTCGTCGCCAAACAACAATTCGCCGTACTGAATGCCGGTCATGGCGGACTGGTAGTCAGCTATTAATTTTTTGAGTGCTGCCTGTTGGTTAGCCCATTCACCGGCGGCATTGGTCAGGGTGGTATTGTCCTGCCGCTGCCGCTGTTGCAGAAACATTACCCGTATCCGGTGGTCTTCGTCCGGGTTGGTCAGTAGCCAGGCGACACCGGATTTGCCCTGCCGTTTGGCTTCCGCAATGCCCTCGGCGGATTGCTTCCTGCCTGCTTCGGTGATTGCTTGCTGAAGAGCAGTCATGGCCTGGTCATCCTGCCGCTGTTGCTGGTCGGCCAGGGCTTTTATGGTTTTGGCCAGGCTGGTAAGGGCTTCCTGCAACGTTCTGGTTTTGGCAATGGCTACTCCAACAGGTGCCGATGGGGCGGGCGTTGCCGAAGCCGGGCCGTCGAGCATGTCGCCGAAACCAGCACCGCCCGCATCGGTTTTAGGCTGTGAACGCCGTTTCGATTCATCGTAGCCTTTTGCTTTTTTCTGCTGCTCAATAAAGGTCTGTTTCTCGGCCGGGCTCATGTTTTTCCACCGCTCGCGCATGGCCGGGTCCTGCATCAGGGCCATCATATCGGCCTGCATGGGGTTGCCGGTTGGCGGCATGGCCGCTGGTGCTGCCAGTACGCCCTGCTGCTGCATCAGGGCCATTTTTTGCTGGGGCGTCATGGCCTCAAATTGTTTCTGAAAGGCCGGGTCCTGCATTTTCCGGGCAAAGTCGATACGATCACCTGACCCGGCTCCACCCAGCTTTTCTTTTTTAGCGTAAGCTATCTTTTGATCATCGGTCATTTTATCGACTCCGTCGGCTTTAAACTTGGCGTCGGTAGCTACGGCCTGTTTCTGCATCCGAATGCTGATGGGGTTTAAGGTCTGGATTTTCTCCATCAACCCGCGCAGCTGATCGGCGTAGGACAGGTAACGGTCGCTGAGGTTGGTGCCCATTGCCAGCGCATCCTGCGTGGTAGCGGGCAGTTTGGGCAGCTGAGTCAGCAGCGAGCCAATGTCGGTGCGCTGCGGAGTCTGCGCCGAAGCTGCGACTGCCAGCAGCAGGGCGAATACGAAAAGGTACTGCTTCATGACGTAGTGGTTTTAAGGGTGGTTCTTTTCGCTCAGCGATCAGTCATTGGCTTTTAGCTGTACACCACCCGCCGAGTGCAGCATAATCTGTTGATCGGCGGGGTTGGTAAACTGGCTTATAAAGGAGCGTTGCAGCGGGCTGTCAACATGGGCCGGTGCGTCGTGTTTGCCCGGCTTCCGGTCCCGGTGGTTAATGACGTACCCATTGGCTGTCTCGACAATAGTCCAACCGAGCCAGTTCATGTAGTCGATCTGGTAATCAATAGTCATCCGCTCGCCCGTGAAACGCACGTTCACGTTTTTGATTAGGGTCTGGTCGTCGTTGCCCCACAAGAGCTTTGCTGTACAGACAGCCGGGTTGCAGCTGCCGCCCTGATACTGTTTTGAATAAACAATGGTTGGATCGCCATCAAGTACCGCCGTGGTTTCGCCCGTTAGAAAATTCAGGGTTTTGGCCGTAAAATGGAACGCCTGATTCACCTGCGTCGCCATACCCATATCGGCTACCGGCATATTTTTAGGGTTGCTGTTACCGCCATCGTAACAGCGGTAGTGCAACCCGTGAAAGTGCGTAAATGTCCAGTGTTCGGCCAGAACGATAATCGTAAACGTAACGGTGATGGGCGCACCGCTGGCGGGTGTAACAATGGCTTTGATCTCGACCGGATTTTTGTCGGGCATTCTGGCTGGAGCTTCAAAGAAAAACTTACGCTCCATACTGCGGGAGTACTTGTTGTAAAACGTGCCCGTCAGGACGGCTCCGTACGGGTCGAGCTGGTCGGGGCGGCTGGGTTGCCCATTGATAAAAAACTGAATGGGCAGGCTGGGGTTGGCCGCTTCGTTATGCGAGTACCGCAACTGCGTGTTCGTTGAGTTGCCCGTGCCGACGTTGAATGACTGAATGTCGCCGGTCAGTATTGCTTTGGGGCAGAGGATATACCACTCTTCGGCCCGTGTGACAACGGGAGTCAGCAGGAACAGGGCGGTTAGTACAATCGCTTTCATGGCCGTATCTGAACTTGTTCGATGATTGCTTCGGTACGTTCGTGCGGGTGGGTCGCCTTGTTCTCAATCCAGAACCGGATCTTCCAGATGTACATCGGGCAGCCGGGCGGCACAGCCGATGGGTCGGCCGGGTTGGTGAATACGGCGTCAAAAGTCACGGTTTGGCTTGTTCCGGCTGCTGGCAGCGTAACGGGCCCGCTGCCAAACGGGCTTTTAAGCTGGCAGTCGCAGGTCAGGTCGGGCGTCAGCCTGCCCGGCTCGTTGTTGCGCGAGTCGAGCAAGACGTCGGCTTTCAGGATGTCGGCGGAGTCGGGCACAAACCGGTAGCGCACCTGAAGCCGAACCGACTTTTCGGCCGTGGGCATGAACGGTACCAGCCGACTGGTCAGCATCCCACCGTCGAAGCTGACAATTGCCGGTGCTTCTTCCCGGTGCACCACCCGCTTTACGGTCAGTTTAGCCCCTGCCGTTTCCGCCGGTTCTACCAGGGTGCGCAACAGTTTGCCTCTGTCGTCGTAGACGTTATTGGATTGCCAGCCGGTTGGCTCGGGACCGGTCCAGCGGCTGAAATCTGCATTGGGAATTTGTTGTAACGCCTGGGCTGTCGAACAGTATCCCTGAAGCAGGAGCAGGCTGGTGAGCAGCGATTTATACATATTACTTACCAATGTCCATCACCGACCGGCACTGAATGGTCACCTGTAGTTTCACGCCGGCTTTGGTGGTGCCTTCGATGGTGCTGGTCGTATTGTTGCCCGACCCGGATAGGGAGGCTGTTCCTTTACCACCCGCGTCGCTGCCGCCAAATGATTTGGGTATTTTGCCAAATTCGTACGTGGTGCCTTTCATAATGTCGCCGAACCGCACCATCAGGTAGCAGTCGCCGGTGCCGCCCGACTGCGCTTTCTTGGCGTCGCTGATGATGAGTTGTACGCTCGTCAGGCCGGTTTTAGCCCGCGTCGAATACTGGTTGCCAAACGAGTTTGCCCCGGTTGCGTTGCGGCTGCAGGTGGTTGCGGCCGATGACAGCGCATAGGTTCCGGCGTTGGCTCCCCCCGTAATGACTACGTTGATGGTTGATCCATCGGCAACGGGGTAATGGGTGGGCGAGGGATTGAAAGCAAGCGCGGTGAGTAACAGAAGGTAGTTCATGGGATGTATCCGCTTCGGCGGTCTGACCGGACGCCCACATCCGGTTTTTTGAAAGGCCGGACGTGGGCGCCGGAATGCCGTATCACTGAGATGCGGATTACAGTTTCACAAACTCGACGCGCCGGTTCAGGGCTTTGCCCTCGAAGGTGGCGTTGTCGCCAACGGGTTTAGTTTCGCCGTAGCCTTTGGCGGTCAGGCGACTGGCGTCGATGCCCATACTGGTGAGCTGGGCTTTTACCGCATCCGCGCGTTTCTGGGAGAGCGTCATGTTGCTGGCGTCCGACCCGTCGGCATCGGTGAAACCGCCGATTTCGTAGCGCACACCACTATTTTCGGTCAGGTACTTCTGAATGGCGCTCAACTCGCCCATGCTTTCGGGCTTGATGGTAGCTTTGCCGTAATCGAAATTGATGCCGTAGGAAATGTACTTACCCTCGCCGAATTTCTGACCGATCACGTTGGCCCCGCCCCCTTCGGCCAAGTGTACGTTTTTGAAAATGATCGGTTCCTCCTGATTTCCGATGCCCCCGAACGACATGGAGGCCGCTATCCCTGTGTTGTTAGGGACATTGAGCACCCGATACTGATCAACATAGAGTTTGATGGTCCGGCCTTTTACAATCATTGCCACGTGGTGCCAACGGTCGATGTAGTTGTCATTGGCTATTTCGGCGGGCATGGCTGCACTCAATTCCCTGCCGCCTTCGCTCCCCTGGTACTTAATGCTTACGCTCCCTTTATCGACGTGAACAGCCGTTATTTCGCTGTCTTCGGCATTCGTAAACCAGGTAATGATGCCATACGCACCTGCCGTCTGGTAATGGTCGAACTCGAGGGTAAACTCCCTGGGAATGTAAGTCTTTGTTTTCATCAGGGGTAGCACAACGGCGTAATTACCGTCGGTAATCTTCATTGCCAGTCCGTCGCCCACTTTATTCAATATGGCCTGACCCGCCCTGAGATCCCAGTGCTCGCCAAATTCGCCGTCCTGATCGGTATGGAAATCGTCTTCAAAAATGAGTTTATTACCCGGCACAAAGTCGTAGTTGGCGTAGGAGCGCATACTGGGCGGACCGGCAACGGGAATAGTCTTCGCTGATGTAGTCGAACTGGTACTGTTATCCGTCGGCGTGGTGTTAGCACTGGTCTGGCCCGTTTGGGTGGTCGAGCCGGCGGGTTTTTTGCTGCCGTTTTTAATGCTCTCTTCGGTTTTGTCGAGGCCTTTGTTAATACCCTGGTCAATTTTGCTGTTGGCCCGGTTCGTTGCGGCATTCTCAACCCGGTTCATCAGATTGCCGAATTGCGCATTGGCCGTTAAGGTGAGCAGGAGTAAGGTAGCGGTCAGGAATTGAATTTTCATGGTTTGTCTGGCTTTGATTGAACCATGACAAACGTAGTGAATACGTTGACAAACAGGTTACTATCGGTGTAACATTGTTTGGCTGCGATGTAACAGCCCGGTCAGTGGTCGAAGGCTGGCGCGACCGTTTAGCTAACGGGTCGATTCACTTCGGAAGGCAGGGTGCCAAACTGTTCGCGAAAAGCCCTGGTGAAGTACGACAAACTCTCAAACCCTACCTGATACGCCACCTCGGACACGGATGCTGACCGGCCCGCGAGCAGATCAGCGGCCCGCTGCAGCCGCAGGTACCGCACAAATTCGGTGGCCGACTGGTTGCTGATTGCTTTTAGCTTGCGGTGAAGCTGCATTCGGCTCAGGTTGAGTTCGGCGGCTAACGCTTCTACCGTAAAGCCCGAATGACCCATCTCGCGTTCGACTACGGCAATGGCGCGTTGCAGAAATTGCTCTTCAACCGACGTGATCACTACATCGGCGGGCTTGAGCCGGAGTTCGCGGCTAAACCGCTGCCGTAGTTTCCGGCGCTGACTGAGCAGGTTCTGCACCCGTACCCGTAACTCGACGGGGTGAAACGGCTTGGTCAGGTATTCGTCGGCTCCCCGCTCGAAACCCGTAATGCGGCTGTCGGTATCGGCCCGGGCCGTGAGCATGATCACCGGAATGTGATCGGTCGTAGCCTCGTTTTTCAGCACCTGACAAAAGGCAAATCCATCCAGCTGCGGCATCATCAGATCGCAGATAATGAGGTCTGGCACGAGTTCACCCGCTTTTGCCAGTCCCTCGCGGCCATTCGTCGCTTCCTGAATGCGGTAGGCGTCGGTCAGTACCTGCCGAAGGTAAGCCCGCACGTCGGCATTGTCATCCACCAGCAGAAGCAGGGGTTTGTCGGTGCTGCTCGTATCGGCCGCATCCGTACCAGTTGTGGCCGTTGGCTCGGGTTCGCCGAATGGCATAAACGGAGCGGTTTCAATGGGCGTAACGTCAATTTTACCGGCCCACGTCTCCGCATCCACCGGTAGCGCAACGGTAAAGGTTGTTTCCTGCTGAACAACGCTGTGTACGGTAACTGTCCCCTTCAGCACGTTAACCAGTTCGCGCACCAGCGCCAGGCCGATACCTGTGCCGCCAACCGGCGATTCGGCTCCGGTCTGGTAGAACCGGTTGAAAATGAGCGCCTGTTGCTCGGGCGGAATGCCGACGCCGGTGTCGCTGACCTGAATAACGGCCGTGCGGTTATCCGCTTCGTAACGCAGCCGTACGGTTACGGTTCCGCCGTCGGGTGTGAACTTAAGCGCATTGGTAAGCAGATTCGAGACGATTTTTTCGAGTTTGTCCCGGTCAAAAAAAGCGGGAGTGGTACTGTCCTCGCCCAAAAAGGTCAGCCCGATGTCGCGGCTGTCGGCCAGTGACGAAAACGACCCAACCAGCCGTTTCAGCCATTCGGTCAGGTTGCCGGGCCGGATACTGGGTTTAAGCTGACCCGCGTCGAGCTTGGTCAGGTCTAATAACTGGTTCACTAAGGTGAGCAGCCGGGTGGCCTGCCGGTACATCATGGCAACTAATTCATCCTGGGGCTGTTGCCGGTTCAGGTCCGATAATGGCCCCAGTAACAGGGTTAACGGGGTACGGAATTCGTGCGAGATATTGGTGAAAAAATGGGTTTTCAACTGCTCAATGGTACGCTGTTCCCGTTCGAGCCGCAGGGTTTGTTCGGCCCGGATTTTGTCGATTTCGGTCTGCTTGTTCTTGAAACTCAGGCCCAGCGAAAAGCAGAGCAGTTCGAGTACAATGCCCGCCTGCATAAAAATCATCGGGTCGGCCCATAAGCTGGTATCGAGGGTTTCATTGTTGAGCCGCATCGACAGGATCATAGACGTCAGGCTGAAAACCAGCAACAGCGCCGAGCCCGTTACAAAATAATAGAAGACATTGGAGCGGACCTGAAACGCCCGGCTAATCCCCCAGATGGATACCAGTGCAATTGTACTGCGCACCAGTGTATGGATACCCTCGTGCGCGGGGTGAAGCGTCAGCGGAGTCAGAAAAATACAAACGATCCCGTCGAGGAGCACATATGCTACAATGACTGCCTGCATCCACCGGAATACGCGGTATACCCCTGGCAGGTGATGGCGCATGTCCAGGAACGAGAAGGCAAACTGGTAATAGAGCACGTAGGCCAGCATGGGCAGGCCAATGCGGGTGAGGGGAAAGACGACTTGCTCGATGGCCGGATCGGCGAATGTATACGCGTTTTTGAAGAAGACATAGCCAAACCAGCAGGCTGCATAGAGGGCATAGATGCCATACGTTCGCTCGCGCATAACGATGGCCTGGGCACCCACGTAAAGCGTCATGATGCCAACCATGCCCAGAAAGACCAAAACTGCCTGATCGTAGGTCATCTGCCACTGAATAGAGAATGCGGTTTAGTATACGTTGACGCTGAGAGGCTGGATGAACAGTACGCGAAAATTAGAGAATTAATTAGTTTTTTCGGCTGGTTATCAGGGCAGTTCGGTGGAATGGGGATTAAAAATGCAAACCTGTTATTATTAACGATACCCACAGATGATCAGGTGTTTACAAACTCCGGTCGCGGCAATCGGTAGTTATCGCGGCAGGGCATCTTATAAGGAAAGTTATACTCCTGTTTGTCATGATGAACCGATTTTTGATACCCGGGCTGCTACTGATCAGCCTGACGGCAACGGCACAAGCTCCCCTTAATGTTGATGCCGAATTTGCCTTTGCCAACCAGCAATATGCGCGCATGTTGCAATCTCACCCCGACACTACCCGGTTTCCGCAGTCGACGAACCCCGACGGCAGTCCGCGCGATATGCCTTCGTCCTGGTGGTGCAGTGGTTTCTTTGGCGGTTCGCTCTGGTACATCTTCGAGCGTACGCAGGACCCGGCCATGAAAGCAGCCGCGCATCTATGGACAATGGCCGTTGCTAAAGAGCAGACCAACACGCATACTCATGACCTTGGGTTTATGCTCTACTGCCCGTTCGGCAATGGGTATCGGCTCACTAAAAACCCGGCCTATCGTCCCATCATGCTGACCGGTGCGGCTTCGCTGGCTACCCGGTTTCGGCCCGATTATGGGGTAATCAAGTCGTGGGAGAAGTTTCAGACGTACGACTATCCGGTGATTGTAGATAATATGATGAACCTGGAGTTCCTGTTCTGGGCGGCTAAAGCATCCGGCAATAAACGCTTCTATGACATCTGCGCATCTCATGCCGATAAAACAATGGCAAACCATTACCGGCCGGATGCCAGCAGCTACCACGTGGTGTGTTATGGCGAAGGCGGTAAAGTACTGGCCCGTAAAACGGCGCAGGGAGCCGCTGATTCGTCGGCCTGGGCGCGGGGACAGGCCTGGGGTTTGTACGGCTACACCGTGATGTACCGCGAAACGAAGGATAAAAAGTACCTCACCTTCGCCCGACGCATTGCTGATTTTTACCTCAATCATCCCAACCTTCCCGCCGACAAAATTCCGTACTGGGACTTTAATGCGCCTAACATACCGAACGAAGAACGCGATGCATCGGCCGCAGCTATTACGGCGTCGGCCCTGCTGGAACTAAGTACCTATGGTGGGCCTTCGGCTAAAACCTATCATCAGGCGGCTGTACAGATGCTACAAACGCTGTCGGGGCCAACCTACAAGGCTAAATTGGGTGAGAACAATAACTTCATTCTGAAGCATAGCGTGGGCCATAAGCCTGCCAAAAGTGAGGTAGACGTGCCACTGGTTTATGCGGATTATTACTACCTCGAAGCTCTGCTCCGCTACGACGCTCTGCGGAAGCATCCGAACCGGTTGTTTTGACAAGACTTAACATAAAAACAACCCGTTGCCGGTTCATTTGCCGGTGTAAACTCCATAGGTTTGCGGGATCTTAAGCACCCTGTATGGAAACCTCCCGTCGTTCGTTTTTGAAAACTTCCGTTGGGTCAGCGGCTGCGCTGGCCCCCGGAGTTTCCCTGTGGCCCGAACAGGCCGCAAAACCCGCTGACTCGGCCCGCGTGTTCCGCTTTGCTGTAGCCTCCGACGGACATTATGGGCAGCCCAATACTGATTTTAAGACGTACTTTCAGCAGGTGATCGCCAGTTTGAATGCCGAAAGAGAACGGTCGGGGTTAGATGCCTGCTTTTTCAACGGCGACCTGATTCACGACGAGCCACCGCTCATGGCCGAAGCCAAATCGTATTTCGACCAGTTGACCGTGCCGTATTACGTCACCCGGGGGAACCACGATAAGGTGAGCCCGGCGGTATGGGAGCAGACCTGGGGTTATGCTGAAAACCACGTTGTTGATCTGGGTCTGTGCGCGTTTGTGCTGGGCAACACATCGAATGAAAAAGGTGAATACGTTTGCGCCGACCACCGCTGGCTGGGCAGTGCGCTCGACAAACTCCGTAAAAAGCTGCATGTGTTTGTGCTGCTGCACATTCCGCAGCGCAAGTGGACGGAGAATGGCATCGACTGCCCGCAGGTGATGGATACGCTGGCCCGCTACCCCAATATTAAGGCCGTTTTTCACGGTCACGACCATAACGAAGATGCTGCACGTATGGCTGGTGCTACGCCGTACCTGTCGGACGGTCATTTTGGCGGCAGCTGGGGTACGGCCTATCATGGCTACCGAATCGTCGAGGTCTTTGCCGATGGGCGGGTGACTACCTATCAGTTCAACCCTGAGGTGAAGCCCATCATTAATGTTCGTACGCTGGGATAACCGGCCTTGATTTTAGTTGTACCCCTACAAACTCAACGTTTTTTACGTTATGAACGTCCGGCAACGCCTTTGTCTGTTATCCGTTTTTCTGGTACTGCTCAGTTTGGCTCCTGTGGCTTACGGCTGGAACCGGGCCACGCACATGGTCATTGGTGCCATCGCCTACCGGGATCTGCAACGTAGTTCACCCCAAACGGTTGCCCGCGTGGTGGCTATTCTTCGCCAGCATCCCGAGTACCAGCAGCGATGGGCCGCCAGACTTAGTGATCCCGCTTTATCCGACGACGAGCGCAACCAATACTTATTCATGCTGGCCGCCCGTTGGCCCGATGATGTCAAAACCAGAGACAATCCGTATGATCACCCGTCGTGGCATTATGTAAATTATGTCTATAAACCCGAACAGGGTGTGGCGACTACAGACAGTGTTTTGCCAACGGGTGAGAACATTATACAGGCGTTTGATCTGAACCGGCAGATTCTCCGCAGCCACGCGTCCGACAGTGCCAAAGCCATTGCGCTCTGCTGGATTTTCCATCTGGCGGGTGATGTGCACATGCCGCTGCACACTGTTTCGCTCATCAGCGCGCAGTTTCCGGAAGGCGATAAGGGCGGAAATCAGTTTAAAATTCGGGTAACGCCCGATGGACAAACCATCAACCTGCATAGCTTCTGGGATGGTATGCTGCTGGGAGCCGACGACTTTCAGGCCGTCAATAACCTGGCCGTTCAGCTTCGGCAAACGATTTCGCGCGATCAATTGCCGCAATTAAGAACACCCGACATGGCAGGCTGGTCAGCGGAAAGCTTCCGGTTAGCGCGGGAGCAGGCCTATCAAAATGGTCAGTTGACCGCTGGTGTGGGTGACGCCGGTGCTGTGCTGCCCCCTGATTATGTAGCGCAGGTTAAGCCCGTTGCCGAGCGGCAGGTAGCCTTGTCCGGCTATCGACTGGCTGATGTACTGGCCGCCGACATAACTAACTAAAACAGGCCCCGGAAGATGAGCACTAATTCGGATACTGGTATCCAATTTAGTACCTACTTTCCGGGGCCTGGGAATTTATAAGCTCGTCTGGTTCTTAATCAGGTGCCGACGAACCTTGTCGGCCGCAGCCAGGTCCGTCAGGGTGATATTGGCCCGTTGGCGCATGGTAGGCGACGATTGCAGTAATTCCGTTGCCATCTTGATCAACAGGGCAGCCGTAGCCGGGCCATTGGCTTTACGCCGGGTTGGACGATGTACGGTCGGAGTAGATTCTGCTGGTGCCTTACTGAAATTTCGTGTTGACTCCATCTATGTTGTTTACGTAAGGGCTGCCGTAGCAGCGGTATTCACTTTGTTGAATTGAAGGCGGGCAGCGCGTTTAAAGTCCTCATTGTCAATCACCAGGGTACTCAGCGACGTTTTCAGTTCGGATAGTTTCGCTACGGTATCGCAACCTGCCAGCCGCCCGATGGCGGATCGCACTTCATCCTGGATATCGATGCCTGATTCGCACCAGTCACGGATGATCTTACCTGTGTCTTCGGTGGGTGTAAACGCAGGTTTATCGGCAAACAAACCGGTTCGATCCTTCGAGATATGGGCTTTGTGATCAATATCGAGATCGAACGAAACGGTCAGTTCAAACTCAAAGCCATCGCGGGTTTGAGCGGCCATACCTACCTTCTGCGGTACCTGCTTGCCGTTTTTCTCCGTCAGCACGTAGTCGCTTTTGCTGCGCACGGTGGTAATGACATGGCATTTGCTCTGCAGCAGCGCGTCGATAAACGACTGGTGACGCGGTGTCACCTCCGCCCAGGCTGTGAAGGAGTTCGGTACGCGCTGTTTCTGCATGGCGGCTTCGTGCATATCCAGACAGCCACCCCGCCCGTTCCATTCGTGCGTGACCGAATCGACAATGATTACTTCTACACCCGCTTCTTCGCACTCACGGATGGCTTCGATGTAGCGTTCGGGTGTGAAGGGTGCGGTCAGGGTAAGTACGTTGTAGTCGCCGAGGTGGGAGTACAAATCGGCTGAACCGTTTTCGGTATCAATCACCACCACTTTCGACCAGTCGCCCACCAACCCTTTGGCAATTAAGAGGGCCGAATAGGTCTTGCCGGAACCGGAAGGAGCGGCTAAGCCTAACCGTATTTTTGCTTTTTGGCGGGTTGCTTTTCTAAGTTGTGATGCCATCGGGTTTTTTGTCGTTTATGCTGTTTAGGCGTTCTATTGATAACAAAAACAGCGGTGATTTACTCCCAAAAAGTACTACTTTTTTCGCTCTTTTCCCCATATTTCAGGCGTTTTCTTCAATTACTGGGCGGCTACCTACAGGGCCTTTCCTGGCCGGATAAATCGCTACTGATCGTCGCTGAAAAGTGCAACCCGCTCCTCCGTTTTTGAGCGTTCCCGGGGGCGGTTTAGCGACCAGAAATCCATTGCTTTCAGATCGCAAAAAAATTTATCTGTCTGCAATCCGTACCGACGGCAGTTTCGTAGATATATATGTTACAAAAAGAGGAAGGTGTTGAAAGCCCCGCTATACTATAGCAGGGCTTTTTCGTTTTTGGGCTGCACCAATGTCAGTAACAACCGGAAAGCCGGGATTTTTAGGCCCTTCCGCAAACCTAAAGGCCGCAGTCGGGTAGTATAAGGGTAAACCAGACGACCATGACACCAGCCCATACCTTACAGCGGTTTTTAGACGCACAGGCCAACGACTACGCCCGGGCTCTGGCCGAAGTCCGGCAGGGCCGCAAGCAAAGCCACTGGATGTGGTACATTTTTCCGCAGATTGCGGGCTTAGGATTCAGCGAGACGGCCAGATTCTACGCCATTCAGGACCTGCACGAGGCTCAGGCCTACTTCGACCATCCCACGCTGGGCAGCCGCCTGATTGAGATTACAAACGCATTTCTGCGCATCGACGGTAAATCGGCCAACGCCATTCTGGGCAGTCCTGATGACTTGAAAATGAAATCCAGCATGACCCTGTTCAGCCTGCTACCCAACACAGACCCGGTATTTCAGGCTGTATTAGCCAAATTCTTCAACGGGAATCAGGACGAGAAAACACTCGCGATTGTCGGGAAAGAGCGGTAGGAAAATGCGTTTTTTAACAGTTGATCATCCGGTGAATAAACATTACAACATCGCCATTAGCTTGGCAGCTGTTAGTTTTAGTTCGGATTTTTTTAGGGCCTGAATAACGTCCAGAGCGGTCTTGGGCGGATTTCTTAGGTTGGCTACCTGCGTCTGAAAGGCGTGCAACGCTTCTTCTGGATTTGACTCCAACAGGCGATTGATAAACTCGTCAGGATGCTGGGTTTCTATATCAAACTGAACCAGATAGTCATTTGGGAAATCCTTTAGATTAGCCGTTACGATTACCTGAGCCTGACTACGAATGGCAGCCGCCAAAATATGACGGTCGTCCGGGTCAGGTAAGTCAATGGAGCGAATTAGAGTCTCGTAATTTCGTACAGTCGCATCGGGAAAGGCCGCATTCATTGCCTCGGTGGTTCGTTGAAGCTGACCGGCAGTCAAGTCGGGTCGGTTGAGCAGCAGATTGCGGGTCCATTCGTCATGAATTTTATCGCTCCACTTGGGGGTATACAGCCCGGCGTCTGCCAGGTGCAATAACAGATCCCGCACCGGAGCCGGATACAGAACGCAGGCATCCAACAGCGCTATCGGCCTCGTCGTTTGAATCATTCGTAACCCAGATGAAGCGTCTGCGCCTGTTGGGTCAAAAACTGTAGCCGCTCTTTCCGTTCTTCTTTTTGCTGGTTAGCGTACTGGAGCAGGTCCTCCAGCAAAATGCGCCGGTGACTACCTACTTTCTTAAATGGAATATTCCCCTCCTCCAGTAGTTTAACCACGTGCGGTCTCGACACATTCAGAATTTGGGCCGCTTGCTGCGTACTCACTTCCGAATCAGACGGTATGAGCGAAACGGCCCTGCCCTCTGCCATGCTGGCCAGGATAACGGCCAGCAGATGAAAGGCTTTGGTTGGAATGGTGACTGTGAATGAGCCGTCCTGATTTGGCTCGGCCTGACTTGTTCCACCCTGTACTTGGATGCGTACCCCCTCTGACTCTTTCCCTGCTACTGCTTTCGTGAAGAGCGGAAGCGATTCGCGGGCTACCTGCTGATCCTGTAAGGTTGGTCTCTCAACAACGGCTTCCATGCATCTTGTAAATCTTGTGTAAATATAACAAACGAAATAAACGAAACAAAGTATCTCTGTTCTGACTATTACGCCAAGGATTGCAGCGATTTTGTATCTGATCTGTAATACTGCTGGCCCGCTATAGCGGAAATGCCATCAAACGTACCAGATGCACAGGCTAACTCAGAATATTACGAAGGATTGCAGGAACAAGGAATGGCACGTACGACGAAACGGCAAACAGACTAATCGGTTTACCATGGGTAAGAACTGGGTAAATTTTTGGAAGGCTGCTTGTTACGCCGATACACGTGTTCTACGTAGATTGCTGCAACTGAGTTGCGAATACTTAGGAGTTAGCGGTCAGACCATCAAGAACCTTCATCAATGTACAATCAGGAGAAAGTAGACAGTTTTATCCAACGTTCAGAAGTAGTTATTCAAAACCGCAACAAAGACGATGCTTTCCAGATTATTTCTGCTGAAATAGATGCTTGTGAAGACAGGTATATTAACGAATACATTACAGCTTTGAATTTCATTCGTTCCGTAAAGGTTCTTGACTGGATTGAAAAGAATACACATCGAATAATCAATGTCAGTCTTAGCTGGGGACATTTAGCGGCCAGTTCACATTTTACTTGGGATAGAGCAGAGAAATGGTTGGTGAAAGGTCGACCGCTGGGCTTAATTGCACTCGACGCGTTGGTTTTTTGTACCACCATCGGCGAAAGGTTAAATCAATCACCCTGGATGCGCCAAATTCAACCAAAACTTATCGACAGCCTACGACCAGAGATTGTTGCTACCAGCCTTCAGGAATATTTAAAAACAGACAGTGCACCCAGAACAAAAGACGCTGTTCGGAAAATTATAGAGAACATTTTTGACGCTCGACGATGACAAGCCGGAACCGCTAACAGGGCGTTTCTAAAAAAGCGGCTTGACTGCAATGGCTTAACGATATATCTTTATTGAACAATGGAATAAAAGTGAAGCTGAAATAACACGAAATCTCGCTGCTTCAGAAACACCTTTAACGTTCCCAATAAGGAAACGCTAACTCCTACTAACTGACATTCAGCAAGCCACCATAACCAAAAAGCCATGCCTGATACCAATTAACAAGTATCAAACATGGCTTTCTCTTTCTCAAAACCTATACCCTCACAACAACTTATCCGGTGTAATGGGTAAGTCCCGGACGCGTTTGCCGGTAGCGTTGAAGACCGCATTGGCAACGGCAGCCGCTACGCCCACAATGCCAACTTCCCCGATTCCTTTTACGCCCATCTTGTTGGAGGCCGTGTCGTCTTCGCGGACAAAAATGGCGTCCATTTGGCCAATATCCAGGTTGGACGGTACGTGATAATCTGCCAGTGACCGGGTGACAAAGTTGCCCCAACGCGGATCGACTACCGACTCCTCGGTCAGGGCCATACCGATGCCCCAGATGTTGCCGCCGATGATCTGCGAACGCGCTGTTTTCGGATTCAGGATTTTACCCGCGCCCGTCACGGCCAGAAAACGGGTAACCCGCACCATGCCGGTCGAGATGTTCACCGCCACCTCCGCAAAGTTGGCGTTAAAACTGTGCGCCGAGTGGTCTCCTTCATCCTCCGGTGGCTTGGCATCCGCCCGGGTTTGAAAGTCGGCAACTTTTTCCGAGACCATTAACTCCGAAGCCGTTGGGCGACGGTAATACTGCTTACCGGATTTGGCAATCAGTTCGTCGGTGATTTTCAGGCAGGCCTCGTACACGGCATTGGCATAACTCGCGGCACCTACCGAACCCACCGCACCAGCGGCAGGAGGGAGGTTTGAGTCGCCCAGTTTTACCGTGATTTTTGACAGTGGCAGGTCCAGCACATCGGCCGCTGTTTGCGCCAGAATGGTGTGGGTACCCGTGCCCAGGTCCGCAGCGGCCAGCTCAATAGTGGCCGTTACGTCGCTGCCTTCGCGTTTCAGTTTCACAATAGCCGAACTGGGTCGTTGGTGGGCCGGGTAGGTGCCGCAGGCAACGCCGTAGCCAATCAGGTAATTGCCCTGCTGGTTCTGGCGGGGTTCGGCCTTCCGCTTGTCCCAGCCAAAGGCTTTGGCACCGGCCTGCAGGCACTGCACCGTTGTCCGCGACGACCAGGGCTTGCCATTGGATGGGTCACGTTCCGGCTCGTTTTTGATCCGAAGCTCAATCGGGTCCATCCCGAGGGCGTGTGCCAGCTCGTCCATCGCCGATTCCAGGGCAAAACTGCCCGTCGATTTTCCGGGGCCGCGCGTATAGGTTGGCAAAATCAGGTTCATCGGCACCACCCGGTAGCTGATGAGCGAATTGGGCGTATCGTACATGATTTTCGAGCAGTCGCCACACGGTTCGATAAACTCATTATGAATGGCGCTGTGGGTCGTGATCTCATGCGCGAGTGCCGTCAGCTTCCCGTCTTTGGTAGCCGCCAGACTTACTTTCTGGAGATTGCGCTGGCGTAGTCCCACCGAGTTAACCATCTGCTGACGAGTCAGCGCCAGCTTTACCGGGCGATTCACCTGTTTGGCCGCTACGGCCGTCAGCACCAGATTAGCCCATTGACCCCCTTTTGACCCGAAGCCACCCCCAATGAAAGGCGTAATAATCCGCACCTGTTCGGGTTTTATGTTCAGCGTGGCAGCCGCTGCCCCCTGCGCTCCGTTCACGATCTGCGAACCATTGTACAGCGTTACGTGGTCACCATCCCATTCGGCAATCGTGGAATGGGGTTCCAGCGGATGATGATGCTCAATGGGCGTACTGTAGACCTGTTCAACTTTAACGGCTGCCGAACTCAGGGCCGCTTTCGCGTCGCCCCGGATGGCGTCGGCCTGATCCTTGGATTTGGGCAGAACGGCTTCCTTAGCGAGCTTGTCGAAGTCTACTTTAGGCTCTGTTTTGTCGTAGTCTACCTGAATCAGCCGCGTGGCGTAGCGGGCCTGCTCAAAGGTTTCGGCCACAACCAGACCAATATGCTGCCCCTGAAACTCGATCTCAGGACTTTGCAGCAGGCCGCCCCCGCGAATACCGCCATTGACGTTCAGTTTGGGCGCATTGGTATGGGTGATAACGGCCAGCACACCGGGCGCTTTTTCGGCCGCAGCCGTGTCGATGCTGCGAATTGTGCCGGCGGCAATGGTGCTTTTGAAGAGGACGGCGTAGGCCAGGTTCTTCACGGGATAATCCGTGGCATAGGCAGCTTTTCCCGTCACCTTGGCGATCCCGTCGATGCGGCTGATGGGCGCGCCAATTAGTTTGTCTTTGTCTTGCATGGTATCTGTTGACGTTAACATCAGGACTTACCGCCGTTCATGGCCATTTGCAACGCCCGGACTATGCTTCGTTTGCCAAGCTCTACTTTAAACGCATTGTGCGCTAAGGGCCTGGCGTCGGCCATTTCAGCCTCGGCCGCCCGGTTGAAATTCGCTTCCGTCGCTTCTTTACCGGCCAGAAAATGCTCGGCTTTCAGGGCACGCCAGGGTTTATGAGCCACTCCACCCATCGCGATCCGGGCCTGTACGATCTGATTGCCCGAACCGCCGGACCGAGTAGTCTCTACGGCCGCTGCCACCGAAATCAGGGCAAAAGCATACGAGGCCCGGTCGCGCACTTTCAGGTAATACGAGTGGTCGGCAAGGTTATTTTTGGGCAACTCAATGGCGGTAATCAGTTCACCATGCGCCAGATTGGTGTCCAGTTCGGGTTTGTCGCCGGGCAACCGGTGAAATTCGGCAAACGGAATCAGCCGTTCCTGACCGCTGGCACTTCTGACGGTTACCACGGCATCCAGCGCAGCCAGTGCCACCGCCATATCCGACGGATAAACGGCCACGCAGTTGTCTGACCAGCCGAAAATGGCGTGCATCCGGTTGATGCCTTCCAGTGCACCACAGCCACTTCCCGGTTCGCGTTTATTGCAGGGCATGGCTACGTCGTAGAAATACGGGCAACGGGTTCGTTGCAGCAGGTTACCGCCGTTGGTTGCCATGTTGCGGATCTGTCCCGAGGCCCCGGCCAGAATGGCCTGGGTCAGCAGGGGATAGTTTTGGCGGATCAGGGCGTGATTGGCCGTATCGGTATTTGTGCCCAGCCCGCCAATCGACAGGCCGCCTTTGCTGGGTCCGGTAGCTATGGGCGTAATGGCCGTCAGCTTCAGCCGGGTAATGTCGATCAATTCATCGGGCCGCTCAACGTCCTCCTTCATCAGATCCAGCAGGTTGGTACCGCCCGCCAGAAACTTCGCCGTCGGACTGCCGGCACCCAGCTTTATCGCTGAGGGGAGATCGGTTGCCCTTGTGTATTTAAATGGTCTCATACAGTGCTGGTGATGAATGGTTAGCTGGTAAACTGCCAGGTTTGCTCCACGGGCTTTCCGCTATGCACCTCCTGAATGGCGGCCACAATGTTCGGGTAGGCTCCACAACGACAGATATTTCCCGACATCCGCTCGCGAATCTCCTCATTTGACAACTGAACCGGGCCGGGCTTCTTACGAACGTTCTCCGTTACGTAACTTAGGTGTCCATTCTTTGCTTCATCCATCAGCGCCACCGCCGAGCATATCTGTCCGGGCGTACAAAAGCCGCACTGAAAGCCGTCGTGTTTCAGAAAAGCGGCCTGTATTGGATGCAGGTGGGTTGTGCCGCCCGTACTCTGCGCCAGTCCTTCAATCGTTTTCACGGTTTTTCCTTCGCAGGTAGCGGCTAAGGTCAGGCATGAAAGCACCCGATGCCCATCTACGATCACGGTGCAGGCCCCGCATTGGCCGTGGTCGCAGCCTTTTTTGGAGCCGGTCAGTTCCAGCCGTTCCCGCAGCGTGTCCAGCAACGTCATGCGGGAATCGACCATCAGCTTGCGGGCCGTCCCATTCACGGTAAACGAAACATCGACGCCGTTTTCGATGGTCGCTGCCGGGTACTCCGCCGGGGATGCACTGAGCGGTCGGGTGAGTACCTGCTCGGCAACGGCGGCCTGGGCCATCAGGATGCCTCCACCGGCTAAGGTCATCAGTTTCAAAAAATGACGCCGATTCACTCCGGTATCGAGAATTTCGTCGAGGTCTTCCGGCATCAGCTCTTCAAAAAGCTTCTTTTCGTCCTCGGTGAGTTGAGGCACTTCGTTTTCGTCCTGCATGCAGATGGTTGGGAAATAGGGTTTTAAATTGAAAAGACCCGATGAGATTCTGTGTTCTGAGGAAGAGATACCAATCGTATTAGTTCAGCGGTGGAACGCCTGAACTGTAGTCCTGCGTATGTCCGTACGGGATAAACAATACCGGACCGGTATTGGATAGGACTGCCTACGAAAATAGGTATTTTTCTGAAAACTACCCCCACCAAAGCGGCTTTGCTGCCGCTTAAAAACACCCGGCTCGCCAATAATGGGTTGGGCGCGATTCGCTGAATTAACCGGCACCAAACTATTTAGCCGGTTCCGGCTGACGAATGGATGATGCGTGCGTCAATAGCATACAGCCCGGGTAGTTGTACGCTTACCCTGTCCGTCTTCAGTCTTCGTCACCATGCTTATTTTACACAGATTGATTACACTCATTACCTACTTGTTAACACCGGTTTCGGCTGACGCTGCCCCCTTAATTGATGAAGACATGGACTCCGCTGGTTATGAGTACCCGACGTGTAACGATACTGTTGCTCCGGCACCCAAGAAGGCCACAACCGTAAGCAGGCAGGTAGAATCGATTCCCGGATGACATGTACAGACTGTGTTTTTCTGAATTTAAAAACCAAAGCGCGGCATCTCTCATAGATTACCGCGCTTTTTATGAGTTGCCTGTCGCGCACTCTCTCCCCAAATCAGACCGGCTGGTCAGTCGGTTAAAAGCTGCATTCCAGAATACGATGGCCTGCTATTGGCACAGGAATGACGTTAAGCACTTTGACCCGGTGTTTCGCAATAAAGTATTCGATCTGGTAGCGGCTGGCTTCATCAACGATGTAGAAGCGGGGGAAACGCTCTTTGGTAAATTCAGATGACCACACTACCTGCGGTACGTTATACTTTTGCCGCAGCGACAAAAACAGGTTGTAGTCCGTGGACGAATTTTTCAGGTTCCCCTTCGTCAGTACCGTTTTTCGATGCATCAGATAATGCGCATTAGCCAGCTTGTGGTGCCAGATGGGCAGAAAATAGTCGGCCGACTCAAAAAAGATGGGGTAGTTCGCTTCGTTTTTGGGCAGGTAATCAACAATACCGGCCGGAAACAGCACTACTTTTTGATTCTGGTAGAACATAAAGCCCATTATACCGATAACATACAAAGGAACTAACCGGCGGATGCCAGCCGACACCTTTACTTCGGGTGCCAGATAATGCCAGGCATAGACTAATTGATACAGCAGCAGCAAATGGCTGGGCCACTGATAGCGGCTTAAAAACACCGATAGGTAGGTATAAGACACCAGTACCGTACCGCCGGCAGTGGCTACCGCGACACAGCCCGAGAACAGGTAAAAGCTAAAGGCCTGGTCTTGTATGGCCGCCCTGAACCCTTTTTTGATCCGTGGGACAGCGATGTAGAGAAACAAGCCCAGCATGAGCAAAACACGCAGTACGGGTATGAACGCCATGCCGGGTTGCCGCTCCAGACGGGAGGAAAACGAAGGAATAAATTCGGCAACGGTGCTGAAAAACGATAGTATCGTCGGCTCGGGAATCCATGAATAGGGTTTACCGGATTGCGACTGAATCTGAAAGTTGGCGTACCAGAGGATAAACCACACGCCGAAGATCAGCACGTGCGAAGTCGCTACCCACCAGTAGGCCTTCCAGCGGGACCAGAAGAACAAAAGCGCAAAAAAACTCAGCGAGGCTGCTACGTAAAAAGACCCAAAGTTATGCGTCATTACCAGGAAGGCCCCGGCAACGAAGTGCAATGCCAGCAGCCGGGGCTTATCGGGATTTTTGACCAGTTGATGAGCTGCCATGAAATACAGACAGCACATGAGCAGATACAGGCCGTAGGACCTGATCTGGGTCGACAGCGTGTAATTGAGATAAGTGAGACAGATGACAGCCGTAAAAATCAAAAAATTAAGGAGGGGCTTACCCACCAGACGTGTTGTATAGCGATAGAAGAGCGCAATGGCGATGGCAAAAAAAGCAATCGAGATTGACCGTAGAAAGTACTCATTCAAACTAATCGCGTGGGCGAAGGTCCAGACAACATTAAAGTACAAGGGCGGGTTGGAATCCATGTTGCTGACGATTGCCTGATTCATGTGCGCCCGGGAAGGGTCAGCGAGCAGGGTATAACTCAGCACTTCGTCCATCCAGAGCCAGGGCTTTTTGGAAAACAGGGACGCTGTTAAGCTAATGAGCAACATCAGGCCTAAAACGACACTCAGACGAATGGTTTGACGGCTGATGACTTCGTAATTGACTTTACGGGGTAAGAGGAGGGTATTGTCCGGCTCTGAATGCATATGAGTAGAGGTATAACGATTGGGTACAGTAACCGCCCAAGGTTAGGCTACACAAAGCTAATTCAGCAGACAAATGGATTTTGTTCTACAGGTTTGCTATTTTATTATACAGGCTTATTTCTATTTGCTGGGACAATCCGGTCTTTTACCCGAAAGGTATTACTAACAGCAAGACAATGATTACGGGCGATTCCGTTTAGGTTAGACTGCTTGCTGATTCAACTGATTCCGCCTTGTATTGTAGTCCAGCAGGTACGCCCGCTTTCCGGCTTCATTCAGAAACGAATGGCGGATTAGCAAATCCACGTTGGCCTGCCTTTCCTGAAAGAGAGTCAGCAACTTCTCCACTCGTTTTTTGGGTATGCCAATCCGACTGCCGAATTCCATAAAATCTACCAGGCCCGGGTGAGCCGTTCGCCTGGCTACGTCCGACTGAAACCCGTCGGCGAACAGGCCCTTGTCTAAGGCAAAATCGGTGTCATCGACGTGTAGCCGGGTATTAAGCAGATCGTAGGCCGGGCTCAGCAGGTAATCGCCGTTGACGGATTCCATCAGCGAGAAGTTCTTTAGATGGGCGTCGCCGTTGGCGAACAGGAAGTTGAACACGACTAAGACAAAGTACCGCTCAATCTCCACCCGCCAGGCCGGTACGTAGTGCTGAATCAACAGGCCCAGTTCTTCATAACTGTAGGCATACTTAAAGTTGGGTCCGGCATTTTGATTGGTCTTACCCGCCAGCGATGCAAAGTCTTCCACGCCCCACTTGGTACCGTCGGGTTTTACATCGAAACGCCTGGTGAGGTAAGCGGGAGAGCCGTCGCTGAAAAAAACCAGCGCATTGGCAGCGGTAGGAATACCATACACTTGCCGGGCTATCTGCATGGTCAGGTGTTCGTTGGCGGGCACCTGATCCACCTTTTTTACATCGCGCGGAATTGGCTTCAGAATATGGGTTCCCTGTTCGCCCACGCTGGTGAGTCGTAAATGATTCTTGTCCAGTATTAAGCTCTCTTTCTCCTGCACGCCCGAGATGGATATGCGCTTGCGGTTTTCCATAAACAGTTCGGCAATGATCTCGCTTTGCTGAGGCAACGCATACGGTAGCACGTGGCTGACTTTCCTGCCATTAAACAGCAGGCGCAGACAGGCGGGGCTGTACGTTGTGAACCCCTCAGCCAGGGTGCCCGGACAAGTATGTATAACGGGTAGGCTCATGGGGCGGGTAGGGGGCGTACGGTAATGGCACCGATGGTGTCGTGTTGGGCGGTGGCCAGCAACAAACCAAAACTGTCGGCCTCGTCGATGCGCAATTGATTACTTTGTAAACGCCGGTTTACGCCCTCACTTAGCAGGTTGGCAAAAAATGGAAATAATTGATCGCTGTGGTAGGCCAACTGACTTTTGGGCAACGTCAGGCTGATGGCTGGTTTGCGGGAATCGGCAAACCAGTTCCGGTCGTAACGGAAGATATACTGCTGACGGCTTTCTTCGGTGAGGTAACCCGCTACTTCGTTATTGTGGTAAACGGTGGCCTGACGCATAAGCTTAGCGGTTTGGTTGTTTTATATCCAGCCGCAACTCCATGCCCAGCACGTCGGCCAGTTTCATAAGGGTAGCTACCGTTGGATTTCCCTTTCCGGATTCAATCGCTTTTACGGTACGCAACCCTACCCCCGATAATTCGGCGAGGTATTCCTGAGTAATGCGCAGCACTCCTCTACGATTTATCAATGTGTTCACGATAGTTTGTTGGTGCATTATATGGCTCCTTTTGCGTCAATTTAGATCATAGTAAACACGTTTAAAAGAAAAAGAGCGCTTTAATGCCCTTTTTCTTTTGTTCAAGTTGACCGGCAACTTCGTTGATTAATTCGCTGGGGTGACAGAAAGTCGCTGAAGACCCAGCTCCACGCGGTCAGTTATGAGACTTCCGTCGAGGTTGGCGATGGCGTGGGGTAGGACGCTGTTGGTGGCTAATTAGTTACTGGCGGGTATGCCGACTTTAACGCGATGCGGGCAGAGTCTATTGATAACCTGTTATAAACTAAGTCGTATAGAGCCTATTACATCGTCCTCAATTAAACGTTTTGAGGCAGGTGCCTTTAGCTTAATGTGTATAGTAGCCACTACTTTCCTATCCTTTTTTCCTCTTCTTTGGTTTTATGCTTCTTCATGAATTGAATGAAATCCCGTAGTAACTCTGTGCTGAAAGGGTCCTTCGATTTAGGCATTAAGTATAAGCCAAAGATGGTTGTTGTCTCTTCCGCTATAGAACGTTGCTTGCGCCATAAATCAACGGCTCGTTGAGTGGCTCGCTCGACCTTTCCTACCGAGACCGGAGCATTATCCTGCGTCGGCTTACAGGCAACAAGCTTCAGTATGGATACCGGATTTTCCGTTGACTCAAAAACGTTTGTTGCCAGGTTGTAAAGCAGAATGTCTGGCTTTTTCGTACTTTCTTTCAGAAGTACGACAACTCGAGGCTCTTTTTCTTTATAGACCATTGAGGAGTAGAAACCGTCCCGAATGGTTGAAATCAGGTCGCGGTGCTGCTCGTAAATGGCAGTGTGGTGAAATAAGGGGTCTCCTAAAGAACTGTCAGTCGCCAGGTGGAAACTGCCAATAAATTCGGCTTCCTGATCGGGATTGTTTAAGTCGATAATCGTTTCGTCGGACTCGGGCAGAATTGACAGCCCAAACGTCTTTTTTGATCGGTTGTGATGCTTCTGCATGTTTTCGTACACTGCCTCGATTTTGTTACATGCTTTGGAAGGAAGCGGGTGGTCAACCGTGGGTTTGAAGGTGTACAGGTAAATCTCGCGATGTGGATTGTCTGTGAAGCGAATGATTCGACCGGCCCGCTGAAACAAAATATCGGCACTATCGGCCGGGTCATAATTGACGATAACGTTTGCATCCTGTAAATTGACCCCGATGCCGTTAGCGTCAGTGCAGATCAGTACATTGAGCGGATCGGTAGGCTTCGGTTCTACGTCACGCGAATTGGGCGAAAATTCATCTAACAAATCGTTTCGGTATTTCGGCTCTCTTAGACTATAACCAGCCTCGCTAACGTGTACCATGCAGCCTACCCTTAATTTGGCTCCCCCATACTGACGCAAGAAATTGTCTATATATATGGCTGTGGCGTGGCGCTCGACAAATAAAATGGCTTTGTCTCCTCCCTTCACAACGTGGATTTCTAGCAGGTCGAGCAGTTTATTCGCCTTGTCATCCCGCGACATTCGAGCCAGCTTCTTTTTCAGCGAATTCAACCCCTCGAAACGTTGGCTCCAGCCAATCTTCATGTCCAGTTGATAGCCGCGTTTCTCCTGATCTTCTTTGGCAGGAAACGTAGTCTTGCTGTGACCATTAGCCGATGGACGGTAATTCGGAAACAGCGGAGTAGGAGAAACCTGCGCCTGTTTGTCCTGTAAGCTTAGGGTGAATAGATTTTTCGTGATGCACTCGGCTACTGCTAAAGGAGACCCCAGCCAGGCCGTAATGAACTGGCTATCCGTCGTGTCGACAACGCGTGTACCATACCCGTCTTTCTCTTCGATATAACCATCCGGGTAAGATAGCTTCTCCTGCGAAAACAATCGCTTATCAAAAGCTTCACGCAGGTGGTCGAAGAAAGGAAGGGTATAGTTAACCCGTCTGAGATGAACCGTCTCGGGCAGGTAACGACGCTGCTTATCGAATTGAACGAAAACGCGACCGTTATCTATATCACCACGGTCCCGTGCCAGTTTAAGCACCTGTTGCAACCCCAGAGAGGTAACAAAAGGGAATTTGGTGAAATCGTCCAACGTGGGAGCTTTCCGCCGTGACCATTCGCTCATGTCCTGATTAATGGGCGAATTAGGAAGAAACTCCAGCAAACTCTCGGTATTCTTCGGGTTGGTTCCGTAGGGCGTTGCCGTCAACAGGACAATGGTAGCTTTTTGGTCGTTTACCACGGGCCGAATGCGGTCAACGGCCACGCTGCCACGTGCTTTCTCCCGCTTCTTGATGTGTTTTTGCCAGTAGGCTTTCAACTGATTACGGTAAGCATGGGCCTCGTCGATCAGGATGGTCGTTTGTGCATCCGCTTCGCGCAGCAACTGATCCATCTTGTAGGCTTTATGGTACCGGCGATTTGAGGAATTTCGAAAAAGCAAGTCTGTACTGACCGGCTCTACAGGAAAACCGCGTACACTAAGATGCTTTTGCCAGTCCACATGAACGCCCGGCGGAGCAATCAGAATAACCTTATGGCCTATTTCATGACGCATGAGCTGATAGACCAACTCCGAGCCAATAATGGTTTTACCCAAACCTGTGGCTGCTATGATCACGGCTGCCCGGTGCTCCTTGATATGCTCGATAGCCCGTGCGATAACGCGCTTCTGGTAATAAACCGGTCGAACCAGACCCGGCTTAGTATCCAGGTCGAACAGGATGTCGAGAGCGGCTAAAATTTTTAGATACGCATGGAAAGGAGGAACCAGGTTAAGCCAGTCTCGTAGGACTTTTAATAATGGTTCAACCAAATCTGTGGCCGTATTGGAGGCTTCGTCGAACCAGTCGCTAAAGGCTTTAATGGCGACCGAATCTCTGGTGGCACTGGCCTGCTCATGCTGGTGCAAAAGACCATAACCTGTGTAGTTACCAGAACCGTGGCACAGAACGGTCTGGTCGCAGATGTAGAACTTGCAGTGGTAAGGTAATTTCATCTCCCGTGCATCCCGGATGATAAACTCACCCTTTTCCATCCGGCGCACTATTTCTTTGACAATGGGGTAGTAAACGCCTTCTCCATTTGCCAACTCTTTTTCTATTTCCTCCCGAACAGACAGTTGCGAATAGCCACCCTCGCCGGGTCCTACTAATATATGAAACTGGATGCGGTGTGGGTCTGGCAGATACGAACGCCCTATTTTATACCCTGCTAACCGGAAATAGCCACTGGCAATGCGTATCAGTTTTTGGGCTTCGGGATAATAGGCTTCCAGAAACGCACCAACTGTACCAGCCCCGACACCATACAACGGCTTACCTGTTTCGGGATCAGGAATGAGCTGAGAATCGGGTTGTTTCATGCAAACCACTCAGTGAGTAAATACGTATGGGCAATGTAGTTACTTCTTGGCATTGTTCGCTCTTATCAAGCGGCAGTATTCAGTAAAACAAAAGCCACATACGTAAGTGTGGCTTTTGTTTTACTGAATACTCTTACACCTTACTCGATAAGTTTCTCCGAGAATTTACGTACTTTCTTTGCTCGAAACCGCTCCGCAATCTCTCTCAATTTAGTTGAGGTTGTTACTTTAAACTGAGGAGTCGATTGGATAATGTCATACAGTTCTTTGCGGTCTTTATTATCACCTTCATAGGGATCGACAATTAAATAATAGCCTGGTACACCTTTGATATCGTGTTGCCGGGCGAACCGATTCAATCGATCTATTACACTCTCAAACTCGCTCAATTCTCGCTGAATTGTATCGAGGTGATGATTAGCATTCAAATCGATGGCCTTAACGGCATACATGGCCCCGTTAACACCAATGCCATCCAGATGATAGTCGAAATAGAGCGCAGGTAATTGCCGTTTGCGAAGCGTATAATCAACGTCGATGGTACCGCGCAGTGGCTCATAGAAATCACGTTGCATACGTTGCTTCAAGCGATTATCTGTCTGACTATCTCCACTAATTTTGGGCTGACTATTGGATTCGATAAACCGGTCAAAGTATCGGCTAAACGCAGTTATGAGTTGGTCAGACTCGATGTAAGTCGGCTCGGAGAACTGTAAAAGCCCGTTATTGTACCTGGAAAGACGTTCAATAAACTCCTGTTGTACTCGTACCGGAAATGTTAAGAGTTGATACGACTGATCGGCCAGGTCCTGCTTAAAAAACTGGTGTAATTGAGCCAGTGAGAAAGTCAGCAGTTTGGCCGAAGACGGATTCAGCTTTTTGGCAAACTCAACTTTTGCTTCCGACAGCCGAAACAGGGCCTGTGCTGGTTTACTGCCCCGTACCTGACCTAATGCCTGCGCTGAACCATCAGCTAGCACCACCAGCCCTAGGGCGATACTCTCATCGCTCAGGGGATTGTTAACAAACCGCAAGATACTATAGTAGCCGGCCATGTTAGTGCAGGTAATTCAGGTAAGATGAGGCAATCCGTTCATTACGAACTGGATCCGCAAAAAACTGTTTAAGGTGCTCTTTTGCTTTTCGGCTTAATCCCCAAGCCGACGGAACCTGCGAAAAAATGAAATCCATGTTCTCAAGCGCAATTGTCATGCCACTCAATATGTCGTTGCGCAGGCCGCTGATTCGTTCGGGGGGCGTAAATTTAGCAATTGCCTGCACGAAACGATGCGATAATATACATTTTTTAGGGTCGCGCGTGAGCAGGGCATCCCGCACATCCCGATGATTGGGTAGGTAGGCAAAAGCGGCTGTATGGTCGATAGGGCAAAAGTCAAACCGCTCATCAGCCCGGCTACTCAGTAAAATGTTGGGATTGTCGGGCTTTCGATCAAAATTGCCCACCCATAAATCGAAAACGCCAATTTTGAGTAAATCTGTCGGCGCGTGAAATAACTACATCTGACCGGGATGGTGCGGACCCGAAAAGTAAGCGTCCAATTCCACCGTTTTATGGACCCACTGCGACCCAAAGAAGACCTGATTGTCGAAGGAGCAGGTTGCGTAGCGATCTGATAAAGATACTTTCCTGCGTCCGTATGACTTAACGACCGATTGACTTATTTTGACCAACGCAAACGGCGGTACGGCCAAGTCCCAGCACTGCGCCAGATAACCGCAGATCACTTCATTGATGACTTCAACACAAGGAACGGCGGCAGTGGTTGTTTTTGCTACGTAAAGGACACCGTCGTCGGCCAGTACTTGCAAGGGCCTGCTACCTTCAGTGGTTAACTCGTTGATAATAAGCTCGGCACGGACGGTTTGGATAGGAAGTAACATGGAATTGGTTTACGAAAACCCAAAGTAGACATTTTGCCGGAATTTGGCTCATCTATGCCAGTGCGGTGAAATGCCCCCGCGCTAAATTCCTGAAATTATTCTGAATCATCTCGCGCTCGCGGCTGCCGACGGTGGGGAACTGATCGAGCACGTAGAGCATATCCGTTTCGCTCAGCCCATACGCCCGGAACACCAGCGCGTCGATCTGCGCTTCGTACCCCAGCGTATCCGCCGAGGGCGACTGCCGTTTCAAAGCCAGCACTTTATCGACCAACGCGGTAAGTTGCGCTTCTACTTCCGTTGAAGGCTCCGGCACGGGCAACTGCTCAACTTTATTATTAATCCATTCATTTGTGCCCATCCCTGTTGTGGTAGCAATCTGATTGAAAAGCCATTCGCTTGATTTTGAATTTAATACAGCAAGAAGATATTTCAGATGTTGGCCTACCATGAATAAAACAGTATTTAAGATATACCTCCCTTGATCATCGTAAGTAAACTGAGCTTGATCAGATAGTTTACTCCAGACAATTTTTGGCTCCTCAAAGCCAGTGTAATAAGTCGTATTGTCTTGAATTTCATACCAATTATATGGCCCTGGTTTTCTGCCTGTAGATTCGCCGTTATTGCGTGGCTTGAGCTGTTCATAAAACACGGTTAGATGTCGTTTGACAACCGGGTAACTATCAATGTTTATACCACGGCGGGTGAAGATTATCCATTGCTCAGCATCTGAATAAACATAACGTTTAAGATCACGACCCCGTAATGTTTTTCGGATAATTTTAGTGTTTTCTGGGTCAGCCGCCAGTAGAAGTTGTGCGTCTTTTTTTTCAAGAATAAAAGCCGGGTTGTATCCAGTTGTGATACCCCGATTTACTGAAACCGGCCATTCTCCCAACTTCTTCCCATTCTCCTCCATCAGCTTTTTCAGCGAACTGGCCTGCGCATCGCCCACGGCCCAGCCTTCGGCGGGGAGGTCGGTGAGGGTGAAGGCGTTGCGGGTAATGTAGTTCGTCAGGCTCTCTTTGTCTTTGTCATAGTCGGCCCCGACGGTGGCGGCCTGTAGCTGATAGCGGCAAGCGGCTTTCCGTCCGTCTCCACGGCGGGTCAGTAGGATATTGGTTTCGACAACGGCGGTCTCGAACAGGCGCGTGTCGGCAAAGTTGAGGAGCGTGAGCGGGTCGGTTTGCTGTACAAACAACTGGCGTAACGGTTTGCCATACTGCGTTTGCAGCCACGAGTTGGACGTAATATAGGTCATTACCCCACCCGGCCGCAGTAGCCGCACACCCTGCTCGTAGAAGAGGCCGTAGATGTCGCCGGTTTTCTCGAACGTCTGGTAGCCTTCGCGCTGATATTGCGCGGCTTCGGTCGGTATCCGGGCCAGTTGCAGGTAGGGCGGGTTGGCAATCACGATGTCGAAGCCGTGTTGCTCAAACACTTCGGGGAAGAACAGGTGCCAGAGGAAGTACGGTTTGTTGAACGGATTAAGGGTATATAATTTTTGCTGGCTTGCCCGCACGTTTGTCAATTGTGTTTGCAACGCGGCAATGCTTTTTTGCTTTCGGGCAATCTGCTCCTCTTTCTGTTTACGTTTGGCTTTCGGCTCATTTGGATTGTTCTGCATGGCCGTTTCGATATCCATGATTTCGTCGTCGAGGTCGCCGATACGCCGTTCGAGGGAGCGTTCTACCAACTCAAAATTGTAGTCGAGGTGATCGTGAACAATAGTTTCGACCTGAGTTTTTACAGCTTCTTTTTTCAGCCCACGCTGCTTCAACGCTTTCGGGTCGTAGTAGAGCTGAAGGAGGTCGCGCAACTGTTGTTTTTTCTCGTCAGAGAAGTGCATCGACAGTTGCGGATCGCTCACCCGGCCAAAAATGTCGATCTGCCCATTCTCAACAATATACGTCACAGCCTGCTCCTGTAAAATTTTGTCAAGCCGAATGCCCTCAAACGACTCCAGCAGGCTATCGCCCTGCATAATTTTATAGTCGAGGTTGGGCAGTGGCTGGGGTTCGTCTTCGTCTACGACGAGCGAGAGCCAGAACCGCAGCCGGGCAATATCGACGGCACCGGGTTCCATATCGACCCCGTAAATGGTATCGCGGATAATGGCTTTTTTGACGTCGGCGCGGTTCAGCGTGAGGTCGAGCGTCATTTTAGCCGCGAATATTTCCTGGAGCATCCCCACCGGAAACGCCCCGGAGCCAATGGCCGGATCGCAGATTTTGAGCGTATCAAGGAGTTCCTCAATTCG
This sequence comes from uncultured Cytophagales bacterium, assembly GCA_964251665.1. GTDB lineage: Bacteria > Bacteroidota > Bacteroidia > Cytophagales > Spirosomataceae > JBBQLG01. The sequence continues at coordinate 522,183 of CAXUKO010000003.1, forward strand.
GGGGGCGTGTTGGGTAATGAGGTTATGGCGGTTTTTCTCGTCGCCCCGGCTCCCGGCCCGTATTAGTTCGGTAATGCCTTCCAGCAGAGCCGGTTGCAGGGTATCACCGAGTTCGTTGGTGAGGTGATACGTCAGGTGTTGAATAAGGCTTTCCTGACACATGTACTGCACAATTTCTTTGGGTGTGTAGAATGCGCCCTTTTCGCGGTTTTCTTCGAGCAGGTTCTCGAAAATATGGCCCAGCATTTCGGGGTCGATGCCTACCTCATAATCGCCGGGGCTGTTTTCGTCGATGGTGAAGTTGTACTGGTCGAAAAACTGAAACAGGCTTCGAAAGTAGGCGACGGGCAGGTCGATTGTATTCGTCAGCAACTGCCCATCGGCATCTGTGTCGATATCAAACAAGCCCCCGTTCAGGTACGGCACCCGGCAGGGCCTCATACCATCCACTTCAAAAATGAAGTTGGCTCGGTCAGGATTATTGAGTGTGTCGAAGAAAAGTTTAGTGAGGCATCGGCTGTAAAAATGCTCAGAGTCAGCAAATTGCTCAAACAGGGTTTGCATAAACCGTTTGTCGCCATTTGCCCAGGTGGTAGTCGGGATGGGTTGCCCGGCCTTAGTAGCTT
>CAXUKO010000004.1:0-230649 GCA_964251665.1 uncultured Cytophagales bacterium
CAACAAAGTTGGCACGACTCTCAACCTTTCTCAATTCCCCAACACGTTCTAAGGGTGAAACAACTATAACGGATACGGAGCATTAGTAAAGTTGTGTACTTTGGAGTAGATGCTACGTGCGGTCAAGGCCGGATCAGTCCATCGCGGCCAGTATACATCCGGCTCACCGAACTATTAATAAACAGCACTGGAACCGGTGGCTTTCGTGTAGTATTTTCGTTAACCTAGGTCAGGGTGGAGGCTTCATTCAATAAAGTCGCCCATTCCGTTTTAAACCCACTGAAACAGTACGTAGCCGCCGAGGTAGATCGACTGTCAGCGCCCTCACCGGATTGAGGATGAATAAAAGCCAGAATTCCGTTAATATCGACAACCGCCTGTACCCGAATCGATTCAGTTAGAAAACAGCTGGTTCCTTCGAACGCAGCGACGCCCTCTGTTGTACCAAGTAAGGCCGCTAACTGCCCTCCCGCCGAGCAGCCCAGTACAGCAATTTTCGTGGTATCAATTCTGCACAAATTGGCATTAATCCCTAGCCAGTGAACGGCGGTTTTTAGGTCATGCACAGCTGCTGGATAAAGAGCTTCAGTGGATAGTCACTAGTCGGTCGTAAGAGCCACTTAGCCCTTTGCTATCAGTTGCTGAGCTAAAGGAATCTGCTGTGACCGGGGATAAGGTGTATCGCAAAGCGCCATAAAGAGCAGAAACTAAACTGGTAACGTTACCGGGAACGATTGCGTGGAAATAATACTGCGGAAAGTTGAGAAAGTGCCTAAACGCCCGTAGCCTTACGTACCATTTTAACTGCCCACCGATTAAGAACGGGGTGATAAGTAGTAAAAAATCAATCAGAATCCATGACAGCAACTGCCTTTGGGAAACAATTCGTGTCTGCCTCCGATATGCCGTGGGAGGTGGTCGGTGAGGGTGTACAGCGCAAGATTATGAGTTATGACGACAACCTGATGATGGTAGTTGTTGCCTTCGACACAGGTGGTGTTGGTGCCGTACATCAGCATGTGCATACGCAGATGAGCTACGTAGAAAGCGGTATGTTCACCATTACCATCGCCGACGAAAAACGGGTGCTCCGGGCTGGCGATGCCTTTTACATTCCGCCCAATGTATGGCATGGTGCCGAGTGCATAGAGGCTGGAACGCTGGTCGATGTGTTTACGCCCATGCGCGCCGATTTCATCCCGAACGAATAACTTATACACGGCGGCTACATGGTAGAATCCTTACCTAAAGGCCTTTTAACGCGGTTCCCGTCTTGGTAACCAGCGCCCGCAGAAGCCGAATACATTTTGATAACCAGCCTATTCCTGCTCCCATGAACCGACCCTTTTTACCCATGCTGCTGACGGCTTTATGCCTCTCAGGTATGCTGACCCCAGCCGCATCCACATTTGCCCAGACGACGGACCGGCCCTGGTCGCAGCGCATGGCCGATTCATTTATCGCTACGCACAAGGACTCAATTGTGGTGGGTGAAAACAAAACTGCCCGCTGGGATTACGAGCAGGGGCTGATGCTTAAAGCGCTCGAACGGGTGTGGTACCGCTCCGGCGACGCTACCTATTTTACGTATATTCTGAATGACATGAATCGGTTTGTGGAGGAGGATGGCAGCATCCGAACGTATAAAGCCGATGAATATAACAGCGATAATATAACCACGGGACGGGCACTGCTCACACTGGCACAACAGTCGCAGCCCGGCAACGCAAAATTTCAGAAAGCCGCTTTTCGCTTGCGTCAACAACTAACCGATCAGCCCCGCACCAAGGCAGGCGGTTTCTGGCATAAAAAGCGCTATCCCAATCAGATGTGGCTCGATGGGCTGTACATGGCCGAGCCGTTTTACGCTGAATTTACAAGCTTGTACACCCCGGATGAAGCTGCACGATCGGCCAGCTTTGATGATATCGCCAAGCAGTTTGCCCTGATCGAAAAGCACCTCGTTGACCCGAAAACGGGCCTGCTTTATCATGGCTACGACGAAAGCCGGGTGCAGAAATGGGCAAACCCACAAACGGGTCAATCACCAAATTTCTGGGGGCGGGCGATGGGCTGGTATATGATGGCACTGGTGGATGTACTCGATTATTTTCCGACGACTCACCCGCAACGGGCCGTTCTGATTAAGGATCTACAGCGGCTGGCACCTATCCTGACTCGCTATCAGGACCCGAAAACGGGTTGCTGGTTCTTAGTAACCGATCAGGGGAATCGAAAGGGTAACTACCCCGAAGCATCGGCCTCGTGTATGTACGTATATGCCCTGGCGAAAGGTGTTCGGATGGGGTATCTCGATAAAACTCTGTTTGCTTCGGCTCAGAAAGGTTACCAGGGTATTCTGAAAACGTTCATCGAAACCGATGCCAGCGGGCAGGTTAACCTCAACGGTACCGTAAGCGTAGGTGGTCTGGGCGGTGTCGGAACGCCGGACCGTCCCTACCGCGATGGCAGTTACGCGTATTACCTCAGCGAACCGGTTCGCAAAAACGACCTCAAAGGCGTCGGGCCGTTTATTATGGCCAGCGTTGAAATGGAGATCGCGCCGGAGTTGGGCGTTGGGGCGGGCGAAACGGTTGGGCTGGATTACTACTTCAACCATGAATTTCGTAAAGGAACTACTGGCATCCCCGGAGCACCGGATCAGGAGCGGTTTCATTATACGTGGGAAGATCGGATGCACTCGGGATTCTGGCTTTGGGGCAATACATTCCGCGAGTTGGGTGCCCGGACAGTAGCCGTGCCAACTGCACCTACGGCCGAGTCGCTGAAGGGCGTAGACGTATACATTATCGTTGATCCCGATACGCCCAAAGAGACAGCGAAACCCAATTATATTCAGGCTACGGACATAAAAGCCATTACCGACTGGGTAAAAGCCGGGGGCGTTCTGGTGCTGATGGCTAACGATACGGCTAACTGCGAAACAAAGCATTTTAATGAACTGGCGCAGGTATTCGGGATTCGGTTTACCGACAAGAACCGGAATATGGTGCAGGGGAATCAGTTTGAACAGGGTCGAGTACGTATCCCGGCTAATAATGTCGTCTTTAAACACACCAAAGCGGTTTACATCAAAGAACTGGCAACGCTGGATGTAAAGGCTCCGGCCCAAACCATTGTCTCAGAACAGCAGGATGCGGTGATTGCCGTAGCGAAAGTAGGGCGCGGAACGGTATTTGCCGTGGGTGATCCCTGGCTGTACAACGAATACACGGATGGCCGCAGGATTCCGGCGGAGTACGAAAACTTTATGGCTGGGAAAGACCTGGCAACGTGGTTGCTCGAACAGGCCCGCCATACGCCAACGGCAAAAGCCCGGTAATAATCAAGACATAAAACCACTGTAAATGCGTGTTCTTTCTTCATTCGATCTGACCGGCAAAGTCGCTGTAGTGACGGGTTGCAACCGGGGGATTGGTAAGTCAATGGCTATCGGTCTGGCCGAAGCCGGAGCCAATATTATCGGCGTTTCGGCCTCACTGGCCCTGCACGATAGCGATGTCGAGCGGGCCGTCCGGGCGCTGGGCCGTTCATTTACAGCCTATCAGGCCGATTTTGGCCAGCGCGATCAGGTGTTGACTTTTGCTAAACAGGTCCGGGCTGATTTTCCCAAAATCGACATTCTTATTAACAATGCCGGTACCATCCGGCGGCAACCCGCTGCCGAACATGCCGACGAAATCTGGGACGAAGTGCTGGCCATTAACCTCGACGCACCGTTTCTGCTGGCTCGTGAAATGGGCCGTGATATGCTGGCTAATGGCTCTGGCAAGATCATTTTTACGGCCTCGCTGCTCACCTTTCAGGGTGGCATTACAGTGCCGGGCTACGCAGCCAGTAAAGGCGCCATTGGCAGTCTGGTGAAAGCCCTGGCCAATGAATGGGCTGGTCGGGGCGTGAACGTCAACGCGATTGCGCCGGGCTATATCGCCACCGACAATACCACAGCGCTCCGCAACGACCCCACCCGGAGTGAGTCGATTTTAGGTCGTATCCCGGCCGGGCGCTGGGGCGAATCTGACGACTTTAAAGGGCCGGCTGTCTTTCTGGCCTCCGCAGCAGCCGATTATGTACACGGTACGATTCTGACGGTCGATGGTGGCTGGATGGGCCGGTAGTTCTATAAATTTCAGTAGGCATGACTCAATTATCCCAACAGTACCTGCAAACCCATACCGTTGCCGATGCGGTCAGCGTACCCGACGCCCGGTTGTATCAACTGCCGGAGCGGGTGCTGCAATTTGGTACGGGCGTTCTGCTCCGGGGGCTAACCGATTACCTGATCGACAAAGCGAACCGGCGGGGTATATTCAATGGCCGCATTGTGGTGGTGAAGTCGACGGGTGGGAGTGACAACCTGGCGTTCGACCGGCAGGATAGCCTTTACACGCTCTGTGTCAGGGGCGTCGAACTGGATCAGCGCGTAGAGGAAAACATCATTTGTTCGGCCATCAGCCGCGTGCTATCCGCAAAAACGGAGTGGGCTGATGTACTTCGGTTTGCGGCTACCCCCGATTTAGCGGTAGTGATTTCCAATACGACCGAAGTGGGTATTCAACTGGTAGATGACGACATTCGGGAGGCACCACCGGTATCCTTTCCCGGTAAGTTGCTGGCCGTGTTGCACGCCCGGTATCAGGCGTTTAACGGCGCAGCAGACAAGGGCTTGGTTATCGTCCCGACTGAACTTATCCCTGAAAACGGCACTAAACTCCGGGCCATCGTGCTGGAACTCGCCCGCCGTAACGCACTGGATAGCCACTGCATCAACTGGCTCGAAACCGCCAACACATTCTGCAACTCACTCGTTGACCGGATCGTACCGGGCCAACCCGATATAATTACCCGGCAAGCTCTAACCGAACAGTTTGGTTACGAAGACGATCTGCTGATTATTTCAGAAGCCTACCGGCTCTGGGCCATCGAGGGAAATGCAGCCGTGCAGAACGTGCTTTCGTTTCAGGCGGCTGACGAGGGCGTTGTTATCCAGCCGAATATTGAGTTGTTCCGCGAGTTAAAACTGCGTTTGCTGAACGGTACGCACACGCTTAGTTGCGGATTGGCGGTGCTGTGCGGCTTTGAAACGGTTTCAGCGTCGCTGGACGATGAGGGAATGCATTCCTTCATCCGCAATCTGATGCTGGACGATTTAGTGCCGGGCATTCCCTACGCCGTAGACGATGAAGTGGCCCAACGCTTCGGTCAGCAGGTACTCGACCGGTTTCGAAACCCGTATATCGAACACCGCTGGTTGTCAATCACCATGCAGTACAGTGCTAAAATGCGGCTGCGCAACGTACCAACGCTGCTGCATTATTACCAGCAGCGGCCGGGCAGCGTTCCGCAGTACATAGCCCTGGGGTTTGCGGGGTACCTGCTGTTTATGCGGGCCAGCCATCGGCAGGAGGAGGATTGGTTTGGTGAGCTAAACGGCCGGGATTACCTCATTCAGGATAATCAGGCGGCTTATTTTGCTGACCTCTGGGCGCGGCTCACGCCCGACGAAGTGACGACAACCGTTTTGCAGAATACAACTTTGTGGGAACATGATCTGACCGAGCTGCCGGGTTTCACTGATGCCGTGAGCCGGTACGTAAACGCGATGATAACCAGCGGTGTCAGCCAAACCGTGGCCCTGTTCCTGAATAAAAAAGAGGGCCAACCGGTCGGGATAACCGGGTAATGTAGCGTATTTCATTGTTTTACATGGTCGGGCGACCCAATCTGCCTGCCAGCTTACCCAGTCAGTTTATGAAACCATTTTTGAACGAAGACTTTCTTCTGCAAACCGAGGCCGCGCGTGAACTATACCATCAGTACGCGAAGCAGATGCCTATTATTGACTACCATTGTCACTTGCCGCCCGATCAGATTGCTGCCGATAAACAGTTTGGCAACCTGACGCAGGCCTGGCTTTACGGCGACCATTATAAGTGGCGGGCCATGCGTGCCAACGGCGTAAACGAAAGCTACTGCACCGGTGACCAGCCTGATGCCGACAAATTTGTGAAGTGGGCCGAAACCGTGCCGTATACCATGCGTAACCCGCTGTATCACTGGACGCATCTTGAGTTGCAGCGGTATTTCGGCGTAACTGAACTGCTGGATGGCAACAGTGCCCGGCGCATTTATGACCAGTGCAATGAGCAACTGAACACGCCCGATTTTACGGTACGGCCCCTGCTCCAAAAAATGAATGTGCGCATCGTCTGTACCACTGACGATCCTACCGATTCGCTCGAATACCACCGGCAGTTGCTCACCGAACAGGCGGCTGGCTCGGGGTTTCCTGTCCGGGTGCTGCCCGCCTTCCGGCCCGATAAAGCGATGGCGATTGACGATACCCCTGCCTTTAACCAGTATCTGAACCGGCTCGAAGCGGCTGCGGACGTGTCGATTGGTATCTTTGATGAGTTACTGATGGCCTTGCGCAACCGGCACGATTACTTTGCCGATATGGGCTGTAGGCTTTCGGATCACGGTCTGGAGCACATTTACGCTGATCCGTACCGGGATGCCGATATTCAGGCTTATTTTGCCAGAGTTCGCCGGGGTGAATCGCTGACGGCTTCCGAAAGCGGGCAGTTCAAATCAGCGATGCTTGTCTATCTGGCCGAGATGGATCACGAAAAAGGCTGGACGCAACAGTTTCACCTCGGTGCCCTGCGCAATAACAACGCCCGGATGTTGCGGCAACTCGGCCCCGATACCGGCTGGGACTCCATCGGCGACTTCCAGCAGGCGCAGGCTTTATCGGCGTTTTTGAGTCGGCTCGATTCGGGTGATAAATTGGCCAAAACCGTTATTTACAACCTGAACCCGGCCGATAACGAAGTGATCGCCACGATGGCGGGCAACTTTAACGACGGATCAGTGGCGGGTAAGGTACAATTCGGGTCCGGCTGGTGGTTTCTGGATCAGAAAAAGGGTATGGAAGCGCAGATGGATACGCTATCGAATATGGGCTTAATCAGCCGCTTTGTGGGCATGCTCACCGATTCGCGTAGTTTTCTGTCGTACCCGCGTCACGAATATTTCCGGCGGGTACTCTGCAACCTGTTCGGCAATGACATTACCAATGGCGAGTTGCCCAACGACATGAAGTGGATTGGGAAGCTCGTGCAAAACATCTGTTACAACAACGCAAACGAGTATTTTGGATTTGAAGACGAAAAAGGTAGTCACCTTCGGCGAAGTAATGATGCGGCTGTCGCCCCCGCTGAATTATCGCTTGGTGCAGGCCAGCGGGCTTGACATAACGTACGGTGGGGGAGAAGCTAACGTATCGGCGTCGCTGGCCCGGCTCGGTATTTCAGCGGAACACGTAACCTGCTTTCCGGCCAATGAACTGGGGCAGGCAGCGGCCAATCACTTGCAGCAGTATGGGGTCAGTATGGCCCATACTGTGTTTCAGGGTGATCGGCTGGGGTTATATTTTCTGGAATCCGGTGCATCCGTGCGGGCCAGTAAAATTGTGTATGATCGGGCGGGCTCTGCCTTCGCCCAACTCAACCCCGGTGATTTTGACTGGGACGCGATTTTAGATGGAGCACACTGGTTTCACTGGACGGGTATTACACCGGCTATTTCTGCTTCTGCTGCTGTAGCCTGTGCCGATGCCATTAAAGCCGCGCGTCGGCTGGGTGTAACGGTGAGTGCCGATGTTAACTACCGGCGCAACCTCTGGCAGTATGGGCAAACGGCGCAGGCTGTAATGCCTGATTTGGTAGCCGGTTGCGACGTGGTTGTTTGCGCCGAAAACGATGCCGACGATCTGTTCGGAATTCAGCCGGATTCCGGGGCGACTGATTCATTTGCGTCGATGTCAGCGCATTTAATAGACCGGTTTCCGACTATTCGGCAGGTCATTACAACCCGTCGGGAAACGCTCAGTGCTTCGCATAATCAGTTGCGTGGACTGTCGTATGGAGCGAATGGGCAACGAATCGAAACACCGACGTATGACGTAGTACCCATCGTAGACAGGATTGGTGGTGGAGACGCGTTTATGGCTGGCTTTGTGTATGGTTCGTTTGCCTACGAAACTGTCGATGAAGCCCTCCGTTGTGGCGTGGCCGCTTCGGTACTGAAACATAGTATTCACGGCGACATCAACCTCGCCACTGTTGACGAAATCGAAGCAGTTATGAACGGTAATACGTCCGGGCGGCTGCTTAGATAACATCTACCCTCAACCCCTGGAGGGGGCTTTACTGGATTAAGTACTGGTATCCAAGCTAATAAAGCCCCCTCCAGGGGGGGTGGGGGTAATGAAACTACAGAAACGACAAACTTCCTATGCCCGCTTTTGCAAAAAACACCATTCTCGACCTCTGCCGGAATTATCCCATCGTGCCGGTTTTTTACCACGGCGATGCCGATCACGCCAAAGCTATCGTGAAAGCCTGCTACGATGGGGGGATGCGGGTATTCGAGTTTACGAACCGGGGCGAAGCCGCCCGTGCAGTCTTCGCCAAACTGGTGCCATTTGTACGGGCACAGTGCCCCGACCTGGCTCTTGGTATCGGTACCATTCTGACCCCGGCATCAGCGGAAGAGTTTATCGAACTCGGTGCTGATTTTGTCGTGCAACCCGTCACGACGGCGGCTGTTGCCGATGTGTGCCGCGAACGAAACGTGGCCTGGATGCCCGCCGGAGCCACGCTGAATGAGATTTATCAGGCCACCCAGCTTGGCGCAGACGTGGTAAAAGTATTTCCTGGTAATGTGGTTGGCCCGGGCTTTATCAAAGCCATCAAAGGCCCGATGCCGCAACTGAACCTGATGGTAACCGGGGGCGTAGAACCCACCGAAGCCAGCCTGACCGAGTGGTTCCGGGCGGGGGTGCTGTGCGTGGGTATGGGCTCACAACTGTTTGCCGGCGACCCGTCGCCCGAAGCACTGACCACCCGCGTGGCTCAACTAATGACCATTGTTCACCCTTATCTTCCTAAACCCGTATGAATACACGCACTGCAAATGCTACCCCGGATAGCGGCACTCCCGTCGGGCGCTATCGCTGGGTGGTGGCAACGCTGTTGTTTTTTGCCACCACCATCAATTACCTCGACCGGCAGGTGATTGGACTGCTTAAGCCCGTACTCGAAAAAGATTTCAACTGGACCGAGACAGACTACAGCCATATAGTGATGGCGTTTGCAGCTTCCTATGCCGTTGGTTTGCTGTTGTTCGGGCGGCTGATCGACAAGATCGGTACCAAAATGGGGTATATTATCTCCATCATTGTATGGAGCATTGCCGCCATGCTGCACGCTATCGTAACCAGTACATTTGGGTTTGGGGTGGTGCGCTCATTGCTGGGTCTCGGTGAATCGGGCAACTTTCCGGCGGCCATTAAATCAGTGGCTGAGTGGTTTCCTAAAAAAGAGCGGGCCTTCGCCACCGGCTTTTTTAATTCCGGGGCTAACATCGGAGCCGTAGTTGCGCCGGTCATGGTTCCCTGGATTCTGGGTGCCTACGGCTGGCAGGAAGCCTTTCTCATCACCGGAGGGATCGGATTCTTCTGGCTGATTTTCTGGATTATTTTTTATGAAGTGCCCGCCCGACAGCAACGGGTCACTGCCGAAGAATTCCGGTACATTCACAGTGACAACGAGGTTGAACCCGTTAAGGGCGAGTCGATAGGCTGGTTTAAGCTGTTCACCGTTCCGCAGACGTGGGCATTCGCCATTGGCAAGTTACTGACCGATCCGATCTGGTGGTTTTTCCTGTTCTGGCTGCCATCGTACTTCTCCAGTACATTCAACCTCGACCTCAAAAAACCCAGTCTGCCCTTAGTCATCATTTATACAGCCACTACGATTGGCAGCGTGGGGGGCGGGTATTTATCGTCATATCTGATTCGTCGGGGCTGGGACGTGCAACGCGCCCGGAAAACGTCGATGTTGTTTTTTGCCCTGGCTGTGCTGCCCATTATGGCAGCCCGCTACGCTGTGGACATCTGGCAGGCCGTCGGGCTGATTAGTCTGGCCGCAGCCGCGCATCAGGCCTGGAGCGCCACGATTTACACGACTGTTTCTGACGCTTTTCCCAAACGGGCGGTGAGTTCAGTGATTGGGATTGGCGGGATGGCGGGTTCGATTGGCGGCATCCTTTTCCCCATTCTGGTTGGTTCGCTGCTCGACAGTTATAAGCTGGCGGGCAACCCAACGGGCGGTTATAACGTCCTGTTCACTATCTGTGGCTGTGCATACGTACTGGCCTGGTTGCTGATGCAGGCCCTGACGCCGAAGCGGAAGTCGGTAGATGTGTTGCCGGCCGAGCCACAGGTTGTTTAGCGATTGCACTGTTTGTGGTTTATCGTTGCCTGTCGGATAGTCAACGGCCGAACTGCATCAGTGTGCCGCTTTCTACATTGTTACGCCCGCATTAGTCAATGCGTTACTGAGAATTACGTCCTGAACAACCACCTAATCCCTTACTTTTGCCATGAAAATTATCGTCCTGTTTTTTATTTCACTCCTGACAATGGGAAATTCTACGTTCGCCGAAACCGACCTGACCGACGACCAACAAGCGGTTACTCAGGCGGTTGAACGACTGCGCAAAGCCATGATCGACCCCGACAAGGCTACGTTCGAGGCATTAGCTTCCAACGAACTAAGCTACGGGCATTCGGGTGGTAAGATTGAAGACAAAGCGGCTTTTATGGATTCGTTTCTTAGCGGTAAGTCAGACTTTGTCTCGATTGACCTAACTGAGCAGACCGTTACCGTTGTCGGGAACACGGCTATTGTTCGTCACCTGCTCACCGCCGAAAGCATGGACGGGGGTGTGGCCGGGCATGTAAAAATCGGTGTGCTGCTGGTCTGGGTAAAAGAAAAAGGTGACTGGAAACTGCTGGCTCGCCAAGCCGTCAAACGAGCTTAATTTCCATAAGCGGGCGACTTAAGTCCGGGACGCGTAGTCGCCCGCTTATGGAAATTACCCACACCGTTCTACTACTTCCAGACACGCTCTGGTATTATGGTAAGGGCATTTCCAGAAGCCGATCTTGTCTTCGTCGGCCATGCGGCTGTAGTCATCAAACACACCCCAGAGCCATTCGCCCTGTTCCTGATCGAGCAGGTGGGTTTTGGTGAAGCTCCAAGCCCCGACCGACTGCTCCCAGAAAATTGCGTCGCCCGTTAGCTGATAGGCATTTAGGAAGCCAACCATCGCTTCGGCGCTGACCCACCATTCGCGGTGGGTATCGTAATGTTGCCGACTGCGGTCCAACTCATGGTACAGGCTGCCATCGGTCTGTAGGCCTTCGGTGGCTGCCCGTGCCATGGCTACCGACAACGGTTTTATGCGGTCAAGGCGGTCCATGTCTCCCAATACTTCGGCCGCTTCCAGCAACAGCCACGACGCTTCGATGTCGTGACCATAGGAAACTAAATCAGCCGAATGCTGCCAGTCGGCAGTAAAAAACAGGTTCATGTGGTTCGTTGCCGGATCAACGATATGGCCTGCGAATGTGTCAAGTAGCCCGCCCAGCTGCGAGGCTAACCGCGCATCCGGCCAGACCCGGTACAGGTTGGCATAGGCCTCCAGGATGTGGAGGTGCGTATTCATCGTTTTAGGGTCGTTGCGGTCTTTCTCGCTCAACCGCAGGTCCTCAAGCAATATACCCTCCCGGCTGAAGGCTTCGAAGTATCCCCCGCTCACTGGATCAAAACTATGTTCCTCAATCCAGTCAAACAGGTCAATGCTGACTTGTAAGGCCATTGGCTCACCGGTAGCCCGGTAATATTCGCTTAGGCCGTAGATAGCAAAAGCTAATCCATAAATCTGCTTACGCGTACTGAGTGGCTGCCCCTGCGCATCAACGGACCAGTAAACGCCACCGTATATATCATCCAGAAAGTGAGTCAGAAAGTAATTAAAGGCCCGATCGGCCGCTTCCCGATACGCCCGCTCACCGGTATGGCGGTACCCTGCTGAAAACGACCAGAGAATACGGGCGTTCAACACCCCGCCTTTCGGAGCATCCGCATCGATGCGACCGTCGTTCGTTACCCGACCGACGAAACCGCCCTGTTGAGGATCAATACCATGGGTCAGCCAGAAGTCCAGAATACGCCTTAATTCGGTCTCGGCTTCGGTCCGGTACTGCTGGCGTGACGGAGTCAGAACAGAAGTCATTCGGCCGAAAGTCCGTTGAGGAGTACAGGAATCGCTTTATCCTGCTGCTGATATGCCATATTTCGATCAATCAGGTCATTTAGCCGCTCTACCGATGCGGCTGAACGGAACCCGTCAGCGGGTGTGTGTACCACATAATCGAGCAGTTGGTCAAGCGTCGTCGTGGCTACGTGCATCCGGGTATCAGACGAGGCATAGTAGATAAACACCTGACCATCGTCGTCCAAAATCCAGCCGTTGGCAAAGGTTACGTTTGATACATCGCCGACGCGTTCGTCGCCATCTGGCGCAATAAAGTAGCCCGCCGGTTTGTGAATTACTTTGGTCAGATCGTGCAGATCAGTCATGAACAGGTACAGCACGTAGCGCAGACCGGCAGCCGTATTTCGTACACCGTGGGCCAGGTGTAACCAGCCCCGCTCGGTTTTAATTGGCGCCGGACCCTGCCCGTTTTTTACTTCATACACGGTATGGTACCGCTTCTCGTCCACAATAAACTCCTTCTCGATCACGGCGTTTTCCATCGAGTCGGCAAAGCCAAAACCAATGCCGCCACCCGTTCCTGCTTCGATAAAGCCATCCTGCGGGCGGGTGTAAAATGCGTATTTGCCGTTCACAAATTCGGGATGCAGCACCACGTTCCGTTGCTGGGGCGACGGTGTTTTCAGGTCGGGGAGCCGCTCCCAGGTTTTCAGGTCACGGGTACGGGCGATACCACACTGCGCCAGGGCAGACGATTCATCGCCGGGGCGGGCCGATGGGTCTTTCCGCTCGGTGCAGAACAAGCCGTACAGCCAGCCATCTTCGTGCTGCACCACCCGCATGTCGTAGACGTTACCGTCCGGCTCACTGGTTTCAGGCATGGTAACAGGCCGGTTCCAAAACCGAAAGTTATCAATGCCATTAGGGCTTTCTGCGACGGCAAAAAACGACTTGCGATCCAGTCCTTCTACCCTTGCTATCAACAGGTACTTTCCATTCAATTTTATGGCACCGGCATTAAAGGCCGCGTTAATGCCAAAGCGTTCCATCAGGTACGGATTGGTAGCCGGGTTGAGATCATAACGCCAGAAAACCGGCGCGTGCTGAGCCGTAAGAATCGGGTGAATATAGCGGTCGATGACACCGTTGCCGAGGGGCGATTTCTCGTTTGGGCGCGTGACTAACTCATGGTAAGCAGCTTCTAAGGTTGCAAGCCGATGAAGAAATGTACTGGTCATTCAGAGAGAATTTAAACGATGTTAAATCAGTTTAGCAACCGTAAGGATCAATGAGATAAGACTTTTCTGGGCGGCTCAGTAACCGGTTCCCACGTTTCGTCGCCCAGTTTATCCCACCATGTTTTCTTTAGTATAACTAAGCACACAGCCAGAATACCCACCGTAACCAACAATTCGGTATTCATGCGGACAATCAGGTACATGGGTAGCATGGTCAGGCAGCACTGGGCAATTATACCGACAATAACGTTGAACGCGTCCAGTTTAAAGTTTTTGTTGCCCACAAAAGAAGGATCATCGGCTACAACGCGGTCGTGAATAGGCCCCCAGAAACCCCAGGGACGAATGGTTTTGTAGAATGATTTAAGCACTCGCTCGTCGGTAGGCGGGGTCAACAGCGAACCGGCAATGCAACCGGCCAGCGACAGCACGAACAGCAGCGGGAAGTAGTATAGCTCCAGCGTTTCTTTAAAGACGGACGGCAGAATCAGAGCGGGCACGATACCCGCCAGCATGCCCCAAAAGAAGCCACTGGCGTTAAACCGCCACCAGTGCCACTTCAGCAAGTTAGCTGCCACATAGCCACCATACAGCGCCGACACAATCCATTGCAGAATGCTGTTTACATCACGGGCGAACAGACCCATCAGGACGCCCAAAATGGCTACCGTCAGACCCGACAGGTAGTTCATGTTGGCAATGCGCCGGTTGGAGGCTTTGGGTTCGACGTATTTCAGGTAGATGTCATTGACGATATAAGCCTGAGCTGCGTTGAGCGTACCGGCAAAGGTGCCCATAAAAGCGGCCAGCAAGCCAGCCAGCAGCAGGCCCATCAGCCCCGCCGGAACGAACTGTAAGATGGCAGCGGGCAGGATTTTCTCGAAATCAATACCCGTAGCCGAGCGAATGTCCAGCTTGTCGAAGTGAAGCAGTGCCAGTACCGTAAAGCCCATAATCATGGCGTAACGCACCGGCAGCAGGAAGATCGAAACGAACCCGCTCATTTTAGCGGCATCCTGTGGCGACTTCGTCGAGAGCACTTTCTGCATGTCGTAGTTGGGGGCCGGACCGGCCAGACTGGCCAGGATGCCCTTGAACACCATCATCATGAAGAAAATACCAAACAGCGAATATCCGTCGGATTTGATCTTGCCGTTTACTTCCTTAATCATGGTTGACCAGTCCAGGTCATCGAGGGTCGAGTGAAAAAATGGGGTGTACCAACCCTGCGGTACTACTAATTGCTTGACAGCCAGATTCTGCATGGCGATGTAAGCAATCACAACGGCCGCAATGGACATGATGACGTACTTCAGCACATCGCCGATGACGATACTGGTCATGCCGCCCAGAATGGCATAAAACACAGCAAAAGCCGTGAAAATAATCCCGTAAAAGTGCGCGACGTATTCGGCCGGAACGCTAAAGGGAACGTAGGGCGATACACTGCTGAAGGGGATAAAGATTTCGACAAATTTACCCAGTCCCACAAATCCATACGCCAGGAAACCGAGGCAGCTCAGCAGCGCAAACACCACCACGATGGTATGCGAGGCCGTTACACCTTTGCCGGTCAGGCCAAAGCGGGTACCAATCCATTCAGCGCCGGTCGTTACGTTCGACCGCCGAAGCCAGACGGACAGGTACATCATCATAAAAATCTGGTTGAAAACCGGCCACAACCACGGAATCCACAGGCTTTTCATGCCGTAGACAAAGGCCAGCGAAACCATCCACATGGTACCCGAAATATCGAACATATCGGAGGCATTGGACAGGCCCAACATATACCAGGGCAGGGTTTTGCCGCCCAGCATGTAGGCTTCCTTGTCTTTGGATGCCCGCTTTTTCAGCACTAACCCCAGGACGATAACAGCCGCTAAGTAGATGACAATAATGCTGATGTCGAGTGCAGATAATTTCATAAGGTTGGGTTAGTTTGCTGCTGTTGGTGCGGGTTTATAAAGTTGTTCGGCTGCTGCTCTGGTGCCGAAAATCACCTGCGGGCTTTCGTAGAAACGCTTGAAATCGTCCGAACTTGCCTGTCCTTTAAACGGCGCAAAATACTGTCGCGGCCCTTCGTTGCGCCAGACCAGCACGTAGGATAGTCCGGCATCTTTCACAACCGGCAACAAGACACCCGTCCACCAGTCGGGCCAGGAAACCTGTCCCAGGCCGGTCTCTGTCATGGCATAGGGCTTTCCCTTCGACTGCCCGATCTGACGGAGCGTCTCGACCATCTTCCGGGTTTCGGGAATGTACCGTCTCGCGGTATCCGAAGCCGGGCGGTGGTAAATGTCGAAGCCAACAATGTCTACGTAATCGTCGCCCGGATAGCGTTCGAGATAATCTTCGGCTGAGGTAAACCGGTCGGTCGAGTAGGCGTAGAGCAGGTTATGTACGTTCTTCTTCCTGAGATAGTCGACCGTAAACCGCCACATCTTTTTGTAGTCGTCCGGGGTGCAGTGCCCGCGCCCCCACCAAAACCAGCTACCTGTATGTTCGTGGAAGGGCCGGAAGACAACCGGAATAGCCTCGCCGGTATCACTCTTCAGACTCTTCATATAATCGGCCACCTTGTTGAGCCAGGACTTATAGCGTTTCATGGCTTTCCGGTCTTCAAACAGGTGCCGGATCGTCGAATCAGCCTTATCCCAACTGGTTTTTCTGGGGTCGATTGGATTATTTAGGTGCCAGCTGTATGTATTTAGGCCGCCCTGGGCGTAAATCTGTTTGGCAAGGGCCCGTTGCTTATCGAACGGAACCCGGTCAAGATTAGCGGTGCTATCGAATTCCAGCCGACCCAGATCCCAGCCAACCACCGCTGGATACTCCCCAACTACATCCTTGATATCTGACCGGTTGGGTTCATATTTCCAACCCACACCATACGCCAGATCGTCCTGATGCCCAAACATAACCCCTTTCGTAGCCACGCGCTGTAAGTTGGCATACAGGTTTTTGGTTTCAGCCGTGGCTTTACGGTCAATTGGAACCGTCTGGGCGGTGGCGCCTGCTGTAAACGATAGAGTAAGCAGGACGGTTAAAATGGGTCGAAGCATAGGGTATAACGATTAACGAACTATGAAAGCAGCCAGCCGTAGCGAACTCACCTTTTGGCTCTATTCTATCCTGTCAAAGTTATACTCACTTTTCAGCACATATATAGTACTATATTATCGTTTTATTGACCGTTACTGTTCAAATGGATTTCTGATTAGGGTTAAACCAATAAATTCAGTGCATATTTACCCATATAATACTATTTTTACCTAAAAAAGCGCAACGGTATTGCTTAAATTAAGCACATTCGTTAATTTTCAATCTGACATTATTTTAACAGGCAGGTAATCGAAAACAACTTAACGTTCATCATGAGCACCATATACCGGGAGATTACACCATTGACTCAGAATGATTGCTTTACCCTGTTTTCGCGGGTCAAAAAAGAGTTTGATTTTCCCCTGCATAACCACGAAGAGTTTGAGTTGAATTTTATTGCCAATGCCGCCAATACCAAGCGTATCGTGGGCGATCATACCGATCTGATCGATGACCTGGAACTGGTGCTGGTGGGTAGTAATTTGCCGCACGGCTGGTTTACGCACCTGTGCCGCAGCGGTGAGGTACACGAGATCACGATTCAGTTTCATCGCGATCTGTTCGATGAAAAACTGTTGAGACGCAATCAGTTAAGTTTTATAAGTACCCTGCTGGAGCGTTCGGCCAAAGGTATTCTGTTCTCCCGCGAAACGACTGAGGCCATCAAACCCCGCCTGATTGCCCTGACCCGCAAAAGCGGCTTCGACTCGGTGCTGGAACTGATGTCTATTCTGCACGACCTCTCCACCTCCCGTAACATGCGGACGCTGTCGAACACATCATTCAACAGTGACCCGGTCAACTATCACAGCCGCCGGATCGAGAAAGCGTTCGCGTATATGCACGCGCATTACACCGAAAATATTTCGCTGGAAGATGTAGCGAAGGAGGTCAATATGCTGGAGGTATCGTTTAGCCGGTTTATTAAGAAACGGACGGGCAAAACATTCGTCGAAAGCCTGAACGAAATCAGGTTGGGTCACGCATCCCGGTTATTGATCGACACGACTCAGACCATCGCTGAAGTGTCGTACAAATGTGGTTTCAACAATCTGTCGTACTTCAACCGTATTTTTCGGCGTAAGAATGGCTGTACCCCGCGTGAGTTCCGGCAGAACTATTCGGGCACACGGGTCTTTATTTAAATCCGCTGTCGTTTGGTATGGGACCAAAAGTGAAACACAGAGTAAACGGAGGAAGGCACGAAGCCCACAGAGATATTTATTTTCTCTGTGGGCTTCGTGCCTTCCTCCGTCGGGCCGCCGATGCGGTTAAAACATCTTCCTACACGCTAATCTTCTGCAAATTCCTGTAGCTGGTGGCGATGGCTTCCAGCGGAGGATTCTGACATACATCCTGCTCCACGAAATAATGCGTCATACCGGCTGACTTACGGGCGTCGAAGATGCGCTGGAAATTGATCGAACCCGTACCGACTTCGGCAAATTCCCGTTTTTCGGTTTTCGCCATATCCTTCACGTGCCAGAGCGGGTACCGGCCGGGGTCTTTCTTGAACAGTTCCACCGGGTCTTTACCGGCAAACGTAGCCCAGTAAATATCCAGTTCGAGCTTAACCAGCTTCGCGTCGGTTTGCTTCAGAATCATGTCGTAGGGCAGCTGGCCATCCAGTTCTTTAAATTCAAAATCGTGGTTGTGGTAGGCAAACTGAATACCACTCGCCTTGCACGCTTCGGCCGACCGGTTAAACAACTCGATGTGGCGTTTGTAGTCGTCGATTTTGGTGCGCTCCTGCGGGAACAAATACGCCCAGACCATGTATTTCTGACCGGCAACAGCCGCATCCTCAACGGCCCGCTTCCATACGTCAGACTGAGACTTGGTATCTTTGGCGTCTTTAAACAGGCCGCTATTGTAGTGGCCGCTCGGCGTGGATAGACCGAGACTTTTCAGAAAAGCCGTGTACTCTTTGGCCGTTTTGCCGAAGAATTTACCGTCGGCGTACCCAAAGGACTCAACTTCTTTATACCCAATTTCGGCTACTTTCTTCAGGGTACCGTCCGGGTCTTTGCCCATCGCTTCCCGGAGCGTATACAACTGCAAACCCGGATTGCTGGGAGCCTTTGCGAACAGATCCGTCTTTGATAACAGAGCGGCCGAAGTAGCCAGCGCACCGGCCTTCAGAAACTGCTGGCGGGAAATTTTTTCGGAATAAAACATGATTGGGAAAAGAGTTTAAAACAGTCAATAGAAAAGCAATGTGGTGCCGGTTATTTACCCGTAGCCGGTGCCGAAGGTACTGCATCTGAATTGCTGATAAAAGCAATCCGCTTGCTGTCCGGCGACCAGGATGGGGTGTTAATTGTTCCCTGCCCCCCATAAACGTATGCAATTACCACGGGTTTAGCCGGTTTAGGACCATCAACCGGAAACAGACGGAGGTAAACCCGCTTGTAAAACGGATGATCGTCGGGCTTAACATCCTGACCGAACGACAGCATAACGATGGATTTGCCATCCGGCGATATATGCGGAAACCAGTTATTGTACTCATCGTCGGTGATCTGTTCCTGATCGCTGCCGTCGGGCTTCATCCGCCAGATCTGCATCAGGCCGCTGCGGGTTGAATTGAAGTAAATGTACTTGCCGTCCGGAGTATACTCGGGGCCATCATCCAGACCCTTTGCTGTTGTTAGGCGTTTTTCCGGCCCACCTGCCGACGGTACCGTATAGATATCGTACTCATTATTGCGCTGACCCGTAAAGGCGAGGGTTTTGTTATCCGGCGACCAGCCATGAAAATAAGAGTGGCCAACCGGGGTAATCTGTTTAGGCGTACCACCCGTTACCGGCACCGTATAGACAACGGATTTATTATCAGAGACCGGGCTGCTACTGCTGATAGCCAGCATTTTACCGCCAAACGACAGGGCGTGGTCGTTGTTATTGTTGGTGACGGGGGCGGTATTCAGCAGCGTTGGCGTACGTTTAGCCAGATCGAAGCGGTAGAGTAAGCCCTCGCTGTTGTAGATCAGCGTTTTATTATCCGGTGTCCAGTTCGGAGCCTGTAAGGACTTGGGCGACTGATAGATGATCTTACGTTCGCCCGTAGCCACCTCCATCAGTTCGAGGTTGCTGCCAAGGTACTGTTTGTAAGGCACTAACTTGTCACCGGCGGGTACAATGATTCGGACGTTGTGAAAGGTAGCTTTTTCGGATACGTTAGGGTTGTGCGAACACACGAACAGGCCCACGTACACGTCATCACCTAAGGCCAGATCGGTCACCTGCGTGTTCACGTACGTTTCGCCCTTATGCGCCACCGACATGGTAAACGTATTTCCTTTTCGCTCCAACTGAACGACATCGGCAGCCGTCAGGGTAGATTTGGACTCTTCGGTAGTGCCGCCCGTAGTGCGTCGGTATTGCAGTGAGGTAAGCCCGTCGCCATGAACGGCGGCATTGATATGCGTAGAACCGGAGTCTAACGAAGAGCGTACCATCCAGCCCCATTTGCGATGCGGGTCAACGCCTTTGCCCAGTAGCTTGCCACTGGTTTGCACGATAAAGTCGCCTTTCATGCGTTTCCAGACGAACCGGAACTCATCGTGCGTACCCCAGATGTTGGTACCAGACCCTTCGATGGTATAGTCCTGACGGTCGGCATTGTACGTTGCTGATCCCGGCCGCTTTACGTTGCCAACATCGGTCTGGCCATCGAAGCCGCCAACGGAACCTGAACGCTGGGCTATGGCCCAGCCAGAAAGAATTATGAGCAAACCGGCACCACCAAAAAGCGCACGAATTGCCCGGATGCCAACATGGGTGACATTCATATTAGTAAGAAGAGTTAAGGGTAAGGAATAGTAAAGTCAAAAAAACGGAAGGCAATTTGCCTTCCGTTTTACTTAGAGCGTCAGTTTTTTCATCTCCTTCACCGCGTAATCAACCGCCCGGGCTGTCAAAGCCATGTAAGTCAGCGATGGGTTTTGGGTCGAGGTAGAGGTCATGCAGGCCCCATCCGTCACAAACACGTTTTTCACCTGATGCAGTTGATTGTGAGCGTTCAGGATGGATGTTTTGGGGTCTTTACCCATCCGGGCACCGCCCATCTCGTGAATGTCCAGACCCGGTGCCTGTTTTGAGTCGCGGGTTCTGATGTTGGTGAATCCGGCTGCCGTAAACATCTCCGTGAGCTGTTCGTGGTAATCCTTGATCATCTTCTCGTCGTTGTCGTCATAGGCAATCGAGAAGCGGAGTTGCGGAATACCAAACGGGTCTTTTTTTGACGAGTCAAGCGCGACAAAGTTGGTTTCCTTCGGAATAGTCTCGCCCATCATGTGCGAACCAACGCGCCAGCCGCCTAACTTGGGTGTAAGCAGATTCTGTTTCAGATCGGCACCTACCCCCTCCTGATTGGGATACGACACCCGATTCGCCGAGAAGCCGGCTGCATAGCCACGCAGAAAATCGGTTTCCTGCTTTTCTACGTTGCGGAACCGGGGAATATAGGGACTATTGGGTCGTTTTCCCTCCGTAGTAGAATCCAGGAAACCGTCATACTCTGCCGAGATACCCGCCCGATAATTGTGGAAGGCGACGTATTTGCCCAGCACCCCACTGTCGTTGCCGAGTCCGTTCGGGAACCGGTGCGAGGTGGAGTTGAGCAGGACCAGATTAGTATTGATAGCCGCTGCATTCACGAAGATAATGCGGGCGTAGAACTCCATCATCTGCTTCGTTTTGGCGTCGACCACCCGAACGCCGGTCGCTTTACCCAGCTTCTCGTCGTAGATAATACTGTGTACGACGGAATCGGGACGCAGGGTCATCTTGCCCGAGCGGGCGGCCCAGGGCATCGTCGAGGCATTGCTGCTGAAATAGCCGCCGTAGGGACAGCCGCGCTCGCAGATGGTCCGGCGCTGACATTGTGCCCGGCCCTGCTGCGTATGGATGGGTTTGGGTTCGGTAATGTGAGCCGCCCGACCCATAATGACGTGCCGGTCTTTGTATTTCCCGGCTACCTGCTTGCTGAAATAACTCTCGACGCAGTTCCACTCATGGGGTGGCAGAAACTCGCCGTCCGGCAGCGTCGCCAAGCCGTCTTTGTTTCCCGAAATACCTGCGAATTTCTCCACGTAGCTATACCAGGGGGCTACATCTTTATAACGAATCGGCCAGTCGACCGAAAAGCCATCGCGGGCGGGCCCCTGAAAATCATAGTCGCTCCACCGCTGAGTCTGCCGCGCCCACATCAGGGATTTACCGCCAACCTGATAGCCCCGAATCCAGTCGAAGGGTTTCTCCTGCACGTAAGGATGTTCGGCGTCTTTCACGAAGAACTGCTCGGTGCCTTCGTAAAAAGCGTAGCATTTGCTGATGATCGGGTTGGCCTGCCGAACCTCCTGCGTGAGCTGGTTGCGGTGCTCAAACTCCCAGGGATTTTTCATGCCACTGGGATAGTCGATAATGTGCTTCACGTCGCGGCCCCGTTCCAGCACCAGCGTTCTAAGGCCCTTATCGGTTAATTCTTTGGCCGCCCAGCCCCCGCTGATACCTGATCCGACAACGATAGCATCGTAAGTATTGGCCTTTTTGGCATCTATAGCAAAATTAGACATGATTACTTGGTTGATGAGGTTGACGAAGTGGCCTTGGATGCAACGGGTACACAGCCGTGGTAATACCCCGGAGCCATCTGGAAGTGAGTCAGGTTGGTCATAACGTACTCGGTCGTCATGTACCCACGAACGGTCAGGCCCTTAACTAAGCCGTAAAAGGCTTTTTGCTGCGGGTCAGTTGAGGTTGACAACGCTTTTACCAGTTCCAGCCGCTCGGCCGGGGTGCTGTCGACGAATGACTTGCCGGTGGCTTTCTTTGCCAACTCATCAACCATCGTCAGGCCATCGGTAAAGGTTGTTTGCGCCGTTTTGTCGTAGCAGTCGGCCACCATCCGCTGAACGAACCGGTTAACGCCCAGGGTTTTGGCACCCGGCGTGGCGGTAGTTGGGATTATGGTTTCGACAAATTCGGCCAGCAGGGCATCAGCCGCCGGTGGCAACGTTGGCTCAATAGCGGTTCGGCTCCAGCCATTGGCCCAGGCTGGGAGAGCGGCCAGCCCGAGGGCCGCCGTTGCCATGTGTTTAAGGGCGATGCGTCTTTCCACAACGAAGCATTGGGTTTATGTTTCTGCCGGGCGGTAACCCGGAGACAGAAAATACGGGAACAAATTTACAAACGGTAATCAGAAGGGGACTAATACTTTTTTGACGTTCTCTGTACCCTAACGGTGACGGATTGTACGTAAATAAAAAAGCTTTACTAGTCAAATAGTTCGTTTTTAACACAAATTAAACCTCAAATACTCATAAAAGCCCGGTTCGCTCTCAGTTGTGTCACTTAGCGCTACCGCTACCAATTGATTTAAGGCCTGCCGTTCCTCATGCGCGAGTAGGGACGCTTTTAGCCGGGCTGTCTGTCATTATCTCAAAACCCATTTTAAACCGCCATACCGGGGTTTTGGCCATCAGGAGCGGGGAGAACAACCGATCAACTTTTGGCGAGATATTGATTATGGAATGAAAAAATTCTGTAATCGTTTAAACGCCCCTTATTCGGTCATCAATGAATTCTGTGGCTACTGCCGGAGCATATCTGATTACATTCATAATCAGTTTATTTACAACGGAATATTGCCGTGCTTTTTCTTTGGCAACGTGGCCACTTTGTTTTCCAGCATCTTGAACGCCCGGATGAGTTTCTGCCGGGTTTCGCCGGGCATGATTACTTCGTCGATGTAACCCCGGTGGGCGGCCCGGTAGGGGTTGGCAAACTTCTCGGTGTACTCCTGCACCTTCTCCTGTAACCTGGCTGCCGGGTCGGCGGCTTCGGCGATTTCGCGTTTGAAAATGATTTCGGCGGCACCACCAGCACCCATCACCGCAATCTCGGCACCGGGCCAGGCGTAGTTCATGTCAGCACCGATGTGTTTGGAGTTCATCACATCGTAAGCCCCGCCGTAGGCTTTGCGGGTGATGACTGTAACGCGGGGAACGGTAGCCTCACAAAAGGCGTAGAGGAGTTTTGCGCCGTTTGTGATGATGCCATTCCACTCCTGATCGGTACCCGGCAGAAAGCCCGGCACGTCTTCCAGCACCAGCAGCGGGATATTGAACGAGTCGCAGAAGCGGACAAACCGCGCGGCCTTGGTGCTTGCATGAATATCCAGTACCCCCGCCAGCACGGCGGGTTGATTGCCGACTACACCAATACTGCGACCCGCGATCCGGGCGAAACCAACAACAATGTTCTCGGCAAAGTTGGTATGTACTTCCTGAAAACTACCCGTATCAACCAGTTCGTCAATTACTTCCCGCATGTCGTACGGCTGATTCGGGTTGTCGGGGATGATGGAATCAAGTTTCGGTCGGCTCTCGTTCTGAACCTCATAGGCCAGCATTGGCGGCTCGTCTTCGCAGTTTTGGGGAACATAACTCAGCAGTTGCTTGATCTGCTGAATACAGGCAACTTCGTTTTCGCAGGCAAAGTGCGTTACGCCCGACTTGGTGCTGTGGGTAGAAGCCCCGCCGAGTTCTTCGGCCGTAACTTCTTCGTGCGTCACCGTTTTCACCACATTGGGGCCGGTCACAAACATATAACTGGTACGCTCGACCATGAAAATGAAGTCGGTGATGGCGGGGGAGTAAACCGCCCCACCCGCGCAGGGACCCATTACGGCCGAAATTTGCGGTACTACGCCGGAGGCCCTGGTGTTACGGTAAAAAATGTCAGCATAGCCCGCCAGCGACAATACCCCTTCCTGAATCCGGGCACCACCCGAGTCGTTCAACCCGACAATGGGCGCGCCGTTCTGCATGGCCAGATCCATGATCTTACAGATTTTTTCGGCATGTGTTTCCGACAAAGCTCCGCCAAATACTGTAAAATCCTGCGCAAAAACGTACGTCAGCCGACCGTTGATGGTACCATACCCTGTGACGACGCCATCGCCGAGGTAGTGTTCTTTATCAAGCCCAAAATCTTTGGTGCGGTGCATTACAAACTTACCGATTTCCTCAAAGGAGCCTTCGTCCATAAGCAGGGCGATGCGTTCGCGGGCGGTGAGTTTACCTTTCTTGTGTTGAGCATCAATGCGGTGCTGACCACCGCCCAGTTCCGCTTCGGCGTTTTTTCGGGCGAGCAATTCTGTTTTGGCGGGTTGGTTAAGCGCAGTAGGTTCCGTATCGGGATGTGCTTCAGTCTGCATGGAGTCGGTTTGTACAAAATCAGTATGGACAAAGTTAATTTTTCTTTGCGATTACAACCGTTAGGATTGTTTCTGTATCCTCAATCTATCCTATATCCCGCCCATATGCCCCGTCTGGTTCACTGCCTGTGTTTGATTCTGCTCGGTACTACTGTTCTGGCGCAGGAGACTGCCATTCCCTACGAACGTCGGGCCGCTGTTATTCTAAAACTGGCACCTTTATGGTTACTGGATGCCGATCCTGCTCTAGCGGGTGCACTGGAGATTCGGACGGGCCCTAAAACATCAGTACAGGCGGAGTTTGGTTATGGCCGTCCGGGCTGGGGTAATCTGAGAAGTATGGGTGAGCATGCCGGTACCTGGCGGATGAAGGCAGAAATGCGGTTCTACCGAAATCGTTACCGGACGAATCCGAAAAAGAACATTCAGGTATCAACCACGTATCCGCTGGGGAACTACTGGGCTATTGAAGCCTACACCAAACTGCTCAATGTGGATCATAGCTGGACGTATTACACGGTGGGTGATCCCTTGAAACCCATGCCACTGGCTGAGACACAACATACGCTGATTCGGCGAAACAGTCTGACCCTGAGCGGCAAAGTAGGGAGACAGTT
This sequence comes from uncultured Cytophagales bacterium, assembly GCA_964251665.1. GTDB lineage: Bacteria > Bacteroidota > Bacteroidia > Cytophagales > Spirosomataceae > JBBQLG01. The sequence goes on from CAXUKO010000004.1 coordinate 25,332, forward strand.
TGGCTGGACGGACAACGCGCATCAGGGCACTGCCCGATTGCTGTGGGATGTCTACGCCGGTGTTGGTATTCGACTAACTCACCAGTCCAACGCCGATGACTGGCAGTCACCGGGCTACGCAGAAAGCTTCAGGGGTATGTTTAATCGGTTCAATACCAACGGATTTAGTATCGCGCCCACCCTAACGGCCGGCATAAAACTCGCGTTTGCCCTGTAAAAGAATGAATGTGGCAGGCAACCGGGTATCGGCATTAGCGGGCCGGTTTTCATAAATGCAACGGAGCTGGCGGCTTTGACTACATGAACGGCCATTAATTTTTTGACTGAATTCCAACGGTTTGTCCCAACAGTGTATCTTAAACCCATAAACTCGTTTCCTTACGACATGCTGCATCAATTACCACTGTTTCGGGGCTTGGCTTTGTGCCTGTTCTGGCTGTTGCTGTACGGTTGTAATCGACCCCAACCCGCACCCGAACCAACCGACAAACGAAACGGATACCGGCCCGTATACCTGGATAGTAAGCAGACGCAGACTGTTGATGTCCGGTCTCCACAACCGTTGCAAAAGCCCGGCAAGATTTACGTCCGGGGTGGTTACCTGCTCATTAACGAGCGAAATAAAGGTATCCATGTGATCGACAACCGGGACCTGACAAACCCCGTTGCCGTAGCGTTTATTGCTATTCCGGGCAACTCCGATATGGCGCTGAAAGACAGTACCCTCTTTGTTAATAGTGGCGTCGATCTGCTGGCGCTGAATATCAGCGATCCGGCCCATATCAAACTGGCCAAACGGCTCGGTCAGGTATTGCCTCCTATGGAATCGCACCCGGCCGCTACCAACGTCTGGTTCGAGTGCGCCGACCCCGCCAAAGGTACTCTGATTGGCTGGGAACCCGCCCAGCTTACCGAGCCAAAATGCTACCGCTAACCTATTTCCGCTTCATGAAAAACGGCTACCAATTCATACTGCTGCTAATCCTGACTGCCTGCCAGAAAGATGCCGGTGTGCCGGTGTTGGGTACGGGTACCGGAACGGGCGGGTCTACAGCCCGGTTCACGACTGTCGCCGATCAATTGTATGTGTTGTCGCGTCAGCAACTCGTCACCTACGACACCCGGTCGGGCACCAACCCCGTACCAACGAGTACCATCGACCTTGGCGTTTCGCCCGAAACAATCTTTCCGTTCGGCGACTACCTGCTGTTGGGTACGCCAACGGGCATGCTCATCTACGACCGCAGCACTGACCCCGGCCGACCGGCTTACGTATCGAAATACCAGCATCTGAGCAGTTGCGACCCGGTAGTCGCGCAGGGGCGGTACGCGTACGCAACGCTGAGTAGTGGCAGTCCCTGCCGGTGGGGGCAGAATCAACTGGATGTAATTGATATCAGCGATATTAAAAATCCCCGCGTCGTTCGCAGCATCTCCCTCACCAATCCACAGGGGCTGGGCGTCGATGGAGCCGTGCTTTTTGTGGGCGAAGGTGACTACGGGATGCGGGTATTCGACATCACGAATCCGGTGTTTCCCAAAGAAACACTGTACCTGAAAGATGTAAAGACCTACGATGTGATTCCGACGCAAAAGGTGCTGGTCGTGACCGGGCTCGATGGCGTTTACCAGTATTCGTACCAGAACCCAACCGACCTGAAACTACTTAGCAAACTGTCCGTTCAGCCATGAAATACCTCCTGTTGATGGTAGCGGTGGGCCTGTGTCCGGTTGGTGCGGGGGCGCAAACGGTATTGCCTTTTCCCGGCGATTCGGCTGTGCGGCCGGTGACCATAAAGTTTGGCATCACAAGCCTGCTGGGCCCGGATGCGACGGTAACACTGGGAGCCGAACTGCCCGTTGGCAATCATAAGGCCTGGCAAATAGAAGGGGGATACGGGTGGTTCAATAGCCTGTACAATGTCGATAAGGATCATTACGCCCATTCGAGTGTCTGGCAGGTACGGACCGAGTTTAGGTGGTATGGCAATGGCCATTTTCCCGAAGGCGTCATGTCGCGGTCGCTCGGGCCATACTACGCCGTTGAAGTGGCCGGTAAGCAGATTAACGTGCGCGATCAGGCTACTGTGGGTCGTGATTGTGTAGGCTTTACCTGTGGTTATTTCGAGAAGATCGACCAACCCGTCACCCGCTATACGATTACAGGTCTGCTGAAGGCTGGCTGGCAGCTACCGTTTTACGATAAGAAGGAGAGGGTCCGTTTTGTCGCCGATATTTACGTCGGTATGGGGGCGGGCTACGCCTGGACAACCCGTGCCCCACTGACGGCTAATGGCAGTGCCGGTACGGACGTGTACTATAACCAACCGGGTTTTCTGGAGTTTAAAGACCGGTTTGCAGCCAATTATTACCACGGGAGCCTTGACGTAATCGTGGGCGTTAAACTGGGTTATCGACTTCGGGCGCAGTAAACTAAAAAAATAGCGGCTGGCATAGACACAATTCCGTGTTTTGGGTGTTTATTCAGGATAGGGCACCGCCCAATCACTACGACGAATGACCCAGACACTGAAAGACCTGACCCCCCGGCAGATTGTTGCCGAATTAGACCAGTACATCATTGGTCAGCACGAGGCCAAACGGAATGTGGCGATCGCCCTTCGCAACCGCTGGCGCCGGATGAATGCCGACCCTGCCATGCAGGCCGAAATTACGCCGAACAATATTCTCATGATCGGGGCTACCGGCGTGGGTAAAACTGAAATTGCCCGCCGATTGGCTAAGATTGCCGATGCTCCTTTTACTAAAGTTGAAGCTTCCAAATTTACTGAAGTTGGCTATGTAGGCCGCGATGTAGAAAGCATGGTGCGCGACCTGGTCGAGCAGTCGGTTAACATGGTTAAGGCCGCGAAAAAGGAACAGGTGAAAGCCCGGGCGCAGCAGGCCGTTGAAGACGCCATCCTCGATATTCTGATTCCATCGGTAAAAGCCACCACCCCGGCCACTACCGGCGTAGGGTTCAACAACGGCGAATCCGTCAGCGAATCCGACGCTGATCTGAACGAACGTACCCGCGAACGATTCCGGGATAAAATCCGCTCTGGCGAGATGGACGACCGAAAAATCGACATCGACGTGCAGCAGTCACAAGCGCCCAATATCGGTGTGATGGGCGGTTCCATCGACGAACTGTCGATGATGAACATTCAGGAGATGATCGGCGGTATGATGCCTAAACGCGGCAAAAAACGCAAAGTGACCATCGCTGAAGCCCGTACGATTCTGTTTGAGGAAGAAGCCGCCAAACTCATCGACATGGATGAAGTAAAAGACGAAGCCATTCGTCGGGCGCAGGATGCCGGTATTATTTTTATTGATGAAATCGATAAGGTAGCCGGTAACCGCTCGGGCGGTGGGGGAGGGCCGGACGTGAGCCGCGAGGGCGTTCAGCGCGATTTACTGCCCATTGTCGAGGGGAGCGCGGTCAATACCAAATACGGGGTTATCCAGACCGATCACATCTTGTTCATTGCCGCCGGGGCGTTTCACGTAGCCAAACCAAGCGATCTGATTCCCGAATTGCAGGGCCGTTTCCCGATCCGGGTCGAACTGCAAAGTTTAACGGAAGCCGACTTCTATCAGATTCTGAAAGAACCTAAAAACGCCCTGACCAAGCAATACGTGGCCATGATGGCCGCCGAGGGCGTTGAACTCACCTTTGATGACTCGGCATTGCAGGAGATGGCGCATATCGCTTTTGAAGTTAACTCGGAGGTCGAAAACATCGGTGCCCGGCGGTTACAGACTGTTGTCGGCCACTTGCTCAACGACTTCATGTTCGACATTCCCGACGCCATCGGTCCCAACGCCCACGTTATCGTCACGCGGGAACTGGTGCAGGAGAAGCTGAGCGGCCTGGTGAAAAACCGCGACCTGAGTCAGTTTATTTTGTAATTAATGCCGTTACCTGACTAATGGCCCGGTCGGTATCGGTCCTTTTGGTTTCAGGTAAATCAAAGCGGTTAAACGGGTGCAGTTCGAGGGTAAATGAGGTTTCAATCTGATCATCCGTCGGCGTAAAGGCTTTGTAGCCTACCAGCTGAATCGGCATATAACCGTGCCGGATTTTAAAGGCAATAAGTAACCGCCCTAACCACTGCTCAACCTCGGTTTCGGAAATGGAGGGGGCTGGTATAAACTTTACATACGCCCGGTTCCGGTCCTGGAATGTCTGCTCTGCGGGGGCATAATGGCCTTCGCAACTGGAAAATGTCTGAACCAGACTGGTCTGGTTCAGGGCTTCGACTAAAGGGCGTATGTTGGGTTCGAGATCGGTCACGACTCAAAAATAAGGCATAAAAAAGGCGCTGTCCGTCAGAACAGCGCCTTTTCTTAGTGGAACAACTCCGCTTACAGGTTTGTACCCGGCGTCGTGTTCGTGTCCGAATAGCCGGTAGTACCAGTGGTCCGGTTCACGTCAGTATCCGTGTAGCCCGTTGTTCCCGTGGTGTTCACGCGGTTGACGTCCGTTGTGTCTTCCACATCTACTTCGGTGCTGCGAACCGTATCACGGATGGTTTCCGTGCGTTCGTTCACTTCCTTACCAACCGAAATCTCCTCCACTACACGGGCTTCTTTGTTCACAACCGGCACTTCAGCATGTTCAGTTACCGAAATTTCACCCTGCTGGAACGCATTCAGGTCAGCATTCGTAGCTACCCGGTTTACCGGTGTCCGCTGAATCCGTACGCGCTCTTCACGCAGCCGCAGGCTTTCCTCAACCGGCTTTTCCACGATGCGGCTCCGAACCCGGACACCACCCGTTTCTACCGTCCGCTTACCAACCTGCAAATCTTCCTGAATCACCTTGAGCGTGTCATTGGCATCCACGTTGTCCGTAGTTGGCGTGGTTGTCGCACCATACGCCGGTGTTGCATACGTATCCGTACTTCTGTTGGCAAAGCCATACTGCTCGGCCCGCTCATCAATGTCAAACGCACCAGCGTCGTCCAGAATATCGGCCGCCCGCTGTGCTTCTTCATCCGAGGAGGCATGAACCGTTACGATGGCGTCGCTTTGGGCGGCTACCTGACCGTATGTATTGGCGCGGTTGGTTGTTGTTGTAGTGTCGTCTTCGTCGCTGCCGAACAGTGACGAGAAAAATCGGCCGATGCCACTTTGATGGCTATCGTCGTCATGTGTCGTGGTGGTCGAATCACTGTAGGCAGTACCCGATCCGGTGGTGCCTGTATAGGCAGACCCTGTTGTCCCTGTGCTGCCGGTTAGTGTGTTATTGGTATCAGATACGCCATCGCGGGCGGCCGATACGTCAATATTATCGCGGGAAAAACCGCTGCTTACTAATTGGTTAACTGCTTGTTCGGCCTCCGAGGTCGTGTCGAAGAAACCGATTACTGTTTGTGCCATACCGTTGAATTGTGTTGGGATTAAACTATGTGAACTGAAAAAAACTAATTCGTAGATTCGGTCGGGTCGCCATCCGACACCGTACCGGGTTGACGGGTAACCGTCACATCTTCCCGTCGCAGCGTTACCTGCTGTGTCTCCTGCGTCTGAAGCTGCCGTTTCGTTACGTGCAGTTCCTCCACCAGCATCAGCCGCTTTTCGACGACAACCACCTCTTCCAGTACCGAAATAATCATGGTGTCGCCTTCGTGCCGGACAGCGGCCGGGGGGCTGTCGACGTACCGGTTAATCAGTACCCGCTCCACCTGCACTTCGTCACGATTCAGGGGTATATCGACCGTTTCCTGGCGTTCGGTAACCTGTTTTGAGATTACAACCCTGCCCGTCTCAACGATCCGCTTGCCAACGGACAACTGCTCCTCAATGACCGGGATACGCTCCGTAGTCAAGGGCGTCGATTCGGATAGGGAATCGGTCAATGCCGTCGGGTTGGTTTGGAAAGCTGGGTCCATTTTCGATTGGGTTGCCCCCCTGTTTAAGCAAGGAGTGTGCCATGTGCTGATAGTGAATTACTTAGAGAAAATTCCACTATTCTTATGTCCCATTATTTCTACATAATTAGTAGAATGATTACCCGTCAGTCTGTGCCAACGGGTAGGTGAGTTGCCTGTTAAGTTGCCGTGAAGTTGACAGAACGGTAAAGTAGTGGCGTGTACTCAGGCAGAATTTACCGGTTAGGCAGGGGTTGCCCGGCCTGATTGCGCCATAACCAGCCTAAGTAACCCGCACAAAGTAAAGAGAGGGCCGCAGCCAGCCCGAACGAAGCCTGAATGCCATAGCTGAGCCCCGTATACAACCCGCCCGCCAGCACCGCACCGAGGCCAATGCCGGCTTCGAGGGCAATATACATGGTGGCCATGGCCCGGCCCCGGGTGGCATCGTCGCTCAGGTCGGCCGTCCAGGCCTGAATGGTGGGCGAGTTCATGCCCCACGCCAGTCCGTACACCACCGCCGAGGCAAAGTATAAAAACGCCGAGCCGGTGAAGGTGAGCATCACGAGCGAGATGGTCAGCACCACACTCGATAGGGCCAGCACCGGCACCCGGCCGTGACGGTCTGAAGCCCGGCTCAGGACCAGCCGAATCAGCAGCGAGGCTACCGTATAGACGGTAAAGAACAAACCTTTGTTGTTCAGGCCGACGGAGGTTCCCAGCGCGGGCACCACCGTCAGTACCACGCCCGACCCGAAGGCCTGCAGCAGCATCACCATGAACGGTTTAAACGCCTGTTTGTCGAAGATTTCGGCGCGGGTCAGGCGGAGAGGCCCCACACTGAACCGCTGTTTTACGGGCAGCGTCTCGGGCATCTGAATCAGGATCAGGATGGAGAGCAGCGCAAACCCCGACGAAGTATAGAACATGGTGTTGAGCGAGTAGCTTTCGGCCAGCCAGCTTCCGATGGCGGGGCCAATGCTCATTCCCGTCGCCGTGAAAATGCCGAGCGTTCCCATGGCTTCCCCCCGTCGTTCGGCCGGTACCACATCGGTCACATAGGCAGCCGTAGCGGTGGGCTTGGTACCCGTTGAAAAGCCGTGGACTAATCGTAACATCAGAAAACCCCAAACCGTAATCAGGTAAGGATAAAGCAGTCCGCAAACGAAGCACACCAGCGAGCCAAACGCCATAACCGGCACCCGCCCGATGGTATCCGTAAGCTTTCCGCTGAAGGGCCTCGATGCCCCGGCCGTCAGCGTGAAGAGGGCAATGATAAGGCCAATATAGGGACGCCCGCCGAGCGAAGTCAGGTAATCCGGTAACTCGGGAATCAACATCTGAAAGCTGGCCGAAAACAGAAAATTACTGGCACACAGCAACCAGAAGGGGAGGGTGTAAAGTGAAATGCGGGCGGAAGTGGGTGTTGACTGCAAGCGTGAAACCGGAGGTGTTGCCCAAAATTACGGCCAAAATCCGGTTCTGAGGCCACCCAAACCGCTCAATTCCGCCGGTTCATGCATCGTCATGGTGCCAAAGACAGCGTCCTCGCTCAAAATTACGAAACCCGATTGGCTCGGTGGTCTGTGCTGTTTCCCGGGTTTGCCGTACTTTTGTGCCCGCAACGGCATCGACTAACCGGTGTCTGCCGCCTACTGATTATGTCCCGCAATCTGCGCATTGGCCTCTTCTTAACGATTTGTATTCTAACGACCACGTTCTCGTTTTACGCCTGGCAACTGTTCAAGACGCCTAATTTTCTGGTTGATGACAAGGATGAAAATGCCGAGTTTGCCCTGCTCATCCCCAAAGGAGCCACATTTGCGTCGGTGATGGATACGCTGGAAACCCGCCGGGTAATTAACGACCGGCTGTCGTTTCGGTTTTTATCCAAAGCCATGAAGTACACCGAAAATGTGAAGGTGGGCCGGTATATTTTGAAACGGGGTATGGGCAATTACGAGGTGATAAAAAAACTTCGCAGCGGCAGTCAGGACCCCATGAAGGTAACGTTTAATAACATCCGGCTCAAAGATGAACTGATCAGTCGGCTGGGCAGCAAGTTTGAATTTGGTCCTCAAGCCCTTTCCGAACGGCTCAACGACCCCGCCATCTGCGCCAAATACGGGTTCGACACCACCACCATCATGTGTTTGTTCCTGCCCAATACCTATGAGTTTTTCTGGACCATCAAACCCGATGTGTTTCTGGAGCGGATGGGCAGTGAGTATAAAAAATTCTGGACGCCGACCCGCGTCGAGGAAGCAAAAGCCAAAGGCCTGAGTCAGACTCAGGCGCAGGTGCTGGCCTCCATTGTGGCCGCTGAAACCAACAAACGCGATGAACAGCCCCGGGTAGCGGGTGTGTATCTGAACCGGTTGAAGCGGGGTATTAAACTCGATGCCGACCCCACAGTGATCTATGCCCTGCGTGATTTTGGCATCCGGCGGTTATTAAATAAGCAACTAACCGTCGATTCGCCCTACAACACCTACCGCTACGCCGGTTTGCCGCCGGGCCCGATCAACCTGCCTGCTCCGGCCACCATCGACGCGGTCCTGAATGCCGAACAACATGATTACCTTTATTTTGTGGTCGATGCCCGGTTCAACGGCTACCATACCTTCTCTAAAACGCTGGCCGAACACATCGCCAACGCCCGCCTGTATCAGCAGGCCCTCACCCAGCGGAATATTATGAAATGAGTCGATAAGTTGGTCAGTCGATAAGTCAGTAAGTGGCTTCGCCTAAGTGCTTGGTTAAGGTACTTACCAACCTGGGCGAAGCCACTTACTGACTTACTGACTTACCAACTTACTGACTTACCAACTTACTGACTTACTGACTTACTGACTGACTACATCTATGTTCACCTTCACCGTTCGCGACATCCGGGTTCGTTACGCCGATACCGATCAGATGGGCTATGTCTATTATGGCAACTACGCGCGGTTTTATGAGATCGGGCGGGTAGAAGCGTTGCGAAGTCTGGATTTTCACTACCGCGAGATGGAGGCTTCGGGCGTAATGATGCCGGTTTACGAATTGAAAACGCGCTACCTGAAACCGGCCCGCTACGATGACCTGCTCTCGGTTCAGGTCACAATCCCGGAACTACCCAAAGCCCGCATCATTTTTCAGTATGCGCTGCATAATCAGGCCGGTGAAGTACTGAATACGGGCGAGACAACCCTTGTTTTTCAGCGCATGGACACCGGGCGGTTAACGGCCGCTCCCTCGGAGTTACTCCAAAAACTCAAACCTTTCTTTGTATCTGGCGATTAGGGGGTAGTGGTTTGTCGCTATTGAACCGATAACTACCACTATCCACTAACCTCTGAGTACTATGTTCGACAAACTGATGAGCTTGAATGCCCTCAGTGGGGCGCGGGTTTGGCTGCGGGACCACCGGGCGTTTAACTCAAAAACGCACTGGTACGAGTTTTTGAAGCGCATGATCGATAAGATCACCGCCGACGATATGGGCGACCGGGCCGCTGCGGTATCCTATAACCTGATTCTGGCGGTTTTTCCAACCATCATCTTTCTGTTTACCCTCATTCCCTACATTCCGGTACCGCATCTCGATACGCAGATTATGGATGCCTTCCGGAATGTACTGCCCGGCGACACTTTCGAGTCGGCGTACACGACCCTGAAAGACATCATCAGCCGACCGCATAGTGGCATATTGTCACTGGGGTTTATTCTGGCTCTGTACTCGGCTACGAGCGGGCTGGTGGCGCTGATGCGGGCGTTCAATGCCTCGCACCGTACCAATGAGCAGCGCAGCTTTATGAAGACCCGCTTAGTGGCTACCGGCCTGACGCTCTCGCTGGCCTTCGCACTCATACTGGCCATTGTAGCCCTCGTTGTCGGTGGCGTCGTGATCGATTACCTGCTGAAGTTTGGCGTCTTCAACAACATCATCGTGTACTACCTGCTGAAGATTGCCCGATATTTAGTGGTGTTTGCCGTATTTGTCGGCGTCGTTTCACTTATTTACCGATTCGGGCCTGATGTTAATATAAAGTGGTCTTTCGTTACGCCCGGCGCGGTCACGGCCTCGGTATTAATTGTGTTGACTACCCTCGCTTTTTCGTACTACGTCTCCAATTTCGGGTCGTATAACAAGGTTTATGGCTCCATTGGTACGCTCATCGCCCTGATGGTCTGGATCAACCTGATCATGCTGCTGATGATTCTGGGTTTCGAGATGAATGTGTCTCTTTATAACCTGGAGGGCGACAAAACGCCTGATATGACCGCAAAAACAACAAATTAGGCCCCTTATGACATAAAGAACGCCACCTTAAACATGTAAGGTGGCGTTACCTGACCCTAACCCATAAAATGTGACTGGTGCTATTCGCATCCGCACAGGGCAGATAGTAGCCCTTGTCTGTTTATGAGTAAAAACCGTGCCAAATCCTGCCCGCCTGAATTTGAGTAAGGCCATCCGTTAACTAAATCGTTGTTACCATTACCGGCTTTAACCAGCTAACTTAGCGAATACGCCGGGCAAGCTATCCTGTAAAAGTATGCAGATAGTCGCGTCCGGGTTTTCAGCACTGATGCAATCTGTTACCAGTTCCTCCCTGTCTGTAGTACCCATGGCCCCCTATCTCAACAAACTGAGACCCTGGGTGTCGGTTATCTGTACCTGCTATAATCACGAAGCCTACGTCGAAGCGGCTCTTCAGTCGGTTGTCAATCAAACCTATCCGAATGTCGAGTTGGTTGTAATCGATAATGCCAGCACCGATGGATCAGCGGCCCGCATCCGGGCGTTTACAGCCCGCCATCCGACCGTTCGCTTTATCGAACATCCGACGAACATTGGCCTGTGCCGGGCATTTAATGAAGGGCTAACCAAAACCGAAGGCGCGTTTGTGATCGACCTTTCTGCCGACGATGTGCTGTTACCGCATCGCATTGCCCGGCAAATCGACCTGTTCGGGCAACTGCCCGACGACTATGGCGTGGTCTTTTCCAATGCCGGTTATATTGACGAGATCAATCACCTGACCACGCACCACTTCCCCATTGATGAGCACGGGCATTCGAGCCGTAACGTACCCTCGGGGCGAATTTTCCGGCAGGTGCTGGCGTCTTATTTTATCTGTACGCCTACCATGCTCATGCGCCGGTCTATGCTCGATCAGCTTGGGGGTTACGACGAATCGCTTAGTTACGAGGACTTTGATTTCTGGGTCCGGTCGTCCCGTGAGTTCCGCTATGCTTACTTAGATGAAGTACTGACGCATAAACGACAGTTGCCCGATTCGCTTTCGATGCAGGTGATTCTGCCCGACAACCAACTGCTCGAATCAACACTGGCAGTCTGTTACAAAGCCTTCGACCGCTGCCAGACCGCTGAGGAGTACGAAGCTCTGGCCGCGCGTATCCGAACGTTTATCCGAAAGTGCTTCTACGCCGAGCAGTTCGATCTGGCCCGGCGCTTCGGCCAACTACTGCGTTACATAGTCCGGCCCGACCCGCTGACGTATTCCGTGCTGTTGATGAGTCGCCTGCATGTGCCCGTAAATTCGTTGTATCGGTACTATCTGCGGTGGTGAGGGGTGCGGTTGCTGCTCCCGCAGGCTGCGTGACCACCCGGCGAAATCAGGTTAGCAGTCATAAACGAAACAGGCCGTTTGCGGTTTATAGGGGATAGCTGGCAGAACTTACCCGACAACCCGCGCATGGCCGCCGAATTCATCCGTTTATACCCCCAGAATCCCGATCCCCGCAAAATCGCCCAGGTCGTTACGGCACTCCGCGATGGTGCCGTTATTATTTACCCAACCGATACGATTTATGGTATGGGTTGTGATATCCATAATGCACGGGCGGTAGAGCGGGTGGCCCGCATCAAAGGGATCAAGCCTGAAAAAAATGATTTCTCGTTCATCTGTTACGACCTGAGCCACATTGCCGATTATGCCCGCGTCAGCAATCAGGCGTTTAAGCTGATGAAACGGACGCTGCCCGGTCCGTTTACGTTTATTTTAGCGGTCAGTAATCGCGTACCAAAACTCCTCGCCGGGAAAAAGACGGTAGGTATCCGAGTGCCTGATCATGACATTCCCCGCCAGATTGTGCATGAACTGGGTAACCCGATTGTGACGACCTCCATCCGCGATGAAGATGAGGTAATCGAGTACTCAACCGATCCTGAACTGATTTTTGAGAAATTTCAGCATCAGGTCGACATCATCATCGACGGCGGGTACGGTGGCAATGTTCCCTCGACTATTGTCGACGCAACAAACGATGATTTCACCATCATCCGGCAGGGATTGGGCGAACTGGAGTTATAACTTTTGCGCACCATTTACACTTTCCCGTAGTCATTCTATTGGCTAAGTCGTATTTTGCGGCCTAAACGCAAATCGCTCCTTAGTTCTCTGCTGCTCATGCAATTCAATTACGTACTTCTGTCGGCAGCGCTGCTGCTGGCAGGCTGTCAGGCAAAACCCACCAGTGACGCTGCCCAGACGGATTCGACCACCACAGCCACTGCCAAACCCGTTGCCGCAACAACGGAAGCTGTACCCCCCCCTGCCACTGATTCCGCACAAGCGACTGCACCGACTACCGCGCCGACTTCAGGCAGCATGACGGCACTCGATTCGCTGGGACTGATCGGCCCCAAAATCACGGGCGCTATTCTGCCCGACAAACGGATTCTGGCCTTCTACGGCAATCCGCACTCCAATAAAATGGGGATTCTGGGCGAGTACGGCAAAGACTACAAGCGGATGCTTCGGCAACTCGACGATGTGGCTAAAATGTGGGACAAAGCCGATCCAACCAAGCCCGTTCAGGAAGCGCTGCATTTAGTAGCAATCTCGGCGCAGGGCACTCCGCAGAAAGACGGAAACTACCGCCTTCGGATGAGCGATTATACGATTCGCAAAGTAATTAAATGGGCGGCTGAACACAACGCCATCTGTTTTCTGGATGTGCAGGTAGGGAAAGCCCCACTGAAACCCGAACTTGAATACCTCGAAAAGTACCTGAAATTACCGTACGTTCACCTGGGCATCGACCCTGAGTTCTCGATGAAAACCGGTGCCAAACCCGGCACCCGCATCGGTACGTACGATGCCGCCGACGTGAACATGGCTGTGCAGTTTCTGAGCCGTATCAAAAAGGATAATAACCTGCCGCCTAAAATTCTGGTAGTCCACCGCTTTACACAGCGGATGGTGACGAACTACAAAAACATCAAGATAGACCCAAATGTCCAGATTGTGATGCACATGGACGGCTGGGGACCACCATCGCTCAAGACCGATTCGTACCGCGACTATATCGTGAAGGAGCCGGTGCAGTACACGGGTTTCAAGCTGTTTTACAAGAATGACCTGAAAAAAGTGGACCCCCGCTCCAGTCATAAGACTCCCCACATGATGGACCCGGCCGAAGTGCTGGCTCTTGACCCCAAGCCGCTGTACATTCAGTACCAGTAATTGAATTGTTGAGGGATTGAGGGATTGAATAAGTAACCTGACTTTATTCAATCCCTCAACAATTCAACCCCTCGCTCATTTAAATTTCGTCTCAATCTTCGCGTACTCGGCGCGTTGGTGTTTCCAGCGTTTATGCGACCATAGCCAGTCGGCGGGGTGCGCAGTAATCGTCTTCTCCAGTAAATCCCGGTAGCGCTCCAGAATAGTGCCGGGCGGTAAATCCGTGTACGGCGGTTCGGCAACCGGAATAAAGGTAGCTTCGTAATAGCCCCGCCGGAGCCGGACCATCTCGATGTAATAAACCGGTAGGTTCAGGCTGCGGGCCAGTCGCTCGCTACCCGGGTAAAAGGGCGTATCCTGATGTAGAAAATCGGTCCAGTACCCATGCTCGGGCGTGTCGGGCATCTGATCGGCAACGAGCGCAATCAGGCGTGATTCGCGTCGGCGGGTAGCCATATCGCGCAACAGCCGGTTTGTTGGCACCGGATTAGCCCCAAATGTTGCCCGGATCGTCCGCATAAGCTGTTCAAAAAACGGGCTCTCCAGCATTTTATAGATACTATCAGCCGACATCCCATTCAGTACGGCAGCGGGTGGCAGCCATTCCCAGTTTGCCTGATGCGAAGCCATGATGAGCACGGACTGGTTCTGGATCAGCCATGGTCGTATTAACTCAGGATTGCGGTAGACAACCCGCCTGCGCAGGTCATCGGCCGACAGCGACGGGAGCTTGATAATCTCAACCAGAAGGTCGGTCAGGTGATGGTAGTAGCCCCGCGTGAGTGCCTGGAGCTGGTCGGGTGTTTTTTCGGGGAAGGCCCGCCGAAGGTTATCCTCAATCACCTGCCGACGATACCGAATTACATACGCCAGCAGCGCATACAGGAAGTCAGCTACCCTATAAAGTACCGGAAAGGGCAGCCGCGATAGTAACCGAAAAAAAATCATAAGGGAGTACTAACCACAGTGGCCGCCGGATGCGTATATACACTAAACGACGGCCGAAAATTAAATTTCACAAATTTAAGTAGGCTGTATCGGTTTTTTCCGTTTATTGGTGAACAATACGCCTGTGATTATTGGAAAAATACCAGAATACGCTTGTGCCCAGGCCACCGTCCGAACTACTGATTGAGTTACACTACCTGCCTTGCTTGGATTATTTTGCCGGTCTGTTGTCATTTGATTGTATTCGTGTTGAAGCCGCTGAACAGTATCAGAAACAGAGTTACCGCAACCGCTGCTACGTACTGACGGCTAATAAAGTTGATTGCCTGACGGTACCGGTACTGAGTGGTACGCATAAACAGCCGATCCGCGACCTGAAAATTGATCAGCAGCAGGCATGGCAGGACCGGCACTGGCGTTGTTTACAGGCCGCTTATGGCAGGGCACCGTTTTTTGAATACGTCGGTCCGGAGTTTGAAACGGCTATTCGGCAACAATGGACGTTTTTGTTTGATCTGAATTGGACTTTACTGACATTGTGTCTGAAATGGCTACAGTGTAAAACACCGGTTAGGCTGACAGAATGCTATGAGCCTGATCCCGATTCCGGTCTATTTGACGCACGTTCGCGGGTAAATGCCAGAAACAGGACGAATGGGTATCAATTCTACCAGCCCCTGCGTTACCAACAGAACTTTGGCGTTGAATTTGTACCTAACCTGAGCATATTCGACCTGCTTTGCTGTCAGGGACCAGCAGCAAAGCAGTACCTGACCTCCACATTTCAGCATGAATTGTAAGATCAAACAAAGCCCTTTACAGAGGGTAGGGCCAAGTGAACAAACCCGAAAATAATTTCGTTAAGTCAGTAAGAAGCTTATCGATAGGAGACCCAAAGCGAATGGAAGCAAAATTTTCGAACCGCGTTAAGGAAGTGATCTCGCTGAGTCGGGAGGAAGCCTTGCGGCTGGGGCACGATTACATCGGTACCGAGCACCTGCTGTTGGGTATGATTCGCGAAGGCGAGGGCGTAGCGGTTGGCCTGCTCAAAAAATTGGGCATTTCGCTGGATGAACTCCGCATTACGATTGAACAGGCTACGAAAGGGACAGCCACCAACAACGTCAAAAACCTGGCTAACATCCCCCTGACCCGTCAGTCGGAGAAGACCTTGAAAATTACGTATCTGGAGGCCAAAATCTTCAAAAGCCCGCTCATCGGTACCGAGCACCTGCTGCTCTCGATTCTG
This sequence comes from uncultured Cytophagales bacterium, assembly GCA_964251665.1. Lineage (GTDB taxonomy): Bacteria > Bacteroidota > Bacteroidia > Cytophagales > Spirosomataceae > JBBQLG01. The sequence goes on from CAXUKO010000004.1 coordinate 40,886, forward strand.
CGCGACGAGGACAATGTCGCCACGCAGATTCTCAACAAGTTTAATGTCAATTACGAAGTCATTAAAGAGATGCTGGAATATCAATCAACCGGAAAGACTCCGCGCATGGATGCGGAAACCGACGACGACGACGACAGCAGCCGGTCGATGTTCGGGGGTAGCGGCTCAGGTTCCGGTTCGGGTAAAGACCCGAAAGGAGCTGAAAAATCACGCACTCCGGTACTCGATAATTTCGGTCGCGACCTGACCAAGCTGGCCGAGTTGAACAAGCTCGATCCAATTGTTGGCCGGGAGAAAGAAATTGAACGGGTGGCTCAGGTTCTGAGTCGCCGGAAGAAAAACAACCCAATCCTCATCGGGGAGCCGGGTGTTGGTAAGACGGCTATCGCTGAAGGTCTGGCGTTACGCATTGTGCAGAAGAAAGTATCGCGGGTGCTGTTTGGCAAGCGCGTTGTTACGCTTGATCTTGCTTCATTAGTGGCCGGTACCAAATACCGGGGTCAGTTTGAAGAGCGGATGAAAGCCGTAATGAACGAACTGGAGAAATCACCTGAGGTTATTCTGTTCATTGACGAGTTGCACACCATCGTTGGTGCCGGTGGCGCGTCTGGTTCACTTGATGCCTCGAATATGTTCAAGCCGGCCTTAGCCCGTGGCGACATTCAATGTATCGGTGCTACTACCCTTGATGAATACCGTCAGTACATTGAGAAGGATGGTGCATTAGCCCGTCGTTTCCAGGTTGTGATGGTCGATGCTACTTCGGTTGAAGAAACCATCGAAATCCTGAACAACATCAAGGATAAATACGAAGATCACCACCATGTCAACTACACGCCGGAAGCGATTGAAGCGTCGGTGAAATTGTCAGAGCGTTACATCTCTGACCGTTTCTTACCCGATAAAGCTATCGACGTATTGGACGAAGTAGGTGCCCGTGTTCACATCTCGAACATCACCGTTCCCGAAGATATTCTCAAGCTCGAAGAGCAAATTGAGAACATCAAGAAGGAAAAGAATCAGGTGGTGAAGAGCCAAAAATACGAAGAAGCCGCTCAACTGCGTGATAAGGAAAAACGCCTGATCGATCAGTTAGACCGCGCTAAGCAGGCCTGGGAAGAAGATACCAAAAAACGTCGCTATACGGTAAATGAAGAAAACGTTGCTGAAGTCGTAGCGATGATGACGGGTATCCCTGTAAATAGTGTCTCGACCGATGAGGGTAAGAAACTCATCAATATGGGCGAGGAACTGAAAGGCCGTGTGATTGGTCAGAATGCTGCCATCGAGAAACTGGTGAAAGCTATTCAGCGCACCCGCGTTGGTCTGAAAGATCCGAAGAAGCCAATCGGCTCATTCATCTTCCTCGGTCCTACGGGCGTTGGTAAAACGGAGTTAGCCAAGGTACTGGCCAACTACCTGTTCGATAAAGACGATGCACTGGTACGGATCGACATGTCGGAATACATGGAGAAATTCTCCGTTAGCCGGCTTGTTGGTGCACCTCCGGGCTACGTTGGTTACGAAGAAGGTGGTCAGCTGACTGAGAAAATTCGTCGTAAGCCTTACAGCGTTGTGTTGCTGGATGAGATCGAGAAAGCACACCCGGATGTATTCAACATCCTGTTGCAGGTGCTGGACGATGGCATCCTGACCGATGGTCTGGGTCGCCGGGTTGACTTCCGGAATACAATCATCATCATGACCTCGAACATTGGGGTGCGTGATTTGAAAGATTTCGGTGCGGGTATCGGATTTGCGTCGAAGGCAAAATCGGAGAACGTAGACGACCAGATGAAGAGTACTATTCAGAACGCCCTGCGGAAAGCTTTCTCGCCGGAGTTCCTGAACCGTCTCGACGATGTGATCGTATTTAACTCGCTGCTGCGCGAAGACATTCACCTGATTATCGATCTGATGCTGGGTAAACTGTTAGGCCGCGTGACCAGCCTTGGCTACAAAGTTCAGTTGACTGAAAAGGCAAAAGACTTCCTGGCTGAGAAGGGATACGATCCGCAGTACGGTGCCCGTCCGCTGAACCGGGCCATTCAGAAATACCTCGAAGATCCCGTCGCCGAGGAGATTCTGAAGGGTGAACTGGTTGAAGGCGACGTGCTGATGGCCGATTACTCGGGTGAAGGTGAAACACTGACGATTACGGTGCAAAAGCCCGAAGCGATTGCTGAGTAAGCTGACGGAACAAATTATAGAAAAGCCCCTACTGTTTTCAGTAGGGGCTTTTTTGTTGGTATAGCGGTTGCTGCATGAATTTTGTCCTACAGAATCAGCTACCGTTTACTCAATAGTTGCCGACAACAGTAACAAGTGTAACCACCGTCTTTGATGGATTGGGTTTTAAACTATCTTTACCTATCCGCTCCACCCTTCACGATTACTTATGTCATCCTTTCAAACCTTCTTAAAAATAGGTGATAGACGTTATGAACTGAATGCTGTCCGCGTTGAGATTAGTCAACTGGTAGATACCTTGAGTCGACCCGCTTCGCCTACTCAGGGTGGGAAGATCACTACAGAGTTGAACACGCCAGACGCAGGTGACCCTACGCTTATAGACTGGATGATAAGCCCTACCAAGCGGTTGAGTGGCAAAGTGATTTACAAGCGCATAGATTCTAATGCGACATTGAAGACCATCACGTTTTATGATGCGTATTGTGTTGATCTAAGGCAGCTGTTTGATGGCACGGGGCAGTCGGGACAATTGCGGACTTTGCTTACGATCTCACCCCGGCTGCTGTCTATGGATGGACTGCAACTGGATAATCGCTGGCCCGACGAAGAGATGCAGTCCGTTCCCGGCGATGATGAAGAATGGGATACCTTAGTTCGGCCAGCTCGTTCATACGCCCCCAACCGGGTTAGTGTGATACCGCCCCCGGTATTACCGCTTAGGCCGCCAATCTGTAAAGACGTCGCTGCAGCCACGGATATGACCAAGCCTAAGCAGGCGCGGTACAGCGCACGTATGGCCGTAATTCAAGCAGCAAAGAATCAAAATAATCCCGAGATAGAAGCGATTACTAACCGCTTTGAGTTAAATAACCGGGCCATTGAACGGGCGAAACTCGTCGACGATATTTACATATGGGATAAAGATAAATTGTGGGCGGATACTCCCCAAAAGTATCAGGATCGCCTTAATGCCCTTACTACGACACACCCCCCGGAAGGATGGAAAGTCTTAAGTCCGTACCATAAAGACCCCGAAACGGGTTTTGTTTATGCTGTTTATGAATCCGAGTTTGAGAAACCTGCCAAGCCCGTACTGGTATTCCGGGGATCTGACAACGCTGATGAGTTCAAACGGGATTGGATAGACACGAATTTAGCGAATGGTTTAGGTGACGAAACTGAGCAGTACACTCAATCCATAAAAAAGGCTCAGGACCTAGTGGATGCATATGGCGAGGACGGTTTTGAGATAGCTGGACATTCTAAGGCAGGCGGACAGGCGGCAGCGGCCAGTGTCGTTTCTGGAGCAAAGGGCTACATATTTAATGCTGCAGGCGTGCATGACAATACACTTGCCCCTTATGGAAAAAGCCGCGTGGCCGCTACGGTGCTCAACGCGGCAAGTCAACCCTTGGTTGATTCGTTTAATTTTCCGTATGACGTTTTAAGTTATGTTCAGGATCAGCCTGAAATGGCAAAACGTTCGCTTAGTGTGTTGATGTCTCCATTCTTAAAAGCGGGTACTGGTGGAGTTGACGGATACAACAGAGGAACTGCGATTGGCCGGAAACTGGCTTCGATGACTGGTCCTTTGGCACCTTACCTAACGGGTATGGCTGGCACAATGGGTGGCGTGTTGGGCACACCACTTGGTGTCGGCATCGGCGCAGTAACCGGAGTTTATAAAGCAGGTGGTGTTCTGATTAACGGTGCTATGCCCACTACCGCTGGGATTCGTCATATACTGCCTGCGCAGGATTTAAGTGGTAACCCGCTGGCTGATCCGGGACTGGATATGAATCAACGAACCGAATATCATGGTATGCCTTACCTGATTAATTCGATGGAGAAGCAAAAACAAGATGATTTGCAAAATATAGCAACTCGGTTAGGTTGTTGATCATATATGGACCGATTTATACTGTTTATAAGCCTCATAATTTATAACCTACTTTGTTATGGCTGCGGAAATCCAACTAACACTATGCGAGCGGAAGACTATTTTGAAGGTTCTTATCTAACAATGGCTAAGGCGATCTCTGGTAACAATACTGACCAGATGCGGCAAACAGCGACCGGGTTAGACCTTAACAAATTTGGTAAGGAAGACATGAGTTTGCTCATGTGGGGAATTATCGAAGATCGCCAGTCGGCTGTTGTCGAACTCATTAGGTTAGGTGCCAACCCAAACTTACGTGACAGTCAGGGTAGGCAACCCGTTTATTACGCAGCGGCTGTTGAGGATAAAAGTAAATACCTGAGGCTATTGTTGGAAAATGGAGCAGATCCTAACGGTGGTAGCGCACAAACACCCGCTTTGCATAAAGCTGCTGATCGGGGCTACTGGCAAAATGTTATTTTGTTATTAGAGCACAAGGCCAATGTAAATCTTCCTGATAAAGATGGCTATACTATTGCAGCAACATTCGCTTCTCTAAATCAGTTTGATCGGGTGGCATACTTGTTGAAACTGGGAGCTGATCCAACCGCAAAGACTACAGCGGGTGGGACAGTAGCCCTGCGTGTACAGGAAAACGTAGTGGACTCACCCGACTTTGTGGCCCAGCAGACCAAAGTCAAACAAATGCTCATGGCGCAAGGTGTCAAGTTTCCAGTAATGCGTCCTTACGAGAAAAAATACGAAACGTTACGTCAACGCTGGTACCAGACCTCTGAAGGGCAGGTATGGCAGGAACGGCTGGAAGCTATCGGAGCTGACCCCAAGGGATTTGGTGCCAAATGGAAAGAGGCTAAACGGGCCGAAACCACTGCTTTTAAGCAGTGGATGGCTAAAAACAATATAGCTGAACCTGAATAAATGTCTTTATACGCTGCTTAAGCCAGCTGATTTTGGGAATGACTTTAACCTCGCTGAACTGTCAGGGACAACGCTACAGCAATATGGATCTGACAGAAGACAACTTCTTTGATCCTACTTGCCGACCTATAGAGCCGTCCATGTTTACACACAATGAGTGTTATATTATTTTGAATTTCGATGGCTTTAGAAGGTCTGGGTAGAGACTAAGCTATAAAAAAAATTAACTCCTAAACGCCGACGCACCGATTAACATAATCGGTGCGTCGGCGTTTAGTGGAGAGGCCCTGTCAATACCCCTGGTTCTGGGCGAAACTCGTCGGGTTGTTATACGTATCGATCTCCGATTGTGGAATCGGATAAACTGTCCGGTAAGCAGGCATGGTAATGCCGGTTACCTTTAACGCATCCACGGCGGTACCGGTACGAATGAGGTCGAACCAGCGGTCATTTTCCAGTGCCAGTTCCAGCCGCCGTTCGTTGATGACGGCACTCCGGAAGGCTTCCTTAGTGGCCAATTGCGTCGGAGTATACCCCGACACGCCCGCCCGGCTGCGAATGAGATTCAGGTTCGTAAACGCTTCTCCAGTGGCCTGGTAGCCGACCTCATTCAAGGCTTCGGCATAGAGTAACAGCACATCCGCGAAGCGCAATACCGGAAAATCGTTGCCGACATCATTCGTTCCGGATAGTTCGTCGTAGAATTTTCTGGGTACAACGTTGATGCTGCTTGGTACTGGAATCTGAACCGTCAGCGGAAGTCGTTTGTCGGTGGCGGAGTAAGCGGCCCGTAAGGAAGGCTCAATGTTATCGCCAATGCTGGTGCCATACCAGGAGCCATGCCCTTCTCCCTGTAACCCCCCTTTTTTGAACTTGACGGCAAATAGTAGTTCGGCGTTATTCTTGTTCGTGACCGCAAAAACGTCCGCAATGTTCGGCAATAATTTAAAAACACCACTGCTGATAACGTCGCGGAGTACCGGCACTGCCAGATCATACTTCTTTTCCGTAACGTACACCTTGCCGAGCAGACCTTTGGCCGCACCTGACGTAGCCCGGCCAACATCGACGCCCGTATAGGTGCCTGGCAAACCCGTAGCCGCAGAGAGCAGGTCTTTTTCGATAGCGGCATAGACGTCTGTGACTTCGTTACGGACGTACGACCGGGCGTCGGATGTCGTGCCCGCTGTCAGTACCAGCGGTACTTTACCCCATAACCGGACGAGGTTAAAGTAGGAGAGGGCCCGTATAAACTGCGCTTCACCCTTGTACCGGGCTTTGAGCGATGCATCCATTTGTACGGCATCGATTTTATCGAGAATCAGGTTACACCGGTTGATGCCCGTATACAGGCTTCCCCACGTGTCGCGAAGTACGCTGTTGGTGGTTGGCTCGATAAACCGGTCGATGTTATACCGTAAGCCCGCTCCCGACGACGGATCATTGTCGAGGACGTTATCGCTCCGCGTTTCGATAATCGTATTGAAGTCACCTCCATACTGGTTAGGGCTTTGCAACGCGTCGTAGGCACCATTAACGGCGTTACCAAAGTCATTGGCCGTTTTGTAGAAGTTATCGGCATTGGCCTGTGACTGTGGTTTTAAGTCCAGAAAGCCTTTTTGACAGGCGGATAAGCCGGTAAGTACCGTGAAAATCAAGAGTATCTTTTTCATGACTGATTAAAATGATAGGTTAATACCGACGGATGTTGTACGGGGTAATGGATACGTTCCATAATCTTCTCCCGATGAGAGCGCACTATCCGGACGGCTGTTTACCTCTGGGTTATAGCCCAGGTACTTCGTGAACGTGAACGGATTCTGAGCCGTCACGTAGATACGGGCCCGACTCAGCCGCAACCGCTGCATAAGCCCGGTTGGTAAGGCGTAACCCAGGGTGATGGTACGAATACGCACGTACGAACCGCTCTCGATATGCCAGGTCGAAATCTCACCGTTCGACCCGGACGCCAGGCGGTTGGCCCGGTTCACTAATCCGTTGCCGGGATTATCAGCCGACTGCCAGCGGTCCAGGGCACCCCGGAAGAGGTTGCCATTCCCTTCCATATTATAAACGTACCGGCGCAGCAGATTCAGGATTTTATGCCCCTGAACGCCCTGAACAGCAAAACTCAGGTCAAAGCCCCGATAGGCGAAGCTGTTATTGAACCCGAACGTGTATTTGGGGAAGTAACTACCGGTGACGGTGCGGTCATTACTGAGATTGAACTGCCCGTCGCCGTTCGCGTCCTTAAACCGGAAATCACCGGGGCGGGCGGTCGCTACGTGCAGTTTTGGATTTGCATCCAATTCCGCCTGATTCTTATAGACGCCATCATACACGTAGGTGTAATATTCACCAATCGGGTGGCCAATCTGGGTAATAAACTGAGCGCCTGCCACGCCACCAGCGACAATAATGGGATCGCCGGAGGGACCCAGAGCAACAACTTTATTCCGGTTCGCTGCGATGTTGCCACTGGCCTCCCAGCGGAAACGGCCAAACGTCTGGCGTGTACCCAAGGTCAATTCTATCCCCTGATTGTTGACCTTCCCGATGTTTTGCAGCTCCGTACTGAAGCCTGACGCGCGCGGAACGGGTACGTTCAACAGCAGATCAGACGTGTTGGCGTTGTAGTAATCGACGGTTAGATTTAACTTGTTGCGGAAGAAACTGGCATCGAAACCAACGTCCAGCATCGCGGTTTTCTCCCACTTAAGTTTGTCGTTAGCCGAATTGCCGGGGGCCAGGCCACTGACGATTGTTTCGGGGCCGAGTATGTAGTTCTGATAGCTTAGCAAACTGACCGAGCCATAGTTGGGAATCTGGAAGTTTCCGGTGAGGCCATAGCTGGCCCGTAGTTTCAGATCGCTCAGCCAGCCAACCGACTTTAAAAAAGACTCCTGCGAGATATTCCAACCGGCCGAGACCGATGGAAAGTAGCCATACCGGTTGTTACGCCCGAAGCGCGACGAACCATCGGCCCGAATCGCGGCCGACAGCAAATACTTACCATTGTAGTCATATTGTACGCGGCCCAGATACGAGAGCAGCGACCATTCCTGAATGTCGGAGCTACCGGATGAAACCTGACCGGCGTTGAGCGTTTGAATCAGGTCGTTCGGGTAATTGGTAGCCGTGAGTTCGTTGGCTAGCCGACGGTCTTTCTGCGCCGTGAACCCCGCCAGGGCCGACACCGTATGCGCGCCGAACGAGCGATTGAAGTTCACCGTGTTTTCGATCAGCCAGTTCACAAAGTTCTGCGACCGCGAGAAGCCCGTTGGGGTTGATGGACCTTTCCGGTCTCGAATTTCGATTGTTGATGGTCGGTAATAGTCACGCTGGAAGCTGTTGATGTCCGTGCCGACGTTGAGCCGATACGATAAGCCTTTCGCAATGTCGTACTGCGCATAGGCATTGCCCAACAGCCGCAGTTGACTCAATTTATCGCTCACCTGATTGGCGATGGCCACCGGATTCAGGATAGACGTAGCACCATACCCCCAGCCATTGCCGCCGAAGTTGTACGAACCGTCGGGGTTATAAACCGGCCAGATTGGCTGCATTTGCAGGGCCAAACCGATAACCCCCTCGCCCAGGTAGGGCCCTTCTGCTTTAATAAGGTCATGGTACGAATAAGTTGGATTCAGATTGACGCCCACCGATAAACGTCCGCTTTTAACATCGACATTGGCGCGGGCGCTGTACCGCTTGAACCCCGAACTGATAACTACACCCCGCTGATCAAGGTAATTACCCGACACATAAAATCGAACGTTGTCTTTACCGCCGGAAATCGAAACCGTGTGGTTTTGAATGGGAGCCGTCCGGAAAATCGCATCCTGCCAGTCGGTGTTGGTGAGTCCCGGTTGCCCGGCCAGATAAGGTAAAATTTCGGGTGGAATCTCCGTACTCGGCGCACCCCAGGCGGGGTTGGTTCTCCGCAGGGTATTCGGATCAGTGGCTTTTCCCGCCGGGTTCCGGTCGAGGTAGGCGTTATTTTTCGCTTCGTAACTCAGTTGAGCGTATTCGTAGGCGTTCAGCATGTCGATCTTTTTAGAGACCTGCTGCATACCAACGTACGAATCGTAACTCACCACCGTTTTGCCTTCTTTACCGTGTTTGGTGGTTAGCAGCACCACGCCATTGGAGCCACGCGATCCGTAAATAGCCGCTGCCGACGCATCTTTAAGTACCTCGATACTCTCAATGTCATCCGTGTTAACGGTACTCAACACGTTGATGGGGTTATCGGGAAATTGCGTGTTCGTGCTGCCGGTAGCATATTTGGTGTCGCGCGACAGGGGAATACCATCGATTACATACAACGGGTCGTTACCCGCGCTAATCGACCCCGTACCCCGCACACGTACCGACAAGGCCGCCCCCGGCGCGCCCGACGTTTGTGTTACCTGCACCCCGGCAATCTTAGCCGCTATTGCCTGATCGAAACTCGCAACGGGCTGATTGGCCAGATCACGAGCTTTCACCGACCCGATCGACGTGGTGATGTCGCGCCGGTTCTGAACGCCGTACCCAACGACCACCACTTCGCCGAGCGTATTATCCGTGCTGGTCAGTTTGGCATCAACAACCGACCGATTTCCAACCGTGATTTCGGTAGGTTGGTAACCAATGAAAGAGAAAACGAGCACGGTACCAGTCGCCGGGAGGTTGAGTTTATACTGTCCTTTTACATCGGCGGTGGCACCAATGGTTGTGCCTTTGACCTGAATGGTTGTACCCGCCAGGGCGTCGCCGGTGGTGGCATCGGTAACGGTGCCGGTAATGGCAGTCTGTGCGTAACTGAGTTGCCCCGTTATCAGCAGTAGCGCCAAAAGACTCCATCGATAAAGCCCGTTTCTGACGTGAATCGGTAAAAGAAATGACATAAAGAATGAGTTAAGTGGTGAATGAATAACCCGTTGAGTTGGGTCTTATATGGTTTAAAGGATTTGTACTAATACCGTTCGGAGTAGTACAACTCAATATTAATCTTTATTTAATGATTCTCAGCTATTTGGGTGGGTTAAGAAATTTTAAAATTTTCTGTAACCAGTTGAAAACCAACAAGATTATTTTTTATGCTATATGATAAGTACTATTATATGCTACTTAAGTACCTTAGCTATTTTCAATAATATACTCAGCCTATATACTATAAAAAAGTCTATTTACTGGCTACCGGCTCCTACTGTTCACGGGCTTGTGTAACAATAAATAGACTGCCTTTTGAAGTTTTGTGCAGAAAGGTTGTATCCCGGACGCCTACGTCCGGTGGTGACCGACAACTGAGATACCGGTAGCAACCGGACGTAGGCGTCCGGGATACACTACCCTAGCTACTATGGGTGATAATAGCTTACGTCAGCGATGCGCAGGACTCAACTGTCAATGTTGTCCCGGATACTGCCAGTTGATAGTGCCGGGGCACGCCGGTCGGCAGGTCAATATGTTCAATGGCTGCCGGACTGATGTGCTCCAGATACATCATCAGGGCCCGTAGACTGTTGCCGTGCGCAGCAATCAGTATGTTTTTGCCGACCGTCAACTGAGGTTCAATGGTTTGCTGATAATACGGAATCACACGATGGTACGTGTCCTCCAGACTTTCGCCGTTTGGTGGTCTGATAGCGTAACTGCGTCGCCAGGTCAGCACCTGATCGGCTCCGTACTTTTGGGCCGTTTCAGCTTTGTTTAGCCCCTGTAAGTCGCCGTAATTACGTTCGTTCAGTGCCGCGTTTCGGGTGATAGGCAGATCAGGCTTATCAATCACTTCGCAAATAAGCGCGAGTGTGTGGATGGCCCGTTTCAGCACGGAGGTGTAAGCCGCATCGATAGGATACGCTTTAAGTAGCTGACCAGCCTGCCGGGCTTCTTCCTCTCCCTTCGGGGTCAGCTCGACATCGGCCCAGCCGGTGAAGCGGTTTTCCAGATTCCAGACGGATTGACCATGGCGGACAATAAACAGGGAAGGCATACGCTACGGGTAGAAAGTTTACAAGAAGCTGCGGTGCATCTTCACTATCAACAGTCAGGCATGGCCCTTGTTTGGCACGGCCTGCCAAAAGTAGCTTCCAGGAATCCTAAGCAGCTTATTTGCTTAAATAACCAGCGTCATCTCTGATATACGGCTCTATTTTAAGGCTTTTGTAGCCTCGGCCACTTTGTCGGTATTAATGATGTCGACGCCTGCTTTGCGTAATTGTTTCCAGGCATTGGGTTCGTCGGGAATGGCCCAGAACCGGAAGGGTTTGTTATCGTCATGCGCCCGGCGAATAACCCGCTTCAGCTTTTCACGGTCAGCGTCGGGTAAGGTACCGGTGCCATCCCAGCGCGAATAGCCCTGAAAACTGTCGCTGATGAGGGCAATGCGTTGCAGCGTCTCGGCATCGTATACCTCGCTGGGCCGCCCGTCGAAGAGGATGTACGGCGGGTAATCGAGCAGGCCAGCTGGTTTAGGGCGATTGCCGCTTATGATGATACGCACGGCATTCGGGCTGATGCCCCGGTGGAAAACGGCGAGGTTAGGCTGGAGCAATTCGATAAGTTTAGGAATTACTTTCTCATAGTCATCCTTCACGTCAATCACCAGACTGAAGGAATAATCACGCCGGGGACTGACATACCCTTTGTTAGCCTCAAACAGCTTCACAATTGGGTTCAGGTATAGGGCTTGCAGCGTTTTGGCCGTATCGATCTGCTGGCGTTCGTGGGCCACTACTAACCTGCCATCGACCAGAAACACGTCGGCTTCGATAAAATCCGCCCGTTGTTCGTAGGCGTCGACAAAGGGGCGCGGCTTCTCGTAATCATTGTGCGCATGAATGAGTTGGGCAAACGCGCTGGTCGTAACCAACCAGCAGCTTAACAGCAGACGATAGCGTATCATAGAGAAATAGTGAGTCGGAAGAGTCGGCCGGAAAGTTAAGCAACTGCCTTCGGTAGTTGACCTATGATCAACAAGAGTTTTAACAATTTTTAAGGTCCGCTTTGCACAGACGTATGAATAAATAGCTCTACTTTCCCCCACTGATTCATTGACAAAAACGTGATGACAAAACAACTATGTACCGTAGCGGCTCTGTTGCTGGCTGGCAGTGTCGGAGCGCAGACACAAAAAGGGAATGGCCTTATCAGTGGGAATCTATCGCTGGGCTACAGTCGATATAATACCAGTACACAGCAGACGGATGATAAGCAATCCGTCTGGCAACCTCAGCTACGGATAACCGCCGGGCATTTTGTTGCTGATAACTGGTTGGCGGGGCTGTCGGTATCCGGCGCACTGAACGTACAGACCTCGAACGCTCCGCTTTTTCCCGGGCAGGTAAAGGATGCATTTGGCAATAGCAATGTGTCGGTTGATATTACTCCTTTTGCCAGGCGGTACTGGCAGTTTGCTCCGGTTCAGGTGTTTGCGGGAGCGGGCCTTACTGTCGGCCTAACTGATTCCCGGATGACTGATTCCGGTTTTGATGAAACAGGTCAGCCAATTCGGCCAACGGAACGACGCGAGAAGAGTTTTCAGGTCAATCCCTACCTGGAAGCGGGCGTGAATTACTTCCTGACCAATCGGCTGGCCCTTCAACTGGTCGCATCGACCCGATCCTTACCCTTTGCCCTGACCGGTTTGAGTACCGGTTTGGTTTACTGGACGGGAAACGACCGCAAAGCTGATCCGCAACAGGCACGGGACAATCAACAGACCGTTCGGGGTAACTGGATAATCGAAGGGAGCTTTTCCTCAAACCGGACTGCCCGTAATTTCTCGGCTGACACAACAGTAGACCGGTACACATCAGCTCAATACGCCATCTCGCCGTCGGTTGGCTATTTCATTCGCCGGAATACGCTGCTGGGAGTCAGCATACCGGTAAATTTCGGTTCTACTCAGGGTAGCGCTCAAAATACGCAGGCTTATAGTTATTGGTCAGTAAGCGTTTCGCCTTACATTCAGCATTACTGGGCATCGACGCGGTTAACCCCCTTCACCCGGATTGGCGCGACGTATCTCGCGTTTCAATCCAACTCCGGCTACCCGCTTAAAAAACCTGTAAGTCTCTCCGCTTCCTTCAACATCGGGCTTGCCTATATGCCCGGACGCCGGTTTATCATTGAGACATCATTCGTGGATGCATCCCTTGCTTACGTAACCACCCGGTATGACTTCGGGCCTACCTATACATCCTGGAACACTACTCTGTCAGCCGGACTACGGGGGAGCTTTGCCGTTCGGTATGTGCTTACCCGCCTTAACTGACCTTGCCGTTTACGCCTAAACCGCTATTTTTGACCAAAATTAATGTACATAAATAATGTGGAATGCTGACTGGACGATACCCTGCCGCTTTGGGCTGTTGTTCAGGTTGCATTCCACTTTTCATTAAAACCTGCGAATGAGTTTACTGCAAGGAAAAGTTGTGTTGATTACCGGTGCCTCGCGGGGGATCGGCCGGGCCATTGCCCAACGATTTGCTCAGGAAGGCGCCCATGTTGCCTTCACCTACCTGTCGAGCGTGGAAAAAGGAGAGGCTCTGGCCGCTGAACTCAATGCGTTCGGTACCACTGTGAAAGGCTACCGCTCCGATGCCTCAGATCACAAAGCTGCCGAAGACCTGGTGAATCAGGTAGTAGCTGACTTTGGTAAATTAGACGTGCTGATCAACAATGCGGGCATTACCAAAGATGGTTTGCTCATGCGGATGTCGGAAGAGCAATGGGATACCGTAATCAACGTTAATTTAAAGTCGGTCTTTAACCTCACCAAAGCGGCCATCAAACCGATGATGAAAGCCAAGGCCGGTTCGATCATCAACCTGACGTCGGTGGTAGGTATTCGGGGTAACGCCGGGCAGGCGAACTACGCAGCTTCCAAAGCGGGTATTATCGGTTTCACGAAGTCGGTAGCCCTCGAACTTGGCTCGCGAAATATCCGCTCCAACGCCATTGCGCCGGGCTTTATCGAAACCGAAATGACGGGCGAAGTGAACCAGAAAGCCGTTGACGAATGGAAACAGTCGATTCCCATGAAGCGCGGTGGTTCGCCGGAAGAAGTCGCCGACTGTGCCATTTTCTTAGCCTCCGATATGTCCCGTTACATCACCGGCCAGGTCTTGCAGGTCGATGGTGGCATGTTAACCTAACTAAGTTGATAAGTTGGTAAGTCAGTAAGTTGGTAAGTGTGCCAAAGCGAAGCACTTACCGACCTGGGCGAAGCCACTTACCGACTTACTGACTATTTACTATGAACCTGATTTTTCAAGCGTCGCCGTGGTGGCTGCTGGTGTGTGTGGTGGCTGGTGCGACGTATGCCGGGCTGATGTATCAACCGTTGCCCGGTCAGGCGGTGCCCGGTGGCTGGGACCGGCGGCTTAACTACGGGTTGGCTGCGCTCCGGTTTCTGGTGGTCACCCTGCTCGGCTTTCTGTTGCTCAATCCGCTGATTCGCAGCGTACGGACCATTACCGAAAAGCCCAAGGTCGTGCTGGCCATCGATAACTCCGAATCGGTGCCGGCAGCGGGCCGACCGGCGCTGAACAAAGCCCTGGCCACCCTGCAAACCCTACGGCAGCAACTGACCGATAAGGGGCTGGAGGTGGCCGTTCGGACACTGGGTGATTCGGCAACCGATACGGACCTGACACAGCTTCCGTTTACCGAACGCCGGACCGATTTGTCGGGCCTGCTAACGGGAATTCGGTCGGATTACGAAGGCCGCAACCTGACCGATGTGATCCTGGTCACGGACGGTATCTTTAACCAGGGCCTGTCGCCCACCTTCGGGCAATATCCGTTTACCGTACAGACCGTTGGACTGGGCGATACCATTCCCCGAAAAGATGTTCAGTTGAAAGCCGCCGTAGCCAACCGGATTGCCTACTTAGGCAATAAGTTTCCGGTACAGGCCGAGGTGGTGAGTAACGGGTTTCAGGGCCAAAATGCTACGGTGGTGCTGCGGCAGAACGGACGTGAAGTTAGTCGGCAGTCGGTTAACTTCGGTCGCAACGACACCTTTAACCAACTCACGTTTCAGACAACAGCTAACCAGAAAGGCGTGCAGCACCTGACCGTTGAGGTGTTGCCCCAGCCCGGTGAGTTCTCAACCCAGAATAACCGGCAGGATGTTTATATCGACGTAATCGACAGCAAGGAAAAAATTTTGCTGCTGGCCCTGACCCCGCATCCCGACATTAAGGCGATTCGCACGATACTGGAAAAGAACCAGAACTACGAAGTGGATGTGAACATCCTGACGGGAACGCCCGCCGGTGAAAGTCCGCAACCGGCTACGGATAAGGTGTACGACCTGATTATCCTGCATCAATTACCCGATAATGGTGGGTTAAGCAACCCGATATTACAGCGCCTGCTGGCTAAAAACACGCCGGTGCTGTTCATTCTCGGTGCCCAGTCGGCAACGGCCCCGCTGAATGCGATTAATCCGGTCCTGCAAATTACTGGCCCGCCAGCGCAGACCGATAAGTCACTGGCCCGATTTAACACGGATTTCAAGCAACTCAACCTGGACCCGGCGCGGCTGGACCTGTTCGATAAACTCCCTCCGCTGACCGTGCCGTATGGCGATTATAAATTACAGGCGGGCAGCGAAGTTGTGCTGTGGCAGCAGATTGGCAGCGTTAAAACCAACAAACCACTGCTGGCTATTAACATTACCAGTCCACGAAAAGCTGCCGTTTTAGCCGGTGAAGGACTATGGCAGTGGCGGCTGGAAGAATACGCGCTTACTGACAAGCAGGAAGTGATCGACGAGTTGCTGCAGAAGGTAATGCAACTGATCTCCGTGAAGGAAGACCGCCGGAAACTGCGCGTCTATCCCGTTCGGAATGAGTTTGTCGCGGGCGAAAAAGTGATCTTCGAGACGGAGTTGTACAACGACATTTACGAACGGGTGTACGACAAGCCCATTCAGCTTCAGCTTACCGACGAGAAAGGGCTGACGCGCTCTTACAACTACACCCCAACCGCGAGTAACGGCCGCTTTGAAATCAGCCGCCTGCCCGAAGGCGTCTATCAATTCAAGGCGACGACCACGCTGAATGGCAAATCTGAGCAGTCGGGTGGGCAGTTTGTCGTGCGCGATCTCCAGCTTGAGGCCCTTAATACCACCGCCGATCATGCGTTGCTCCGACAGTTAGCGCAGCAAACCGGCGGGCGTTTTTACAACACAAGTAACGTCGCCAGTCTGGTGCAGAACCTGACGACCCGTCAGACGCCCGACCGCCTGACGAGTACCGAAGCCATGGATGAGATCATCAACTGGCGGTGGCTGTTTTTCGTGATTCTGGTACTCGCCGGGGCCGAATGGGGATTGCGGAAGGTGAACGGAGGGTATTAGGCAACACCTGAGTTCTGGTAAATAACTGTCGTATCAGGCTACTGAGAAGCCGCACCGGACAATCCCGGTGCGGCTTTTTATGGTTTAACGACCTGATGATAAGTTGTCATTTTACACGGTTAGGCGGTTGCTTTCCTAACCGGCCCACCCGGTTTATTCAGGGGGAAAAGCAGTTGAGGAGTCTGTTTTGCGGGTTGACGCACCAGAAACTGGTTGGTCGGTCGGTACGGCTGTAGGTTTGCACAGGCTTTCGGGACAACCCGCAGCCACGATCTAACCACTCTTTTTCAACCCTTTTAACCCGCACCGGCGGACTAATCGTATGATTACCTCTTTTACCACCCGTTTTGCCCTAACCCTGCTGCTGGCGGGGTACACCACCGTCCCACTTTGGGCGCAACAGACGGTTCACCGAACAACCGCCCCTAAGCACACGACTATTACGGCTAAACCGCCCATTGCTGCAACCAGGCCGACTACGACCAACCGGCCAGCTACCGCCAGTACGTCGGCCCCGGCTCAGTCGTCGCAACTGGTAACACTCCCGGCGAATAACGCGCAGCCAACACCCGGTCGGTATACGGGCGGGTCAATCAGTACGTCGGCTACACGCAGTACGGGGAACCACAGCCAGACGGCTTTTGGCAGTTCCCGCAACAAGTACCTGAACGTTGGCGTGGGGCTGGCCGCCTATTACGGCGCGGGTCTGCCACTGGGCGCTTCGTTTGAAGTGGACGTGAAAAATAACATCTCGGCAGGCGGATCGGTCGATTACCTGCACTACAGCGGTGGCTACACCTTTATTTATGTTGGTGCCCGCAGTTCGTATCACCTGGGCGAACTGCTGAACGTGCAGAATCACAAGTTTGATCCGTATATCGGCGCGACGCTGGGCTTTCGCCACACGGGCTATGACAATTCGTATGGCTATTACGACTATGGTTCCTACAACAGCGGGCTGTATCTGGGCGCTCACCTCGGCAGCCGGTATTACTTCGGCGAAAAAGTCGGTGGCTTTGCCGAGGTAGGCTACGGCGTGTCGGCCCTGCGCATTGGCCTGACCGCAAAATTCTAATCCATTCAAATTACACTTTTAACCACATACAGCTATGAAAGCAACCACACGCATCCGCACCGCTCTAAGCGCCGGCCGTTCGCAGGTACTGGGGCTGGAATCGACAGTCCGTCGTCCCGTACGGCGGGTTCCCGTCTCCTCAACCGGCCGGTAAGACAACGGCCATCAGTAAACAGAAAAGCCCGGCTTCGACCGAGCTTTTCTGTTAGCAGTAAAATGTTGGTAGTGAGACCGCTATGCGCCACCTTCTTGCCCATTCTGATCGACGGTTGCCAGAAAGTCGGCTACTTGGCCCGTTAACAACGACGAGTACTGACTGATTTTGTCGATAGGCCAATGCCACCAGGCGAGTTGCCGCAGCCGGTTAATCGTCGGCTCGTCGAACCGCTTGCGGATGAGCCGGGCGGGGTTCCCCCCGACGATGCTGTACGGCTCCACATCCCGCGTCACAACCGAATACGCCCCGATCATGGCCCCATCGCCAATGGTAACGCCCGGCATAACAGCCGCCCGGTAACCAATCCAAACGTCATTGCCAATTACCGTATCGCCTTTTGTGGGGTAGGATTTTCCCGCCATTGCCCCGCTCCAGTCGCCCCCAAACACGGCAAAGGGATAGGCACTAACCGCGTCGGTCAGGTGGTTGGCCCCGTTCATAATAAACTCCACACCGGACGCGATCATGCAAAATTTACCGATGCTAAGCCGGTCGCCGGTGAAGTCGAACAGGTACCGGACGTTGCGCTGAAAATTGGCTACCGTGTCGAAGTCGTCGTAGTAGGTATAATCGCCAATGCTGATCTGCGGGTGATCGATAATATTTTTGAGAAAGCACAGCCGGTCGTAGCCAGCCAGTGGAAAAACGGTTGATGGAGGAAGTACAGCCATTGGTCAGAAGGGTAAAAAAATTGCGTTGCAATAGTACAGCTTAGTGGCACTATTGCAACGCAAACCAGTACCGGTTTTCAGCGCTGGCTCAGAAACTGAAACCGACGTAAGTTGCCCGGCGGCTGCGTATAGCCTTTTAATTACCTGCCTCTCCCGGCTGGTCAGCTCTCTGGTCGTCCGTTTACTGGAGTAAGGGCAGCAACACGGTGAAGTGGCCGTCATCCTTCCGAACAACGATGTCAGTTTTTGTCAACATTCGGTATTTGGCGGTACTATTGGTCAGACCAACGCCATTGCTGGCCAATTGTCTGGTTTTGAGCTGCAGGTTGTTCCGCACCCGAAGCTGACCGGTTTCGGTCGTGCTGACTTCGATGAACAGGGGCGGCTGGCCTGCACTACATTATGCTTTACACGGTCCGCCGTTGCGGGCATTTTCCACCAGCAGTTGCAGCGTCAGCGGGGGTAGCAAACTGTTCAGCCAGTCGTCGCATACGGCCAGTGGGACGTTAACGCCCGCGCCGTAGCGGGTTTGGCGTAAATGCACATACGACTCAATAAAGGCGATCTCAGCGTGTAACGGGGTAAGTTCATGATCCGGTCCCGCTCCGGCCGGTGCGTTGTGGTCCGGCAGTCCGGTGCGATACCAGTCGTTACGGTTCGCCTGCAACAGGTACCGGTAAATTTTCGATAGTTCATCCACAAACCGACCCGCCTGCCCGGGAGCCTATTCGATCAGTGCCGACAGCGAGTTGAGCGAATTGAACAGGAACCGGGTCGCCGGTGCGATGCGGGTTGACCTGGCTCTTGGGCGAATTAAAACGGATCTGCCACTGGGCTTTGGTCAGTTCTTCTTTTTCCTGGTACGTCTGCCGCCACTGACGCAGGATGTACCAGCCTTCATACACGCTGAAGCACACCACGTGGTAGAACAACTGAATCCCCACGGACGTAACGTAATCGACCAGACCCCGCCAAAGGGCATCCCGGGAGCCCAGCACCAGGTGCAGACCAAATCGAAAAAAACGGCTGCATTCACCAGCAGGGGCATCAGCAACAGCAACCTGAACAGCCGCTGTGGAGTGCACTCCAGACCGGGAAACCGGTGCTGCACGCGCTGCGTAACCCAGCGGCCGAGTTACCAGAACAGCCAGCCCGCCACCAATCCAACTCCTGTAGCGTAAGCCCGGGCGGATGGCGCAGCCTTTAACCAGAAAGAAAGCCGGAAGAATACGTTACCAAAAATAAACAGGCCAACCGGACCAAGCCAGCGCAGGTGGACGTCGTTGAAGCGTACCATGTCCGGTCATTTGCCCATCCAGTTCTTGAAATCGCTCACCTTTTCCCGGCTCACTAAAGCTTCCTTATCGAAAGCGGGTTTGAGCGTCAGGGCCAGGCGGTTGCCAAAGTACGGCTGAATCTGCTCCACAGCCCCGTGGGTCAGAATCAGGCCCCGGTTAACCCGGAAAAACTGCACCGGGTCGAGTGAGTCGGCGAGTTCGTCGAGGGTGTAGTCCACTAAGAATTTCTGGCCCGTGCGGGTTCGGAAAAAACTAAACCGCTCGTCGGTGTAGAAATACAGGATGTCGCCTACCTCCACCGACAGCAGTTTCTGGCCTTGCTTCACCAGAAAGCGTTTGCGGTGTTCTTTACCCGGTGTGCGGCCTTCTGACCATGCCTGGCTGTTGCCCGCCTGTAGTTCGCGCAGTAGTTTTTCGATGTTGATGCTCTGCACCGCCGGGGCCGATTCGGTGGGGTTGGTGGCCGGGGCCAGGTCACGGAGTTTTTTCAGGCTGCGCTGCAAGTCTTCTTTCTGGATGGGTTTAAGCAGGTAGTCGATGCTGTTGACCTTAAAGGCCTGCAGGGCATATTCGTCGTAGGACGTCGTGAAGATAACCCGGCTGCGGACATCCACCTGATCGAAGATCTCGAAGCTCTGACCGTCGGCCAGTTCGATGTCCATAAAAATCAGGTCGGGAGCCGGGTTGTCCTGAAGCCAGCTCACCGAATCTTCGATGCTGCCCGTCACACCCTGCACGGCTAAGCCCGGGTCTACTTCGGCCACTAATTTGCGCAGTTTGCGGACCGCTAATTCTTCGTCTTCAACAATCAGTACGTTCATGGTCGTAAAGGATTTAAAAGGGGGAGATACAGGGTGAAAGAGGTGTCGGTTTCGTCAATTCGGATAGCCCCGTCGCCGGTCAGGATCGCTGCCGGGTCAAGGCGCCGTTGGGCCAGCAGCCGGTACTTTTCCCGGATGTTGGTCAGACCCAGCCGGTTGGTCAGCACGGGCGGGCGGTCTGGCCGACTGGTCTTGCGCTGCCGGTTGTTGCGTACCAACAGATACCCGCCGGGGGCCGATTGGATCTCGATCCGCAGCGGCTTTCCGGCCTGGATCACGTTGTGCTTCACGGCGTTCTCCACCAGCATCTGAAGCGTCAGCGGGGGCAGCAAACTGGCCTCATCCGCCGGGTTGACCAGTACATCTAACTCGATACCCGCTCCATAGCGCGTTTTGAGCAGGTGGAAATACGACTGAATAAACGTCAGTTCAACCGCCAGGGTGGTCAGTTCGCCGTCGGGATCGGTGGGGTTACGGTTCGTTTGCAGGAGGTAGCGGTAGACCTTCGCCATCTCATCCACGAACGTCTGCGCACGCTCCGGCTCGTCGGCGATCAGGGCCGAGAGGGAGTTAAGCGTATTGAACAGAAAGTGAGGATTCACCTGATTTTTAAGGCTTTCGTACTGACTTTGCAGGTTCGTCTTTTTGAGGGCCTCGTTTTCGAGCATGTTCTCCCGCCACCTGGTGAGTGAGTACAGACTCTCGAACGCCCCCGCTGATACGATGTTGGCCACCACGTTAACGAGCAGGATGCGGGGCAGCAGGCCGGGTTTTGGCACATACCCGAACCACTGAAAGTGGGTATAGCCCCAAAGCGTGCCGAGCACAAACACGGGCGTAACAGTCATAAACACCGTCAGCAGCAGGCCCAGCCGTTTGCCGCTCTGGTGCAGGCCGGGGTAGCGGGCCGTTACGCGCTGGGTCAGCCCGTCGAGCAGCAACTGGCACCCAACGGCTACGCCTGCATTAAGTCCCGTAGCCCCCGCAAAGGTGGGCCAGTGACTCACGTAACGCGGCCCCAGCAGCAGGTAAGTAACCCCCGGAATAAACCACGGCAGTAACACCAGCAATTGCCAGCGAAACTGGTTGGTGGGCCGAAACCAGGGGCGGCTCAGGGGCATCGAGATCGACATCATGCCGTAACAAAGGTGCTTTCCGCCCGCAGCGGCAGCGTTATAGTGAAACAAAGATCATCAGCCAGCACCGCTACCGGCGATCCGGGCAGACTGGTATACCTGGCCATCAGGGTAGTCAGCTCATCGGTGTCGGCGCGGAACCGGCCCGAACGCGGCTGGCGGTTGTACTGCATCCGTAACTCACCCGCTGGCGTGGTGTCGATGCGGATGCGGAGCGGTTTAGCCACGTTGACAATGTTGTGCCGGATGGCGTGATCGAGCAGCAACTGCCCGGATAACGGCGGCAAGGTAGCCGACTGCCGGGCGGGTCCACGGCGATGGTGAGCGAGATGCCGGATTGGTAGCGTGTAGTGAGCAAATACCCGTAGGAGTTGATAAACGCCAGTTCAGCGCCCAGGGTCGTCAGCGGCTGATGGGCTACACCCAGCAGGTAGCGATAGACGTTGGAGAGGTGATCCACGAAAACACTGGCCCGCTGCTGATCCTGCCCGATGAGCGCCGACAGCGAGGTGAGCGACGTAAATAGAAATTGCGGGTTGATCTGCCGTTTGAGGGCGTCGAAATCCTGTTGGAGAGCGGCCCGTTTTAACTGCTCTTTCTCGGTCTGGTTTTCCTGCCAGCGGCTGTAGGTATACTGAATGCCCAGCACAAAACACAGCAGCAGATCGAATACAACACCCAGTGCTATAATTGCCCGGACGGTGCCCCAATCGAAGGGTCGGCTGAAAACGGGGAACAGGCTATACATCCATACATCGAACACCGCCAGACCGGACGTAAGCGTGGTAACGGCCAGTAGGGCGATCAAAGTGCGCTGCCTTACCTGCCGGGCAGCCGGGTAGTGCCGGATGATGCTCTTCACTACCGCCGTCAGGATGCCCAGCGACAGCCAGTACAGCCCAAATACCAGCCCAGTGCCCCAGGCAAACACGGACGGGCTGGTGAAGTAGCGTTCGTGCAGGAACAGGTAGTTGCCCACCGGAAACAGCACCGGCATCATCAGCACATGATACCACAGTTCGGGGCGGGTAAACAGCGGTTTGGGCAAGTGAATATTCATACGCGGGTATCGCTCCGGGTCTTACCGATGACCCGTGTTAAAAGTAGCCACCTGCCCGGCTTATACCGTGCCAGACCCGCATCGATTGACAAAAAGGATGGATGAATTGGGCAAACCGCTGTATGAATTGTAAACCCCATTCGATGACCTGCCAATCAGCCACCAGCCCTACTAAGCGCGCCGGTTGCCGAACGGCCTGATGAAGTACTGGTCTGCCTGTTTGCGGAGTGAATAGGCTGCGTTTGGTGCCGAACCGGTTGCAATTACCAGTTCAGCGGCCAAAACCACCGGTTCGTGGCGGTTTCTGTTCAGTTGGCGCATAAGGGGATTCATCAGGCCTTCACCACCCGCCAACTTTGTCATACCGGAAGGGCAAAACGCCCGGTAACCGGCCCAATACCTTCCTCTTTTATCAATCTTTTTTGCACCCAAATTTTCCACAAACCAACCAAAGTGCCATGAACACTTTATTCATTCCCAATCGAATTGCCCTGTTCCTGCTGCTGATCGTAGCCTCGCTCTCAGCCTGCAAAAAAAACAGTGATGTTGTAACGCCCGCGCCGGATGCGGCCTCCTCCGTAGCTGGTAAATACACGTTTTCGGAGTTGAGCTACAATGGCAAAGTAGTATCAGCTGCCGATGCCGACCTCAAGGGGACCATTAACCTGACCCGCCAGTCGGCGACCTCCGTTGATATGGCCGTTGACCTGCGGGCCAAGAGCGACGGTACTGAATTTATTGTCGAAACGGTCAATGGGGTTGAAGTAGCCGACATGGGCAGCGGCACCACCGGACTGCGCTACAATGGCAGCCAGATAGCCCAGATTAAAAGCAATAAGCTGACCATCTCGGGCAAAGATGATGATGGCATCTCGTTCTCCATCACAGCCGCCAAATAAGCTTTGTTCACTCATTCGACTCCTCTTTTTAACCGGAAATACACCATGAAATCGCTCAGACAGACAACCCTGCTTGCCCTCGCCACGCTCACGCTGGCCGGTTCACTAACCAGTTGCGCTACCGTCTTCGGTGGCCGCGTCACCGAACATCAGAAACGCAAACCATTACCGGGCGAGCAACAGCGTCAGGTACGGGTGGGCGCCCTCATCGCCGATGTATTGCTGTTCTGGCCGGGTGCCGTCGTCGACTTCGCCACCGGAGCCATCTACAAACCGCAGCAGAACGCAACGGCGCAGCAAACGCCAAAATCACAGTCCGTAACGACTGGAACGGGCAAACAGAAGTAGGCATAAAGCATAGGTTTAGGTACTAAATAAAAAATCCCCGGTACAGTTGCACCGGGGATTTTTAGTGCCGGGGTGGCCGCCCGCTGGTTTATAGCAGTGGGCGTTTGGCCTTAAAAAATCAGCACTACTTTGCCCTGCGTCCGGCGCGACTCCATATCGCGGTGGGCCGTTTGTACCTCGGCAAAGGGGTAGGTCTGTACCGGTAGTTTCAGCTTACCAGCCGATAGATAGCCGACCAGTTCTCCCGCGTATTCGCCAAACTTAGCCGCATCGGCAAAAAGGGTGTACCCCCGCACGGCCTGTACCTGACCGATGAGTTGCTGACCGGCCAGCAGGGTTGGCTCGCCACTGGCTGCGCCAAAAATCACACCCGTTCCGCCCGCGCCGAGCGTTTGCAGCGCACCCACGCCAACAGCCCCGCCCACGGCATCGAAGGAGGCCGAAACGCCCTGTCCACCGGTGGCATCGCGGACCTGCTGTACCCAGTCGGCATCGGCATAACTAACGACGGCATCGGCACCAAATTCCAGGGCCTGCGCTTTTTTAGCGTCACTGCCCACAGCCGCAATCACCTGTTTACCCTGATTCTTTGCCAGTTGTACCAGCACTGAGCCAACACCCCCGGCAGCTGCCAGCACCAGCACTGAGTTGTAGTTACCCGTGCGGAGCAACCCCACGGCCGTCATACCTTGGACCAGCAGGGCGGTTGCTTCGGCGTCGC
This sequence comes from uncultured Cytophagales bacterium, assembly GCA_964251665.1. GTDB lineage: Bacteria > Bacteroidota > Bacteroidia > Cytophagales > Spirosomataceae > JBBQLG01. Next base: position 65,502 of record CAXUKO010000004.1, read on the forward strand.
CCAGGCCATCGGGCAGGGGAAACGCCTGTTGCGCCGGGGCAATGGCGTACTCAGCATAGCCGCCGTTCTGAATCATGGCCATAACCCGCTGCCCCGCCTGCAGGTGCGTAACACCTTCGCCAACAGCCTCCACCACACCCGCCACTTCGTAGCCCGTCACAAAAGGTAAGGTAACCGGCATGGGGTAGGTGCCTTTTCGCTGCAGCACATCCGCGTAGTTTACGCCCGCTGCGGCTACGTTGATCAGTACTTCGCCCGCCTGAGGCTGGGGGTGGGGCAACTCGACAATCTGTAATACATCGGCTTCGCCGTGTTCAGAAAACTGTACTGCTTTCATCGTTTTGATTAATTTAATTAGAACTGTTTTTGTTACATTAATGAATAAAAATTTTAGTTGTTTCGGGCGGCTTCCAGGCGGGCCAGCGAACTGTTCAGGAGTTCGGCAATGGAATAGCGGCTCAGGTTCTCTTTCAGGACGGCCAGCGACTGGGCAAAAATGGGGTGCAGGGTTTGCTGAATGCTGTTGGCAATGGGACTACAGCCTTCCCGGTCATCGAGATGGGCCAGCGAAAAAAAATCGACCCGGTCGCCTTCAATAGCCAGAAACACATCCAGCAGCGAAATGTCAACGGCCGACCGGTTTACTTTATACCCACCCGTTTTACCCCGTACCGTAGCGACCAGACCCGCATCGCGCAGTTGCCGCACCAGCCGCCTGATGATGACCGGGTTGGTGTTCAATACCCCGGCGATCTGATCCGAGGTGACCAATGCATTGCCGTTATCGGCATAGGCCACGAACAACTCAATATGCCGGGCTGGTGCGCCTGCATTGCCGGGGTAGGCTAAGTACGTCATGATGTGGATGGCCGTGAGGAAGTTGCTGCTCATTTTTAGATCGTCAGTTGAGTAACGAAACGTATTGTAACAAAAATAGTTTCAATTAGGCAGGGCTTTTATTTTTTATTAAACCATTTTTGTCTAGTTGAATTTGGAAACCGATTGTACTGATCTTCCAACGCTTTAACTCAGCTTTGTCAGAAAAAATCATTACCGCAAACCTACATTTTCCTGCCCAAACCGTAAAGCAAACGCAGCTCAGGAACAGGTCTGTTATAAAGTGTACCACCAAAAGCCAGACCGAATATTATGATGCCGATCTGGCTTTTGGCGGTACCCTGCGCGCTACCCGTTATTCGTGTTTGCTTGTCCCGGACAGTTTACGGACGACCTTACCAAGGCTGTAGGTTACACTTAAGGTAACACACAGGGGGCACACGCCAAACCGGAAAAAAGTGAGGACTACTTTTTTGGGCCAGGGCAGATTGGCCGGGATAATCGGGCAGCTTACCCCGTCGCCCTCGTATTCCCGGATGCCCCAGACGTTGACTGATTCTTTCATGGTAATGGGGTTTACTTAACCGAAAAAGTGATACAGGCACAGGGCCGTCAGGGAGACGGAAAGCAGGCCGAGAATAAGTTTGGTTCTGCGGGTCATAGCGATTGGTTGGTTTGATACACCCATGAATACCCAATCAGCCCGATTATCACCCGGCTACGTCAGCGCTGTTTGTCTTTTTCTCTCCGCATTTGCTGGATACACTTGTATTGTTGATTAGCGGCTGTGTGCCTGTTCTTCCAGCCCATCTTCAGCATCAGGCTTTCCATCGGCTCCCGGTAAAAGAAAATGGCTTTTAAAATACGCTGACAGCGTTCCGTAATTTTTGTCAGCCATAGCGTGAGTTTGTCTTCGCTGGTAAGCTCCTGCTGTAGCTCAAACAGAGCGGTTTCGCCCGGTTCGTTATCAACTTCACGGTCGTCAATCAGGCTGTGTCTGGCCGCTCGTAATCGGTTCAACCACAGGTTGCGGGCAATGGCAAACAGGTAGGTTTTGAGGGTTGCGGTCAGCACAAAATCGGCCTGGCGCAGCTGTTGCAGCAGGACAAGAACGGCTTCCTGGAAGATGTCTTCTGCATCCTGCGTGCTTCCCTGATTACGGATAATGTGGGCTTTAACGGCCGGGTAATATAACCGATACAGTGCCTCGAACGAAGCATTCTCTTCGTTTTTGAGCTGGTCAAGGCGTAAGCTTTCTGGCTGGTTCTGCATTTGACGACACGATTAGCACATAGTTAATACCCAACGGCTCCCGTTATCACCCATGCGGTAAAATTTATTTTCACCGGGTGGGTGCCCAACTACCCGCTCACCAATTCCCTGCTTCCCACTACGTATGGCAAAATTTGTGGCAAGCCAACCGGAGTGCTGCTTATTTAGGTGGGCTGAAAAGCTACTCTTCCGACGACCGTTAAAGGCATCGGATGAGGAGCCGGGCATCTGAAAACAGGGAATAATGGCTTTTTGTCTGTTTAACAGGAAAGCCCTGCGTTCGCTATGAAATTTACGCTCCTGTTTTTCCTTGCCGGTTTGTTTCATCGTCAGGCGGCATACGCCCAGCCGATTGGCCACTGGGCCTTGTCGACAACCGGTCTGCCTGTCTATCACTATACCGGAGTTTTACCGTTCAGGGCCGCTGACAAAAACGGGAAGGACGCCGACCTGCCCGAAGACCCCTATTTTTTACTGGGAAATTACCGCATGGCCCTGCTGACTCACGCGAGTGGACGGTACCAGTTTTTAACCGCCGAACGGGCCTGGGCCAGACTGAATGCCGCCGAACAAACCAATTATGGCTGGAATGATGCCGGTATCGTGTTCAAAAACGATAAAGCGGTCGGGAAAATAAATCTGGTAGGCCTTAACTCGCTGGCGGCTAATCCGGCCGTGGTGCAAAAAAGTTTCGGCGTAGGGGTGGCGCGGTACACGTATCAGGCACCGAAGCAGATACGCTGTACCCGGACCATATCCGTCAAACCGTCGCCAACCATCAATGCCGGAAATCCCGCTTTTGCGATCACGGTTACGCTGGCTAACAGCGGCACCGCAACCCAGGAATTAGCCTATACTGAGCGGATGCGGGTCAACTTTGTCCTGAACGGGGCACTCAGTACACCGAAAAAGCCAAACGCCCGCTATCCTATAGCGCCACAATCGGCATTGATGCGCAGCAGCAACTGGCCATTGCCGATGTAGCCTGCAAGGCGAATGAGCTTCTAGTTGTGCCCGACCCGACCGAACGCTACCCGTATGATGTTGACCCGCCTTCGGTATTTATGTACGCGAAAAATGCGGGTAATGGCTACCGTTCGACGGTGACGGCGGTAAGTGATACGCTGGCAACTACCATAAACGCTGCCCTGAAACCGGGGCAGACAATCCGGTTTACGATTGTTATTGGCTTAACGAAAGGCAACCGGCGGGCCACGAATGGTCGGGCCACGGATGGTCGGGCCGCGAATGTGGAGACTCAGGTGGCCGACCTGTTTACGGGAGCAAACCTGAACGACCCGTCAGAGGGATTATTCGGGCAGCAGTGGAGGGCGAAACTGCCGGACCTGTCGGCGGAGAAAAACGAAATTTTTAAACGGGAGATGCTCTGGAACGCCCACATGATCGAAGCGTCGGCCAAATACAGTGCCTACTACGGCGAAACGTTTATTCCACAGGGGACAGTGTACAGCTATTATTTCGGCGATAACATCTCCAACCGGGATCATTTGCAGGCTGCGCTGGCGGCCTGCTATACCAATCCAGCACTGGCTAAATCAATTCTCCGGTACGTGATCAAGCATTCAGAGACCGACGGCGAAATCAAGCGGGGGAACAACGGTTTCGGCTACACGGCTCCATCTATTTACAAAGAAAGCGATGAGCAACTATTCTTTTTCTACGCCCTCTCCGAATACCTGTTGATTACCAAAGATTATCAGTTTTTGAACGAGTCGGTGGCGTATTACCCGGCCGAAGCGGGTAAGAAAGAGAAGGTTTTGACAATCCTGAAGACGTATTTCGTTTACCTGCGCGACGAAATTGGAGTAGGGCCAAGCGGCTTGGTCAGGATGCTGAATTCCGATTGGAGCGACAGTTTTTTTCATGATTACTCGCCCAACGTTTATGCCGGTTCGGCCGAGTCCCATCTAAACTCAGTGGTTGTTTTGGCCGTCTTTCCCCGACTGATCGAGGTTCTGAAAATGGCAAAAAACGTGCAGGCCGCCCCCTTGATTACCGCCCTGACCGACTACCGGGCACGGATTGAGGAGGCCTACATGCGCGACCTGGGCGACCGGAAATTCTCGGCCCGGGCCTACCTGAACGGCAAACTAAAATTTGGTCTGGATAATGTCTGTCTGGAACCACAGGGGTATCTATTGCAGGTTCCGGGTTTGCCCATAGCCCGTAAAAAGGAGATCTACGCGTACGTAAAAAGCAAAGTGCTGACCCCGGAGAAGATCGGTGTAAGAACGCGGGAACGGTCATTATGGGGCCGCAACCCCGATGGCGAAGATGGCGGCATCTGGTTTTCCTTAGAATATCCCCTGCTACTGGGTGTGGCTACCTTCGATAAGGAAGAAGCCTGGTCGTTACTGATGAAATTCTCGTTTCACAACTACGCCCTCAACTATCCTGACTATTGGGTAGGGCAGTGGACAGCCGCCGATGAGGTAAACTCCACCTTGTATCGCGAGGGTTTATACGCCTTCTGGGTGCCGTCGCCCAACCGCAAACGGGCGTTTCAGGGGTACTGCTCGCATCCGCACACCTGGCCGTTATTCTGTTATTTTAAGCTGAGAGAGCAGTGAGCCGGACAACGAATCAACGGTTTACCCGGATACAGACCGGCTCGTTCGGAGAAGGATTCTGTTGGGTACGTTAGACGACCCGTTGACGAGCGAGCCACAAAAAGCCAAAAGTTGCCTTCAGGGTTAAAATTCAGCTGATAAGTGAAACCGGCCCTTACCTGTTTGATTCCGCAAACAGACAGGGGTCGGTTCTATTTTGTTGCATCAGTTGCCTGTCACTTACAGCCGGTCCATAATTTTTTATGGTTTCCTGCCACCAACGCAGGATCAGCTGCCAGGGTAATAGCGCCATGTATGCAGAATCCGTTTACATTGGTATCCGAAAGGCATTTGGTTACAGAGGTGAGCAACTGGAGTCGATCAGCGCAGCGCAGATTGGTCTGTCAACGCAATCCCTCCCCGTTCCTCTGGCAACCCGGGCCGATTTCTAACCCCTATTTTCTTACCCAACATGAACACAAAATGCAGTATTCTTTTGCTCCTGTTTTTAGGCAGTACAACCCTGTTACAGGCGCAAAAAAGCAAAACGTATGACCTCAAATCACCCGACGGCAACCTAAATGTGCACGTTGACGCGGGCAGCAAACTGCAATGGTCGGTGATGCACAAGGGGCAGCCTGTCATTACGCCTTCGGCGATTTCGTTACAGCTGGAGGGAGGAGAGGTGCTGGGCGATAATGCCAAAATAGCCTCCGCCCCCGTGCAGAAAGTCAGTGCTGCCATTCAGGCCATCAACTACCGGAAAGCGTCCATCCCGGACCAGTATAATCAGCTCACCCTAAACTGTAAAGGTGATTATGGTGTGATTTTTCGGGTGTATAACGACGCGGTAGCCTACCGGTTTTTTACCAAACGAAAGGGCGAACTGATTGTGAAGGCGGAAGAAGCCAATGTTAACTTCACCGACGACCATAAAGCCTTTATCCCCATTCAGTGGGATTACCGGGGTGGTCAGAACTTCAACTCCTCGTTTGAAGCGCTGTATCACGAAATCAGGCTATCCCAGTTCCCGAAAGACTCCCTGGCTTTTTTGCCCCTGCTGGTGGATGTGGGGCAGGACAAAAAAGTCGTGTTGCTGGAAGCCGACCTGGAAGATTACCCCGGCATGTACGTCGACCTGAACCAAAGCGGGAAAGGCCTGAAAGGGGTGTTCGCGCCCTACCCACTGGAAGCCCAGCTGGGCGGCTCCGGGGGCATGAACCTGATTCCCTCCAAACGGGCCGACTACATCGCCAAAACCACCGGCACCCGCAACTTCCCCTGGCGGGCTCTGGCTATCAGCGAGCAGGATAAAGACCTGCTTAACAACGACATCGTGCAGAAACTGGCCGCGCCTTCCCGCATTCAGGATGTGTCGTGGATTGAAGCGGGACAGGCCGCCTGGGATTGGTGGAGTGGCCGCAACATTACGCATGTCGATTTCAAAGCAGGCAACAACACCCAGACCTACAAATATTACATTGACTTTGCCGCAGCCAATCACGTAAAATACATCGTGATCGACGCCGGCTGGTCGGACCGGCTGGAACTCCTGAAGGTTAACCCCGCCCTGAACCTCCAGGAGATTGTGGACTACGGCAAACAGAAAAATGTGGGTGTGGTGCTGTGGGCTTACTGGTATGCCATTACGCAGCGGATGGAGCAGGCGTTCCCGGCCTACGCGAAGATGGGCGTCAAAGGCTTTAAAATTGATTTCATCGACCGCGATGATCAGTTGGTGGTCAAATCGCTGTACGACATCGCCAAACTGGCGGCCGACAACAAGCTGATGGTTGATTACCACGGGGCATTCAAGCCGACCGGGCTGCAGCGAACCTATCCCAACGTGATTGGGTATGAAGGCGTTAAGGGCCTGGAGAATTTTAAATGGGCCGACGAGGACCAGCCCCGTTACACGGTAACGATTCCCTACATTCGTATGATGGCCGGACCAATGGATTACACCTCGGGCGCGTTTCGGAATGTGAATCAGGCCAATTATCGACCCATCAATAACAACCCGATGGCCAAGGGTACGCGGTGTAATCAACTGGCTCAGTTTGTGCTGTTTGAATCGCCTTTTCAGATGCTTTCGGACAACCCGACGACCTACATGAAAGAACAGGAATGCACCGACTTCATGACAAAAATCCCCGCTGCGTTCGATGAGACCGTGGCGCTGGATGGCAAAGTAGCCGAATACGTAGCCGTAGCCCGCCGGAAGGGGGATACCTGGTTTGTGGGGGCCATGACCAACTGGACACCGCGCGACCTGACGCTTGACTTTTCGTTTCTGCCGGGCGGTAACTACGAAGCCGAGGTCTTCAAAGATGGCCTGAATGCGGGGCGCGATGGTACCGATTATAAAAAGGAAGTGCTCAAAATTACGTCAGGCACCAAAGTGCCGGTTCAACTGGCGGGTGGTGGCGGCTGGGTAGCCCGGATCAGAAAGGTTAATTGATAGGCCTGGAGATACTACCTGTTGCCTGCCCGGTGCTTAGTGTCTTGTTTGCAGGGCGAAAACCGGACTTGCCGTCTAATCGGGCCGACTGCCTGTGGCGTCGCCGGTTTTGGTGGCTTCCCCGTCGATAGAACATAGCCCGTTTGGTGGGCGGGATTCCCGAAAACAAAAACGCCCCGGCTACAACCGGGGCGTTTTTGTGATAACAATAAGCGATTTACAGATAATCAATAATGCGTCGCCCTACAAATGCATTGGCCATTTCGCGCCGGAGCACGGCCCGCCGACGCCGTGGGTGGGTCGATACGTAGACAACGCGTAGCTTCAGCAGAAAACCCGCCAGCAGATACAGCAAGAACATCGCAATCAGAATCACCAGCGACTGCGTGTTGGTGATGTTGCGGTGCAGCAGGAAGAACAGGATGGTGTTTAACAGTGAAGCCCCGCACAATACGGCGGTTGTGGCCGCGTGCGATAACCCATTATCCAGCAGCACATGGTGCATGTGGTTGCGATCTGCCGAGAAGGGCGACCGGCCCGCCAGAATTCTGACCAGGAATACTCGCAGGGTATCGAAAATCGGTACAATCAGAATGACGATAGCAATGATGGGCGCGTTGAAGAAGGCCGTTGGCTCGAACCGGTACGACGCATTGAGATTAACAAACCGAACAGCAAAGAAGGCAAGCATGAAGCCCAGAATAAGTGAGCCCGTGTTTCCCATGAAAATTTTGCTCGTCTTGGAGAAGTTAAACCGCAGGAAGCCCACCAGCGCACCCGCCAGGGTAAAGGCCAGACAGGCCATATCGAAGTGACCGGCCAGCAAAAACCAGCCGCCAAAGGTCGTGCTGGCAATGGTAGCGATGCCGCCCGCCAGCCCGTCGATACCGTCGATGAGGTTGATGGCATTGGTCAGGGTAATAAAAATAAAGCAGGTCAGCAGAATACTGACAATCTGCTCGATGTGGTGAAAGCCCATGATCCCGTAGAGGTAATCTACCCGTAAGTCGCCAAAGAAAATGAGAATCAGCGCGGGCAGTACCTGAAAAAATATCTTCTTGTTGGGGTCGATGCCAACGAGGTCATCCTTGATGCCCACAAAAAACAGAATGGTCATGCCCACGAAAGAGAGATTGGTTCGGTAGACATCAATCTGATCGAGGCTGGGCCAGAGAAAGTAGCTGATCAGGGTAGCGGCAAAAATGGCGATACCGCCAAACGTAGGGGTTGGTGTCGTATGGGCCCGGCGCGCTCCTGTTTTTTCCATGAGCGACTTCAGTTCCGATATTTTAATGACTACGGGAATCGAAACGATAGAGACAAAGCACGCTACCAGAAAGGATAAAATACACTGGTAAAGCCCGAGATTAAACATCTCATCATGAAGCTTGGTCTGTATGTAGGCAATTAGGAGTTCCAGATTCATAGTGTAGCCGCTAATGAGTTGATGAGTAGAGTGGTGGGGTTAAGTATTGACCGGAAAAGTACACTTTTTTCGGATACATGAATTAAAAACTGAGTCTATGCCCTTTGGCTGAGGGAACGGTCAGCCCGGGGGCGGTTTCCGAATAAATTGCCCCAGTTTACGCAACGGTTTTAGCCATAAAGTAAAAAAATAGGGCTTGATACCATTCAGCCGCCAGGCTTCGGCATCTTCGCGGTTGGCCCGCAGCCGGTGCCGCCACGTCTGATTACTGATACCCCCGGCCCGCATCATCACCGTTAACTCGTTCAGATAACTGATCCGAATCTGGTGCCGGTGAATGAAACGCAGCATCAGTTCGTAATCGGCAGCACTTCGCAGGGCAGTTGTAAACACCCCGTACTGCTCGTACACTTTCCGGCGGACAAAGAGCGTGGGGTGTGCAGGCATCCAGCCCCATAAAAAACTACCCGCCCGGTATGTTCCGCCCGACCAGTACCGTAACACCCGACTTGTATCCTGACGGTCAACGTACACCATATTGCTGTAGACAGCGTCACTACCGGTTTGGTTTAATGTGGACACTACCGTACTGATCACATGGGGATGCTGATACAGGTCATCGGCGTTGAGCAGCCCAATCACATCGCCGGTCGCTAAATGGATGCCCTTGTTCATCGCGTCGTAGATCCCTTTATCCGGCTCCGAAATAAAACGGGCAATTTTCGGGCCATACGACCGGACTATCTCGGCGGTACCGTCCGTCGACCCACCGTCAATGACAATGTATTCAAGATGGGGGTAAGTCTGGCTAAGCACCGAATCCAGGCAATCCCGAATAGTGTCGGCGCCGTTATAAACTACCGTAATTATAGAAACCGTCATGCCGTTATAATGCGCGGACGCACGGCTACGGCCGGGTTGCCCTGATAAATGGTGTACGGTTCGAGCGAACGGGTCGCTACGGAACCAGCCGCCAGCACGGCGTGGGAACCAACCGTTACGCCGGGGCAAACAATGGATTTGGCACCAATCCAGGCTCCGTTTTCGAGCGTAATGGGCTGGGTAACCAGGTCGAATGCCGGGCGTCGGTAGTCATGGTTGCCCGTCAGCAGCATGGCTCCCTGCGACAGGCAGGTGTGTGCGCCCAACTGAACCGGCACTAAATTATCGATCCACACCTGTTCACCTATCCAGACGTGATCGGCTGCGGAAAGTAACCAGGGATACTTGATATTCACACCGGGCTTAATCATCACATGCTGACCCAGCCGGGCACCAAACTGCCGGAGCACCCACAGTTTCAGGCTGACCGGAATGGGCAGGTAGGTGTTGATAAGCAGTGGACTGGTCAGAAACCACAACGCAATTTTCCAGCGCGGTCCCGGTTGGTACCAGTCGTTGTTGTACCGGGACAGGTCGGTTTCAGCGACTGCGCTCATGGGTGGGGCGGAGGTCTTTGCCATATTCTGTTTGAAAATAGTCAATGATAGCCTGTTTATCGGTTCCGGCGCGGTGATACACTTCCATCACCTTGGCATCGACCAGAAACCGGTACCAGAGTCCCTGCAAAAAGTGCCAGACAAACCCGGACCGGCCGTCCAGAAACCCCAGCCGAATGATATAGCGGTACAAAAAATACAGCACCGGCCGGGTAAACAGGGGCAGGGCGGCATAGCGTTCCTTAAGGTATCGTTTTCGCTGTTCCTGCGAACCAAACAAACGTGGCTCCACGCGGATTATCTTGTCGAAATTATACCGAATGTTCAGCAGGTCAATGGCCTCGCGGAGCGAATACAGGTTGTGTTTCTGCGTCCACCACGTCAGGTTATTCAGGTTATGATCGACCAGATCATGTTGAAACTGAACGGTCTGACCGGTTGTCAGTTTAATGTGTTCATCCATCCACGTTTCTTCGCAAACGCCCTGCCCGCGTCGCCAGAGCCGTAAGAGCCAGATGGGGTAGTAGCCGCCATAGCGAATCCAGCGTTCCATAAAGATTACCCGTCGCTTCACGTATACCCCGGCAATGTCGGGGGCCAGCCCGGCCAGGCGCGTATTGATCTCCTGCGCCAGTTCTGGCAGCACATACTCATCGGCATCCATTCGCATGACCCAGCTTGTCGGGAAAGGGTTGTGGGCAAGGCCGTAATTAAATTGAGTGGCGTAGTTAACCCAGGTACGCTGCACCACTTCGGCACCCCAGGCACGCGCCAGTTCAACGGTACGGTCGGTGGAAAAGGAGTCGACGATAAAGACGTTGCTGGTAAAGGGCCGCAGGCTGTCTAAACAGCGCAGGATATGTTTTTCCTCATTAAAGGTCAACAGAATGACCGACACGGACGGGGTTGGAATGGGCGTATTGGAGGCTATATCGACAGACGGTTGCGGTTGCATAAAGGAGTAAAACGGGCAAACAGGCCCGAAAGGTCAGCCAGCGGTGGCACGGTAACCGCCAGCGCGAAGGTACGAACTTATTGCCATGTTTTGGCTGTATGCGTGCTGGCTGCGGCCAACTGCCCCGGGCCGCTGTTAGCTGCGTACGGAGTTTGAAGGCACCAGTTTAGGGCGCCAGTGTGCCCGGATAAATGCCTGAGCGGGCCGTTCGATGAGGTGATGACAAAGGATGGCTGCCAGAAATATCGCTATAAAGGAGAAGACATCGCGCAGCAGGGTATCGCCCAACGACAGGGGGTCTACCTTTTTGAGCAGCCTGATGACGGGCATCTGGAGGATATACAGCCCGTAGCTTATCTCGCCAAGATACACCAGCGGACGCCACGAAAGAAAACGGGTCAGCATCGTGTTCGTTTGCAGGCCCAGTCCGGCAATGACCAGCAGAAATACCGGTGCCAGCACTCCTCCCTGACTGTACCGCATGAACTCATTTTGGGGGACAACCAGCACCAGACCGACTATTGCCAGACCCAGCAGCAACCACGAAAGCCGGTTTCGGCCGGGCGATGGCGCATGTTGCTGCATGTACCGCCAGAAGAGCAGCCCTGCCAGGCAGCCATTAACAAAGGTAGCCAGATGAACCCAGGGCGAATAATTGATCAGACTATGGTAAGCCTCGGCTGACCAGCCCGCCGGGTCAGGCTGATTGATCAGGAAATAAAACAACCCAAGTCCGGCCACCCAGACAACTCCCAGCAGCACCAGCAATGTACGGTTGGCCAGCGTGGTGAGCGGGGGAAAGATTAGCGGGAAAAGAGCATAAAAGAACGCTTCGACGGATAATGACCAGCCGGGTCCGTTAATTGTGGGAGCCAGCGTCGGAAACCAGGCCTGAACCAGCGTCAGGCTGGCCAGCAACTGAGTGGGTGTCACAGATTCACCGTAAAATGTTGTCAGTATCCATACCGTTCCCAACAGGGCAAACGCATAAAGCGGATAAATGCGGGAGAACCGTGCCACCCAGAACTGCCGCCGGTTTAATTCCCCGGTTCGGGCAAGGGCCGACTGGTAGGTGATGGTCAGAATGAATCCCGACAGGATAAAAAAGTAGATAACCGCCACGCTGCCATGGTCGGTCAGGTATTTACCCGGATAGACGGTAAAGGGGTAAGAGCCACGGGCACCGTGAAAGATCAAAACGACCAGGGCTGCCACAAAGCGGGTAAAGGTAAGTTGAGGAATCTGCATAAGTGGTGCTGCGATGAGACTGGAAAATTACGGCGGGTGGCGACTGAACTACCGGGTGGCCGGAGCGGATTTGGGTAGTGTGGAATCGGGTAAGTCAGGGGCTTCTTTGCTGCGGATGATCCTGCTGTACTCGGCCAGCAGTCGTTCTGCCACAATATCAATAGCGTACTCCTCCCGCACGAGCCGTCGTCCATTCGCGGCTAAGCGTTCCCGTAGCAGGCCATTCTGAAGAAGCGTGGCCAACCCCTGTTGAATACTGTCGACATTCAGGCCGACCGTAAAAGCAGCCTGACGCTGTTGAAGTACATCGCCGAAACCAACCCGGTCTGATACTAAAACCGGTGTACCAGCGGCCAGCGCTTCGAGCACCGCTATCGACAAACCTTCCGAGTAGGAAGGCAGGACAAATACAGAAGCATCGGCAAGAGCCGCCTTTTTCAGGTCGCCTGTGAGCATGCCGACAAGACGAACCGACGCGCTCAGGTTGTGCTCGTCAATAAATGCGCGGGCCTGCGCTTCATACCCATCATCGGGTCCGGCAAGAATCAGAACCGCATCGGTATGTTCGCGGCAATACTGTCTGAATGCCGGTAACAGCAGGTCGAGGCCTTTTTTGCGGTTCAGACGACTCATAAACAGCACCAGTTTCCTGTTTTCGGGCAGTGAGAAGGTCCGCCGAAAGGTGCCGGTTACGGGTAATTCGGCAAACTCGCTCACCCGGACGCCGTTGGGAATCAGCACCACCCGTGGATGGTCGTAGCCAAGGTGCAGCACCAAATCGGCCTCTTCGTCGGGACTGATGAGGTGAATCAGGTCGGCCCGGCGCAGGTATCGTTTTTGAAACAGCGACGACATAAGCCACTTTTTCCAGTAGCCCTGCCGTAAAGCCCAACGGTCGAGAACGCCATGAATGGTAACGACTTTAGCCACGCGCCGGTCCAGAAAGAAGGGGGCCAGCGCGCCGTAATGCCATAGCCCATGACAGTGAATGATGTCGAACTGGCTCAGGTGCTTCCGCAGGTACCGGTGCAGGTCAATTGAAAATTCCCGGAAAAAGCGGCTCACTGGCTCCGTTCTGGCAAATGTTAGCACCTCTGCACCAGCGGGAGCGGGATAGACCTCTTCGCCCGGTGAGAGCGGACTGGCAATGGTTACGGCATGACCGTGCCGGATGGCTACCTCCGCGTGGTCGTATATAACCTTGGGCGGGCCGCCAGTAGACCATGTGTAGGCGCAAATATGAAGTATTCGCATGGTGTGTATAAATTAAACCGCCGTAACCGTTTGGAACCCCGTCAGCATATCGGCGGCAACGGCGCTGGGTGAGTAAGGAGCAATCAGGCGTTGTGACGCTGTGCCCATGGCCGACTGGTCAACGGTTCTGTTCATGAACGCCAGCAGGCTGTCCGTCAGCCCTTCAGTATCGTTAGGGGCAACGACAAAGCCATTTTCGCCATTCCGTACCAGGTCAACGGCGCAGCCGCAGCGGTCTGATACAATAACCGGCAGCCCGCACGCCATGGCTTCGTTGACAACCAGTCCCCAGGGTTCAGACGTACTGGGTAGCACCAGTACATCGCCCAGCGCCAATACATCGGCTACGCGGTACCACGGGCGTCCGGGCAACAGTCGTACTCGTTCGGTCAGCCCTGATTCGGCAATCTGCTTTTCCAGATCATTGCGCAGCGGGCCTTCCCCCAACAGGAGCAAACCCCAGTCGGCGTTGGGCGCCTGTCTGGTTGCCGCAACAAAAGCGGTTAGCAGAACCGGCAGATTTTTCACCGCCGTTAAACGGCCGACGAACACAACGTTATGGCCGGGCAATCCCAGCTGTTGCTGTTGCACCGCCCGGGTGGGTAACGCATGTTGGTAGGCCTCCGCAATCGCGTCGCTGTCCACTGCGTTTTTGCGCATCAGAATGCGGGCTGGTGGCACACCCAACTCCACCATATAGTCCGCCGAATGGGTGCCAAAGCAGAAAAAGCCGTCGAAAAGCGAGACAATCCGGCGTTTAAACCATTCTTTGAACCCTCCCCGCTGGTGATCGACGGTCGTGGATTCGCTTTGCAGAATGACCCGGATACCGCTCAGTTTGGCATAGAGGAGCAGTACGAGCTGGGCCGGGTCATAATAGCCCGTCAGGTTAATGACATCGGGACGGTACGCCCGCGTGTGCCTGAGTAACGCCCGGGTCCGGGCCAGCACGCCCACATTCTCCCAATCCGTATCAAACAGTAGTTGGTAGGGATACTCGTAGTGAGGTGCATCCGCCTGGGCTGCTTCCAAACCGGCGCGGTCCCGCTCATTACGCGCGATTTGCAATACCAATAACTGAACCCCGGGCTGCTGACAAACTAATTTAGCCAGCGCCTGAAAAACAGCGGCTTTGTAGTGTGCCCAGAGCAGGTTATGAACAATCAGGATTCGCAAAGCTAGGGTGAGCGTGATGCCAGCAAAAGATAGAGGTCGAAGGTGGTGTACGATGCTAAATATTGGGTGAGAGCAGGCGCGGGGGAAGGTATTTTTCGACCCCTAAAAACCGAATCATCAGCCCGAACGGATGCCAGAACGAGGTGTCGTAAGGTCGCCCTCCCGACAACGCCAGTACGAATAAGTACAGATAAAAGTAACCCAGAAACGAGGAGAAGGGGTGCGCATTGGTGCGTATGGCACCAATGGCGTAGTAGCCCGTGACCAGATTGAAACCGCCGAATAAAATAAAACCGACAAACCCGTGATTAATCAGCGACTCAACAATCGGAATATCGAGGTACATAGCCTTGTACCCTAATCCCACAAACAGTGTCTGTATATGTCCTACCAGGACGTTCATCAGAAAGGTGGCACTGGTACTCCGGTTAGCCGCCGAATCATCCAGTACAACTGTCTGGTTATTGACTTTCATACCCAGCAGGGCGTAAATATTTTCCAGATTTTTCTCGGCAAAGCCTACTACATAGCCGTAAAGGATTGAATAAAGGTCGAAGAAGCGGCTAATGGCAACGTTGGCCAGCACGATGAAAACGGCAATAGTAATCAGCGTCGCGGGCCGGGTCAGGGCGCGGCCTACGGTACGAATCCGGTCGGCACGCACATTAAACACCAGGAACGCGAAGATCATCAGAAAAACGGCGATGATGCTGGAACGGGTTTGGGTAAGTATCAAAATGGCCAGTGAAATCAGGCTGTTGATCAGGCACAGTATGCGCACCATGCCGTTTGTTTTACCCCGAAAGGCCCAAACCAGCGAGCCAATAATGCCAATCAGGGCATTTCGGGCAAAAATGTGCGGATTCCCACTGCGGTCTTCAGGCGTATCGCCCCCGTACGTGATTGAGGCCCGCTGACCCACTACCCAGAACGGGTCTTTCATCAGCGCATACACCAGGGCTATGTTCGAAATAAGACTGAAGATGATCATCACGGGTATAATGTCCTCCAGTACATCATTGGGAACATTGATGAGCAGAAACAGGAATATCAGGATATAGACATAGTAAATTAAATCAGTGCCTACACTATTATAACCAACACTAGTATACAGAAACATATACAGCGTTGTGACGACCAGAAAGCCAATGCATAGCCCGAATAGGGTGTAATTGGGCTTGTAAAGTCGGCGAAAGATTGAAAAAGGCACCATCAATATAAAGCCCAGTGAGAGGAAAACAGCCGAAAATACGGTGCTGCCCGGAGCCAGTTTGAGGGTTTCCTTGAAGAAAAAAATCAGCGGATAGCCATCGACAACAATGCAAATGCCGAAGGCCATACGTATGTAATCCAACCGTCTCAGTAATTTCAAAAACCGCATCATGGAGCGTTCAGGTCGTTTTAGTTTTATTTCGCAGGCCCAGCCGGTGAACCATGTACGTCCATTCACCCCGCCCTGCAAAGTAAAGCAGTTTTCGGATGCGGCAGTAACGATGCCAGAAGCGCTGGCCTACCATTGACTTAATACCCGGCTTCTTTAGATCAGGCAAAAATCTGGCCCGAATTTGCGCGTGTTCAATTGTTCCCTGATGCGCCATATTGGATGTCTTGGCATCGGGCTGAAGCCGGAACCCACCCCAGAAGCCGTCGATGTATTTGAAATGAACACCCGGTTTCACACTCAGCCGGGTAACAATTTCGTAGTCAATGGCGAAGCGCAGGGTTTCATCCAGCAGGCCAAACTGCTCGAGTCGTTCACGCCGGATGAACAGGGATTGATTAAACACCTGCATGCCTTCGTGGAGTTGACATTCGACGCAGAACGGCGGCACGCGCAGTTCCTCGGTGATAACGTCCTGCTCGTCGATGATGTACATATCGCCGAAAAAAACGTCCACTGTCGGGTCTTTATGGTAAGCCTCCGCTACCGCAGTCAGGGCACCGGGCGCGAACAGGTCGTCGGAATTCTGAAAAGCCATGTAGTCGCCCGTAGCCCGGCGAAAGCCTTTGTTGATGGCGTCGGTCTGGCCCCGGTCTTTTTCGCTTACCCAACCGGCCAGATAACGCTCATACTTTTTAATAATGTCGACGCTGCCATCGGTCGACCCCCCATCCATTATAAAGTATTCCAGATTAGGGTAGTTCTGGTTCAACACACTCAATATGGTTCGCTCCAGGTAAGCTGCCTGATTATACGATGGCGTCACAACCGTCAGCTTCGGCCAGTTTGCCCGAGCCGCCGTAGCCGTTCCGCCGACATAAGGCTGTGTAACAAATGAATGAAGTGTATCGGTAAACTGAGTTGGCACGTGGGTCAGATCAAATGATGGTAAACGTCGAAAAAGGGATGAACCGGGACACCGCTGATGCGTAGCTAACGCCTTCAGGAAAGCGCATTCAACTTGGACTTTTCGTAGAAAAACGCCCGCAAATTAGCCCTTTTCACCGACTTCTTCAACTAAACGGGTATCACTATAGTGTAAGTCAGTTAGTGAAAAACCGGTAATTCTACCCGGTCAATAAAGTCGGTCAGCTGCCGGGCAATCTGCGTCATCAACTTTTGCCAGCCCCGCAGCACTACCGGTTCCCGGCGCAGCCCGAAGGCTGGACGAACGGCTCGTAAAACCGGCAGTTCGTGGGCAAGCAGGTTTGTCCGGTAGGTCGTCAGCAGTTGTTGAAGTTCGGGTCGGCTGGCTAACCGGATTCGGGTCTGGTAAGGAAAAAAACCGGCATCCATGTTCTGCAAGCCCCGAAAATTAGCAAACAACAGGGGAGCATCATTCGCCCGCCAACCGTCCGGGGTCTGGGTCAGCCGACGCTCGGGCAGGTTCCAGAGCGCGAGCTGCCAGCCAGCATCTTTTATAATTCGGACGCCCTCAAAGAAAGCCAGCCAGTGCATGAGCCAGATCTGATCGGTCCATAAACCGGCACAGGGGTCGATAAAAGCGTGTTCGCGTACCCGATCCTGCCACCAGGCCAGCAGCCGGGCCGTTTCTGCCCCGCGCCGGAATGCCAGAAAACCGGCACTGTAAAGGCCCACGTTTTGCAGCGCTTTTTCGTCGGGCCAGCCAGCATCGTCGGGTGGGCGGGTGATGTGCGGAGTAAGCAGTACCGTAGCTGTCCGAAGCTGTTCATAAACGGCTGTCAGGGGCCGGTAAACGAACGTTTCGGGGTCGGCATACAGGAGATCGGCTTCATCGGGGTAACGGGACAAAGCAGCCTGTATAAAAACGGGCTTTATGGACGCCCTGAATTCGGTAGGGGTATACAGGGCCGACAAAGTCGGTATATCGGCTGCACAGTCAGCGGCCGTGATGAGCGGATAAGGGCACTGAAACCCCGCCGGTAGCCGGGCGGGGTCGTCGGCCAGCCCGATAACGAACAACTGACCGGGGTGATGCTGTTCAAAACTGGCTCCGAGCGTCAGGGCGTCGGGCAGTTGCGCAATAGTACAAACAGTTAGTAACACAAGTGCAAAGCTACGTTATTCCACTAAATCGCCCAGTGCGGCAATGAATGGGGCTGTCCAGTCGGCCGATGCCTCGGCGTATCGATGATAGGAACCACTGAATAAACCGTTCAGGACGGGTCTGATTCGGCTAAACTGGTTAAGCGGCAGTGTACTCCGCATCTGGTAATGCTGCCACCGCCGTTGCAACTGGTAGATACCCGGCGCATTGGCGGGTAAGCGGGGGGCCAGCAGCGTAAGCAGATGGTGCAGTTTATCCGCTTTTTGATGCAGCGGGTCCAGTTTCAGGGAGCGTTGCCGGGTCAGGCGGTCGCGCAGCCGGATGCGGGCGCTCAACTCCGTTGGCGGGCGAATCCCAACCTGCTGACTGGCATGGGTACGGTAGAGCTGCAAGGGCTTTTCGATGAACTGCACGGCATTAATGCCGGCAGCGAGGAGGGCCAGCCAACCGTCGTAGATATAGCCGGGTATAACCGACGGAAAGGGGAGAGCGAGGGGTAAAAAAGTTCGCCGGATTACCGAAGCACATCCCATCATTCGGTTCCCTTCCAGCAGCACGTCCATCGCTTCGCCCGACAGCCAGCGTGTTTGGGCCGCTTCGTCGAATTGTACCCGCTCCCAGAAAAAGCCGGGTAGGGTATTTAACTGTTCATCGGCAATCCGGGCATTGCAAAAGGCGATCTGTACACTGGGGTTATCAACCATAAAATCGACCATCGTGCTGATCTTCTCGGGTAACCAGGCATCATCCTGGTCGCACAGAAAAATCAGGTCACCGCTGCAAAGCGACAGGACCTGCTCGAAGTTTCGGTTATAGCCAAGTTGCGTTGAATTCTGTTCGATACGCACCCGGAACGGCGCATCAGCGGCCAGGGTTTCCAGCAACGCCAGCGTTCCGTCCGTTGACCGGTCGTCGCAGATAATCAGTTCATCGGGTAACCAGGTTTGCTGCCGTAGACTTTCCCACTGAACCGGTAAAAACGCCTGTCCATTATGGGTACATAGGGCCACCGAAACCGTGGGTTGATTTACATTACGCATGGAGTCAGATGGAGTAGCCAAAGCGGGCGGATACGAGCCGTCACGAAGCGACGCCGTATATGGCCCAGGCATGACAGCTGAAGGGTAGTTGTTCATTCATGTAGAACAGTATGGCCCGTTCGGAATAAATTTGACCGTAAGCTCGCGGTGCTGTACGGATATCAGATCAAATCAGGCAGCTATTCGTTTTTCAACGGTAAAATTAAACGTATCGCGCCAATGATAAAAGTTACAGCTGCGCAGCTAAGGCGTGCCAACGCTGTTCCCGTCCTGAGAGCATCCCGGACGCCGTTCATCCATCAGGGCGAAGGCATCTGTCTGATGCATAAGCATATACCTGAACAGAACAACCGATTTGCAAAACGTTACCGGGTTTGTCAGGCGGTTATGTGTCTCAATATCGGTAAAAAAACGTCCGCAAGGATTGAATCCCGAATTCCGTGAACATGCCAGCCTGCGCGCAGATACCCGCACACCGGTCTGCTCTTATACCCGTCCGGGCGATTCCAGGGCCGCAATGAACCGGTTAAACGGCATTTTCAGTACCTTTCGTACACGTACATACCGCTTCACTTTTGGTGGTTTTATATACACACAGGGATACTGCCGGTAGGTATCGTTCTGGTTGGCCAGCAGCCGGTCATGGTACAGTTTAAAAAGGGGCCAGACATCGGGCCGCGCCCGTTCAGGAGCCTCACCCGCCACAGGCGTAAACGTGTAGCGGGTCTGGTATTTCGATACCTGATCGGGTTTGTCGACGCCGTAGCCGCTGTAATGAAAAAACTGAAGCTCATCGGTGCCATTAATCAGCCAGGTACCGTCGGCTTGCTGACTGAAAAAGCGTTCGTGCAGATTCCAGTAGGCTACATTATAACCCGGATGCTTTTCGATCAGGACGTTCTCCACATAAATTGGTGCGTAGTTCACCCAGAACTGATCCACAAACAGGCCCGCGCACAGATCATTCCGGCATTCTTCCACCAGACGACCTTTCCACCAGCGGACAAATTGCCGGGCGTCATCGTCGTGGCGCAGGCCGATAAAGCCGAGGTTAAAAATGCCCGTATTCAGGTGCGTCTGATCGTTGGGCAGCAGCCAGTCGGGATTGGGCGAGCAGCAGTGGGGCGTCAGCACGAGACTGTGCGTCTTTAGCGATTCGCTTAAACGGGTCAGGGGCTGAAACACGATAATATCGGGGTCGAAGTAGATAACCGCGTCAAGGTTTGCCTGAGTTTCGTAAAAGTAGTCGATATAAAACGGCTTCACGGCCGTGTTTAACTCAGTGATGTCGTAGCGGGCGCACATCCCGGCGAAGTCTGGAATGCCAATCTTGTCTACTTCCAGCATGGGGTAGTCGGGGTAGAGCGATTGCGGCAGCGCCGTATCGCCATCGAGCCGGTCTACCAGTCCGATCACAAACTGCCAGTCGGGATTGGTTTGCCGGAGCGAATCGCCCAGCGTCCGCGCCTGCGCTAAATAATTAACCGAACAAATGGTAAACGCAAGAATCATTGAGTATGTGGGTAATAAGTGGTAAGGGATAAGTAGTAGAGTGGTAAGTGCTCATAAACTGACTGCTTACCACTCTACCACTTATCCCTTACCACTCACTTGAAAATGGCGTTTCAGGTTGTTGATGGGCTTCTCGAAGGCGTACCACGATGCGGAGGCTACCAGCAATAGCAGAACCGCACTCAGGAGTCGGTGGGTATTGTCGCTGATGGCGGGCAACTGCCGGATACGATTCAGTACATGAAACACAAACGGCGTGAGGAACGTCGGGACCAGCATGTGAAACACATAAATGCCGTAACTAATGCGCCCTACATAGCGCAGGGGCCGACTGTTGAAGACCCAGCCCGGCAGGCCCTTCATGCCGACAGTTGCCTGGACAACTACATACAGCGACAGCACGGAGATAACGAAACGCTGAAACAGCACCACCAGCAGATGGTCACCGGGCAGGAGCAATAAGCCAACCAGCGCGGCCAGTGCCAGTAGTGCCGCTACAGGTAATTTTCTGATGAATGAATCAATCCGGTTCGGTTCTTCAACCAGTAAATAGGCCCATAATGCACCCAATCCGAATGCATCCACGTTGGCGGGCATCAGTACACCATCGAGATCTTGCTGTGTGTAGCCGTAACCCCGAAACAGAATACCGATCAGAATTAACCCCGCAATGGCCCAGTGGAACTGACGTTTGGGAACTAGAAACACGATCCATGGCCAGAGTAGATAGAGTTGCTCCTCGACGCCCAAGGTCCAGAAAGGAGAGAGGATATCGCCCCAGTTGCCGGTCTGATGCAGTAAAATATTGGAGCCGTAAAGGTAGTAATACGCCGGGTGTTGCCGAATAGCGGACACCTGCGGCACAAACAGGTAGACGGCCGTTATGGCGAGGTAATACAACGGAAAAATTCGCAGGGCACGGCGAATAAAGAAGTTGCGGTAGGTGAGGCCCAATGACCCGCCCTGCTGCAACTGGTTGCGGCTGTTCAGCAGAATACGGGTGATCAAAAAACCGCTGATGACAAAAAATATCATAACGCCAATGGTCCCGTTAGGAAGCCAGTTGATGCCTACACCGGTCGGAAACCAATGGTAAATTACGACCAGTGCCACCGCCAGCGACCGCAGCGAATCTAATTGCGGCAGATGCCCATCGCCCGGCCGGGTTGCACGGTGAGAACTGGCCGTGGGTGGTAACTGCGTCGAAATCATGCGTGCGTTAACTGGGCGATCAAGTTCAGGAATACGTTCAGGCTTTGGGCCGGGTTGTGGCGTTCGTTTATCTTGCGGGTCAGCGCCTGCCCCATGGTCCGGCGAAGGGATGGGTCGGTGGTTAACTGACTGATCCGGTCGCTCATGGCTCCCACTTCTAAATAAGGTACCACAAAGCCGCCGTCCGTTTCGACCAGTTCACCTGCGCCACCCGCCTGATCAAAGCAGACGACCGGAACGCCCGCCAACCCGGCTTCGATGACGACCAATGGATAGGGATCCTCGCGTGAACAAAGCACAAAGATACTGAAACGGGTTAGATAGCGGAGTACGTCGGGCGTTGGTTCAACTAAATGCACCCGGTAGGCCAGCCCTGCTTTGGCAATATCGAGCTGTAAATCAGCACGCAGCGAACCGGCTGGCATACCCACCCAGACAAAATGAACGACCTCATCTGGCAGGCGGCTTTTCACCAATCGCGCCAGCGTTACAAACAAATCGTTGCCTTTTCGCCATTCGGCATTGCCGCAGCCCCCCACAACAACGCTTCCGGCGGGAATACCCAGGTCGGGCATCGGATCGGGCAGAAGTCGGGCCTGCTCCATCCGCGTCTGGACGGCGGGTAAATCAATGAGCGTAAAAATGGACAGTTTGGTGGGGTCAACGCCGTGGTGCGCCCGGTAGTAATTAGCCGTCGCATCCGACACTGCCAGGATATGGTCGGAGCGCTGAAGCAGGTAAGCCAGTTCGTCAGGCTGCGTGTACATGGCTACCGCCATCGCCTGTTCGTGGACAAAGGTTATAACTGGTAGCCGACGCCGGAGTACTAACGACGCCAGGTCCAGTTGCCGGAACCAGTGGCCACCTGACACGGTATTAACCAGCACCAGGTCAATACTGTCCAGGTTCAGTTGCTTACTCAGTGCGGCCCGACGCTGGCTGGCGCGCCGGGTTGCCAGCGCGGCAAACAGCCCCAGTTTACCCAGCACTTTATCACTTAGCGGTCCCAGCAGGTGGGTGTCTTCCTCAGGCCAGATGGTCACCGAATCGGCTGCCTGCCGATAGTCTTCCAGCAACGGACCGCCCGCCCCCAGCAGCAGATGCAGGGTCAGGCCGCGTTCGCGCAACAGCCGCATGAGTTGCAGCAGCACGAGTTGGGCACCGGCCCGGTTGGCATCGTGGCCAATGAGGAGTAGGGTCAAGGCAGTGGTGGTAAGGTGCTAAGTTGGTAAGTGGTCGGTAAGTTGATAAGTCAGTAAGTGTTCCAGTGCAAAGCACTTACCGACTTACCAACCACTTATCACTACTTAATAAACTTCGTGGCTGAGTTTGCCGGGGAGTTTTTTGGCTGGGTTACCAATGTACACACCCCACTCATCGGTATTTTTATAAATCGCGGAGGCCATGCCCACGAGCGTCCCTTTAGCAACGTGCGTATAGTCGCGAATGGTAGCGTTCACCCCGAAAAAGCAGTACGACTCCACTACGCAATGCCCCGACAGCACAACGTGTGAGGTAAAGAAAACGTGATCGTCGATGCGGCCGTGATGCCCAATGTGGTTACCGCTCCAGAGAACCACATTGTTGCCAATCGTAGTGAACGGCTGAATGGTGTTATCTTCCAGAATGAAGCAGTTATCGCCGATGGGATTGCCAAAAAGCGTCGCTTTGGAACTGACGTATGAAATCAATTCATAGCCTTTGGCCTTGACCTGCTGATAAATCGCTTCCCGGTTCTGATTCATCCGGCGCCCCGTCATTGGGGCGAAGAACTTGTAGTCGGTCGGCGGAAACAGCGTCTCAACCTCTTCAAACGCCACCACGGGCAGACCCTTAAAGGCTGGTTCCTGCACGTATTCCCGGTTCACCGTAAAGGCGACTACGTCATGTTCCGAATCATGCGTCAGGTAAAAGTGGGCCAGTTCGGCCGTGTCCAGTACTCCAAAAATGATAACCTTTGCCATGATTAATGAGTGATTGAGTGACTGAGTGACTGAGTGATTGAATGAGTGAATTGCTTCGCATCGCCTATTCACTTACTCTATCATTCAATCACTCAGTCATTCATTAGTTAGACCAGTTCGAATTCGGTTAGCATTGTCCGGATTTGCGCCGGGTCGTTGACCATAAGTACGTCTAAAATGGACAGCCAGGGCACAAAACCCAGCTCCGCACTGCGTAGTAACTGTGGATACGCGGTTGCGTGTGACTGCATGAAATACAACTCAAGCCCTTCCTCCGCGAACCGGTCTTTATTGTACAATTCCTGACCGCCAATGGGATTGATATACCGCGTCGCCTTTTCCCGATGACAGATATCGATAATCCGCTCCTGCGCCCGCAAGTGCTCGTTTTCGTACACTGTTGACGAGGGTACGATTTCGGTGGTAATGCCTATGTACGGATTCAGCACCGTAAAACTGAAGCGGATGTATTCCGCTATAGTTTCGGGAGCGAAGT
Source organism: uncultured Cytophagales bacterium (assembly GCA_964251665.1). Classification (GTDB taxonomy): domain Bacteria; phylum Bacteroidota; class Bacteroidia; order Cytophagales; family Spirosomataceae; genus JBBQLG01. The sequence goes on from CAXUKO010000004.1 coordinate 89,834, forward strand.
TCACCATTTTTTCGATCAGCGGAAAAACTGCGCTGTAAAAGGGTGCTTTGCGGTAACTCTGCTCGATGGTACGGAGCAGCTTGCCGCGCCACTTTGGCTCATCGCCCAGTGCAATTTCGTTGATACGCTTGTTCTGACTTGCTTCCTTTAGTGGTACCGTAAACATATATTCCTGCCCGTTTACCAGCACCCGGTTCCGGTTAATCCAGCCCCGGTTAATGAACGCGACATCGTCGTAAAGCACAAATTTATCGACCGTATCCATCAGCTGCAGGTAGCCGATGTAAGGTAGAAAATACGGTTGCATAATGGCCAGAGTCATTTCCAGTAAGGTGGTAAGTCGGTAAGTCGGTAAGTCGGTAAGTAGTAAATCGGTTAGTCGGCAAGGTGATAAGTCCGTAAGTGCTTCGTACTGGAACACTTATGGACTTACCACCTTACCGACTGATGGACTGACTTACTTTAATTTTCTTAAATAATAGTCTTCGCCTTTAACAATGATGTCTTTCATGGTTGTGTCGGTGCCGAGCCGGAGATCGCCGGGTTGAGGCTGGATAACACTCTTATCGAAAAACAGATACTGCGCTTCACGGGGAATGGGTTGAACGCCCCGCTCGAACGGGTTGATGGGCAGCAGTCGGCGTGAGAGTTTTGGGCCGAACAACGGATACTCATAATCGTCGTTGATGGTCCCAAGGGCTACCGTTGCCGTATCCGGGACGAGTTCGTTGAAGCGTTTGTAGGGCGTATAAATGTCCGGTCGGCCAACGGCCATCTGCTGATAACGGTCGCTGCTGAACACCGATGGCCGACCGTCCCAACCGAACGGCAGCGCCCGAATGTTCAGAAATACGCAGAGCAACGCCGATAGACAACCTAAACCGGTGATCAGCCCTACGTACATTTTGCGCAGCGGTCGACCGGGCCGACTAATGTTGAGCGTTGGACTACTGAACAGCAGGGCCAGAAACGGGATGCCAAACAAACCGGTTTCAATGAAATAGCGGCCTTTAAACGGGTCGTAAGGTGCCGAATAGGAGAGAGCCGCGAAGTGTAGTAGCAGCGCAACGCCCAGAAACTGATGAGCGCGGGAACGGATCAGGGTTAGCAGGACAAGCACCAGCAACGGAAAGACCAGTCCGAAACCGAATACGCCCCAGTACGGATTGGCATTATAAAAGACGAATCGTCGGTCGAAGGTAAATGGCTGAATGGAGAAGTCCGTGACCTCATCCAGGTCCAGATGCAGTTTGTTCTCCAGCCAGACGGCCGGTTCGCGCATGGTGTGGTTAACAGCCGCACCGGTCGGCAGGTTGCGGATGCCATCCAGGTTAAAATGGTCGTAGGCATAGCGGGCCACGTTGCGGCTGCCCTGAATGAGCAGGTTTTTGGGGGAGCCCGCCCGTTCCACCGACTGATGCTTCAGTGCCGTAGGCGGCCCAATGGGATGCCCATATACCTGAATGTTTTTAAGATAGCCTGTTGGTAAAGTCCACAGGCACATGGCCACCGCGATGGCTGCGCCAAGCCGCCACGTCCGGCTCCAGGTAACACTGAACCGCTCCGACCAGAACACGGTATAAATCATCACCACAAAGACCGAGGGCAACAGTAACGCAAAGGTGATTTTATGGCCAAAGGCAATGCCAAATGCCATGCCCGCCAGATATAGATACCGGCTGTCACGCTGGCCGGATGTGCCGGAATTCCGGTACGTGAACAGCATGTAGAGCAGTGTACTCAGGTAGGATGTCAGAACAATGTCTGTTTCCGTTGTGATAGCCTGCATCAGAAAATCGGGCAGCAGGGCATATGCCAACGCACAAAAGAGACTTGCTTTGAGCGAACTGCCAATGCGTTGCACTATGCCGAAAACAGCGATAATGGTGGTCCAGTAGGCCAGATGATGAATAAACCGGAAAGCACTCTCGAACCGGTTGGTCATCAAAAACGAATAAATCTGGAGCGTACACACACTTTTCGGGTAGGTGTCCATATTCCAGTTCGTCCCGCCAAAATGCCGCATCGTCCCGCGCTGCATATATTGCATCACCCGGTTAAGGTGTCCGGTCATGCTATCCCATTCGTTGGGCACTGTAAAAAGTACCAGCAGCAGGTTTGTAAAGGCAATAACGCCCAGTGTGCCCAGCATGACCGAAAACAAGCCCTTGGTGAAGCCATCTAATGCGCTAAACCACTGCCGGAAGGTGGCCCAGCGATCCCTGATGAGCGGACCAACGGCAAACCTCGGCTGTGGCGCGGCAATGAGCTGGCGCAACACCCAGGCCAGCACTGTAGCCGTAATAAACACCGAACCGGCCCAGACGGGCGCATGACCAGTCTGGTAAAAATAAGAGAGAAGGAAACCGGTGAGAATAACGCTGCCCGTCAGTAACAGAAAAGACGTTAGCCACCACTCCGTCAGCGACCGGCGGCTGATGCGTGTCGCCAGCCGACCAATATAAGCCAGAAAGAGACTAAAAAAAAGCAGGTAAATGGCGGTCATACAGCGGGGAGCCTGATACAGAGCATATGGTAAAGCTACCCTGCCCGTCAGGCGGTTTCGTTCACAAGTTGGCAGATACGGTCAACATCGGCCTGCGGCAATTCGGGATACATGGGCAGACACAGCGTCCGCAGCGATACATCTTCTGACACCGGACAGACCTGCACCCCACCCGGATGTGCGTAGGGCAAGGTGTTCAGCGACGGGTAAAAATACCGGCGCGGAAAAACGTCCGCCTGATTCAGCCGATCACGCACCGCCAGCAGCTTTTCTTCCGACGACAGCACCACCGGATAGTAGGCGTAGTTATACTCGACGCCGGGTGCGATTGCAGGCCGGGTAATTTTCGAAAAATCCAGCCGGTCGTCATACCAGCCGAACACCTGTTTCCTGGCGGCAATCAGTGCCGGTACCTTAGGCAGGTTGCAAAGCCCCATGGCGGCATGAAACTCCGAATTTTTAGCGTTGATGCCGATGCTGTAGTAATCGTCGTTGCGGTGCCCGAAACTCCGGTAGAGGGCCAGTTTCTCGGCCAGCGCATCATCGTCGGTTACAATGCAACCGCCTTCTATGGTATGAAAAACCTTGGTGGCGTGGAAGCTACAGGTCGACACGTCGCCGTAGCTCAGGATGGACTGGTCGTGGTAACGGGCACCAAAGGTGTGAGCGGCATCGTAAATAACTTTGAGGTTAAACCGCTCTGCAATCGCCTGAATCTGTTCGATCCGGCAGGCGTTTCCGTAAACGTGCGTAGCCATAATGGCCTGCGTGTGTTCGGTAATCAGCGGCTCAATCAGGTCGGCATTGATGCAGAAGTCGTCGGGTCGGATGTCGGCAAAAACGGGTGTACAGCCCGCCCACAGAATGGCGTTGGTGGTGGCGCAGTACGAAAAAGGCGTTGTGATGACTTCCTGCGTAATGTCCAGAGCTTTCAGGGCCATCTGGAGCACAATGGTACCATTGGTGCAGAATTTAAGGTGTTTTACGCCTAAGTATTCTTTGAGCTGGACCTCCAGTTCACGCACTAAGGGGCCGTCGTTGGTGAGGTAAACACGCTCCCAGATTCCTTTCAGATACTGGCTGTATTCATCAAAATCCGGCAGGTATGACTTGGTAACGTTAATCATTGTCAGGGTTTTGGTTTGTGCGGTTCCCCGGTACGGCCGGGATTCGTAGTTGGTGGTTGACGACGACTACGAACCACAAACAACGAACTTATTTGACCGGCTCCGGCTCCAGCGATTCCATACGGAACTGAAACTGTGGCCGCACGTAGCCCGGCCATTTGCCGTACCAGGCCACGCCCTCCCGGTAGTCTTCAACGTCAAAAGTCAGGCCTTCTTCGAGTTGAAACAGGGGGGTTACCGTGTCTTTCACGATCATGACCGAGATCGTATAGGACCCATCATTAAGAAAGTAACCGGGAATGGTGCATTCGCCTGTTATCAGTCCTTTGCCGTACGCCTGCGAAGTCGAGCCAACGTTGAAGATACACTCGCCCGTCAATGAATTCAGGTGCATACTCAAGTTCAGGTTAGCCCGCTCCATCATATTCCAGAACTCGAACCGGACCCGCATCGGCGTCCGAACGTCGATATGCGTCAGTTTGTCCTGGTATTCGGGAATAAGCTCAATCCGCCGAATCCGAACCAGGTCATTACCCGGCGCTTCACCGGGCGTTTCCCAGGTGCGGATCAGCCGCGTACGGGACACTTTGCTCAGGTACGAAGCAATCACCTGATTCGTTTCGCCCTGTTCAATGAGCTGGCCCCGTTCAAAATATAACGTCTTGTTACACAGGGCCTGCACCGCCGTAAGGTTATGACTGACGAACAGAATGGTGCGGCCACTGGTTGAGTTATCCCGCATTTTACCGAGGCTCTTTTTCTGGAAGTCCGCATCGCCCACGGCCAGTACCTCGTCTACGATCATAATCTCGGGGTTCAGGTGGGCTGAAATGGCAAAGCCCAGCCGGACGTACATTCCCGATGAATAGCGTTTGACGGGGGTATCAAGGAATTTCTCGACCCCGGCGAAATCCACGATGGCGTCGAACTGCTGCCGGATTTCTTCGCGTTTCATGCCCAGCAGCGACCCGTTCAGGAAAATATTTTCGCGGCCCGTGAGTTCGGGGTGAAAGCCCGTACCTACTTCGAGCAGACTTGCTACCCGGCCTTTGATGCGAACCGACCCCGACGAGGGTTCAATGATTTTGCTCAGAATCTTCAGCAGCGTGGATTTGCCCGCGCCATTATGGCCCACAATACCCACCCGGTCACCCTGTTCGACGGTGAAGTTTACATCGCGCAGCGCCCAGAATTCCTCATGCGTCTGCTGCTCTTCGGTTTTGCCACCAAACCAGCCGTTCACGGTTGAGGTCAGCGAATCGCGGATACTTTTCGGTCCCTTCGTCCGCTGATGGTCGATGATGTAATGCTTACTTATATTTTCTACAGTAATGACGGACATAATCAATGAGTCGGTAAGTGGGTACGTTGGTAAGCGGGTAAGTCCGGGTAAACTTACTGACTTGGGCAAGGCCGCTTACCAACGTACCGACTATGATTAAATATCATCTACAAAGGTATTCTCCCGCTGGCGGAAAAAATACAGTGATAAGGTTAGACAAATGGCAATGATAACCACCGAATAAACTACGCTGAGCGGATTCAAAAAGGACTTCTCGCCTAATAATGACCAGCGAAAGCCGTCGATAATACCGACCAGCGGATTCAGAATGTAGAACTTATAAAACCATTTGTCGGACACCAAACGACTGCTGTAGGCAATCGGGCAGACGTAAAAGCCGACCTGAACCAGAAACGGAATTAACTGTGCTATATCGCGGAAACGTACATTGACTGCCGCAAAAAACAAGCCGAACGCAAAAGCTGCCAGCATCGCCAGCGCAATAAAGAGCGGCAAAAAGACAATTTGCCAGTTGGGTACAAACTGATACCAGAGGGCCAGGGCAATGAACAGGGTGAGCGTAATCAGAAAATCGACTAAACTGACGACGGCTGAACTCAGTGGCATGATCAGCCGGGGAAAATAAACCTTGGTTACTAAATTACTATTCGTCGTAATGCTCGAACTGATTTGCGTAAAGGCATTCGAGAAAAAGGTCCAGATGGTGATCCCGGCCAGCACCATCAAGGCATAGGGAACGCCCGGATCGGGTGGTAATTTAGCAATATTGCTGAACACGAGAACCATAATCAGCATGGTCATCAGCGGCCGAATCAGGCTCCACGAAAAGCCAAGAACCGTTTGCTTGTAGCGCACGGCAATATCACGCTGTGCCAGAATCGTCAGCAGTTCCCGGTTACGCCAGAGATCGCGCCAATAATGTTTTTCGGCCCGTCCGGCCTCAATAACCACTTCTTTCATAATCTTGGTTGGTCAGTCAGCAAGTCGGTGAGTCTGCAAGTCAGCAAGTCGGTAAGTGGTAAGTATGTAATTCGATAAGTAATAAGTATTCCAGCCAGAAACACCGCACGAGCGGTCCCGTTTTTGACTTACCAACTTATTGACTGACTAACTTACCCTTCCCGCATGATGGTGCGGTATGTTTCACGAAAGAAAACAGCAATGATGCTGATGAGCAAACCCAGGATAAGGCCAATTTGCAGGGCTACCGAGGAGGCTACGTCTTTGTAAAGCGGCAGTGCTACCGGCTCGATAATCGTGAACAGGGGTGCCTCCCGAATCAGTGAGAGCCGCATGTTCTCGACGTTCTGAAGCGCCGTAAAGTACTGGGTTTGCAGGTAAGCCGTGTTGCGCGTCAGCCGACTTTCCGTCATGACACCGGCGGCTACGACCATCTGCTGATTCTGGTCGCGGTACTGCGCGAGTTTCGATTCGGTACCGCCCAGTAAACGACCAAGCGAATCGGCCCGGTTGCTGAGCAGCCCCAGCATTTCGGAGGTCTTCTTGGTTTGTTTCTGCCGGTAATCCTCTTCGATTGTTTTTAGATGTGTTTCGACAAAAGCCTTGGACAGCATCTCATCTTCCATTGAGGCACTCAGCCGCATAAACGACGATTTACGCTCCGGCTGATTGACGTTTATCTCGGAAGAAATACGGGTAAAGATCTGGGCAACGGCATTTATCTCGTTTTTGGTGTACTCCGCCGGGGTTTTCGCTACGCCAAAGCGGACCGTTCGGAGGGTATCATTTTCTTCCCATTCCTTGTCAATAATGCCACTGTGCCGGATGTAATAGTCGATCAGCAGCGTATCGTTTCCGTTAATTTTAACGGTTTTCATCAGCGTTTTTACCACAACCGGCCGCGACTTGGCGTAGATCAGGAAGTTCTCACCGGAGAAAATACTGGCATCGGGTGCGCTGTTACCCAGGCCAAAAGCACCGGCCAGGGCACCAAGTTCACCGAACGAGTTGGAACTGCCTCCACCAAGGTTAAAGGTGATGGCCGCATTGTAGGTGGGCTTGCGGGACTTCGTCCGGTCAATGATAAACCCGATGATGCCCCCGATCAGGGTGAGGGAGAGGATTAGTTTCCAGTTACGCTGAAAAACAGTCTTGAGTTGCAGAATGCGCAGCACAACGGCCTTCGGCGAAATCTGATCGGCAGGGACCGGCCGGACAACGAGGTTGTTTGCGTTCGTATCGGTAAGATTAGTCGGATTCATAGCTCCAGAATTGGGCTGAATTATTTAATCGTTCTGAACAACAGGATGGTACCAATCAACCCGAATATCGAGGAGAAGATGTTCGTCGTAGCCTGAATAGTCTGTTGGGTGGTCAGCGGTATTCTGGTATCGCCCGGCACCACAATTTCGGCTCCCGGCTCTACCCGTGGATAGACATTGAAGAAGGCAAAACGCCGGGTGCGGTCAACCGAACCGTTGGCGTACACCACAAATGCCCGCTTTTGCTGGGACTTGGCCGTAAAGCCACCTGCCTGTGAAATATAATCCAGAAAGGTCTGTCCCGAGCGGTACTTTACCGTCGTTGGCAGCAGGACTTCGCCCTGTAGCCGGACGGTTTCGAGCCGTTTTGGAATCCGCAGTACGTCATCCTCCTGCACCAGCATATCCTCGTTTGAGTTGGGGTGGTCCAGAATCCGCTGTAAATTAATACCGATGGCTTCTTCCTTATCGGGCACCACCGCATCGGTCTGTACCGAGCTTTTCCGGGAATCGTCGGCCAGTTCAGTAATGGATCGCTGCTGTTGGGCAATTTCTTCGGGACTCAGTTTAACCCGGCGAACCAGCGTGGCACCCGATACAAACGCCTGTGGGGTCAGACCGCCCGCAAGCGTAACCAGGTCCGATATTTTCAGGTCTTTGCGGTTGATGGCGTAGCGGCCCGGTACCAGCACCTCGCCCTCCACGCTCATATAGGTCTGCGGCAGGTAGTTGGGCGACCGGCGCACGATTACCTCGTCGAAAGGCTGAAGAATAAACTTACTGTCGGTGCCAGTGATGGATAAATCCCGGTTCACGTTAAACTTAATCACTTCGGCCGTAGCGGCCGTTGCCGATGTAACGTCTACGTCTTTTTTCCGACGAACCACTTCAACCTGCGCGGCTGCTGCGGATTCTCTGAGGCCACCCGCTTTCAAAATCAGATCCTCCAGGGTCATATTCGCCACGTAGGGGGTAGGCGATGCCGGATAGTTCACTTCGCCCCGGATGGAGACCGTAGCCTGCTCAGCCATCTCAAATTTCGATGGGATATTCACGACATCTTCGCGTTGCAGGGGAACGTCTGGTAATACGCCATTGAGTACGTCGGCCAGGTTGAAGGACAGGTTCTCGATGGCCATATCGGGCCGGGTACGAAGAATGCTGATGCGACCCGTAAAGGCATCGCCTTTAACGCCTTCGGCAGCCGTAAGCAGCTCTTTCAGCGTTTTGCTCTGATCGAGTGAATAAACGCCCGGCCGGAATATGGCACCCTGAATCGTCACCTGGTTTTCAAACCGCTCCAGAACCGCTTCCACCGTTACCAGATCGCCATCCTGCATAGCGAACGCTTTGAACTCCCCGGCGGTAACGTCAATGGCTTTGCGTTCCCGGTCGGTCAGCCGGGTAATTTTGATACGGTTTTTGTAGGCTGTTGCCGCAAAACCGCCCGCGAAGTACAGCAGTTTGTCGAGGGTTTCGCCCTTATTTAACTCAAAAATATTGTTGCGCTTCACCGGGCCGGTTATCTCAACCCGCGTCTGGTAGGTGTTGAACCGGATATTGTCGTTATCCTGTAGCCGGACATCGTTGGCCCGCGTACCGCTCAGGATGTAATCGTAAAGGTCAATATTCGCGATAACCCGGTTGCCGCGAATCACGCTAACGTTCCGGAAAGAACCCAGTTCGTTGGGGCCACCGGCCTGATAAATGGCATTGAATGCCGTAGAAAGCGATGAAAGCGTATAGGTGCCCGGCCGGACCGCTTCGCCCAGCACCGACACGCGGATGCTGCGGATGTTGCCCAGCGTTACTTCCAGATAAGTGTTCTGGGGGCCGTATGTACTGTTTTTAAGACCAACATAAATTTTGGATAAACGGCTTATAATGCGCGCTTTAGCCGCTTCAACCGATAAACCGGCTACGTACACCGGCCCAATGCCTCCGTTGAAGTAAATGTTCCCCTCGGGCGACACGGTTTGCCGGTATTCCTGTTCAGAATACCCATAGACGTTGATGTTCAACTGGTCGTCCGGCCCGATAATATAATTGCGCGGGGTGGCAATACGGAGGTTCGGCTGGAAGGTTTCGCGCAGGTTCGGGTCATTAAATAACTCATACCCGAACAGTTTCTGGCGAGTCTGATCACGCTCGGCCCGGCGGGCGGCATCGTAACCATTATCGGCCGCGTTCTGCTGGGCATCTTCAAGCCGCTGTTCATCGTCCGTTGACGTGCCGCTGCGTGGAGTCGTCAGGGCTCCCTGCTGCCCGCTGGCCTGGTTGGACAGCTGCGTCTGGGTGCGCCCTACCGGTGTGTTCTGACCGGGCAAATTGCCGGTTTGACCCGACTGCGTCCGGCTTTGGTTGCCATTTGTGGTTGTCCCCTGACCGGGTGTTGTACCTGACTGACCGGCGCGACCCGGTACAGTACCAGCCCGGCCTGGTAACTGACCGGGTAGTTGACTTGGCTGGCTGGTGCCGGGTAGTGCACCGGGAACACCAGCAGGTAATGAGGGCGAACCGGGTGAAACCTGTGCCTGAATGAAGTGGCTGACGAGAATAAGCCCGGTTGTCAGAAAACGAAGACGGATTGATGTAGTGGTGGGCCTACTTACTTTGTTAAGATATTTTACCAGAAAAAGGTGAATATTTCGGTAATTTTGCATATTTTTAAGATTGATTGAACAGGCTGGTGGGCAATGCAACCAGTCATCTGGTCAACGTTTGAAACGGTTTTATCGTATTTGAACGGGTTCGGCTGGCAAAGTAAGCGAACTTTTGCCGTATTTTAAATAGTTTTCTACAGAGTGGAGCATTTTGACCAAGTGCTCAGGTTGGTATGATTATTCTAATTTTTGGACGTAACTAATGCTAAAATAGGTTTGCATAATTCATGCCAAACCGGCTTTTTCTCATTTAATGCACATGGCAGATACCCCCAATCCCGCTGTACAATACAACGAAGATAGTATCCGGTCGCTCGACTGGCGTGAACACATTCGGCTCCGGCCGGGTATGTATATCGGTAAACTCGGCGATGGATCGGCCGCCGATGATGGCATCTATGTCCTGCTCAAAGAAATTATGGATAATTCCATTGATGAGCACGTGATGGGCAACGGCAAAACCATCGATGTGAAGGTGTCCGACCACCGCGTCGATGTGCGCGATTACGGGCGGGGTATCCCGCTTGGTAAGGTGATCGACTGTGTTTCCAAGATCAATACGGGGGGTAAATACGATTCCGGGGCGTTCCAGAAAGCCGTCGGGTTGAATGGGGTCGGTACCAAAGCCGCTAACGCCCTCTCCAACTATTTCCGGGTGCAGTCCTTCCGCGACGGACGTACTAAATGGGCCGAATTTCAGCGCGGTGAACTCACGGCGCAGTCCAACGGCGAAGAACCGACAACCGAGCGGAATGGTACGCAGATTACCTTTGAGCCCGATTATACGGTATTCAAGAATTACCATTTCATTCCGCAGTATCTGGAAAATATGATCTGGAACTACTGCTACCTGAATGCCGGGCTGGTCGTTAGTTTCAACAAACAGAAATACGTGTCGCAGAATGGTCTGCTCGATCTGCTGCGCAACAAACATCAGGACGAAGACGCCCTGCGCTACCCCATTATTCACCTCAAGGGTAACGACATAGAGATTGCCATGACCCACGGCAGTCAGTACGGCGAGGAATATTACTCGTTCGTGAACGGGCAGTATACCACGCAGGGCGGTACGCACTTGCAGGCCTTAAAAGAAGCCGTAGTGGACACGGTGCGGAAACACTTCGACAAAAACTACGATACCTCCGACATTCGGGCGTCAATTATTGCTGCCATTAGTGTGCGGGTGCAGGAGCCGGTGTTTGAATCGCAGACCAAAACAAAACTCGGCTCGGCCACGATGGCTCCCGACCCCGACAGTCCCTCGGTGAATGCATTCGTGAAAGACTTCGTCCGCGACCGTCTTGACGATTACCTGCACATGAACCCGGCCGTACGGGATGCCCTCAAAAAACGGATCGAGCAGTCGGAGCGGGAGCGGAAAGAACTGGCCGGTATTAAGAAACTGGCCAACGAACGGGCTAAAAAAGCCAACCTGCACAACAAAAAACTGCGCGATTGCCGTCTGCACCTACCCGATGCCAAAGCCGATGACCGCCTGAACACAACCTTATTTATTACCGAGGGTGATTCAGCGAGTGGTTCTATTACCAAGTCGCGCAATGTCCAGACGCAGGCCGTATTCAGTCTGCGTGGGAAACCACTTAACTGTTTCGGGCTAACCAAAAAGGTCGTGTACGAAAATGAAGAGTTCAACCTGTTGCAACACGCCCTTGATATTGAGGATGGCCTGGACGGATTGCGCTATAACCGGATTGTAATCGCTACTGACGCCGACGTGGATGGGATGCACATCCGGCTGTTAATGCTAACATTCTTTCTCCAGTTCTTCCCGGATCTGGTCCGCAACGGGCATCTGTTCATCCTCGAAACGCCCCTGTTTCGGGTGCGTAATCCGAAAAACCACAAGGAGACAACCTACTGTTATTCGGAGACGGAGAAGCAGAAAGCGATGGAGAAGCTTACCAAAGGTGGCAAGAAAATAGAGGTGACCCGGTTTAAAGGTTTAGGCGAGATTTCGCCCGACGAGTTTGGCCTGTTCATCGGCGAAAATATGCGGCTGGAGCCGGTCATCATGGAAAAAGACACATCGGTGCCCAAACTGCTTAGCTACTACATGGGCAAAAACACGCCCGACCGGCAGCGCTTCATCATCGACCACCTGCGGGTCGAGAAAGACGTGGAAGATGCCGCTTTAGTGTGAAATAGTTGGTAAGTCGGTAAGCCAATAAGTCGGTAAGTCGTTAAGTTTGCGAATAAGTGATACCCTTCAGAAGGGCTGACTTACTGACTTACTGACTTACTGACTGTTTTAATGACCCTCGACACCCTCCGCCAACACATCGACGCCCTCGACGATCAATTGCTTACGCTGTTAAATCAGCGGATGGAGTACGTCCGGCAGGTGGGCGAACTGAAGCGCACCACCAACACCGTAATTTACCGCCCCGAACGGGAAAAACAGATTCTGGACCGGCTTCATCAGCAAAATGCCGGGTTGCTGAACCGCCCGGCCATTGAGGCCATTTTTCTGGAAATTTTCGCCGTTTCCCGCAATATGGAGTTGCCGGAGCGGGTCGCTTATCTGGGGCCGGAAGGTAGTTTTACCCATCAGGCCGCCGAGGGTCGCTTTGGTGCCCTGAGTGCCTACATGGCCCTGCCCACCATCCGGTCGGTGTTTGAAGGGGTAGAAACGGGCCGTTCGCGGTTTGGTGTCGTACCAATCGAGAACAACCAGGAAGGGGTTGTCAATGAAACCATCGACCTGCTGCTCGAAAAAAATATTGTAATTGCCGCTGAAGCCCAGATTCCCATTCACTTTACGTTTGCGACCCAGACCGAGAATCTGGCTGATATTAAATACATCTACTCCAAAGACATCGCCTTCCGGCAGTGCAGTAAATTCCTGAACGATTCCTTCGATGGGCTGAATGCCGAGTTCGTACCGGTCGATTCTACCTCGAAGGCGGCTAAACTGGCAGCTCAGCAACCTAATTCGGCGGCTATCTGCTCACACATTGCGGCCAAACTGTTCGGCGTGCCGGTGCTGTTCGATAATATTGAGGATAGTGACCTGAACCGGACCCGCTTTCTGATTATCGCCAAGGAGTTCTCCAATCAGCCCTGCGGCAACGATAAAACAACGTTGATTGTCCGGTTGCCTAACACCGATTCGCCGGGCGTGCTGGCTGAGTTTCTTCAGGAGTTCAGCGCCCGGAGCATCAACATTACCAAGATTGAAAGCCGCCCCCTGCGCGATGGGGCTACCTTTAAATATTGGTTCCTGCTGGAGTGCGAGGGCCACGCACAAGACCCCGACATTCAGGACATCCTGAACCATCACGCAGCAGAGGTGAAGTGGCTGGGCAGCTACGTGCGGTCATAACGGATTGCCGAGATAACAGAATGATGCCAACCGAATCCATTAATACGGATGAATTCGGTTGGCATCATTGTTGACAAGGGCACCTTCTTTTTCAATTCAGTGGAATAATAAGCCAGCCGGTTCATATCGGCTGGGCTGCTTTATGCAGAAAACAGGCGTTTACTATCAATTTCCACTCCTTTTAAGGTACATCTCTGGCCTTGGCGTTAACTGTAGCACAACGATTGCTGTATAGTGACCAGTCTGGTAGTCTCCGATACCCCTCTATCCGGGCAACTGGGCTGAATGACGCGACTACCCTCCTTACACGCTACGACAATACTTATGCGCTTTTATCTACTGCACTACTTATGTCAACGGTGGGCATATCTGTACGCAGGCCAGTCATCCGGGCCGGGTAGGCGTTTGACTGTTTCCCGGACCATTACCATAGACATTCTCCGTTTCGGTGCGGTATTGATGCTGTTAGCTGGTCCGATATACACGGCAATGGCTGTGGGCGATGCGCCAACGCTGGTGTTGACAAAAACCGTCGATAAAAAACTGGCCGCACCGGGTGACCTACTGACATACATACTCACCGTCACAAATACCAGCACCGTTACCGCGACCAACATCGTCGTACAGGATCAGTTGGGTCCCGGATTAACGTATGGGGCTGCCTCGCCCGTATTGGGAACATTTACCGTAGCTTCCGGCAGTCCTAGCGGGGGAACGTGGTCAGTAGCTGCGCTGGCCGGTGGCGCCACAACCAGTCTGACCGTTACCGCGACCGCTGCTACCGAAGGAATCGTTTATAACACGGCCATCCTGGGTACAGATACCGTCAGAGCCTGCACCAGTATTCCCGTACACATCTGTCAGGGCACTGATTATCTATACCGACTAACGGTTAAAGCTGGGCGTTCCACTTACCAGTGGTATAAAAACGGCGTTGCCATTGACGGGGCTACAACCAATGTGCTCGATATTACAGCTCCGGGAACGTACAGTTTAGCCGCCGATGCGGTGCCGGAAAAATGCGCTGATTATTCATGCTGTCCCTTTGTATTAATCGAAGATGCACTACCCGTTTCGTATGCTGTAATAGCCACACCAGCTACCTGCATTGATGCGGTAGGGGTAGCTAACGGTCAGCTTGCGATTAGTTTTCCTGTTGGCATGACTGGCAGTAACGGATTAACGTATCAGTATTCTGTGGCCGTGAGTGGCCAGTTTAATCCTGCTGCAGCGCACCTGGTCCCGACTGCAACGGTAGCCCTTTCAGGAATTCTGGTAAATGACTTGCCCGCTGTGTCAACGCCTGTAACCTATGCCATTCGCGTGACAAATGCCGCAGGCTGCTACCGCGATGCCCTGGTAACGCTGGCGCCGACAGCCTGTATCTGTAAACCGGTTAGCTGTGTGCCCCTCGTCATCAGAAAAAACAGCCTGACCGGCCGATCCTAGCAAAGTCGATTCTTCATTTTCATATCACTAAAAAAGCCAACTCTTTAGACAGGGTTGGCTTTTTTAGTGATATGCAGAGAAGTCCGGACGAAATGAAACGCGGACTGTTTCATTAGTCCGGCCAGACGGAAGAGTGTAACACAAGCTAAATATTTACGGAAGGTAGATTGAACTACGAACAGACGTTCCTATCATTGTACCATAATGATACATTGTTGATAGCCAGTACTAAATCCAATGAAACAGTTTAGACACATTGCCCTGGTCAGCCTGCTGATTAGCCCGACCCTTACAGTTGGTCAGAGCCGCTGGACCGAAACCAAATCCGATGATTTTGCCACAGTCACCAACCGGGGGGGACGAACGCTCGGGTATAGTCCAGCCTCGGGCGTGAAGCTGCTTACGGTGAATGGGCTTGCTTTTAAAGACCTGAACAAAAACGGTACGCTGGATGCCTACGAAGACTGGCGGCTACCCATCGACGTGCGGGCGAAAGATCTGGCGAAAAAGCTATCTGTCGAGCAGATTGCCGGGCTCATGCTTTACAGTCGGCACCAGGCCATTCCGGCAGCGGCAGCCGGCTACATGGGCGGTACCTACAACCAGAAAGCATTCGCCGAAAGTGGAGCTAAACCGTACGACCTGACCGATCAGCAAAGCGAATTCCTGCGTCGCGATAACCTGCGTCACGTACTCATCACGACCGTACAAAGCCCGGAAGTAGCCGCCCGCTGGAACAACAATGCGCAGGCTCTGGTAGAAGGGCAGGGGCTGGGCATTCCAATTAACATCAGTACCGACCCGCGTCATGGTACCCGGGCCAATGCTGAGTTTAACGCGGGCGCAGGCGGAGCCATTTCTATGTGGCCCGGTTCGCTGGGGATGGCCGCTACCTTCGACCCGGCTGTGGTCGAGTCGTTTGGGCACATTGCCGCGCAGGAATACCGGGCACTGGGCATCGCCACGGCGTTATCGCCCCAGGTTGATATAGCCACCGACCCCCGCTGGAACCGGGTGAGCGGTACATTTGGGGAGAACCCGCGTTTGTCAAGCGATATGGGACAGGCGTACATCGACGGTTTTCAGACCTCAACCGGTGCCGCCGAACTGGCCGATGGCTGGGGGTATCAGAGCGTGAATGCGATGGTAAAACACTGGCCCGGTGGCGGGTCGGGTGAGGCTGGCCGTGATGCGCACTTTGGCATCGGTAAGTTTGCGGTTTACCCGGGCAATAATTTCTCCATGCACCTGACCCCCTTTCTGGAGGGAGCCTTTAAGCTGAAAGGCAAAACTAAAATGGCGTCGGCTGTGATGCCATACTACACCATTTCGGTAAATCAGGATGTGAAAAATCACGAAAATGTTGGTAACAGCTACAACCGCTACCTGATTAATGACCTGTTGCGGACCAAATACGGCTACGACGGCGTGGCCTGTACCGACTGGGGCATCACCGGCGACGAAACCGCGCTGAATACCTTCACCGGTGGTAAACCGTGGGGCGTTGAAAAGCTGACAGTAGCCGAACGGCATTACAAAGTGCTGATGGCGGGTATCGATCAGTTTGGCGGCAATAACGATGCGGCTCCGGTGCTGGCTGCGTATCAGATGGGCGTTAAGGAGCAGGGCGAAGCCGCCATGCGGGCTCGTTTTGAGCAGTCGGCGGTGCGGTTGCTGAAGAATATTTTCCGGGTTGGCCTGTTCGAGAATCCGTACCTGACCATTGCTACGGCGACAAAAACGGTGGGTAGTCCCGAGTTCATGGCGGCTGGGTATGCTGCTCAACTGAAGTCACTGGTGCTGCTGAAGAACAAGGCGCAGACCCTGCCATTAAAGACGGGTAAGACCGTCTATATTCCAAAGCGATTCACCCCCGCTGGCCGCAACTTTATGGGCATCCCTACGCCGGAAACGCTGGAGTATCCTGTCAATATAGCGGTGGTGAAAAAGTATTTCACCGTTACGGACAACCCCGATCAGGCAGACTACGCGCTGGTCTTTATCGGCAGTCCCAACTCCGGGATTGGTTATGACCCGGCCGACGCGAAAGCTGGTGGTAACGGCTACCTGCCCATCAGCCTACAATATGGCCCGTACACTGCCAGTCTGGGCCGTAAAACCAGTTTAGCCGGGGGCGATCCGTTAGAAACGTTTACTAACCGAAGCTATCAGGGCAAGTCCGTAACGGCCACCAACACGAGCGATCTGACTATGGTGACGGAGACCTACGCCAAAATGAAAGGCAAACCGGTGATCGTATCCATTAATATGGCTAATCCAATGGTTTTCGGTGAGTTCGAGAAGCAGGCCAATGCGATTATGATCAATTTCGGCGTACTAGATCAGGCTATTCTGGATGGGCTGACGGGTAAAACTGAACCATCGGGACTGCTGCCGCTGCAGATGCCCGCCACTATGGAAACCGTGGAGCAGCAACAGGAAGATGTGCCGCAGGACATGACCTGCTACACCGATTCGGAGGGCAACACGTATGATTTCGGCTTTGGCCTGAACTGGAAGGGGAAAATTAGTGATGCCCGGACGAAACGATACGGGAAAGTAGCGCGATAAGCCTGCATTTGATGGATTTTCAGGGAGATTCGGCTGGTCAACAGGAACCGTTATACTGGTTCCTGTTGACCTTTATTTTATTCGATTGATTGCCGCGTGATTAATTGATGTGAACTGATTAACCGACAAAACAGAGACTGAGTAACAGGTCGTGATGGATGTACCGTGGTTTTGTAGAGACCGGTCGCTGGTGCCGCCCCATTTTTTAACGCAGTAGTGTAACGTGCCCTTTAATAGTGCGCTGCGTGAATTCGATGGCGTAAAGATACTCGCCTACCGGGAAGTCTTCGCCGTACCAGCGGAAGTTACGGTCGGTGGAGGAGAACACCTGCCGACCCCAGCGATTTACAATCACGACGGAGCGAAACTGATCGGTACAGTTGTCGGGCGGGATGTTTTTGGCCGCGAAATAATCATTAACTCCATCATTATTGGGCGTAAATACGTTGGGAACCACAATCTCGACATTGGTTGCCAGGTTCTTCACATGAAATACTACCGTAGTGGTATCAGTATGGTTAGGCTGACAACTACGATCATCATCGATAAAATCCAGTGTAAAGGTGCGTTCGTTTTTGCCCTGTAATACGCTACAGTCCACCAGCCAGCTAAAGGGCGATTGTAACGTCGGGCGACCTGTTTTGGCCGCGAACTTCATGCCGAGTTTCTGGTAGTCGAACCCACGGCCAACAGCAAACATGAGAAGCGAATCGCGGTCGGGGTCATCACCGATCACACCAAAATGGACCGTCGAAGCCGCTGTGTCACCGGGCACAATGCTCAATTCGATAGTTTGTGACTGCGGGAGCGTCGTCTGAATGGTAGGGGGGCGGCTGGGTAACCCTTTGGCGGTGAGTTGGACCGTAACTGTATCGCCGAGGGGTCGGTTACAGCGGGTGTCGAACACGACAAAATCAACTAAATAGGGCTCGGCGCGGGCCTGACTGCAAATGGGTTTGAAGGTGAACGGCTGCGTTACCTTCCCCGTCCCGGTTCCGTTGGTAAACGACATGCCCGCCGATGTGAGGTCAAATCCGCGTCCAATGGCTTTCAGCGTCAGTCCATCGTTGTCAATGTCCGAACCAATGGCGGTGAACGTCAGCGAGGAGCCGACAGTAACCGTGCGGCTCTGAGTTCCGGTCAGGTCGGTGGCTGCTACAGGTTTGTGGTTTAGTTCAGGCGTGATGTTTAGTTGTACCGTCAGGGTATCCTGTAGCGGTTGCGGGCAGCCTTCGTCCGACACGACAATTTGCAGGGCGACCCGGCCCGTCAGGCCACCGGCACACCGGCCAAAACAAACCGTTGCTGTTGCGGTGTCGCGGCTGGTGCGGGTCGTAAACTGGCCCGGCGTGATGGTTAAACCGGGCAGGGCGGTGCCGATGGTGGTCAGCGTCAGCCGCTGATTGGCGTTCGGATCGGTCAGGTACAGGGTCAGGCAGTTCTGCTCTTTTTCATTAATCGAAATAACGGTTCCCTCTTTGTAAAAAGCCGTCTGACCCGCCTGCCGGAGCAATGCCACCGGTGGGTCGTTAGCGGGGCAGTCGATTACTTTTAGCTGGAAATCGCGCCGGACGCTGCCAATCTGCTTACCAGCCCGGTATTCTTTCACCAGTACGCAGAAGACGTACAGCCCTACCCGGTCGGCGATGACACTGAGCCGTCCCGTTTTGGCATCGACGCGCAGGGGCAGCGAACCGGTGATGGCGTTCGTGGCCGAGTAGCCGTTGAGCCAGCTAATGTCGGGATAGGGGCCGGGGTGGTAGGTGGCCTGTCCAAACTGGTCCGGTACGCCGGGGTTGGGTTGCCGGGAATCGCTGAAACCATTATAGGGCGTCACCAACGAATAGGCCAGGCTGTCGCCATCGGGATCTTTCGCGCTGAAATCGAAGGTAAACGGCTTTTTGAGACATATATAGTCTCCTTTGGCTTCGCCGAACACCGGGGAGGAGTTGGCGTACACTTTACCGCTGCTCCACAGGTTGGGAAATTCTAAGTAGAACATCGACCCGGCACCACCGGGATTATTTATATTGGTAATAGAGTTGTTGCGGCAACACCGCTCCCAGGTCATGTAATACCCGCCCGGATCATCGAATGCCGATTGGGTGAAACTAACATCGCGGCTGTAGCGGATTCGCCGGGTGCTCAGGGAATTAATAGAGCAGGCCGGTACCGTGTAGGCGATGAAATTGTCGCTGACAACGAATAGTTGAACGGTACCCATAAGGGTGTTGTCGCGCTTCCGAAAAATAGCCACAATAATAGATTGATCCTTCGCATTAGGGTTGCCGTTTAGATTATCGAAATACAGGTTCAGGTTAATCTGGTGCGTGGTGGCGGCATTGGCACCCCGGTATTGCAGTTCCAGTTCGCCCCCGACGATATGGGTGGCGCGGGCCGTCAGAGCCAGACCGAATAAGAGCCAGACTGTCAGCCCCAACGACCGGAAAGCAGGGTAAAGTAGCGTCATACAGTTTAGGGTAGAATGATGTCCGTCCGGAAACGGATGCTTAATTTAGCGGCTTTTTCAGAAACTATGGACTGCTGTCTGGTGTGATTGGTAAGAACTTTCGTGATTTCTGTAGGGGCAGGCAGCCATCCGGCGTTTTGCCTCTCCTGAAAAAAATGAAACCCTCGTACTCATCAGGATGCTATCTTGACTATTTATGCGTAAGAAAAATAATAAAGCTCCCGAGCGGTTGACCAACGTCCGCATCGACGATGTAGCCGCCGAGGGAAAATGCCTGATTCGCACTGCCGAAGGTGTCATCTTTGTCGAAGGACGGTCCGGTGGTCCCGCACCCGCACCCGGCGATCTGGTTGATATTCGGGTGGTGAACAAAAAGAAACAGTACCGCGAGGCCGTTGTTGAGCGCGTTCACGAATACTCCGATCTCCGTACCGAGCCGTTCTGCGAACACTTTGGCACCTGTGGCGGCTGTAAATGGCAGCATATCCGCTACGACGAACAACTGCGGTTTAAACGCCAGCAGGTGGTCGATCACCTGACCCGCATTGGTAAAGTTGAACTGCCCGGACGCGGGGCCGCCGACATTCCGCCAACGCTGGCCGCTCACCCAACTCAATATTACCGCAACAAGCTCGAATTTACCTGCTCCGAAGGCCGCTGGTTGACGGATACGGACCTGCTGACAGGCCACGAGTTTGATCCCCGCGCCATTGGTTTTCACGTACCGCGCCGGTTCGATAAAGTGCTGGCTATTAACCATTGCTACCTCCAGCCCGACCCGTCCAACGCCATTCGGCTGGCCGTGGCCGAGTATATGTACCGGAACAATATACCGGCCTATAACCTCAAAACCCACGTTGGTTTTCTGCGTACGCTGATTATCCGCACGGCTGCGTCAACGGGACAGGTGATGGTAACGGTACAGACTGGTAAAGACAGTACGGCAGAATTGCTGTTTCCGTTGCTGAATTTCCTGAAAATTACGTTCCCGGAAATCACGTCGCTGAACTACATCATCAACGCCAAGATGAACGATAACTACGGCGATCAGGACGTGATTAACTATGCGGGTCTGCCATATATCGAGGAGACAATGGAGTCGCTGACATTCCGGATCGGGCCAAAATCGTTCTATCAGACCAATTCGGAGCAGGCTTATAATTTATATAGTATTGCCCGCGATTGGGCCGGGCTGACCGGCAAGGAACGCGTCTATGACCTTTACACCGGTACCGGTACTATTGCCCTGTTCGTGGCGCAGCAGGCGAAACACGTGATTGGCATCGAGTACGTGGAACCGGCGGTGGTAGACGCCCGTATTAACGCGGAAGTGAACGGCATCGCCCATGTCGATTTCCTGGCGGGCGACATGAAGCACCTGCTGACGGATGATTTATTCGCCAGATACGGCAAGCCCGACGTAATTATCACCGATCCGCCCCGCGCTGGTATGGACGAACCCGTTACGCGTCAGCTTTTGGTGGCTGCGCCCGAGCGGATCGTGTATATAAGCTGTAACACCGCCACCCAGGCCCGCGACCTGTCAATCCTGGATGAGAAATACGCCGTGGCGAAGGTGCAGCCGGTGGATATGTTCCCCCACACCCACCATGTCGAGAATGTGGTGTTGTTGGTGAAGCGATAGGTATCCGGTTTGCCGGTCCGACCGGCGAACCGGATATAGCAGTTAATGGCGGCAGCGTTTAATAAGCGGCCCATAAGCTCACGGTAACACGTGTGAGCTTATGGGCCGCTTGTAGTTTGCCATTCGTGGTCGAAAGGTCTGGCTATCTGGCTTAAGTGATCATCTTCAGGCCGTCATTTCCCAAAAGTAGTAGTTGTTAACCCATTTGTGATAGCCCGGCCCGGCTACGTGCCCGACCTTTGACCTATCCAAACCGGATAACCAACCACAAACTTTCTAACACCTTATAGATCATGAAAACGCTCATCCAACCCCTGCTCGTTGCCCTTTCGTTCAGCTTAGTTACCGTCACTACCTCACTGGCTGCCACTCCGTCGACTGACCGGCCAACCCGCCCGGCGGTGACAGCCGCCTACAAGACCAGCATCTACACAACCGCCGAGGGCAAACTCAACATTGCCCTGGATAAAGAAACCGGGGGTACTGTTATCGTTCGGCTGACCAACAGCCTGGGCAAAGAATTTTTTGCTAAACGGATTGGTAAGCATGAAAAAGTAGCCCGGCTGCGCCTGGACGTGAGCGGGTTACCCGATGGTACCTACCAGGTAGCGATCACCAACGGCGTTGAGATGACCACCCACACCCTGACACTGGCGACTCAGCAACCCGTTGAGACCAGTCGCCTGGTCGCCATAAACTAAGCCATAAGCCTTTACCTTTCTATCCACGTTCAATCTATAACCCCGGGCCGATCCAAATCTGGATCGGCCTTTTTGTTGCGTACAACGGGGGCTGACAAAAAGTCGGACGTTACGGTTGACCACCCCCACCGGCGGCTCCATACACCTGCCCCGTGGCATAACTGGCATCGGCTGCGGCCAGCTGAACGTAAATCGAGGCCAGTTCGGCGGGCTGACCAGGACGACCCAGCGGGGTATCACCGCCAAAATTTTTCAGCTTCTCCTCGGTCGCTCCCCCACTGGGCTGCAACGGCGTCCAGATCGGGCCGGGCGCAACGCCGTTTACCCGAATTCCTTTTGGCCCCAGTTGTTTAGCCAGCGATTTTACATAATTCATCGTAGCCGCTTTCGTCTGGGCATAGTCATACAGGTTAGCCGACGGGTCGTACGCCTGCTCCGATGTGGTGCCAATGATAGCTGAACCCGGCTGTAGGTGCGGCAGGGCCGCTTTGATGATCCAGAAAGGCGCGTAAATATTGGTCTTCATGGTCCAGTCGAACTGCTCGGTCGTTATGTCGAGAATAGAGTCATGAGCCTGTTGCCGACCTGCATTGCTCACCACAATGTCCAGCCCACCCAGGCCACGAACTGCTTCGTCGACCAGCCGTTTACAAAACGCTTCATCCCGAAGATCACCGGGGATGGCGATGGCTTTGCGCCCTTCGGCCTTAATCAGGGCAATCACCTCCCGGGCATCCGGCTCCTCGGCGGGTAAATAATTAATGGCTACATCGGCTCCCTCGCGGGCGTAGGCAATAGCGGCCGCCCGCCCCATTCCCGAGTCACCCCCGGTGATCAGCGCTTTTCGGCCTTTCAACCGACCCGAACCTTTATAACTGGTTTCGCCATGATCGGGCTTGGGGTCCATCTTGCCGGCCAGTCCCGGCCAGGGTTGTGGCTGGGATTTAAAGGGCGGCTTGGGGTATTTGGTGGTTGGATTTTCGAGTGCTGGCGGGGCGGAAGTGTCAGTCTGAGGCAGGTCCGAACCGGCCAATACGGGTACAGCCGCTACGGTAGCTAAACCGGTTCCTAATCCGTGAATCACCCGGCGCCGACTGATTTGCGTTTCATTATTCATGTTGTGTCTGTTTTCGTTTTATGTGTTGAGTCAGGATGTATTAACCGAATTTCAGACAGAACAGAAGCCACTTTCAGACATTTATGCCGCTTATCTCAGGAAAGATTATTCTACGGCATAAATAGAGTAATCGGCTTGCCTTGTTGCTCCCTTCTTTTGCCGGTCAACCAGTCCTGTGTCGCGCGTTTAGGGTGACATTCCCCAAAAGTGATAGTTGTTGACCCATTTAAGATAGCCCGTTCCCCGGCTTGCCGCGACCTTTGATCTATCCAAACCGGATAACCAACCACAAACTTTCTAACATTCCATACACCATGAAAACGCTCATCCAACCCCTGTTTCTGACCCTCGCCTTAACCGTAGCCACAGCCGCTGCTTCACTGGCCAACAACACCGCATCAGCCCATCGGCCCGACCGCCCTACCCGCCCCGCCGTGGCGGCAGCTTACAAGACCGGTATCTATTCTACCGCCGAGGGTAAGCTCAGTATTGCCTTAGACAAAGAAACAGGTGGGGTAGTAGTTATCCGCCTGACCAACAGTGCCGGTAAAGAGATGTTTACCGAGCGGGTAGGCAAAGCCGAGAAAAGCGCCCGGTTGCGTTTAGACGTAAGTGGGCTGCCTGATGGAGCCTATCAGGTAGTGATCACCAACGGTGTCGAGACGACTACACATGGTCTGACGCTGGCCACCCGGCAGCCCAGTGTCAGCAGTCGCCTGGTTGCTATTAACTAAGTCCTTACCTCAATACCATACCTCTTTTTCAGATTCACTCAATTCCCGGGCCGGGCCAGCGTTTGGACCGGCCTTTTGGTGGTTTAGCTGACAGTAACGACCTTTAACCGGGTCAGACCGGCTTTCGTTTAGTACCCTGGCAAGCCGTTTCGCCTGACCCTTCGCCTTTACTATCCTGATTGATTCATGAAGACTAAAATACTCCTGGTAGATGACGAAGCAGATCTGGAAGCCCTGTTTAAACTGCGTTTTCGTCAGGCTATCCTGAACGGTACCTACGAGTTCGTTTTCGCCCGCGACGGCCATCAGGCACTAACCATTCTGGAGCAGCAACCCGATATTGATCTGGTGCTGAGCGACATCAATATGCCCGGTATGGATGGCCTTACCCTGCTGGATCGGCTCCCGGAAGTCAACCCGGTTGTGCGGACGGTGATGGTCACCGCTTATGGCGATATGGCCAACATCCGCACCGCCATGAATCGGGGTGCCTTCGATTTTATTACCAAGCCCATTGACTTCGCCGACCTCGAAGCGACAATCGGGAAAACCAGACGTTACGTAGACCAACTTCGGGAAGCCGAAGAACTACGGGCTGTCGACGCGATGAAAACCCGTTTTTTTGCCAACATAACCCACGAGCTGCGCGGGCCTTTGTCGCTGATTGTCTCGCCGGTGGACAAAATGCTGGAAAACGCCGACCTGCCACTGCCGTTTCAGGAGCAACTGACTACTGTCCGGCGCAACGCCCGGCAACTGCTGCGGCTCATTAACCAGTTGCTGGATATCAATAAGCTCGAAGCCCGGCAGATGGAAGTGGTCGATCAGGTTGGCGATCTGCCGGGGTTTGTGGGCCAACTGGTCGACTTGTTCCGCCCTTCAACCGACATCAAGAACCTGACGCTGATCTATCAGACCGATCTGCCAGCGGGTAACTACCTTTTCGACGCGGGCAAGTGGGAAACGATTGTCTATCAGTTGCTGACCAATGCCATTCGGTTCACTCATGCAGGCACCATCACTCTTACGCTTTACCAAACCGATGCAGGCGCTCGTTTAACAGTACGCGATACCGGTATTGGCATTAGTGCCCACAAACTGCCGCATGTTTTTGATCGGTTTTACCAGGGCGATAACCTCCGCATCCGGGCTAACGATGGTACGGGCATTGGCCTGTCGCTGGTGCGTGAATTAGCCCTGCGCCTGGGTGGGAGTATCCGTGTTGACAGTCAGGTCGGTGGCCCATCGGACGAGTCGGGAACGACGTTTGTGCTCGATCTGCCGGTGCAGCGGACAGGCGGCTATGTGGCGGTTCCGTCAGTAACGGCACCATCGCAGGTTGTGGACCTGCCAGCGTTACCCGGCGAGGTACAGCCGGTAACGCCATCGGGTGCGGCCGAGCCGCCACCACTCCTGCTGGTGGTCGAAGACAATCCCGAACTCAGGGAGTTTATGGTTGCCGAACTGGCTACCAGCTACCGCGTGCGGTCAGCGGCCAACGGTCACGAGGGCTGGATAGTAGCTAAGGAGGAATTGCCCGCTGTGATTATCACCGATTTGATGATGCCCCGCTTAGACGGCTATGCCTTTATTGAGCGGCTGAAAGCCGATCCGGCGACTGATCACATTGCGGTTATACTGCTGACGGCGAGCGTGGGAGAGGAGCATCGCCTGCAGGGCTTAGCTCTGGGGGCCGACGACTTCCTAACCAAACCCTTTCACCTCGGGGAACTGCGCCTGCGGCTGCGCAATCTGCTGGGGCGGCAGCAGCGCCTGCGCGAACATTACCGTCAGCAACTGGCGCAGCCGGACAATACCACCCCGCTGCATACCGTTGGCGATCAGTTTTTACGGAAGCTATACGCCCTGATTGAGCAGCACCTGGACGACTCGACGCTGAGTGTGGAATGGCTGGCCGATCAACTGGCAATGAGCCGCAAGGCACTGTACCTGAAAGTGCATAACCTGACGCACCTGTCGCCCGTTGAACTGATTCGGCAGTACCGGCTTCGCAAAGCCATCGACTTATTACGGATAGGGCATAGTGCGGCTGAAACAGCGTATCTGGTTGGCTTCGACTCGCCGTCGTATTTTACGAAAGTCTTCCGGGAGTTTTACCAGCAAACACCAACGGCTTATATCAAAGGATAAAGCCCGAATGCTACTATCGTATTTATACAGCACAAAAAAAGCTCCCCGGTAGTCCCGGGGAGCTTGAAGAAAGATAACAGCTTAAAAACGCCGGTTCGACTGTTTTATTGTGTGTCCTGACGGAGGACAGCGCTATTTTTCACTTTTTTCAGCGGTCCCGTCCGTCACGATTAGCAGCAACCGCCACCATCGTAATGAAACGTTGACGGCGAAATGAAAATATCGTTCCGGTTCAGGCGGGCGAGCGCACCGGCTGTTTTGTCGCAGACTGACAGCGGTTGATTTGGTAACAGTACGTGGCCTTTGTTATCATCGAAATGCGTTTCGTCGCCGTAGTAAATGGCGGTCTTGCCGGTAAAAATACAGGGACCATCAACGGGCATTGGGTCTTTGATCGCGCATACCTCCACACTCTCAATGTAGAGCAATTCACCAGTGGCATACTGACCCGGAGCCAGCACGCGATACGCCCGTTTAGCCCGTACTTCGACCGTGCCAAAGCCCGCACCCGTAATCAGGGCCAGGTAATCGTTTAAGGGAAGCGACCCCGTCAGGCACAGTGCGCGTAGCCGTTCATCGCTGCGAAGTTCATCCGACATGGGTTGTTCGCAGGTTGGGTCCGACATCACCAAGCGACCGTGTGGTTTCAGTACACGATACGTTTCCTGCAACGCTTGCTTCAGGTCGTCAATCTTGAAAATATTAAAGAGGCAATTCTGAGCGGCTACATCAACGCTGTTATCAGCTACGGGCAAGGCCAGTGCATTACCGATGCGAAGGTCCATAAAATCCCGGCTGAACCAGTCGTTCTGAGTTTCTGCTTCGATCAGGTTCTCACGGCAGGCTTCGATCATTTCGTCAACGACATCAACGCCAATAATCGCCCCCGGCCGACGGCTGAAGTACGAAAACTGCAATAACTCCATGCCCCCGCCAACGCCGACGTAGAGTACGGTTGGGTCATTAACCAAATCGCGTGGGTTTACGGTGCTGCCACAACCGTAATTCATGTCGAGCATCCGTTTGGGTATGCGCAGGCCCGGTAGCTGCCAAACCGGATTCGTTGTGCAGCAGAGACCAACCTGAGGCTCCTGAGCCGCCTGCCGGTAAACGTCAATCGTAGTGTCTAAATAACTCACCGTAGGATTGAGAAGTGGTAGAGTGGTAAGGAGTAGAGTGATAAGGCGGAAGTGGGTTTGCTACTGTTCACTTACCATTTACTCCTTACCACTCTTCCTCAAAATGGGGTTTCCTGATTGGGGTCGGTGTTGCCAAAGTTGGAAAGATTATTGGCTTTGCTCTTGAAAACGGCTCCCGGTTGTGCCTGACCGCCACCCGGTGTATCAAAACTACTTAGCCCATTAACGTCGTTGCTGAATCCGGGGGTAGCAATGGGTTCAAAGTAGGAGTCCAGATCGCAGAACTTAGTGTATTTGGCAATGAACCGCAGTTGAATCGTATCGAGGGAGCCGCTCCGGTTTTTGGCGATAATTACCTCGCCGATGCCCTGCGTCGAGTTGCCCGCTTCGTCCTGCGTAATGTTGTAGTACTCGGGCCGGTAGAGGAAGCACACCATATCGGCGTCCTGCTCAATAGAACCGGATTCACGTAAGTCAGACAACTGTGGTTTTTTATCGCCCCCCCGGGTTTCAACGGCCCGGCTCAACTGCGAAAGCGCAATAACCGGCACGTTGAGTTCTTTGGCGAGGTTTTTCAGCGCCCGCGAAATCGACGCAATTTCCTGTTCGCGGTTGCCGCCCCCTCCGCGCCCGCTGGTGTCGCCACTCATGAGCTGGAGGTAGTCAATCACCACCATCTGAATGTCATGCTGGGCCTTCAGCCGTCGGCATTTTGCCCGTAATTCCAGAATAGAGAGGGCCGGGGTATCGTCAATAAAGATCGGGGCTTCGGTCAGCCGCTGAATCTTATGGTGCAACTGCTGCCATTCGTGCGGAGCCAGTGTTCCTTTTCTGATTTTTTCACTATCAATCTCAGCCTCCGCCGAGATAAGCCGGTTGACCAACTGCACCGACGACATCTCCAGCGAGAAAATCGCTACCGGTTTGCCGTGGTCAACAGCCGCGTTTCGGAGGGCCGAGACGACGAAGGCCGTGTTATGAGTCACGGTCATATCTTCCAGCAAAAACAGGTGGTTGCCGTCGATGGTGAAACCGTAGTAATCGTCAATCCTGTCCGCTTCGACGGTAATGCCCGTCACACGCCAATCGGCTTTGGCCCGC
The DNA here is from genome assembly GCA_964251665.1 of uncultured Cytophagales bacterium. Taxonomy (GTDB): domain Bacteria; phylum Bacteroidota; class Bacteroidia; order Cytophagales; family Spirosomataceae; genus JBBQLG01. The sequence continues at coordinate 118,076 of CAXUKO010000004.1, forward strand.
AATGGTCGTGCCTGCTTTCTTGCTATGCGGACCGGAATGCTGTCCAGATTACCAAAGATGCGTAGCCGGTAAACCGTTGAGATGAACCCCCGCGAAGCAATACTCGCCTGTTTTTCTTTTAAGGAGCAACGGAACCCCAGTGTATCGCAGAGGTATTTTAGCTGTTCGGCCAGTTCTTTATTCTTCTGCGTAATTTCGTAGCAATTGAACGCCGGCTGATAATGCCCGTCACTATCGATCAGACCCGCCAGCAGTTTAAGCCGGTTTTCGGTCGAATTGATCAAATACTTCTGCGGAATATGCTTATTCTCAATGACTGATAAGCCGCGAAGCTCTCCCTGAACACTAAACGCAGAACTATTGCCCGACTGGTCACCCCCGCGCTGACCGGATGTGATGGCATAGTTAGCCGTCCGGTTAGCCTGCTGATACGTGACCATTTTCAAACCAAGGCCATCGGCGTAGGCTTGCAGGTAATCGATAACTTCAGGGTCTGTGTTCGTGATGCGTGAGCTGTAAGCGTGACCGTCGCCGAGCCATAGGCCAACAAAATAAGGGTCTAACGGGACTGGCTGCGCCGGAAATTCGACGGCTACTTTATAGCCCTTGTAATTCGTTTTGAACTTGTCTGATTTGGTCAGGTAGTCCCGCACCGGGATGTTCAACACAGTTCCTTTAGTATGGGGGCCTTCGCTACGGCTTCGTTTCAGCGAAAGGATGTGACTTTCATTGACCCGATAGCTGATGCCTTTGTTCTGATGCACCCAGTACATCATTTCCTGGCCCCGTGCCAGCGACAGCACCCGACGGGGCGTAGAATCATCGCCCATCAGCAAATCACCTTCACGGACATCTTCGACGTTGCGCAAAGACCCGTCGAACATAATCACTTTAGTCCCTTTACCCAGGCACTTTCCCATTGCGGGCCGGGCCGCCAGAATGATTAACTCGGTGGGTTGCCAGCCTGAGGTGAGCCGGTCCAGATTCGTGAAGCCGGAGGGAATACCCGTGAGCCCTTCCTGGTTCTTTTTGGTCTCCATCTCGTTCAACGCCTGCCGCACAATGGTGCTCATGTCGGCATAGTTTTTACGGATGTTCGACTCGGTCAGCGAGAACAGCGCCTGTTCGGTCTGGTCCAGCAGGCCAAACACGTCGGTTGTGTCCTCGAAGGCCAGACGCAGGGCATCACTGGCCATTGAAATAACGCCCCGCTTCAGCGAGTGCTCGGTGATGATCCGGGCGTGGTACTCAATGTTAGCGGCCGAATTAACTTTATAGGTCAGTTCAGAAATGTAACCGCCCCCGCCCACCAGTTCAATCTCGCCCGATTTTCGCAGTTGTTGCGTCACGGTGAGCATGTCGATGGGTTCGGAGTTGGCGAACAGCGTCAGGATAGCTCCATAGATTTTCTGGTGCGCATCCTTATAAAAACTCTCCGGTTTCAGGATGTCGACCACGGCCGAAAGCGCGTCTTTTTCGATCATCAGCGCCCCCAGAACGGCTTCTTCCAGATCGAGGGCCTGCGGAGGCAATTTCCCTAAACCGGTATCGAGCCACTTATTGGTGGGTTGCTGACGGCCCCCGGCAAAACCGGATGGCTTTTTGAAATTATTCGGACGTGCGTTCTCCATGACTACTGCAATAATACGCAACCCGGCGGCAAGTGGCAACCCGGCAGAGACAACTATCTTGACGTATAGCTAACAAAGGCTGGCTAACTCATTGGTAGTAAAACGACTACCTGATTTGAAAAAAGTGGGCTTTTTGCCAAATGGTCAGCCCTGCGGTTTGGCCCGGATTGGCAGGTAGTCTGAACTGGCTGACTGTCAATAGTATACAAAGGGTGATGGGCCGGTCAGCTACCGTTCGGTCAGGCATTAAGTTTCAGAATGAGGCTACTGATCCGCGAATAAATTTCCCGAAAATAGTGTTGTGATATAGCAGAAAGCGAATATATTTCGGTACAACTTCAAACTGTCTCACTGATTTGGTCGAAAAAGTAATAACCCTCGACAATGTGTCGCTCATCGAGTTTTTGGGCGTCGAAAATAACAACATCAAGGAAGTGGCTGCGGCCTTTCCGATGAGTAAAATCATCTCGCGGGGTAACGAAATCCGCATCAAGGGAACTACGCCCGAAATCACCCGCATCACCGATATTCTGGAATCGCTCATGGAGCACTACCAGACGTACGGTAAGCTGACCCACGACAGTGTCAAGACCTACCTGACCAATAGTTCGGCCAATGGGGGCAGCACAGCTACTGAAGTGCGGCCAACAACCGATGTGCCCGTTGCTGATGATGAAGTGCTGGTGTATGGTACCAAAGGCGTAGTGGTACGGGCGCGGACAGCCAACCAGAAAAAGCTGGTCGAAGCCGCCGAACAGTCGGACCTGGTGTTTGCCGTTGGTCCTGCTGGTACCGGAAAAACCTACACCGCCGTGGCTATTGCGGTTCGGGCGCTAAAAAACAAGGAAGTCAAGAAGATCATCATTACCCGGCCCGCCGTGGAAGCGGGCGAAAATCTCGGGTTCCTGCCCGGTGACCTCAAGGAGAAAATTGATCCGTACCTGCGCCCGATTTATGATGCACTCGATGACATGATTCCGGCCGAGAAGCTGAAATTTTACGTCGAAAACCGGATTATCGAAATTGCACCCTTAGCGTATATGCGGGGCCGGACGCTTAATAATGCCTTTATTCTGTTAGACGAAGCGCAGAACACGACGCCGATGCAGATGAAGATGTTTTTAACGCGGATGGGGCCTACCTCTAAAGCGATCATTACCGGTGACCGGTCGCAGATTGACCTGCCGCACAAACAAAAATCGGGTTTAATTGAATCGGTTGCCATTCTGAAAAATATAAAGGGAATTACCTTCGTTGAACTGGATGGGCGCGACGTCGTTCGTCACCGGTTGGTGAAAGAGATCGTTGCCGCCTATGATGAAGCAGGTCAATGATATGGGCAATTCTACAGGACGAACCGGCTGGCTGTGGCTGGCCGGTTTTTTGTTTTTTACGGGGACTCAACTAAGCCGGGCGCAAGCCCCGGATAGTGCCGTTATTCGCTGCGCCACCGTTGCGCATGAGCAGGTACTGCAACAGCGTAACCCCAACCGGGCCGCGCAGCTTGAAACCCTGAATCGTCAGATTGGGCAGCTTCAAAAGGGGGGGGCTTCCTCTAAAACGCAAGCACTATCCAACGAAATCTACCGGATTCCGGTGGTCTTTCACGTGGTGCATTCTACCGCCAACGGTACCATTGGCGGGACTACCAATGCTAACATCTCCGATCAGCAGATTGCGACTCAGATTCAGGTGCTTAACGAAGATTACCGGCGTCAGGCTGGCACCAACGGCTATAATACCAACCCGATTGGGGCCGATGCCCGCATTGAATTTTATCTGGCCACGACCGACCCCAACGGCGCGGCTACCACCGGGATAACCCGGCATTATTACCCCCAGAAAACCAGTTTCGATGCCTATACGGAAGATGTACTCTTAGCGCAGATTGCGTACTGGCCCACCGATCAGTACCTCAACATCTGGGTGGCGCCATTACAAAACCGAATCCTGGGCTATGGGCAGTTTCCCGCACCGGTAGATACGATACAGGGCTTAGACCCCTTTGCCAACGACCGGACCGATGGCGTAATTATTGACTATCGGTACGTTGGCCGGCAGACGGGGGCCGTGAGCGGATCGACGTATAACCTGGGCCGGACCCTTACCCACGAAATCGGTCACTGGTTCGGGCTCATTCACCCCAATGGAGATGCTAAATGCGGGGATGATTACGTGGCTGATACCCCGCCGACCGAAGCCCTTAACAACACAACGCAGTGTACGCAGACGTATTCCGAGTGTAACGGAACCCGTACCCGCGATCTGATCGAAGATTACATGGACTATTCGCCCGACCGGTGCATGAATCTATTTACGCAGGGACAGGTCAACCGGATGCGAACGGTTATTGCGCTTAGTCCGCGTCGGCAACGGGTCGTACAAAAGGATTCGGCGCTGCTACCGACGAACGCCCTGACCCTGACCGTCTACCCCAATCCCATTCACCTCGAAGCCACTGCCGATGTGCAGTTCACCGGCCTGCAGAACGTTACGGCTACGCTGCTTGACCTGACCGGCCGATCCATTCGGGCGTATCAGTACCAGAACGTGCCAAGCACCCGGATCACGCTGTCGGTCTCGGGTATACCGGTGGGGATGTACGTGCTGCGCGTGACGACCGGGTCTGAAACCCAGGCCAAACGGGTTTTTATTCGCTGAAAAGCTATGTTTGCAGCTTGTTATTAGTTCTGTTCGCGCCCTGAAATCGCTGCCAGGCCATCACTGTTTCCCGCTTACCATGACTACAGTTTTACCCATCACGAAGCCCACCGATCTGGAGGCTGCCTTTGCCATACGCCGGGCCGTTTTTGTCATTGAACAAAACGTGGATGCCCGCGAAGAATACGAATACGAGGAAGAAAGCCGCCATTTTCTGGCCCGCACCGACACCGGTACCGGTCAGGCGGAACCGTCCGGCACGGCCCGCTGGCGCCGAACTGAGAAAGGGGTAAAGCTGGAGCGGTTTGCGGTACTGAGTCCGTTTCGGGGGCAGGGCGTTGGTAAAGCCCTGGTGCGGGCAGTGCTCGACGACGTGTTCAGCCGACAACCGCAACGGCGGACCGCCGACCCTATTGAATCCATCTACCTGCACGCGCAGGTGACCGCCATGCCGCTCTATGCCGGTTTTGGTTTTGTGCCCGTCGGCCCAATGTTTGAAGAAGCAGGCATTCAGCACTACAAGATGATCCTGCCGGGGTCAGCCTATCCAAAGTAGTTGCATCTGCAACGGCAGCTGTACCCCAGACGCCCACGTCTGGTCATTCCGGTCAAAAACCAGATGTGGGCGTCTGGGGTACAATAATCTTCATGAAAGGTTACCCCTTCGTTCGGTACGTGGCCGCATTACTTGGCGGCATTCTGCTTTACATATCCATGCCTGGTTTTTGGTGGCTCCCCCTTCTGCTGGCTACGATAGGGGCGGGGCTGTGGCTGGGCAATCTCATCCGAAACAGCCGCCGTGTCGTTAAACCAGTCAGCGTCCGGTCGGGCATGGGCGTGTTGTTGCTGCTGGGTTCGGCTGGCTGGTTTACTGCTTATAGTCACACTGCGAGTAACCGGACCGATAACATCAGTCATCTGACGGAGTTGCCTGATGCCTACGAAGCCGTAGTCGATAACCTGCCTGAAGAACGCGCCAAAACCTACCGGGTCGAACTGTCGCTTCGGCAGGGGCGGGTAGTGGGGCAGTATCAGCCCATGAGTGGGCGGGTAATCGTTTACCTTGATAAAACCGGTTCGCTGATTCCCCGCTACGGTGAAGTATGGCTCGTTGGCGGGGCACCCCGTCCCATCGACCCGCCCCTGAATCCGGGCGAGTTTAATTACAAACGGTTCCTGAGTTACAAGGGCATTTACCATCAGCAGTATCTCCGGCCATTCCAGCGGGAGGTAACTGGCTATGAGCCCCCGAGTCGCCTGACGGCCTTAGCGAACAGGGTAAACCGGCTGGCCGACAGCGTCTTTACGCATCAGGTCGGGTCGCGGCCCGAATATGCCATTGTCAACGCGATGGTGCTTGGCGTCCGCGACGATCTGGATGCCGATCTATACCAATCGTACTCGGCCGCCGGTGCCATTCACCTGCTTTCGGTGTCGGGACTGCATGTGGGTATTCTGTTTTTTGTCCTGACGTGGCTGCTCAAACGTATCGCACCCAGTCAGCAGCACTCACTTTGGGTAGCCGCCCTGAAACTGATAATTCTTTGGTTCTACGCCCTGACGACCGGATTCTCGGCTCCGGTGCTGCGGTCGGCATTGATGTTTTCGATTTTGATTGGAGCCGAGGTGAGCCGACGCCCGCACAGCCTGCCAAACACGTTGGGTGTCTCGGCTTTTGTTATTCTCTGTTTCGATCCTTACGCCTTGTTCTCGGCGGGGTTTCAATTGTCGTATCTCGCCGTAGCGGGTATTGGTGCCTGGGTGCCCGCGCTCGGTCAGCGGCTCACATTCCGGTATCGCTGGCAAAACTGGCTCTGGAAGCTGACCGTCGTAGCTGTGGTTGCACAGATGATTACATTTCCGCTCGGTGTTTTCTATTTCCACCAGTTTCCCACTTATTTTCTGGTGGCCAACCCGGTGGTCATGCTGCTTTCCGAAGGGTTACTCCCACTGGCAATGGCTACGCTGGCTCTGAGTTGGATACCGTATCTGAATGATTGGCTGGGTTGGACCTTACAAAAAACGGCCTGGTTGCTAAATGAATCGGTAACGCGGGTAGGGGAGTTGCCGGGCGCGATGTGGAACGGGCTGTGGTTGTCAACGACGGAGATGCTGCTGGTGTATGCCATCATTCTGGCGGCTGTCAGTTGTCTGCTCACCCGGCAGCGGGCCTACCTCTGGCTCACCTGCGGGCTCAGTTTAATGCTGGCCCTGTGTACGTTACGGGATGACTGGAATCGGCAGGCACAGCAGCGGCTCTCGGTCCATTTCCTGCCCCACAAAACAGCAGTAAGCCTGACCAACGGCCCTCAATCGGTGCTGCTGACGGATCTGGATATGCAGAATGACCCACGTTCATTCGATTTCTACCTGAAAAATACCTTTGGGCAATGGGGTGTAAAGCAACTGACGCTGGCCGGGGCTGGTCCACTGACGCTTGACAGTACCCGGAGGGCGTTACCCGCTTATTATCAGACCCGCGAGTATGCGCTCTGGGTCTGGCAGGGCAAAACCCTGCTACTTGTGAATAAACTCACTGGCCGTTCGCGCTGGAAATTACCCGCCGTAGTCGATTACCTGATTATCCGCCGGAATGCCCTGCAGGATTGGGATCAGCTTCGGGGCCGGGTGGTCGCGCGTCGCATCATCTTCGATGATTCAAACAAAACGCCACTGACCGATAAACTGCTGGCCGACGCCAGACAGCGGGGGATAGCCTGCTATTCGGTTCGGCAAATGGGCGCTTATACGGAGGAACTAAACTAAAAACGCCCGCACCATACTGGCCGGGCGTTACTGCTGCCTTTTAACAGACTATCGGGGACGACCTTGAATTGTTGGTCGGTTACCGTCCTGAACTTTGGTAATTGAATCGCGCTTGGCACGATAGGTAGTCCACTGTTCGGGCGTCAGAATGGGTTTTAACTCTTCTTCTTTTTCTTCATTTAACATGCTCATCACCTCCCGGATCTGTTGCCGGGTGGCGTCTGAGGGTGCCGCACCGCCAGCGGGTAATAGCCCCTGCGTTTCCGTTTTTTGTTTTTCAGCATACGTGTTATTCAGCTTTCTGACGGCTTTGACCTGATCTTTGCTTAGCGAAAGGTTGTTTTTCATCCATTCCGTCTGCTGATTGGCCATGCTGGCAAACGGGAGCGACTGCGGGCGCGGGCTGCTATTGCCCATCATGCCGGGGTTATTCATGCCGCCCATCCGGCCTCCCATACCTCCACCGCCCATACCCCCCGGATACTGGGCGTAGGCGTGGGTTGTCAGTAAGATTGTGACGCTCAGACCCAGCCCGATAATCACGCGGTTCATTAATTTTTTCATGGTTTGTATTTCGGTGAAGTAGCCTGCCAGCAATTTATCTTATACCTAACGGCTGAATGCCCGTATTCCCGATACCGTGGTGCTGTTTTCTGCTCGAAATATACGGGAAATGCGCCTATCCTTACCAGCGGAGGCTGTTAATCTGCTCCTTGTATAGTCGGAAAAGTGCTTTGTTAACGTATTTGTCCGTACTTACTTCCAGTATCTTTGGCCGGGAACTTAACTCGAAAAAAGCTGGTAAGGCACTTTGCACATCCGAAAGACTGGCGCAAACGGTATAATCCAGCCCAAACTCTTCCGCTGTAAGCCGGGCCGTGAGCGGTTGGGTCGTCTCGAAATACGTCTCCAATTCGGGTTGTTGTGAAGGCCCGTCGATCATGCGGAAAATATGTCCCCCATGATTATTGAGCAGTACGATCCGCAGGTTCGCGGGTACGAATGTGTTCCAGAGGGCATTTCGGTCGTAGAAAAACGCCACATCACCGACCAGCAGCGTCACCGTTTTGTCGGTAGCCAATGCCGCGCCGACGGCCGTGCTCACGCAACCGTCGATGCCGCTCGTACCCCGATTGGCGGACACACTCACGCGCTGAGTTGCTTCCAGTCCAACCATGTTGGCGTAACGGACGGGCATACTGTTCGCCAATTGAAGTACCGAGTCGGTGGGTAGGGCCTCCAGCACCAGTTGTACCGCTGCCAGTTCCGAAAATTGACCATCCGGCTGCTTTGATTCCTGACCCAGCGACCGGTTCACTAACCGGAGTGCCTGCTGATCGGCGGTTTGCCAACGGTGCAGGAAATCAAACTCATCTTCTTCATCACCCTGCAAAAACTTTCGGTAGTCAACATCCGCAAAAAGCTTCTCGAAAAAAGTACCTGCTTCCATCGGAATCAGCGTCGTCAGCGAACGGAAGGGATCGGAAATACGATCCGGCGTAGCTTGCAGGTGCCAGTGCCGACGCGCCGGAAACTGGCGGAAGAACGTTTTAAGGTTCCGCGTCAGAAACGACCCGCCACAGGTAATGAGCAGGTCAGGGCGCAGGGCTTCGAGTTGCCTCTTGTCTGTACCGGCCAGAAACGTGTCCGTCTGGGTGATAAATTGCCCGTTTCGGTGGAGGTTGCTGATCAGTTCGCCCACAATAGGCACCCCCGACTCCGCGCTGAGTTTTGTCAGCAGGTCGACCAGGTGCGGGTCGTTGGGAAGCTGGCCAACCGCAATCAGTTTGCGTTCTGTCTCGTCCCATTCGTTCAGCAACTGGTGCCAGGTTTCGGGCGGTAACTGCGGTATGACGGTGAGCGGCTCAATAACCCGGACCGACTCATAGGTAAACACCTCATCGGTTGCCGGATAAAAAGGCTCCCGCAGCGGCACATTGATATGAACAGGTCCGGCGGGTGCGGTCATCGCCAGATTGATTGCTTCATTAGCCGAGCGTTCAATAAACCACCGCGCATCGGTATGCCCATAATCAGCAGGTAAGTCATAGCTGCGTTTAACGTGCGGGCCGAAGATGCCCGCCTGCGCTATCGTCTGTCCATCCTGCTGATACAGCCATTCATGTGGCCGGTCGGCGGTGAGCACTACCAGGGGAATCTCCTGAAAGAAGGCTTCGGCCACGGCCGGGCTCAAATTATACACCGCGCTGCCCGACGTACAGATTAGTGCAACCGGGCGAGCCTGCCCTGTTGCGCGGGCCTGTTGCGCCAGACCGAGGGCAATAAAACCAGCGGAACGCTCATCGGCTACCACCCGGGCGGTCAGGTGCGGATGCCGGGCAACAGCCAGCGTCAGAGGGGCTGACCGCGAACCGGGAGAAATGATTACCTCCCGAATGCCTTTTTGGTACAGCAGCTCGGCCAGGTTAATAATGGGTTGGAGTAGGGGCATAAGTTATAATGAGCCGTTTTCGGGGCTTATTTATGCATAACCGAACGTTGACCGGTTGAGTTGCCAGCGCCAGAGTAGACCGTCTTCCACATCGGTCAGATCGCCCATCCAGGTCATGCCACAATGACGGAGTATCTTGCAAGATGGGTTCTCCCGGGCCAGTGTATGTGCCTGAACGGTAGTCACGCGGTTGTCGGCAAAAGCATTGGCAATGAGCCCTTTGGCCAGTTCCGTACCCAGACCCTGCCGCCGGTAAGGTTTCATTATTTCGTACCCAATCTCAACTATGCCGTGTTCATCGGGCGGCCCTTTGTAGCCACAGCTACCAATCAGCCGGTTATCCGCCGTATGAATCGGCAGGTATGTCCACCAGTTGAGGCTGGTTGGCTCAGCGCGAAGTTGATCATACGCATATTGAATGGGCCTTTTTCCAAACTGAGTCCAACGAGGGGGGATGTCAACCTGAAGCAGAGCCGATGCTACTTTGGGGCCAGCCAGCAGCGCGTCAAAAATAGTGCTGTCGCAGGAAACCAGTTGCAGACGGCCCGTGTCGATGCGGTGGCTCATAATGCAGGGGAAGCAGGCGTGACCCGGTCTGGCGTGACCCGATCAAAGGCGTCAATGTAGCTTTTACTACTGGCATTCAGGACACGAACACCAATCGACCCCGCATAATCGCGTAGTACTTCATAGCCTCTAAAAACTTTGTAAAGGGACAAAAACTGGCTCGACATAGTGAAGCCCCGGCCCTGACCGGCGTTATAGGTGGTGATGAACGCAACGTCTTTCGCTTTGTCGTAGAAGTGAAGATTCTGCATCTGAAACTCGTTGGCCTCGGTTACCCGGATCTGTTCATGCCACGACTGATCGGCACCGAACAGGTACACCGCGTTGAAACGCCGGTTAACCATTAAAAACAAAGCCGCCATCAGCACCGTCTGCGATTGTACCATGCCCAGATTATGCCGATAAAACCAGTGCCGTAACCACTCGAAGCCGGTAACCACGGTATAATTGTAGTACATCACCTGAATAACAGGATTACCGGCAGCAATCTGGCTGGTAAGGTGCGATCCTTTGGCTCGCCGGGGCACATACAGTGTCATGGGCCAGTCGACGCGCTGAATCAGCACATCGATGGTTTGCTGAATATCGGGGCGGTTCGTGGTTGCTGTGAAGGAGAAGTAGCCGGGGTCATGCAGGACGTAATTCTGCGGTTTCAACTCCAGAAACAACTGTGTATGTGCGAAATTATTGACTACAACCACTTCCGAGTTTTTAATAAAGTCTAGATGGTCGCGGAGGGAGTCGTTCAATGAGGGGCCGTTACCCAGCACCGAACAGACGGGCCGTCGCGGGGCAGGCAGCGCTCCGCCTGGCCGCGACTGTACCAGCACTTTTAGTATTGACACGACGGAGCCAAGGCTGTTGTCCAGTATACCCGCCAGCGTTTTATAAATGTTCTCCAGCATAAGCTGACAAAATTCGGTTAAAAAGGCCAATCCGTCACTACACAAAAAAGCCCCCGCCAACTGTGGCAAGGGCTTTACTGATGGTCGATTTGCCGTAGCGATGCCAAAGACATCCGCAGACGACTTATCCCAAATACGTTTTCAACGCTTTAGACCGTGATGTATGGCGTAACCGGCGAATGGCCTTCTCCTTAATCTGACGAACGCGTTCGCGGGTTAGGTTAAACTTTTCGCCGATCTCTTCGAGCGTCATGGCGTGTTCGCCGTTCAAGCCGAAGTAAAGCGTAATCACATCGGCTTCCCGTTGCGTCAGCGTCGAGAGAGCCCGTTGTACTTCCTTACGAAGCGAATCGTTAATCAGACCCGAATCCGGCTTGTCTTCACCGTCGTTCTCCAGCACGTCGAGCAGGCTGTTTTCTTCACCCTGCACAAACGGCGCATCCATCGACACGTGACGACCCGAAATTTTCAGGGTATCAACAACTTCAGCGGCTGTAATTTCCAGTACGGCGGCCAGTTCTTCGGGCGATGGTTCGCGCTCGAATTTCTGTTCCAGATCGGAAAAGGTCTTGGAAATCTTGTTCAGCGAACCTACCCGGTTCAGGGGCAAACGCACAATCCGCGACTGTTCGGCCAACGCCTGTAAAATGGACTGACGAATCCACCAGACGGCGTAGGAAATGAATTTAAAACCACGGGTTTCATCAAAACGCTGGGCTGCTTTAATCAGACCGAGGTTCCCCTCGTTAATTAAATCGCCGAGTGACAAGCCCTGGTTCTGGTACTGTTTGGCAACCGAAACGACGAAACGCAGGTTAGCCTTGGTCAACCGTTCGAGCGACAACTGGTCACCCTCGCGGATTTTCTGGGCCAGCGTCACTTCTTCATCAGGCGTCAACAAATCTACCTTGCCGATTTCCTGCAGGTATTTGTCGAGCGACTGACTCTCGCGGTTGGTTATCTGTTTACTTATTTTTAGCTGTCTCATGGTACGTTACACTGGAGCGTGTGGCTATATAACGCCGTGATTCACGGCGTTATTCTACAAAAAACAACAATCTATTCCTGCGTTTTGTTCGCTGGTTTCGGAAGCAGCACTTTACGCGATAACCGGTACTTTCCGGTCTTTTTATCAATATCAATCAGCTTTACAGCGATCTCTTCGCCTACTTCCAGCACGTTGTCCATCGTCTCCAGGCGCTCCCACTTGATCTCGGAAATGTGCAAAAGTCCATCCTTGCCCGGCATGAATTCTACGAAGGCACCAAAGGGCATAATCGTCTTCACTTTACCCTCGTAGGTTTCGCCAACTTCGGGTACCGCCACAATACCTTTGATGCGATTTACCGCTTTGGTCATGCTGTCTTTGTTGACGGCAAAGATGCTTACCCAACCTGCATTGTCGTGCTCGTCAATCACCACAGTTGCGCCGGATTCTTTCTGAATATCCTGTACCACTTTGCCACCCGGTCCGATTACGGCGCCAATCTGACTCTGTTCAATCTTGATCACCGTAGCGCGTGGTGCATGCGGTTTCAGATCGGGGCGCGTCTCACTCAAGGCTTTGTTCATCTCGCCCAGAATGTGTAACCGACCCGCTTTGGCCTGATTTAAGGCTTCGGTGAGCACTTCGTACGACAAACCATCGACTTTAATGTCCATCTGGCAAGCCGTAATCCCGTTAGCCGTACCGGTTACCTTGAAATCCATGTCCCCGAGGTGATCTTCATCGCCCAGAATATCCGACAGGACGGCGTATTTCTCACCGTCTGAAATCAAACCCATGGCAATGCCGGCAACTGGTGCTTTGATCTTCACCCCGGCGTCCATCAGGGCCAGCGAACCGGCGCAAACGGTAGCCATCGACGATGAGCCGTTCGATTCCAGAATGTCCGATACGATCCGAATTGTGTATGGGTTGTCTTCAACAGGCGGCAGTACTTTTTTCAAGGCACGGTGAGCCAGGTTACCGTGGCCAATTTCGCGCCGGCCAGCACCCCGGTTCGGTTTCACTTCGCCAGTCGAAAAGCCGGGGAAGTTATAATGCAGCAGGAATTTGCTGTAGCCCTGATACATGGCCTGATCTACAATCTGCTCGTCCATTTTCGTGCCAAGCGTAACGCTCGTCAGCGATTGGGTTTCACCCCGGGTGAACAGGGCTGAACCGTGAGCCATTGGTAAAAAACCGGCCTCACACTCGATTGGCCGGATCTGATCCAGCTTACGCCCGTCCAGACGAACCCGCTCGTCCAGCACCATCCGGCGTACGGCTTCCGACTCCAGATCGTGATAATACGTTTTTACCAGGCCAATGTCCGTTCCTTCGGGCAGGGTAGCGATAAACTCGTCGCGTACAGCTTTGAAATCGGCTGAACGGCCTTTCTTGCTGGCCTGTTGCTTTACCGCAACGGCGTATACTTTATCGTAAAGCGTTGTCCGTACCTGCGCCCGGAGGTCTTCATCGTGGGTTTCGTGATTGTAAGTCCGCTTTTCGGTCTTGCCAACCTTCGCTTCCAATTCTTTCTGGGCCCGGCACTGTACTTTTATGGCTTCGTGCGCGATTTTGAGCGCTTCAACCATTTCGGCTTCCTGCGCTTCTTCCATCTCACCCTCAACCATACAAATATCTTTCTCGGTGGCCGCCACGATCAGATCCATCGTTGCCCGCGCCAGTTCAGACGTTTTGGGGTTGATTTTAAACTCACCATCAATCTTGGCGATGCGTACTTCCGAAATCGGACCGTTGAACGGAATGTCGGAAACCGCCAGCGCCGACGAAGCCGCCAGGGCCGCCAGGGCGTCGGGCAATACTTCCGCATCGGCCGATACAAGAGTAATCATTACCTGCGTATCGGCATGGTAGTTATCGGGGAAAATAGGGCGTAAGGCCCGGTCAACCAGACGGCTGATCAGGATTTCGTGGTCACCTAACCGGCCTTCGCGCCGTTGAAAACTTCCGGGAATGCGGCCAGCTGCCGCAAACTTCTCCTGATAGTCAACGGAAAGGGGCAGAAAATCGACGCCTTCTTTGGCTTCTTTACTTGACACGACAGTGGCCAACAGCATCGTGTCGCCTAACCGTACCAGCACCGCGCCATCGGCCTGACGCGCAACCTTGCCGGTTTCAATGGTAATCTCGCGTCCGTCGGGGAGGGTTACTGTTTGGGTGGTGATTTGAAACATACAGGTGGTTTGAATATCCGCTCTATGACAGCTTTATTGACTGCACGGGAAGCCCCGCGTACTTTTGCATTAATTTCTGACCGCTTTAGGCCGTCAAAACAGGGAGGTAATAAAAAATCGGGAAACCCGCGTTTGGATTCCCCGACGGGGTACTGAGACCGCTTACTTACGGATGCCGAGAACGGCGATAATGTTCCGGTAGCGGGTAATGTCCACTTTTTGCAGGTAGTCGAGCATCCGGCGACGTTTACCAACCAGTTTCAGCAAACCCTGCTGGGTGCTGTAATCGTGCTTGTGCACCTTCAGGTGCTGAGTCAAGTGATTAATCCGGTACGTAAACAGCGCAATCTGCGATTCGGCCGAACCCGTGTCTTCGGTGGTTTTTGCGAAGCCCTGGGTAGAGAATATCTCCTGCTTTTTGTCGGTCGTTAAATACATCTTTAGACAGCGTTTTGTTTATGCAATAGTTTTGCAGCCGCAAAAGTACGGAAAAACAGCGGTAAGTCCAACGGTTGCGGGGTGGTCTGGTAAAAACCGGTTGTGCTATTCAAAGCAGTGCGGCTGCGGTATCTACTTATTCAGACGGTTGCCGTAGTAACGGCGTCACTGCCCGCTTTCGTTTTGGGAAACCAGCGTTTACGGAAGCGCTCAAAGGCAATGACGTATACGTCTTTATCGAACAGCCGCGAATCATGACGGGCCTTCTGCATGAAGAAAAGCCCCACAGGTGCCAGCACCAGATTCGCCATCCAGGCCCCGGCCGGTACCCATACCAGACCGTCTTTAGCGTATTTATCGCCGGTTATGTTTAGGACATAAAGCAGGATAAAGAAGATAATGGATACTAACACCGGTAGACCAAATCCTCCTTTTTTGATGATAGCACCGAGCGGAGCACCAATCAGAAACAGGATGAAACACGAGATAGCCTGCGTAAATTTATGATGGCTTTCCAACTCATACCGGTAGACGCTCTTTTCCTTTTCAAGTAAGTACGTCTGCTGGGCTGTGGCGTAGGAGAGCATGGTCTGCGCCTGTCCCAGGGCGCTCTGAATCAGTGGTGGCTCAGTTAAGGTGCGTTTTGTCAGCAGCGAATCAATCCAGGGACCGTCGGTAGCTTTTTTGGCCGTGGCGACCATCACCGGAGCAGGCTTGAACTCATACGTGAAATACTGACGTGAGGTGTTGGCGACGCTCAGCCGGGACTGCTGCGTATCCCGTTTTAATGAATCCGTCAGCGTTGACAACTGGGACAAATTTTTCATGTACTCATGGTACTGAAACTGCTTTTCATCGGTACGCTGCAGCCCGAACGATTCAAGGCTGATGATGAGTTTATAGTGTTTGAAGCCACTGCGGACGAATGGCGTTGCCGCCGTGCCGTTGGCACTGGTGAAACTGCTGCGGGAGCCGTCGGCATGTTCTTCGTACCGGTTGCCATCATTAAGCTCAAAAACCAGATAGGTTTGATCCTTATCGGTGTACATCCGGCCCGATTTAGCCAGTGTGACTTCTTTATTTCCTGATTCGGTGCCGTTTGTGGGGTGTTTGTAAATGACCAGATTACGCAGAATGCCGCTTTCTTTTTCCTTCTTGTCCACCTTAATACTGTAGCCCGGCAGATCATTGTAGAAAATACCTTCTTTAATATTTAAGGTTGCTTTAGAATTTTTAATATCATACAGTAAACTGTAGCCTTTCAGGTTAGCCCAGGGTGCCACATTGTTATTGAACCAAAAGGAGAAGCAACTGATGATCAAGGCCATCACCATCATGGGACGCATGGCGCGGGTGAGCGAGATACCGGCACCCTTAAGGGCTGTTAATTCAAAAAACTCGCCCAGGTTACCAAACGTCATCAGCGAGGAGAGGAGGGTCGCCAGCGGCAGGGCGGTAGGGACGGTAACGATAGCGAAGTAAAACAGGAGCCGTCCGAAGGTAAACAGGTCAAGGTCTTTCGAGACAAGATCTTCGATATAGACGATGATCAATTTCAGCAGAAAGATAAAGACCACAACCGCCAGCGTCATGAAGAAAGGTCCCCAAAACGACTTCAGTACGAGCTTATCAATCTTTTTCATGATTAGTTTTTTCGGGTTCGCGCGTTGTAGTTTGTCAGTAGCAACGACGTAAACGCCAAAAAACGTACCCGCCGGTTAACTGCCAACAATCTCTTTCAGCTTATCCAATAACCCGTTCCACATGTCCTTTAGTTCGTCGGGATCGGTCGTAGCGGAGTAGTCGGTGATGCGCAGAAACGTGGATTGTGTTAACTCGCTGACATCAACGCGGAAGTCGACGTAGCTATTTTCGGAGCCATCCGGAGCGGTTTCGAGAAACTCAAAGCGGACGCCTTTATTCTGCCGCAGGGATACCTGCCGGGCCAGGTGACTTTCGTTATCCCAGAAGAAGTCAAACTTGTTTTCAGAGAGCACATTGACCCGGGCAGCAAACCACTGTGAGAGACCGGATGCCGTACTGACGTAGGGAAATAGCATTTTGGGAGAAGCCCGAAGCTCATACTCTGCGACAAATTTATATTTCTCCATGTCAGCGCATTAGGATAAAGGTGATACCGGCTACGAGAAGGAACAGCAACCCGACCCGGGCAAAGATAAGCGAAAATAAATGCGAAAATCAACCGGCTTTGGTTGGGTCAAACGCTTTTTTTTATACTTTTGTGAACGGATTCGGCGGGGTAGCTCAGATGGTTAGAGCGTAGGATTCATAACCCTAAGGTCGGCAGTTCGATCCTGCTCCCCGCTACAAACAAAGCGTCTAATTTGCTGTTCATCAGCAGGTTAGACGCTTTTCGTTTATATCCTTTGCTTATTGTGCCCACCGGCTTGTCAGGCAAGACCTCGGGTATTGGTTTACAGACAGTCCCCAGTTTGTAAAGGGGCAATTCATAAGAAAACCTTCCGGTTAGTGGTCTGCACCACTACAGTCGGAAGGTTTTCATTTGGTAGTTAACGCCAAACCGGATTAGCTGGCTGAAACGAATTGCTTTAGTAGACAATAAACTGTATAGCAATTTTCAGCGCGTCATCCTGGCTTAGTGGCTCATCGAAGGCCTCCGATACGGTTGCCGGGCTGTAGCCGGTAAGCGCAGCTACGTCAAGGCCGCCCTGCATTACATTCTGTTCGCCTGCGTATACGGCAGGTGGGAAACCAGTGTTCAGGGTAATCCAGCCTTTTTGTTCGTTGATCAGCCGCAGACGAGCCGCGTGACGGGCTTCGACCGAGTGAATGCGAAGGGCAACTTCCAGGTAAGCACTGTAGGGTCTTAGTTTACCAGCCTGTCCTTTGTAGGCACGCACACCGGTATCTTCAAAGGCCTGCGCAACCGCTGCAAAGGTTTTAAAATTTGAGAACACATCCGGGAATGCACCTTTGGCCGTGAAGTCAAACGTTGGCTTTGGATCAGCCGCAGAACCTAACACCGATTTCAGCAACGCTACGTGTGCGTTTTCGTGTCTGGCTATCTGATCAATGGCATCTCTATAGGGAGCCATCACTACACCCGATGCAAGACCTCTGTTATAGAACTCGGCTTCGAGGTTTTCGAGTGTCAGGGCAAACTGCAGTACTTCGCGTACCTGACCGGGCAGGGCACTTCCCTGACCATAGGCCTGAGTGATTGCTGAAGTTAGTACAACCGGGGAAGCAGCCGCAACGGCTTTTTTGGCAAATGCACTAAACATGTGCCGACGGGACACGTGTTCTAAGCGGTCGATTACCTCGCCATCTACTTTCTCAAGCTCTCCGAGGATATTTTGTAAGTTCATAGTAGTGAGTCAGTTTAAGATGCTACAGTTGGAAAAGAAGGTGCGTTGAGGGTCTGTTTGATGAACGTCTGAGCGATTGGGAATACTTCGCCCGGCTCGCGCTTTCCGTCCAGCCCGCTCGCTGGGTCAACAACATCATCACCGGCGAAATACCGGGTATTGGGCTGTAGCAACTCACGAATCACTGCCGCGTGACGGGCTTCAACCGATACGATCTTGCCAGCCAGCAACAGGTAGTTAACATCTTTCAAAAACTTACCGGCACCGTTGTAAGCAGTTACGCCAATATCTTCAAACGTACGGGCCGTTGTCAGTACACTGTTACGGTCGCTGAAGACAACACTGTTAAAGTCGATGGCCAGCGCGGGAAGACCGGCACTGCCTAACGCTGCTTTGAAAAACTCCCGGTGAATGACTTCGTGGTCACGGATGTCTTTCAAAATACTCAATTCTTTCTGAGTGATGCCTGCGTATGGATTCGCAACAACACGCTCGTAGAAAGTAGCTTCGATTTGTTCGAGCGCATAAGCATAATTCAATACAGCGATGTCGCCCGAACCCAGATCAACATCAACGTCTGCGCCGATCCCGCTGGCCTTTGCACCACTTGGCGAAACTGCATTGGACACGTCTTGCTGACAGGAACTGAGCAATACACCCGCAGCCGATGTCATACCCGCCCAGCGCATGAAGAGCCGACGGTTCATACTAAATGGAAGCACCGGCAAAATTGATGCGGGGTCAAGTGGTGCGCCCGACTTTTGTCGTAATTCTTTCATACTGTTAAGTGAAATTTAAGATGAATAGAGAGATTGTCTCGACCGGGTTTGAGGAAGAAGACACAGAACATACGGGAAAAGACAGGGTATGGTTTTGCCTTACATGAAGAATGATAGAACTTTTATTCTATAGTTATTTAATGGTCTAATATCCTTGATAATCAGTAGACTATGTTGGATTGTGGTGCAGGCAGCTTTAAATCACCCGGGCGCGGGGTGGTGTTCCACCAAAAACAGGGGGCTTTTAAAGTCGGTAACCACTATGTTCCCAGGAATCGGTGTGAGTTGTGCCCGGGTAAAAGCTGTTACTTCCGGGCAGTAAAGGAGAGTCTAATGCTCAAAAGAGGCAGGTGCCTTAGTGCAGCACCTCGAATACCAGCTGTTTCAGCACGTCGCTTTCCGACATGGTGGGGGCGTCGATGCCTTTGCTCAGGGCGTCAGCCCGGCGGATGGCGTGAATGATGGCGGCTACCTTCACGAGCGGAAAGGTGCGGGCGGCCTGCAGGTAGTCTTTTACAAAAAACGGATTAACGCCAAGCAGTGACGCCAGGGCCTTGTCGGACTGGTCTTTGGACGACTGAACCAGCAGCACCTTGCTGAAATAGCTGAACAACTGGCCCAGAATAACAATGAGCGGATTGTCTTTGGCATTTCGACCGAAGTAATCGACAATGCGGTTAGCCTTAACCACATCGCGCTGCACGAGGGCTTTCTGCAATTCAAAGACGTTATATTCTTTGCTGATACCGACCAGTCGCTCAACGGTAGCGGCCGAAATCTCCTCGTCGACGCGCAGGTTAAGCAGCACTTTATCGATTTCGGAGGCCAGCCGTTTCAGGTCGTTACCGATATGGTCGGCCAGCAACTGGCAGGCTTTGATACTTACCCGGGCTCCCTGCTGCCGGCAGTAATCGCCGATCCAGTCGACTAATTTGTTTTCGTAGAGTTTCTTAACGCCCAGCAGCACACCTTTTTTACCGAAGGCTTTTATCCACGCTTTTCGCTCGTCTAACAGGTCGTTGTGGCAGATAACGAGGGTTGTACTCGTAAGCGGATTCAGGGCGTATTCCTCCAGCAAGGTCTGACTGGCTTTATCTTTGAGGCCGTTGAGTTGCTGAGCTTCTTTCACAAGCACCAACTGCCGCTCGGCCATAAACGGGTACCGGCGGGCGTAGTTAATCACTCCACCCACATCGGTATCTTTCCCAAACAGCACGAACTGATTAAAGCCGCGTTCGGCTGCTGGAATCGTCACCTTTTCAATTTCATCGGCAATGCGGTCGAGGTAATACGGCTCATCGCCGTGCAGCAGATAAATGGGCTGGATGCGTTTGGCACGAATGTCTTTCAGCAGAGTTTCTACGGCAGGAATCATATATAATAGCGCGGACGCTGACGTCCGGTGTTGATCTGTAGCTTAGTTACTGGCCGTTCGGGATACGGCCATCCGGTTACTCAATGACCGGGTAGCCTTTATCGATCCAGTCGGTTTTCAGGTTTTTGGCCAGATTGAGGAGTTTGTGGTTTTTAAAACCCAGTTCGTTCAGCTTCGTAAAGGCGGGTCGGACATTGGGGCAGTGGTTAAATGGGCAGCAGCCACAGTAAATAACAATGGCGCGTGTTTTCGGCTCGTTGCTCACCAACTGAGCCAGTTTGTTCAGGTTCTCGGCCTCGCTGCCCGGTCCGATGGCTACCGACGTTTTAATGCTGGCGGCCGGGCCGATACTGATAATCAGGGGTTTATTAGCTCCGGGGCTGTTTATTATCTCCGCCAGCTCGGCTGGTTCCATCAGTTGAATAGGCTCCCAGGGTTCCGAACGGGTCAGGCCGATGGTGACCACAATGCTCATAAGGAAGAGCATAATGCTTAAAAATGGCTGGATCTGTTTCATAAGTTAGGGGCAAAATGAGAAATCACAACTCAGTGCTTAGTGCAATCCGGGTTTGCCGGACGTGTTCGACTAAGGCGGGCCAAAAATACGAAAAATGCCCGCTAATCTGGTCGTAGTATCGGTTCAGGTCATCAATTGCCGTAGCTAAGCCCGATGGGAAAGCGGTGCGCCGGGACAGGCCTTTCAGCGACCGGTCGATGCCATCAGTAGTCTGGTAACTCATCAGCCAGTCGTACCGAATCAGGGCCTCGGCCATACGGCTGGCATTGGGCGGCAGATGCTGTTCATTCGCCTGTATAGTGTCATACGTAAAGGTTACGAATCCAGCCAGTGGCTCACCCGTTAACGCGCTGAATTGGGCAGCCAGAAAATGGTCGAAGAACACATCAACGGCCACCCCGGCGTATTTATGGCAGCGCGGGTAAAGCAGCGTCCGAACGGCAGCCACTTCGGCATGGCTATCGGTAAACTGGTCGATAGCCCGGTGCAGCCGGATACCCGTTACAATGTCGGCTGGCAGGTGATGGCGCGGGGCTGCCGGGTCGCCCTTCACAAAATCGGCAATGAAGTTGCCAATGAGCAGGCCCGGTTGTCGGTCGGATAAATACGCATGCGCCAAAATATTCATGGCACCGGGGTGGGCTGCCGGTTCGGTAAGGAAGCGGCCACCGGCGGGTCAGATGCCAGGCTAACGCCCTCAATAGGTACGTACCGCTCTACGGTCACCCCGAACCGGCGTAGAAACTCAACGCCCTCGTCGGTCGGAATGCCCTTGTACTCGGCGTAGGAGTGCAGAAATACCACGCGGGCGATTTTCATGCTGTAGATAATCCGGGCGCAGGCAATGCAGGGCGATAAGGTTACGAAGATGGTAGACCCTTCGATGGCCGACCCGTTTTTAGCTGCGTATAGAATAGCGTTCTCTTCGGCGTGGAGGGCGAGTGAACAACTGCCTTTGGAATCGCGGGGGCAACCGACACCGGGAAACTCATCGTCGCAGTTATGCGTACCGGCGGGCGGACCGTTGTAGCCAATGGAGATAATCCGGGTGTCGCGGGTAAGCACCGCCCCGACCTGCGCCTTGATGCAATGGGAGCGTTTAGCCAGATTAACGGCCAGTTCCATAAAGATGTCGTCGAACCGGGGTTTTATAGGCGATGCGCCGTCAGTAGCCGTCTTGATGGTCAGGTTATGTACGTCGGTGGTTGTAAGCATAAGGTGAAGATAATTGATTTGGCCGGAAAAACGTGTTCCCTGAGCGGGCGACTTAAGTCGCCCGCTCAGGGAACGGAACGGAGTAGTAAGCACTAAATCAGTAATCAGGCTACCTGCGCGTCTTTCAGCTTCTGGGTCATCAGCCACTCGGGCTTTGTGGTTTTTACCTTTGCTTTCAACTCGTTAAGCATGGAATACAAGCCAAAATACGTCCGGTTTACGTACAGGCCATCCTGCGATCCGCGTGCTACTTTGGAGTTCTTCAGTTCATCGACCTTGGCCAGGTCTTCGGCAAATGAATAGACTTTATCGAAATAGCCGTCGTTGCCAAAATCGAACTCATCCACCGAAAAAGGTTCGCCGAGCATGTGAATCATCTGAGTGAACAGGTCGATGAAAAAGACCTGATCGCGGGGCGTATCGCTGGGCACGATAAACTCCAGATTCTCAAAAATCTGCTTCGTCAGGGCCTTGTCCTCAAGCGTATCAAAGTTGACCAGCCGGAAGTAGTTGTCGTAATAAAAATCAGGAATCACCTTTACGCATCCGAAGTCAATGACGCCCATTGTACCGTCGGGGCGCATCAGGAAGTTGCCGGGGTGCGGGTCGGCGTGTACCTGCCGGAGGGTATGAATCTGATAGTCGTAAAAATCCCAGAGGGCCTGCCCAATACGGTTACGAACCTCCTGCGACGGATTCGTTTTCAGAAACTCATTCAGGTGCAGCCCGTCAAGCCAGTCCATCGTCAGGATGCGCTTACTGGACAGTTCGGGGTAATATTTCGGGAAAACCAGGTTCGGAATATGGGCGCAGGCTTCCGAAATTTCGACCGACCGGCGGAGTTCCAGGTCATAATCAGTCTCTTCGAGCAGCTTCGTTTCTACCTCACCCATGTACCGGTCAATGTCACGCTCATTAAGTTGTAATAAGCTAACCGCTAATGGTTTGGCAATGCGTAAATCGGAACTAACGGCATCGGCCACGCCCGGGTATTGTACCTTCACGGCCAGCGACTTGCCCCACTTAGTGGCTTTATGCACCTGCCCGATGGAAGCCGCATTGGCCGCTGCCATCTCGAAGGTATCATAAAGTTGCTGCGGGCCTTTTCCAAAGAAGGTCCGAAATGTTTTGATGACCAGCGGGCCGGACAACGGCGGGGCCGAGTACTGCGACATGGTGAATTTATCGACGTAAGCACGGGGCAGAATGCTGCGGTCCATACTCAGCATCTGCGCCATTTTGAGGGCACTGCCTTTCAGTTCGCTCAAGCCCTCATAAATGTCGGCTGCGTTGTCTTTGTGCAACTCGTCCTTCGACCGTTCGGGATCAACCAATTTTTTGCTGTAATGCTTAATGTAGTTACCACCGACTTTCAGCCCCGTTTTCACGAACTGACTCGCCCTGGCCACTTTGGACGTGGGAATGGAATTCTGCGTTTTCATAGGGGGTGATTGAGTGATTGAGTTGTTGAGTGATTGAATAAAGCGGCCTCTGTTTCCCTGCCAGCAGGGTCAGGACAGTAGAGTAAATCTGCCTGCTTCATTCAATCACTCAACAACTCAATCACTCAACGATTCTGTAAGGTGAATTTGACGAAGTCGAATAGGGTATCGAGGGGGGAGCGGCCCAGCAGGTCGAACGCCGTATTGACCGCTTTCTCAATGGCGGTATCGGTTTTTTCGAAGCCTTTGCTGGTGTCGCGCACCCAGAAATTAAGCAGAAACAGGGTTTGCCGCCACAGACCGTCTACGTACCGGTCACCAACAAACGGACGGGGTTCGACTTCTTTACTTTCGCGGCCCTCGGCGAGTAAATCGCGGGTGTAGTCGTAAAAAGCGTCTTTGAAGGGCTGAAACACCTGCCGGGGATTGGTCATACCAGCCTGCCGACGCGCCATCATACCGGCGCGGGAGGTAGCCGGAGCCAGTGCGTCCTTCAGGCGGCCGTAGCTGTAGACTACAAAACTGCGCTGCCCCTTCAGCAGCTCAATCCAGGTGTAATAGAACGCGAGCAGCTTTTCGCGGACGGAATAGCCCTGATACGTGTCGTCGGCTTCGACGGTGGCGCGGGCCTCGGCGAAGAAGGTCAGCCAGATGTCGGCCTCGATGGCATCGAAAGACGCGTAGTGATTGTAAAACTCAGGTTCGGCGATCTTCAGTTTTTTGGCAAACTGGAAGACGGAGGTGGGTTGGGTGCCGTGTTCAAGCACATACTCGGTATATGCCTTACGGATTTTTTCCAGTGTTTCCATACGCTAAGAGAACGGCGCGTACAGGTAAAAAGTTTGCTCACGGCGGTGGCTATCAGCGCTGTGAGCAAACCGGAAATAGCTTGTTAACCAATGCGGAGTTTACGGCTCAGGCAACGGCCGCCGTGCTGCACTGACTGAGCATCCGGCCCAGTTGCAGCGGGTGATCGGATTTGACGATATACGCCTGACAGCCCAGGTCATAGGCCCGGTTAATATAGTCGACCCGTTCTTCGCTCGTGCGGACTACAACCGGAATGTTCCGGTATTCCTCCATCGCTTTCAGCAGCAGCAGCGTGTCGAACCCATTCATGACCGGCATGTCTAAATTCAGTAAAATCAGGTCGGGCAAACGGCCATGCAGTTGATGCGTTAACCAGATAAACAGCTCGGAGCCGTTGGTGAAGAAGTGCAGTTGAAAGGTAGCCTGTTGAGAAGCCAGTGTTTTTTCAAGTGTGTTACGGTCATCGTGGTTGTCTTCCACGACATAAATCAAGCGGTTGGAAAAGTTACCCATATGTAAAGGTTTTTACGTTGAAATGCCCTGTCCTGCTTGTATGATACCTCCGCTGTTTAAGCAAACATCAACATACATAAATCAGGCCAAAGCATTTTTAAGCACGGTTAAGGTACAGATTAGTCGAGTTAACGGGATACTCAGGTGATCATACCTGTATCGGTCAGATTGCTAATGAGATAGGAGACTCTTTATATGATAATTGTCTTCTATCTCTACCTGATTACAGGAAACATAGTTAAGATTATTTACTCTATATGCAAACTGTTTAATAAGATATTATTGACATATCCCCAATAAATACCCTGTATTCTGAATTAAATTATAATTGAATAATCCGACTATAAAGTATTCATTAATAATGTTTCAGTATGGGATATATGAAAGAAAATTAGTATATAGTACAATTTATTTCCAGACTTTTAGGTGATCAGCCGTAAAAGTTAGCAGACGACTGATTTTTTACTGTCAGCCCGTGCGGCCGACGGCCAATCGGGTAGAAGACAGAACTGATTTTTATCCCGTTGGCCCGTGTTTCGTGGGGTTGGTCCAGCCACAGACCAAAAAATAAGGGCAGTTTTTGGCTATTTTTGCGGTTATGCTCCACCGATTGCGCCACTTACTGAACCGCCCGCTGGTCGAAGATTTTAGCGGTAAAAACCAGTTATGGATGTCGGTACAGGGCGGTCTGTACGTCTTCATATTTATCTACCTGTTTGGTGGTATTGGTCAGGCCGGTTCTTTTTCCCGGCTGGCCCTGCTGACGTTCTTTGGCGTGGCGGTATGTATAACGACGCTGGTTGCCAATTACCTGGTTCCGTTGCTGCTGTTGCTGCTGCCTGCTCTATACGATGAGGAGCGCTGGACGGTGGGTAAACACGCCCTGCATGTGCTGTTCGTGCTGCTTTGTGTGAGTATCGGTAACCAACTGGTGTTGCTGCTGACCGGTAGTGACTACCCACCTTTCTGGCAGATGTATTTCGGGGAAGAGATGGGCTGGCGTGTGGTGCCGTAGCCTTTGCGTACCTTTGCCGATCTGGAAGTTGTCCGAAACCTTACCGGCTTCCGGTTGTCTTAACAGTATGCGCGTACTTCTCCTACAAACTCTCTTTTTTTGCTTTATAACGGGCAGCATAATGGCCCAGACTGCGTTTGAAGACTCTACCCGGCAACTCAATGAAGTTAAGGTTACGGGTTATGCTACCAACCGGCGACTGCTGGAAACGGGTGCGTCGGTCGGGTTGCTTACCCGCCGGGATCTGCAACAGCGTTTTGGCTCGCCCACACTGGTACCGGCGCTCAACACGCTGCCGGGCGTGCGCATCGACGAGCGGTCGCCCGGCAGTTACCGGCTGGCCATTCGGGGGTCGGCCATCCGGTCGCCGTTTGGCGTGCGCAATGTTAAAGTTTACTGGAACGAACTACCCCTGACTGATGCGGGTGGAAACACTTACCTGAATGCGCTGGACGTGCGGGCCATTGGCCGGGTAGAAGTTATCAAAGGCCCGTCGGGGAGTTTATACGGCGCCGGTACGGGCGGTACGATCCTGTTCAGCGGGCTAAATATACCGGCGGGCCAGTCGGCAGTGGAGGTTTCGACGCTGGCGGGGGCGTATGGACTGCGGGGTAATGGCGTTACGCTGCAAACGGGTAAAAACAACTCAGCGGTTACACTCAGTTACAACCATTTGCAGGCTGAGGGGTACCGTGAACACAGCGCAATGGCACGCGATAACCTGAGTTTAACCGGCTCGTTTCAGGTAAGCGAAAAACGAACCATTTCGGTGCTGGGCCTGTATTCAGACCTGTTTTACCAGACACCGGGCGGCTTGACCGAAGCGCAGTTTCGGGCCAATCCACGGGCGTCGCGTCCTGCCACACGGACCATTCCCGGCAGTGCCGAACAGGGTGCGGCCATTTATCAGAAAACCGGTTACCTTGGTTTTTCGCACGAATACCGCTGGAATGACCGGATTCAGAACACAACCGTGCTCTACGGCTCGTCGGTTGATTTTACCAACCCATTCATTACCAATTATGAGAAACGCGATGACCAGGGCCTGGGTGGCAGAACGGTGACACAAATACGTCTGGGTGAGCCGCTGTTACCGACTGTGTTTACCGTTGGTGCCGAATATCAGCAGAACTTTACCATTGACCGTAACTATGGTAATCGGTCTGGCCAGCCCGACACGCTTCAATCGGATGATGAACTGAGAGCCCGGCAATCCGTCGTGTTTACGCAGGCCGAACTAACGCTGCCGTTCGGAATCATCAGTACGTTAGGCCTGAGCCGCAATGAAGTTCGTTACGGGTTCACCCGCTTTTCGACGAGACCGGTAACGCCCCAGGCCCGAAATTTTACGCCAGTCTGGTTGGGAAGGCTATCGGTGCTGAAGAAGTTAGGTGATAACGCATCGGTTTTTGCCAGCATCAGCACCGGGTATTCGGCCCCAACGACGCAGGAGGTCCGGCCATCGGATCAAATCTTTAATGCGGGTCTGAATCCCGAACGTGGGTCAAATGGCGAAATTGGCGTTCGTGGGTCAATCCTGAAAAGCCGACTTCAGTTCGACCTGGTTTTTTATTCGCTGCTGCTCAACGAAACCATTGTCCGACGCTCAACGGCGGCTGGTGCTGACTACTACGTGAATGCCGGTCGAACCAGTCAACCCGGGTTTGAAGGGCAACTGAGTTACAATTTCATCAGTCCGTCACCGGCCACTGCACTTGTTGCGTCTTCCGTTTTCCGGCTCCTCCGGCTCTGGCACAATACGACGTTGACTAACTACCGCTTCCGTAACTATGTGCAGGGAACCGCTGATCTGTCCGGTAATCGGGTGACGGGGGTAGCGCCAACGCTGCTCACGTTCGGGCTCGATGCCGAAACCCGGTTTGGTATGTATGGTCACCTGACGTACCAGTTTGTTGACCAGTTTCCGTTGCTCGATGCCGGAACGGCTACGTCTGATCCGGCCCGGCTATTGAGCGCAACTGTGGGTATCCGTCGCCCGTTTGCCAAACGCTGGATCGTTGACGCGTACCTAAGTGGCGATAATCTGCTGGATCAGACTTACAGTTTGGGCTACGACCTGAACGCCGTTGGCGGTCGATACTACAACGCTGCCGCCCGGCGAAATCTGACGGGTGGAGTAAGGGTAGGGGTGAAGTGGTAAATGAGTCAGTAAGTCAATAAGTGTGGTGTCGGCGGGATCGCCCGTGCGATTCTCAAAACCGACACCACATTAGCGTTTTCGACCTGTCGTTTGTTCAAACAAAATAGCCACATTGGCACTATCTGAGGTGGGGTAGAGTAGTTGCAAAAAAGCCGCTTTGGGGGCTTTGGGCAGGTAAACGAAGCCCCGCACTGATTCGCCGGGCTGGAGCGTGGTTGGTTTCAGAGCCAGTTCATGCCAGCGGTAGGCTTCATAATCCAAGCGCTGCATCCGGTCGGCGAAGGTTGTATGGTCGATAATACGTTTGGCCTGAATCAGGTTGTAGGCCCCGTTGTAGGCGATTCGGTTGGAAACGTATTTCTCGTAGCTCTGTGGTTTGGACGACGACGAAATATCGCCGACTACGGCGGCAACCATGAGTACCGTATTAAGGATTTTCGCGCGTTTCAATCGTTTTTCTTCCTGCACCCGATCCGTCACCACGCGTTTAGCTTCCTGGTCGGGGTCTGCGGCCGAGCGCTGATAGTGGGTTTCCGTCTTAATGGGGTCGGGCAGCGGTTTCTGATTAATATCCATTGCCAGCGTTGAGAAACGGGCCGGGTCTACATCGAGTGGGTGTCCAGTCTGATTTTTAACTTCTATGTCCAGAGCGATGTACTGTAAATCTTCCCGTTCGTAGGAAGCTACAACCACAACACTATCGGGCGAAGCGGCTTTGGTGACGGCCCGCTCGCCGAGCTGGGCCACATCACCCGATACCGGCCGTAGCTGGTACGTCATCACTGGAGCACAGCCTATAAGCAGTACGCCGAAACTGGCGGCTACCCAGCTGGTGCGAAAAAAGGTATAGATCGTCATGGCCATCCTGTTGGAAAACAGCGGCAAATTACTGGCTTATCAGACTGATTCACAATGATTCAACCTAATTAACTTTTTTTAATTAGGCGTGTGGTTGCGATAAACTGTAGTTTTACGTAATTGTTGGCCACCGTATGAACGAATTAATAAAAACTTCACCACGCTGCTGCTGGACAGATGCCTGGCAAGCGCCCTCCTTCCGCCGGGTCGTTAAACTCGGTGGTGGTCTGTTTTTGGCTTTACTGATGGCCTGGGGACCATTTTGCCAGTATATTGAGACCCGGCAGGGGCTGGTACTCAATGACTATGTTCTGGACCGGATACGCCCTCATGATGTATCCATCCCCATTTTTATTATTATCTGGTCCGTAGCCGGGCTAACCATCCGGCGTACTTTCAGTGATGCCGACCTGTTTATCCGGCTGCTGTGGGCCTATTCGTTTATCTTTATATCACGTGTGTTCACCATCAGTCTGGTGCCGCTTAACCCGCCCCGTGGTCTGCTTGAACTGATCGACCCGCTCAGTAACCTGTTTTACGGATCAGGCGCGCCCTTTATCACTAAAGATTTATTTTATTCCGGGCATACCTCCATTCTGGTGCTGATGGCACTATGCCTGAAAAAGCCAATCGAAAGACGGCTGGCCCTGCTCGGCGCTGGTACTGTGGGTGGTTTATTGCTGGTGCAGCATGTGCATTATACGGTCGATGTGCTGGCCGCTCCGTTCTTTAGCTATGCGGCTTACACGCTGGCCGGACGGCTGATGGCTGCAAAGCTGCCCCAGCCTGTCATGCAGCAACAGAACAGCGCACCAGTATTTCAGCGGCCGGATGAGCAATGGAGACAGATTGACACACCGGAGGCTGTAATTAATGCCGAGGAAATGAGCGTTGTGGAACATCAACGATAGCTGGTTAACCCTAAACTATCTGTTCGTCAGCCGGATGAGTGTCATCCGGCTTTTTCTTTTCTATGGCTGGCTACATACTATAAAACCGGGATGCAAAGAAGTTGTGCCTTCCTTGTATCCCGGTTTCGTGTAGGCGCAGATGCCCGTTTTACCCCTGAATGGTTATCAGGCTGCCCCCATAATCTGTTTGGCTAATTGTGTATGCTGCTCATCCGCTTGTTTAGCCTCGTCGAGCGATGCCTGCATTTCCTGTTCGGTCTGACTTAGTCCGGCCTGTGCCGCGTAGGTACGCAGCGTACCAAAGGCGGCAATCCAGTAATGGAGAGCCAGTTGACCGGCGGCAATGCTGCCAAGGTCGCGCGAATAGTCATCGGGTGCCTGCTGGCGAATTTTTTTACTAACCTCATAGTGCGCTTCGAGAATTGGGTTCTGCTGCTCGCCGGTGCTGCCTGCTTCAGCCAGCGCCCGGTCGATCCGTGTCGCCCACTGCCTGGATGTTTCATTGCCCTGATCGAGCGCGGCTTTAAGGTCGGCGTTTTTCGCGTCGTTCTGAATCTCGTCTGTCGCACCGGCTGCCACCTGACTACCGGCCTTTAATGCGGCCAGGCCCTGCCCGATAAGTTGTGTTAACTGCTGTTCGTTTGCCATGTCTTGTGTACTGTAGCGTTGAAAACTAAAACCACAGATGTAACTTATTCGCCCGATGGCAGGCGCTCTTTAGCCCGAAAAGTGAGGTTTTGGCCTTGGGGCACTACCGCTTGGAAGCTGTTTGCACTCAAAGGTAGCCCCGGCGGGGCGACATCTTTGTAGTAGTCAGGCGACCCGCGTCGTAGCTGAGTGCCGTAGGTACGACATCTTGCATTTAGGGCTGTTTAAGCTATCGTACCTGTGGCACTCTACCGGCAAATTACTTTTACTGCTATAAAGATATCGTGCCTACGGCACTGCCAGCTAACTCAAACAGATTCTTACCGGTTTTGGCCTGGCATCGCTAGTAGTTGCCTGATTTCGCCTACTTTTATCGGTGTCTGGCTCCAAGATCTTTATGAGCCGATTCTCCTATCCCAACAACCTGATGACAACCCGGCTTTCCCACCCCAATCTGTTTAATTACGCCACCAGCGAACTGTCACAAGACGCGTTTATCTGCTGGCTGGCTGCCTGGGCCGACCCACAATGGCAAGATGCCGATCCTGCGCTGCATCAGGCAGGTCAGGACTTTATAGCGTCAATGATTCGCAAAGTCAGACCTGATTATGATGCCGTTAGCCTTAAAAGTGTCGATATTAAGCGACAGGCTGATAAACTCGACGTACTGATTGAAGTCAATAAAGCCATGCCGGATAAACTGGCTATACTGGTCGAAGACAAAACGCATACCAGCAATCACTCTGACCAACTGAATCGATATCATGCTCAAATCAGGGAAGTCGGCTATGACGAGAGCGAAATGATTCCGCTGTACTTTAAGACGGGTTATCAATCAAGATTCGATACGCTGGGTTTCTTTAAGACGTATCTCCGCAGCGACTTTTTAGACGTATTGCGTTTGGGGAAAGGCAAAGGTGTGCAGAATGCCATCTTCAATGATTTCCTAGCCCATTTGGAGCAGATGGATGCTGCCACTCGGCAGTTCTCCAATAAAGTGTTCAAGTGGGACCATCTCGACTGGCAGGGCTTTTTTATGACCCTGTACGACAAACGTCTTACCCGCTCCAAAATCGGGATTGATGATAACTGGGGATATGTTGCCAATCCGTCTGGCGGTTTCTTTGGTTATTGGTGGTACTTTAAGATAGTGCCCGGCAATTCATACATGCCCTACCTGCAACTGGAGGAAGAATGCTTAGTCTTTAAAATAGAAGTAAAAAATGAAGCTGATGATCGCCGGGTGGTCCGCGACGACGCGCATCAGCGAATTATGGATGCAGCCTCCCGGCTGAGTATCAGTGTGGGTAGACCCGAACGAATGGGGAATGGCCGGTTTACGACCGTTGCCCGCTGGACAGGCGAGTATCGGGTGTTCAGCGACGGCAAGCTTGACTTTGATGCAACCCTGGCAAATTTGGAAAAAGCACAACAAATTTTAGACACTGCTTTTGATGATAAACAACCCGTCCAGCCTCTCTAAAACCGCCTTTTGGGACGTTGATATGCAGACGCTCGACTACGAGAAAAACGCCCGTTTTGTGAGCGAGAAGGTGATGAACGACGGTTTGTGGACTGATATACAGGAAATCATGCGGTATTACGGGCGAGACCGGGTAAAGATCGAAGTCGTTCAGGCCGCTTACCTGAAAAAGAAAACCCTTTCGTTCTGCTGCGCCATCTTCGATCTTACTCCCGCTAACTTTCGTTGCTACACCCGGCAACAGTCGAACCCAACACCCTGGCAGTACTGAAGCAGTTGATGCAACTGACATCGCTGAATCCAGTTCGATGTTGTCGTTTTTGGCTTCGACCAGCAAAAAAATGGGGCCTGAACGACGTAGGAAGGCTGAAAACTGATCAGGAAATCGCATGGCAACTGGTCCGCCAATGCAGGCTAACCGTCCCCGTTCAGATCGTTGTCCGGGTCGACGTTTAGGTTATAGCCCGAATAGACCTCGAATAAATCGGCGTGACGCTCTTTGAACTCAAACCGGGCGGGCGTTCCCGAGGATGGGCGACACGATCCTCGGGAACGCCCGCCCGGTCAGACTTCGCCTTCTCCGTCAACATTACCGCGCGAGCCGCAATTTCCAGGGATCGCTTGAGCCAGTCGCCCAGGGCAACGTGCTCAACCTCAGGGAACAGGCGTTCGCGTTTCTCTTTGAACTGAAACTGGCGGTAAACTTTTGCCAGCGTAAAATTTGAGCAGGCCATCAGGTTACGCGGTTTTTTATCAAATTTACAAGGAAAACCCGCTTAGCCAATGCAATTCTCGCACCTCCATACCCACACCCAATACTCGCTCCTCGACGGGCAGGCCGACATTAAAAAACTGATTAAGAAGGCTAAAGGCGACAATATGCCTGCCATCGCCATCACCGATCACGGCAATATGTTCGGCGTGTTTGAGTTTGTGGCCGAAGCCGCCAAACAGGGCATTAAACCCATTGTTGGGTGTGAGTTTTATGTGGTGGAGGACCATACCAAAAAGCAGTTTACCAAGGAGCAGAAAGATATTCGGCACCACCAGCTGTTGCTGGCCAAGAACGCAACAGGCTACAAAAACCTGGTTAAACTGT
Organism: uncultured Cytophagales bacterium; assembly: GCA_964251665.1. Lineage (GTDB taxonomy): Bacteria > Bacteroidota > Bacteroidia > Cytophagales > Spirosomataceae > JBBQLG01. The sequence goes on from CAXUKO010000004.1 coordinate 150,855, forward strand.
GCTCGCTGGGTTATACCGAGGGCATGTACGGCAAGTACCCGCGCATCACCAAAGAACTCATCGACCAGTACAAGGAAGGGCTGATTGCGTCGACCTGCTGCATCGGGGCTATCGTGCCTAAAACCATCACGCGCAAGGGCGAAGAAGCGGGCGAAATCGAGTTCAAGTGGTGGCTCGACCGGTTCGGTGAGGATTATTACGTCGAGTTGCAGCGGCACGAAATCCCGGAGCAAATCGCGGTGAATGAAGTGCTGGTGAAGTTCGCCAAAAAGCACAACGTCAAAATCATTGCCTCCAACGACTCCCACTACGTCGACCGCGACGACTGGGTGGCGCACGATATTTTGTTGTGCGTAAATACAGGTTCGCTGCAAAGTACGCCGTCCATGAAGGAGTTCAGCGATGACGAAGCGATGCCTAAAAACACCCGGTTCGCGTTTTTCAGCGACCAGTTCTACTTCAAGAATACGCAGGAGATGACGACGCTCTTTCAGGACATGCCCGAAGCCATCGACAACACCAACGAGATTGTGGATAAGGTGGAGGTACTGAAGCTGAAGCGCGACATCATGCTGCCAAACTACGTGATTCCCGACGGGTTCAAATCGCAGGATGATTATCTGGATTTCATCACGTTTGAAGGCGCCCGCGAACGCTACAAAATCCTGACGCCCGAGGCCGACGAGCGGCTGAGGTTCGAGCTTGGCGTGATCCGGCAGATGGGATTTGCCGGTTACTTCCTGATCGTAGCTGATTTCATCAAAGCCGGGCGCGATCTGGGCGTGATGATTGGGCCGGGGCGTGGTTCGGCGGCCGGTTCGGCGGTGGCCTATTGCATCGGTATTACCAACATTGACCCCATCAAATACAACCTCCTGTTCGAGCGGTTCCTGAACCCCGACCGGAAGTCGATGCCCGATATCGACACGGACTTTGACGACGCCGGTCGGCAGAAGGTAATCGACTACGTAGTGCAGAAGTACGGTAAGCAGCAGGTGGCCGCTATTGTTACCTATGGTACCATGGCGGCTAAATCGGCTATCAAAGACGTAGCGCGGGTGATGGAACTACCCCTGCCCGATGCCAACATGCTGGCTAAGCTGGTGCCTGATAAGCCGACGTACAACATGACCCTTCGGCGCATTTTCGAAGATCCCATCGATGGTCCCGGCGGATTGGCCAGCGTGATTCAGCCCGAAGAAGTAGATAACGTCCGCAAGATGCGCAGTCTCGAAGCAGGCGACAAATCAACGTCGATGGGGATGCGCATGATTGCCGGGAGTGATACCATTTCCAACGTACTCAAACAGGCCCGCAAGCTGGAGGGGACGGTGCGCAATACGGGCATTCACGCGGCCGGGATCATCATTGCGCCGAGTGATATTTCGAGTATCCTGCCCGTTGCGACCTCCAAAGAATCGACCCTGCTGATTACGCAGTACGAGGGTAAAATCATCGAGGATGCGGGCGTTATTAAGATGGACTTTCTGGGGTTGCGTAACCTCACGATCATTAAAGAATGTCTGCGGCTCATCAAGCAAAACCACGGCGGCCTGCTCGTCAACGGCGTAGAAACCGGCATCGACGATATTCCGCTGGATGATCCAAAGGCGTACGAACTGTTTCAGCGGGGCGAAACCAACGCGATTTTTCAGTTTGAATCCGACGGGATGAAGAAGCACATGAAGGACCTGAAACCTGACCGGTTTGAGGACCTCATTGCCATGAACGCCCTCTACCGACCGGGTCCGATTGCCTACATTCCGAACTACATTGCCCGGAAGCACGGCCGCGAGGAAGTAAAATACGACCTCCCCGAAATGGAGGAGTATCTGTCTGATACCTATGGCATTACGGTATATCAGGAGCAGTTGATGCTGCTGTCGCAGAAACTCGGCAACTTCACCAAGGGCGATGCCGACGTGCTGCGGAAGGCGATGGGGAAGAAGCAAAAAGACGTGCTCGACAAAATGAAGGGCAAGTTTATGGATGGCTGTAAGGCCAACAACCTGAGCCTGAAAATCTGCGAGAAAGTCTGGACCGACTGGGAGGCCTTTGCGTCGTATGCCTTCAACAAGTCGCACTCGACCTGCTACGCCTTCGTGGCTTACCAGACGGCCTACCTCAAAGCCCATTACACCAGCGAATACATGGCGGCCGTGTTAACGAGTTCGCTGGGCAACATCGAAAAAATCACCTTCTTTCTGGAGGAGTGTAAAAACCTCGGCCTGACCGTTCTGGGGCCGGACGTCAACGAATCTGAACGGTATTTTGGGGTTAACAGCAAGGGCGAACTTCGCTTCGGGCTGGGCGGCATCAAGGGGGCGGGTGACGCGGCCGTGGATGCCATCATCGAAGAGCGGAACGCAGGTGGGCCGTATAAAGATGTATATGACTTTATGGTGCGGGTAAACCTGCGGACGGTCAATAAGAAAACCCTCGAATCGCTGGCCTACGCGGGTGCGCTCGATAACCTGGATGAGTGTCACCGTGCCCAGTATTTTGTGCCGGGAGAAGGCGAAACGCAGAACTACCTGGAGCGGCTGGTTCGCTACGCCAACAATTACCATATCGAGAAGTCGGCCGCGCAGCAGTCGCTGTTTGGTGGCGCGGGGGGCGAACCCAGCATTGCCCGCCCTAAACCGCCGACGGTGACGGAATGGAACCAGATTGAGAAGCTGAAATTCGAGAAAGACGTCGTCGGGTTTTACATCACGGGCCACCCGCTGGACGAATTCAAAGTCGAGCTGGATGGGTTCTGCAACTGCACCCTCGACAAGATTTATGAAACCAAAGCCCCTGAGATTAAAATTGGCGGCATTGTGTCGGCGGTGCAGGTGAAGACGGCCCGAAACGGCAATCCGTTCGTCATTTTCAAGCTGGAGGACTACAGTACGTCGGTGGAGATGAGCCTGTTCGGGGACGATTACGTGCGCATGGGGCAATACATCGAAGTGGGCCGTTTTCTGCACGTAACGGGCAAAACCCAGAACCGCTGGAACTCCGATCAGGTTGAGTTCAAGCCCACCAACATCCGCCTGCTGACCGAGATCCGGGAAAAGTTCTGCAAAGAACTGCTCATCACCCTCGACATCGCCTGCCTGAGTGAGCAACTGATTGCTACTATCGACGGGCTGTTAAAAGCATCGCCGGGCACCTGTAACCTGTCACTAAAGGTGATTGACCCGCAGGAGCGGATTGAGCTGGAGTTGTCGTCCCGTACGTTGAAGATACATCCGGCCAACGCGCTGCTGAAAGGCCTGGACAGCCTGGACGGGGTAACGTACAAGGTGGCATAGGGGGATTTGTAACTCGTGACAGAAATAACGATCTTAGTCCAATAAATGACAGAATCCGATGGAAGCCGACGACCATATCGACCTGAACGATTACCACAGGCAGCAGAGCGAACGCTTAGTGAAGGAAATCTCCGAACAGCCCTTACTATCGCCCGAGGAGTCCATGAAGCAGTTGCAGAAGCTGATTACCCGGAGCCAAAAACCAGTGACGAGCGCTGGGAATTAGCCCGGTTAATACGTATTCAGGAAACAACTGCGCTTTCGGCCTGGACTACTGCGTCGCATGCCTGGCTGGATGAAGCGGCATTTACCCGAAGCTGGATCGCGTTTAATCGCCTGGAAGGGGGGAACATCAGCTTTTTCAGCGCGCCGGTTACTATCACAAACGAAACAATCTCCTCTACCACACGAATTGGCTGGAATACTTTCACCGGTTAGTTCTTCACAACTGGCTTTTCCCCGAAACGGCACTTCAGTTTGAGGGATTGATGCGGGTCGATGACCAGTTACAACCGGTTGTCATGCAAAAGGCGTTGTTGGCCGTTCGCGGGGCCGACCGGGCCGAAGTAGAGGCCGAAATGACACTACGTGGTTTCTACCGTCGAAAAGCTGACAATTACTATAATCCTGACCTGGGCATCTTGGTTGAAGACCTTCACGACGAGAATGTACTGGTTAGCCCAGGCGGTAGTCTACTTATTTTCGACCCGGTTATCTACCTTGCCAAACCGGATATGGGGCTTCAAATTCCGCCAGAATTTCATTGACGTACTCTAACTGACTTCTCGCTTTGAGGGCCTAAACAGCCTGGACGGGGTAACGTACAAGGTGCCGTAGGGGGAGATAATTGGAACTTTAACCCTGGTAAACGGTTTAATGAGGAAGAACATAAAATTCATTCATTAAACACGTTTCAATCATGGCACTGAAAGCTATTGAAGCAACCGACGCGAACTTCAACGAATTGATTAATTCCGATAAACCTGTACTGGTCGATTTCTGGGCCGAATGGTGCGGCCCCTGTAAAATGATCGGGCCGGTAGTTGAAGAACTCGCAGGTCAGTATGAAGGCCAGGCGGTTGTGGCTAAAATGGACGTTGACGCAAATTCGCAGATCCCGGCTCAATTCGGTATCCGCAGCATTCCGACGCTGATGTTGTTCCGCAATGGTCAGTTGGTTGATAAAGTAATCGGTGCCGTTCCCAAAACGGTATTGGAGCAAAAGCTGAAAGCGCAACTGGTTACGGCTTAAGGCGTAGCTGACATCATACAAAAAAAGCCCGGCACATAAATGCCGGGCTTTTTTGTGGCAGTACTTCGGTCAAAATCCCATCAGTAAACGGGCATTCGTACTGTAGCTTGCTTTGCCATTCACCGCGAAACTGATCTTTCGGACATGGGCTACATACCCCGTGGGCAGCGTAATGGCGTGACCAATTAAAATCGGATCGCTCACCAGCGGTATCCGCCCGCAACTCCACACGGCGGGGTCATCCCAGGAGCCAGCCTTCACCGTTTGCATACTGGCACAGGCAGCCCCCGGCAAGACCGTTACTACGGCAGAACCACTCACCTGTCCCGCCCCGCACGCATTGGCTACTGCCAGGCCTATCGATTGAGGAGTAAGCGTAAATGTACCCGGCGTACTTAAGGTGAGCGAAAAGGTAGTTGCTCCGGTGGTGAGGTTAGTCTGTACCTGCCCGTTGGCCGTTAGCGAGTAGGGTGCGCTGCCGCCCAGCCCTACCGACACTACGACCGACTGACCCGCCGTAATGGTGGAACTGCCGTACAGAAAAGCAGCCGCCGTGGCGCAGTTCGTTACCGTAAACGAGGCCGCTTTGGTTACGCCCCACTCGATCCCCCCGGCCTGCGCCCGCGCCTGCACCGAGTGAGTACCTACCGATAGACTGCTTGTTCCGCTGGTGGCCGACCCTGTCACGCTGGCACTGGCAGGGGCACTTAGGGTAAAAGGCTGACCGTTGCCGACGCCGGGGTCTGCACTGTCGAAGAAATACTCGACCCGGCTGATACCCCGTGCATCCTGGTTGACCATGAATGAGCGCACATAACTGGTAGACCACCGCTTGCTGCCGTCTTTGGTGCGAATAACCAGCGTGTGCGTACCCGGCGTAATGCTGCCAATATTAATCGAAAGGGCATAGGGTACACCCGGTACAGGAGTAAACGCCAGCGATGCGGCCACACCCACGCCAGGGTCGGTGTCTACATAATACTCGGCCTGAGTGATGGCGCTGCTCGAACTGCTGCTCGTGCCGAAGACCACAAACGGACGACTAATAGCTTCTGAGAATACGCCCCGGTTGCTGTACACTCGTGCCGTCAGCAGGTGAACACCCGGTGTCAGGCTGATGGAAACGGGTAGGGTTACCGCCTGATTACTGGTCAGGGAAACCTGCCGACCCGTTACGGGGCCACCGTCGAGCTGGTAGACCACATCGGTGATAGGGCTGGTGTTGGTAGGGGTTTGACCGAAGATGACAAAGGGCTTCAGGCTGGCGGGCGACCAGTAGCCGCTGGCATCTTTAGCCCGCACGCCCAGCAAATGTACGCCCGGCGTGGCCAATGCTCCGGACAGCCCTATGGGGACGGCAATAGTCTGGTTGGTTGTTGTTTGATTAAAACCGACGGCCACCGGCGTAGCCTGACCAAGACCAGGGTCACTATCTACAAAATATTCTAAACTGGCCAGAACAGGCACCACAAGCAGCGTGGCAGAACCGCTCAATGCCGACGTACTGCATTGACCACTGACGGCCACCAGCCGATAGGTTGTAGTCGAGTCGGCCAGAACAGGTATGTCGTAGGACGATGTCGTAATCGCACTGGCAACGAATTGCCGGTTGCTGCGCCCGGTATAGGTAACCGACCAGGGTGCCGTGCCGGTCAGCTCAACGCGGATAGAGGTTTGCTGGCCCCTGGGGATGCGGTTATTGACCGGGCCGGACAGGGTGGCCGTAGAGCCGTTGGGGCCGTAGTCGCGGATGGTGAATCGCTGTTGGGGACCTGTGCAACCGTTGGGACCCGTTAAATCGATTGTGTATTCACCGGCAGTCAGATTATACGCAGTGGTAGAGGCTCCGGGATAGTCGGTACCGGTTGTCACGTTGCGCCAGGATAGCGCATAACCCGTTGGACTCGTAAAGATTGTCCCACTCGTTGTCGTGCTGCCGCAGCCAATACTCCCATAAACTAAGGTTACCGAAACGGTTGGGCAGGTGCCAAGCACCGTTACCGATGCGGTGCCGCTCATGGGGGCCGTACCGCAGGTATTCGTTACGCTGCCTCCGCTGGTGATTTGGGTGTAGGTCTGTTGCAGCGCCTGAAACGGTGCGGTCACAATCTTCAGGGGCGAGGTAGCCACGTTCGTGTAGGTTTGCCCGCCCACCTGCACATCCCAGGGTGGCGAACCCGTCAGAGCAACGGTGTAGGTGGCACTTTGGCCATTGGTAATGGTCTGTGAGCCGCTCAGGGTGGCGGTGGGGGGTGTACATGGGTAGCTCAGAACCCGGCTGTATGTTTTGCTGTTGGTTGCCCGCACCCGATAGTAGTAAGTTGTTCCGGGAGGTGGAACGTCATTGTCCTGAAAACTCTGGGAAGCCGTTAGGGACGTTATACCGATAATCAGCGGATTGCTGAAAGTAGCATCCGTGGCCGTTTCCAGTATATAGCCAAGTGAGCCAGATAAGGCCGATACATTAACCTGACGGTTGGTGCCGCTGACAGCCAGTGCAACCGTCGGCCCAACCGTTACTCCCTCAACTCCATTTTGGGGGTGATACTGATTGTTAGCCTCTAAACGGGGCGACAGAAATAATTGAATCCGCGATTTCTGATTGGACGTGAACTGCTTCGTACACAGATCTGAATCCCAGTAGCTCATCGTATTAAATAACGGCGGATTAAAAGCCTGGTTTGTCGCGCAATGCACCAGCGTTCCACTATACACACAGGTAGTTTGATTAAATGGAAACGTTGTGGCCGGATAGAGCGGATACGGATCGGCATTGGTGTCGGCAATCAGGTCGCCCCGGTCAGTATCCCCCAAATTAGGCCGCTCCCGATCCTGGCAATTTGCCGCATCCGAACCATTAAAGGTGTGTAGCAAACCAAAATAATGACCCATTTCATGCGATAGTACGTCGGAGTAGGCATTGCCAATCAAAATATAATCATCTTTTTTAGCCTGTACATTTGGATTCGTAACGTCCGTTGCCCGGTCGGTCAACGTATTTAAATCATATAAACTGGGTGAAAGGCCACCGGCCTGCTTACACGAATTACTACCACAATTGTTTAGTACATCGGTGAAATACACGTTAATGGCTGTAGCATCGAAATTAGTGGCCAGTAAATTTGATTCATCATTGGGGTACGTAAGCGTATTCGATGTAGTAGCCGTAATGGCGCCTATTCCGCCACTGACGATAAAAAACTGGATCTTTGTATTAAAAAAGTCCTGATTCAGTCGATTGACCTGGTACACAATAGCCGGTGCGCTCCAGTACGTACTTCCGCTTGCAAGCCAGGGTTTGATACCCAGATAAGTAATACCATTCGCTTCTGTACGGACCTGTTTCCGACGGAGTTCGGCCTGTTTAATGTAATTCGCAAATGCTTTGGTTTGCGCCGGATTCAGGTCGGGTGTACCGCAGTTAAACGCTTTGCGTTCCTGCGCCTGGGCAGGGTGCCAGAGACACAGGCCGATCAATAGTGGACCCAGCCACCGGAGTAGAGAGATGTTTTTCATGTAAAAGCGCAGGTTACTCGGTAGGCACAGCGACGCAGATGAACGCCATAGGACCAACGGGAGCGGCTGGTGTGGGTAAAATCAATTATTGGCCTGCGCTTTTACCGTAATGTTGAGTGTGCCGCCCTGCGTCACGGTGTTTGGAACGGTTAATTCGGTAATGGTTGGTATAAACGGAACGCCACCCAGCACGTATGGGTCGTCGCCCCCGAAGGCTCCGGCCTGGGTACCGCCTTCACCCGCCGTCAGGGCCACCGACCCGGCTTTGAGCTGCGACCGCACATCCTGACCAATGGTGGTACCCGTCTGGTTGGGCCAGCCTACAAACAGGTTGTCGCGCTGAGTGGTCGTAATGGCGATGTTGCCGGGAATGTTCACGGCTGGCACCAGCACGTTGCCTGTAAAGACGGGCGGCACCAGCGAGGCCGAAAAAACAGTACAGCCAGCACCGTTATCGCCATCCGCCATGATATTATTCTTGTAACGAACAGATGATTGGAGTGTACATTCCGGCCCTCTTTCTGAACCCGTTGTCGTTGCGAATGACCCAACATCAAACCTGTAGCCGAAGGTGTTATTGATGTACTCGTCAGCCACCCGCCCGGCGGAACCAAAGCCATTGCGAACAATATTATTTCTGAACGAGAAGTTATAGACCGTGTTCGAGCCGTAGCTGGTGGTACCCGCCCCAATACTGCCATCCACGTAGTTCTGTCGGACCACTACGTTGTTGACGGTGGTACTGGCATCACCTAAACCGATACTGATGGTGCCGGTATGGTTGCGGAGTACCGAAACGTTCGAGGCTCCAATCGTTAGGTCACCTGTCTGAAATCCCATCATCACGGAGCCGTCGGACCCGGTCGAAAAGCGCACTGTTCCCAGTGTAGCCTCGCCCGGCGATGCTGACGAACCCGCGCCGAAGTAGCCCGTGCCAATCAGGATCACTTTTTTGGTAAGTGTAAGGTCGCCGAAGATGCCGCCGTCTACATAAATAATGTCACCGGCAGCGGCAACGGTGAGCGCAGCGGGCAGGCTTTGCCCGGCCTGTACGCGGTAAGACGTTTGGGCGAAACCGGTCGTGAATGATACGGTTGCAAACAGAATCAGCAGACTACGTAAACGGTGGGCCATAGGGCGTTTGATGTAAGGTTTATAGGCTTAAAGGTCGGCCGCTGAATGCCCCGTTCCATACGCCAAATGCCGTATATTTGTTTATTAAACGGTATTTTTGCCCCTGACCTACGGTTGACCTGCGCCCGTACACCTTAACGACCCGCAGTTCAGCACCTGCATTGCGAACACAGAAAGGCCCGCTGTCATGTACAGCGGGCCTTTTCGGCGCTTGTATAGGCAGCGGTACGGTTACCGGCGTGAACCTGATCGGGCCTTACCCGCACCGGACTCAATAATCGGAAAATCACCCGACCGCATCGGTGCGTTTTCGCTGCGTACCGGTGCCGTTTTTGCCACGACTACTTTGGCTGTCGAGGCCTTAGCCGAGGCCAGCAGTACCGGTTTTGGCGGAGCGGCTACCCTGGCAACGGACGTTGCGGCCGGTTTAGCAACGGGCAGGGTCTTTGGTTTGGCCGCCAGCAGTACCGGTTTGGGAACGGCTATTGAGTCTAACTCTGTAAACTGACCCCGCAGGCGGTCGCGGTCATGCACCCACGTCTTGCGCAGGCTGATAGACCCGCCCACGTTGTCGGGGTACAACGTGCCTTTATCCACAGCTACCGAGGCCGTCAGATTGATTCCGTGCCGCACCGAAAGCGGAGCCCCGACCCAGAGACCGCCCGAAAACTGCCCGGCTACAGGTGTGAACCGACTCGAATACGTGCCATAGTTCTGACTGTAAGAGAGTTTGGTCTGGAACGTAACCGTCCCGCCGATTTGCCCCGATACCCCCAGATGATACACCTGAACGCGGTTGTTGTTGGTGAAGGCATCAGCGCCCTGCGGATACAGCGTGGTGTTGGGAGCCGTAATGAAAGGCGTACCAATTGTTTGCCCCCGATACGACCAGCCATCGCGGTACTGCGCGTTGTTAAAGTAGTTTTCCCGGCCTCGCTGGGTTGTCGTAAACTGATCACCCCCCTGACTGCGGGTATCCAGGTATTCGAGCAGTACATCGGTTAGCGCAATTCCCCGCCGGGACGGGCGAAGGTTACGGATACGCAGCCCGTGCAGGCCATCGGTGATGTTGGCCAGGCGGTAAAGCGCTCCCGCTTCGTAAATACTTTGACGGTAGGCGAAAAATGAAAGCTTTTTTAACTGGAGCTCCATCGCTACATCAATTGTGCCTAAGTGATTGCCAATACGATTGGTGCGGTCAAAATAACTGTATTGAGTAGAATCGACGTTGCTGCGGTACCCTAAACTGGAGCCGCTCACCACGTCGAGGTAGTCTTTAAAGCTGCTGGGAAACTGCCCGCCGTTCTCGACCAGTGAACTGGGTAATTTATCGGTTCGTCCGCCCCACTGCGCCTGATGGTTAAAGCCACCGTAGAACCGCACCGGCCACGAGGGCTTACCAAAGCGGCCATAGAGCGAGGACTGATGCAGCAACGAGTGTTCGACAAAACCCTGCGCCGGGAACCAGCCGTGTGCAAACGACCCTTTAAGGGAAATAAGGCCGTTGGTGAATGGCAGGGGGGCATAGTCGCGCAGGGCGATCTGAATTTTAGGCATGGGCAGCGCATTGCCCGACCAGATGTACGACCCCGAACTGAGCGTGGAATCGGCCAGCCCGACGATTTCCCGCCGACGCCCGGCATAGACTTCAAACAGGCCAAGCCGCGCTTTCAGGTACAGTTCCGGGACTAATACGGTGGTCGGACCGCCCGCCGGGCCAAGGTTAGTGATCACATCGGCTCCGCCACCCCAGTCGAGTCGCCGATTGCGGCCGGTGCGGTAGGGAATCGCCAGCCCTCCCCGTACAAAGCCGGGTGCCGGTTTCAGGGGAACAATGCCATATTGGTTAGCCCGCAACCAGAACGGCGTTTGCCCGCCCGCAGCGGCATAGCTGCCGGTTTCTAAAAAAGCCTGTACGGAACGGGAGGCTGGCAGACGGGATTGACCAGCACTGAATACCGGAATGAGTAGACCAAGGATGAGTAGCCGTTTATCCATAACTCGCAGGTGGGAGAGAATGTCAATACCCTGTGGAATGACTCATGACGAAATGGTCACATTTTTCAGCCACTACCCCAACTATTCATGGCTGGCACTGTTTTACCAGATGGATCAAAACAAGTGCCAAACGCTACAGTACTTATCCACCAGACTGCCCCGACTTATACCCTGATTCCACCAAAACCCCATGCCAACATGCGCCTGCTTTACCAATTCGGTTTTACACTACTGCTCACCTGCCAACTACTTACTACTCAGGCCCAGCCCACACGCGAGCCACTGTTTAAATCGTTCGACGGAACCCAGATCCATTACGATGTGATCGGGCAGGGGCGGCCGGTGTTACTGCTGCACGGGTTTAACAATACGGGCGAGAGCTGGAAGCGGTCGCCCGTGTATAAAGCACTGGTTGATGCAGGCTTTAAGGTAATCACGCTCGATCTGCGGGGGAATGGTCAGTCGGATAAGCCGCACCAGTTGAGTGCCTACCAGAACGATGCCGAAATCAAAGACATCATAGGCCTGATGCAGCAGTTGTTTATTCCTGCCTACGACGTGGTAGGTTACTCCCGCGGTTCCATTGTGGCGGCACGGCTGCTGGCGCTGGATACCCGTAAGCAGATTGGCAAGGCCGTTTTGGGTGGCATGGGTCTTGATTTTACAAACCCGAACTGGTCGCGCCGGATCGCTTTTTACGAAGCCTTTGCCAAACCCGGCAGTCATCCCGAACTACAGGCCGCAGTCGATAATATGGTTAAATCCGGTGCCGACACGGTATCCCTGAAGTTGCAGCAGCAGGCGCAGCCATACACCTCACCGGTCGAACTGGCGTCGGTGAAGATTCCGGTGCTGGTCATTGCGGGGGAAGAAGATGCGGATAACGGATCGGCCGCTGAACTGGCGGAAGTATTGCCAAATGCCACATTGGCGCAGGTGCCCGGTACGCACAACACCGCGCGAAACACGCCCGAGTTTGCCGAAAAGGTAGTTGGTTTTTTGAAGAACTGATCTGCTTGTTTAAATCGGTTTGTTCATAATTGCTTAACACGTCCGCAACCCGCCGTTGTTGTAAATTTGGCCGATTAAACCGTTTTTACCCATGTTATCTCGCTATTCTGTTCTCCTCGTCACCCTACTAACACCGTTTTTACTGGCTCAGGCGGCAACGGCGCAGGTTAAACCCCGTGTGTCCTCGTTGGAAGCTAAACGGGTGACTTTACCCAATGGCTGGAGCCTGACCCCCGTTGGCCGCTCGCTGCCGCTGGGTGATTTACCATTGAACATGGTCGTTTCGCCGAATCAGAAACGATTGGCGGTGTTCAACAACGGGCAGAGCAAACAGTCGATTCAACTGTTTGATATTGTCGGGGAGAAATTGCTCAGTGAGATCGAAATTCCAAAATCCTGGCTCGGGATTCGGTTTAGTCCTGACGGCTCTAAGCTGTTCGCGTCGGGTGGCAACGATAACCGCATACTGATCTATTCTACGGCCAATGACCAACTGACCAAACTTGACTCCATTACACTCGGAAAACCCTGGCCCAACAAAATCTGGCCGGCCGGGCTGGAAACCGACGCGTCTGGCGCAACGGTCTACGTCGTGGCGAAGGATGACAGTACGCTCTACACCTGCGACGTAGCGACGCGGTCGGTGAAAAGTAAGCTGAAATTACCCGCCGAAGCCTATACCATTCTGCGTTCGCCCACCTCGGATGAATTATACATCTCGCTCTGGGGTGGCGAAAAGGTGCTCGTCTACGACCCGAAACAGCAGAAATTAGTCGCCGAAATTCCAACGGGTAGCCACCCGAACGATATGGTGATCACCAAAAATGGACGCATCCTGTTCGCGGCCAATGCCAACGATAATTCTGTTTCGGTGATTGATTTGAAAAGCCGGAAAGTGCTTGAGACGTTGAATACGGCTTTATTCCCGGATGCCCCCGCCGGGAGTACACCCAACGGCGTAGCCCTGACCGCCGACGGAAAATCATTACTCGTGGCTAATGCCGACAACAACTGTTTAGCCATATTCGACGTAGCCGTACCCGGCAAAAGCCGCTCGCTGGGATTCATTCCGACGGGCTGGTACCCGACGAGTGTTAAAGTAGTAGGCAGTAAAGTACTGGTGGCGAATGGCAAAGGCTTTACGTCGCTGCCGAACCCGAAAGGACCGAATCCCTACAAGCGTCGCGAGGAGGGAACTGAATACATCGGCGGGTTATTCAAAGGTACGCTCTCTCTGTTTGCCATGCCCGATAAGGCTACGCTCGCTGCGTATTCACCCCTGGTTTACCGAAACACCCCGTACACGAAAGCCAAGGAAACAACGGCTGTGGGTGGCGCGGGATCGCCGATTCCGGTGCGGACAGGAGGGGGAGAAACATCAGCCAGGTCGCCGGAGGGCCGGACCCCGATCAAGTATGTGTTTTATATCATTAAAGAAAACCGAACCTACGATCAGGTGCTGGGCGATATGCCCGAAGGAAACGGTGACACGACTCTTTGTCTGTTTCCCGAAAAAATCACCCCCAATCACCACGCCCTGGCCCGGGAATATGTGCTGCTCGACAATTTCTACGTCGACGCCGAGGTAAGCGCCGATGGGCACAACTGGTCGACGGCAGCTTATGCCACCGATTATGTGGAGAAGACCTGGCCAACCAGCTACGGCGGTCGCGGTGGTCTGTACGACTATGAAGGCTCCCGCCCGGCCGCTGCGCCGAAGAAAGGCTTCATTTGGGATCACTGCAAACGGGCGGGGGTTACCTACCGCAGCTATGGGGAGTTTGAGGCTTACTCCAAACGGAAAGGTTCGGCGCTGGACGGGCATTTTGCCGCTGGCTACCGCGATTTCGACATGAACTATAAAGATGTTAACCGGGTGGCGGTTTGGAAGAAAGAACTGGATTCGCTCATTGCCAAAAACGCCGTGCCGCAATTCAACTCGGTGCGGTTAGGAAATGATCATACCAGCGGAGCGCGGGTCGGTGCCCTGACACCAGCTGCCTGTGTCGCCGATAATGACCTGGCACTTGGTCAGTTTGTGGAGCATCTCTCGAAAAGCAAAATCTGGAATGAATCGGTTGTTTTTGTCCTGGAAGACGATGCGCAGAACGGCCCCGATCACGTCGACGCGCACCGCTCACCCGCGTTTGTCATCAGCCCGTACACTAAACGAAAGCACGTAGAGCACACCATGTACTCGACTTCGGGTATGCTCCGCACCATTGAGCTGATTCTGGGAATGCCGCCGATGAGTCAGTACGACGCGGCTGCCACGCCCATGTTTGCCTGCTTCACCAACACGCCCGACCTGACGCCTTACACCGTTCGTTCGCCGGGTGTGGATCTGGAGGCTAAAAACACCGCCTGGACCGCACCCGCCCGTATGTCGGAGAAATTCGACCTGCGTTATGCCGACAAGATCGACGATAAGCTATTCAACGAAGTCATCTGGAAAACCGTCAAAGGTGAGCATTCGGTAATGCCCGCTCCCCGGCGCGGTGCCTTTGTGAAGTTAATGGCGAAGGATGCCGATGACGATTGAGAAATAAGTCGATGGACGCCATGCAAATTCCCTGAGCCGACGACTTAAGTCGTCGGCTCAGGGAATTTGCATGGAATAACTTCGTATGTTCGGCATGTACTCACAACCCGAATCATGCGATTACTCCTTTTGCTGCTTATCACTCAGTCCTGCTTCTCCCAGTCTGCCGAAACTCTGTCCGCTACCGGCCTGCAAAAGCCCGTCGAAATCGTTCGGGATCGCTGGGGCATCAACCACATCTACGCACAGAATGAGCACGATTTGTTTTTCGCGCAGGGCTATTCTGCGGCTCAGGACCGCTTGTTTCAACTCGAAATCTGGCGTCGGCAGGCCACCGGAACCGTAGCCGAACTGCTTGGGCCGAAGGAGATAAAGCGCGATATCGGCACCCGGCTGTTCCGGTTTCGGTCGCCCGCCAGCCTCGATCAGGAGTTAAACCACTACCACCCGCATGGGGCACTTATCGTTCGGGCGTTTGTCGATGGGATCAACGCCTACATTCGCCAGGCACTCAAAACACCCGAAACCCTGCCGTTTGAGTTCAAAACGCTCAATACAAAACCCGGCTTCTGGACGCCCGAAGTGGTTATCAGCCGGCACCAGGGGTTACTGGGGAACGTCCGGGATGAACTCAATAATGGGAGGTTGGTGCAGCTTATCGGCGCTCAAAAACTGCGCGACCTCTCGTGGTTTCATCCCAGTACAAAGCCAACGGAACCCGATCTGACCCTGCATGTGAATGGCGATGAACTGTTTCAGTCCATTCTGGAGACTTATGAGGCTTTTCGACTGCCGCTGAAGTTTTCAAAAAACGATAAACGGCCGGGGGCAGCCGATGAGGAAGAAGCCGCCGTTTGGTTGGATACGGAAAAACAATACGTTGGCTCCAACAACTGGGTCATCAACGGCACAAAATCGGCCAGTGGTTATCCCATGCTGGCCAATGATCCGCACCGCGCCCAATCGACGCCATCGCTGCGGTACTGGGTGCATCTGAACGCGCCGGGCTGGAATGTGATTGGAGCCGGTGAACCAACCTTGCCGGGTGTTTCCATTGGTCATAACGACTATGGCGCCTGGGGGCTGACTATTTTTGAGACGGATAACGAAGATTTGTATGTCTACGAAACCAACCCGAAAAACCCGAATCTGTACAAGTACAAGGGGAACTGGGTGCCGATGAAGACGCTAACGGAAACGATTCCGGTTAACGGGCCATCAGCCGTAAAAGCGGAGCTAAAATATACCCGTCATGGCCCGGTTGTGTTTGAGGATAAGGCGAATCATAAAGCCTACGCCGTGCGGGCGGGCTGGCTCGAACCCGGTTGCGCGCCCTATCTGGCCAGTCTGCGCATGAATCAGGCCAAAAACTGGGCTGAGTTTCGCGAAGCCTGCACTTTTAGCCGTATTCCGGGAGAGAACATGATCTGGGGGGATAGAAAGGGAGTAATTGGCTGGCAGGCCGTTGGCATCTCGCCCATTCGCCGAAACTGGACGGGGTTAGTGCCGGTGCCGGGCGACGGCCGGTTCGAGTGGGCGGGCTATTTGCCGATCAAACAACTCCCGAATAAGCTAAACCCCGCCGAGGGCTACGTCGCTACCGCCAATAATAACTTAACGCCCCCTGACTTTCCGCACCGGGATGCAATCGGCTGGACCTGGGCAAGCCCCGTGCGGGCGCACCGGATTGAGGAGGTACTGGCCAATGGGCAACGCAAAACCCTGGTCGATCTGATGAAGCTACAGGCCGATTACCTGTCTATCCCCGCCCGGACGCTGGTTCCGCTGCTGGCGAACCTGTCATCGCCGGATACAAAGACGGAGCAGGCCCTGAGTTATCTCCGGCGCTGGGACTACCAGTTAAGCCCTGAATCGGTGGCTGCTTCCATTTATGTGGCCTGGGAGGGGCAGTTGAAGCAGGCCGTTTATGAGCAGAGCGTACCGCCCAATGCCCGCCGGTATCTGAAAAGCCTGCCCAGTAAGCGGGTGATCGACTGGCTGGTAACGCCCGCGCCGGTCGGCAACAATGCTGATCCGCTCGAAACCCGCGATAATCTGTTATTAAGTTGCCTTACCAAAGCGGTGCAGGAACTAAGCGCCCGCCTTGGCGATGATCCCACCAACTGGAACTACGGGCAGCGGGCCAACAAGCACATCACCCTGACGCACCCGCTGAGTGAGTTGGTGAGCGATGAGCAGCGTACCAAAATTAACCTCGGTCCGCTGCCGCGTGGTGGATACGGCGAAACGGTTAACGCAACGGGTAATGACCTGAACCAGACGCACGGCGCTTCGTTTCGGATTTTAGTCGATACCGAAAACTGGGACAAAACGCTGGGCATCAATAACCCCGGTCAGTCGGGCAATCCCGACAGTCCGCACTACCGCGATTTATTTGAACTCTGGGGCAGGAACGAATACTTCCCCGTCTATTTTTCCAAACAAAACGTTAAAACTGCCGGAGAGAAAACCACGATTCTGACTCCATAGGTTGTAAAGACCGAGTTTTTATCATGACACCGGCCACCAAGTCGGTGTCATGATAAAAACATTTACTGATTACACCTCCTGCGATTCCAATTCCCGCAAACGGTTACTGTCAGACGTGAGTATTTCTGCCGCCAGCCGTTCCCGTACCTGCGCCGTCAGTTCGAGCGAGTGTAACCGGGCCTGATGGTCGTACATCATACCGGTGGTGATAAGCTCATCGGCCTGGGTCTGGGCGATAAAACGGGTTAAGCCGCGCTGTACCGTGTCGGGTGAACCAACGATTGAATAACGCAGAGCATGGTCGACACCCGTTTTTTCGGCTGGATGACACAAGGCATCAATATCATCTACCGGTGGTGCCAACTGACTGGATACACCGCGCCGGATGTTGATAAACTGCTGCTGCACGGAGGTAAACAACCGCTGCGCTTCCCGGTCAGTGTCGGCCGCGAAGACATTGACCGCTACCATCACGTAGGGCTTCTCTAACGTTTCCGATGGCGTAAACCGACTGCGGTAAATCTGTAGCGCGTTCATCAGGTTATCGGGCGCAAAGTGCGAGGCAAACGCAAACGGCAGACCCAGCATAGCCGCCAGCTGCGCGCCAAATAAACTGGAGCCCAGAATCCAGACGGGCACGTTTAGACCGGCTCCCGGCATGGCTTTCACCGACTGTCCCGGTTCGGCTGGTTTAAAATAATGCTGTAATTCCAGCACATCCTGCGGGAAGGTATCGGCATTGGTCATGTCCCGGCGGAGGGCACGGGCCGTAACCTGATCGGAGCCCGGGGCACGGCCAACGCCGAGGTCGATCCGGCCGGGATAGAGCGTTTCCAGGGTACCAAACTGCTCGGCAATCACCAGCGGGGAGTGATTAGGCAGCATAATACCGCCCGAGCCCACCCGAATCGTTTTGGTGCCGCCCGCTATATGGCCAATAACGACCGAGGTAGCGGCACTGGCAATGCCAGTCATATTATGGTGTTCGGCCAGCCAATACCGGTTATAACCCAACTTTTCGGCATGTTGAGCCAGATCGAGCGAGTTGGCAAGGGCCTGTGCGGCTGTGCTGCCAGCCGCAATAGGGGCGAGGTCGAGAATTGAAAAGGGAATCATACGTTGTTGCTTAATTGGGTAGTTCGCTGCATCCCGAAAGGCAGTTACAGCGATGATTGTATCTGTTGAGCCAATGCCAGAATGTTGGCTTCGTTTCTTTTGTAATAGGTCCACTGCCCGATTCGGGTAGCTTCTACTAAACCGGCCCGCTGTAGAATGGCCAGATGGGTAGACGCTGTTGAGGCCGACAAACCGGCCTTCCGTTGAATGTACCCGACACAAACGCCCGCATTAGTACTTTCAGATGTGTCAGAAGCCGGGAAATGCGTTTCCGGTTCCTTAAGCCACGCTAAGATGTTAAGTCGTACATCACTGGCTAAGGCTTTAAATACGTCGCGCATGATTTAGCGTAGTTTTTTGCATTTCGCTAAATAACGAAATGGTGGGAAAAACAGTTTCCTTCCCTGAGCAGGCGACTTAAGTTCGGGACGCGTAGTCGCCTGCTCAGGGAAGGAAACTGTGCAGAAAGGTTGCTTTATTTAATCTTTGCCAGCAAAGCGCCCGGTAACAGCAGTGTAGCCGCGCTGTCGGCGTGTAGGGTAAGCGCTGTAAAGGCTGTTTGACCGACCAGGAAACTGGCCTTGTCTTTAAGCGTTATGGTAGCCTGAGCGACTGTATTTTTGTCTTCGGCGCTCAACAACCCGCTGCTCATCAGACTGGCCTGTAGAGAGTTGATTCGGTTATCGGCCAGTGCAAAAGCACCTTTTGGGCCAAGCTGAGTGAGCGTCAGATTCGCTACGTTCCAGTTGGCTACTTTACAGGTAGCCCGCTCAACCAGAACCGCCTGTAGCATTGGCGTCGTAACAACCACAGCAGGCCTGATTCCGTGGGCATCACCTGCGTGTAGTTCATCGTATTCGGTGTCGGGATAGCTGAGTTTATACCGGACGAGCAACGTATCGCCAATGGTTCGATAGGATACTTCGGCCTGATGTTCAGGCTGGATGCGCAGGATGGGGGAGACGCCCGGTTGTACCAAAAAGCGTTCGCCCTGATCCCCTACCAGTTTCAGCACCCGGAATGCGGGCAGCGCCTGTTTAGTGAATTGAGCAAAGGGATCGCTATGATCAAGCTGATCGTACTGTTGCCGGAATGACCAGCCTGCTCCAATCATGGTGAGCAGGACGGCAACGGCAATACCAATGAGTAGTTTGATACTTGTTTTCATCACCAAGTCGGTTTTAGTTGGAAAGGGAGGCCGGGTATTCCTGTTGCAGAAAGGTCTGATAACGCTGTTCTATCTCATCCAGCCCAATATTGAGCAGGTACAGGTTGCGGAAGAAATCGGGCAAAGCCGTTTCCAGAAACTGCTCCCGGCGTAAGACCCGAACGCGTTCAACGGCATCGTCGGCGGCAAAATAACCGAGACCGCGCTTGTTATAAATCACCTCTTTCTGTTGCAGATACTCATACGTCCGCACCACCGTATTGGGGTTCACTTCCAGTTCAACACCGAGGTCGCGCACCGATGGAATCCGTTCGCCCGGTGGCCATTTGCCCAGTAGAATCTGCTCGCTGACGTACTCCGCGATTTGCAGATAGATGGCTTGTTTATCTTTAAAATCCATGATCAGCGTTCGATTTCGTTGAAACGGATGCGGGCCGTAAGCCACAACGCACCCAATAGAAGCCAGGGAAAGATGTACTTGATAAAGTCGGGTGCGGGAAGTCTGGTGGCTCCTGAATACTGACCTTTAGGGGATACATAGAGATCGCCCATCAGGAAAAAACTGCTGACATGCGCTTCCAGACCAGGGAAATAGGCACTCACGACGTAATTGTACACGAGCGATGGCCCAACGAACAAGCAGAATAACAATACGGTATTCTTGACAAATACACTCTGTCGGAAAAACAGCGAACTCAATAGCCCAAGCACGGCTACCAGTAAAAGGGCATAACTCATCGAAGCGATGTCTTTTACCCGCTCGCCGGGCTTATGCAGTATTTCGGAGTAGTAATGGTTGCCAGTTGCTGGGAGCCGACTATTCGCAATCTGAAGAAACAGCGCTTCGAGAGCCATATAGAACAGGCTATACCCCGCAATAAACACGACGAAATACAGCACCGCTACCATAAACTTCTCCGTCCGCGAAGCAGGCAGCATCAGGTAGAGCAAGGCGGAATTTTGATCATGCAGGATACTGACAAGGTGAATGCTTAGCAGACTGACTGTTATAAACGACAGAATAATGAAGTACGGAACGTTGTTTCGGACAGTGCCTTGGTCGTAGCCATTAATCAGCAACACCCGCCCTAAGAGGAGGGTTGTGAAAATAAACAAAGCCAGTAAACCCAATGAGTACGTCCGGCCATTGGTGGCCCAAAACCAGCGGTTCAACTGCGCGAACCGGGGAAACGAAAAGGTCTGATTCATGGTGGTTAGTCGTTGAAAAGTTTACGGACACGCTCGCGGCTATTGATTACAGCATTGAAAAGCCGTTCCAGATCGACCTTTGTGTCTTCCTGGGCCGGGTTCTCCATCACTACCGTATACCCCCGCAGCGATGGCTCGGCGTAAATCACTCGTTCGTCCTGCTCCACGCTGGTCAGGGTGCTGAAGCGCAGCCGCTCGGCAATGGTTTCCAGCGAGTGATGCAATAGAATTTCGCTTTCATCCAGGATGACCACAGAGTCGATGAGGTTATCCAGATCCCGCACCTGATGCGTAGAAATCAGCACCGTCCGGTTTTCGTCTAAAGCCGACGATACGACCTTCCGAAACTGGCTTTTTGAAGGAATATCCAGGCCATTGGTTGGCTCGTCCATAATCAGGGTTTTGGTATTGGCAGCCAGACCAAAACTGATAAGGACTTTTTTCTTCTGCCCGTACGACATCGCTGTTAGGGTCTGATCGGTCGGTACGTCAAACTCGGTCAGGTGCCGCCGAAACTGCTGCTCACTGAAATTCGGGTAAAAAGGCCCCATCGTACGAATGAAGCGGTCAAGCGGAACAGGGGGCAGGTAGATTTCTTCGGGCAGGAAGTAAATGTCCTGCAAAAAGGCAGGTTGCCGTTTCTTCGGCTCGTGATCCAATACGTGCACACTGCCGCTGACGGGAAACAACAAGCCGGCCATCAGGCGCAGCAAACTGGATTTACCGGCTCCGTTCCGTCCTAGCAAGCCGTAAATATGGCCGGGCGGCAGATTCAGTGTCAGGCTCTCGAACAGGAGCTTGTTCCGGTTATAGCCGAACGACACATTCCGAATAGTGATCATGTGTTTTATTGTTATGGTGTAATAGGTAACTAATACACTACAAATGTACTAATTGATTTGAGAATGTCAAGTGGGTGCAAAAAAATAGTTACCGATGCTGATCAGCTATCCCACTCCCCCCGTGCAACATACTGCACCTTCCCACCAATGCGCAGGGTTAAGGTACTGTCTGTCGGCCTGCTTCCGTCCAACTCAAGGAGTGAGGGGCGGTTTTGTTCGTAGCCCTGTTCCACCCGCAACTGAATGGGCGCACTACCTGAAGGTTGATTTTTAAGCAGGTAAGCCAGCAGACACGATGCCGCACTGCCCGTAGCGGGGTCCTCCACAATGGTACCGTTCTCGAGGCAGAACATTCGGGCATTAAGCTGATTGGCAGGCGAATACGGTTCGCGGCAAAAGACATAAAACGAACTGGTCAACTGGTCGGGGCTATTGGTTTTGTGTAACTGATGGCGCAGCAGCCAGTTCGTACAGGCTGCCGCATCAAGATGTATCAACCGCATAGCATTCAGTGATCGCAGGGGAATAATAACGTAGGGCAGCCCTGTTGACACCCATTCAATGGGGTAATCCGCATCAAGGGTGTCTTCGGGAATCTGAAGTAGTTCAGCCATCTCCGGCGGGCTGAACGACTGACCGAAATGGGGCTGAGCGGCTGTAAACCAGAACGTGCTATCTACGGCTTCAACTCCAATTGGCCCCACGCCCAGATTTAGTGAAATGGCTGTTTTGGCTGTCTTTAGCAGGTGATGGGTGATTACATACGCCGTACCCAGCGCGGGATGGCCCGCAAAGGGAACTTCGTATTCGGGCGTAAAAATTCGGACGTCAAACCCCGTTTCGACGGAGCCGCCTGTTATAAATGTTGTTTCCGGAAAGTTAATCTCCCGCGCCAGTTGCAGCATCTGACCGTCGGTCAACCCACCCGCGTCGGTAAAGACACAAAGCTGATTACCGGCGTAGCGGGTCTCGGCAAAAACATCGACGATATAAAAAGTCATGAGTAGTTCGGTTCGTGTAGCCCAGTGGTGCGGCATTCGGACGCCTACGTCTGGTTGTCGATTATTTACTAAGCTACCGGCTACAACCAGACGCCTACGTCTGGGCTACATCTCATTCTACTACATAACTGTACGGCCAATCCGCCCAGTTTTCAATCAGCCCAGCCTTAACCGGATTATTCAGGATGTACGCTACGATCCTGTCGAACTCCTGATTGCTCCGCACAACATGGTCATAACTTACGGGTTGCCAAAAGGACTGGCCGGTTCGATTCAAAAGTTCATTGGCTTTGCGTGCCGTAAATCCTTTTAGCGACTGCATTACCGTAGCAAACGCTTTCGTTTCAGTCTCGATAGTCAGGAGCAGGTGAACGTGATTCGACATAATACAATAAGCGTGCAGGGTAAAATTGCGGCCATTGGGCTGTTTAATTGCATCAGCTACCAGTCTGGCTACGGCTGGTTCCTGTAACCAGTGATGGCCAGTTTCGCATGTATCAAGGCAGTTATCGAACCGGGCGAACTGCCGTTTGTGATTGTCTGCACGGGCTTTCTCGCGAGCAGCCGGGTCAACCTGCATGAGTTGTTTATCGACCGCTCTCCTTTCATCAATCAGTCGTTCAACCACCGCCTGGGGCAACGATCCGTGCAGCCGGAAGGTGATAAAGATTGTTTCACCCGGTGGTAAAATATGAGGCAGGTATCGCTGGTAGTGGGTTTTCATGATGGTAAGGTACGTAGCCCAGTGGTGCGGCATTCCGACGCCTACGTCTGGTTGTAGCCGGTAGCTTAGTAGATAATCGACAACCAGACGTAGGCGTCGGAATGCCGCACCACTGGGCTACGTTTGTTACCTCCTCCCAAACTTATATGTGGTGCCGATGCGGAAACCCAGGCCCTGGTAACGGCCATCCTGAAACTGGGAGATAACCTCGACCCGAAAGAAGGGAAAAACGCTGGGGATTAACCCGTCCAGACCGTAGCCCAGTTCGGTGTAGTTACGCGACGCCGGGGTAGCCAGGTAATGCACGAACACGTTCTCTTTCAGACCAATCAGGCGCAGTACGGCAATGCGGGTGAGGGCAAACTTGCGGAACTCAACCAGCGCGTGACCTTCAAAAAAGCGTTGCCGGGTACTGTACTCATAATAAGGAAGCAGCCGGTAAGAGGCCACCGGGTCGCCCTGTTGCAGGAAAAACTCATTGCCCTGAAAGTGCTTAAAGTCAGGGAAATAAACCGTCTTATTGTTCATGAAACCACCCACCGACGCCTGATAACTGAGCGAACTGTAGATACCCGTTTCAATGGTGTGACGGATGGTCGCCTGAGCAAAATCATAGTCCACGTCGGCCATACCCTTCCGGTAATTGACCGTAAGCTCCGGGCTGTTGTTCCGCAGCGGAATCCGATTACCATTACGGATACGGTAGCGGGTGGGCGAGAGTCGGCCTGACGCCGTCAGGTTCAGCACCAGTGCCTTGTGTGTGGGGAAGTCCGTTCCCGTAGAGGTCTGGCTGCCCGTTTCTGCATTGTAGGGCTGGTTAGGCGTGTAACTAAAGCGTTTCCAGTTAAAATAAGGCTTCAGGTCGTCGCGGTAGTTGTCCAGTTGCGAGCGTTGCGCGTAGTCCAGACTACCCGACAGGCTCAGTTGACCATCGAGCGGTTTGGCGGCAGCAGTCAGATTCAGGAAGTAGTCCTTCTGGTACAACTTCATGAAATTACGCTCAAAGAATAAGGTCGTGATGGTATTGAGCGTGGGACTAATCGGGTTGTCCGGGTTGAACTGATAGATATAGCGCCCGCCCGAAACGGCAACGCTGCTCGCCTTGTGAACAAGAGCCGCCGTGCCGTAACCAACAAACTGCCTGCGCCCGAACTCATAGCGTCCTACCGGCGTCAGCGTGAATTGGGTCGTCTTCTTTTTGTCGAAAAAATGGCTGTACTGGAGCTGGCTTTGCAGGGTGTACCCCTCCACCGTGTTGTACTCAATGTTGGTGAGTAACCCGCTGAATTGCAACGTGTTCAGCCCGCCTTTACTGAACCGCCACGTATTCCCGAAAATGAGTTGACTAATGCCGAGGTGCTGCGACGAATCGCGCCGGGCTTTGGTCGAGTCCTTTTTGACTTCGATCTGTTTTATGATTTTCAGGCTGTCGCGCCGGACGTAGCTGTTGGCTTCGGCGCTGGTGAGTGGCACCGTGCGGAGCGAGTCCCAGAAGGCGTTGCTGCGTTTGCTGGCTAATGAATCGACCACCAGCGAATCGTTGCGGGTAACGGCCACGTCTTCGTTTCGCTCTTTCCGGGCCTTGTATTCCTGCTTTTCGTATTCCTTAATGAGCTTTTTCAGGTTTTTCGCCGATAGTTCTTTCTGGCTGCCTACGAGTTCGTCCATCTTTTTGGTTTTCAGGTCGGTTCGGGTCAAGGTCGTGGCGGGTTTCTCGATCTTGTCGTCGATCACTTTCACATCCTCCACAAATGCCGGGTTGATGGCGAATTCTTTAAAACTCACATTACTGACAAACTGCCCCGTAAACTTCACGCCGAGGTACGAGCCGTCTACGTTGTAACGCTGGTTAAGGGGCATCCAGACGCCCTGCACGGGACTGTACACCTGACGCGCCTTTACGGTAAAACCCTGCTGACTGATCGACTCCAACTGCAAACTGTGAATGGCCCAGGTATCTTCGATGATGTAGATCGTGCCCTTAAACACGCCGGTTCCGTAGGATCGGGGGATGACGTTGATTTTACTGATGTCGACCGGAACGCCGGCCGTGCTCTGCTCCCGAAACGTACCCTCGTAACTGAATTTGTAGTAGGCAAACGCTTTGGGCGAGAGGGGCGAAACGGCCCCTACGACTTCGGGCCGGTAAAAACTGACGCCGTAAAACTGGTTGGGCGAGACAAAATCCGTCTGCGAGTTCCGGTTGGCCAGTACCCGCGTCCGAATAGTACCGGGCTGTTTAAACTGAACTTCCGAAACGGTTTCGTTCAGGATGGGCACCCCTTTTTTGAAGTTTACTTCTTTCTCCGCTTTTTTTAACTGATCGCGGTAAAGAAATTCCAGGGGCAGATCGAGCACCGTAAACGTCGATTTAGTGTAATAACGGGCCGTGTAGCTGTTGACCTGCAACTGATGGAACCGCGCCTTGGCAATGGCCCGGCGCATGATGCTGTAGGCCGGGTCTTCCTTGCCTTTTCCCACGTTTACTTCCTGCAAATTGAAGGACTGCTCCGTCAGTGTCATATCCACCTCGACCGCGCTGCTGCCTACCTCGACGGATTTAACCTGCGTTTTAAAACCCAGAAACTGGTAGACTAACTCATACTGACCTGGCTTGAGGGGCAGTTCGTACCGGCCTTCGGCGTTGGCCATCGTACCGGTTTGGGTGCCCTTTGCCACGACTGCTGCGTAGGGGAGCCTCTCCCCTTTGGCGTTGCGGATGGTACCCCGAACGCCGGTTTGGGCCAGTACAGCATGGGCAGAAAGCAGAGAAAAGAGGAGTAGCCAGAATTTCATCAGGGTTCAATTTGTAAACAGGTAGCAAAATAAGGACACCGGTTGGCGTTTCCCACCGGCATTGTACAAAGTCGGCGTTTGCCGTGGCGAACGGTTCAGATCATTTGTTGTTCACCGGAAGATGCCGGTTTTAAGCAAAGGGTTGATTAAGGAGGTGTTAAAAAAATATAACACTGTTTGTCTCACCGAACGCTCGCCCGCTTCAGCCGGTCGTTGATAGCCCGGCCGAGCCCCCGGTTGGGCAGTGGCTCGGCGTACAGCACGTCAACAGCCAGCGCGTCCAGTGCCCGCAGGTGGGCAAAGAGATTTTTGGCCGCTTCGTTCAGGTCACCGGTGGGCGATAGCACTCGCTGATGCGCTTCGATAACGCCACCGAATGGCTCCCGAAACGCCAGCGCACCCGCCTGCTCGTGGGGAATCAGTGGTATGCTTTCCCCGGACTTGAGCAAACGGAGCGGCTTGCGGGGTGCATAGTGGCTACTCAGCATACCGGGTGCCTGCGGATTGGACGTCGAATGACTGCGCAGGGCTACTGGTCCAATAATGGCCTCAATATGCTCCAAAGCCATACCTCCCAGCCGGTAAACCGTTGGCAGTTCGCCGTCAGGAAAACCAACAATCGTTGATTCGATGCCGATGCCACAGGGGCCGCCGTCCAGCACGTACGGAATCTGGTCGCCCAGTTGGTCGGCTACGTGTTGTGCGGTGGTAGGACTGATGTAACCAAAGGGGTTTGCACTTGGTGCGGCCAGCGGAAAGTCGAGTAAACGCAGCAGGGCCAATGTCAGCGGGTGGTTGGGAATGCGAACGGCAACCGTGTCTAAGCCCGACGTAACCAGGTCAGGGATAAGGTCACGTTTGGGTAAGAGCAGGGTCAGCGGACCGGGCCAGAATGTTTCGGCCAGCTTTCGGGTGGTTTCGGGTACGGCCCGAACATATTGGCTGAGCTTATCCAGCGAATCGGTATGCACAATGAGCGGGTCGAAGGCCGGGCGGTTCTTCACCCGAAAAATGTCCAGTACGGCATCCGGATTCAGGGCATTGCCTGCCAGTCCGTACACGGTTTCGGTGGGAATACCAACTACCTCACCTGCTTCCAAAAATTGTTTTGCCGCCTGAATATCCGTTCCAATGTGCACCATAGCCGCAAAGATACACGTAAAAGAAAGTGCATGGCCTGATGGATAGCGGCTACTGTAGTTGTATCAGTAATTGATGCGATCTCGTTGCTTTACAGACAGGTTAGTTGCTTATCTTTCGCAACACATTATAACCAGTCCCGACTATTCTTTCAACGCATTGCTGCATGGATATTTTTCAGATTAAAAAAGCCCCGGTACTTTACGACGCTGTCATTGTTGGTTCGGGTGCCGGCGGGGGGATGGCGGCCTATATGCTTTCCAAAGCCGGGGCCAAAGTCCTCCTCCTCGAAGCAGGCGGCTACTTCGACCCCGCCGACCCTAAGTACATCAATCAGCTCAAGTGGCCTTACGAATCCCCCCGGCGGGGGGCCTCTACCACCCGCGCTTTCGGCGACTTCGATGCCGCCTGGGGGGGCTGGGATATTGAAGGCGAACCCTACTCGGCCAAACCCGGCACCGAGTTCCACTGGTTCCGCTCCCGCATGCTCGGCGGACGCACCAACCACTGGGGACGCATCTCGCTCCGCTTTGGTCCTGATGATTTCCGGCGCGGCTCGCTCACCGGCGTGGGCGACGACTGGCCCATCGGCTACCAGGACATCAAACCCTTCTACGACCGCGTCGACAAACTCATCGGCGTCTTTGGCTCCGTGGAGAACTTCCCCAACGAACCCGACGGGAACTTCCTGCCCCCACCCAAGCCCCGCCTGCATGAGCTGATGCTCAAAAAGGCGGGCAAAAGCATCGGGGTGCCGGTCATTCCCTCGCGACTGGCCATCCTCACCAAAGCCATCAACAACGAACGCGGCCAATGCTTTTACTGCAGCCAGTGCAGCCGGGGCTGCTCGGCCTACGCCGATTTCTCCTCGTCGTCGGTGCTGGTCATCCCCGCCCTGAAGACCGGTAATGTCACGCTCATCAACGGGGCCATGGTGCGTGAAGTGCTCACCGATGCTAAAACCGGCCTGGCTACGGGCGTTTCCTATGTCGATACGGCTACCATGCAGGAAATCAGCGTTCAGGCAAAAACCGTCATCCTGGGGGCCAGTGCCTGCGAATCGGCCCGGCTGCTGCTCAACTCCAAGTCCGCCCGTTTCCCCAATGGCCTGGCCAACACCAGCGGGGTGATCGGCAAGTACCTCAACGATTCCACCGGGGCCTCGCGCTCGGCCTTTGTGCCGGCGCTGATGGACCGCAAGCGTTACAACGAAGACGGGGTGGGCGGTATGCACGTCTACACCCCCTGGTGGCTCGACAGCCGCAAACTGGACTTCCCCCGGGGCTACCACATCGAGTACGGCGGGGGCATGGGTATGCCCGGCTATGGCTTTGGGGGTGGCATCGAGAGCCTGAACGGTAAGATCCCCGGGCGGGACGGTCAGTTCAAAGCGGCTGGTGGCTACGGGGCGGGCCTGAAAGACGACGTGCGGAGGTTCTACGGGGCGTACGTGAGCATGTCGGGGCGGGGGGAGCCGGTGCCGCTGGCCAGTAACTACTGCGAGATCGACCCCAACACAGTCGACAAGTATGGCATTCCCACCTTGCGGTTCAACTACAAATGGGCCGATGCCGAGTTCCGGCAGGCCAAACACATGCAGGATACCTTCGAGGAAATCATTCATGCTATGGGCGGTATTGCCCTGGGGGAGAAGCCGGGTGCCGATCAGGACTATGGTTTGGCTGCTCCCGGCAAGATCATCCACGAGGTGGGCACGGTGCGCATGGGCAACGACCCCGCGAAGTCGGCCTTGAACGCCTATCAGCAGGCGCATGATGTGAAGAACCTGTTCGTGGTCGATGCCGCTCCGTTCGTTTCCCAGGGGGACAAGAACGTCACCTGGACGATTCTGGCTTCTTCCATGCGTACCTCGGAGTACTTGATCGATCAGGTCAAACGTCGAAACATCGGATAAATCAATCACTCCTTCAGTCATTCAATCATTCATTGATAGTATGAAACGCAGAGACACCCTCAAAGCACTCACGTTAAGTTCGTTTGGCCTGGCCGTTGGCCCGGTCGAAGCGGCTGTGCCGGAACGACTGGCCCCTGAGCCCAAACCCGCCCTGAAAATACCCGGCGGGCGACAAAAATTTGAAGCCGAGCGCGATGCCAAACTTCATGCCGAGACCTTCTTTACGCCCGCTGAACTGAAAACGGTTACCGTGCTGAGCGACATCATCATTCCGGCCGATGCCAAGTCGGGGAGTGCTTCACAGGCGGGGGTACCAGCTTTCATTGAGTTTATCATGAAAGACCAGCCCCGTCAGCAGACGCCCATGCGGGGTGGTTTGCGCTGGCTGGATAACAAATGCGTTAGCCGCTACGGGAAGCCGTTTGCCACCTGTACCAAAGCGCAGCAGCTTGAGATCGTCGATCAGATTGCTTACCCCGGCAAGGCGACGCCCGACATGACGCAGGGCGTATCGTTTTTCAGTATGCTGCGGAATCTGGTAACCACCGGTTTCTACACCAGCAAGATAGGCATTGCGGATCTGGGCTACGTGGGTAACGTGCCCAACAACTGGGAAGGCGTGCCGCCCGATGTGCTGGCGCAGTACGGGCTGAGCTACGAGGATAAGTGAGCACCAGGTCGGCCCCATCGGGTCGGCCTTTTTTGTGTTCAGGCGGTTGGCAAAACAATCAGAAACTCGGTAAACTCCCCTTCCCGCGTGGTCACGGTCAGGGTGCCGCCATGCCCTTTGGTGATGATTTCGTAGGAGAGCGACAACCCCAGGCCGGTACCTTCGCCGGTGGGTTTGGTGGTAAAAAAGGGCTGGTAGATTTTCTCCAGTAAATGATGCGGAATGCCATCACCATTGTCGGCTACCCGAATCTGCACGGCATTTTTCGTTCGGCAGGTGCTGATTGTAACCGTAGGCTGGTACGTGGCCGGGGCATGCTGCTGTTTCTGCCGGACGGCGTAAAATCCGTTATTAAACAGGTTCAGCAACACCCGGCCGATGTCCTGTCCGGCTACCCGCACCATACCCAGGTCAGGGTCGAAATCAGTGACCAATTTAGCGTTGAAATTAGTGTCTTTGGCCCGCATGCCGTGGTAACTAAGCCGCAGGAACTCATCGGCAAGGACATTCAGATCAGCGAGTTCCTGCTCACCGGTGCTGGTGCGGGAGTGTTCGAGCATACCCCGGACAATGCTGCTGGCCCGGTTGCCATGATGGGTGATTTTTTGTAGATTCTGCTTCAGATCATGCAGCAGGTCAGCCTCAAGTACCGGGTCACGGACGGTTTTCTGTTGCTCCTCGTCCAGTTCATCGACTATTTCCGTACTGATGTCGGCGAAATTATTAACGAAGTTGAGTGGGTTCTGAATTTCGTGGGCGATCCCTGCGGTAAGTTCACCCAGTGAGGCCATTTTCTCTTTCTGAACCAGTTGGTTCTGCGTGGCATGCAGGTTGTTCAGCGTTTGCTGAAGCTCTTCCGAACGCCGGAGCAACAGGTTATTTTTCTCTTCAATCGTGGTCAGGGCGCGGGTATTTGTGTCGTAAAAAACCAGGGCAATTACCACCACGATCAGCATCAGCCCGAAAATGACGTTCAGCCGGAACAGCAGCCGGTATTTAT
The DNA here is from genome assembly GCA_964251665.1 of uncultured Cytophagales bacterium. Taxonomy (GTDB): domain Bacteria; phylum Bacteroidota; class Bacteroidia; order Cytophagales; family Spirosomataceae; genus JBBQLG01. Next base: position 181,678 of record CAXUKO010000004.1, read on the forward strand.
CCGCCAGCAGGTGGGGTACCGGAATGCCGCTGTAATCGAGATACCACACAATGAGGAGCAGCACCGTTGAGAAGACCAGTGAAACCAGCCCCCCCGTTCGGCCAAGCAGAAACGTAGCCAGCAGGGGCTGCACGGCGGTCCAGGCCAACTGCTCCGACGAAAAGCCGCCCTGGTAGTAGCCGCAGATGAATACCGCCTGGGCAACCAGAAAATTAAAGATATAGCCCGTTGCCTGGTAGTTAATCAGCCCCGATTTAAATATCAGTAACAGGACCACGAACAGCACAAACGTAGCCAGCAGATTGTACACACCCGGCCAGAAATCGGCCCACCAGCTCAGGGCAACGTAGTTTAAGGAGAACAGGCCGGTGAGCAGCACCGAATTGACAATGATACGGGCACGGCGGTAGTCATCATCCGTGCCCGAAAACTGGTTGGGGAAAAAGTAAGCCGGTATCTGTTGGAGCATAGCAATCGCTTAGATTTTGTCTTTAAACCGCGAGATAATGACCTCGAAAAACAGGCCGATAGCGTATAGTAATCCCCAAACGACCATGATCGCTTTCAGCCAGAACGGCGGATTTATGGAGTAGGGTAACCCCCGTTTGTAGCGATTGGCATCGTACCATTTAAGGGGTAAAAATAGGTTTGGTTCGTGTAATTTCCAGATTTTACATTCGGGGGCATCTACGCCGGAGGCATCCAGAATACAGTTCACCGCCCGACGGGCTGCTTCGTTGGCTCCTTCCATGGTGGCCAGGTCGGTATTGGTGCGGACATAGTCGGAGGCCAGCAACAGATTGGGAATGCCTACGTACGCTTCGGGACGCAGGGCCCAGCTGTTGACCGTATTGACCAGCAGCGGTTCATGATTAACCAGTTTCGGTTCGGCTACGGTAGAGCCTACTTTCGTATACGCCGGATCGACAGCCGCAGGCGGGGCCTGCTCATTGAGGGAGTGGTCCAAATAATAGCCGTGGTACACGTTGGTGCCGTCGGTGTAGGACCCCTGTAGCATGTCGTCGCGCAGGACCGGATTCGCCGGGTCTACGTTCAGGCTCTTTTTTAACTGTTCCCAGACCCGGTGCGCAATCTGATCGAAGGTCGTGCATTGATTACCCGTCAGCGACAGGGCCGACATAGTTGTGCCGGGCGGGGCCGGAAAGGGCGTATTGGCTGAGGGGCCGGGGAAGGGTTTACTCCAGTCCGAAATATCGACCGAGAAAATGCACTTTACCCGGCCATCGCCCCGTTGCGCAAGCGATGGTTCAAATTCGGGCCAGAACTGGATTTGCGAAATCGAGGTCAGTGCCCATTCCGTATCCACGTATAAACAGTGGCCCTGCACTACGTCGACCTCTTCGTTGAGGTAAAACTGGATGCCGTTCATCCAGGCCACGTCGTTGGCTAACACATCCAGGAACTTCAAACTGGTCAGTGCCTTCCTGGCATTATCAGGCAGCACAACCGAGGTAACTTCAATCGGGGTAGCCAGCAGGTAATAATCGCCGACGGCCGGCGGCTCATAGGCGAACGAATCAGGATCAGCCGACGAGTCGTTCGTTAATGCCGCCTGTGCCCTCCGCCAGTCCCTGATCTTAACTCCGGTGATTTTTCCGTTTTTGTACTCTAATTTTTTCACCAGTGCCCCTTTATAGAATTTTACGCCTTTTTCGGTCAGGTACTTTTCCCAGGGATACAGCCATACTTCGTTGGTGGGGCCGTTCAATACCCGGTCGGTATGAACGCCGGGATTGGCTACGTTAAACAGCAGCTGAAGAAAAATATCGCCACCGGTTTTGGTACTGGCAAATTCGGCATTGGCCGCCACTAAGGACCGGGTCAGTCCCTCAACGAGCAGACTGCGGTAAGCCTGAGAATGGGTATCGGCTTCCATAAACTCCCACCAGCCAATCTTTTCATAATCCAGATCGCGCCGTTGCTGGCAGGACGTCATGAGCTGCCACACGCGGGTGGCAAAAAAACGGGCTTCGCCGTGCCGCAGACCGGTGTCGTTCTGGTGCAACAGGGTAAGGGCCGATTCCAGATCGGCCAGCGACTGCGGAAAATTGACGATGGTGCTGATGGGCGCTTTGCCATACCGCAGAATACCCACCCGCTTCACTTCCACCAGGTTGTCATACACACCGTGCCGGTTTTTCTCCCCGGCCTCATTCGTGTACGGAATACGTCGCATGGTGTCGGTGATGTGGCGGTAGAAACCCGGGAAAAACCGGAAGCCGTGTTCGCCGGGCAGCGACCGGGCATCGGTAGCCGGGTTGGCCCCCGTTTGATCGGAACCGGGAACATTTACGGAGCGGGCTTTACCGCCGAGGTAGATGGGCTTTTTCTCGTACACATCAACGGAAAAACCCCGTTCGATTAATTCGTGGGCGGCACTTAAACCGGCTACGCCCCCGCCGAGGATAACGACTTTTGGCATAAAAAGAGAGAAGAATGTGGTGAGATAGAGGAAACGGATACAATCTACCTTTTTAATCCAATGAAGAAACAGGTTCGTCGTTTATCATCTAAACTCTTCTTAGTCAATTGGTTGTATGGGTGTCCGGGTGCTGTATGATCGGATGGTCTGTGCTCCTCTGTCGAATAAATCAACCGGAATCCCGGGCAGGCTTGTGGCGATGCAGACGGGGTTGCTGCATGGGAATGTAACCCGGTCGATACCGGGCCAGGCTTCGGAACAGCAACGGCGTTAGCCGCCACAGAAAGCGGGCGAGCCACGGATAACGGGGGAGATAGTGTAATAAACGCGCTACTCTGGCTCGGATGGGTAATTGACGAAGCAGCCGGTGATGCCGCACCCGCTCGCGGTAGTGCGTAAAGGCAAACGAGTGGCGGGTAAATGCATCCACAATTTCGAGCGCGGCCACCTCACCGTAGGCCAGGGCAAACGCAATGCCTTCGCCGAAAAGGGGTTCGGCCCCGGCCGCGTCGCCCACCAGCAGCACACGGGGGCGGGCGAGTTCAGTATCCGCACCGAGCCACGGAATGGGGTGGCTCTCCAGTTCGTAGTCGGCCAGCTCATGCTGCCGGTCCAGGAGTTGTTCGGCGAAGGTCGTTTTTAAGGCCACCCGCAACTTGTCGGGCCGGACGCGCCCATCAAAAATACCCCGGTTCATGTACGGTTTACCCGCTACAAAACTGGGGAAATCCCAGTAGTAACCCTGTAGCCCCCGCATCATCGGCGTAAAATCGAAAGTGGCTACCCGGTCGGCGAAGGCAGAGGAGGGCGTGGCTGTTTCAGGGGTAAGTACCTCCAGCAACCGGGCCGTTCGGGTGACTCCCCCCCAGTTCAACTGCCGCTTTACGGTGCTCAGCGCCCCGTCGGCCGCCACAACAACCTGAGCCGCGTAGGTTCGTTCGGTAGTGTCAACCCGAATGTGGTCGGGCTGGGACGTTATGCTTACGACGCCCTCTCCCTGACGAATATCAAGGCCGCGCTGCTGCCCCTGTCTGACGAGCCAGTGATCAAATTCGTCGCGCCGGGTGATGCGCAGCACGGCTGGTTCCGACAGGGAGAAAACACGTTTCTCGAAAACAATACGCAACTCATCGATCAGCACGTGCTCAGCCTCGAACGCCAGCCCAAGTTGCGCGAGCATGTCGACACCAAACTGGGTAACTCCGCCCCCGCACAGTTTTTTGCGGGGATGAACGGCCTTGTCGAATACGATAATCCGACCAGTCCAGTCCGGCTGCTGAATCAGATGCAGGGCGGTTGACATACCGGCCGGACCGGAGCCAACAATCAGTATATCAACGGGGTAGATTTCTGGCATAGGAAACGGGTGGATGGTAAGCTACCGCTACTGGTAGTCAATGAGTTGATAAAGACGGGTAATCGTGCCTACCTACTACCCGGCAGACCCGTTCTGATTGTATGGCCTGCCAGCACGTTGCTTAAAACGCCCGCAGGAAGGCCCGTACCGTTTTAAAATAAGCATCCGGTACTTCGCGGTAGGTGGCGTGCGACGCGTTGGCAAATACCACCAGTTGCGCCTTTGGGGATTTGCCGCTGCCGGTCCGCTGCCGGAAATACGCCGTCGATTCGGGCGAGGCTTCGTCGTACTGCCCGCAGAGGTACAGCACCGGCAGGGTGAGGTGTTTAAGCCGGTCAACGCAGCTGTAGCCTTTCAGATTACCCGTCGCAATGGTTTCGTCCGGCCCCCACATGGTTTCATAAACCGCCTTGCCAAAACCGGCGTTTGGCGGTACGTTGGCCGGTTTATTGCGCCAGACATGAAGGCTGTAATAGAGTTTTAAGGCTTCCTGATAGGCCTGCTGATCTGTCGAATCTGTTGATTTATCGAGTCGGATGGCCCGTTGGGCAGCGGGTGGTAACTGAGCGACGTATTGGGCCGCATCGTTGGTCCAGCGGTTAGCATCGAGGCAGGGGCTGGATTCGATAAGCGAGACAATCATGGCTGGTTTTTTGGTGAGCAGGTATTCCGTCGCCAGCGTTGTGCCCCAGGAATGCCCCAATAGATGCAGTTTGGGGTAGCCAAGCGATTTGACAACCTGGTCCAGTTCATCCACGAACCGGGCGAGGGTCCATAAACTGGTATCGTCGGGCCGGTCGGACTTGCCACAGCCCAACTGATCGTAAATAATGACGGGCCGTTCGTCGGCCAGGGCCGCAAACCCGGCGAATCCTGTACTGGTTGAACCCGGTCCGCCATGCAGGGCCAGCAGCGGAATGCCGGGTTTGTCGACGCCCATAATCCGGTACCAGACCCTGCCGCCCGGCACGTTGATAAACCCTTCTTTAGTAACCGGCTGCGCATGAAGGGGCGATGCAACCCGCAGGAGCAGGGCAATCAGGGCGATAAGATGAGGGTAAACAGGGACGGTCATGGAATGAATGGGACGGGGAATTTGCTACTGGCTTTTCCGGGCCAGGTACTCGACCGCGAGGTGGCTGAGGGCTTTTACGCCCAAACCGAAACCACCCTCGTCGATCTGAAAATCGGGCGTGTGGTGCGGGGGCGCGTCTTCCGGTTTTACGTTCAGGGGCTTCCCGCCGAGAAAGAAAAAGAAGCCCGGTACTTTCTCCTGATAAAAGGAGAAGTCTTCCGAAATGGTACTGGCGGGCGCAATCTGCACTTTTTCTTTACCGGACAGCCGTTCGAGCGTAGGCACCATCTGCGCCGTCAGGGCGGGGTCGTTGTAGGTGAGGGCGGCCAGGAGGTCGATCTTCACGGTAGCTTTGGCACCAGCGCTTTCGGCAATGTTGGTGGCGATCAGATTGATGCGTTCGTGAATCGTTTTTTGCATCGACGGCGAAAACGAGCGGATCGTACCGGCCATGTTCACCTCTTCGGGGATGATGTTGAACCGGCTGCCGCCATTGAACGCGCCTACCGAAATCACGGCTCCAGCCTCGGTGAGGGGCAGATTGCGGCTGACGATGGTTTGCAGCCCCATGACCAGCTGCGACGAGGTGACGATGGGATCAATGCCCAGCCAAGGGTTTCCGCCATGCGTGGATTTCCCTTTCACGTTGATGGTGTACCGATCCGCAGCCGCCATCAGTGACCCTGACCGGTACTTAATCGTATTCACGTCGATTTCTGACTTAATGTGCAGTCCGAAGATGGCATCGACCTTTGGGTTCTCCAGCACACCTTCCTTCACCATCAGCCTGGCTCCGCCCTCTTCGCCTTCCGGTGGCCCCTCCTCGGCGGGCTGAAAAATGAACTTCACCGTACCCGACAGTTCATTCCGTACCGATGCCAGCACCTCGGCCGTGCCCATGAGTATGGCCATGTGCGAATCGTGCCCGCAGGCGTGCATAACGCCGGTTTTCTGCCCGTTTGATTCGGTTGTGACCGTCGATTTGAATGGCAGGTCACCCCGTTCTACTACGGGCAGCGCATCCATGTCGGCCCGTAAGGCAACTACGGGGCCGGGTTTGCCACCTTTCAGAATGCCGACGACGCCGGTTTTGGCCACGCCGGTTTTTACCTCGATGCCCAGTGATTTCAGGTGTGCGGCTATTTTGGCCGACGTTTCAAACTCCCGGTTGCCGAGTTCGGGATGCTGGTGAAAATCGCGTCGCCAGGTGACAAGTTTGGGGGTGAGCGCGTCGGTCGTTTTATCCATCCGGGCCAGCAGGGCAGTGTTGGATTGGGCAAGGCTTACAAAGGGGAAACTAAGCAGCAGCCAGTTAAAAAATGTCCTGTTGAGGTGTTGCATGAAGTGTACGGAAAAAGAATCGATTCAAGTTAGTAGTCAAATCTCACAAACTCATCAGTGCCACGTACGTTTCGATTCCTTCCCAGAGGTTTTGCAGACGAATATTTTCGTTTTCGGCATGCTGGTTATTATCGTGGTTCGCAATGGGCACCGTAATCGTAGGCGTGTTCAGATACTGCCGGAAAACGTACAGGGGCAAACTACCGCCCGAACTCGGCAGAAGCACAATTTCGTCTTTCACCGTCGACTGCACCGCGTTGATCACCGTCTGGGCGATGGGCAAATCCATAGGCGTACGGTGGGCGTTGTAGCCGTCTTTGGCCGTTACCCGGGCGATATGAGGATATTTTAGCCGCTCCTCGTCGGTGATGCTCTCGTTCTGAGTGACGTAATACCCCTGCGCTTTAACGTGGTCGATTACTTTCTGTACCTGCCGTTTGGCGTCATTACCCAGCACCAGCCGCAGGTCCAGCGCTGCCGTTGCCGAGGTGGGAATGACATTGGCGGTTAGCTTACCTACATTGGCGCTCGACAGGCCACTGACGTTCAGGGAGGGCAACGTAATCAACTCAACCAACGATTTGCCACCGCCTTCGGACTGCCCAAAGCCCAGTTCCTGCCGCATCGACTCGTCGACGGATGGAATCCGGGCCAGTGCCTGTTTTTCGGCATCGGTCAGGGGCGTCACATCGTCATAGAATCCCTTGATGAGCACCTGCCCGTTTTCGTCTTTCATCGACGCCAGCAGTCGGGCCAGGGCCATGCCGGGGTTGGGTGCCCAGTTGCCATAGTGCCCACTGTGCAGCGGCCGTTTGGAGGCATACACCTTGATTTCCATGTTTACGTCGCCCCGAACCCCAAACACCACCTGCTTGCGGCCCGACTGATGTACCGGCCCGTCGCAGATGACCCACAGGTCGCTCTTTAACTTGTCTTTGTGTTTATCCAGAATCTCGGCGAGGTGGGTTGAACCGGCTTCTTCTTCCCCCTCAAAAAAGAATTTCAGGTTCACTGTCGGCCGGATACCCAACTGCGTCATGGTCTGATAAGCCGACAGGATGGCGAAAACGCCCGCTTTATCGTCGGAGGTACTGCGGCCATAAATCCGCCAGTTGGGGTCAATCGCCTGGGGAGGAGCGGGCACCGGCATCGCTTTGCCCCCTGCATCCAGTGGTTTGTTGAACAGAACGGCTTTAAACGGGTCCAGCCCCTCGGCCCACTGATTCGGATTTACGGGTTGACCGTCATAGTGGGCGTAAAAGACAATCGTGCGGGTGGCACCGGGCACCAGCACTTCGCCGAACAGCGCCGGGGGCACGCCTTTGGTTTTGGCATCCAGCCGCTGGGGTTTAATGCCCCGTTTGGCCATCATATCGGCAATGTAGTCGGCTGTTTTCTGAATGCCGACGGTATCGTACACGACATTTGGAATGGATAACAGACCCATAAAATCGCGTAGCAGGGCATGTTCATTGGCTTGCCGGTACACGCGCACTTTCTGGGTGAGCGGGCTTTGCGCGAGGGTCGGGGGGACGAGAAACGTTAAAAGGAAAAGAAAGAGTACGGTTTGTTTCATAGTGGTTAGGGGGTAACTGAATGAGCCGATTTTAACGTTTTAAGACTTCGTTTCACTAAAAAACCAGGTTTTTGTCATCCTGAGGGACGAAGGATCTTAGAAGCCTGGTAGCTAAGATCATTCGTCCCTCAGGATGACAAAACGGGAGTACTGAACAGGCTGACAAAAATTACTTGAAGACTAAGCCAGTATTTCGTCGTTTAAAAATTTCCAATCGGGGTTAAACTCGGCTATCAAGGCGTTTTTCTTCGCTCGGGTCCACCCTTTCAGTTCTTTCTCCCGCTCAACAGCGTTAAGTACGTACTGATGATGCTCCCAATAAATTAGATTAAAACAATGGTACTTGCCAGCAAAGGTTTCGGGTTTGCCTCGATTATCCTCATGCTCCTGTATACGTCGAACTAAGTTGTTTGTCATTCCAGTGTACAATACGGTTTTAGCCGGATTGGTCACCATATAAACGTAGTAGTTGTGTTCTCTCATAAAAGGTAAAATCATTGTCACGCGGTGTTTTTGTCATCCTGAGGTACGAAGGATCTTAGCGATTTGGTAGCTAAGATCCTTCGTGCCTCAGGATGACAAAAACACCGCGTGACAAAACCAACATAGTAAAAAGCCACTCAATTACCACATGCTTTGCTGCCCGTACAGGTCAGGCTGACGAAGAGTTCGGAGCGGAGTTTCCAGCCCGATTCGGTTTGCCGCCACATGGCTAAGTAGGTACCCTGCACCAGTTGGATGCCATCGGGGCGCTGCCACCGCCCGACCCAGTGCCCATGCTCGGCCGCCAGCGGATTGAGGGAGCTGACCTGCACGCTATCTGTGGTGCGGACATAGTCCAGAAAGGCGGCATCAGCGAAGGTTTTGGCAAACAACGCCTGCACCGAATCGCGCCCGGCAATGTGTCGGCTGTTACCCGCCGTTACCACCATCTCCGGCAGCATTGTGTTCGTTAATGTGGCAAGGTCGCGGCTTTCAATAGCGTGGTTCGACTGCAACCGGACAGCCCTGATCTGAAGATCGCTGACTGGTTTAAGAACCGTTGCGGGCTGGGTTTGGGCCAAGAGAGCAAATGGAAAAAAACAGAACAACGTGATAAATCGCAGGGCCATTCGAGTGGGGGTAAGCGTAGAACAGAGAGCAAGATAGCCATTTCCGGCTACCAGCCACAACAGCGGGGGCCGACAGACGTTCCTGTTTCAGACATTTCTTATCTTTGCCTAATCTCCCGACGGGCCTGTCTGCCTGTCTTTATTCGTCTATGAAACAAACCTCGTTTTTGCAGCTTCTTCGGCCGCATCTGCCCTTTGTACTGGGCTTGTTCGTGCTGGCATCCCTCTTTTTCTTACCCGCCTGGCAGGGTAAAGTACTGAGTCAGTACGATGCCCGGGCGAGCCTGGCCGCATCCCAGGAACTCCGGCAGATTGCCAAGGAAACCGGCCGAATGCCCATCTGGACGGATGCCATGTTCGGGGGGATGCCTGCTTATCTGATTGCCTTCGATTTTCCGAATACATTCGTTGGTAAGGCTGTCTACAAAGTCATTGGAGCGTTGCCAAATCCCATCAACATGCTGTTTGTGGAGATGCTGGCCGCTTATATCCTCCTGATCGTGTTGGGTGGGTCGGGCGCACCCATGAACCGATGGCTGGCTGCGCTGGGGGCCGTTGCCTACGGCTTTGGTACGTACAACATTCAGATTATCGAAGCCGGTCATGCCTCCAAAGTGTTTGCGATGGCGTTTGCGCCGGGTATTCTGGCGGGTATCATTCTGGCCCTGCGAGGCCGCTACTGGCTGGGAGGCACCCTGACCGCTTTTTTTCTGTGTCTCGAACTTGGTGCCAACCACATTCAGATTACGTATTACCTGTTCATGGCACTGGCGATTTACGTTGGCGTTGAGGCATTCGGACTGGTTAAGGCCGGAAAGACCCGGCAACTGACGTTTGGACTGGCAACGCTGGTTGGGGCTGGTCTTATTGCCGCCGGCAGCTACGGTGGGCGGTTGCTGGTCATGAATCAGTACACCAAAGAAACCATTCGGGGCCGTTCCGATCTGACCGCTAAAACCACCGCTGCTAATGCAAAAGCCGCCGGACAGGCCACACCGGCACAAGATGGACTGGACATGGCCTATGCGTCGCAGTACAGCTATAACATCAGTGAGACGATGACCCTGCTGATTCCAAATGCCTACGGTGGGCCGTCGGTTGGGGGGTATGATACCGATTCGGAGTTGTACAAGGCGATGAGCAACCGGGGTATCGATTCGGCAGCGGCCAAACAATTTGTGGAGCAGGCCGAACCGGGTTACTGGGGTGAACAGCCGGGTGTGGGGGCACCGATTTATGCCGGAGCTATCCTGCTGTTTCTGTTTGTGCTGGGTATGCTCGTCTCGACCAGCCGCATCAAATGGGCCTTGATTGCGTCCACTGCGCTGCTCGTGATGATTACCTGGGGTAGCCACTTCATGCTGCTCAACGGCCCGCTGTTCGATTACCTGCCGCTCTTCAATAAATTCCGGTCCATGACCATGGCCTTCGGGCTGGTGCAACTGCTGCTGGCCATCGGTGCAGCACTGGGTATTCAGGAAATTGCGACCCGTAAGTTGACATTCGCTGACATTCGCCAGCCGCTGATTATCAGCCTGGCGGCAACGGCGGGACTGGCCCTACTGATGGCCTTACTGGGTGGAACGTTCTTCTCCTTCCGGTCGGCTGCGGATAGTCAGACGCTGGGTCAGTACTTTGGCGACGCGACCGAAGAGATGGTTCGGGCGCTCGTCAGCGACCGGCAGAGTGCCCTGCGGAGTGATGCCTTCCGGTCGGTTATTTACATCCTGCTGGCGGCCGCTTCGGTTTGGGCGTTTGTGACCAATAAACTAAAAGCCAGCGTATTTTACCCGCTGCTGCTGGTGCTCATGATGGCTGATTTACTGCTTGTAGACCGGCGGTACATCACCGGGAAAAACTTCGTCAGCAAATCAGAAACGGCCGCTCAGTTTGAGCCAACGTCCGCCGATCAGCAGATCTTGCAGGATAAAACACTGAGCTATCGGGTGCTGGATAACACGGGTAATTTTATGTCAGACAACCGCTCGTCGTATTTCCATAAATCGGTAGGTGGGTATCACGCGGCCAAACTGCGCCGGTATCAGGAGCTGATCGAGTATGCGTTTCCGAAAAACTCGCTCAACGTGCTGAATATGCTCAATGCCAAATACATCATTATGCCCGGTCAGCAGCCGCAGTCACCTCAGCAGCAACCGTCGGGACCGGTGGTGCAGCAAAACCCGGATGCGCTGGGGAATGCCTGGTTTGTGAAAACGATACAGGTAGTGCCCGATGCCGATGCCGAGATTGCGGCTATGCAGACACTCAATCCGCGGGATACGGCGGTAGTCGACAAACGATTTGCCCAACAACTCAACGGTCTGCCCGCCACGCTGAACCCTGTCGGGGCCTCTATCCGCCTGACCAAGTACGAAGGTGACCGGCTTACCTACGAAAGCAATGCGCCCACTGAGCAGGTTGCTGTCTTTTCGGAGGTTTACTACCGGGGCGATACCGACTGGCAGTTTTTTGTGGACGGTAAGCCCGTGCCGCATTTCCGGGCGAACTACGTCCTGCGGGCCATGCGGCTCCCGGCGGGTACGCACAAAATTGAGTGCCGGTTTGAGCCGCCCATCGTAGCAACGGGTAATCTAATCGACCTGATCGCGAATGTGCTGCTGATTGCCTTGATCGGGTTCTCGCTGTTCCGGGCCGTACGCTCACCGGGTGAGCCGGTCGTGGCGACAACAGAACCAACGCTGGTACCGGAACCGGTTGTGCCACCGGCCACACCCAAGCCGGGTAAGAAACTGAAGTCCTGATTTAACAGATAGCACGCTGAACGATAGGATCGCTATGATTGAAAGAAGATTAGTTTTCAATCATAGCGATCCTATCGTTCAGCGTGCTATTTTTTTGCTACTGATGCGAACTGCCTGGCTGCTTTGCCAGCACATTGGTATTGCCGGGCTTGGTTGGCCTTGGCCGTGAGTTGCCATAAGAGCCCTTAAATAGCTTGCCTTTTTGTGTTTTACGATCTCCTTTTCCCATGATGCCTGGTTTATCTAAAGTCAGTAAACGGTGCAGTAGCGGGGCAGGAGAAGCAGCCGTCCCGATAAGTGAGGTACCGGCCCCGCCTGTCTTTAGGCTCGCAGATCAGGAACGAAGGAGAACCGGCGTAACGTTACTGCCACATCACCTGCTACACGTTCGTATGCCCGCTAACACCGTGATCGCCCAAATTGATCGTACGCCGTTTGAGACCCATATCTGGACGGACAACAACGTGATTATTGCTGATGAACCACTCGACGCGGGTGGACAAAGCCGGGGGATGAATCCGTTTGAGTTGCTCGAATCGGCGCTGGCGGCTTGCACCGTGATGACGCTACGCCTGTATGCCAACCGTAAAGGCTGGCCCCTGGAATCGGCTGCGGCTCATGTGGATTGGGCGGCCGATAGCCGGGGTGGCATGATCGCGACGAACCAGTCGCAGTTTACGATCCGCCTGAACCTGATTGGCCCCCTGACCGGCGAACAGCGGCAGCGATTACTCGAAATTGCCGAACGCTGTCCGATCCACCGCCTGCTGACGAATCCAATTGCCATCGCCACTGCACTGATTGAACCATGAACGAGACGCCGACACCCCCCAAAACATACACCAACGGTGAGATTACTGTGCTCTGGCAGGCCAACCTCTGTCAGCACTCGGAGCATTGCTACAAAGAACTGTCGGCGGTGTTTGAATTGAGAGTAAGCCCCGGTAGGGGCGGCATCTTTGTAGTAGAAGAGGTTGGAGAGTTAAGAGACGTAGTTCCGTAGGAACGACATCTTGAGTCCGTATGGCGTCATTTAAGATGTCGTTCCGATGGAACTACGCCTACTTTGTTGCCGACTTGGTCTACAAAGATGCCGTGCCTACCGGCACTTTTAGTTAACTCAAACAGCTTCTAAAGCGCGGCCGTGGATCAACATGGCCGGTGCTCCTGCCGAACGTATCGCCGAACAGGTAAGCCGCTGCCCGTCGGGTGCACTGAGCTATACCCGACGGACTGCTTTATAACCGGTAGGGTTCCGGTCACAAACGGCTGAAAGGGCGGCTTAATTCGTAACCCACGCTGGCGTCGGGGCGGAAATCCGGGTTGCGAACGAACGCATGCTTCGTCAGCACCCTGGCCGAGACTGCATTGGCGGCATCGACAATAGCGATCACCTGGGTGAGTTGCGGGAACTGGTCCGCATACGTCAACAGATCGCTGACAATCTCTGAAGCGTATTTTTGCCCCCAAAAGTCGGGCAGTAGCGAGTAGCCTAGTTCGGCCTGCACCCTGGTGGTGTACACGAATTTAGCCAGACCGATAAACGTCCCGGTAGCCCTGACACTGACCGCAAAAAAGCCCGCTTCCTGATGCAGTTGATTAATTTCCAGGTAGCGGTTGAAGCGGGTTCTGGCTTCTGCTTCGGTCAGTGCCCGCCCGGTAATGTACTGCATAACGGCATCGCTCGTGGCTAAGCCGAGGTATTCCGTGAAATCAGTCTCTGTAAATTTTCTGTAGGCTAAACGCGCCGATGCTACGTCCATCATGACTGGTTGTCTACCGAATGCCAATGCCGTGCTTATTTGGGGATCTGCTTTTTAACAAGATTAGAGAGGGTCGTTGGAAGGAAACGACTCATAAAAATCGACAAGTTTTCCTTACTTACTTTCTTGCCCACAAAGACCTCGTATTTACCTGCCTGAACGGCCGCCAGAATCTGGTCAGCGGTTTTATCTGCCGGGTAGCCGTTGCCAATATCTTCGCCAACTGCCCCCAGTTTTTCGCCGGTAGCCGTCAGGGCATTCATCGACACATTGGTACGGATATAGCCGGGGCAGATGATCGTTACCTGAATATTGTCACGCCAGACTTCGGCCCGGAGGCAATCGAAAAAGCCGTGCAGTGCGTGTTTGGCAGCCGCATAGGCCGACCGCATGGGCGTACCAATTTTGCCCATCACACTGCTGATGACCACAAAATGGCCCGTTTTGCGCTGCTGAAAATGGGGGAGAATAGCCCTGGTGAGTGCTACGTAGCTGAAATAATCGACTTCCATCAGCCGACGGTGAACATCCATCCCGGTTTCGGCAACCCAGGAGCGCTGGCTGACGCCACCATTATGCACCAGCACATCGATGTGTCCGAACGCCCGAATGGCTTCGTCCGTTTTGGCGTCAAAGAGGTCGGACTGCATCAGATCCAGTGGCAGTACATAGATCGACCCGTCGGTCACCTGACTGCTAACGCGCTGTAGCTCTTCGGTTCGGCGGGCCGAAATAATCACTTTAGCGCCTTCACGTACACAGGCGTACGCGAGGGCTTCGCCGATGCCCGATGAGGCTCCGGTTATCCAGACCACTTTATTCGTAAAAAAAGACATGCTCGCTTTGGGTTATCGCTTTGGGTTAATTCAGGTTGGCAAAGGTAGACTATCGGCCCAACAATGAGTAATAAAGGCTGGCAGACACAATTGGTAACGCGGATAGAATTTGGAAGAATTACCTGCTGTAGCGTAATTTTGGCCCGAGGGCGGTCGCCGTTACGCGGTCTGCCCGAAATCATAACACCTCATTTCATGACCTCGCTCGACGTTGTTAAGCAATATTACACCTACTTCAACAGCCAAAACTGGGAGGGAATGCTTTCCTGCCTTGACCCGCATATTCAGCACGATGCCAATCAGGGTGGTACCCATACCGGGCTGGATTACTATCGGCAGTTTTTACAGCACATGGACGAATGCTATCAGGAAACGCTGACCGACATGGTTTTTATGGCCGATACCACGGAGACACGCTTTGCCTGTGAATTTGTCGTGAACGGGGTGTACAAGAAGACGGATGGCGACCTCCCGCCAGCCAAGGGTCAGACTTACTCGCTACCGGCCGGGGCTTTTCTGGACGTAGCGAACGGTAAAATTCGCCGGGTAACGACGTACTACAACCTGCCTCTGTGGATTCAACTGATTTCAAAGTAAGCGATTCCCGTCGCTCGCTGACGTTTGTTCGTAAAGTGGGTGGGCAGTTTGCCGATGTGTTCAGCGATCTGGCCCAACTGCGCATCCGTGTGTTTCGGGACTTTCCGTATCTCTACGAAGGCTCAGTAGCGTACGAGGCTGCTTACCTTCAGACGTATGCTAATGCTTCCCGTTCGCTTCTTTTTGCGGTGTACGACGGTGATCACATGGTTGGGGCAACAACGGCGATTCCGCTGACCGACGAAACGGATGCCGTCCAAAAGCCATTTCGCGAGGCTGGCTACGACCTCTCGACGGTGTTTTATTTTGGCGAAAGTCTACTGTTGCCCGAATACCGGGGTCTGGGAATGGGGCATCGTTTTTTTGACGAGCGGGAAGACTATGCGGCTCAGTTCGGTACTTACCAGCTTACATGTTTTTGCGCTGTGTCCCGCCCGGACGACCATCCAATGCGCCTGGCGAACTACCGACCCCTCGATGCTTTCTGGAACAAGCGCGGTTACTGGAAAGAGCCGCGCTTACAGAGCCAGTTTGAGTGGGTTGATCGGGGTGAAAACGAGTCGACGCAAAAGCCGATGGTCTTTTGGCTCCGGTCCTTACCGGTCGGGTAACCACCCTGAACCGGGTGCAAGTTGTAAAGCGAATGACACCAATTTACGGGTGTTTGTGTTGGCGTGGGAGTAGCTACTTTCAGGTACTGCTGTTTCGGTTCGTTCTCTTGACCGCTTAACTACTCATTCATGACACTTCTTTACAGTTACCTGCGCCGGTACTGGGGTTTGTTGATGCTCGCCCTGTTGCTGGCTGCCATCAACCAGATTTTTTCCCTGCTTGACCCGTACATCTTTCGAAAAATCATCGACCAGTACGTCGTGAAGCCGGAAGGTGGCCTGCGAAAGTTAGATTTCTGGCCGTTCCTTAAAGAAGGTGCAGGCCTGCTTATTTTACAGGCCCTCGGTGTGGCAATGGTCAGCCGCATTGCCAAAAACTTTCAGGATTACTACGTCAACGTCATCACGCAACGACTGGGCGCAACCCTGTATACCGACGGACTGCGGCACTCGCTCGAACTGCCTTATCAGGTGTTTGAAGATCAGCGGTCGGGCGAAACACTCGGCAAACTTCAGAAAGTCCGGGCCGACGTCGAGAAGCTGATTCAGTCGTTTGTCAACGTGCTGTTTACGTCCGTGGTGGGCATCATCTTTGTGATGTGGTACGCCAGCACGGTCTACTGGCCCATCGCCCCCGCTTATTTTCTGACCATTCCGCTCCTGGGGTTTGTCAGTTCGCTGCTGAGCAAAAAAATAAAGGTCGTTCAGCAAACTATCGTCGCCGAAACGACCGCCCTGGCCGGTTCAACTACCGAAAGTCTGCGTAACATCGAGCTGGTGAAAAGCCTGGGCCTGGCCCAGCAGGAGACCGAACGGCTGAACGCGACGACCGGTAAGATCTTGAAATTAGAGCTGAAAAAAGTGCGCTACATCCGGTCGCTGTCGTTTGTGCAGGGTACGTTTGTGAATCTGCTGCGTAATGCCATCATGCTGCTCATGCTGTTTCTGGTGGTGCAGGGCCGCATCACGGTGGGCGAATTTTTCTCACTGTTTATCTACTCGTTCGCCATTTTCGGACCGTTGCAGGAGTTGGGCAACATCATCAACATTTATCGCGAAACCGAGGCTTCGCTGGCTAATTTTCAGCAGATTCTCGATACGCCCCGGGATATAAAACCCGCTCATCCGCAAGCGATTGACAAAATTCAGACGCTGGCTTTCGAGGATGTGTATTTCAAACATCTGACGGCCAATCAAATGGCTATCGACGGTATTTCATTCACGGCAAATGTTGGGGAGACCATCGCGTTTGTTGGTCCCAGCGGTTCGGGTAAAACCACACTCGTGAAGTTGCTGGTGGGCCTGTATCGTCCCCAGGACGGTCATATTCTGTACAACGATGTGCCCAACTCAGACGTGAATCTGGACGAATTACGGGAGCAGATTGGTTTAGTGACGCAGGACACGCAGCTCTTTGCCGGTACCATCCGCGAGAACCTGCGCTTTGTGGCTCCCCAGGCGACCGATGCGGAGTGTCTGACTGCCCTGCATCAGGCCGCTGCTGATTCGCTGCTGGCCCGCGCCCCACAGGGCCTCGACACGGTCATTGGTGAAGGGGGCGTAAAAGTGTCGGGGGGCGAAAAACAGCGGCTCAGCATCGCCCGCGCCCTGTTGCGGAAACCTACCCTGCTGGTGTTTGATGAAGCGACCTCGGCACTCGACTCGCTGACGGAGGAGGAAATCAGCCGGACGGTTCGGGACTTATCCGGTTCGCGTCAGCACATTACCATCCTGATTGCCCACCGCCTGAGTACGATTCTACACGCCGACCGCATTATTGTGCTCGAACATGGTCACATTGCCGAGCAGGGCCGTCATGAAGATCTCGTCGCCCGGAAAGGTCTGTACTACGCCATGTGGCGTCAGCAAATCGGCGAACGCAAAGAAGCGATGGTTGTGTAAGTGGTCAGTGATCGAGTAATTGCGAACGATTTAGTTACATTTACAGCCTTAATTCAACAGACTTTATTGCGCGAACATTTACTCATGTCAGTTAGTACGCCTTCATTGAAAACCATCGCAGGATGGATTTGCATTGCCATTATTCCTTGTTTCTACTACTTTTATTTAGTCCGCTTCGCCCTCAACGTGCCCAACGCAGATGACTTTGTCGTCATCATGAATTACCTGCTGTTAAGCGACAGGGCTACCTCCTGGCAAGAGAAATGGCATGAACTGGCGTTTGAGTTTCTCGAACATCGACTGGTATTTACCCGGCTCGTTGCCCAGTTTATTCGGCTCCTGTTTGGTCAATTAGATCTGCGCTGGGTGATGTTAATTGGCAATCTGTCGTTACTGGGCGTGGCTGGATTACTGTACCGGCTCTTACGTAATAATGGCTTTTCGGTGTGGTATCTCCTGCCCATCGTGCTGTGCCTCTTTCAGCCGATTGCCTATGAAAGTCATTTTTGGGCTATCTCCAGCACCAATTACATGCCGGTCTGCCTGTTTGCCATGCTCTCGTTCTATGGTATAGATAAAGGTGACCGGTCTGGCCTCACTGCTGCCTGGCTACTGGCGTTATTAGCCACTTATACGTTTGCGAATGGATTGGTTGTCTGGCCCATTGGCTTACTAATGGTAGCGTTAAAACGGCGCTGGTCGCTGGTACTACTGTGGGCAGTATCTATGCTGGTTGTCCTTTGGGCTTATTATTTTAACCATAACTATCACCTTCAGCCTTCGATGGCCGATAACCTCCGGGACCGATTTTCGATGGTGATTGCTAACTTCTTTCTGCTTTTAGGGGCGGCTTTCAATACGCAGGATACGTGGCATATGTTCAATGCATTGGATCTGCCAGCCCTGATAGTCGGCGTTGGCATTGCCTGTATACTGGTGCTGACCGGGCTTCTGCTGTCACTCAAAGACTGGATATCCATTAAAACTGGGGCTTTCCGGCGGCTCACCCAGGTTAGGCAAAGCGATTTTTTATGGGCGAGCCTGCTGTTTATCCTGTTGAGTTGCGCTGCCTTCGGTGCGGGCCGTTCCGGCGACGGATCGGTGGCGACCGATAGCCGCTACCGCGACTTTCCTGTCTTTGCTATGGCACTGGCTTACTGTTGTCTCTTATTCGTACTCACCCCTGCCTGGCAGCGCATCTGGGTGAAGGTGGCTATTGCAGCCAGTTTATTTTTCTGTGTATCAAGTTATGCGGTGTATACGCCCCGGCTTCTTGACCAGAATGGCCGTCATATCGCTGGTGCCTACAACTGGCATCACAATGGAGACTGGCTGATCTATCATGAAACTGCTTATTTCAGTGGGGTAGCCAATTCGGTCAGTCGTGACCTGGAAAAACAGGGAGCAAGCTGGTATCATATTCCTGACTTTTTCGTCGATCCCCCCGTTTTGTCGGCCGCTAAAGTGGCTGGCCCAATAAAAATTGACAAAAGCAACCAGGTCGCTTTATGGTTTCTTCCGATAGATCCCGTCGGGACCAACCAGCCTTATTTCTGGTTAGAAACCGACGCTAAAACATACCTGCTGCCGTTGAAGCGGCCCACCAGTCTGAGCAATTGGTTGCACACCGGCCGCTCGTTAGGCCATTCGTTCATTACGGATCTTTACTATGGCCGACTGTTACCACCCGGACAGTATAGCGTTAGTTTATACCTAAGTCCAGCCAATCAGCGTCTATTGTTTTCTCCGAATCTGGTTATACCTGTGAATGCGGCCGCTAAGTAGGTAAGGGTAGTTGTTATTGGGGTACTGGCGTTACCAGTAGGGAAGCCCACTTACAGCATAGGCGAGGTTAGGTCTAAAACGCATCCTGATTACTGAAATCGGAGCTATACAACTGATGCTTTACGTGAACTGCTTACATTCGCTTTTGCGAAGGTAGACCTCCATCGTATTGCGGCCGGTTGCGCCGTAGTACAGCTTCTGTTACGGTACCTGACAAAGCTGAAAACCATAGCCATCAGTCAGCGTTTAATCTGCGCCAAGATGCCCACACGAACGCGGCAAGCTCATTAACTATTCTGAAAACCATTACCCTATGACGTATTACTTCGCCCTTTGCCTCAGCCTGTTGATCGGTGTCCGTAGTCTGGCCCAGGTTAAGACCGCCGTGCCGCCGACGGTGTACAATGTGCGGGCCTACGGGGCTACGGGAACTGGTAAAACGCTCGACAGCCCCGCTATCAACAAAGCCATCGAGGCCGCCAGCAAAGCGGGTGGTGGGGTTGTACAGCTACCGGCGGGCACGTACCTGAGCGGCAGCATCCACATGCAGAGCAACATTCAACTCGACGTTACCGCCGGGGCCACTATTCTGGGTGCTCCGCAGTCGATGAACGCCTATAACAGGGCCGAGGAGTTTGCTGGCAAGGCCTATCAGGACGGGGGGCACACATATTTCCATAATAGCCTGATCTGGGGCGAAAACCTGACCAACGTATCCATCACGGGCCGGGGTATGATTGATGGGGGAGGGCTTACCCTGAAGGATAAAGAACACCTGGGTAATCCAACCGGCGGCTCGATTGGGCTGGGCGATAAAGCCATTGCCCTCAAACTGTGTCGCAACGTGCTTATCCGCGATGTAACCATGATTCACGGCGGGCACTTCGCCATTATTGTTACCGGCTGCGACCTGACTACGATTGATAACGTAACCATTGATACCAACCGCGATGGCATCGACATTGATTGCTGCACGAATACGATGGTATCGAACTGCCGGGTTAACTCGCCCCACGATGATGCCATCTGTCCTAAAAGCTCCTATGCGCTGGGCAGGGTGGCACCCACCGAAAATCTGATGATTACCAACTGCCAGGTGTCGGGTTTTGAAGAAGGTACCCTGCTGGATGGTCGGCGAATCCCTTCCAAAGTGGGCTGGTCGAGCGGGCGTATCAAGTTTGGGACGGAGTCGAATGGTGGATTTCGCAACTGCGTAGTCACAAACTGTGTGTTCACCAGCTGCAACGGTCTGGCTCTGGAAGAAGTGGATGGGGGTATTATGGACAACATCAGCATCTCCAACATTACCATGATGAACGTATCGCACTACCCCATTTACATCACGCTGGGCAGCCGGAACCGGGGACCAGCCGAAACGACAAAGACGGGTATTGTGCGGAATATCTCAATTTCCAACGTGGTTGCTACAACCCGCGACTCCCTGAGTGGCATTCAGATAACGGGCGTTCCGGGGCATAAGCTGGAGGGTATCCGGCTCAGTAATATCCACATCATTTATAAAGGGGGCGGCACTCAGGCGCAGAGTCAGCGGGTTTTTCCGGAGTTGGCTTCCCTGGAAACTCAGTATCCTGAACCGTATTTACTGGGCGTTAACCCCGCTTTTGGACTTTATGTCCGGCATGTACGGGATCTGACCCTGCGGGATATCCGGTTTGAACTGCAAAAAGACGATGCCCGGCCGGTCGTAATCGCCGAGGATGTCGACGAACTGGATGTCGATAGTTTCAGGGCACCCGTTGCCAGCCGCGCCGAAGCGGCGCGGCTTACGGGAGTCAAAACCCTGCTGCTGCAAAATGCGCCCGTACTTCAGGCTAATCGACCGTAAGGATAGTAGTAAGCCCCCGGCTGGTTTACATAACACGGGCGTTTTTGTTCAATGGAGACGATTTATGCGCGCTATTCTATTCGTTTTACTCATAACCATGACCACTTGCTATGGTCAGGACCGCGAGGCAAAAGCTTTGATTTACAGTGTCTTTGGTAAGGATACGAAGCTGGTGTATACCGACAGGTTTCCTGAATTCCTGATCGGCGACATGCGCAGCAGTCTGAATGAAGACACGTTGTATGCATCGGGTTTATCCCACTACGACCCCACTAAACTATTGATTCTGAGCAGGCAGGAGAAACTGTATGTCAATGAGGAACTGAATAAAATGGGTACTCTTGTGTGGAGTAATGTGTTTGAAAATGGCTTCCTGCTCAAAACCGATAGCAGCGGAAATATTCTAAAGACTAACCCATCTTCCTCAAACCAGCCCCGTCCTTCAAATATAGAATCTAAAAAAATATACCATTTCTCCAGACCTATTTTCATTCGGAACCATACTCTTTGCTTTTTCTGCTTTGGCTACTATTGTGGAGCGCGATGTGGTCAAGGTGAGTTAGCGGTGTTCAGAAAGGAAAACGGCTCCTGGATTCCCTGGATGCGCTTGTTTACCTGGGTTAGTTAAAATTATCTTGAGGTGATAGCGAGCAAGTTGCTGCTACTCGTTCAATCTATTTCGGTTCTCTCAAATAATTTATCAGGCATACCATTGGGCATAATCACAATGATGTGATTATGAGGACTTCGCTGATGTTGGAGCGGGGTCGAGTTTAGTGCCTTTCAGCAGTCTGGTTAACCGGTCAATTTTATGCTGAAAAAGCACCTTATTGCCATCTCCCCCCACGACAACTTTGTCTGTGACAAGCTTACCACTTACTTTCTCCTGAACGTTGTCTTTTAGTTTGTTCATGGTTGATTAGGATAAGATTCTGCGTCTAACGATAAACGCAAGTGAGCGTCAAAAAAAGCTAAATAGTGTTTGAATAACGGTTGCCATAACTTTTCGCCCATCACCGTTATTTGACACTATACTATCGCTGACCTGACCGGTCTCTTTATCAAGATCACCGAAGCCCAAGTTCCACATTCTCAACTGAGCCAGGTAGGTGTACTCTACCACTTTTTGTATGTCTCCCTTCGTACCCTTGCTGACAAATTCGTAATGAAGTTGATCTGCCGAAGTGGCAACGTCATACCCCGCCTGATTCATGAATAGTGGATTTGGTTACCAAAATCTAAAATATGCAAAAAGTGCACGAAGAAAGCCCGGTAGGAGTTCCTTCATGCACTTTTTGTCTCTCTTCTTAACTACACCAGCACGCCCTTGTACAGGGCTTCGCGCTGCTCCTTCACGCGGGGGTCGCTGAGGAATTCGTCGTAGGTCATCAGCTTGTCCAACATGCCACTGGGCGTGATCTCGATGATGCGGTTGGCGATGGTCTGCACAAACTGGTGGTCATGCGAGGTGAACAGCACCGGCCCCTTTACATCAGCCAGCCCGTTGTTGAGCGACTCGATGGATTCGAGGTCGAGGTGGTTCGTTGGCTCGTCCAGCATGACTAAGTTGGCACCCGACAGCATCATCTTCGACAGCATACACCGGACTTTTTCGCCCCCGGATAACACACTCGCTTTCTTCAGCGACTCTTCGCCCGAGAAGAGCATCCGGCCCAGGAAACCCCGGATAAAGCTCTCGTCTTTTTCCGCCGAAAACTGCCGCAGCCAGTCAACCAGGTTCAGGTCGGTCTGGAAGAATTTATCCTTTTCGGTGTCGTTCGGGAAGTACGACATCGTGATCGTGACACCCCATTTGAACGTGCCCGAATCGGCCTTGCGCTCACCGGCCAGAATATCGAACAACGCCGATACGGCCAGCCCATCGCGGCTGAAAAAGAAAATCTTGTCATCCTTTTTCATCGAGAACGACAGGTTTTTGAACAGCAATGTGCCGTCTTCGGCGGTATAGCTGAGGTTTTCGACCGTCAGAATCTGGTCGCCCGGCTCGCGTTCGGGCTTAAAGCTGATGTACGGGTACTTCCGCGACGAGGGCTGAATGTCGTCGATGGTCAGTTTTTCCAGCAGCTTGGCCCGCGACGTAGCCTGTTTCGACTTGGAAGCATTGGCCGAGAAGCGACGGATGAAATCTTCGAGTTCTTTCCGCTTGTCCTCCGTCTTTTTGTTCTGATCCTGCCGTTGCCGCAGGGCCAGCTGACTCGATTCGTACCAGAATGTATAGTTGCCGGGGTATAGCTTCACTTTGGCGAAGTCAACGTCTACAATCTGGGTACAGACCTGATCGAGGAAGTGACGGTCGTGGGAGACCACAATCACCGTGTTGTTGAAGTTGGCCAGGAAGTTTTCGAGCCACAGCACCGACTCCACATCGAGGTTGTTGGTCGGCTCGTCAAGCAGCAGAATATCGGGGTTGCCGAACAGGGCCTGCGCCAGCAGTACCCGTACTTTCTCGGAGCCGTTGAGGTCCGAAACGAGCGAATAATGCAGGTCTTCCTTGATACCCAGACCAGATAGCAGCGCGGCCGCATCAGATTCGGCATCCCAGCCGTTCATCTCGGCAAATTCGGTTTCGAGGGTAGCGGCCCGTTCGCCATCGGCATCCGAGAAATCCTCTTTAGCGTAAAGCGCGTCTTTTTCCTGAGAGATTTCGTACAGGCGTTTGTTGCCCATCACCACGGTTTGCAGCACCGGAAACTCATCGAACGCCGACTGATTCTGGTTCAGCACCGACATCCGTTCACCCACGCCCAGCGTAACCGACCCGCTCTGCGATTCGATGTCGCCCGACAGGATTTTCAGAAATGTGGACTTGCCCGCACCATTGGCGCCGATGACACCGTAGCAGTTGCCGGGCAGGAATTTAATATTTACATCGTCGAAGAGCACCCGCTTACCAAAGCGGAGCGAGACGTTTTGTACCGTAATCATTGGCGTATCCTCCTGTTGAATTGAAGAGCAAAGATACGAAAAAATGGCCGGGGTGCGTGCCGATATGCCCCCGGAATACCTGAATCCGAAACCACTCGATCCCCCTTATCGCCGGAGCAGCCTGCCGGGATGCGCGCCCGTGGACTTCTGCCCCCGGTACACCAGTTGCCCGGCCACCCAGACCGCTTCGATACCCGTCGATAGGGCCGTATTGTCGCCAATGCGGGCGTTGTCCTGTACCGTGTCGGGATTGAAAAGTACCAGATCGGCGTAGTAACCCGGTGCAATCAGGCCCCGGTTTTGCAGACCCAACTGCTCAGCTGCCAGCCCCGTCATCTTGTAAATGGCCGTTTCGAGCGGCATTACTTTCTGGTCGCGCACGTAGCGGCCCAGCACGCGCGTGAACGCCCCATAGCCGCGTGGATGACCGCTGTAGGCTCCATCGGAGCAGACCGTTGTGTGCGGCCAGGCCAGAAAATCAGCTACGTCCGGCTCATCCATCGACTTTCCCATGATGCCCTCGACGCCTTCTGCATCGGGGTTTTTTACCGAGAAAGCGGAGGCTTCGGCCACCAACCCCATGAGCGTCTGGGCGGGCTTTTCGTGCCGGAGCCGGGCAATGTCATCAACGGTTTTTCCGGCATATGCCGGATTAGCCGCAAAGCGTACCAGCACCGACTGCGCCGGATCGAAAAGCTGACTGACGGCAAACTCGGCACTGACCGGGTTGGCATAGTCGCGTTTGGGAAACAATACCCGCAGGGTAGACATCCAGTAATCATACGGGTAGCAGTCGGCGGTGATGTTAATGCCCTCGGCGCGGGCCTGTTCGAGTTGGGCGAGTATCCGGCCCGACTGCCCCCACTGCCTGCGCAGGGCTATTTTGATATGCGAAATCTGCACCGGCATCTTCGTGATGCGGCCAATCTGGATAATCTCGTCCACGGCATCGTCCAGCATCATGTCTTCACTACGGATGTGGCTGATGTATCGTCCGCCCGAATCGGCCGCAACCTGCGCCAGTTGAAGCACTTCGTCGCGGTTGGAGAAAAAGGCCGATTCGTATTCCAGCCCCGTCGACAACCCCAGTGAACCACGACTTAATTCCTGCCGCAAGAGGGCCTTCATGCGGGCGATTTCGTCGGGTTTTGCCGTTCGGTAGAGCCCGTTGACGCCCATGACGCGTTGCCTGAGCATGGCATGGCCGGTGTAACTGGCCAGATTAACGGCTACGGGTTGCCGCGTCAGCCGGGCCAGCAGCGTATCCATTGGCGTGCCACTGCCGTCCTGCCCCACAACAATGGTCGTAATGCCCTGACTTACCACCGGCAGCGCATCGGGTTTCAGGCCCCAGTCGTGATGGCTGTGGCTGTCGATGAAACCGGGAGCCAGTACCAGCCCGTGCCCATCGGTAACCGGCTCATTTGGAAAGGCGCTCAGGTCGCCGATTTCCTGAATTCGGTCGTTCTGGAGTCGTACCGACGCGCTTTTAGCCGCTATACCTGCTCCGTCGATCAGCCGGATATTGGTGATCAACTGGGTTTGGGGAAGTGGGAATGGTTTGCCTTCCAGCGTCTCACGGGCCACTTGCCGGGCAGTGTCATTCGTATCATTACTGAGTACGATCAGCGTTTGTTTATGGTCAACATACCGAACAATGACATTCCGAAAGCCAACCCAGCTACCGGTATGCGCCAGTATCTCGCCGTCGTTTTCGATAAACCAGCCAAAGCCGTAAGGATGGGTCGTTTTGTTGTTGAGCGTCACGGGCGTAAAGGCTTCGCGCAGGGTACTGGCTTTAACCAGCTTTTCGGTGTACAACGCCTGGTCCCAAAGCAGCAGGTCGTCGGCGGAAGCATACACATTACCATCACCCACCACGCCATCCAGCCGAATCAGATCGGCCGGTACGTTTTTGCCTCCTTCCCGACTGAAACCAAACACCCGGTTGCGGGGCGCTGTACGGCTTTTGTGGTAGTAGATGTAGGTATTGGCCAGTTTGAGCGGGCGGACAATGTTCTGCTCGAAAAACGTTTCGATGGGCATACCGCCGAGTTTGGTAATGATCGATCCCAGCAGGACGTAGCCGGTATTACAGTATTCCCACCGGTCGCCGGGCTGAAACAGCAGGGGCGGTTTGTACTGATGCAGTAGCTGAAGCATCCCGTCATTGGTCAGCGTATCGAGCGGACCAAGGTATCGCTGCGCCAGGTCGAAATAGTCGGGCAGGCCCGAGGTGTGGGTCAGCAACTGCCGCACAGTGATGCTTTCGTAAGGAAAATCGGGCAGGTACGTTTGTACCCGTTCGTCATAGCGCAGCCTGCCGTGTTCCTGCAACTGCATAATCATCATGGCCATAAACTGCTTGGACACCGACGCCAGGTTGAAGGCGGAGTGCGTTGTCAGCGGTTCATTGGTGGCAATATTGGCCGTGCCCAACGCCCTTGTGTAGCGCACCTTGCCCTGTTCGGCAACCAGCACGACGCCGTTAAACATCGCCCGGCTGTGCAGCACCGTCAGCACCGAGTCGACGGTTTTCAGGCGGGGTACCAGCGCCGGGCTAACCGGCTGAGCCGCAACGCCGGTACCAATGACAAGGCAAAAGAGAAGGAGGGAGCAGGAATAACGATAGCGCATACAGGAGCCGAAGAAAATCAGGGGAATATACGTTCAGGACGCAATTTAATTAGGGCCAATTGCCATATTGCCATAAACTATTTCTATAGCCCGACTATTGACACGGGTACGCTGATCATTGTGCTGTGCATCAAGCATGATTTTGGTCTAATTCATACTTGCTCATCGCAGTCATAAAAATCAGCGGTCTATTCCCGTTAATGCAGCTCTTTTTCGTATGACAAACCGCGCCATTCTGCTCACCGACGGCCTGCTGACCACCTCCGATGCCAAAACGGCCCACGGCCTGATTCGGGGCACCGACCGCTATACAATCGTTGGCGTAGTCGACGCGCCCACCGCCGGACAGGATGCCGGTACGGTATTGGACGGACACCCCCGGAATATTCCGATTTTTGCCACCGTTGATCAGGCCCTAACGCTGGCCGAACCGATAGCCTGTGCCATTGTGGCGGTAGCTACGGTGGGAGGCGTGTTGCCCCCGACGATGCTGACGGCTATTAAGCGCTGCCTCGAACACGGCCTGACGATTGTGAACGGGCTGCACGAGTTTCTGAACGACAAACCCGAACTGGTTGCACTCGCCGGGCAGTACGGTGGCCGGCTCATCGACGTGCGACGGCCCAAACCCCGTCATGAACTCCACTTCTGGACGGGGGAGATCAACCAAATTACTGCTCCGGTTATTGCCGTTTTGGGGACAGACTGCGCCCTGGGCAAGCGCACCACCGCCCGCCTGATTCGGGAAGCCTGTGGCCGGGCGGGGCTGAATGCCCAGCTCATTTATACCGGTCAAACCGGCTGGCTGCAGGGCGTACAGCATGGCTTTATTGTCGACTCGACGCTGAACGATTTTGTCTCGGGTGAACTGGAACACGCGCTGGTGTCGTGCTGGCGCGAAACAGGGGCAGACCTGTTGCTCATCGAAGGGCAGGCTGCCCTCCGCAATCCGAGTGGGCCGTGCGGTTCCGAATTGCTGGTGTCGGGCAATGCCCGGCATGTCGTGCTGGTACACGCGCCCAAACGGACGTATTACGACCATGATCCTGCCTGGGGTAAAATTCCATCCGCTGCGTCTGAAATCGCCTTGATTCGGGCGTACAATTCGGAGGTAATTGCGCTCGCTCTGAATACCGAAGATTGTAGCGAACAGGAAGCATACGCGTACCAGAAGCAGTACGCTGATCAGTTCGGCATTCCGGTGCTGTTACCCCTACAACAGGGCATTGACCCGTTGCTGCCTTTATTGCAGGCACTACTTTCCCGAACTCATGCGCATTAAAGCAATTCAGGCTTTTCTCCGAAATCTGGCCCTCACCAAGCCATACACCATCGCCTGGGAAACAACATCGTCGGTCGAGAATGTCTTTCTGTCCATCGAACTCGACAACGGCATGGTTGGGCTTGGCGCGGCCAATCCCTCCCCGGAAGTCGTCGGTGAATCACCGGAACAGGCGTTGCTGAACCTGCAAAGTGAGTGGGTATCGGGGTTGATTGGGCAGGATATCCGGTGTTTTCAGCAGCTGATCGACAATGCACAGCGGCAGTTTCCGCACGCGCCCGGCACCGTGGCTGCGCTGGATATTGCCCTGCACGATGCGTTCGGGCAGTATCTGGGCGTGCCGCTGGTGCAGTTTTACGGGCAAAAAATCCGTTCACTGCCTACCTCCGTTACCATCGGCATCATGACCGTAGCCGATACCCTGACCGAAGCGGCTGATTACTACCGGCAGGGGTTTCGGGTGCTGAAAGTGAAAACAGGCCTGAACGTTGCCGAAGATATTGAGCGCGTGCTGAAACTTCGGGAGCGGTACGGGCAGCACCTGACCATCCGGGTCGATGCCAATCAGGGCTATTCGCTGGCTGAGTTGACCCGTTTTCTGGCCGAAACCACTATGGCCGGGGTTGAACTGATCGAGCAGCCGCTGCCCGTCGGGCGGGACGATGAACTGCTGCCACTGCCCGCTGCCACCCGACAGCTACTCGTAGCGGATGAATCGCTCAAAGACCCCAAAACGGCTCTCTGGCTGGCGCAGCAGCCGCAACGCTTCGGTACGTTCAATATTAAGTTAATGAAATGCGGAGGAATCCGGGCCGCGCTCGCCATCGCCACCATTGCCCGAACGGCTGACATGGCGCTTTTCTGGGGGTGTAACGACGAGAGTCGGGTGAGCATCACGGCGGCTCTTCACGCGGCCTTTGCCAGTGCCCATACCCGGTACATCGACCTCGATGGTAGTTTCGACCTGGCCGAAGACATTGTTTCGGGGGGATTCGTTGTCGAGAACGGGTTGATGCGCCCAACCGGTGGGGCCGGGCTGGGGTTGATTCGCTTGTAATGAAGAGCAGGCAACGATAGCAGTCTGTCCTCATCTGTAGCGCCTGAAGGGCGCGAAGCTCGGCTGCTTCTAACAAAAAATCGGGTTCTAAACGTAGCCGCATTCACTACGTTTAGAACCCGGATAGACCTGTTGATCGTCTGTTTTTAATTCCAGCCGCCACCCAGTGCCCGGTACATACTGACCATGGCATTCAACTGCTGCACTTTGGTTTCGATCAACTGAAATCTGGACTCCAGCGCATCCCGCTGGGTAAACAGAACTTCGGTGTAATCGGCCCGGGCCGCGTTGAAAAGCGTATTCGAGATTGTAACCGACTGCGTGAGTGCCGCCACCTGCCGCGATTTGGTATCGTAACTTTTTTCCAGGTTACTGATATTGGATAGCTGGTTGGCCACCTCGATGTAGGCATTTAAGACGGTACGCTCGTACTGATATGCTGCCTGGGTCTGCCGGGCGTTGGCGCTGTAATACGCAGCTATGATGCCATTCCGGTTGATCCAGGGACCGGCTAAACCGCCCGCCAGCGAGAACAGGATGGATTCGGGGTTGAACAGCAGCGTTGGGTTGTACGCGTTGAAGCCGACAGCCGCCGAAATATTCAGCGACGGATAAAAGTCGGCTTTCGCCACCTTTATATCCAGTTTAGCGGCCATCAAATTCAACTCAGCCTGTTTAATGTCGGGCCGGTTTTCCAGCAGCTGCGACGGTATGCCGGTGCGAACAACAGCCGGTACGAGGGTGCTGAAGTCCTGTGAATTGCGGGCAATGGGCTGCTGCGGGTAGCGACCCGTCAGAAAGTTGATCCGGTTCTCAGTTTCAACGATTCGCTGCTGAATACCATACTGCAGGCCCTGCGTATTAAGCACCTGGGCTTCAAACCGGCGTACGGCCAGCTCGGTAACCCGGGCCGATTCTTTCTGCGTCCGCACTAATTGCAGCGCATTATTCTGATTCACGAGGTTCTGCTGAACGATAGCCAGCTCATTATCGAGCCCCAGCAGTTCGAAATAAGAAGTGGCGATTTCGGACACCAGATTGGTGATGGCGAAGTTTCGACCTTCTATGCTCGACTGATACCGGAGGATCGCTGCTTTCTTGGCCGTGCGCAGTTTACGCCAGATGTCAACCTCCCAGCTCGCCGTTGGCCCCAGCAGAAAGTTGGGCAGGAATTGGGGTCTTGGCCGTCCCTCCGCAATCTCGGTATTCGCTTCCAGGGCCCCCGTGTTGGTGAATCGGCCAACCCGGTCCACACCGGCCGCACCACCAATACCAACAAAGGGCAGGTACGCCCCCTGACGGGCCCGGATTTCGTTGTTGGCAATCGCAATCTCCTGCTGGGTGATGTTCAGCTCCTGGTTGTTTTTCAGGGCTGTTTCAATCAGGGCATTCAGGTTGGGATCGGTAAAAAACTCCGACCACCGGATTTTACCCGTGTTGGTGGAGTCCTGCGAGTTATTGTAACTCGCAGGAACGGTTCTATTCTCTGTTCGGGTGATCAGGGCCGGCGTTTTGCAGCCCGCAACGGCGAGCAGCAGGCAGCCGACCGGTACGCCGACGCGACCCAGCCATGTGCGGCCCAGACCTTTATACATGCGCATTTTCAACATGATTCGTACTTTCTTCTGGTTGTGGAAATGTGTCTACTGCGTGAACCATACCCTCGGTCAACGAATTGTTTTCTTCGTCCCGAATCATTTTCCGGCCGTCGGCCAGTGAGCCGAAGATATAGTATAGCCCGGGGATGATGATGACCCCGAAAATGGTACCGAATAACATACCGCCCATGGCAGAAGCACCAATGGTCCGGTTACCGATAGCACCGGCACCCCTGGCAATGATCAACGGGATCAGACCGGCCACGAAGGCAAAGGAGGTCATCAGAATCGGACGGAAACGAACCCGGGCGCCTTCAATGGCAGCCTCCAGAATCGTTGACCCCTGCTGCCGTTTCTGCACGGCAAACTCGACAATCAGCACGGCGTTTTTACCGAGCAGACCAACCAGCATGATTAGGCCGATCTGGGCGTAGATGTTGTTTTCCAGCCCCATCAGCTTCAGCAGCAAAAACGAACCAAATACCCCCACCGGCAGCGAGAAGACTACGGCCAGCGGAATAATGAAGCTTTCGTACTGAGCGGCCAGTACCATGTACACAAAGGCCAGTACAATCAGGAACACATACAGCGACTCGTTCCCCCGGATGGATTCGTCGTAGGAAAGGCCTTCAAACGCAATGTCGTATCCTTTTGGCAGCGTTTTGGCAACTTCCCGAATGGCCTGAATGGCGTCGGCTGTGGTGTAACCCCTGGCGGGCAGACCCTGAATAGCGGCCGAGTTGTACAGGTTGAACCGGGTAATTTCGTTCGGTCCCTGCCCTTTTTTCAGCCGCATAAAGGCGGAGTAAGGTACCATCTCGCCCGCATCGTTTTTCACGAAAAGCTTTAACAGATCCGTAGGAAGCCGTCTGAAACTCGGATCGGACTGCACGTACACCTTAAAGAACTGGTTAAACTTGATAAAGCCCTGTTCGTAGGTACTACCAATCAGAATGTTCAGGTTGTCCATCGCTTTTCCGATAGACACGCCTTTTTGCATGGCTAAGTTGTTGTCGATCTCCAGTTCGTACTGCGGATAGTTGGCGGCAAAAAAGGTAAACAAGCCGGTCAGCTCTTTCCGCTTGCCTAAGTTATCCATGAACTGCTTGTTGATCTTATCAAACTCACTGTAGTCCGTATCGGAGGTTTTGTCCAATAAGCGCATCGAAAAACCGCCTGACGTACCAAAGCCGGGAATGGCGGGTGGTTCAAAAAATTCGACGGTCGCCCCGAGGTTCCTTGATTTCTCCTCCAGTTCTTCCATGATTTCCTTTACGTTCTTATCCCGCTCCGACCAGGTTTTCAGGTTGATCAGACAGGTACCGGCGTTAGACCCCCGGCCTTCGGTCATGATCTCGTAACCAGCCAGCGACGATACCGATTCGATGCCCGGTACTTCTTCACAGATTTTCTGGAGCCGACGGGACACTTCGTTGGTTTTCTCCAGCGTAGAACCCGGTGGCGTCTGGATAATGGCGTAAATCGTACTCTGGTCTTCGTTCGGAATAAAGCCCGCCGGGAGAATTTTATTCACGAACACGATGCCCAGACAGAAACCCACTAATATGGCGAACGTGACAAACCGGCGGCTGACGATTACTTTTAACAGGCCTACGTACCACCCGGTCATTTTATCGAATCCCTGGTTGAAACCGTCGAGCGCCCGGGTAAACAGGTTTTTCTTCCGGGCGTGTCCATGATGGTTTTTTAACAGCATGGCGCACAGCACGGGGGTAAGCGTCAGGGCAATAATGGCCGAGATCACAATAGAACTGGCCATGGTGATGGAGAACTGCCGGTAGAAGGTACCCACCGGACCCGACATAAACGAAATCGGCAGGAATACCGATACCATGACGGCGGTGATGGCGATAATGGCTCCGCTAATCTCACCCAGTACTTTTTTAACCGCGCCAAAGGGCGTCAGATGCGGCTCTTCCTCCATCTTGGCGTGCACGGCTTCCACCACCACAATGGCATCATCGACCACAATACCAATGGCCAGTACGAGGGCGAAGAGCGTAATTAAGTTGATGGATATCCCGAAAAACTGAATCACGAAAAACGCCCCGATCAGCGATACCGGTACTGCCAGAATCGGTATGAGCGTCGAACGCCAGTCGCCCAGGAAGATGAACACAACGAAGGCCACCAGGATAAACGCATCACGCAGCGTATCAATTACCTGCTCAATGGACGCATCCAGGAAGTTAGACACGTCATAGCTGATTTTATAATCTACCCCCGGCGGAAAAGAAGCTTTCATAACATCGAGCTTCTTCTTCACTTCGGCAATAACGTCGCTGGCATTACTGCCGTAGTTTTGCCGCAGCACAATGGCGGCCGACGCGTGGCCATCGAGGTTGGAGTAAATATCGAAGAATTCACTGCCCAGTTCAACCCGGGCTATATCCCTCAGGTGAATGCTTTCACCGGCCGCATTAGCCCGGATAATGATACTTTCATACTCTTTCGGCTCACTGTACCGGCCTTTGTAGGTAAGCACATATTCGAGCGACTGAGCCGCAATACCGGAGCTTTGACCAATCCGGCCGGGTCGGCCAATGATACTTTGCTCCCCAATCGCCTTCATTACGTCTTCCGTAGAAATGCTGTAGGCCCGCATCCGCTCGGGGTTCAGCCAGACGCGCATCGCGTAGCGCCGACTACCCAATATCTGTGCCCGCGCTACCCCTTTGGTCCGCTGAATTTCAGGGATCATTTTAACGGTAGCGTAGTTAAACAGGAATTTTTCGTCAATGCTCTTTTCCTTGGAATAGAGGTTGACGTACATCAGCATACTGGGCTGAACGGGCGAGATAATAACCCCTTCGCGCTGCACCAGTTCGGGCAGCAGCGGCATCACCTGGTCCACCCTGGTTTTGACCCGGATAACGGCGACGTTCGGGTCCGTTCCCGGTTCAAAGATAATCCGCAGGGTAGCTTCACCGGCGCTGGTTGCATCGGTAGCGATATAGCGCATGTCCTGTACCCCGTTGATGGCCTGTTCCAGCGTAATCAAGGTGGATTTTACCAGTACATCGGCACTGGAACCGGGATAGGCAATAAATATATTGACCGTGGTGGGAGCAATATCGGGGAACTGCGAGATCGGTAACTTCGTGATTGCCAGTATGCCGACAAAGACGATCATGATTGATATGACAATCGCAAATACGGGTCTTCGTATGAATTTTGAAAACATGTCTTCGGCTTTTTAGAACATTAATTATTCGGCATACAGACCTAAATGAGAGACGACCGAATCAGGCTGCACGAATTTGGCGTGTATTTTTTCATTCTCCCGTACCTGACGCAAGCCTTCCAGCAGGATCTTGTCGCCTTTGTTCAGACCCGATTTGACGACGAAAAGGTGGGGCATTTCGGCGGCTATGGTGATTTCCCGTGACCGGATCACGTTGTTTTTATCCACCACGTACACATACTTCTTTTCCAGCACCTCGAAAGTGGCTTTCTGCGGAATGAGCAGGGCATTTTTGAGGGGGATGGTCATGCGTACGTTGCCGGTTTCGCCATGTCGCAGCAGACCCTGGGGATTCGGGAAGGTGGCCCGGAAGGCAATGTTGCCGGTTTCGTTGTTGAAGTCAGCCTCAATGGTTTGCACAACGCCGGGATACGGAAACAGGTCATTATTGGCCATCACCAGGCTCACATTCTTCATGTTCTCCTGATTGATGTGGGTTTTAAAATTGAGGTATTCGGCTTCCGGTACGTTGAAATAAACCCACATTTTACTGTTGTCCGACAGCGTCGTCAGCAAATCACCCTCATCGACGAGACTACCCAACCGAACCTGAAAGTGGTCCATGATACCACTGAACGGGGCCTTGAGCGACGTGAACTGCAGGTGCGTCTGAGCCAGCGATACGTCGGCCTTTGCCTTGTCGAACTTAGCTTTGGACAGCGCCAGTTCGTTTTTGGATACGATGTTGCTGTCGGCCAGCCGTTTTGTGTTCTGGTATTCGATACCCACGTAGTTGGCTTCGGCCTGCGATTTTTGCAGTTCAGCATTGTAGATCAGGGGCATGATCTGAAACATGGGCTGCCCCTGCCGGACGTGCTGCCCTTCGTCCACAAAAATCTTTTGCAGGTAGCCTTTTTCCAAAGCTCTCATTTCAATGTGCTGGATCGCGTGGATCTGACACACGTAGTCTTTGGTAATGGTTGTATCTCTTAGTAAAGGGCTGGTAACCTGATAGCTTACCTCCTCTTCTTTCTTTTCTTCTGCCTGTGTTGAACAGCCTGTAGCGTACAGCAGGGCGCACAGGCTCATGAGGATGGGAATTCGTTTCATAACGGTCCTGGTTGTTATACGAAAATGGTCTGACGGTATTAAAAAGGTAGACATCGGGTACGTTGATTTAGTAGTGGACGATTTTGGTTTCCTGTTCAGAATGAGTCCCCTGCGTTCCGGTTTGGTCTGTCGGCAGGCAAGGGGCCTGTTGTTTTTATAAACTATCTGTTCGTGTCAGTGTGCTGCTCGGTGACTGCCTGACCGGGAGATTCGGTTGATGTCTGCCCGAATTGGCGAAGCAGCCGAACCGCCAATGCGGGTGTCTTTCTGCTGGTCGGCCTGTTTGCAGTCCGAAGCCTGCTGTTCCAGGGCCCGCTGGTCTGCCACATGCGTTGAACTGCCCAGGTCGTAGTCATAAATATTGGGATGGTGGCTTTGCTGATACAGCAGAAATCCATTGAACAACAATGAAAGTGCCAGTGCCAGGCCAAAGCCGTAGAGCAGAACCGAGTCGGACCACCGAAGCGGGGAATACCGTCGTTGCATAGCTTGTTTCTGTGTTGATTGTTACAAAACAAGCACCATGACATTAAAACGGCATGAGAAGGAAATTAGAAAATATTAAAAAAGTTTAATCTTACCCCCGTCCAATTCGTCAAAATAGGGGTTGTTATGGTAAAAGTTATATTATTTATCCTGATGAGTCAATTAACAGGCGGTTTCTTTTACCGTACGGTGAGAAAAAAACGCCTGATTAAATTATAGAAACCGGGGATTTTAATGACCTGACTGCGTTCGTCGGGCAGTCGGCAGCCACCGCTGCTGTAGTCAGAATCAGACTATGTACGCCTGACTGGGCAGGGTTATGGTAACAGTGGTGCCCTGATTCAGGCTGGAGGTGATGTGAATACTACCCTGGTGGAGATCAATAATTTTCTGGGTTACGGCCAGACCAATGCCATAGCCGGGCATGCCCTCCACGTTTTCGCCCCGATAAAGCGGATCAAGAATATGAGCCGCATCCGCTTCGGCAATGCCCCGGCCCTGATCGGCTACGTTGACGATAACGTGTTCATCGGTTGCTTTCAGCTGCACGGCAACCGCTTCGCCGGAGTACTTGCAGGCATTGTCGAGCACGTTCAGAAAGGCCGTTGTCAGCAGGGTCGTATTGCCCTTTACGGTAAACGATTCGGCCTCCCCCGACACAAACTGGAGTGGCAGGTTCCGGCCAGGGTACTTGGTCTGTACCTGCCCGATGGCGGTTAGCAGGCAGTCGTCCACCTGAACAGCCGTGAGGGCAACAGGCCCGTCAGTCACTTTGGCTAAACCCAGCAGCCCGTTCGTCAGGGTAATCACTTTTTTAAGTTCATCAACGGCTACTTCCATGCTGTCGCGCCAGTCGGACGGGTTTCGGTCGTACCGCAGGGAGGTTTCCAACGTACCCAGCGTGTTGGTGAGGGGAGTGCGCAGTTCGTGCGATGCATGAGAGACAAAGCTGCGCTGGGAGACAAACGCATCCTCCAGCCGGAACAGCATCTGATTGAAGGTCATAGCGAGTTGAGCAATTTCATCGCGCCGGTTGCCTTCGTTCACCCGCTTGTACAACTGCGTAGCGGTGATCTGCTCCACTTCATCCACAATCTGGGAAATAGGTTGCAGCACCCGCCCGGAGAAGTACCAGCCGGCCAGCACAATCAGGCTGAAACCCAGCAGATTAGCCAGCAGCAGGATTTGCTGGAGTGTACTCTGTTTGGCAAAGCCGATCCGGTCATAGCCGGAAGCAAAAATGTAAAATAACTGCCCCCGGTCCTGATAGGGCATCGCGATGGACTCCAAGTGACCGCTTTTAAATTCAAACAGGGAATGGGTGGCCAGCAGCGGTATCTTTTCTTTATAATAATCAGATTCTTTCAGGGTCCGGTTGGTAAATACCAGGTTTTGCTGGCTGTTGTAAATGCTGATTTGTTCCTCAACGATGGTGAGCAGGTCGGTGCGCACCATATTGGTGAAAAAGTTATCGTGCAGATGCCGCCGGGAAATCAGTACCCGTCCGGCCACGCGGGCTTTCGATTCCAGTCGGCTATAAAACTCCTCCTGTCGGTACAGCGAATAAAAGTACCACACCAGCAGCGACAGGGTGATCTGGATAGCCGTAGCCAGTACGGTGAAAATAAGCGTCAGGCGATTTCGGATAAGCATAAACGGAGGGGCCTAAATACAGGGTCATGCGCGGTTGCGGACGATCATAAACGAACGGGCCATAGCTGCCAAATGACTGTCTATGACCAGTTAATCAATCTTCACGGAGGACATACCCCATGCCAACAATGGTGTGCAGCAGCTTGGGCGAAAAATCCTTGTCAATCTTCTTGCGCAGGTAGCTGACATACACGTCAATCACATTACTGTTATTGTCAAAATTCAGGCTCCAGATTCGTTCACTGATGTCCACCCGCGAAATAATTTTGCCTTTATTAAGCATCAGGTATTCGATCAGGGCGTATTCTCGGGTAGTCAGGTCAATGCGTTTGCCGGCCCGGGTTACGGTTTTTGTGTCTAAGTTCAGTTCCAGATCGGCCAGCCGGAGCAGCTGCTTTGGCCTGGAGCCGTTTCGACGCGTCAAGGCTCTGAGCCGCAACAGCAGTTCCTGAAACTCAAACGGTTTGGCTAAATAATCGTCGGCTCCCGCATTAAAGCCATCCGACTTGTCGGCGAGGCTATCCAGAGCGGTTAGCATCAGCACGGGTATGGTCTCATTTTCCGCCCGGATCAACCGACATAGCTCAAAGCCGTTCATCTGCGGGAGGTTGACATCCAATAGAATAATATCGTAAATATTCAGGCGAAACAGCGACAGGCCGGTCCGTCCGTCGTACGCTATTTCGACCTCGTAGCCTTCGGCCGACATACCCTTGCGGATAAAAGAGGCTAACCGCTCTTCGTCTTCAACTAAAAGGATTTTCATGAATGAGCTGTGGGTTGAGTGAATACCATCGGTTCAGTCCTGTTCGACAACACCGGCGGGGCAATGCTGCGCTGTCAGCGCAGCAAAGATAGGCAAGATACGTTCCTGCCGGGGCTGTTGGTAATGTATCCCGGTGATGCGGCACAGCGGATCATTAGTCAGAACTCTATTTTGGCAGTGTACTGTGTTGGTTGTTTTATAACTTGGGGCGTTACCCGTCTCAATACCCGCTACACCGACCTCAGGGGCAGTTTCGATCTGGTCAGAGGCATTGTTTCCGATGGGTTCGTGGTTGAGCACGGTTTTATGTACCTAACCGTGGCCCGGCCGCATCACCGGGATACAAAAATGCTACCATATTTTCCGTTCGGCCAGCAGTTTAACGAGAAGATGGGCACGTTTCCCCTCCCGGAAAGTGACCGGCTCATCGAGGTAGATGAGCATTACCGGACTGAAGTTGCCCTGAAATGTCAGCTCTTAACCGAACGGCCCGATTATTATTACCAGTCCCTGCCCGGCCACGAAACTGCTCAATGGGACGTGCTCGAAGTGGTGCTATGTAACATGGCCCGTTTCCATCCCGAGCAGTTTCGCTTTCAGCAGGAAGGCGGGTACTGGCATTGGCACAATCATCGGCTAAACGAGCAAACGACGTTTACCTTCGGCCAGGCAGCGACGCTGCCGCTGGAACCGCTCGACTGGGTGGGCCGACAGGTTCAGGAAGACTTGATTCTGCTCGCTGGTAACGACGCAACGCTGGTTGCCGGTCAGCTTTGTTTCGGCAACGGCTGGTGCCTGGACGAGAAAATGGGGTTGCCGTTCTGGCAGATTCACGCGCCGATTGTCCCGATTGTGGAGCCAATGATGCTGGCCGCCCGCAAACTGATGGAACGTCTGCCCGTGGGGCGTCCGGTCTGGCGGCTGAACTGGAGCGTGAAACTGACCGACCAGTTGGACATGACCAGTCGCCACACGCCCGTTCTCGATCAGCTGCTGACCGACCGGTTGCCGTACCTGACACCCGACACAATAGGTCAGCAGCTTTTCGTCCGCATCGAACGGCAAACGCTTACCCGGCTACCCCGGTCCGGTGCGATCCTGTTCGGTATTCATACCTATCAGAACCGGCTCGACCGCGAAGCCACCGACCCGGACCGTGCCCGGCGCATGGCGCAGGTGTTCCGCAGCACCCCCCCGGCCATGCTTGCCTACAAAGGCATGACCGATTTTACGCCCGCTCTGATTAACTACCTGACCAGCCCATCCCATGACTAAACTCGCCCGCAGCATTGAATTACGTCCGGCTATACTGTTGGTCGTTAGTGGTATAGTGGGCTCGGGCGTGTTCAAGAAAGTAGCACCAATGGCCGCTGAACTGGGTTCCCCGCTGTTAGTACTGGCCTGTTGGATCGTAGCCGGGCTGATTAGTCTGGCCGGTGCATTGACCTACGCCGAGATGGCCGGTATGTTTCAGCAGTCGGGTGGCGAGTACGTGTATTTCCAGAAAGTTTACGGCCGGCTGTTCGCTTTTTTGTACGGATGGGGTGCCTTCACGGTGATGCGGACGGCTACCATTGCCGCGCTGGCCCATATCTTCGGACAGTCGCTCGTGTCGTTTTTTGCCGTACCCGATGCATCCGTTGACGTAACCGTAAAACTGGTGGCTACGGGCCTGATTGTCGGGTTGAGTATGGTCAATTACGTCGGTATTTCGTTTGCCGAAGGGTTGAGCCGGGCGCTCACTTACCTGATGTTCGGGGCCGTCGCCCTGATTGCCGTGCTGGGGTTCGGGGCTAAATCGGGCAGTCTGCTGAACCTGACTCAATCGGTCCATCACGTTGCTGAAGCCGCGCCCCGAAGCTTGCTGAGTGCGCTGGTGGCGGCTTCGCTGGGTGCGTTCTGGGGATACGAAGGGTGGAATCAGATCAGCTACATCGGCGAAGAAATCAAGAATCCACAGCGTGCCCTGCCCCTTGCCCTGATCTACGGCACCTGCATCGTCATCACGATTTACGTGCTGCTGAACGTCGTGTACGTCTACGTGCTGCCGATTGATACGCTGGTACAGTTGGCCGGTACGCCGGGCAAAATTGCGGCAGTCGAAGTCGTCCGGCAGGCGGCTGGCGTGTTCGGTGCGTTGTTTATCTCAGTCCTTATTCTGGTCACGACTTCCAATTCAACCAATGCGTCGATTCTGATGGCGGCCCGTGTGTTTTACGCGATGGCGCGGGACGGGTTGTTCTTTAAATCGGCGGCCCGTATTCATCCGCGTTACCAAACGCCCGGCGTATCTATTTTGCTACAGGGTGCCTGGTCGGCCATGCTGGTCTGGTCGGGAAGTTTCGATCAGTTAACGGATATGCTGGTATTTGCGTCGTTCATTTTCTACGGTGCCACGGCCCTCGGGGTGATTTTGTTGCGACGCCGACAGCCCCATCTTGTCCGGCCCTACCGGGTGATTGGCTACCCGTATATTCCCGCGTTTTTCTGTGGTTGCTGTGTGCTGCTGGTCGGCCTGACGCTGGTGAACCAACCCCGCGAAGCCCTGACCGGCCTGGGCCTGATTGCCACCGGCCTGCC
This sequence comes from uncultured Cytophagales bacterium, assembly GCA_964251665.1. GTDB lineage: Bacteria > Bacteroidota > Bacteroidia > Cytophagales > Spirosomataceae > JBBQLG01. Next base: position 222,004 of record CAXUKO010000004.1, read on the forward strand.
GTTTTACTGGTTCTGGCACAAGCGGCCGGGCGAGTTGCCTGATGCAGAAATCAGTTAGAGTGCGATTTGGCCAGTGCGGGAACGCGGGATCTTGACTATGAAGTTGTAGTTTCATCTACGTAAAGACGTGGTTTTTGTCATCCTGAGGGACGAAGGATCTTAGCGATTTAGTACCTAAGATCCTTCGTCCCTCAGGATGACAAAAACACTGATTTACGCCGGTTGCAGCAATTGACTGAAGGTTTCCCGACCCTGCGCCAGTGCGGCATCAAGACCGGCCGCATCGGAGCCGCCCGCCGTTGCAAAGAAGGGCTGACCACCGCCACCGCCTTTGATGTTTTTGGCGAGTTCTTTCACCAAGGTTCCAGCGCTCATTTTTTTGTCGGAAATGAGCGAATCGGGCAGCATGACGGCCAGTTGCGGTTTGCCGTTGATATCGGCACCCAGCACCACCGCGAGGTTATCGACTTTCGCTTTCAGGTCGTAAGCTAACTGCTTGAGGGCATCGGCCGATGGCACGGTTACCCGTTCAATCAACAGGTTGAGACCGGCACCGGCCTGCACCTTGTTGAGCAGTTCGTTTTTGAGTTGCTGTAGTTTCTCATTCTCCAGCGCATCGACCAGTTTCTGCAACTGACTCCGCTCGTCCAGCAGCGATTGCACGGCGCGTACCAGGTCTTTGGGTGCTTTCAGCAGGTCTTTTAGCTGATCCAGAAGGGCACCCTGCTCGTTCAGGAGTTCGAGGGCCTTCTCGGACGTCACGGCTTCGATACGCCGAATACCGGTCGAGACGGAGCCTTCCGACGTTAGCTTGAACAAACCAATCTGCCCCGTTGCCGGTACGTGGGTACCTCCGCAAAGTTCAACCGAAAAATTGGGGTCGAAGGTGATGACGCGAACGAAATCACCGTATTTCTCCCCGAACAGCGCCGTAGCACCCTTTTCTCGAGCTTTTTCAATGGGTACGTCCCGCTCTTCGACTAACTTGATATTTTCCCGAATCCGCTCATTTACGATGGTTTCAACCTGTTTGATTTCGTCGTCGGTGAGTTTAGCGAAGTGCGCAAAGTCGAACCGCAGTGCATCCGGCCCGACGTATGACCCTTTCTGACCCACGTGATTACCCAGCACCTCGCGCAAAGCCGCGTGGAGCAGGTGCGTAGCGGAGTGGTTACTGGAGGTCAGTGTCCGGCGGTGCGCATCAACGCGGGCGATTGTTGGATCTTGATGATTAAGAAGATTGTTCTCAAGATGACTATCGTCGTCTGGACTATTAGCAATTAAAATTGGTAAATCATTCTCCTTTTTGGTGTCAACTATTTGAATATTATACTTTGGACTTGAACCATCATTACCCAATAGAGTCAATTCCAATGTTCCTGTGTCTCCAATTTGGCCACCAGATTCGGCATAGAATGGCGTTGGACTAATCACAATTTGGTATTGAAATCCCTGTTTATTTTGAACTTTGCGAAATTTAACAATTTGTGTGGGAGTGGCCGACATATCCGAGTCGTATGGGTTATACTCTACGTCTATGTCCTTAACAATGAACCAGTCACCCGCTGACGACGCGGCATCTTTCCGGGAACGCTGTTTCTGGGCTTGCAATGCCGTTTGGAAACCAGCCTCATCAATGTTGAACCCTTTTTCGCGGGCTACCAGGGCGGTTAAATCGGCCGGGAAACCAAAGGTGTCGTTGAGTTCAAAAACCGTTTCGCCGTCGATGGTATCGTCTTCGGTTTCGCCTAACTGGTCGATGATCTGATCCAGGCGTTTCAGGCCCGTTCCCAGCGTCCGCAGGAACGAGATTTCCTCTTCCCGAATCACCGTAGCCACGAAGTCACGCTGTGCGTTCAGTTCCGGGAACACGTCGGCAAACTGCATGGCCAGTGTCGGCACGAGTTTGGTCATGAACGGCTCGGTCAGGTTCAGGTACGAGTAGCCGTAGCGGATAGCCCGGCGCAGAATCCGCCGGATTACGTAGCCCGCTTTGGCGTTGCTCGGCACCAGCCCATCGGCAATAGCGAACGACACCGCCCGGATGTGATCGGCAATGACGCGCATGGCCACATCGGATGAACGGTCCGAAGCATCGGCCATCGACCCTTTATACGGCATACCCGACAGTTCTTCGATCACCTGAATGGTACCCGAAAACACGTCCGTGTCGTAGTTGGACGTTTTCTGCTGAATGGCCATGCACAACCGTTCGAAGCCCATACCTGTATCCACATGGCGGGCGGGCAGCGGCTCCAGCGAGCCATCCGCTTTGCGGTTGAACTGCATGAATACCAAGTTCCAGATCTCCACCACCTGCGGATGATCGGCGTTGACCAGCGATTTGCCCGGCGTTTGCGCCACTTCTTCCGGGGTTCGCAAATCGACGTGGATTTCCGAGCAGGGACCGCACGGGCCGGTGTCGCCCATCTCCCAGAAATTGTCTTTTTTATTGCCGTAAATGATCCGGTCTTCGCCCACGATGGGTTGCCAGAGGTCGAATGCTTCCTGATCGAAGGGTACGCCATCGGCTGCGTTGCCTTCAAAAACTGATACGTACAGCCGGTCTTTGGGCAGTTGATACACCTCCGTCAGCAGCTCCCAGGCCCAGTGGATGGCATCTTTTTTGAAATAATCACCGAATGACCAGTTGCCGAGCATCTCGAACATGGTGTGGTGATACGTATCGAATCCTACGTCCTCGAGATCATTATGCTTTCCCGACACGCGGAGGCACTTTTGGGTATCGGCCACGCGGGGGGCCGGTGGCGTACCATTGCCCAGAAAGAAGTCTTTAAACTGCGCCATACCTGAATTGTTGAACATCAGTGTCGGGTCGTTTTTGGCGACCAACGGGGCTGAGGACACAATCAGATGTTGTTTCTGCTGAAAGAAAGCTAAAAAATGGCGACGTATTTCGTGGGAAGTCATCATGTTAGTCGGTAAGTCGGTCGGTCAGTAAGTCGATAAGTAAAACGTCTTACACTTACCAACTTGGGCGAAGCCACTTACTGACTTACTGACTATTCAGCAAAATTACGGGAAAACTTGCGTTTTCTGTGGAACGTGGGGAAGTTTGTCGGATGGAGGAACTGAATAAACGGTATTACGGCATTCGGGAGGTCGCCGATATGTTTAACGTGAACGTCTCGAAGCTGCGGTTTTACGAGAAGGAGTTCCCGTCGCTGAAACCCAAAAAGAATCGGGCGGGCGACCGGATTTACACCAAGGATGAGATTGCTCACCTGCGCGAGATCTTTGACCTCGTCGAAACGAAGGGACTAACGTTGCAGGGCGCGCGCGACCATTTCAAAAATCGCCCGGCGCAACAGAGCGAGAACGCCAAAATCGTTTCCAAACTGCGCGACATTCGCGGATTTCTGGAACAACTGCGCGATTCCATGAGTGACACCAATTAATTGTTTTTATACCCGAAGCGGTTACGGTCGTCGGATTATTTATCGGCTCCGCTGCTGATTCTAAGAAAGTAGTGAGTATTTTGAGCCGCGCCGGAGACATAAACGCCAGCGCGGCTTTTTTTAGCCTTACCCACCGTACCTTTTGTGGATCAACTACCTGATAAACAGTACCAGATTGCCCTGTCGTTAGTGCCCGGTGTTGGCGCAGTGCTTATTCGCCAACTCATTAGTTACTGCGGCTCAGCCGCCGAAGTCTTCCGTGCTCCATTGCCCCGCCTGCTCAAAGTACCGGGCATTGGCGAGGTAACGGCCCGCGCCATTCGCCAGCCCGGCGTTCTGGCCGAAGCCGAACGGGTGATGCAACGGCTGGACAAACTCGGGGGCCGCGCCCTGTTCTACACCGATGCCGACTACCCCGAGCGGATGAAATCGCTGTATGATGCGCCCCCGCTGCTCTATGCCCAAGGACCAGCTAACCTGAACGCCCCCCGCACCCTCGGCATTGTGGGTACCCGGCAGGCGACGGAGTACGGTCGGCGCGTAACCGATGAAATCATTCAGGCCGTGCAAGCGTATGGTGTATTTATTATCAGCGGGTTAGCTTATGGGATTGACATTGCCGCTCACCGGTCCAGTCTGTTGCATAACCTGCCAACGGTCGGCGTAATGGCCAGTGGGCTGGATATTATCTACCCCAGTGTTCATCAGAAAACGGCGCAGGATATGCTGGCGCAGGGCGGGTTACTAACCGAAAATCGGCCTGGCATCAAACCCGATGCCCACTTCTTCCCGGCCCGTAACCGCATCATTGCCGGATTGAGCGACGCGGTTATCGTGGTGGAAGCCGCTGCGAAAGGGGGCGCACTGATCACCGCCGAATATGCCAACAATTATCATCGCGAGGTATTTGCCGTGCCGGGTGGCTTAAGTCAGACGTTTTCGCAGGGGTGCAACAAGCTGATTCGGGAGAACAAGGCTCAGATTTATACCCGACCGCAGGACATTATCGAAGCTCTCAACTGGGATCAGGCTACGCCCGGCACCAATACCAGCCCCTTAGCCCGTAAACCGAGTGCGCCTGCGCTACCTACGAACTTCACGGATGAAGAAAGCCAGGTGTTAGCCCTGCTTCGGCAGCAGACCGACGTGCACATTGACGACTTAAGCTGGAAATCGCAGATTCCGATGGGTAAACTGGCCTCGCTGCTCCTCAGTCTGGAGTTCCAGGGCTTCGTCCGAACGCTGCCGGGTAAGAAGTATCAGGTGGTGTACGTATAGAGTCGGTAAGTCAGTAAGTTAGTAAGTCAGTAAGTGGCTGCGCCTGAGTTAGTAACGGGGCCGCCCGTGCGGTGCTTTGCTCTGGAACACTTACTGACTTACCGACTTAGGCGCAGCCACTTACCAACTTATCCCCACTCCGCCGGGTTTTCGCGCCAGCGGGATAGGGAGGCTAACTGGTCGGCGGAAACGTAGTTTAAAGACTGCGCTTCCTGAATCAGGGTTTCGTAATCGCTCAGGCATAGCAACTGCACGTTGGCGTTAGTGAAGTTTTCCGCAGCCACCGGGAAGCCATAGGTGAAAATAGCGGCCATGCCCAATATCTCGGCTCCAGCCTGACGCAGCGCATCGACCACTTTAAGTGAACTGCCTCCTGTGGAAACCAGGTCCTCAATCACCACCACTTTTTGCCCAGCCGTGAACTTACCTTCGATCTGGTTGCCCATGCCGTGCTTTTTTGGTTCCGGCCGGACGTAGCAGTAGGGGAGGTTCAGCACATCGGCCACCAGCGCCCCCTGCGCAATGCCCGCCGTTGCCACACCCGCCAGAATGTCGGCATCGGGGAACTGTTGCCGGATGGCGTCGGCCAACGCCTGCTTAATAAAGGTGCGGGTTTCGGGATAGGAGAGAGTAATGCGGTTGTCGCAGTAGATGGGCGATTTCCAGCCCGAACTCCAGGTAAACGGAGTCGTCGGTTGAAGTTTTACGGCCTGTGCATCGAGCAGTCGGCGGGCAATTTCCTGGGCTATGGCTGTCATAGATATAAGAATGCAATTACAGGATGAAGTGTATTAAATCACCGTGCCACCATCGGCGTAGAAGAAGCTGCCAGTGGTGTATGATGCAGCCTGCGACGCCAGCATCAGGGCCAGCGGGCTGATTTCGTCGGTGGTGCCCATGCGGGCAATGGGCAGGCGTTTAGTAAAGTGGGCCAGCGTTTTGTCGTCCTGCCAGAGGGCTTCGCTGAATTTGGTTTTGATCAGGCCGGGGCAGATCGCGTTCACCCGAATGCCATCGGTTCCCCATTCTTTAGCCAGCACTTTAGTGAGCATGTTCAGTGATGCCTTGCTGACCGAGTAAATGCCCAGACCGGGGTCGGGTGTGTCGCCGGCAATGCTGCTGATGTTGATGATACTGCCCCCGCCCCGCGACTTCATGCTTGGATACACCAGTTTGCTGAGTTCAAAGGGCGCTTTTACGTTGACCTGCATAATCTTGTCGAACGCCGATTCGTCGCAGTCAAGAGAAGGGCCATAGACCGGGTTTGTTGCCGCGTTATTCACCAGAATGTCAACGCCACCATATAAGGCAATGGTTTTGTCGACCAGTTGTTTCAACTGCGCCATATCGCCGGTATGGGCGGCCACGCCGGTCACTTCACCACCTTCCTGTTTGATGGCGAAGGCCAGTTCGTCTAAGGTGGCCTGCTTCCGGCTGCTGACAATGACCTTCGCACCAAAGCGGGCAAACACGCGGGCGATATCTTCGCCGATGCCTTTGCTGGCCCCCGTGATAATGGCCACTTTGCCGGTTAAGTCAAACAGTTGTTTTTCAGCGGATTGAGACGATACTGGCGTATTCATAGCGCGAAACTGATGGTTGATTTAGGGAATTGAGCTGCAAATTGGCCCATTTGTTGCCTATTTCAAAGAAATACCCAACCTGTAGCGTTGGTTAGATAAAACCGGACGGTTTGCGCTGTTTTTCCTACTTTCGCTGCACGATAACCCCACCCCAACCGATACGTCGGACCACCTTCATGAACAAAGATCATTCCGATTTACCCCCCTTTGCCCGTTCCTGGCCCCAACTCTACGCCATCGTGATTGGCGCGTTAGTGGTTGAAATCATCCTGTTTTACTGGATAATGGCGGCTTTTTCATGAGTAATCTGGACTGGATGGTGCTGGCCGGCACCCTAACCGGCCTGATTCTGTATGGCCTCATCCGCAGTCGGCGGAGCCAGACGATGGATGATTACCTCCTGGCGGGGCAGTCGTTGCCCTGGTACCACGTCTGTCTGTCGGTGATGGCGACGCAGGCCAGTGCCGTCACGTTCCTGTCCGCACCGGGGCAGGGCTTTTCCGATGGCATGCGGTTCGTGCAGTTCTATTTTGGCCTGCCGCTGGCTATGGTCGTACTGTCGGTCACGTTCGTGCCGATGTTCCGTAAACTGAACGTATTCACCGCCTACGAATTTTTGGAAACCCGATTCGATGCCCGCGTTCGGACGTTTACGGCGGCTCTTTTTCTGTTGCAGCGGGGGCTTTCTACCGGTCTGTCCATCTACGCGCCGAGCATTATTTTATCGACTATTCTGGGCTGGAACATCTATTGGACCAATGCCCTGATGGGTGGTATCGTGCTGGTGTATACCGTGACGGGTGGCACCAAAGCTATCTCGTATACTCACATTCAGCAAATGTTTATTGTAACGCTGGCGATGGGACTGGCGGGCTATATGACCGTTCATTTGCTACCCGATGGAGTTGGATTTACCGATGCCCTGCACGTAGCTGGCAAAGCCGGACGGCTGAACCTCATCGACCTGAAATTTGATCCGAACAGCCGGTATAACCTCTGGTCGGGGCTCATTGGCGGGTTCTTTCTGCAACTGTCATACTTCGGGACAGATCAGTCGCAGGTGGGGCGCTACCTGACGGGCGAATCGGTGGGGCAAAGCCGCTTAGGTCTCCTGATGAATGGCCTGCTGAAGGTGCCGATGCAGTTTCTAATTCTGCTGATTGGGGTGCTGATGTTCGTGTTCTATCAATACCATGAGCCCCCGCTATTTTTTAACAAACAGGAGACAGACCGGCTTAAAACCAGCCAATACGCCAGCGAATATCAGGTCATCGAGATCAAACATGGTCTGCTGAACAGTCAGCGGCAACAGGCCGTAGCTGAACTGCAAACTGCGCTGGATACCGATAATCAGGCTGTAGTGGAGCAGGCCCGTGCCACGCTGAAAACGGCCGATGCCGGTCTGGCTACGCTTAAAGTAGGCGTGACCGACCTGATCAAAAAGAACAATCCGGCCGCCGACACCAACGATGTGAACTATATTTTTCTCCGGTTCGTACTCGATTTTCTGCCCCACGGCCTGATCGGCCTGCTGATCGCGGTCATTTTTACGGCTACGATGGGCTCCATTGCGTCGGCGTACAACTCGCTGGCCTCGACGACGATTGTTGATATTTATAAACGGCGCGTGAACGCCACCGCCGACGATGCCCATTACCTGAAAGCGTCGCGCTGGGCCACCATCGGTTGGGGCTTGTTCTGCATTTTCGTGGCTCAGTTTGCCAACCGGCTCGGTAGTCTAATCGAAGCCGTTAACATTCTGGGTTCGCTGTTTTATGGGGTCATTCTCGGCATTTTTCTGGTCGCGTTCTACCTGCCCCGCATTGGTGGCCGGGCCACGTTTTTCGCAGCTGTGCTGGCTGAAATCCTTGTTGTGTTAAGCTGGTATTTGGACCTGACGGCTTTCCTCTGGTTAAATGTCATTGGCTGCGGGCTGGTCATTGGCTTTGCGCTGCTGCTGGAACGGGCCCTGCCGAAACCGGAGCAACGTATCAGTTAGGTATGTATTGCCTGAGCCGTGGGCTCCCCGAGTGCATACGTAACGCCCACTATTGAAGTACTCCATTTTCAGCTACCTGACAAAGTAGGATGAGCATCCCGCTATGTGAAACAACCAGATAATAAATCGCCCCGATTACAGCCACTTATTTTGCTGTTACCTTGTGTTGCTCTATCCGTTTATTTATTCTTACGCCTAAAGTATGACTGATTGACAAGCTGGTATAAATGTATGGATTATTGGTCGAGCGCTTAATGTTAGTAAGCTGGCAATCAGATTGTTGATGTTAAGCGAAGTTTCGTACTATAATACGTTGGGTGCATCGATAAGCCGGGTCTCCATTTCCGGGTTTCGTGCGATAAACAGC
>CAXUKO010000004.1:230749-414418 GCA_964251665.1 uncultured Cytophagales bacterium
TTGCTATTTTAGCGAAGAACATTCTGCCGGCGGCTCATTTTCACACAGTTGCCAATCTGCGAAGTGAGGACGGTGAAATCATTGATAGCCAAATGACCGCACGGGCGGCCCCGGTTTATCACCGTAGAATTGGCTAAGTTCAACAAGCAAGTAGCTGAAATAGAGACCGATTTAGACAAACTGGTTTACACTATGAAGACGCTCCATACAACCGAACCGGCCCAATACCCGGCTTTTTGGAATGAGGAATGGCTCAAACGAGCTATTGACGAGTTGGACACGCGGAAGATGACCCCGGAAGAACGGGCGTATTTTGCGCGTGTCAAAGCGGCCAACGCCGAAGCGGTCAACGCGGAGAGAAAACGTATCAAAGACATCAAAACAGCAGCTATACAAAAAGCTCTCAAAATTGGAAAATTGACAATTGAAGAAATTGCAGACATCAATGACTTTTCAGTAGACTTTGTATTATCCGTACAGCAACAACCATTATAGTTTTAGTATTTCGCTCCGCGTAGAAGTCACGTGCGACAGGCAGCAAGCCGCAAGGTCAACGTTCTCAGCCCAACGTGGGCAGGAATGTAAAGGCTCGCTATACGCTCCATTAGCCCCTGCGGTGCTATGTATATAGGTTTTAATGTGCTGATTATCCGCGTATAAAATCTATGCACTTTTGAAGGATTTGTTCGCTCGTGGACTAAGAGTCGTTGGGTGAAGCATTACTTACACCTAATCTCTAGTTCAAATCATAACAATATGGGTAGCAGGTATCTACTACCGGCCGAAATCCTTGTTGTGTTGAGTTGGTATCTGGACCTGACGGCGTTTCTGTGGCTGAACGTTATTGGCTGTTTGCTTGTCATTGGGTTCGCGTTTCTGCTGGAGCAACTACTGCCCAAACCGGTCCGGTTATACCGGTATAGATTCATGACGAGTACGCGACAGAATACGGGCCTGACGCCAGATAAAATAAGCGATCAGCCATAAACAGAGCACCGAGGGGCCAATTTGGCTGTATGGTTTAAACTCGGGTAGTACTGTGCCGGCGAAGGCCGACAGGAGGGCGCTGAAAGCCGATACCATTTTGTAGATATGCTCGTAAATCCACCAGGTCTTCAGCCGCTCATACAGCCAGACATGTTTCATGAAATCGTAGGTAGTAACCAAGGCCAGCGCTGACAAGGTTGGGTAGACAACCGATGGTGCCCAGTTCTGGCCCGATTCTCTGGACCAGCCTGCGTACAGCATACCCGCCAGCAGCACAACAATGGCCAGCACCGCATCAATGGCTGACGTCCGGCGTTCGCGGAGCTGTATGGTCCGGTAGCCAGCATAGCCTACGTATCCCGCCAGGAGTGTTAACATCATAAGAAACGAACTGGTACGGAAGACGAATACGCCTGCCAGCCCCGTTCCCACAACGACCGTCAGCAGGTAACTAAAATACCGCCCATACTGTATGTGCATACCGGGTCGTTTGGGCGCGCCAAGCGCAATCAAGCCTACAATCAGGGCGACTATGCCCGCGACAACGTGGAGCGAAATGTTAAGTGTATGAAGCAGTTGCATGGTGTAAGGCAATTCCGGGATTTCGTTGGCTTGCGGAATGCCCACCGAAAATTGCAACCCGTTCACTACTGCGCCAACTGGTTAGTGACCAGAGAATTTAGCCAGTGACCAACTACTTTCGTCACATTCCCGAAAGCGCCATTCAGCGAAAGCCTTAACTTGGCAGTATGAAGTTTCGGCAGTTTCTCAATCATATTTTAGTGCGCAACCTACTGGGCATACTGGCCCTGTTGGCTGTACATTATGTGTCCGATCAGTACACGGTCAGGCAACGGTCAGGCTTCAACCAGTTTTCACCGTACCTTTTTCTACTGCTCCTATACGGCTGGATGGTGTTTCATAACCGCTTTCTTTTCGAGCGACTTTACCGGCGCAATAAGCAGTCAGCGTACTTCGGCTGGATGCTGTTGGCCATGACAATCAGTTCGCTGAACATGCATAACATTCTCAGCGCACAGTTCAACGTGACCCGCACCCTGCCGTATATCGTTAGCTTCTGGGTATATACCGTTACGGGGCTGGGCGTGTATGTGCTTTATCATTTACAGGTAAAGCGGTATGCTCCTGCACCAGCGTCTCCGCCAATGAGCAGGAGCGTGCCAACGGAAGCCGCTACCCTGGTATGTGTCGTCAATGGCGAAACGCAGGCTATTCCCTGCGCGGATATACTCTATGTTGAAAGTTTGGAGAACTACGTAAAAGTGAATACGCAGTCGAAAGCGTACATCACCCGCCTGACGCTGAAAGAAGCTGAGGAGCGTTTGCCAAAACCGCTGTTCGTACGGATCAGCAGATCTCATATTGTGAATACAAATCGAATCGAGACGGTAGGGCAGGATATGGTGAAGATCGGTCCTGCCGAGTTGAGAATTGGGAAAGTGTACAAGCGATACGTTGCCGGACAACTGGCAGGAACCAGTTAAGCTGGCGTTTGGGCCACACATTCAGGCAACAAATAACCCGCTCTTTGTGCAGGTAAGTGCTTGGCTTAGCGCCAGCTTTTGCCAACTTTGCCTATACTTACATAAACTTTAAACGCCGGATCGAGATGGAAGCAGTAACGGAACAATCGGCATACGAGCAGGAACGCGGAAAACCTATGCCCAGCAAAATACACGCTTACATTCAGAGCAATTTAATTTTTGAACTCAAATCCCGGTATCAGGACCGATTTACATTCATGTCCGAACTCAGCCTTGACCTAAACGGCTGGTGGTCGGTCCCGGATCTGGTTATTTACCCCAAAATGACCATCGACGTGCGGCAGGACGAAATTCGGGTGACGACGCCCCCACTCTGTGCCATCGAAATCATTTCGCCCATGCAATCTCTTCAGGAGTTAGTTGATAAATCGAAGGCTTATTTTGAGCATGGAGTACAATCCTGCTGGCTGGTGCTGCCCGGTCTGCGCTCTGTTTATGTATTCAGTTCATTCGATGATTTCAGGATCTTCACTCATACCGACACGCTGTTAGACGATACCCTGAAGATCAGTATTCCCCTTGCAGAGGTATTCGCCTGATTCCTCTTACCATCTCATCACCAGAACACGGTATGAACAGCGCTGTTCCGCAGAACCAAACGCCGAAAAAGCCCTCATCGCCGTTGCTGGGCCTGCTGAAACCTTATGCCCGGCTGGTCGGCTTGCTGATTGTACTGGCACTGGCCAGCAACGGCGTCAATCTGGTGCTGCCGCTCCTGGTCGCGCGTAGTATCGACGCCTACTCGGCCGGGCATTTTGTGGGCAAAACCACCGCCATCACCTTTCTGGCAGCATCCCTGTTTATTTTCGTCGTTACTTACCTGCAAAGTCTGGTGCAAACGTACGCGTCGGAACGGGTGGCGCGGGACCTGCGTACGAAACTGGCCGACAAAATTTCCCGGCAGAGCTTTGCTTACATCCAGCAGGCCAACCCATCCCGTTTGCTGACGAATCTGACGTCGGACATCGACTCGGTGAAGCTGTTTGTATCTCAGGCTATCGTCTCCATTGCCTCATCGCTTTGCATCATCATTGGGGCCAGTGTCCTGCTTATCAGCATCAACTGGCGGCTGGCGCTGGCGGTGCTGACCATCGTTCCGATTATTGGCATCACATTTTTTCTGATCCTGAAACGGGTGCGGGTCTGGTTCAAGAAGAGCCGGGAGGTGATCGATTGGCTCAATAAAGTCATCAACGAAAGTATTCTGGGGGCATCCCTGATTCGGGTCATCAACTCGCAGCAACTGGAATATGAGAAATTTCTGGCGGCCAATACCGATGCTAAAGATATCGGCATGGCCATTTTGCGGTTGTTTGCGGGCCTGATTCCGGTCATCAGTTTCACCGCCAACATGGCCGGATTGACCATTCTGGTGCTGGGTGGCCACTTTGTCATCACGGGTAGTATGTCGCTGGGTGAGTTCGCGGCTTTCAGCAGTTACCTGGCCCTGCTGATTTTTCCGATCATCGTGATTGGCTTTATGAGCAACGTTATTGCGCAGGCATCGGCCTCATTCAACCGGGTCAACGCGGTGTTGCAGGCTCCCGAAGCGGCCAAAATGGGCACCGTACAGGAAACGTTAAACGGCACCGTCGAACTGCGCGACGTGTCGCTGTATTACGGCGAGAAACCCGTGCTGAAGGATGTGTCATTTACCGTGGAAGCGGGCGCACGAACAGCCATTGTCGGGCCAACCGCAGCGGGGAAAAGTCAGTTGCTGTTTTTACTGACCGGATTGATGCTGCCCACATCGGGAACGGTTTACTACGACGGACGACCCATCGACAGCTATGACGAGGACGTGTTTCATCAGCAGGTTGGCTTTGTGTTTCAGGACAGCATTCTGTTTAATCTAAGTCTCCGCGAGAACATAGCCTTCAGCGAAACGGTAACCGACGCGTCGCTGGACAAAGCGATTGCCACCGCCGAGCTGCATGATTTTGTGAATACGCTGCCCGAAAAACTGCAGACAGTGGTGTCGGAGCGGGGCAACAGTTTGTCGGGCGGGCAAAAACAGCGCATCATGCTGGCCCGCGCCCTGGCCCTCAACCCGAAGGTGCTGCTGCTCGACGATTTTACGGCCCGCGTGGATACCGGAACGGAGCAGAAGATTCTGGCCAATGTGCAGGAGAACTACACCGGTATGACGCTGATCTCGGTGACGCAGAAGATTGCTTCCGTGGAAGACTACGAGCAGATTATTCTTCTGATGGAGGGTGAAATCATTGCCAAGGGCACCCACCCGGAACTGCTGGCAACCAGCCCAGAATACGCCCAGATCTATCAATCGCAACGCAGTACCAGTCAGTATGAACTACGATCTTAACCAGTTTGCCGAGCAGAAAGAAGAGAAGAACGCGACCTACAAAGCCCTGCGTAAATTACTGGCCCTGATTCAGGAAGAACGCCAAACACTGCTGCTGGCTTTTCTGGCCATTCTTGTCAACTCGGTATTGACGCTCATCAGCCCGGTACTGATTGGTATCACCATCGACAGATACATCCAGACGAAGCAGTACGACCCCGTTTTACGGAATGCCGGTATCCTGCTGAGCATCTACGCCCTGGCGTTCGTCACCAATTACGCGCAAACCCGGCTGATGGGCGGGGTGGGGCAGCGAACGCTGTTCAAACTCCGTAATGCCGTGTTCAACAAGTTGCAGGAACTGCCCGTGGCGTTTTTCAACCAGAACAAAGCGGGTGACCTGATTTCGCGTATCAATAATGACACCGACAAGCTGAATCAGTTCTTTTCGCAGGCACTGATGCAGTTCGTGGGTAGTATTTTTATCATGACCGGTGCGGCCCTGTTTCTCCTGTTTATCGACCTGCCCCTCGGAGCCGCTGCCCTGTCGCCCGCTCTGCTGATCTGGGTGTTCACCAAAGCAACGTCGGCCTGGGTGAAGCGCAGGAACGCCGTCAACCTGAGCAGTGTGGGTAACCTGAGCGCCGAGGTGCAGGAAAACCTCAATAATTTCAATGTTATCATTGCCTTCAACCGGCGCGACTATTTCCGGAAACGCTTCGAGGCGGCCAATCAGCAGAACTACCGGACCGCCATTGGGGCCGGATTGGCCAACAACGTCTTTCTGCCCGTGATCGGCATGGCAGCCAACGCGGGGCAGTTAATCGTGCTGACGTTTGGGATTTATCTGATCGCTACGGGTCATTTTACCATTGGCCTGCTCATCAGCTTTCTCTCCTATGCCAATAATTTTTACAATCCGCTCCGGCAGTTAGCCACCTTATGGGCCAGCTTTCAGGTCGCTCTGGCGGCTTGGGACCGAATTTCGACTATGCTGGCCCTGCAAACGAATCTACAGACCATCGAGAGTCCGCGAACGGCACAGAACGGCGCCCTACTGGCCTTTCGGGACGTATCGTTCAGCTACCCAAGTGGGCATGAAGTGCTGCACAACATCAATTTTGACCTGGAGCGCGGTAAAACTTACGCACTGGTTGGTCCGACCGGGGGGGGCAAAACAACTACGGCCTCGCTGATTGCGCGGTTATACGACCCAACAAGCGGCACGGTGCTGCTGGACGGTTCCGATATTCGGGGGTACACCGCGGCCGAGCGCACCCAAAAAATAGGCTTTATCCTACAGGAACCCTTCCTGTTTACGGGTACCGTCCGCGAAAATATTCTGTACGGTAACGAACGGTATCAGCAGTACGACAGCGAACAACTGACGGCTGTGATCCGGGACGCTAAGCTCGATGGTCTGGTCGAGCGGTTTGATGACGGACTGGAAACGAACGTGCAGACGGGCGGCAGTGCGGTTAGTCTGGGACAGAAACAACTCATCGCGTTTATGCGGGCGGTACTACGCCATCCCGACCTGCTCATCCTGGACGAAGCGACCGCTAACATCGACACGATGACTGAGCAGTTGCTGGACGAGATTCTACAAAACTTACCCGAAACCACCACCCGCATCATCATCGCCCACCGGCTGAATACCATCGAGTCGGCCGATGAAATTTTCTTCATCAACTCCGGGCAGATCACCCGCGCAGGCTCACTCACCGATGCCGTCGATATGCTGATGCATGGCAAACGCGTGAGTTAACGCTGCGAACGTCGTCGGCCGTAACCTAAGTAGAAATCAGGCAGTTCCAGGTTTAGCAGGCAAACCCAAACCTGCTATGACTCCTCAATCGCCATCGGCCGTAACCCCATTCCGACCGGGCTATTCCTGGTCTGTCGTTTTTGTGCTCATGCTGGCCTACGTTTCCTCGTTTATCGACCGGCAGATTCTGAGTTTGCTGGTTGGGCCGATCAAGCGCGACATGCACCTCACCGACACGCAGGTAAGCCTGCTGATGGGCCTGAGTTTCGCCCTGTTTTATACCCTGCTGGGCATTCCCATTGGCCGCTGGGCCGACCGGTCCAATCGCCGGAACATTATTGTGCTGGGTATTGCCGCCTGGAGCCTGATGACGGCACTCGGTGGTGCGGTGAAAAGTTACACGCAGTTTTTTCTGGTCAGGATTGGCGTTGGCGTGGGGGAGGCCACGCTTTCGCCCGCTGCCTACTCGATGCTGAGCGATTACTTTCCGAAGGAGAAATTAGCCACTGCCATCAGCGTGTATTCGGCCGGGGTGTACCTCGGTTCAGGGATTGCCGTGCTGATCGGGGCCGCGCTGGTTGGTATGGGTAACGGACCGGCTACGGTGACGCTGCCACTCATCGGAACGGTTTTCTCCTGGCAGTTGATATTTGTCTACATCGGCCTGCCGGGGTTGTTGCTGGCGTTGCTGGTGCGGCTGATAAAGGAGCCGGTCCGTCGTAATCTGCTCATGGATGCGGCCGGTTACCCCCAGACACTATCCGTTACGGACGTGTTCCGGCTCATTGGACAAAAGCGACGGGCATTCTTCAGCGTTACCCTCGGCATCACCTTTGTGTCGCTGGTGGCCTACGCGTCGAGTGCCTGGGTGCCAACCGTGTTTGTCCGCCGGTTTGGCTGGACCAGTGGCCATATTGGGCTGATTTATGGCACGCTCATTACCCTGTTTTCCACCGCTGGTATTCTGCTCGGCGGGCGGCTGGCCGACTGGTTCACCCGGCGCGGTTACCCCGATGGTAAGTTACGGGTGGGCATTATCTCGACGGCGGGTATCCTGCTGACGTCGGGTATCTGGCTGCTCGCCGATCCCAACACGATTGTGAGCCTGTTGGCTGTTCCGTGCTTTTTTGTGGCGTTTCCGCTGGGTGCGTCGTCGGCGGCCATCCAGGAAATCATGCCCAATCAGGCGCGGGCTGTGGCGTCGGCCATTTATCTGCTGGTATTGAACCTGATTGCGCTGGGCTTCGGCCCGACGCTCGTGGCCCTGCTGACCGACTATGTTTTTCACGATGAAGGGGCGATCCATAAATCGCTGGCCATCGTCGTTATCATGGGTAGTACGCTGGGCTTGGCGAGCTACAGTTGGGGGCTGGGCGCGTACCAAACCGCCAGGCGGACCGAAGTGGCGCTGTGATCGAGTGGTTGGTTACCTGTTATTTTACAAACAAGTACGCGTGGCTACACTGTATCGAACGCCAGCCCCGAAGAGCCCTCGCCCCGGCCTGTAGTGACCTGACGGCCTTTCCAGACCACTACCCGACCGGCTTCGTCGCGGCACCGCTGGTAGGTGGTCTGCACGATCTTGCCGGCCCGGGGAATCTCCTCTTCAAAGATTTTATACGGCTTACCCTCCGCCAACCCTACCGACAGGGTTTCGCTGCGGGGCCGGACCGTTTCGAGCGGTGTACCGATCAGGTTGGCCCCTTCGAGGATGCGCAGCATACGCGCCCGCTGAAACTGAATCTGCCGACGTGACTGCCCGGTCTGTACCGGGATGAAGGGAATCCAGTTGGTGGGCGTGCTGGTTTGGAGCAGGTACGTCAGTTCGGCCAGTTTTTCGGGGTCGCGGACTTTGTCTGAAAGACCGTAGAAGTTCTCGAGCAGTTTACTGACTTCAGACGCCAGCTCATAACCGTTGCGGGCTGAACCACTGTCCAGTTCCAGAATGGACTCGATGCCCCAGGCCAGATTGGCCATTTCATCCTTCAGAAACGTAATGCGCTCGACCGGCTTGCTCTCCAAAGGTTTGCTGATTACCGGCGGGACAAACAGGGATGTATTGGCCTGTTCACCCCGATTGCCGCGCGTATTGAGCGTGAATAGCCGCCACTGCTGCCAGGCATCATCGAGCCCCCGACCGGCCGGGTTCACAAACAGCCGTTCGCCGAACACATCCGTTACGACTAAACCGGTAATGGTGGCCATACTGCCGACGGGCAGCTCGTAGGGAATGACAAACCAGTCGTTGGACGACATCAGGGCAAAATCTGTCACCAACAGCGATACGAGGTCGGTGGTCTGCATATTGATGTTGGCAAAGTTGACCCGGTGATCTTCAAACGACCACCACCGCTGCTGGGGCATCCCCCCAAACTGCACTGGCGTCGGGATAAACGTCAGCGTTTCGGTCGTCACGGCTGCGTCGATGGGGGCATCAGGCGTCAGCTGTTCCCGGTCAGGGTCAATATCAAAGGAGTACCAGTTCAGGGTGCCCTGCCCGTAGTTGTCGGCCATCAGGGTCATGGAGGTATCGCCGGGCTGGGGCAGGCTGCATTTAAACTGGTATTCCAGCTGCGGGGCCGACCAGTTATCGTCCTGGTCGTTCGCAGGCTGGCTGTATTGCCGCCCAAACCAGGCCCGCAGGTCATCAGCCGCTTTGGTTATACCGGACTGATCGTCGGGCGGCACGTTTACCCGCTCGAAGGGGTCACCCTGTTTCAGCAGCGATTGCCAGAAGACCCCGCCGTCGAGGTGCGTTTCGTGCAGCGCGTCGGCCCATTGGGCCACTTCCTGATGGGCAAACGTCTGCATGAACGCATCCACTTCGGCCCGACCAAGTCCGGCTACGTCCTCCGGCTGGGCGGGGCGGGATGGCTTCTGAAACACATAGGCGGTCTGGTAGTCGGGGCCATAATCGCGGCTGATGAGGCCGTCAGCCGCGAATTTACGCAGCAGCTTGAGCCAGTACCGCCCGATCTGCAGCCGAATGGGGTAGGTCAGTTTCAGGGACCGGCGCTCCACGAATGTTTCGAGAGGCAGGCTGTTATCGAATGCCTGCGCCTGGCCGGTGCGCCCTTTGATGGCCTGAATCGGGGCTGTCTGCACCTGCACTTTGGCGAAGCAGGGCGACCCGGCATTGTCGAACCGAAACTCGCCCAGCTGCCACTGCCGGGTGAGCATCCAGAGCGGGTCACGCACTTCGGCCCGCAGACTATGGCTCAGGTCCTGGGTGCGGGGGCTGCCTTCCAGCCGGTTCCAGCACTGAATAGTTGGGTTGAATACCTCGGCTTTTAGCCCAAGGTTCAGGTTGACGGACGTGAGGTTAATTAATTGCATTGTATTTGACAGTGGCTAATTTGGCGATTTCCGTAGAAATGAACCGGTTGTCGGCTAAGTTGGTCGAGAGTGAATTCTGATCCGTCGAAACCGACAGCAGCACAGCGGGCAGTACCTGCGCAAACGGCGAGGTGTCGATCTGAGCCGGTTCGACGGCCCGTACCCGCGCCATCTCGAAGGTTTCGGTAACGCACTCGATGAGGGTATCCCACGACCAGTTCCCCTGCTGAACCGGCGATACAGCCAGCAGCAGCGACTGGGGCGGCTCGGAGTTGGGCCGGTTAATATGGGCCGTTATGCCGCTCGTAACGGTCGGCAAGGGAATTTCGTCGGCCCATTCATCCACCAGCAACCCGCAGATGGGTACATCAGCCGCAAACACCGGCTCATCGGCAAAGGCCGCATCGAGGTGCAGACTCAGCAGGAGTTTGTGCTGTTCCAGCGTAAAGACACGCGGTTGGTCGGGCGCGGGCGGATTGCGGTAAATCTGCGGAATACGTAGTCCCAGCCAGCGGTCGTCTTCGATGCGGGGCAGTTGAATAGCCTGTAGCGCAAAGGTATCTGCCGTGAGCAGTTGCAGCGTTTCGAGCGGCTGCATGGCAGGCCGCACCCGCGCTACACCATACAGCCACTCGTCGGTTGGAAAGGCATCCGGTTCGTCCTTAAATAACTGCCCGCTCCGGCTGTCGGTATGCGCACTGGCAAGTTCATCAGGATTGTGTGGTTCAAACCGGGCCAGAAACCGGAACGACGCACCGACCAGAGCCTGACCGGCTTTGCTCAGGGCAGTCAGGATGTCGTCTTCTGCCGTCAGCGTGCCCGCCCGCGTCAACTGAACATCAGCCGCTTTGAGCTGGGCAGTCATCTGGTTCAGCACCGACTGCGCCTGGTCGAGCAGGGGCTGGCGAAGGGCATCGCGGCTGGCGCGGGCTTCGTCGGTATCTACGGCTTCTACCACCCGCACTGAGTGAGGCATGGTTTGTGGCAACCCCCAGAACGACAGGCTCCACAGGACCTCGCGGAGGGCGGTCAGCGACTGATTATCGGCCGCAAGATCAAAAGCGGGATCATCCGGGGCCACAATCCCGACAGCCGTATTCAGGGCGTCCTGCAATGCCTGTTGGGATTGGGTATACGCCTGTTGCAGGTTCTGAATGAGGGTCGTCAGGTCGGCTAAATCATACTGCTGACCGGTTGGCATGGTTTGATTTGGCCGGGGCTGGGCGGCTGTCAGGTCCATGGCTCCGGCGGGTCGGGAAGCCGTCACGACCGAACTGAGCGCCCGGAGTTGGGGCAGTAACCCAAATAACGCCCGGTCGCCCGCGTTCCAGTCGGCTCCGTGCTCGGTGTAGCGTATCTCCACGGCAACATCGTCGTTGAGGGACTGGCGGATAAAAAAAGCTATACGTTCGTTCAGTTCGGTTAGGTCGTTCTGCACCGAATCGCTCACGATGTAAAGCAGGTCAATGGGTTTGAGCTTCAGGTCGGTCATGCTGACGGATTGCAACGTTGGGTCCTGTCCTTGTTTGGGTATGGCCGCCACCAGTTTCACCGTAGCCAGATCGGGCAGCAGGCTCGTCAGCCAGGCGTTTATGGCCGGAGCGGCCACGGCACGGGGTGTTGCATCGGCATCAGGCGGGGTTGGTTTCAGCAGTATAACGGCCTTGTGGGGCAGCGAAAAACCCCCGCGTGGCGTCTGCAAAATCTCGGGCATCGGCACCTGCTTACCTTCCTGCAACGACTTCATGACCCCGGCAGCCCGGTCGTAGTTGCCCTGCACAATCTGGAACACGCTCTCGCTCAGCATCAGATCGCTCACCGCGTCGTAGGAGTCCAGCAGGTTATCAACGGCCTGTACAATCGCCGAAACGGCCGGGTTGGACGGAGCCGCACCGGGTTCCGTGATAATGCCCCGCACGAAAGCCGTCTTATCGGCCTGGGCGCGGTAATCGGTGGCTAATTTAGTCCCGTCGGGCACGTTGCGGGCCGCGTGAGCCTCGGTCGTCTGACCGGTGTTGGTCGTCAGCCGGTCGTCGACCAGTGGATATCTGCGCCGGAACGCAAAGATAAACTGATCCAGTTCGAGCCCCTGACGGTCGGCGGCATCGTGCAGTTCCCGCTCAAACTGATACCCCAGCAAGGCCCCGATGTATTGACCGTTGTTGACGCCCTCGATCAGGGCCAGGGCCGCCCGGACCCGTTCCGACGACAGGTTAACGGCCATAGTGTCGGCGTCGGCCCGGTTTACGTGTGTGAGGTAGCCGTTGCGCAGTACCGCAGCCGCAACGGCATGCGTGAGCGATGGCGCGTGAACATGGCCTCCGTTGGCGGCATCCTCAAAAATAGGCACGCCGGGTACCCGCAGCTCGGGCGGAATGGTATCGGGATTCCTGATGGTTTTGGTCGGTGGTGTGGGCCGGACGCCCTCCAGCCACCCATAGGCCCCGACGTAGAACCCGGCTCCCAGGCCGCTCTGCTGGCGACTGGCCTGATTCTGACTCAGGCGCTGGTTGGCCAGCCCCGTCATCCAGGCATCAAGCCGGTAGCTGCACAGGTCGATGTGTTCGGCAAAGGCGCGTTCGAGTTTCGCCGAAGGGCGATCGGCCAGCTGGCCCAGTGCTTCCTGCGCGTCGCTCACCGAAAAGGCATCGGGGGTGCGTTTGCGGGCCTGTTCAAACACAAACTGCGCCAGGGTCTTCTTGTCCGAGCCCGTTACGGCGGCCGGGGTGCTGTAGAGACTCAGCAGCTTGCTGTTCTGCTTCGTTTTGTCGTTGAAACTGTAGTACGTTGCGTCGCGCAGTTTTTCGGTTATCAGCCCCTTGGATTTGAGAAAGGCGGAGCCACTGTCGCTGTAGGCCTGACGCAGGGCATGGCGCAGCAACAGGTATAGCAGGGCGTTGGGCTTGACAATACCCGGCCCGAAGGCTTCCCGTTCAATTTCGTCGGGCCGCGCCGACTGCAGCCACTGGAGGTAGTTACGCCCATCGGCCAGAAAAGGCAGTACGGCGTTTACTTCCGATAAGGGCACCTTGTCTCGGTCGATAATGCCGCCGAAGAGTTTAAAGTATTTCTCGAAAAAGATCAGGTCATATACCTGCCCATTCGCAACCCACGGTGCCATCAGGGTATTCACCGCCTTGTCAGCCGCGAAGGACACGTTCTGCCCCATGTGGCGGGTGTATTTCTTGGTCGAACTCAGCTTGACCAGATCTTCGTACTGTTTGGAAGCCAGCGCGTACCGCTGAAAATACGACGCCGAGCTTGCCTGTAGCCCCAGCACTTCCAGCAGGTCGCGGTCGGGGTCATTGGACTTCTGCGTGGACGATACGTTGGGTACTAACCGTCCCTTGAAATAGCCATAGGCAGTTTGCAGCACGTTGTTCAGCCGGGTGTCAAAACCGGCCCCGGGCGTCCATTTGGTGTAGGCGGAGGTGGGCAGAATACCATAAGGCTGCTGCCCAATCCGAAAGGCCGGAAAAGCACCCCTTCCGCTGACGTTGTTCAGGAAAAAGTCGCGGATCAGGCCAACCGTGTTCTCATCGAATGGCGCTTTCAGGGGTTTCTGCACGACTATGGCATCGGTGCCGGGCTGGAGCATTTCTTCCAGAAAATAGCCAAGCGTGCCACGCCACAAGGCCCGGTGCATAGCCCGGCTGTCGCGCTGGTCGAGGGCATTGGCGTTGGCGGTGCGGGTCAGCAAATTGCTTTGCAGGCCGAGCCGCTGTTTCAGCAGGAACCCGTCGGACTGGTCGGCGGGGGCGGGATTGTCGGCAAACTGAGGCCCGCCAAAAAGCAGATCAAAACTATCGTCGGCCGACAGTGTGGTTTGAGCCAGTCCGCTGTCACTCTGATCGGTGTTGTTGGTTGGGGTGCCGCTGGTCACCAAACTCAGGCCCGATGTGGTGTAATAGTGGCTCTCCAGCAACTGCTCAAAGCCATCGCGGGCTACCTGCTCGTTGTCGCTGAACCGGAGCCCAAGCACCAGCAGTTTATCGAAGCCACCGGGCGCGTTCATTTTCGCCCCCATACCTACAGCAATGGCTCTGTCGAAGTCGGTCATCCACGCCATTCCTTCGTCTATCACCAGGTCGGCCCCGTCGCGCCGGAGCCCCGTGCCGTCCTGTGTCTGCACCGGGTCAGGACCGGCGAACAGCGGGTGCGGAATTGTATTGCCGGCTACTTGGGTGCGGTTCGCGCCGTTGATGCCGATGAAATACAGCCGGTCGGGCATCAGGCTCGCCCGCGCCGGCTGCGACCAACTGTCGCTTCGGGCCTCGTAAGGCAAAAAAACCGGTGCTTCGGTCAGGGCGATTGAGGGCTTGGGGGGTACGTTTGTCGGGCGGTATTCGCACACGATCCAGGCGGCCCGCTGCCAGGCTAAGGCACCCTGCACCAGCCGACCCCAGGCCGCGCGTTGCAACGTTTCGTCGCCGTTGGTCTGGCTGATCTCGGTCCAGAACAGTTCGGCCAGCCGGACCTCATTCTGGGTTAGCTGGGTTTCGTGGGTCTGCACACTCAGATCGTCGGGGTAGGCCCTGACCCAGAGTTCAGCACCCACAAACTTGGCTTCGATGCGCAGCGGCAACAGCATCACCGGCACGTCGGCGCTCAGGTTGGCGGTCAGGTTATCCGGCGACAGGTTGAGCAGCAGGTCGTTCCGAACAGAATTGACGAGTTGGCCCGCCGTCAGCAGCCGGTTGGTTTGCTGACTGAGCGTTGCGCTCAAATCCGCCAGTTGCTGCGTTACAGCCGCCAGGTCGTTGGCGTTGGCCGTGGGGTTCATGGCCAGCGTGGCCTGTTGCTTTTGCAGCAGGTTCAGTTGTTCGCGGGTCCGCAGCGTCTCGTCCTGAGCCGCCTGATGGTCCTGCCGTGCCTGCGCGATGACGGTCTGTTGTTGAAAAAAATCAGCCATGAGAAAAAAGAGTATAGGGCAGGAAGAGGGCTATGCGACGTTCGTCCTGAATTTTTATAATTGTCCCAGCATCTCGCTGCCGTGGATGGCGACCATTACTTTATCCTGATACGTGATGTAGGCTACGTCGGCTGCGGTGGTATCCGTACGCCAGCGGTAGTTTACATCTTCGGTATGGCGGGCCAGGTTATCGACACCCGGCGCGCCCGACATGGGGTTGGCGTTGCCCAGCGTAAAATTCTTGTCCATGCGAATGCAGGCACCGTCGGCCGTACCCAGATCGAGCCAGTTTACCTCATCCCAGTTGTAAAGCTTGGCATTGGGCGCATCGCCGATGTCGAAGCCGAAACGCGGTTCGCCCGGCCGTTCGCGCAGCACAAAGAACCAGCCCGGATTCTGGGCGGGATTATCGCCCGGATCACCCTTGACCTGTTTAGCCGTCAGGTTGAACCCGATGAAGTAGATGTCGGGTAGAATCTGGGCCTTGAACAGCGGCTGTTCAATGTTCCCGACTACGTTTTCGTCGGCCAGGTTGCGCACCACCGAATGGTTGATCTGGCCGCTGGGCAACCGGGGCCAGTCGGCTTTCTGGGCGTAGATAACCGTATTGGGGTAGCGTTTGAGCAGTTCACCCCGCACCACCAGCACCACGTTATCCTTTACGGTCGGGCGGTTGTTATGGTCGCCCAGCGCACTGTTCGGTGCCCAGCGGTGCAGTTCCTGAATGTCTTTGAACTGATCGATCTGGGCTTTGGTGGGGTTGGGGCCAAGTACCTCGCGCACATCCCAGAACTGCCGGAAGTAGCTGCCCCGCTGGTCGGTGGGGTATTCGCGCCAGAGCAGTTCGCGGGCAAATTCATGATTCAACCCCGTCAGGTACGACTCGATGAACGAGTCGTTGACGTTCAGCAGCGAGATGACGTTGTTCTGAATCATCTTCAGATTCGGTACCATGTACTCGCCCGAAATATCGCGCAGGGGTTCGTACATGGCGTTGGTGAGTTCGGGGTAGGCCATCACCGGCTGAATGAACCGGTCCCATTGACCCCGGTAGTAGTCGGCTAAGTGAATGGTTTCCTTCGCCCGGCGGGCCATAGTCACAACCGGATCAATTTTTTGAAGCAGCTGACCGTAGACCGAAGGCACATTAACCGACTGGGGAGCCGCCACTGCCGAAACCGTGGCTGATGCTTCAAACAGCAGGTACTGCCGCTGTAGGGCCGACCGGAAGGCCACATCATCCGGGCTTTGCTGGTCGAAGAGTTTTGTGCCAAAGACAGTCTGTTTGAGTGCGGTGTCGCCCTGTGAATGGCCCCCGACGCCCGCGTTTTGAAGGTTGTGGGGAATCAGTACCGGACCGGGACCAACAATAACCGGCCCGCCAATGCCCGGCCCCACGACGACCGGCCCACCAACGCCGGGGCCGACAACAACCGGTCCGCCGACGCCCGGACCCACCACAACCGGTCCGCCGAGGCCGGGACCAACAACGACCGGGCCGGGGTTTTGACCAGCCTGAATGACGGTAAATTTCAGGTCCGGCTTCGCGTTAATGACGAAGTCTTTTACCTGCCTGATTTTTGGCACCTCCAGCACATTGAACCGGCCGGGCTGGAGCAGGCCGTTGGCTTCCGGGCTGGCGGCTTGCTGAGCAAGTGCATTGGCCGCTTTTTCCACGCTGAGCATGAACGTCGGGGCGGCCAGCTTGACCGGGAAAGGCGTTAATTTCTGCTGATTGATACCCACTACCAGGGCGCTGAGTTGCAGCGTTGGAGCCGTCACGGCCCGCGAGTTTACGGCCACTGCGCCCCGGGGACGGACGACTTTTCGGAACGCGTTGCTCACCGCGCCGACCTCCAGCGGACTGCGCTCGATAACAGCTTTTGCCGTCAGCGGTGCAGCTCCGGGGTTGGTGATCAGCACTTTGGTATGCATATTTTTCAGAGCTGCCAGCCCTACCGCCGGGTCGAGGGCTTTGAGGTGCTTACTAAACAGGGTGGTAAGCGCTTCGGTCGAGAAGGCGAGCCGATTTAACTTCCGGTTGGCTTCCAGAATGCCGTCTACCTGCTTCCAGGCCGTTTCCATGTATTTCTCCTGATTCTCGCGGATTACCCGCGCGCCCAGTCCGGCAGCAGCCCGCCAGCGCGGGTCCAGATTCAGATCATGGAGAAAATTCGTGTTGTTTTCGTCCTTCAGCGCGGGCGTCAGGGCGTGCCATTGTCCATAGATGGGGGGTGTAATAATCGGGTCGCCGTCCGGGGCTGCCAGACGGCTGACTTCCGGCAGGTCAAGCAACTGCACCAGCTGTTTCCGGAAATCGGCATCGGGCGGAGTGAAAAATTCTGACCGCGTGGCGGAGGGCGAAATCAGGGCACCTTCCAGCAGCATGGTCTGCCGCTCGGGTGGGATAACGTCCGGGTCGATGCCGCCCTGCGGATGGCTGATGTCCATGGGCCGCACACCGACATGGGGATCGAGAGCTTCGGGCCGTAGTAGCCGCACCAGCTTTTCAAAATCGACCTGGTCGCCGGTTTTAAACGCCCATCGGTAATAATACGGGTACAAATCGCCACCCGGACGGCCATTGTAATCTGCCCAGGCCGACATGGTGGCAAATACCTCGGCGTTTTGTTCCAGCCCCAGCCCGGACAGCCGCCCCGGCTCGAAACTGGGAATCACAAAGGCCTGATAGTTGGTATTGGGCTTTAGTTTACGGCCGCACAGCAACCGCGAGTAAGCCCGGTCGGGGTTGGTCTGAATCAGTGTGTCTAACTGGCTGAGGGCAGGGCCCATGTTGTTGGCGGTCAGGGGCGTCAGACCACCCAGGGCCTCGTTGGCATGAACGTGCGCCCAGGCCCAAAGCTCACTGGCGAGGGGGAACACATCGGCCGCGTTGCGTTTCAGCTTTAGGCCCGGCAGCGGTTTGGTCGTATTGTTTTCGTCAAACTCGGTTTTCTCTTCCAGCACCACGAGCGTAATCCACGGGCGGATGCGGGTGAGGTTCGGGTTGCTGCTGACCGGCGAATACCGCCAGGGGAAATCTTCATCGTAAAACTCAATCAGCGGCAGGTAGTTTGGCTCAAAGTTCGCCGTCTGTCGCTGCGGCTCCGTTCGGACAACGGCTCTCGGGTCGATGCCTACTACATCGCCCGGCCCCACGAGCCGGATGGTCTGGGTTACGTCGCGGGTGGCACCCGAATCGGAGTTGAGGTGCAGCGTCACGTCGATGCTGGCCCGTTCTTTCACGGCCGTATCGCCATCGGCTTCCTTAATCTGATTGGCGAGGCCCTGCCGCAGCCAGGGTAAAAAGGTGTAGTGGCTCATGGAATCAGAGGGCCTGAAGTTCGAGGTTCGACATGATCTGTAGCTGACGGCTCAGGGCCGGGTCGGCACTGAACAGGGTGCTGAGGTGTTCGGTGGCCTGCGCCTGGGTCGTAAATACGGTGGTTCCCGTATGAACTTGGAGCGAATCGACGTTCACGATGCGGTAGGCTTCGTCGGCCAGAATGATTGCTTTGGGCGTCACACCGAAGTCCGCTTTGCTGGTCATCGACAGGGAGGAGCGCGAAGCGGCATTGCCCGCCAGCAACTGAGAAAACAGCCCCAGACTGAGTATTCCGAAGCGGGCCAGCCGCACCCGGGGGAATTTTGAGTCGATCACAATCTGTTCGTAGCGGACAGTTTTGATGGCCGTTTTGTGCGAACGCAGGTCCAGACCGCCCTGCCGGAGTTCGACTCCGCCACGCAGTTTCTCGAACGAGGGCCGGGCCAGCTTCTCGCTGTTGGTCATCTCCAGAAACTGAGCCGCAGCGAAGTAGTCCTCGAAGGGTGCCGTTGTGAGGGGTGTATCACCCGAGGTGACGGACCCGATGCTGAACCGCTGCCCGTCGGACGGCTTTTTGTTGCCGTATTTCTGGATGGTCAAATCGAGCGGAGCGTTGCGCTGGGCAATGCGCAGAAAACCCGCCGGGTGCAGCAGCACGTCCGTTGTATCGGCGCTGATGTCGCGCAGGGACACCAGCAGGCTGCGGTTGTCGGGCAGGATGGCCTGCCAGCTCTGGCGGGCCTGCAGGGCGTCGGCGAGTTCCTTGAGCACCTCCACGGTGGGCAGCGGATCATTGGGCCGGTCGCCCCATTCGACATCGAAGCCCACGTGAACGGTAATGAACAGGAGTTTGAAGGACGCGCTACCGGACACATGCCAGGGCGTCGGCCCGGACAAGTGCGCTTCTACATGAATCGAGAAGAGTACGTCCGTTCCTGACCGTACGGCCAGCATCGCTTCAAAATCAACCAGAAACCGGAACGGACTAAACTGAATCAGGGCGTCGTAGGCCATAAAGCCGTAGACGTTGAATTTCCAGGCAGCCGCGTACAACTCCACGCGGGAGCCAATCTGTACGGTATTGGAGGTGACGGCAAAATAGTTTTCCAGCCGTAGTCGCGGATTATCTTCCGCCAGCAGGCTGATGGTGATCCGGCGCATGGTAGTCAGGCCCGCCGGGGGCTGAAACGCCGGGTGGAAACCGCCCACCGACAGAATAAAGCCGGGATTGCTGCCCCAGTTGAGCCGCACGGCCATATCGCCGGAGAGTGCAAACGTCAGCAGCCGCGAATCGTATAGCGTCGCATCGAAACTAAGGGCACCCTGATCAAAGTCAATCGTACCCAGAAAGTTAACCTGTAGCCGGAGTAGGGGCAGCTCTTCGCGCGGCAGTGCCGTTCTCAGCACGCCCAGAATCGCGATTCGGATCGGGTTAGGTACCTCGATCACTAAACCCAGTTCAATGCTGATGAGCGTGGGGGTGCCCCAGCCGAGAATAAACATGGGACCAAACGCAAACCGGCCCTGCTGAATCGGGAAGATGCGTTCGAGGTCGCTGACGATGCGGTTGATGTTGGCCACAATGTCTACCGGAAACAGCACACTGCGGATGGCGTTGGTCCGAACACCCTCGCGCAGGGCTTCGAGGTTCATGGTCCGGTTCAGGGCCAGCAGCCCGCCAACGCCGTTGAGCGTGAAACCGAACGACAGCTGAATGGGCGGAAACTCGGCTGTAATCAGAATCAGCAGCGAGAACCCGTCGGAGCCGTCGGGATTTTTGGTGCCGATGATGCCGATGGCTTTCAGGGTCAGAAATCCCTGAAACGTCAGTTCGAGTGCCCCCACGTAACGACCCCGTTCGGTATCGATGGATAAGAAACCACCGCCTTTGAACCCACCGGCATCCAGCGAGAGGCCCACGCCCGTGGGTGGCCGGAAACCAAGGCTGAAGTCGAGCGGCCCAACGACTCCGTCGCGGTTGGGTTTGAATTCGAGGAAGGCGTTGACGCCCATGCCCTCGACGACAGCCTTCAGCGGGCCGAGTTCGGCTTTTATGTTGGCACCCAGCCCAATCGGCACCCGGTTACCTTCCAGCCCAACGGTCAGGATCAGCGCCTGTAACTCAATGGGGCCGAGCTGGACGTGTAAGGGCAACAGAATCTGAAGCGAGGTACTGCCCCGGAAATACAGGCCGTTGCGGGTGTTGAACCCCACGGTCAAACCAAAATCGGACTCGATGCGGCCAGCCCCGCTGAAGAGCGTACGCAGAAAGCCATCGGCCCCGCCGAGGTCAATGACTACTTTGCCGTTTTTAATCTCTGCTTCGATGCCAAACACACCCTCTGAACCGGCTCCGCTTACGACAAAATCAACGCTGGTCTTGGCGATCAGCTGCTTCGCTTCGAGCCGACTTCCACCCGGTGCGCCGATAATGACGTACGTCGTATTAGCCAGACCAGCCGTAAATTTTACTTCGGTATGGCCCGCCAGTTGCCCCGTTGGTGGCGTGAAGGTGAGCTTGCCGTCGGGCTGAACGGTCAGGCTGGTGGCGGCTTTCAACTCCCCGTCGAACAGCACATCAACCTGAAAGTCGTTTTGCCGGAAGGGATGACTTTTGTCAACCGTGATTTCGTCGCTGAGTTTAATGATGATACCCTTCGGATTCACATCGAGCTTAGGCGACACCTCTACAATGGCCATGTCGAGGACGATGGGGTTAACGCCCTGATCCAGCACGGCCGGCACGCCCGCTAACGCCAGCAGGCGCTGACTTTTCTGGAGCAGCGCCACGCCATCGAAAGCCGGGTCGCCCCACTGATAGAGGGTGCGGAGGTGATCGCCGGGACCTCTCAGAAAATTCAATAACTGGTCGACGTGCAGGTGTCGCTCCAGAAAGGGTGGATGCAGCGGATCGACCGATCCCACATTGCGTGGTGTACGCTCAATAACCCCGATAAAGTCCAGGGCTTCGGCCGCTCCCCGGATGCCTTCGAGGTTGCGGATGATGATGTAATCGAGCAGTCGCCCCGGCAGTTCGGTGGCAAAGGTGTTCAGTTCGTCGGGGGTAATATCGGGAAAGGGGCCGGCCGCTTTTACGGCATTGGCCAGGGCCGTAAACCCATCGACGACGCTCTTGACGCTGGTGAACAGGTCCCCGCCTTTACTGATGGTGTCGCTGATGTTCTCGGCCTGAATGGCGGTAATGAGTTGACCGACCAGCGGCAGCAATGGCTGAATTGCCGTAGCCGTTGTCTGGACCGCGCTCACAAAGCCGGGCGCTGCTTCGAGCGCGGGTGGAAACTGTAGTCCCAGTTCGGCGAATAGCAGCCGGGCTTCATCCGCCTGCATTCGCTCCTCTAATGGAGCCAGCAGGCGGGCCAGCGAAATAGCAATCCGCTCCAGCGTTCCGTTTGTCGTAGTGTTCGGCATGGTGTACCCCGGACAGGGCTATCCGGTTGGGTTAGGAATGAGTAGTGTCACAAACGGGCAGTCAATTTGGCAGGGCTTACTGCCCGTCTTCGGCCAGCGCTGTTGTGCCGGCCAGTTCCGCCAGCATCATCTCGATTGTATCGTGGCTACTGGTGGCGTTCAGTATCGATAAAGTGTGCTGACGGATAGCTGCCCGCAGGGGCTGGCTGCCGTGTTCGTCGAGCACTGTGGCCATACTCATCAGCAGGGCCTGTACCGTTACACCCTCAATCTCGCGCGGGATGCGGTAAGCGGGTTCTTTGAGACTGCGGAACAGAGCGGCCACGAATGCCGGTCCCTGTTTGCGCTGCCACACGACGCCCACTGCCCGCTGCTGCTGAATGAGGTGCATGACCTCAAACCGAAATTCAAGGATCAGATTAAGCGCAACGGTGCCCGGTTCGGTTTGGCTGAGCGTGCGCCGGAGTCGTCGTAACAGCAGTTGGTTATGGGACAGGAGTTGTTCGGGCGTGGGCCCGGCTGCGATCAGGTCGTGGGGATCGGCACCGCCCCCGGCCGCCGGAATGGTAATGCCCATCGCCGTCAGCACGTTAGCGATATTGTTGGCTAGGGTGTTACCGGTAGCACCGCCCCACAGCAGGCCAACTACCTGGTTGCTGGCGTTGACGATGACTGATCCCGAATCACCATGATCCGAAAACTTGGGTACACCCGCAATGGGCGAAATACGAATCTGATTCGTAAAATTATTCCCCTCCGTTGAGGAGGCCGGGGCATTTATATCCGTCACCGTCCCGGTGGTGAGGCCCGTAGTGCGGCCTACTTTACGAACGGTTTCGCCGAAAATGGCGGCTGTTGTACCAGCGATGGCCCCAATGGTATTGATTTCCTGGATGGTGCCAATGCCACTTTTGACAGTAGCGATGGCGCAGTCGACCAGTCCGCCCACGGACCCGGCCGCAATGGTGCCGATCTCTCCGCAGGTACAGCAACAGGATTCGGACAAGTCAGGCTGGCCCATTTTATCGCCTACCCCCTTGCCAAGCGCGAACATGACGTGGTGGTTGCTCAAAATAACCGTGGCATTATCGGCGGTGCGTTTGGCCACGCAGCCCACCGTACCCAGCGCACCGGAGCCGTTACCAGTCTGGATACCACCTTTAACGGGCCGGTACTCTGCTTCGTCGGCATGCAGTTCGGTTTTATCCAGTTCGATTACATCCGTTTTAACACCCAGTATTTCGCCGGGAATCAGCTGGTCGGCGGGAACGTCGGCGGGGGCTTTTTTGCGTTCGACATACACCCGGAACGCAGCCTCGTCGGTAAGACCGCTGCCGGTTTCTTTCAGGCCGATGCCCACGCCGACAACGCCCGGCAGTTTCATCAGCATTTCTTCGGCCTGTGGGTGCAGACTCTGTAGTCGCTCCTGCTGGGCAATGAGGTCTTCGCGGCTTTTCATGGGGTACATCAGACGGCCACGCCTGGGGTTTAGGGCTTAGTAGCTGTAACTCAATCGAACTTTATTCGGAAAAAACAGGATACTGAATGTTCGTCGGCTGCCATTCTGGTGCATTACCGCAATGTCCAGACCGGGGGGCTCCGTCTGTACCGCAGTGGTTGGCAGGATGGTCTGGCGGACGCAGGGCTGCTGGTCGAACCAGGCTTTAATTGCCCGGGCATTGGTATCTATCGGCTGCTTCGGATCGAGGCTGCTCAGGTAATCGCTCACCGCCCGGTCAAGGGCCGGACTTACTTTTGTACCCGTCTGGGTTGTCGGCCAGCTATCACATACACCACCCGCTGCTGACTTTCGGCTCTTCGCGCAGGAAACCTGCAGAAGGGTAAACAAACAGCCGTAGTACAGGGTGAGTCGCATGGCATTTGCTAAAAAGTTGATGTCTTACTGATGATTAAGTAAGTACCAACGGTCAAAATAGTTCTTAGTCGAAAGACGTAGTCAGGTAAGACAGCCGAAATGTAACAGCCTGATAATGAAATGCAATTGAACCCCGGTAGCTTTTGAGTGAACGGCAAAAAACGGGTCGTTCCAAACGGTATAACCGCATTTCAGTAGCCTGGAGCCGTCCGCTGCTTTTCTCTGCAAACTGTTACTGCGTCCGTCTGATGATCAAACGACTGCTTTGCTGTACGGTACTGGTTAGCCAGGCCGTTACGGGTCTCAATGCCCAAACCACCCTTCCGCTGGCGAACCGTGCTCCCCTGGCCCCACTTCGCTACCTGGAAATGCCACTCGGTGCTATCCGGCCCGATGGCTGGCTTCGGCACCAGCTTACCGTCATGCGCGATGGCACGACGGGGCATTTAGACGAATACTATCCCAAACTCAGGAATGACAATGGCTGGCTCGGTGGTAAGGGCGACGGCTGGGAGGAAACGCCGTACTGGCTCGATGGGGCCGTGCCGCTGGCTTATCTCCTGAATGACAAACCCCTGATTGAGAAGGTCCAGCGGTACATTAACTGGAGCCTGACCACGCAACGGCCCAACGGCTATTTCGGCCCGCTGATCAAAGACGAACTGGCGGGTAAAGCCCTGACCAACTGTAGTCAGGGCGAAGACTGGTGGCCGCGCATGGTGATGCTCAAAGTGATGCAGCAGCATTATCAGGCAACGGGCGATACCCGCGTTATTCCGTTTATGACCCGCTATTTCCGGTATCAGCTTACCAACCTGAAAACCTGCCCGCTGGGGAAATGGTCCGAATGGTCGCAGGCGCGGGGTGGCGACAATATGATGATTGCCTACTGGCTTTATAACCAGACCGGCGACAAATTTCTGCTCGACCTCGGCGATCAGCTAAATGCCCAGACGATGCCCTGGACGCAGTTTTTTGCCGAACGGAACTGGGTGATGAACGCAGCCGCCCAGCAAAACGGCAACCAGTGGATGAGTCGCCACGCCGTTAACGTGGGTATGGGACTCAAACTGCCCATCGTCTACGCACAGGCACACGGCAATCGCAACCTCTCGCAGACATTTAAGACTGGCTGGACCGACCTGATGACGCTGCACGGCCTGCCCCACGGCATGTTCTCGGGTGATGAAGACCTGCACGGCAACGAACCGACCCAAGGGACCGAATTATGCGCCATTGTTGAGACGATGTTTTCGCTCGAACAGGCCATCGCCGTAACGGGTGACCCCACGTACATGGACGCGCTGGAACGGATGACCTACAATGCGCTGCCCACCCAGACCACCGACGACTACAACAACCGGCAGTATTTCCAGATGGCCAATCAGGTGCAGGTATCCCGTGGGGTGTACGATTTTTCGCTGCCCTTCGACCGGGGCATGAACAACGTATTTGGGCCGTATGCGGGTTACACCTGCTGCACAGCGAATATGCATCAGGGCTGGACCAAGTTTGCCAGCCACCTGTGGTACGCAACCACCGGGGGCGTCGCTGCCCTCGAATACGCGCCCAACACCCTGACGACGAAGGTAGCAGGCACGCCGATAACCATCGCTGAAGCCACGAATTACCCCTTTGATGATCAGATTACCTTTACCATCACGACGCCTAAACCAGTTCAGTTTCCGTTGGAACTGCGCATTCCGGGCTGGTGCGCGCAAGCGACTATTTCGGTAAACGGCCAAATCCTGCGCAGCGATAAAGGTGGTCAGGTGGTGAAGCTTAGCCGTAGCTGGAAAACCGGCGACCGGGTGACGCTCCAACTGCCCATGCGGGTGACGACGACCAACTGGGCCAGAAACTCCCGGGCCGTGGAGCGCGGGCCGCTGGTGTATGCCCTGCGGGTAAAGTCGGAGGTGACCAAACGGGACATTCCCGAAGAAGGCACCTACTACGAGTATCAGCCCGGCAGCGTCTGGAACGTTGGCCTGCCGAAAGCGCTGGTCGGCGATCCGGGCAAAAACGTGACCGTGACAACAATGCCAATGCCTGCCAATTTTGTCTGGAACGAGGCCAATGCACCCATCATCATCACGACTAAAGGCCGCCGGATTCCGAACTGGAAACTGGTCGATGGGGTGGCCCGTCAGCCTGTATCGGCCCGCGACGGTATTTATAAAGGAGACGTGAGTGATAAGGAGGAGGAAATTACCCTGATTCCGTATGGCTGTACCAAACTGCGTATTGTCGCCTTTCCGGTAGTTAACTAAGCGCCGGGCTACTTCCTCACCTGCCCATCAACCAACGTTTTTCATGCATAAACAAGCTGTTTTTTTCTACTCCGGGCTGCTAACCGCCCTGACGCTGGCCGTTGCTCCGGCGCAGACACTCCGCCCACCGGCATACCCGCTCATTACCCACGATCCGTATTTCAGCGTCTGGAGTATGACCGATAAGCTCACCGACGGCCCCACCCGCCACTGGACCGGTAAGGCACAGTCGCTCGAAGGCGTCGTGCGGGTCGATGGCAGGTCGTATCAGTTTTTGGGTGCCGTTCCCGTTACGTACGCGCCCATTTTGCCCACCGGCGAAGCGCAGGCTTACACGGCTCAGTACACATTCGACAAACCCGATGCCGGTTGGGAAACGCCCGACTATAATGCCCGTGGCTGGAGATCGGCCCCCGGCCCTTTCGGCGATACACCCGAAGCCCGGACGCCCTGGCACAACAGTCAGACCGACAAAGACGGCATCTACATCCGGCGCGAATTTACCTGGGATGGCAAGACCGACCCGGCGAAACTCCTGCTGGCACTCAATCACGACGACGAGGTATCCGTTTACCTCAACGGCGTGAGCATCCTGACCAAGCCCGGCTACATCAGCGAATACGTCTACCTGCCGCTGTCGGCCGAAGCGCAGAAGGCGTTGCATCCCGGTAAAAACGTGCTGGCTGTACACTGCGTCAGCCCCGCTGGCGGCTCGTTTGTCGATGTTGGTATCGTTAACCCGATTGCGTCAGCCGCCATTACGGCCGCAACGCAGACGGGTGTAACCGTAGCTGCAACGCAGACTGAGTATGCGTTTACGGCCGGGCCGGTAGACCTGACCGTAAATTTTCTGTCTCCCCTCTTACTGGATGAACTGGAGGTGGTGGCCCGTCCTGTCACGTACCTCACATTCGAGGCCCGTTCGCGCGATGGCAAACCGCATACGGTACAGGTCTTTTTCGGCGAATCGGCGACCCTGGCTACCCATACCGGCAGTCAGGAAGTGGTGACCGGCGCAGGAAAAACGGCCGGGCTGCGCTGGCTGAATGTGGGCACAAAGCAGCAACTGGTGCTTCAGCGCAAAGGGGATAACGTCCGCATCGACTGGGGGTACGCCTATGTGGCCGCGCCGGAGCAAGCTGGCACGCAACTCACGACGGGACCGGTAGCCGCCCTCAAAACGGCTTTTATTAAGCAGGGGACGTTACCAGTCGGCAAAGCGGATACTAAGTTGGCCGCCGACGCACCCGCCCAGGAATCCGGTTTAGCCGTTAGTATGTCGCTTGGCAGTGTAGGCCGCAATCCCGTCCAGCAACACCTGCTGCTGGCCTACGACGATCTTTACTCAGTGCAATATTTTGGGAAGAATCTTCGCGCCTGGTGGCGTCGCGACAAGAAAATGACCATGCCCGCTCTGCTGCAAACAGCGGAGAAAGACTACACCCGGCTCCGGCAGAAGAGCAAGACCTTCGACGCGCAACTCCGCGCTGACGCCCAGAAAGCGGGCGGGCGGGAGTACGCTGATCTCTGTGTGATCGCCTATCGGCAGTCTATTGCCGCGCATAAAATTGTGGAGGGACCAACAGGAGATGTTCTGTTTTTCTCGAAGGAGAATTTTTCCAACGGGTCCATCGGTACCGTCGACATTACCTATCCGTCGGCCCCGCTCTTTCTGTTGTATAACAACGAGTTGGCCAAAGGGCTGCTGCGCTTCATTTTCGACTACAGCGAGTCCGGTCGCTGGAAAAAAGACTTTCCTGCCCATGACGTGGGTACCTATCCGCTGGCTAACGGGCAAACCTACGGCGAAGATATGCCGGTAGAAGAAGCGGGTAACATGATGATTCTGACAGCGGCTACGGTACGGATGGATGGCAAACCTGATTTTGCGCGGCAGCACTGGCCGACATTAACCAAGTGGGTTGGTTTCCTGAAGCGCGAAGGTTTTGATCCGGCTACGCAGCTGTGTACCGACGATTTTGCCGGTCACCTGGCCCGTAATGCTAATCTGTCGGCAAAAGCCATTGTGGGCATTGCCTGCTACGGGCAGATGGCGGGTATGATGGGCGACACCAAAACGGCCGATGAGTACCTGACACTGGCCCGCGATTTGGCCAAACAGTGGATGCAGATGGATAATGTAGGCGACCATTACGCCCTGACGTTCGACAAATCGCCCGGCAGCTGGAGCCAGAAATACAACATCGTGTGGGATAAGCTGCTGGGGTTAAACATATTCCCGAAAGAAGTGGCCAAAGAAGAGGTCGCTTTTTACCTGGCGCACCAGAAACCCTATGGTCTGCCGCTGGACAGTCGCCGGACCTACACCAAGTCGGACTGGATTATGTGGACGGCTACCCTGGCCG
The DNA here is from genome assembly GCA_964251665.1 of uncultured Cytophagales bacterium. Taxonomy (GTDB): domain Bacteria; phylum Bacteroidota; class Bacteroidia; order Cytophagales; family Spirosomataceae; genus JBBQLG01. The sequence continues at coordinate 258,889 of CAXUKO010000004.1, forward strand.
ACTCTGATAAAGACTTCAGGGCGTTCATCGCACCCGTCTGGAAATTTGCGAATGAAACACCGACGCGGGTGCCACTTACCGACTGGCACGAGACGACCAACGCGAAACAGGTTGGTTTTCAAGCCCGGTCGGTAGTTGGGGGGTATTACATCAAGATGCTGGAAGGCCGGATGACGCCAGCCCAAAAAAAGTAACACAACGACTATCGTCTCACGGGTGTGCTGCCCGTGAGACGATTTAAACCCGCGTGCCGGTCAGGCGGTGGCCGCTTTCACAATCAACTGCCGCGCAATGGGTAACAGCGTTTCCTGCACCGGGTAATTTCGCTTGCTTTCAAGCATGAACGTAGCCGGGTTAGGCAGATGCCGGTTGCGACGGACTAACTCCATTTTCATGTTCTCGAAGGTGGTACCAATACTTTTACGCTTAGTCTCCACAAAATGCAGATGCACCGTCCGCCCGCCCGGTTGTTTCTCATCGAACAGCGTCAGGGAGAACTGGTAGATATGGGTTTCGGCCTGGGTTGTGCGGTGCAGCAGCAAATAGCCTTCGTCGGGCCGGAGCGGCATCAGGCCCACGGGTTCAATCGTCAGCGAGGTAGCAATATCTTCCCACAACTGTTGACCTTCTTGAAGAAGCTGGCCAAAGCGTGGTACGGCGAACTCCATAATGGCGTCAATTTCGCTCAGGTAGCCATCGTCCGGTACCTCGGATTTGTACTCGATTCGCTGACGCGCCGGGTCAATCCGAACCGCACGCTTGGGAAAGGCATCGTTTAACGTACCTTTGCGCTGCCGAAACGACAGGCTGTTTTCGTAGTGGGTTCGTAAATCGGGCAGATCAGGGCAAAGTTTCTCATCCAGAAAGTTACGTTGTACTGCCTGTAAATATGCCATTACGACGTATTTCTGATACTCGGCGTCGATCCATCCCTGTGTCAACCAGTCAGACTGCAATTTTTTCATAGGTGTTACGCAGTAAAAACAGTAAGTAAACTTAGTTGTATAAGGTAGGGTGCTTCACCTATTTATCCAAATAGTATTCGCTGTTTTTAACTGAGGGCAAACGATAGTGGTTTAAAATGCAATTAAAACATGATCGAAAGGCCGCATCGGAAATTTTGTCAGGCATCCAGATTGGCACAGAAGTTGGCAAGCCCCGTGTGTCAGGTTTTACACGAAAACTTAATCAGTTTTAACCTTAATCAATTACCATTATGACAACAGCAGCAGAAGACGTAAAAGTGAAACCGCTGGCTGATCGGGTGCTGGTAGAGGCCGCCCCGGCTGAAGAAAAAACGAGTTTTGGTATCATCATCCCTGATACCGCCAAAGAAAAACCCCAGCGTGGTACGGTTGTAGCCGTCGGGAACGGCAAGAAAGATGAGCCCATGACGGTTGAAGTTGGCGACACGGTACTGTACGGCAAATATGCTGGCACAGAAATCACCGTCGATGGCAAAGAATACCTCATCATGCGCGAATCAGACATCTTCGCAATCCTCTAAGTGAGCACTCACGTTTTCACAATCTGTTAACCTATTACAAACAATGGCTAAGAAAATCTTTTTTGATACGGAAGCCCGCGACAAGATCAAACGCGGTGTTGATACCCTGGCCGATGCCGTGAAGGTAACGCTGGGTCCAAAAGGCCGGAACGTAATTCTGGACAAAAAATTCGGATCACCACAGATCACCAAAGATGGTGTGACGGTAGCTAAAGAAATTGAACTGAAGGACGCCATGGAAAACATGGGTGCTCAGTTAGTAAAAGAAGTAGCGTCGAAAACGGCTGATTCAGCTGGTGACGGTACAACTACTGCAACTGTACTGGCGCAGGCGATCTACTCGATCGGCGTGAAAAACGTAGCCGCCGGTGCGAACCCAATGGACCTGAAGCGTGGTATCGATAAGGCGGTTGCTGCTGTAACGGCTAACCTGACCGAGCAGTCGCAAACCATCGGTGATGACTTCGAAAAAATCGCACAGGTAGCCACTATCTCGGCTAACCATGACGACGAAATCGGTCAGATGATCGCCGAAGCGATGAAAAAAGTAGGTAAAGAAGGTGTTATCACGGTGGAAGAAGCCCGCGGTACCGAAACGGAAGTGAAAACCGTAGAAGGTATGCAGTTCGACCGCGGTTACCTGTCTCCTTACTTCGTGACCAACACGGAGAAAATGGAAGTAGAGCAGGAACGCCCCTACATCCTGATCTCGGAGAAGAAAGTATCGTCGATGAAAGAGTTGCTGCCCGTATTGGAGCAGGTTGCTCAGACAGGTCGTCCGCTGCTGATCATCGCCGAAGACGTTGATGGCGAAGCCCTGGCTACGCTGGTAGTAAACAAAATCCGCGGTGCCCTGAAAGTGGCTGCCGTGAAAGCTCCGGGCTTTGGTGATCGTCGGAAAGCTATGCTGGAAGACATCGCTATCCTGACCGGTGGTCAGGTTATCAGCGAAGAACGGGGTTACAAACTCGAAAACGCAACGCTGGACTACCTCGGCCAGGCTGAAAAAATCCTGATCGACAAAGACAACACGACCATCGTAAATGGTGTTGGCCATTCGGACGACATTTCGGGTCGGGTTAACCAGATCAAAGCGCAGATCGAAAACACGACGTCGGATTACGACCGTGAAAAACTCCAGGAGCGTCTGGCCAAATTGTCGGGTGGTGTTGCCATTCTGTACATTGGTGCCGCTACGGAAGTTGAAATGAAAGAGAAGAAAGACCGCGTTGACGATGCCCTGCACGCAACCCGCGCTGCCGTTGAAGAAGGTATCGTAACGGGTGGTGGTGTTGCTCTGATCCGTGCCGTTAAGTCGATCGAAGGCCTGCGTGGCATCAACGAAGACGAAAACACGGGTATCAACATCATCCGTGTAGCCCTCGAATCTCCACTCCGTACCATTGTTTCTAACGCTGGTGGCGAGCCATCCGTTGTTGTGAACAATGTAAAAGGTGGTGATGGCGGTTACGGCTACAATGCCAAGACTGACACCTACGAAGACCTCTTCGCAGCTGGTGTTATCGATCCGAAGAAAGTAACGCGTCTGGCCCTCGAAAACGCAGCCTCAATTGCAGCCCTGTTGCTGACAACCGAGTGTCTGATCGCTGACGAGCCAGAAGAAGCACCAGCCGGTGGCCACGCCCACGGCGGTGGTGGCGGCATGGGCGGCATGATGTAATCATCAACGCTTTGTTGCGAAAACAAGAAAGCCCCCGGTCGAAAGATCGGGGGCTTTCTTGTTTTGCAGCCCAGACGCCTACGTCTGGTTGTCGCGTGTATATTAGTAGATATTAGCAGATAGTCGACAACCCGACGTAGGCGTCTGGGCTACATAGATGCACTACATCTTTTCCAGAATCCGTTCCATCGCCACTTCCTGACCGATGCGGGCTTTGAGTTCGCTGATGGGCACCCGGATTTGTTCGGTCGTGTCGCGGTAGCGGATCGTGACGGTGTTGTCCTCGATAGTCTGGTAGTCGACGGCGATACAGAACGGCGTCCCGATCAGGTCCTGTCGGGTGTAGCGTTTGCCGATGGCGTCACGTTCTTCGTAAATTACTCGGAACTCCGACCGCAGGCTTTTTACAATCTCCTGCGCTTTTTCAGGCAATCCATCTTTCCGCACTAAGGGGAAAACGGCCGCTTTGATAGGGGCCAGTGCCGGATGCAGTTTCAGGTAGGTACGCTCTTTCTGCTCATCACCTTCACCGTACAATTCTTTGGTGAATGCATTACAGAATACCGCCAGAAAGAGCCGGTCAGCGCCAACGGACGTTTCGACAACGTACGGAACGTAATTGCCGTAGGGCTTATTCGTACTTGGATCAACATCATTGTCGAAGTACTGCTGCTTTTTACGGCTCAGTTCCTGATGCGCTTTCAGGTCGAAGTCGGTGCGGGAATGAATACCTTCCATTTCCCGGAAACCAAACGGAAACTTGTACTCAATATCAACGGCTGCGTTGGCGTAGTGCGCCAGTTTCTCGTGCGGATGAAACTTCAGGCTCTCAGCCGGAATACCGATGGCTTTGTGGAAGTTTAGCCGCGTCTCGCGCCAGTGCTCGAACCACGCCATCTCGGTGCCGGGCCGGACGAAATACTGCATCTCCATCTGCTCGAACTCACGCATCCGAAAAATGAACTGCCGGGCCACGATCTCATTGCGGAATGCTTTCCCGATCTGCGCAATCCCGAACGGTACCTTCATCCGCCCCGATTTCTGCACGTTCAGGAAGTTAACGAAAATACCCTGTGCCGTTTCGGGACGGAGGTAGATTTCGCTGGCATCGTCGGCCAGCGAGCCAATCTGCGTGGAGAACATCAGGTTGAACTGCCGTACTTCCGTCCAGTTCGCATTGCCCGAGATGGGGTCTTTGATGCCCTCGGCAATGATGAGTTCCCGCACTGCTTCGAGATCGTTGTTGCCCAGCAACCGGCCCATCTCGTTCAGCAGGGCCTGGGCTTTTTCGGGCTCACCCGCGGCTTCGTACGCTTCGGCTTTGGCTTCCAGCAACTGATCGGCCCGGTAGCGTTTCTTGGAATCCCGATTATCGATCATCGGGTCGTTGAAGGAGTCGATATGGCCGGAGGCTTTCCACGTCAGCGGGTGCATGAAAATAGCCGCGTCGATACCGACCACATTGTCGTTCAACTGCGTCATGGCCTTCCACCACAGCGTTTTGAGGTTATTTTTCAGTTCAACGCCATTCTGACCGTAATCATAGACTGCCTGTAAGCCATCGTAGATTTCGGACGACGGAAAGACAAAGCCGTATTCTTTGGCGTGGGAAATAATGTCCTGTAAAGACGTAGCGGGTGCCTGAGGAGTGGCCGCCTGGGGAGTATCTGTATTCATAGTGGGGCAAAAATACAACAGCGGGCGCATTAACTGATACATGAAACTAACCCCACTTCTTGCAAATACTCCAGAATCATCGCTTCTTTCGGAGGTATTCACGCGTAACCTCACCGTAATGTTTCATCGTTTTCAATCGCTCGTACGCGATTATTTTGGCGCATCACAGCGCGAAGCCAACGGCTTTGTTATTCTCATTCTCCTCACCGGCTTATTCCTCGCCTATCCATTTCTCAGTCGGCTGTTCACGCCCGCTGTCCGACCGGCTACATCGCCAGCCGATCAGCGTAAGCTGGATAGTCTGGTGGCACTGATGAAAACCGAAGAAGCGCAGCCCCGCAATAGCTATAACAAGCGGGACGAGAGCGACAAGTCGACCGCCGAGCGATTCAGCGAACCCAAACTAACCAACTTTAATCCGAACACGGCTACCGTTGCGCAGTGGCAACAGTTGGGCCTGCCGCGCTACATGGCCGAGCGGATTGATAAATACCGGTCGAAAGGGGGGCAGTTTCGCAAAAAAGAGGATTTACTGAAGATTTACGACTTTCCGCCCGAGTTGTACGATCAACTTGAGCCGTATATTCAGTTGCCTGCGCAAGCGGCACCGGCTTATGCCAGTCGGGCAAACGAGCCCGGTACGGGCAGCTATCCGGCGGCTAATCCGGGAGAGGAGCGACGCTATACCGCCAGTGCTTTTCCGGCACGTCCGGCTTATGTGAAACCCGTAGTCACGGCGTTCGACATTAACACGGCCGATACCACGCAACTGATCGCCCTGAAAGGCATTGGAGCGGGGCGGGCGCGGCAGATTATTAAGTTTCGGGATGCGCTCGGCGGCTTCGTGTCGACGGCTCAGTTTGGCGAGATTTTCAATATTGACTCACTGTCCCTTAGCGAACTGGAGAAATACGGCCGTATCGACTCGCCGGTGCGGAAAATAAGCATCAACACTGCATCCGCCGAAGACCTCGACCGTAGTCCCTACCTCTCGCGCCGACAGGCCGACATCATCATTAATTACCGCACCCAGCATGGGGCGTTCACCTCAGCGGAAGCCCTCAAGCCCATTCGGATTCTGGACGCCAAAACGATTGAGCGGCTGGCACCGTACCTTTCTTTTTAATGATTGAGTTGTTGACTGATTGAATGATTGACTGATTGAAGTGTTTTACCTACTCAACCAGTCAATCAGTCAATCATTCAATCAGTCAACAACTCAATCCCTCAAAAATTCGGCTTCAGCAGGTACTTGTTGTAGAACTTATCAATTACCTCGACGGCTTCGGTTGGGGTGTCGACTACGCTGATGAGGTTCATGTCTTCGGCGTTGATGTTGTGCTCTTCACCCAGCATCACGTTCGTAATCCAGTCGATCAGACCCTGCCAGTAGTGCTTACCGACCAGCACAATCGGAAAACGGGCAATCTTCTTGGTCTGAATCAGCGTGACGGCTTCGAACAGTTCGTCGAGCGTTCCCATACCGCCGGGCATCACAACAAAGCCCTGCGCGTATTTCACGAACATTACTTTTCGGACAAAGAAGAAATCGAAATTAATGCTCTTGTCGGCATCAATATAGATGTTGCTATGCTGCTCGAAGGGTAACTGAATGTTGAGGCCAACAGACTTGCCGCCTTGCTCGAAGGCACCTTTGTTGCCAGCTTCCATAATGCCGGGGCCGCCACCGGTAATTACACCGTAGCCGTGCCGGACGAGTTTGGCGGCAATCTCCTCCGTCATTTTGTAGTACGGATTGTCGGGCTTTGTCCGGGCTGAACCGAAGATAGACACGCAGGGGCCAATCTGCGCCAGCTTGTCAAACCCTTCGACAAATTCGGCCATGACCTTAAAGATTACCCACGAATCGGAGGTCTTGATTTCATTCCAGTTCCGATCCTGAAAGGCTTCTTTGATGCGCTGCTCATCGGGGGTGAGCAGCATGTCGTCGCGTTTGGGTAGCTCTTTGGCGATCTCGGCCGTACTCTGTGCTTCGGACCGGTGAATGGGCAGGCTGGCATCGGCTGCCGTACCTGCTGCGCTGGTGGTTATTGGCTCTGTGGCCGTTAAGGTATCCGCTGGCAGAGCGGTTGGGTTACTTTCCATATAATAGATCAAAAAATAGCATCGTATGCAATGGGGCGTTCGGTTGAGTGGTTACTGTTCATACCCCCGAAAAAAACGGTGCTTACTCGAGTCGGACGCCAAATTTACTGGCTGGGGGAAACCTATAACACCAATCAGGCCCTAATGTGTTCAGATCAGGGCTTGATTAACGATGTTTATATACGCCGGTCAGCGATGTGGGCTGGTACTGAGCGGCCAGCGCGGGTGCGCGCCGGAAGAGTTTACCCGCGATATGCTCCTGATCGATGAGGTAATCGGGCGGGTCGCGCCGGAAGTGGTCGTAGACGTTGATAACGGCGTCGTAATTGTCTAACTGATCAAGGTCGTATTTAGCCAGTTCCCAGTTGAGGTAGGGCGTCGCCGGCCGATTGTATCGATAGGCACTCAGATCGTCGCCGAACACCAGTACCCGGCGGTTGCGGATGCGTTCGGTTAACGGAGATGGCTGCACTTCCAGCCGCGTTAGTCGCCCGACTTCGACACCCGGCACGAGCGATAAGGCACTTTGATAAAATACCAGCACGACGGCGAGGGCAATACCCCATAAAGCCAGTTCGGCCAGCCACGTTTTGCGGATGTTCTGGACGTACATCACCGCAAAAAAGGTCATTGGTGGCAGAAAAATCAGAAACTGCATCGGGGCCAGCAACGGCATGAGCGGAATCGTCAGCACGGCGGTCAAAAACCAGAGCAGCATGATCTGCTGACAGCGCTGCTGGTAGTTGACATACCGGGCGGGGGCGTTGAACAGACTGAAAAAGCCCAGCACACCCACGCCCAGCGGTACGGCCAGCGCAATGAGCAGCGTACCGAAATCAGTCAGGTTGTAATGCTGCACGCGGAAGACCGACGCCAGTAGGTTGCGGTTCAACTCGTCGAGCCCATTGTTGTAATAATAATAGAGGAGGGTGAGCAGAATCGGGAACAGAAAACCGAAGATCGTAAGGGAGTGCTGTCGAAAGGTAGCCCCCGTAAAGAACAGCAGCGAGGCAACCGCCCAGAAGATGAACACCGCCGAGGGCAGGTAGAACAGGGTGGCTATGCCCAGATAAAAGCCGACTTCAAACACTTCATCAGTAGCACCCCGCCGTTCCATCTGCCGGATCAGGGTACCAAAACTCAGCAGCAGAAACGAGGTCGATAATAAAACGGGCGACAGTGTGGTGCAGTCGACAGACAGGTTTATAAAGAGCATATAGAGCAGGCCCGGCCAGAAATTACGTTCGGGCAAGACGTCGCGGCTGCTCATGACGTAATTGAAATAAACGATCTGAAACAGCGATACCAGCGTTGCTATGGCATGGTAAGCGACCAGCGAACGCCCGAAAGCCGCGTCAACCAGCCAGTAGACAAAGCCGGACAGCGGACTGATGCTGTCCCAGATGTCGCGGTAGAGCATACGGCCCTGACTCATCTGTTCGCCAACGAGCATCCAGTTCAGTTCGGGCAGGAGCAGGGGCATCGGGTGCAGCAGCAGGGGCAACCGGATTATGGCCAGCAGCACAAGTAAACTGGCGTATTGGTAGGGCGCATTAACGCGAAAGAAACTCAGCAAACAGGGTAAGTGGTAAAGTGATAAGTCAGGTAAGTCAGTAAGTCAGTAAGTCAGTAAGTCAGTAAGTGTAGTATAGGGCGAAGCCACTTACCTGACTTACTGACTCACCAACTTACCTGACTGAACGACGAATTTACGGGCATTTTCGGCAGTATGGAAAAAGGTGCGGATATTTGCAGCCGTATACGTAGTATCAACCCGACAGGGTAGCGCTGATTCGCTGCCTGCCGTCAGGACTCATCAGGATAAATAGCCGGGTAGACGCCTGTCGCTCTACTATTTGACAATAAGCAGTATGGAATCGAAACGACAACAGAAAGTAGCACGCCAGATACAAAAGGACCTCAGCGAGATTTTCACGCGGGAGTTGCCTCACCTCTTTAACGGCGCATTTATTACCGTCACCGCCGTGCGGGTATCGCCCGACCTGAGCGTGGCACGGGCCTACCTGAGTTTTCTGGCCACTAAAAATCGCGAGGCCCTTTTAGAGTCCATCCGCGAACACAGCCGTACCATCCGGCAGCACCTCGGCGAACGTGTCCGGCATCAGCTTCGCATTGTGCCGGATGTGCAGTACTTCCTAGACGATACCGCCGAATACGCCGATAAGATGGATAAACTATTTGAAGGCATCGTCATTCCACCCGCACCAGATGAAGACGAGGACGAATGAATGATTAGATGATTGAGTGATTGAGCGAATCCGTGCTTCCCCGCCATCACTCAATCACTCAATCATTCAACCACTCAATCATTCGCCCATGAATCTTCCCCTCTGGATTGCCCGCCGGTATTTCTTCTCGCGCCGAAAACGCAGCTTCATCAGCTGGCTGTCGATTTTGTCGATGGTGGGCGTGGGCGTGGGCACGATGGCTCTGGTAGTTGTGCTGTCGGTGTTTAACGGGATGGAGGAGTTGAACCGAACCATCTTTAAAAACTTCGAGGCTGATCTGATCATCACGCCCCGGCAGGGCAAACGGATTCGGGTATCGCCCGCCCTGCTGTCCCGAGTCCGGCAAACCCCGGCCGTAAAGCTGGTGACGCAGGTGATTGAAGACAATGCGTTGGGTCGTTACGCCGACGCACAAACCGTCGTCAAGGTCAAAGGGGTAGACAGTACGTACCTGGAGCGTGGCCAACTGGATTCATCATTAGTCGAAGGGAAACTGATGCTGCAACGCTACGGGGTTAACTTCGCCATTATCTCCGAAGGCGTTCGTAATGAGCTGACCGTCAGCCCGCAGGATGTGCTGACTCCGCTGGGACTCTGGTATCCGCAGTCGGCTAAATCGCTCAACGTACTGTCCGGCGAGTCGTTCAATGAAGAACGGCTGACGGTAGCCGGGGTTTTTTCCATAGAGGAACGCTACGACAACTATGTCGTCGCGCCTTTATCCGTAGTGCGCGATCTGGTCGGCTACGGTCCCGACGAATTCACCAGCCTCGAACTTCAGCTTAAACCGGTTGCTGACCCGGACGGTGCAGACGCTTTTACGGCTGAACTGGGCGCAACAAAGCAGACGTTGCAGGCTATGCTCGGCGCGTCGTTTGTGGTGAAAGACCGCGACGATCTGAATGTGGACCTGTACCGGGCTATCTACATCGAAAAATTAGTGACTGCCCTGGCGCTCTCGTTTATCATTCTCATTGCCAGCATCAACATTTTCTTTTCGCTTTCGATGCTCGTGATCGAGAAAAAAGAGGACATCCGCATTCTGTTTGCCATGGGGGCTACTACGGGACTGGTGCGCAGCATTTTTCTGGTTGAAGGTGCCCTGATTGCCCTGATTGGTGCTACGGCGGGTCTGCTGCTGGGTGTCCTGATCTGCTGGTTACAGGACCGGTACGGGTTGGTCGGCTTGGGAACAGTCAGCTCCGTTATCGACGCGTATCCGGTGCGTATCCGGGCCAACGATCTATTGCTGACGGGGTCACTGGTTATTCTGGTAACGGTGCTGACGTCATGGCTTCCGGCCCGGCGGGCGGCCAGTTACCAGTCCATTTTATAACGAAGCAGGCTGAGTGGCCCCATGCGGGGGAAAAGTCAGCCGCGGGTAACAGGATTCGGCTGGTTTGTTACACTAATTGGCAGGAAGGAAACAGGCAGCGGATTAAAATTTAGCAAACGGCCTTTATATTAACTCATTCACGTTGACCCGGATAGTGTATAATGCCGACCTTTGTATAACCTAAATGAAACAAACCCCGCAACAATGAATTACGACCGTTATTTTATTATGTCGTGCCTATTGGGCGACGAGTTATTTAAACCCACCCCATTAACGAAAGCTGCTACTGACGTTGCTGAACTCGAAAAACGGTTTCAGCGCCTGATCGGGCAGCCAATCGGCGAATACCTGACCAGCGGCCTTCCCCGGTTTATGCGGGTGAAACGGCGGTTCTAACGTCCACGACAAGCCAATACAGAAAAGCGGATGAGATGCACCTCATCCGCTTTTTTATGTCAGGACAACCGGCATTAAACAAAACGGCCGTCCGGGTTATTGTACTGTTAATTCATCTGTGCTTATGATAGCTATCCTGCCTGCTTCCGTGGAAGCTCTGTTTCAAACCAGCGAAGGCCCTGAGTCCGTCATCGACCGGGTACTGATGGCGGTTGGTACGCATTTGCAGGCCGACCGCTGTTTTTTATATGTACGGAATCCTGACGCCGGAAAAGGCCGCATCGCGTTCTGCTGGCGGAAAGACGATTCCATTCCCAACCCGATTCACGACTGGCAGATCGATACGGAGGACCTGCCCAACGAAGACCCGCTGATTCGGGCGGCTCTGGCCGACAAACCCTCCATGTTTGTCGATGACGTTGAGACCGCATCCTCTGACGTGCTGAACCGGGACTTTGAACGCAAGACATTCGGGCACCGGGCGCTGATTCACGCGCACATCACCGAAAATGGCCAGTTATGGGGTATTCTGCAACCCTGCCTGTTCGGGCAACCCCGCCACTGGTCCGACGTCGACCGGACGTTTATCGGGGGTATTTTGCCTAAACTGTTGCCCGTCATTCAAGCCTATGTGCGCTCGGTGAGAATAGACTGAACCGGCAGATTACACATCCAGTAGTTCAATCCGGTGCTGATGCCGCCCGCCCTCAAACGGCGTATCGAGCCACACCCGAACAATGTCCAGGGCCAGCTCCAACGAAATCTGCCGCTGACCAATAGACAGGGCATTGGCGTCGTTGTGCTGCCGTCCCAGCCGGGCCGTTTCCAGGCTCCAGCAGAGCGCACAGCGCACCCCCTTGATCCGGTTTGCCATCATTGCTTCGCCATTGCCCGACCCACCAAATACAACGGCCCGATCAGCCTGACCATTGGCCACTGCTTCGGCCGCCGGACGAATGAACAGCGGATAGTCGACCGAAACCTCCGAATCGGTGCCGAAGTCGATTACCTCATGCCCCAGTTCCTGGAGCAATTCTTTTACTTTTTCTTTATACTGGAAGCCCGCGTGATCGGAGCCAAGGGCAATTTTCATAAAAGCAGGGTTAAATTGAACGGCCAAAAATAGCAAATTAAGCTGATGTGGCAGGTTATGGCTGCCTTAGATTGGCCGGGCCAACGGCGTCGATGGCGGGTGGTCCGGCGGGGTAGGCCCGCCACCGGGTTGTGGCAACGGTAGACGGGTACGGCTCAAACGTAATCCAGCGGAGGGGCCATTTGCGTAACCATAACGCTCCCTGTAACAGACCCGTAAACCAGCCGGGCGGCCGCGAAAAGCCAAACGACGTGCGGAGAGAGTCTGAGATCAGGGCCGAAAAGGCGGGTTCGACCACGGGGTGCAGAAAACCGGGTAACCAGCCCTGTACGATTTTTACCGTAGCATCGGCAATGCGCCGGTTACTGGCCGTATACCGGAAATACCTGGCTTCATAATCGGCCGTAAAAGCCTGAAACGCGGTCAGGCTGTCGGGGAGGTCGTGAAGGTTCATGCGCAGTCCTACTTCGCGGAAAAAATAAAACAGGGCCTCTTCCTCCGCCGGGGTCAGTTTCCGCCAGCCATACCGGTTAATCCAGTCGATTGGATAGAAGATAAACGTCGCGAGCACGAACACAAAATCGGCATTGTCGATGCGGTAGTGGCCGTGAATGTGGTTCATGTGGGCAATGGCCTGCGCCCCGGATGGACTGTCATAGCCCGACTGCATGAACTCGGAAATCAACCGGCTGGTATCGTCGTAGCGTTTCTGGCCATGCTGCTCAAACTCGCCGGTTCGGGCCAGTAGTCCCGATACGCGGGGGCTGGCATAGGTATGAAACAGGGCCAGTTCCAACGACCGCACCATATCGTACGGAAATTCGTAGGCTGTCAGCAGATACACCATCCGCTGATGGTCGCGCACGGGGTCGAGCGTTTGCAGTTCGCGTTGTACGGCGGGGTTACGCAGCAAACCAAGCCGTTTGGGATAGGAAGCAGACATGGAACTCGGTTAATGGTTTGTGATTTGTAGTTCGTGACGACAGCGTTTCCGGTTTTCTGACATAAAACGACAGACTCCCCAACCACAAACTACTTTGATAAAACACCTTTGGCAATCAGGTACGGAATCAGCAGCCAGAGCAGTCCTTTGATCAGAAAAAACAGAAAACCGAGCCAGCCGACCCGTTTCAACCACCGTGTAAATCGTTCGTTCATATCCGCCTGAATCGCCGGAGGGGCGTGTTAAGAGTTGTTATAATGGCTTACCAACGCAACCACATTGCCTGGCTTTACGTTCTTTCAGCACGTACCTGAACACCATCTATGAAAGCTGTTTTGCTGCTTGCCTTCGGGCTGCTACTATCCACCGCCTGTTCGCATCAGCAGGCTCAGTCGGCAAACGAATCGACTGAATCCGATCAGTATTCCTTCGCCAAATTGCCTGTACCGAAACCCGGCGAAGCCGTAGCCACTTTCGGCGGAGGCTGTTTCTGGGCTATGGAAGAGGTATTTGACGAAATCAAGGGCGTTCGGGAAGCCGTTTCCGGCTACGCGGGCGGCACGCTCCCTGATCCAACCTACGAACAGGTCAGCACCGACGAAACCGGTCATGCCGAAGCGGTTCAGGTTTATTACGACCCGAAGGTAATCACCTACGACCAATTGCTGGATGTGTTCTTTGCCGGTCACGACGCTACGCAGCTGAACCGGCAGGGACCTGATGTGGGGCGGCACTACCGGTCGGTGGCCTTTTACCGGACGCCCGACGAAAAAGCCCGTATCGAAGCCGCCATCCGGCGCGAAACGGCATCCGGCCATCATAGCGACCCCATCGTGACGACGGTAGAGCCGATTACCGCGTTTTACCCGGCTGAAAACTACCATCAGGGCTACTGTAAAATTCACCCCGACGAACTTTACATCCGGTCGGTATCCCTGCACAAAGTGGAGAAGATGCGTAAAGCGATGCCCGATAAACTCAAAACCGGGCTGATGGATCTGTAACCCGGTAAAAATCAAGGTTTCGACAGGGCCATCGCTATGCCGAACGCCAGAAACGCGGCTTCGCCCGGCTCGATTTTTAGCCGATAGTACCCTGCTAATCATGTACGAAGGCTATGACAGGCAGAGTCGCGAACTGTAACGCGCCAAATTAACCATTCATCCCGCCAAACCGGTTTGGTCTGAAACCGGGTGAGGCCGGGCGGCTACTCTAGTTGTTAAATTTATGGACAGCGCTCCGGTCCAAGCTATTTATGTTGTTTCGGTCCAGCGCGTTAATCTGGTCCAGTGTCAATGGTATCGCTCGCTTTTCCAGCACAAGCGATGATAGACTGGTCAGCGCCCCTATACCGAGCAGACTGGCATCGGTTTGCCAACTAAGCTGATACGGACTGTCCGGCGGTGACTGATGGGCAAAGCTGGCGACGGTCGGGCCGGTCGTTAGCAGCCAAATCAGGTACTGGCTGGCCAAGCAACGTGTACGGCCCAATGTGAAGTGAAGCCAGATAATCTTAATCTTGCTGGACATAGAGCGGGTAGGGTAGCACGGGTGGGCGAATGATGTAGTGAGGCCTTCGGGGCATAACCAGAAAGCTGCGAATATAGGTTCGATCACTCCCTGAAGGCCCCGTACTGGCACACTTATTGATTAACTCTATTGGTAAACTTACTACCTGGAGGCAGGCCTGTAAAGCGGTGGAGAAGCGGATTAAAATTCTCGTAAAAATGCCCGTAACGGGAACGCCAACTCGCAAAATCGGTTATTTCTTCGTCACTTTGTACAGTAACTCCGTAATCGTACTTCGGTAATGAAAAACCCCTACCTGGCTCTGCTCCGCACAGCCTGGCATTATGCCCGTCATGAAAAGCGACGGTATGTTTTTGTCTATTGTCTATTTGTGCTGGCCAACATTGTGGCTGCGCTTCACCCTCTTCTTTTTGGCTGGTTTATTGAGTCCATTCAGCGGCAAAACACGCAGGTGATGACCATGGTCTGGCTCTATGCCGGGGCCTTCATGGGGCTTAAAGTGCTCGAATGGGCGTTTCATGGCCCGGCCCGCGTAATGGAGCGGCAACTGGCATTTGTGGTCAGCCGTAATTTTCTGGCCGAACTCTACCACCAGACCCTGCACCGGCCGGTTTCCTGGCATAAGGAACATCATAGCGGGGCTACTATCAACCGGATTCGTAAGGCCAACGAAGCGCTCAAGAACTTTTTTCAAAGTGGCTTTATCTACCTCCATACGATTGCCAAGTGTCTGTTTTCGTTTGGTGCCATGCTCTATTTCTCGCCCCTCTTTGGTGCCATCGGCATTGGGTTGGGCATGGTAACGGTGTGGGTGATTCTACAATTCGACAAACCCTTCATCCGAACGCTGGAAGAAACCAACGAGCGTGAGCACGAAGCGTCATCGAACCTCTTTGACAGCCTGTCGAACATCATTTCTGTGATCACCCTGCGGCTTGAAAAGCGTATGGAAGTGGCACAACTCGATAAGATAGCCGCCATCTTTCCGCCCTTCCGGCGCAACGTCCGCATTAATGAAGTAAAGTGGTATGTCGCCAGTATGCTGATCGCCCTGATCTATGTGGTCGTGAGCGTTGGCTATGTATGGCAGCACCTGCCGGATGCGACACACGGCCCCGGTGCCACGTTTTATGTGGGCAGCTTAGTGACCCTACTGGGATTTGTGAACCAGTTTACGAGCGTTTTCAGCGATGTGGCGCTCCAATACACCCAGATTGTGCAATACAATACGGATGTGCAAACCGCCGTACAGGCCATTGGACTAGGAGCGGATACGAAAGCAGACGACCCGTTAAATGCGGCCGCTACACTGCCCGAGCAATGGCAGACCATCGACATTGACAAGCTGAGTTTTACGCACCGCCGGACCGGTAATTTCTTTGCCAGTACCCGCCAACTGCCTAACCTTCAGGACCTACAGATTCGCATTCGGCGCGGGCAGCGGATCGCCTTCATTGGGGAGAGCGGCTCTGGGAAAAGTACCCTGCTGACGCTGCTGCGTGGTTTGTACCCCGCCGAAGCTGGTCTTGAACTGCGCGTAGACGGTGAGTTGCACGGTGATCTGAACCGGGTAGCCAACACGGTAACGCTGTTTCCGCAGGAGCCGGAGATTTTTGAGCATTCCATCGCCTACAACATCACGCTGGGCCTGCCTTTTAGTGAAGAAGAGGTGATGCAGGTATGCCAGACGGCGCACTTCGCCGATGTGGTTGGCCAGTTAGCGAATGGGCTGGATACTAAGATTCAGGAGAAAGGCGTCAACCTCTCGGGTGGGCAAAAACAGCGGCTGGCCCTGGCGCGGGGTGTGCTGGCAGCCCGTCATAGCGACATTATCCTGATGGATGAGCCAACGAGCAGCATCGACCCAAAAACGGAATTTCAAATTTACCACCGGCTATTACAGGAGTTTTCGGATAAGGCGGTACTGTCGACCTTGCACCGACTGCATCTGCTGCCCATGTTCGACTACATCTACATCCTCCGGAAGGGCCAAATCGTGGATGAAGGTACGTTCGTTTCGCTGCGTGAGCGCAGCCCGATTTTTCAGGAGATGTGGCATCACCAGAAAGAGGCCATGTCAGAAGGCGTTCTGGTATAATAAAAAATCCCCGCCAGCGATCTGGCGGGGATTTTATGTACTAGTGGTGTCGGGTTTGAGAACCCGACATCACACTATCTCCACGAATTAATCATCGGTTGGCAAGCAATCCGGCGGCAGCCTGATCAATAAACCAGTGCAGGTTTCCGTTGGCGGGTTTAATAACCTGCGATGGATACAAATCCGGGTTATACGCCCCTTCCAGCACCTCATGCAGGGCATGGGCTTTTTTCTCACCAGTCACCAGAAAGGCCACACAGGCCGCCCGATTCACAACCGGCGCGGTAACGGTCAGGCGATCCATAAACTGGGCGTCTAAAAAGAAATGTTTCGTCCATGCCTCCGACTCGTGGATAACGGGTGTGCCGGGAAACAGCGACAGTGTATGCCCGTCGTCGCCCATACCCATAAGTGCCAGATCGAATGTTGTCTCATGACCGTCGAAGTACTCATGCAGTATCTGCGCATACTCGGCCATGGACGCATCGGGGGCCACATCGGTCCGCATGACGTGAATCTGCCCGGCAGGAATTGGAACGTGGTCGAGTAGCGTCTGGTAGGCCATACGGGCGTTATTGCGCTCGTCAGAGAACGGAACGGCGCGCTCGTCACCCCAGAAAACGTGCCACTGCGCCCAGGGCAGCTTATCCCGGTATTCGTCCGTAGCCAACAGCTCAAACAACTGTTGTGGAGTACTGCCGCCGGACAGGGCAATCGTAAAGCGGCCCTGTTTTTGGACAACCTGATGCGCGTACCCGACCAGCCAGTCGGCAAAGGCACGGCTGAGGTCGGAGGAGTTAGGGTAAGTATGGAGTTGCATGATTATAGTCGTTTAACAGTATTCCGGATGCCCACGTCCGGTCGTTTAGCGGTTAGCCAAAAACCGGACGTGGGCGTCCGGGATACGGTTAAACGATCCAGTGGAAGCCGTCTTTGGCGATGAGGGCGTTGGCACTTTCCGGCCCCCAGGAGCCGGGTTCGTAATTTGGGAACTTGGTCGGTGCCCGTTCGGCCCACGCTTCGATAATGGGCGTCACTACCCGCCAGGCCGCATCGACCTGATCGGCCCGCATGAACGACGTGGCATTGCCCACCATCACATCCAGCAGCAGCATTTCGTAGGCTTCGGGTACCTGCCCTTCGTAGGCATCGCTGTAGTTAAAGACCATATCAACGGGGTTCAGTGTCATGGTCTGACCGGGGCGTTTGGCCTGAAACTGAATACGGATATCCATCTCGGGCTGAATGCTGATGGTCAGGCGGTTCGACTCCCAGGCGTCGGCGGCTTCTTCGGGGAAGGCGTAGTGGGGCGCGGGTCTGAACTGCACTGTAATGACGGTCGTTTTATCGTGCAGCGCTTTCCCGGTTCTGACGTAGAACGGTACGTCCTGCCAGCGCCAGTTGTCGATAAAAAACTTCACAGCTGCGAAGGTTTCGGTAGCCGAATCGGGCGCAACGCCTTTGTCTTTGCGGTAAGCGACGGTTTCTTTGCCATTCACGGTACCGGCGCCGTACTGCCCCCGTGCGGCAAAATCGCGTACTTCATCTTTTGTGATGCGCCGAATTGCGTTCAGCACATCTACTTTTTTATTCCGAATCTCATTGGCATCGAACGAAACGGGTGCTTCCATTGCTACCATGCACATGAGTTGCAGCATGTGGTTCTGAATCATGTCGCGCAGGGCTCCCGATGTTTCGTAGTACCCGCCCCGCCCTTCGACGTTGACCGTTTCAGCGGCCGTAATCTGGACATGCTCGATGTAGTGGCGGTTCCAGATGGGTTCAAACAGGGTGTTGGCGAAGCGCATAGCCAGAATGTTCTGCACCGTTTCCTTGCCTAAGTAATGGTCGATGCGATAAATCTGCTCTTCGGCAAACATACCCCCCAGCAGTTGATTCAGAGCGCGGGCACTGGCGAGGTCGTGGCCGAATGGCTTTTCGATTACTAAGCGTACCGTTTGTTTATCCTTGCAGAAATCCAGTGCGCCTAATCGGGTAGCAATGTCGGGAAACAGCTGCGGAGCAACGGCCAGGTAAAACAGGACGTTCGGTTTAAAGCCCCACTCGGCCGCTTTGGCATCGACATAGTCGGTAAGTTTATGGTATACCCCCGCGTCCTCGGCGTCGAATTGTAGGTAGTTCACGTGACTGGCGAAGGCGTCCCAGTCGCCATTGGGCTTACGCCGGGAAAACTGCTGAATACCGTCCAGCAGACGGGTCCGGTAGGTATCGTCGGCGTAGGGGCTGCGGCCCAGGCCGGCTACAGCGAACTGTTCGGGTAAAAAACCGTCGGCAAAGAGGTTGTAGAGGGCCGGGGTTAGCTTGCGGAAATTAAGGTCTCCGCTGCCGCCAAAAATAAAGATCACCGTGGCAGGTGCTTGTCGGTTTGTTGCTGTCATGTTGGGAAAACGATGGATGCCGCCATTTGTTCGGACCCTGAACGGGCCGGAGAACGGCTGATGTCAGGCGGCAAGTTACCCACGGCCCTTATCCGGCGCAAGAATCATCACTATTTGGTAATACTATGGGAGGGCGACTGGTAGTTGCCTGTTCGACGTGTGTGCCGTAGCTTGCAGGGTGAATGAGTTTACGCATAGCCGATACATACGGATTGGAGAGAATATGCCGTCGGGCACGGGCGGTTTTGGGCAGGTTTGGCTGGCTACGGATGGAGAGTCCGGTGAATCAGTCGCTATTCGAGAGTTAATCGAACTGGATTCGGTGCAACGAAATACCCTGCGTAAAGCTATAGATGTTGTTCTGGACGTGAGCCGTGAACACCCGAATTTGCTTACCTACCGGGCCTGTTTTGAACAGGAAAACACCCTGTTTATCGTGATGGACTATGTGCCCGGCGGGAGCCTGCGCCAACGGGCTGCCAAGCGCAAAATTCAACCCTACGAAGCCTTGAGCTGGACCCTGAAGCTCGCCGAAATTCTGGCTGACCTGCACGAACGGAAACTTGTTCATACGGACGTTCGGCCTGATAACCTGTTTCTGACGGCCGACGGCACTCTGCAACTCGCCGACCTGGGTCTGGCTGGTTTGCTGGGAAACAGCCCCGCTTACCGCCCGCCCGACTGGACACCTGTTCAACGGACCGACCCCCGCACAGATGTATTCGCGCTGGGTGTGACACTGCTGGAATGGCTGACCGGTCGTAACCCGTTTACCGACAAAACCGTTGCTGAAGTGGCGGCCCTGCTCGATCAGGGTCAGTTGCCCATCGGTAATCTGCCTGTCTGGCAACAGAGTGTGCTGCTGAAAGCCCTGCAACGCAGCCCCGACCTGCGGTTTCCGACCATGCGGGCCTTTGCCGACGCCCTGCGTAATCGGCAGGTGCCGCTTATTATCGACCGGCGGGCGCTGGATGCCGGTGACCTGATGCGCCGGGCCGAGGGTTGCATCAACAAGAAAAAATGGAGCGAAGCCGAACGGGTGCTGCAACATGGGCACGAACTTTTCCCCGAGTCGGTGAGCCTGCTGACGCTGACGGGTCGGTTTTCTCTGTCGCGGCACCGTCCTGAGCAGGCACGGCCTTATTTTGAGGCCGCACTCGCCCTGAATCCCCGGTTAGACGTGCAGAAGGAACTGGGCTGGGTTCATCTGGAAGCCGAACAGTATCCGCTGGCCATCTCATTACTATCCGATCACCTGCACCGTCACCCCGGCGATTACGAAGCCTATAATCTGCTGCTACAGGCTTATATCGACACCGAACGCTACGATGCCGCTGCTGAACTGGCGGGATTGCTGGTGAAGCAAACGGCCGATTATCCCTGTTTTGCCGCTAATTACTACCTCGCCCTGGCGTTGCAGACACCCCGTCAGTCGCCTTTCGCTGATGCCGTGGTGCGCTACGACGAGAATGCATTTATCGATTATAACGTCCGGGTGCTGACTGAATTTCCGCTCAGCCACGATTACGACCAGGTACCAACACTCCGCTCGAAGCTGCTCTTTCAGGATTTCCGGTTTCGTAAAAATAGCAAGCCCAATGCTGCGCTGGCTATTCGTGATGTTGATCCGGCGGTTTGCGCTAACGCTCTTATCACCATCGGGCGGGAAGGATACGCGGGAAATGATGTACAGCTATCGGGCGAGGCCGTCAGTCGCCGTCATTGTGTGCTGGTAAACGTGAAAGACGATTGCTGGCTGTACGATCTCGGCAGTCGTACCGGCACGGTTGTCGATGGGGTGCGGGTGAATAAACGAACGCCATTGAGCGGTCAGCATAGCCTGCGCATCGGTCCGCACGAACTGGTAGTGAATGTGGATAAAGGACGCTTAGTGTAAACCGTTTACTCTTCTACTGCATGTCTGTTAAATTATTAACCATTGGCGACAGCATTTCGCAGGGCTTCATGTCCGGCGCTGCAGCCCGAACCGATCTGGCCTATTCGACACTGATTGCCCGTAAAATGGGAATTGACGACTACTGCTACCCCGATGTCTGGAAGCTGGGCGGTCATCCCCTGAACCTGGAAAACGTGATGCGTGCCTTGAATAACCGCTATGGCAACGACATCAGCGGGCTGGAGTGGCTGACCGTGCTACAGACGATCAATCATCAGATGGATCAGGTGGAGGATTATTACGAGCGGGGCGAAGGCCGTGCCACCAATCCGACGGGCCTAACCGGGTATTATCACAACCTGTCCGTGCGGGGTTTCACAGTGGCCGACGCCTGGCAGGTTACGGCTCAATTATCGTTCGATGCGATCCAGAAGGGCAAAAATCAGGGTGATGCCTTGTTTGTCGGCCTGCCCGATGAATCGTTTCATCGGACGGCGCTGCGGGTGCTCAACCCTAATCTGGAGCCTGATTTTATGTCGTTCAGCCAACTGGACTGGCTTCGGTTTCACGCAACCCGGAATGGTGGGGTCGAAAATCTTTTTCTGTGGCTGGGTGCCAACAATGCCCTCGGCACGGTACTGTCGCTGAAAATAAAGCCGACACCCGGTGTGCGAAACACCACCGGCCGACGACCCGTTGATATGCCGTATCAGGAGCGGGAAGATCAGGGCTGGAACCTCTGGCATCCCGATGATTTCCGGGCCGAATACCAGGAATTAATCGACCGGACAGAGGCTATTCTGGCCGAAAATCAATACCCCGATTGCCGGGTGTTTGTGGCCACGGTGCCGCTGGTGACCATTGCCCCGCTGGCGAAAGGTGTCGGGCCAACAACGCCCATCACCGTTACCGAAAATGGCCGGACGCGCCAGTACATGTACTACAAATACTACACGTACTTTCCGTTCGATGAGGCTTTTGCTTACAAGAATGACCTGAACCTGAATTTACAGCAGGCGTTGCTGATCGACAACACCATCCGGGCCTATAACCGCATTATCCGGGAGATCACCGATGTGGCCAATGCCCGGCTTCCCCGGCCCCGTTATGTCGTGATCGACATTGCCCAGAGCCTCAGCGATATGGCTCTGAAGCGCAATGACTTCAAGCCGCGCTATCCGTTTTCCGACTTTTTTGACTTCATCAGTCCGCAGGTCGACACCAAATATTACCACGTTGACCGGAGCGGGCAGATGAAACAGGGCGGCATTTTCAGCCTCGACGGCGTGCATCCATCGGCCATTGGGCAGGGGTTGCTGGCGCACGAATTTCTGAAGGGAATGAAAAAAGCGGGGGTCAGGGTCGATACCCTGAATGATGACGACTGGCGGGCTATCTTCAATACCGACGACCTGTACAACAAGCCTATTTCGCTAATGTCGGAACTGTACGAACACGATCAGCTGGTTGAGTTCGTGCTCCGCATCATTCAGCTACTCAGGACCAAAAAGCAGTTTGAGCTGTTCGGCAACCGGGCGTCGGGCTAACACAGAAAGGCATCCTGTCAGCGTAGATTTTGGTTGACGGGATAGCGTTGGATAAGCTACTATTCCACAGAGAAAGTCCTTGAGCAGTTTGAGCAACTCGACGACCTGCTCACCAACGTAGTAGGTACCCAGCACGATCAGCGGGGCGGTGGCTACTCCGGTGAAAAAGAATGACCCGGCTGGTAAGGCACGGGTCATTGATGGGCTTAAGGCATTATTGATTCACTGAGCTGCGTATTTACTGATTTCATAATAGTCGCCTTCGTAATATATAAATCCTTCCATTCCAATCGAGTCGAAAGACATTCGCCAATATTCTCCGACAAACTCCCATTCGCCGGACAGTACTTGTTCTGCAAACCCTATCCATGATCCTGCCTTCCAATTTTGCAATGTATTCATATCGTATTTGACGTACTCCACTTCGTAACGATCCAACACGTACTGAAAATAATCTAGCAGCCAGTTAGGAACGGGATCACTCTCTGACAAGTTGTTGTCCGCCAAAGCATGTTTGCATTGTTGTTTCCACTCATGTTCAACCTGAGTGTTGCCAATAGCAACCGCTAAATTGTATAGGAGAGATGTATATGATTCGTAAGTTGAAAACATAGCGCGTTATAGAATTGGATATAAAGTTACTAAGTCAAAACCACCCGTCTTAGGGTTGTACTGATAAATCGCTTTTGCTTGATTTGCAGTCTGAGTAATGACCGAACCGGTTTTTGGTGGATTCAAACTGTGTGATGTGCCGGCGTTTGGCACATCAACTACCACTGGCGGTTGAACTCTCCCCTTGCTGTCTACTATGTATTTACCTGTAGATAGACCCGATTTAAGTTCTTTATCCG
This sequence comes from uncultured Cytophagales bacterium, assembly GCA_964251665.1. Taxonomy (GTDB): domain Bacteria; phylum Bacteroidota; class Bacteroidia; order Cytophagales; family Spirosomataceae; genus JBBQLG01. Next base: position 282,199 of record CAXUKO010000004.1, read on the forward strand.
CTTTGCCAAGTGCTTCAAGGTGTTTTTGATTATTATCGAAACCACTTGAATTCTTTGGGGTTATCGACTTCCCATTTTTACCGTATTCAATCTGCCCCGTCTGTGGGTCCCGACCTGTGCGCAGGCGGTCCTCGTGTTGTTTGGGTGTGACCTGGGTGCCATGCTTGCCCTTGGAGTGACCGCCCCGCCGGGTGTCCAGGTTGTCGGTGTTAGTCTTAGCCCGCTGGTCCCGCGTTTGGGTGCTGGGCTTGCGCTTACGCCGGGGCACACTTTTAGGTTTGGGTGTCGGCACCGGTGTAGTATGGCCTGTGCCTCCGCCCGGTGATGGTCGACCACCACTGCCCGGCAAAGAGCCTGCCCCCGCGTGACTGCCCCCCGGCGTGTGGCCGGTGTTGCCCCCGCCCCGGCCGCTTTTCATGCGCAACACGGTGTGATTGCCGTGTGCCCGGCTGCGGGTGCGGGTCAGCAAACTGACTACCAACTGAGAGCCCATAGTCATGATGCGGGCAAAGAGCTTAGCCGATTCCTCAATATCCAGGTCAGTGCGGGCGTTGGTTACCCGGCTGACGAAGTCCTTGAGCAGGTTGAGCAACTCGACGACCTGCTCGCCCACGTAGTAGGTACCCAGTACCACCAGCAGGGCGGTGGCTACTTCGCCCACACCGAAGAACATAGAGACGGTATACACCGCTTCGATGGCCAGCATCTGGCCGATGGCTTCGGGCGTAACCAGGCCCAGCACCACGTTGGACAACTCAGCGGACATATATTCGGGCTTCATCGAGCGGAACATGGCCTGGCCGACCTTCTCGGCGGTGGTCATGCTGCTGATGGGCACCTGAGTGGGCCGTTGATTGGCCACCCGGCCCAGACTCACCGCCGGGGTGTGGGCCATATGCGGATTATCCCAGCCGGGCAGTAGCGGAATCCACTTGTGGCTGCTGCCATCGCCCGTTACGACGAGTACGTGGCTGCGCTTCCAGAAGAAAAAATCCTGCTGCGACTGGCCCAGATCGCTCTGCTGGCGGATGTCCAGCGTCGGCCAGTTGTCGCGCGGCTGCGCTCCCGGCCAACCCGTCGGCGCTGAACTGTTGTGCGGCCGGTAGCCCGACGGCAACTGGCCCGGTCTGGGCGAACCAAGTTTCAGGGCATCGAACCGCGATGGAGAAGCGGATATTACCCCGCCAATCGGTACGAAACTCGAGCGGGTCGGCGGGCGATAACGGCTGTACTTCATGTGCGCCATGATCAGCTCCGTCATTTGCTCCTTCGTTACCCAGCTTATCGTGCTAACGTTGTATTCCATATCAGCTATTGACTCATGGTGCGTCGGCTACTCCACTACTTCGGCTACCGACGTAACTGTCCACGTAAGCTGCTGATCGGTATCAACGTCAATATTGAGCGTTGCACCGGGTGTGAGTTCACCGGCAATGATCATGCGTGAGATGGGTCGGCGCAACTGACTGCGGATTACTCCCTTCAATGGCCGGGCACCGTAGCGGGGCGAAAAACCATTCAGCGCCAGTTGCTCGCGGGCGGCCGGACTGATGGCCAGGGTGATGCCCTGTTTAGCCAGCGGACTGGTTAGGCCGCGCAGGTGAATATCGAAAATACGCACGGCGTTAGCTTCGCTGATGGGCGCGAACGGCACGATCTCCGTGAGCCGGGCCAGAAATTCGGGCCGGAAGTGCTTGCTCATAATGTCCATCAGGTCGTTAGCCGCCGGAATCCGGCCTTCGCCAAACTCTTTTATAACGAATTCGCTGCCAATATTGGAGGTGAACAGCACTACGGCGTTCGAGAAGTCGCCCTCTTTGCCGAGCCGGTCGTGGAGTTTACCTTCATCCAGAATTTGCAGGAAAATATCGAATACCGATGGGTGAGCTTTCTCGATCTCATCGAACAGCACTACGGAGTACGGCTTTTCCCGAATCTTATTGACCAGCAAACCGCCCTGTTCGTAGCCAACGTAGCCCGGAGGTGCTCCGTAGAGCAGAGCCGCCGAATGCTCTTCCTTAAACTCGGACATGTCGAAGCGAATCAGGAATGATTCGTCGTTGAACAGGAAATCGGCCAGTGCTTTTGCCAATTCAGTCTTACCGGTACCCGTTGGGCCGAGTAGAAAGAAGCCACCCATGGGTTGTTTGCCCATCGTCAGCCCTGCCCGCGATTCCAGAATAGCCGCCGACAGCGATTTGACGGCATGATCCTGACCAACTACGCGCTTGCGAAGTACATCGTCCATCCGCAGCAGCCGGTCGCGCTCACTGGTTTGCAGTTTACCCATCGGAATGCCGGTTTTGGCGGCTACCATAGCAGCAATGTCCTGTTTGGTCAGTGCTTCGGGATGCGTTTCGGCCAGTGGCAGCAGAGCCATCAGCCGGGTTTGTAAATACTCCTGCAACTGGGCGGGCCGTTCGATGGTGTCAGGCTGGATGTCGTTTTCCAATTGCTGCTGTAAGATCGGGCTTACCTTCTCCTGCAACTGTTGCAGCAGCCAGCGATACTCACGGAGCTGACCTTCCTCATCCAGACCAGCAACGCGCTCCTCAATCGCCGTCAGTTCCGTCAGTAGCCCCTGTAATTCACCGTGTGCCGTTTCGCCCATTGTTTTGAGCGCGGCCATTGTCCGGTCGATCAGATCAACGGCGGCATCGGGCAGCCGACGGTCTTTCACGTACCGCAATGAGAGCAATACGGCTTCTTCGGCCACACCTGCTTCGGTTTGCAGGCCGTGGTGTTCTTCGTAGAGAGGCAACAGCGTTTCCACCATCCGGGTAGCCGCTGTGGCGTTAGGTTCCGGCACAATCAGCTTCTCGAAACGTCGGCTGAAGGCTTCATCTTTTTCGATGTACTGCCGGAACTCGTCCAGCGTTGTCGCGCCAATGACAGTCAGTTCACCCCGAGCCAGTTCCGGCTTCAGCAGTTGCGCGACACCGGTACCCAGCGAGCCGTTCGGATTAAGCAGGACGTGGATCTCGTCGATGAACAGAATGGCTTTGTCGTAGGCTTTCAGCTCACTGATGATATTTTTCAGCCGGTCTTCCACTTCGCCTTTGTACGAAGCGCCAGCCGCCAGCGAGCCCATATCCAGTTCAAACAGTTCGGACTGCTGTAGACTGGCCGGGACGCTGCCCGCTACAATGGCCTGGGCAAAGCCTTCAATCAGGGCCGTTTTGCCAACGCCCGGCTCGCCCACGAGCATGACATTGGGCTTGGTGCGCCGAACCAGAATCTCGATCATCAGCCTTAGTTCGCGGTCGCGGCCCACAATAGGGTCCAGTTTGCCGTCGCGGGCCAGATCGGTTTTATTCGTGCAGAACTTGAGCAGGGCCGACTGTCCGGTGGCCGGGGCGGCTCCGGCGGGCGCACCAGGCTGAGTAGGAGCGGGGTTCACCGCAGCGGCTACTTCCTGTTCCTCGACGGCAGCATCGAGTAGCTCTTTCTGAGTCAGCGGGAGCGATTTTAACTGGTCGGCGGTGAAGGCAACACCCGGTTTGGTCAGCGCGGCCAGTACATGCAGCGGCTCAACAAACATAGACGAAGCCTGCAACGCAATCAGTTCAGCCAGCTTCAGCGTCTCCTGAACATTCGCGTTTACCGTCGGGTTTTCGGGGGGGCGTGGTGCTTTTGGCAAGGTTTCGAGCCGGTAATCAGCCCAATCGCGCAGGAAGTAAATATCTTTGCCGACGGATACCAGCCAGGAAGCGAGGCCGACATCATTGTGGAGAAGACCCAGCATCATGTGCGCCGGTGCAACCTGCTCATGCTTGTGTTCTTTGGCAACGGCCTGCGCAATGCGGACGGCCCGTTTGGTTTCTTCGGTGAGATTCATAGAAAGGTGCGGTAAGCCCGGCGCCGGCGTTAGGTTGGAATAAGGCCTAAATTAATACACCCGGATTTATCAGCACCTATTTGTTTCGGAGAAACTATGTACTAATTATGTAACGTATAAAATAGACGCTGTCTTTTGGTACACACACCTGCGCATCGGTTCCGTTGATGGGCTGATTCAACCTTTTTACTATGACAATTCAGTACAAACAATTATCTGGTTTAGTAACGACGTTAGCCATCACGCTGATGACCCTGTCGGGTCATGCACAAACACCCGCTGAGGTGCCGGTTTTATTGAGTAAAAACGTGACGCTGGTTGATTTCAAGCCACCCAAACTGCGTATCGAAATCAGTGGCGACCTCAGCGATTATTATTCCCAGATCGATATAACCGACAGTACGCTCATTTTCGCCAGCCCGGCCGAACTGGCAGCCTTTGAAAAACAGCGCCCGAAACTTGAGCGGGATTATCAGCGCAGCCGTAATAAACCCAAAACGACGGCAAATCAACCGGCTTATTTACAGCCGTATTTAGACGGGCGCAACCTGCTCCGGCCCGGTATCGAACTGAGTATCAGTTTTCTGGAATACCGCTATAGCCGCCGGTTTGTGACCCAGAGCATTACCATTCTGACCGATCAGGTAGATGATGGTCAGCTTAACGGGCCGCTGGAGCAGGTAACGGGCGATGTCGCCCTGGTAAACGGGCTGCGGGTCCGGCTCAAGTCCGGTACGGTACTGGTTGGTGCCAAAGGGTACATGGGTATGAACTTCCCGAGTTTTAACCGGCTGGAGGAAGGCGTCGATGTGGCCGTCAAAGGCAAGCGGCAGGCCGATGGCGTACTGCTTGCCGAGTCGGCAACGGTGACGCCCGACGAGCCAACGCCCCTCGATCAGCAACTGATCCAGACGCTCAGAACGACCCGCAAGCTATCGGCGGACGGGACGCAGGTTACCTTTGGGGCAAATAGCTACCGGCTGCTGAACGACGAAACGCTTACCAACTATCTGGTTGGCTTAGTGACGAAACTGCTGCCCAGCCGATTTAAAAATTTACCGGCGGATCACCCGGCTTCGCTTAACTCACGGGTGTATGTAGTGGTCGACTCAACGGCCAGTGCCAGTGCTTACCCCGATGGGTCCGTGTATGTGAATACCGGCCTGCTCACTATGATTGAAAATGAAGCGCAGCTGGCGGCTGTGTTGAGCCGCGAACTGGCTCATATCACCTTTCACCATCCGCGCCGGGCGTATCAGGCCGCTCCGGCTACCGTTACCAGCGGAACGGCGTTGTCGCCAACCATACTGGCAGCTTATGGACTGGAACCCGCCGAACTGGCAACGTACGTTACGGCATTTGGCGGAGGACCGTTGTCTAGTACGTACAAGCAGGAGTTTGAAAGTCAGGCCGACCGGCTGGGTATAAAATACATGATGGTGGCTGGTTATGATCCGCGTGAGATGGTGAAGATCTGGCAGATGTTATACCAGAAAACACCCGACCTGCCGGTTACGCCGTTCGCCAGTCGTACACCAAACCGGGGCAGCCGCCTGTACGAGACGCCCTACGAAACCCACGTGCTGGCTGGCCGACGGTTCAAATACATCAGTTCGCTGCTGGCGAGTGATTATCAGAGCGTTGATATGAACAAGTTTGGCCTGGGTGCTCCCAGTTACAGACCCATCCGCGAGCATGTCAACAACCTGCTGTCGCCACGGGTGGTGGTGCAGGAGGAAGCACCGGTGGTATCGCGTCCCCAGCGCACTCGCCGGAGTTCACCGGCTCCGTCAGCGCCACGTCCGGTTTTCCGCCCACGCCCGGCTACAAGCGGACCGGTGAAAAAAATTCGTTAATACGCTTGATCAGGGATTACTATTTAACGCCCGAAGTGCTTTTCGGGCGCTGGGGTAACCCTGTTTAGCTGAAGCCCGGTACCACTTTTCAGCCCTGACTAAATCCAGTTCAACGCCCTGACCAAACTGATACATGGTGCCAAGGTTAAACTGAGCTTCTTTATTACCCTGATCAGCGGATTTACGGTAAAAATTAGCGGCCTGCGTATAATCCTGCGCCACGCCCTGACCCGTAAAATAGAGTGTGCCCAGGTTATTCTGTCCATCTGGATTACCCTGATCAGCGGCTTTCTGATACCACTGGGTTGCCTGCTGAAAGTCCTGCTTTACGCTTAACCCGTTCGCGTACATGAAGCCTAAAGAGTTTTGCCCATTGGCGTTGCCCTGATCCGCTGATTTCCGATACCACATGGTTGCTATCGTGTCATTCTGTGGCACTCCATAGCCCAATTGATACATGTAGCCCAGATCGTTCTGTCCATCGGTATTTCCGGCGGCCGCCGATTTGTTGTACCATTCAACCGCCTTTTTATAATCCTGCGCAATACCATTTCCGAGGTAATAATTCTGGCCGATCTGATAGCAGGAGTCGGCATAAGCCTTCTGCTTTGCTGCTTTGGCGGCTTTTGCCACTAAGGCAGCCTGACGGGCCTGATTGTCAGAAGCCTCCGAATTGGTGACCGACCGCGACCACAGCATACCAACGACGACCACCGCTACAGCAGCTACTGAGGCATAGATCACCCGCTTGCGTTGCCAGGGCTTCTGCGTGGATAGGGCCACCGGCGGACGAATATCAGACGAATTATCTGTTACCGACGCTTCCTCCTGAATCGGTTCTGCTTTTAGCGCAGTAACAGGAGGGGGTACAACCGGTGGGGGCGGAACCGCTTTGGCTGTTTTGTCCGGCTTCGCTTTAGAGACGGGTTCTACCGGCAGGGCCGGGGGTGTGCTGCGCTGAATAATGGTAGCGGCTTCTGGTAGCTCCGACAGCGTGGCGGCTGGTGTGGGCGCGTTTAATGCGGCTGTTTCTTCGGGCGTTTCCGGGAGGAGTGTCGCCTGTAGGTCCAGACTCATCTCGGCGCAGCTCTGATAGCGGTCGATTGGTTCTTTGGCCGTGGCCTTGGCAATGATCCGGTCAACCCGTCGTAGAAATAATTTTAACTCCGGGGTGGCATCGCCAACCAACTCGGTCAGCGGGGTCAGGGCTTCCCGGCGAATCAGGTTCTGTACCTCAACGGCCCGCTCAAAATTCGTGACCTTGGGATATGGAGACTGCCCCACGAACAACTCCCACAGGTTAACGCCCAGCACATAAATATCGCTCCGCCAGTCCACACTGGCAGAATCCACGATCTGCTCGGGGCTCATGTAAGCAATCGACCCCATCGGCAGGTTCGGGTCGGTCAGGGTGCTGCCAAAGCTGGCGATGCGGGAGATACCAAAATCCAGAATCTTGGGAACATCATTAGCCTGAATGATGATATTGCCCGGTTTAATATCGCGGTGAATAACACCCTGTTCAATCCGGCCATCCAGCTCTACTTTCATCTGGTGGGCATAATCAAACGCGGCCAGAATCTGCGAGAAAAACGCGACGGCTTTGGCCGGGTCATGAAATGCCTTGGGGTAATGAGTCAGGTAGTCGCCCAGCGTTGGACCTTCCACATACTCCATAATAAACGCGTCGCGCTCGGTATCCAGCCCCAGGATACGGACAATAGCCGGGTGGTGCAGTGTTTCCAGAATTTCGGCTTCGCGCAGAAACCGCTGCCGGATGCGCGGATCATCACGCAGATTTTCGAGCAAAAATTTGATGGCTACCCGCTCATGACGGCCCCACATGCGTCTTCCTTCAAAGACGACACCCATGCCGCCCGCTTTTATTTTACGGGTAATTTCGTAGTCGAAAACTTTACTGCCAATCATAAGTATTCAGCGTCAGGGTGGTTATTTACCGGCAATACTGGCCACGGGACCACGACCGGTTTTTATATCGCGTCCAATTCGGTCAATCCGAAATGACTGGCTGCCAATGTATACATCAGCCGTGCAGTCGCCATCGTGGAATGAAGTAGCCTTTGGGTACCGGATGCCGATGGCGACTGCACCGTTTAAATTCAGGTAGCCCCATTTATCGTTGGTTCGTACCCGGATGCGGTCGCAGTGGGCCGGACTGATTTCGTCGTAGATGTTTCCTTTAAGACTGAGGTATTTCGCTTCGCCATCCACACGCACGTTCGCCAGTCCGTCATGAAACTGGCCAATTTTGTCGAATTGAGGAGCAATTAACCAGGTGGACCGGTCGTCGAGCAGCAGCCCGCGTTTCCCGTCAACGACCCCCACGTATAACCCGGCTTCTACTTCCCGCTCCACGGCAGGCCGGTGGCTGGCCAACTGCGGAATTGCCTGGGCGGGTTCGCGTACTACCTCAGTCTCAGCGCTATCGGAAACGAAGGTCGCCGAAACGGGTTTCTGGCTGGTATTGGGTACGGACAGCGACGAAACCGGCCTCGGCCGGGCAACGGCGGGCTGGCGAACAGGCGGGATACTCAACGCAGCCGTAGTGGTATCGCCTGATTTTAAGGCTCTTGGCTTACCCAGTACCTTCCAGCCTACATAGCTGCCGAGCAGCAGTAGTACGAGCGTTAACACGCCCATGATTCTGGCATAAACGGGATTTTTGGCGGCTGGGGCCGGGGGGGGAGGTACGGACTGTGCCTGCACCATGGATGGCCGGTCGGGGACCGTTTCCACGCTGGTGGCTGGCTGGACATAGTCTAGTTCAGGATGGGAGAGAGCTACCACCATAACCTCGTCGGCAGTGGCGGGTACGGGCCGCTCATAAGCGGGCAGATCGGTCGTGAACCCGGGCAGGCTATTGCCGCTGACGGCGTCAATCTGAAGCAGGTAGGCCGTAAAGTTATCGCGGGTCTGGTCGGTGCAGCATTCGAGTAAAATCTGCATCTTGTCCTCATTGGAATCGGCGCTGCCCAGCACATTTTCCAGCAACTCATCGCTGACCCGCTCCAGCACCCCATCGGAGCACAGGAAAAAATAATCGCCCGCCTGTAGGTCACTGATAACTTGAACGTCTACCAGAGGGCGGTTACCTCCGCTTTGAATAGCTCTGGTAATTACGTTACGCTGGGGGTGATGCCGGGCTTCATCGGCGGTTAACACGCCCCCTTTCACCAACTCATTTACGTAGGAGTGGTCGTCGGTACGCCACTCAATCCGGCCACCCCGCACCAGATACACCCGGCTATCGCCAAGATGAGCAACCGTCAGTCCGGCTTCGTGAACGTACACCAGTGTAAGGGTGGTACCCATACCAACGGCCGACGGATTAGCGCGTACATAAACGTCGAACTGGTCCTGCACCGTAGTCAGGGCCTGCTGTACGTAGTCGGCAGTAGCAACGGTTACGGGATGCGCCCGAAAATAAGCGTCGAATTGACGGACAGCCAGTTGACTGGCTACTTCGCCCCGGGCCGCTCCGCCCACGCCATCGCACACCATAAACCAGGCCTGCTGCGGGGTGGCTGCCTGCGGATCAGGGAAGAGCGTATCCTCGTTAGTCGAACGACCACCGGGTTGCGAAAAGCCAATAGGTTGCGCGAGACGTATCTTCATGTAGAGCGGTGTAGAGTCGGACGACGGGGTCTGGGATTGGGTAAGGGTCAGCGGGTGGGCTGCGGTTTAATGACGGTTTCCTGCATATCGGCTGGCCCGGCCCGGCGGTAGCTCTGGCGGAGGGCTTCGGTGAGTTGCAGGGTTTTCAGGGTAAGCTGGACCTGTCCGATCTGAATGACGTTCCCCTCATTGAGGTAGATCCGGTCATATTCGCCCAGTCGGGTTTTGCTGCCGTTCACAAACGTGCCGTTCAGACTATTTTTCCAGCCTTCGGGGCGCTGCGCTCCATCCTGAAGAATATAATCGACGGTTCCTGTCCGGTTAATGCGCACCTCCAGGGTACAGTGTTGCCGGCTCATGGTTTCGTCGGCCGTGGTGAGCATCAGGTCCGATGGAGACAGGGTCGATTGCCGGCCTATGGTATTCGGGCCAAGGCGCAGACTCAGGACCGTTGGCGTGACCTGTGACTGCGTGGTGTCAACCAGGAGCCAGCCCATTTCGGTTGGCAGCACCTGTTTCTGAAGCACCGTTGGGTGTTCGTCGCCCGGGAGCGGAGTCGTTACCGAAGCCGGGGGCGGTACTAAAGGTGCAACGGGCATTACAGGCAGTGGCTGACCGGGCATCGAATTACCGGGCAGCGAGTTACCCGGCATCGGATTAATGTAGCCACAGACCGGGCATTTGGCTTCCCGACTTTTATACGGGTCTTTAATCAGCAGCCGGGCTTTGCAGTTTGGATTGCCGCAAATAAGTTGTAGCGACTGAGTCATCGTGATGGCTTAATAAATGGAAGGTACGCCAACCAATTGATTGGCGTACCCTGTCGTATCGGTTAATTACCCAGATTAATGGAATCCGAGTGATCACTCTGAGCCAGGTGATCGTGCCCCAGATCATGACTGGAATAGAGGGGCTCATAGTCGGCGGGCAAATGCCGGTCTTCGGCGTCCATGTCCGGGGCACCAATGGGCGATTCGAGCGCGTGCATGTGCTCGACCTTATGGGTGCTGGCATTATAGTCGCCCTGCGAATCCAGCAGGTGATCACGGTCGGTATCAACCAGAACCACGTTGTTATCAGCCAGGGTCATATCCGTTTTCTGGTCGTTATTGGTGTCGATCAGCGAAACATCATGTCCGTCCACATGCATCACCGTAACGTTGGAATCGGCCCCGGCTATGTCGTCAATTACGGAAACGGTCGCGTGGCTGGCTACTTCGGTTTCGTGCGGAGCGGGCGCGGCATCGTGGTGGGCTACATGCGCCACGTGGGCCGTATGCGCCGACGCGTGGTGATGCGCGGGTTCGGCCGGTTCGGTATGCGCCAGTACGGGTTCGGCACTGCTCTGATCAACCAGATCGCCGAGGGAAGCCTTGAACGCCTGGTGTTCCGTTTCGCTCAGGCCATCCCACTCATCTTTAAAGAAGGTGTTGTAGTAGTTGCCATGCCACTCAAAATAATCACCCGGACCCATTTCACCGCGGGCAGCCGCAAAGGCTTCATCGAATGTCATATCGTCCGTCACGCTTGTGGCCAGCCGGGGCTCATCACTGATGACGGCAATATCGGGTTCGTGGCTAACGAATGATACGGGAGTAGCCACTGGATGGGCTGGTGCCGTATCGGTTGCACCGCCGTTGCCGTTGTCGGCCAGCTGATCCGAACCATCACTGTCTTCGAGCCGCGACAACCCGTAAGCGGCCCCGCCTAACGCGGCTGTACCGACAAGGGCAGCTGCAATGGCCTTTTTCTGGCTGGCATTAAGGGCTTTCCCCGGCAGATTATCTTCCTGTTCAGGTTGGTTGGGCGTTGGCTGCTGCGCCATCGAGTCGTCGTAAGCGTATTGATCGTACGTTGTCATGGTATCTGAAAAGAATTGATTAATGATAAATCAAAAAGCCTGATTCAATCCGAACGCTGCGATTCGGCTCCGTTACTGACTGCAATCCACTACTTAATCGGCCCAGCGAGCCTTACATTCCCGGCATTGTCGGCGCTTCACCAGCTCACCATAGGGCACATTACCCAGGAACTGACCGCAACGGGGGCAAACATAACTGCGTTTAAATTCTTTGTCGAGGGCGGCCAGTTTCTCGGGGATGTTAATAAAATGAGCGGCCAGAATCTGCCCGACGGCTCCGGCAATCAGGGGGATAAACCCCAGGCCACCCCCCACTAAGCCTAACCCCACGGCACCCACAATGGGGGCCAGGCCAATACTGCTTCGTACCCAGGCTTGTTTAACCGGACCTTTGACAACTAAGCTTTCGCGGGCCTCGGTGTAAATGTCGTACACATGTTCCAGCCGCTTAAACGCCCGCCGAACGTCCGACGGATCGGCTTCCGGGGGCAGCACTACCGGCGTGGGATTACTGGCCGGATGAGGTTGCCGTACCGAGAAGATAAGCTGCGGATCAAGCGGTTCCTGCCCCAGGGCTATCCGGCTCTCCGGACTGATGATCGTGCGGGCAATGCGCCATCCGTCTACCACCGTCCCGTAGGTCGAATCCAGGTCTTCCAGCAGGACAACATGATCGGTCACAAACGTCACCCGGGCGTGTTTGCGGCTGATTCCCGGTCGGTCTATGACCAGCCGGTTGTCGGCCGACCGACCAATAGTGAACGTAGTTTCCGGCATCATGTTTACGGACAAGTCAACATTTAGGGGTAAATAAAAGCGTTAGCGGGGATACTTTCCCCGAAAAGCACCGATTAAATTACCCTTTTTTCCTTAAAAAATACTCCTCGAGTGGCAGACTTTGTGTTAACGGCACCAAACTGTTCGTTTGTGGTCATCGGCGGGCTTTGGGGGGCGGCAGCCGTTTGGCCAGAATCCGAACCCCGTCGCGCAGGTAATTTTCCGGGCATGTTTTGTCGGAGTCGATAAACAGGTCGGATTTCCACCAGCCCCGTTTCACGTAAAAATACCAGCGATAATAGCTGCCGTTTGGATCGCGAAACTCAATTTCCCGGCCGGGCTCGTTTATGTTGTGTTCATCAATAGAAAACTGAAAGCCATCGCCGATCATCATCCGGTTCGGAATTTTCGAGCGCAGATCGTACGAGTTCTTTTCGCCGTACCGGATGTCGAGCATGAAAATAATGATCGTCGTTTGTTTGTACTCGTATTCAAGCAGCTGAGGCATTTGCCGCATCGGGTTATACTGCCACAGTTTGTAGATTTTGGGCGGAATCTCGTCGTAGGCTTCGTAGGCCCAGTCGAGAAAGTAAGCCAGGGGGAACAGCAGCACCGCCGACACCAGCGGCCGGATGTTGGCCCGGAACTCTTCCTGGGCTTCTACCACCCGAAATACGCCCGGCGCGTAGGACAGCATAAACATCGACAACCCGCCAATGATACCCATCAGCAGGGTCATCAGCGTGCCCTGAAAGTAATGGTCGGGCTGGGTCCAGGGCATAAACGAACGCATACCACTCACGTGCCAGAGGCCCAGCAGAAAAACCAGTGTCAGGGTAATGCAGTAGTTCCAGAACCCGACGTTGCTCGTGGGCGGGAGGATTTCGTAATGAACGAGCGCATAGCCGATGTAGCCCAGCAGCAGGAACAGCATGATGACGACAAGAATGTACAGAATCATGGTCCGTACACTGGAGTGCCGCATAACGCTGCTGCGGGCCTGACTAATGCTGCTGGTGACAACCGAGCGGGCTGCGGAGCCGAAATTAGGTGGTTGGATAGGGTTCATACATTGCTACGGAAGCCGGGCGGCAGGCCGCTGGCAGATTCAGCTGTAAAAGGATAGGTAAGGGTAAGCGTGTCCATGTAGTCACGCGACAAATTCGTCGCCTGGCCAGCCAGCATTGCTTACCTGCAAATCTATTAAACTAATAGCACAAAAAAAGTATATCTTTCACCTGCGGTTATGCCATGCGGGCTGACCCGGCAACCGCGTACCGACAACTCAAAAATGAGGGTAATATCCCGGACTCACCAGCCCCGGCCGATAGTGCCAATCCATTTTTTCGTTATCTACGCAGCCTGATTCTACCTTATACGCACTTGAGCCATCACCCTGACCCAAACAGACCATGCCCGACGATTATTTTAAACTCCCCCTGCGCCTGGACCTCATCGTGAAGGGCGGGAGCGAGGGGCGGCACAGCCCGGCCGAACTGACGTGTTCGCTGGATGAGTCGATCCATAATAATGTGTACCTGATCGTGACGACCCAGTTTAAGGAGGCCCGTTATGATCCGCAGTTCGGCAGTGCCATCTGGGATGAAGATTTTAACTCGGGTAATGATCAGATTTATATTCTCTGGACGGACCGGATTGAGTCGTCCATCCGGGAGGGCATCCGGCGGTACGAACCGCGGCTCGAACGCGCTAAAGTAGAAGTGTATCTGAACCGGGAAGGCTCCCTGGATGCGCACAAACGCCTGATTATCCGCATTACTGCCGAAATTCGGAAATCGAATCACCGGCCTTTTGTCTTTCAGCAGGAAATAGCCGTAGCTCCCTACAACGCCAAAAAACGACAGGATTTATGAACAGACTTACCGCCACCGATTTTACCCGCGAAGAGATTCGGAAACGGATGATCAGGCACGCGGCTGCGGTCTGGCAGATGCGCGTTAAAGACGTTGAAGCGGCCGATCCCTTAGTGACCTATCTGCTGGAAGCCTGCACGTTTGAGTTCGAAAACACGGGCAAAGCCATCGAAAATACCCGGCAGCATATTGTTGATCAGCTCGCCAACGTGATGTGCCCGGAGGTAATCGATTTGCCCCGTCCGGCCCACGCTGTTTTTCATAGCCGCCCCGAGGAAGCCATTCAGGACCTGCCCCAGACGGTACAGTTCTTTCACCGGACCATCAGCCGGGATGCCGAAAAGAAAAGCCGGGACATCTTTTTCTCGCCCGTTGTTAAGAGCCGGATCGTAAACGGCGATGTGCGGTATCTGCTCAGTGAGCAGGGACTGGTACAGTTTAACGGCCGCGACCGGATTCAGCTCGAACGCAGCGTACAGCCGAACCAGATTACCGATTATCAGTCGGTCTGGGTGGGTATTGAACTGGCATCGGAAGTACCGTCGCTGGCCAATGTGCCGGTGTTTTTCGACTGGGAAACCGAGTCAGAAGGGCGTAAGGCCACTTATTACCGCAAACTACAGGACAATCACCAGACCCGCTGGTTCATGAACGGGCGTGAATTGCCGGTACAGGCCGGTTTTCAGGCCGCTACCACCCACGAGGCCCGGCTCGGCCCGGAACTTGATGTGCTGCACCAGCTGGAGCAGGAGATAATGAGCCTGTACGACCGCTGTTTCGTTACGCTGGGCAACCTGCCCAACCGCACCGACCGCGACTATACACCCCGGCGTTTTCCGCCCGGCTATAGCTTCACCGATCAGCAGCAGCAGCGTTATTTTTCGGAGGAACTGATCTGGCTCGAAATCCGGTTTAACCGCGATTTTCCGCCAGCGGCCATTGCCACGATGGAAGTGCGGCTGAACTGTTTCCCGATCATGAACCGCCTGCTGAACGAAACCATGAAGCGGCTGCAGATGACCCTGAATGTGTATCCGCTGCCGTCGTCCAACGAGTTTCTGTTTATCCGCCGGGTGTATAATGCCGACAGCCATGACCTGTACCGGTCGTCGCCCCTGCGGCATTTCGATGAGCTGGAAGACAACTCATTTATGTGGCGTCCGCACGGCGTGGGGCGGTTCGATGCCCGGAATGCCCGCGAAATCCTGGATTACGTGCAGCAGATGCTCTTGGAGGAAAGCCGGGCGTTTTCGGCCCTCGGCTCAGGGATGTTTACCCAAATTATAGACAACCTCTCCCGTAATGTGGATGAACTGACCACCCGGCTCCAGAAAAATGCCGTGGAGGGCTTTACCGTTGGGCACCCGTATATTTTTGTCCGGCCGCGCCAGCGGGAAACCAACATTTACATCGAATTCTGGAGCACCGACGGGAAAGCGGGTAATCACATTGCCGCCGGTACGCGCCTGGCTCCGTATGATGGCTATTATTTCGTCCGGGACGAGAAAGAGGACCTGTTTCTGATGACGACGACCGTAGGCGGGCGGGACAAGCCCAGCGTCACGGAGAAAGAATACAGTCTGCGCCAGACCTTACTGACGCGCCAGCGGCTGGTAACGCTCGAAGACATCCGGGCCGAATGTCAGGCCTATTTTTACGGCCGGATTGGCGACGTACCGGTTGATGTAGCCGTTGAAAAACGCTTTGCCGAAGGCCTGATCGAAGGCGCTGGCTATGTCCGTTGTCTCGACGTGCTCATTACGCCAAAAGGACGCACCGAACTTACGCCCTCTGAGTGGGATGGCGAACTCGAACGCTGCCGTCAGCACTTAGCTGACCGCTCGGCCATGAACCTGCCGTACCGGGTGCGGCTTGCCCGAAAAACCGCATGAAACTAACTGATTACGCCAACGAGATTAATAGCCTGCACACCGATGTCCGGCTGGAAGTGATGCTGGCCGAACTGTACAATGGCGGTCTGGACCCCCGCACGGATGTGCTGGTCTATCCATCCGGCCTGTTCGAGCGCAGCTACCGTCGGGACGTGGGAGCGGTGAAAGTAGGCCATGCCGACGCCCTGTTGCAGGAGTTACCAGACGTGGATGAGAGTCGGCGCACCTACCTGAACATTGAGGTGCACCGCGATGGTCTGTACGATTACCTGCCCGAAGGGTTGTTTCACCAGCCCGTGAACCGGGGCCGCGATCAGAAAGAAGTTTTTGATGATATTGATGAGCAGGCCCGGCGTAAACAAGCCGCCCGGCAGTTTTTTCAGCCCTTCGAGCAGGAGTTTTTCCTCCAGCGGACGATGCTGGAACTGGAAGAGCGGAAGTATCAAATCAATGAAGAAAACCTGCGCCGAAACGATCAGGGCGACGTGTTGCGGCAGTTTTGGGGCATTTCGGCGAACCTGCTGAATACCCGGCAGCTGCATAATCTGCTGCATCTGTTGCCGCTTGCCCATCGGCTGACCCAGAACCGGACGCTGGTGACGGAGTGTTTCGAGGTGATTCTGGGCGTTCCGGTGCAACTGCGGACTATTCCGCCCCTGATTCACCTGATTGAACTGGCTCCTGATGATGAACCGGTCTCAAATGAACTGAGCCGGGCCGAACTGGGGAATTTCTCGCTCGAAGGCGCGTATCAGGATACGATGCCCGCCGTGGAGATCAGCATTGGCCCGCTCGATAAACGACAACTGAATGACTTTCTGGTGGGTGGCCGCAGCCGCGCCGTGCTGGATCTGCTGATCGGGTATTTTCTGCCCGCCGAACTCGATGTAGTCGATCACCTGATTACGGACGACGACAACAGTTTTCTGGTCCTGTCCGACGATGATCCAACCGCTGTGCTCGGTGTGGCGTCGTATATTTAGAAACGCCGGCGTTGAACGAACGGCTTACAGCCGACTTAACACCTTATCAATCTCGTCTACTTTCGTATTCGCCAGTTGCTGAATGGCATAAGTTGCTCCATTGGCATTAATGATCAACTCGAAATTCTTTTTAGCCAGGGCATAGAGTTGCTTGCGTTTCATGCGGGCGTTGTATTCTTCGAGTATGTCGGCCTGCACTTTTTTGCAGTTGGCATCGCTGAATTTCAATTCCCATTTAAGATTTTCCAACTCTTTACCTCCTCCGCCACCACCGCCTGCCTGGGCTTGTGGGGCGGGTGCCGGGGCCGGACGGGCCGCCTGAGCCATCAGCATATTCACGTTGTTCTGTAAATTCTGCTTATCCGATTTCAGGCGGTCATTCTCCGATTTCAGCCGTTCGATCTCGGCCGTTTCATCCCGCTCGCGCAGGAGGGCCGACCGCTTATCGAGGTAATTCTTCCGTTCGATGTTAACCCGGTACAGGTACGAACAGGCGTTATCGCGCATGCCAAGCCGGGTACCGGTAAATACGTTGTTCTTCTGAAACTTATCGATCCGGGTTCTAAACTCATTATTCTGCTGTTCGGCTCCCTGAATCCATGAGTTCCAGGTTTCATTGGAGGCTCCTTCCTGCGGGCGCTGCGTGTCAATTTCCTCCATGTTTTTGATGTATACCTGCACAGCGGTCATCTCATCGGCCAGGGCTTTTTGCTCACTGATGGCTTTCTGGTTACTGCCCCCGGCCGGGTATTTTTTACCAACCCAGAAGGCCAGACAGAGCGGCAGCGCCAGCACAATGATGTAGACGGCAATGAAGTTAAAAAGAGAGGTATTCCGTTCGGTTTTATTTAAAGGGTCCATGGAAAAGAGAATAGTAAGGAATGGAATGAATTAATGCTGAAATAAAGCCCTTACTGGCCACCTGTAAACCGGAACGCCGGGGCTGTCTTGGGCACGGTGACCGTTGGCTCGCGGGGTAAATCGCGCTCCTCGGTTGGGCGCGACATATCCAGTACGCCGTTGCGGTTGGGTTTCTGACCGATGTATTCGCGCTCGGTCATGACCTTGAAGATAATCTGAATCTGACTCCAGCACCGGCTGATCAGGTCTAAGTGCGGGCGCAGGTTGGCGTGCTGATAAGGTTGCGTAATCACCGCTTCCAGCGCATTTTCAATCTGTACCGGCGAAATATCAGTCCAGCTCTGGAAATAGGGAAGAACCAGGTCTTTTCCCAACTTTAAGCTGCCGACCAGATCGCGGTCGTTGAGTTGCATCAGCGTGGTTTTTACGGCCCGCGTCGATAGCGTCACGCGCCGGATCAGCTCCATCGGGGAAGCTTCGCGGCCATTGAAATGCAGGTGGTTCAGCACATCATCTAAACTCAGGGCAATCTGTTCGGCCAGCGTCCGAATCAGTTCGGCCAGCGGACCGGCTTCCCGTCCCTGCTGCGTGCCCCGTTTTTTTACTACTTTCTCGACAATAATAAAGGCATCGCGCTGGACTTCGGCCAGAATTTTACTCAATTGATTGGTCCAGGTGAGCAGCGACGTATGGGCACTGACGGCAGCACAGGCCGGAATATACGCGTCTACATTGGCCAGTTGCCCGTGTCGGCAGGTAAGCTGCCCCACAATGATGTGGGTCGATTCGAACGTAGAGGATGGGTAACCGGGCCGGTTCCCCGACTGACTGTCGTACTGATGGGCGGGCACTACACTCAGCCAATAGGAGGGAAGCGTGTAGGGCGGACGCGGAAACGGCTCATTGTTGGCCGGGGCACCCGCAGGTTTGCGAACAAACAGATCGACCGATAACACGATCAGAAAGTTAAGTTCGTCGGCCATTGGTATGTTGTACTTGGCCAGGATTTCGGTCAGGCTGGTGGCCAGTTCAACCGGTTCATTAATTAGTTCGATGCGACAACCGGCTCCCGTTATGGCCCGGCAGTTGGTCAGTTGCAGGCGCAGGTTCTGATTCTGATCGGTGATGACCTGAAGCGCAAAATCCGGCGTGTCGGAAGGCAGCAGGCCGTAGTTGTAACTCGTCAGGCCCACGGCCACGGAGTCGCGGAGCTGATCGCTCACGAAATGCTCAAAATCAGTAAAGTGCTTGCGGGAGATTTTCATCCCATCCACCCAGTTTACCGGATAGTATTCGAGCTTTGGTAGCATAACGATAGGCGTAAGTTAGGTCACTAAGTGGGCGAATATACAAAAGATTCAGGCTGTGTCTCTGTGGGTACCGACTGACTAATTTATCGGTTATCCGGCACCTGCTCGTAAATGTACTATTTCAGAAGTCGATCTGTAAATTCGCTGGCTTGTGCATCCGTCAGGCAGCGTAAAACAGAAGGGTATATTTTAGGCAATAAGCGCATTGTTCCGGCTTTGGACGCGTTCAACTGGCTTTTGATTGTGCAACCCTGTCCTGACTGACCGTTAACTAAAAGGGAAATGGTTGTTCAAGCTGATGAAGCAATTTAGGAAAAACCTGACTGCTATGGGCGCTTATGGCCGGATAGCAGCCTAAAGTTGGCCTGATTAGCCCGGTTTGATGGCCCACCAACTGCTTTCGACCTGTCCTCCGGCGGCTGTTTGCTGCCGCATCGGGCGTAAGCCTGCGTTGCGAAACGCCCGTTGCCAGTCGGGCAGCCGCTGGGCTTCGATGCCCGAGATCAGCCGGAAAAACAGGTACATGAGCCTCAGCGTGAAGCGATGGATCAGCTGGGGCGAGTTGACAAAATCGGTCACGAGCCAGACCCCGCCCGGCACGACAGCCCGCAGCAGGGGAGGCAGAAATTGACGCGTCAGCGTAGCGTCGGAAAACAAATCCAGTACAAACGGAAGCATAATTACCGTGAACCGTTCATCTGCCCGCAGATCCGCCTGTGTGCCATGCCGAAACTCGACGCGGTTCGCTAAGGCATGAGACTGTATCCGGCGACGGGCCTGACTAAGCATTCGGTCGGACGCTTCCAGAAATAACACACGCGCGGGCTGACAGTGACTCAGTACATCAGGCAACAAATTTCCGGTACCGCCCCCGATAATAAGTAGGGTAGCATGGAGTGGAATCTGCGACAGAAATACCGTCTGTGCCTGTTGAAGTGCCTGGCCGAATACCAATCGGCTCAGGGCATCGTATACGGGGGCAATTCGATCAAAACTCACCAATTCAGTCAGTTAGAAGTGCTGTACGAAGGTAAGAATCTTTGGTACAATGACTCTTTTCGATGATAAATTAGAGGGAGTTGTTGTACTATTCCAGTAAGTAAGAATCATTGCATTAGTCAAATAGGTTGTTCAGTTGTCCGATTAGTGTTGGGGTACCCCTGACAGTGGGCTGATTAACAACAAACTGGAACAATCATGAAAGCGATTCAACTGAAATCGAAACCATATATTTCATCAAACTCTATACTTACTTCTTGGACTATTCTACGGAAACGTCTGCGCTTTTTCGTCCACCAGAACAGCGACGTATTTGAAGGTCTGTCGAGGCAGGGAACGCCGTTTGGTGGTAATGTAGTCAGTCGTCATAAGTAGACTGGAACGGCTCCAGTCCATCGGGCAGCGTACTGTGGCTATTGGCAGTTAGCGATCAGCGTTGGTAAATCCGGCCACACACAGCGAAGGGCCACGGCGAATTCGCCCGGTACGGCTTCCTGATTGATGGCGCCCAACCGGTCGTAAAACGTTCGGGCCGCGTCGTTTTTCTCATACACCCAGAGATAAAATGCCGAAGCCGGGTCATGCTCTTGCACCCATTCAGCCGCCAGCTTCATCAGGTGTCGGCCAATGCCCTGCCCTTTGTAGGCGGTTGCAACGTGCAGGTTGTCCAGCAGAGCGCCATACACAGGGTCATGATTGGCAACGGTACAGGCGAAACCCGCCAGCCGCCCGTCTGCTTCGGCCACGATAAGGTGCTGATTGGGGGAGTTTATGCGAAACTGTTCCTGCCAGTGAGCCAGCCGCTCTGCTGCCACGTCGTTGTCTAAAAACGAATCGGGCAGAATACCCCGGTACGTTTCCTGCCACGAACGGGCATGAAGCGCAGCAAGGCGCTCAACATCAGCGGGTAGGGCCTGGCGGTACAGCATTAAAACAAAAAATCATTCAATGAACAGCCAACGGTATGACAATAAGAGGAAGATTGATCAAAATCAAGGTTGTGCAGTTCATATCGGTGCCAAAGGTTGAGCTTGTAATCATACACAAAGCCCTCCGAGACATCATAAGTTGTCATGAGTTCTTTCAACTTCTGAGCATCTTTTTTTACGCCTTGTGTA
Organism: uncultured Cytophagales bacterium; assembly: GCA_964251665.1. Classification (GTDB taxonomy): domain Bacteria; phylum Bacteroidota; class Bacteroidia; order Cytophagales; family Spirosomataceae; genus JBBQLG01. Next base: position 303,204 of record CAXUKO010000004.1, read on the forward strand.
TGCGTGATTTCAATTAATACTTCGGTTAGTTCCGTCTGCGGATTTGCGAGTAATATGTCAGGAACGGGCGAGGTCTGACTTTGGTCTATCATAGCTTCGGGGTAGGCCATGAGCCTGCTTTTTCCGCTGACAAACAAATTAGTTAACCCAGTAACAAGTTGAGCGATAATGGCCTGATGAATACGAGGGGCGTTGACACCCATATAGATGACATTTTCGTTCATAGCTTTTGATAGTGATTAACGTTGGAATGAGTACTGGTAAAAATACATACAAATGGTGTGATCTTCACCAGTACTCATGCTAATCGGCCTATTAGTTAACGTTATCCGCCACACGAACCGGTACCGATTTCCGGCTGTCCCGGTCTACCGTTACCGGCTCACCGTGCAGGAGCAGCGTGATGGGCTGCTGTGAAAAATTCTGCACCGTCACCTCTGTCTGCGTAGTTGTTACCTGGAGTAATACGCCCCGAAACCGGATGGTGAAAGCCAGTGACTGCCAGTTGTCGGGGCAATAGGGGTTCAGCACCAGTTGGTTCGTTTCGATCCGCAGGCCACCGAAGCCTTTCACCACCGCCAGCCACGTACCCGCCATTGAGGTGATGTGGCAGCCATCTTCGGTGTCGTTGTTGTAATCGTCCAGATCCAGGCGGGCCGTGCGGAGGTAAAACTCGTAAGCTTTGTCTTTCAAGGCCAGCCGCGAGGCCAGAATCGAGTGAACGCAGGGCGACAATGAGGATTCATGCACGGTCATCGGCTCGTAAAACTCGTAGTTGCGCCGGAGTGTATCGGTATCAAACTGATCCTCAAAGAAGTAAAGTCCCTGCAACACATCGGCCTGTTTGATGTAACACGACCGCAGAATCCGGTCCCACGACCAATGTTGGTTGATGGGCCGTTGCCCCTTCGGAATATCGGCGACGGTGAGAATGTCCTTGTCCAGAAAGTTATCCTGTTGCAGGAATACTTGCCGGTCGGCATCGGCGGGTAAGTAAATGTTGTCGATGATATGCTGCGCCGTAGCCAGTTCTTTCTCCTCGCGAAAGTGGATACGGTCGCTCAGTTCGGCGTATTTACCGGCGTTCAACTGCTTTACTTTTTCGACTGCTTCGAGGGTGTAGCGCAGTGTCCAGGCGGCAATGTAGTTGGTGTACCAGTTGTTGTTGACGTTATTTTCGTACTCGTTCGGTCCCGTCACGCCCAACATCACGTACCGCTGTTTAGCCGCCGACCAGTTCACGCGCTGACTCCAGAACCGGCTGATGGCAATCAGGACTTCCAGGCCGTACTCAACCAGATAGTGTTCGTCGCCGGTGTAACGTATATAGTCGTAGATGGCGTAGGCAATGGCCCCGTTGCGGTGAATCTCCTCGAAGGTGATTTCCCACTCGTTATGGCATTCTTCGCCGTTCATGGTCACCATCGGGTACAGGGCAGCCCCAGCCCGAAAACCAAGCTTCTGGGCGTTTTCAATGGCCTTACCGAGTTGCCGATGCCGGTAAACGAGCAGATTTTTGGCTACTTTCTGATCGGCCGTAGCGAGGTAGAATGGTAGACAGTAAGCCTCCGTATCCCAGTAAGTAGACCCGCCGTATTTCTCGCCCGTAAAGCCCTTGGGACCAATATTGAGCCGCTCGTCTTCGCCGGTATAGGTCTGTTCCAACTGGAAAATATTAAACCGAATGCCCTGTTGGGCGGCTACGTCACCGTCGATAATCACATCGTTAGTTTTCCACTTATCGGCCCAGGCCTGTTTCTGTTCAAACAGCATCTTGTCGAAGCCTTTCCGGGTGATGCGCTGAATGGCCGAGTGGGCCTCCCGCATCAAATCGTCCGGGTCGTGGTTGAGCGAGGAGAGATTGACTGCGTACTTAAATATGGCCGTTTCCTGCCCCTGTCGACAATCGAGCGTCAGGCGGTTAGCGACATACTTTTCATATTTGATGGGCTGCGACTGGTAGTCAATCTTTACGCCATCCTGCTCAATGGCCACGCACATGCCGGTGACGACATGGAAGCCGGTTTTGCGGGTGCGCAGTTCGATATAAGCTTCGCCGTATCCGGTTTCCTTGCGTACCTCGTCCCAGAATTTTTCGTCGTAGTTGGCATCGCGGTTGCGAATGTCGCCGTCGATGTAGGGTGTAATGGTGATTTTGGCCTCGAAGTTCAGGGGCGTAATGGCGTAACGGATAACACCCGCGTCGTCGTCAACGATGGAGCAGAACCGTTTGGCAGCCACCCGCAGTTCTTTGCCGCTTTTGAGCACCGCCACGAACGAGCGTTCGAGATAGCCCTCCTGCATGTTCAGCACCCGGCGAAAATCGCCCACCTCGCAGGTATTCAGGTCGAGCGATTCATACTCAACGTCGATGTCGATACCGATCCAGTTGGCGGCATTCAGCACTTTGGCGAAGTATTCGGGGTAGCCGTTTTTCCACCAGCCCACCCGGGTTTTATCGGGATAATAAACCCCGGCCACGTAGTTGCCCTGCAGGGTTTTACCCGTGAATTTTTCTTCAAAATTGCCCCGCTGACCAAAGCGGCCATTGCCGAGCGACATCAGGCTTTCGGAAACTTCGTTGTACTCCCGGTGAAAGCCATCTTCGACAATGTTCCAGGGATCGTGTGTGATGTAATTCTTCATGAAATCGTAGGTTATCTAAGTCAAGATAGGGCTTCTTTCACCCGTCCGGCCTGGTTCAGGTGACGTTCGGTATGGGCCACCAGCATCAGCACTGCATCACCGAGCCGAAGTTTAAGCCATGCACCGAACAAGCTCGGTATTTTTTGCCGGTTCCAGTCAAGGTAAACGGCCTTATCGAGCAACTCGAGCAGTAAAGTCTGTAAGGTTTCGAATTGAGTCAGTACGCTGGCTACATCTAAATCGGTGGCCTGCCGGGGGCGAATGATGCCGGGTGCCGGGAACTTCATCGTCGTTTGCGGGTCAACGATCCAGCGAAATGCCCGCCCGGCCCGGTCGCTTTCCAGCACCTGATCCGTCGGTTCAGTTTGTACTAACCCAATGCGTTCAACATGGTGTTGAATCTGGCGGATGTAAAACTGCTCCGCCAGGTTCAGGTGCTGTAAACACTCGATAATACTCCACTGATTCGGGGCTGGCTTCCAGCGTAGCTGTGCATCGGTCAGCGGACGAAAATCGCGCTCAACCGTAGTCAGTACTGTGCGAATGCGGTGCTGTAAATCGTGGGCTGTGGCGAGTTTCTGCATCACCGGGGTACGCATTAATACCCCACCCCGGCTGCCCGTTCCAGGCTGGTCAGCAGTTCGGAGACGGTGATGTTTTCGAGCGAGGGGAGAACAATGTCAGCTGCCGTCAGCACATCGGGTGAGCCGATACCGACGGTTTTCATGCCTCCTGTTTTGCCGGCTGCTATGCCGGCTACGGCATCTTCAAACACCACACACCCGGCCGGAATCACGTTCAGTTCGGCGGCTCCTTTCAGAAACACCTCCGGGTCGGGTTTGCTGTTAGAGATTTTATTGCCGTCGATGATAGCATCAAACGCGTCGATCATCCCGATGCGGTCCAGAATCAGCCGGGCGTTTTTACTGACCGAGCCAAGGGCTGTTTTAATGCCCGCCTGCCGGGTCTGGGCAAAAAACGCCGGGATGCCGGGCAGAATGTCGTTTGGCGACATCCGGCTGACCAGTTCAAGGTACCAGTCGTTTTTCTGCCGGGCGAGTTCGGCTTTACGGTCGTCGGGCAGCGTCAGGCCGCCCTCGGCCAGAATCAGCTCCAGCGATTCCGTCCGGCTGATGCCTTTGAGCGTTTCGTTAAATTCTTCGGACAGGTCGAACCCGAGTTCGTTGGCCATCCGGCGCCAGGCCTGGTAGTGATAAATGGCGGTATCGACAATGACCCCGTCGAGGTCGAAGAGAAAGGCGTTGATTGTCATAAAAATTCAATAGAGTTTATCATTTCGGCCGAGGTGAGTACTTGACTAATTAGCAGCAACCCCTGAATGAGATGGCCCACTGATGTGCCCTGCGGAGCATAGGCGATGCCACTGTGGGGAACGCCCTCGTTGTGTAAAACCAAAATCAGTATCCTGGGTGACGATAACGCAGGCCTGTCCGTGGGCAAAGCGCAAATGGTCTTTATCCGCCTTACTCAGCATATCAGCACCCTGACAGGTTAGCACCTCAACACCCCGTTGTTGCAGACCTCTCACCACCGCCCTGGCAATATGTTCGTCTGTATAAAACCGAATTTTAACCATTCCGACGAAAAGCAGTTAACCGGGACGGATACTGGGGTTTCATCGCTGCTGTCAGTCGGTTTGCTTCGGCGATAGATGCATCAACTTCTTCCCGGTTATCGAAATAGTAGGTCAGGGCCGCATACACATCTGCCAGCGTCAGGTCATGTTCAGTAGCAATTTCGTCGGCAGATAAACCCATCTGTTCATGCCAGATAACAATGGTGGCAACCGTAATCCGATGACCGGAGATTCGTGGTTTCCCACCAGCTATATCAGGATCACGTACGACGTGGGTAGTTACTGTTTGAGCAGGCATAGATCTAATTTTTTGTGAAACTAACGGAAGGAACTGCGCGACACATGCGTAGGCTCATTATCTCCTCTGAGCCGCTTCGTGAACAACTACTTTGAGTTTCATAGGGCAAAAATAAGCAGATTAACCCGCTTTTCGGGTGTAAACAGCACACAGATATATAGGCTCAATCCCGTTAAACAGAAGCAGTCAGAAATATAATCAGGTAATAAGTTGGAGATTATTGGCTTTTTACTTTGTATTGCAAAGTACTTTTAAATATAAACTATGCACTCATTTCCTCCGCCTGATTCAATCTCCTATTGGGATCGTTTTAATCACTGGCTTCGCACCTCCACCATGCTCAAAATAGGGGCTATCGGGGTGCTGGTGCTTATTTTACTCATACCGACGAGTATGCTGGAGTCCCTGATTCGCGAACGGGAGCAGACCCGCAACGAAGCTACTGCCGAAGTCAGTTCTAAATGGGGAGGGGAGCAAATCGTGGGTGGGCCGGTACTGTCCGTGCCGTACGTCACCACCGTGAACGACGACAAAGGCACTACTCAGTCGGTTACGGCTTACGCGCATTTCCTGCCCGATGCCCTGCAGGTGGATGGCGATATGCGGCCCGAAAAACGGAACCGGGGCATTTTTGTGGTCATGCTCTACAACACCCGGCTCACCATCCGGGGCAGTTTCAAAAAACCGTCGGTAGCGGCCCTGGGTGTACCACCGGAGGCTTTTCAATGGAATAAAGCGTTTCTATCGCTGGGGGTGAGCGACATGAAAGGCATCCGAAACGCCATTCAGTTCAACATCAATGGTCGGGTGGTTTCGGCCGAACCCGGTATTCCCAGCAGCGACATCCTGGCGTCGGGCGTGAGTGTGCCCATCACTCTCGATGGGGATGCGTACCAGTTTTCCTGTGCCATTAACCTCAACGGCAGCACCCAACTCTCTTTTTTGCCTTTCGGGAACGAAACCACTGTCCGGCTGCGGTCGCCCTGGGCAACGCCCAGTTTCACCGGCTCGTTTCTGCCCGATCAGCGTAATGTATCCGCTGCGGGTTTCAGTGCGTCGTGGAAAGTGCTGCAATTCAACCGAAACTTTCCACAGCAGGGTCTGGGTAATTTCCTGAATCGCTCTACTGGCCTGGGGACTACCGAACCCAGTATTGCCGGGAGAAATGAGTTGGTGCGGCAAGAACCGGGGAGTATGGCCCAGACAGCTTTCGGGGTAAAACTGTTGCTGCCCGTTGATGAGTACCAGAAAACCATGCGTTCGGCTAAGTATGGGATTCTGTTTGTGATGCTCACGTTTGTCGCCTTTTTCTTCGTGGAAATCCTCGACCGTCGGCGTATTCACCCGATTCAGTACCTGCTGGTGGGCTTTTCGATCTGTTTGTTTTATCTGCTGTTGCTCTCCCTGTCCGAGCACATAGCGTTCGACTGGGCTTACCTGATTGGAGGCATCATTATCCTGGCCCTGATCACGTTTTACGTCCGGTACGTTTTCCGGAATCTGCGCCTGACGGCCCTTTTCAGCGTGGTGCTGGCCCTGCTCTACGGGTTCTTTTATTCGCTGCTCCAACTCGACGATTACGCCCTGTTGCTGGGCAGTTTCGGCCTCTTGCTGATTCTGGGAGTCGTCATGTATCTTACCCGCAACGTCAACTGGTACCGGGCCTACGAGTCGGAATCATCATCTGCCATGTAGTTACCATTTAGTAGTACGGTAACGCCGGCACCAGACATGTAAAAACCCGCCGACCTTTAGCCGACGGGTTTTTACCCTTATCACCCATACAGTACGCTCAGTGAACCACAACACCCCGCTCGGCAAGGTACCTGCCTATGTTGACGGTTACGCCATCGAGCAGGTCAATATCCTGATCCCAGTCAATGACCAGCCAGGGTTGCCCGGATGTCGCAATGGTGATTTTTTTGCTCGCTGTCGTGATCCAGACCACTTTTTCCATGCCAAATGTCAGGAGTTTCTGCGTCTTTTTATGGAGGTACGTTTCTTCGCCGATGTTGGCGGTATCAATTGAAATGTCCACCTCAATACAGACCTTGGCCGGAATGTCGGAGTAGTATTCGTTGATGGCTTCGGGGGGCATCGTGGCAGCGTCGTAGATGACAATGTCGCCGGAAAGGTTGTTACCCCGGTCGAGGTGCAGACCCAGTTCATTGGTAAAGATTGTGTATTGATCGTCACTGAGTTGACGAGTAAGCAAGCGCATCAGATACGCAATGATAAAACTTTGTAAACGGCTGCTGCCCACGATTTCTTCGAATGTTTTCTTCCCTGATAATACATCTCTGTAGCCTTTGTAGTACAGTGGCTTTCCGTCCATAATCTCGCAGATCATGTATTCCGGTACCTTGTTCGGCGCTTTGGGTCCAATACGGGGCTTTCTTTCAGCAATCATAACCTGGGGGTTTTACCAAAATTACCGAATCACTTTCCCAACTCCAAGACCAGCGTGGTCTTACCCGCCACCGGTATCAGTTTCAGATCCGTCAGGGTTTTACCCGATACGACGTCCTGCGCCTTCGTAAATCCCTTCGTTCGCTCGGCGAAACGCTGGGTATCGACCGAAATCTGAGTTTCGCTGCTGTTCATCACGACCATAACCGTTTTGGCGGCATCGTGGCGGAAGTAGACGTAGATACCATCGCGCGGGACAAACTGGGTAAGCTTGCCGGTCTGGAGGGCGGGTGTGGCTTTGCGGTAGTTGGCTAACTTCTTTACATACTCGAACGCTTCATTTTCGCGTTTGTCACGCCCGGACGCTGTGAACTTATCATCCTTATCGCCGGGAAAGCCGCCCGGAAAATCTTTGCGTACTTCGGCATCAGTTGGGTTTTTGGTGCCCTTCATCAGGATTTCGGTGCCGTAATACCAGTGGGGAATGCCCCGCGTTGTTAACAGAAATGCAACGCCCATTTTATACTTGTCGAAGTCCTCGCCGATAACCGAGAAATAGCGGTCGGTGTCGTGGTTTTCCAGAAACGTAACTAATTTCAGCGGATTGGCATACACTGCATCCTGCGCCAGCACCTGCTGAATGCGATTTACGCCACTGTCCCAGTCGAATTTCTGCGTTAGGGCGTCATTTGTCGCGTTGTAGAGCACAAAATCCAACGCACCCGGCTGATTGCTTTTAAAGGGAAAGCCGATTGTATTTTTCACAAAGAAGGCCTGTCCCACCGGGTTGTTCGTCACCGATTCGCCGAAGAGGTGAATGGTGGGGTATTCCGTCATCAGCGCCTGATTGCAGCGGTTCATAAATGGCTGATCGTTGTATTTGTAGGTATCAATCCGCCACGCATCGAGACTGAACATCTCCGTCGACCAGATTGCGTGCTGAATCAGGTAATTGGCCACGAAAGGGTTCCGCTGATTCAGATCCGGCAGAAACGGCGTAAACCAGCCGTCCAGCAGCACTTTCTGGTCCGATGCTGCGCCGTGGGGGTCGTACAGCGGCTGCTCTTTATGCGTCGAGCCGGTGTAGGTTGGCCAGGTGTTGAACCAGTCCTTGGTAGGCTGATCTTTAAACAGCCAGTAATCGTCGCTTACGTGGTTATAGACGGCATCCTGCACTAATTTCATCCCCCGTTTGTGCAGGGCGGCCGCCAGGGCGATATAACCCGCATTACCCCCAAATCGCCGGTCGATCTGGTAATGGTCCGTAAAGTGATAGCCGTGATACCCGGCCTGACTCCGGTCCGGTCCTTCTTTCTTGAGGGCTTCATCGTTGTCGATCACCGGGGTCAGCCACAGCGCCGTTACGCCTAATTCCTGCAAATAATCGAGGTGATCGATAACACCTTTCAGGTCGCCACCGTGCCGGAGATACGGATTTTTGGGGTCGGCCTGCGTATCGCGCATATCCGCGAACTTGTCGTTGGCCGGGTCGCCGTTGGCAAAGCGGTCGGGCATGATGAGGTAAATAAAATCAGCTGCCGATACGCCCTGCCCCTTAACGCCGTTGGTACGGGATTTGAGTTCATAGCCACGGCTGAGGGTTTGGCCACCTCCCTTACCAACAACCTGTAGGGTACCGGCTTTAGTGGTAGCCGCAATAGTCAGGTCCAGAAACGCATAATTAGGGTTCTCCGTCTTGTGTGTTTTCACCAGCCGGACGCCGGGGTAATTGATGGTGTAGGTGAGGGCACCCGCATTCGGGCCATGAATGAGCAGCTGCAGGTTCGGATTTTTCATGCCCACCCACCAGTTTGTCGGGTCGATACGCTGAATCGAACTGCGCCCGGTCTGGGCAAGGGCGGGAGAAATAGCCAGCCAAAGCAGGACCAGCCGAAACATATAGTAATTTTTCATACGTACAGAAGATAAGACGCAAAAATAAGCCAAGTTAATCGCCGAAAAAGTCCAAACTTTGCCCATCGTCCCCGCGACGACCACCGTAACGACACTTCTTGACGAGTATGAACACGACCTCTATCATCCCTGTGATGGACAAATTAGTTATTTACCAAATTTTTACCCGCCTGTTCGGCAACCAGAATACCACCAATCAGCCCTGGGGCAGCCGTGACGAAAATGGTGTTGGCAAACTCAACGACATCAGTTATGAAGCGCTGCGCGAGTTAAAAACGTTTGGTGTTTCGCACGTATGGTACACTGGGGTGATCGAACACGCCACTATGACCGATTATTCGGCTAATGGTATTCCGCCCCACGATCCGTCGGTCGTAAAGGGCCGCGCCGGTTCGCCCTACGCCATTAGCGATTACTACGACATCGCGCCCGACTTAGCCGTTGACGTACCGAACCGTATGGCCGAATTTGAGGCTTTGGTCGAACGCACTCATGCTCAGGGGCTGAAGGTAATCATCGATTTTGTGCCCAACCACGTCGCCCGGCAGTACCAGTCTGATGCCAAACCGGCGGGCGTAACGGATCTGGGCGGGAAAGACAATACCACGCTGGCATTTAGCCCCGACAACAATTTCTATTACTTGCCGGGGCAGTCATTTACCACCCCGACGGATGGTAGTCAGTATCAGGAAACACCCGCTAAAGTAACGGGCAATGATGCCATTACGGCTACCCCTTCGATTAACGACTGGTACGAAACAATCAAACTTAATTACGGGGTTGATATCTTTAATGGGTATAAAACGCACTTCACGCCCGTACCGGCTACGTGGCAGCAGATGCTTGATATTCTCCTGTTCTGGACGGATAAAGGGGTTGATGGCTTTCGGTGCGACATGGCCCACATGGTACCCGTGGAGTTCTGGCACTGGGTTACCAAACAGGTGAAACAGCGGAAACCAGGGTTGATCTTTATTGCCGAAATTTATGATCCCGGACTTTATCACCGCTACATTCGCGAGGGCGGATTCGATTACCTGTACGATAAAGTGGGTTTGTACGACGCCCTCCGGCGGCTGATGGAAGGCCACGGTTCATGTTACGATATTACCCGCGTCTGGCAGCAGGAGTCGGGCGATATTGGTAACCACATGCTGCGGTTTCTGGAGAATCACGACGAGCAGCGCATAGCCTCCTCTTTCTTTGCCGGCACCCCCTGGGCGGCCATACCGGCCATGACCCTGGCCGCTACCCTGCATACCGGCCCTGTCATGTTGTATTTTGGTCAGGAAGTTGGTGTGAAAGCCGAAGGGGCGGAGGGTTTCTCCGGGAATGACGGGCGCACCACCATTTTTGATTATTGGGGTATACCCGAATGGCAGGGCTGGATCAATGCCAATCATGCCGGACGAGCCCGCTACGATGGTGGCGGACTCACCCCTGAGCAGCGGCAGTTACGCGGCTTTTACCAGCAGCTTAACTATTTAGTCAACGGCAGCGATGCCATTCAGTCGGGCCGGTTTTACGATTTACAGTGGGCCAATGAGCATAACTGGGGCTATAATAATCAGTATTTGTACAGCTATTTACGGTACACTGACCGGCAGAAATTGTTGATTATCTGTAATTTTGACAAGGAAGTAACCTACGAAACCGTCGTTAAAGTACCCGACCACGCCTGGCAGACGATGGGACTTGACCCGAATCAGACCTACCGCTTCAGCGACGTTTTTCTGAGTCAGCGGGCGTTTGAAGCGCAGGGCACCTCGGGCGTTCATTTAACCATTGCTCCGCTGGGGGTATTAGTGCTGGAAATTCGCTGAGCCGTTACTTTTGCAGCGTCTGCGCGTCAGTTCGGTGTACCAGTGCTGAGGTGCAGACGCTGCGGTTTGTTACAACCGCCACGCTGCCCTATACACAATGACGAAACTATTTACGGCCTTTTTGCTTCTGGTTTCGCTGGCTGGTTATGGCCAGAATAAACCGTCGTCGGACGTTGACGCCATCCGCTCTGACCATGTGGAACCACTGCCCGCTTCTGCCGCCCGCAAGCAGTTACTGGCTGATCTGGTCGTGGCAACCGGTAAATCGTTTCTGGGCAAGCCCTACGTTCATAACACCCTCGATGGCGATCAGACCGAACAACTGGTCGTGAACCTGGAGCAGTTCGATTGCACAACATTTCTGGAAACAACGCTCGCACTTGCGTTGGCTGATTATAAGACGCCGGGTTTATCACCCGAACAACTGGCCCCGCTTTTTCGCCGGTATTTAACCCGGTTTCGTTACCGCAACGGTCGAATTGACGGGTACGGCAGCCGACTGCACTATTTTTCGGACTGGCTGTATGATAATGAGCGGAAGGGATTGATTCATGACATCACGCGCGAAATTGGGGGCGTTCAGGTGTCCAAAGCCGTGTCGTACATGACCACCGCCACCCACAAATATCCTCATCTGCGCGATCCGGCCGTTTACCGGCAGGTGGCTATGACCGAAGCCGCCATCAGCCATCAGCCGTTTTATTTCATCCCCAAAAAGCAGATTGCCGACATCGAGGCCAATCTGCGCGATGGCGATATTGTGATGCTGACCGCTGCCCGGCCCGGTCTGGACATGAAACACGTTGGCTTTGCGATCTGGCAAAACGGACGGGTTCATCTGCTGCACGCTTCCTCCGAACACGGACAGGTCATCATAACACCTTATCCACTGGCCGATTATGTCAACTGGCACAAATGGTTATCGGGCATTCGGGTGGCCCGGCTAACTCCGTAAACCGATTAATTCAGGGCCGGGCCGGTCGGCTCAGCGTCCATTTGGTGTAAAGTAGTTCACTTATTTTAGAACACTTTATGACTTGACGCACTTACTGACATAGGTTCGTAAGTAACTCCGCGCCCGGAAGGCAGGTTAACCGGCAAATAAAAAGAATCACCGGTTTAACGGGGTTTAAATGCTATATTTAGTTCGCAAAATCATTGTTGATCAGTAGCTTATAAAGCCGATTGTCTTTACCAGACAGCTTATAGACCTATGCTTATAGGGAATATTAATTCAGGTAAAGAGTTGTTAGAGTTAACTATTTCACCCACCTTAGTCTGGTTAATTTAGCTGAGAGGTAACATTAATCGTTAAAATAGACACGCATGGAACCAACGATGCCCGGGGCCTGGGCTGCCCTTCGAGATATACCGCCCAGTTTGTCTCCCATCAGCCAGAACAAAACGCTTTACATCGCCAAACTAACGGATGATTTGCCGATGGAAGCCGAATCCGTACCTGATCTCGAATCGGTACAGGACGTGCTGGATCATTACAAGCCGGAAGTGACCGTTATGCTGCAAAACGAAAACGGCGAGCCGAGCAGTGAAACATTCGCGTTCCGCCGGCTGGGTGATTTTACCCCGCAGGGGATTGTCGATCAGAGTCCATACCTAACCGAGCTATCGAACCGGATGAACGACTTCCAGCGCATCAACATGCACCTGCGCTCGAACAAAATGCTTCAGCACGCTTTACAGAACCCCCAGGCCAAGCAGACCATGCTGGCTATGGTGCAGCAAATGATCGACGAAATTGAAAAGGCGGGTTAACCGACTACATGACAAACATCCACTCTAACTGTTTCTAAAATCCTGTAGCGTAATGGCCGATATCGAAAAGAGCCTGGCAGCCAGCCAGCCAACTATAGAACGAGAACGCGACCTGGCGCCCGCCCGATCGTTTGATGAAAATATAGCCGAGTTGCGGCAACTGAAGTTCGGTGGGTTTAAACTGCTGGAAACAACCATCGAAGGCGTTGACAGCCTGAACCCCGAGCGCCGGGCCAAGAAAGAGATTTTCCTGACCGAAGCCGACCGCAAAGCTGACCGGGACGAGTTGAAGAAACGGCTTGAACTCTGGAAAGACCTGCTCACGACCGAAGTAGGTTCGGTGTCTGAACTGGCCGACCTGACCGACAAACGCTTTGAAGAAACGCAGGAACTCTACAACGAGAACCTGAAGGAAGTTATCGACGCCAGCCGCGAACTGGAAGCTACCTACCAGGGCGTAGCGCTGTTCTTCTCCAATGCCGAACAGAGTGGTTTCAAAATCCGCAACGTTGTTTTCCTCAACGCCGGACGCGAACAACTTAACCCGGCCAACGTCTACAACAACGACACCATTGAGTACGTCAAAAACGAAGTTCATCAGGTTTACAACAAATTCGATTTGCAGGAGAGTTATTCCCTGATGGTGATTCCGGGGTATCTGGGCGGCAAAAATGTGGTGGATGCCTGGGCAAAAATTGCCAGCGATCACAAGCTGATGCTCATCACCGATTACCGGAACATGGGTAGCCTGAAAGACACGCTGAAGGAGTTTCAGCGCGAAAAGATTTCGGCGGATGCCCCGCGCTATGCCAACATTATGATGGCCTGCAACCACCTGATCGGCCGCGGCAAATACGAAGAATTCGGCGAAGAAGAAGACCTGTACGTAGAGCCGTCGACGGCATTGGCCGGTAAGGTACACATGAACCTCCTGTCGCAGGTGTCGGCCGGTCTTCAGTTTGGGGCGCTGGAGCAGGTAGATGGCGTCCGGTTCAACTTACTCAAAACAGAGGTAGGCGAACTGGAAGCACTGGGCCTGATTCCGATGACCAAAGAATTCTCCCGCATCATTCCATTCTCGGGCAAAACACTCTTTGCCGGAAACAACATCGGGCTGAAAACGTATTCCGTGGTGCGGGTATTCGACTGGATCATGAAGGTGATGATGAACTTCCTGAACAAGCGCGCCATGGAAAACTGGAGCGGGAAAGTCGAGAAGCAACTCACTGACGAGATTGTCATCTTCTTGGATAAAATCAAAGGACCCGGCCGCATTATCGACCGCTTTGAGCCACCTAAATTCCGGCAGGACCCCACCCAGCCCGACCGTATTTTTGTGGATATCAATATCACTCCGTTCTTCCCCGCCAAGACCTTCGTTATTGGTCTGCATGGCGAAAAAGGCCGTAATGAAGAAACCGGCCGTCGCGATGACTTCAAGGCCAGCGTGAAATAACGGCTGTTTATTTTTTTACTCCCTCAGTTAAACGCTTTCAGCCAGTCAGATGAATTCAGCGCTGTCTGACTGGCGAAAGCGTGGCTTTTCCTCTTTTGCTAAAACTCAGGTAGCCGACCCCGCTGTTAATGCAGCCGAAGCGATGGTGCACCGTACTGTTGGCGGATGCTTAGTTGACGATCAGATTGAAGTTTATCCACCGAAATGTATATGGCTGCAACGCGTCACTATTCATCCAACCCCTTCAGGGATAATCAGCGGGCAGCTTCGCAAGCTCACTCCCATCTGGTTACGAACAGAGGGCAGACTATGCCCAGCCAGTACGGAGCCAAACCAACGTTAGTGAATACAGGACTGAGCACAGCACTCCGGGCCAGTGAATCCATACAGGCCCGACAGGAGCAAAGCCATGCACGTCAGGCAGCGCGGCAACACGAACGGGAGTTTAAGGCAGCACCAACACAGGTTAGTCCAGCGGACAAAACTATTGCAGTGGAGGAAGTTAATCAGCTCCCTAAAAATAAAGGGGTTGATTATTTAATCAGAGACAACGGAACCATTCACATACGGTCTACACAAAATAAATTTGACCGGTTTTATTTAGAGAGTTCAGCCATAAATCGCACTGATATAAAACAAATCATCAGACAATATAAATTGGTTGGTTCATTTTCAAAAAATGAGCACGGGTATATTGCATTACCCACGCTGTTTGAGACAAATACGTTTGCTTTCCGGTACACAGGAAGCCCGAACGAGAATTATATCGCTGGACAGGCATTGGCTGCTCTTCTTGGGGCTTTGAAACGAGCAGGCATTCACGATGTTAGTTTTAATCACTGGAGTAATGCAGATGGTTCATCACCCGCACCCAGCCGATCACATAAATCAGGGACTGTTGGCGACATCAGACCGCTGCGACTGGATCAGTCAGGTAAGGCTGTTTTAACTACCGACAATCAATTCGACGCTGCACGCAACGCCAGACTTATTGAAGCCTTTAGGAAATTTGGCTGGACAAGTATTCTATCGGAGAAAAATCCTGCCACTAATTATCTTACACCCGGAACAACGAATTATAGCGGTTATTCGGATGCCAGAAAGGTCTGGCATGCAGTGCGCCATAATAATCACTATCATATCCAACACTTTAAACCGCACCTGATATATAAATGAGCGTATGGCTTACAATCTTTCTTTTGTACTAATACTCCTGACATTGAGTGGGGGCAGCGTAAAAGATCGTGATCAGATACAGGCAGGTCGACAAAACCAATTTGAAACTGTTTATGGCGCGAAAGGGGTAGTAACGTTTATAAGCAGCGAAAAAAATAATAATAAAGCTATTGTTTTGTTGAATAGCAATGGAACAACCTTCGCCACGATTTCTTTAGCCAAGAGTTTTATTCAGTTTGGGCAGTACAAATTCGGGTTGTCGGGGGCAGATTTAGGGAATGCAGCATTGGATAAAAAGTACCACTTTCATCCGCATGAGTTTTCTCCCGATTATGGCCTTATACAGTTCGCTTATAAAACTATTACTAAAGGAGTTGCCGAAGTATATATTGATAAGGCAAAAACAACAACGAAGTATATGGCACTTAATCCGGCGTTATTCAGCGTGCAAAGCTGGAAAGAACTTTTGATGAGTGCCGTTGTTGAGGTTGACAATATAAAAAACCCTTTGCGCGAAAAGCCTGATGATTTAGCTACGACAAAGCGATTCACTGTGTCTGACGACGTTAGTTTTCACATAAATAGATTTGAAGGGTCGTGGGTCTACGTGACATGTATAGATTTCTGTGATTCACCCTGCACAAAAAAATACAAGGGCTGGCTCAAATGGACGAATGGAAAGCAACCGCTGCTTACCCTTTATTATACCTGTTAGCAGCTATTCAGGAAAATGTAGACAGGTGCAGTTTGTTACTAACTGACCATTAAAATTAATACCGGTATGGCTTCGTTTAGTGCCCTTTTATCGTTCGGTAGTGTGTTTGCCACAGATTTGACGTCCTTTGTGCTGGATATTAATCAGGACACAGACACCCTTGGTCGACCGGCATCGCCAACATTCGGCGGCATCATTACTATGTCGTTCAACACACCGGTTAACCCGCTAATATCGGAGTGGATGTTTGAACCGGCCAAGCAATTGAGTGGTACAGTGAAGATGTTTGGCTTACAGGGAGAGTTAATGAAATCGCTCGACTTTGTGAATGCCTACTGCATCGGACTGACCCAGCGGTTTGATGGTACGGCCAATTCGTCCAGCCTGACGACAACCATTACCGTGTCGCCGGAAAAGGTAGCCGTCAGCTATATGAAACTTGATAATCAGTGGCCGGCAATCGAAGCCTATTAAGGCTGGCGACAAATCAACGGTCTGTTTTAGTAGCCAACTTAATACACACGTATGGCAGCATCATTTTATGCTGAATTAGAAGTAACTGCTTTAGGGTCTGCTATTACCCTGCATACCTGTGAAGTCAGTTTTCATCAGCCGGTCAATCGGAAAGGGCGGCCTGCCGCTGGTGTGCGCAGTGGGTTGATTAACCTGACATTTCTGGGGAAGGACCGGGCACCGCTCACGCAATGGGCCATCGATCCATTAATGGAACTGACCGGCGAAATTATATTCTATGACATGGCCGGGAGCCGACTGCAGGTTCTCAAGTTTGAAGATGCGTACTGCGTAAAATACCATGAGGTGTTTATGATTGGGGGGAGCGATGCAGCCTATACGTTTGAGGTAGGACTTACCGCCCGCAAGATATTTTTGGGTGGTTCCTATCACGACAGCATGTGGGCGGATTGGAAAATGGGCAGTAATTAACGAACTCACCGGATAAATTGACGGATTTATGGCACAGCAAGTTGAGGTAAATGTGCAGATTGGCGGTACACGGATACAGCATTTTACCAGTCTGCGTATCGACCAGTCGCTGCACACGCACCACACCTTTGAGATTGTGGTACCCCTTGAAGCCCTTGAAGATAAAAACGATTTTTTCTTTAAGAATGCACATAAGGCTTTAGTGGGAAAGATGGCTACCATCAGCTTTTCACCAAAGTATAAACTCGTTAAGGCTGATTTCCGCTTTCTGGGTATCGTTACCGAACTGTCGCTGCTTAATAATAGTGAAACAGTCAATTCGTACATCATCCGGGGGCATAGTCCGACTTACCTGATGGAGGATGGAACCCAGCGCCGGGCCTTTGTTGGGCAAACCTTAGATAAGATCATGGGCGCTATCCTGAATGACTACGGTTCGGATAGCTTACCGCGCAGCGTAGCCCCTAAGTACTCGGCCGTGATTGACTACAAAGCCCAGTATGACGAAAGCAATTTTGATTTCCTGAGCCGGTTGGCCTCCGAGTATGGTGAATGGTGTTATTACGACGGGCAGAAACTGAACATCGGTAAACCCGGTGCGGCTGTTTACCCCTTTGTGGTGGATGGGATTCAGCACTTCGACATGGCGCTTCGGCTCAAGCCGAACAAGTACAGCATGTACCATTATAATTACGTCAAGCACAAAGCGTTTAACAGCCCGCATGCATCAACCGGCGGTTTGGGTACCCTGGGTGATTTTGCCTACGCGCAGGCGCAGGCGACGTTTAGTAATGCCGCCCAGCTCTGGCCGCTGAAAGATGTTCAGTTTCAGAGTGATCTGGATGCGGCCCGCCAAACGCTCAATGCATCCAATGCGTCGGACCTGGTTGACTTTCAGGGATCAGGCGAGAACCCCAATATCAACGTCGGTATTGTTGTCGAAGTAACGGGGCAGAAATTAATTGCCCCGGGTAAATACAAGCAGGAAGCGTTTGGTAAATACCGGGTTACGCAGGTGACGCACACGGTTGATGATATTGGTAATTACGAAAATTTCTTTCATGCCGTCCCTGAGTCGTCGCAGTTACCACCCCGCAATCCGCATGTGCATAGCCCGGTGGCGCTGCCCGAAATTGCTACGGTTATTACCAACGTTGATCCGCTCAAACTGGGCCGGATTAAGGTGCAGTTTCACTGGCCCAATCAGGTAGCCGGAAAATCATCGTGGGTGCGGGTTGCGTTTCCGTATACGGGTAGTTCGCGGGGTATGTTGTTCATTCCCGAGAAAGATGATCAGGTGCTGATTAGTTACGAAGCGAACCACGTCGATTTTCCGGTTGTGGTGGGGAGTTTATACCATAAATCGACCGCCAATGATTACTGGTTTCCCGATAATGAACAGAAGTTTATCCGGACAAAGGGCGGAAATAAAATTGTCTTTAAAGAAAAGCAGGGAAAGCAGGAGATTTTTATAACCAACGCCAATAATAAGAGCACAAACCTGCATATCTCTTTCGATGGGGAGGGGGTGATTACGATTCAGACCAAAGGGCTGATTAAAATGGAAGCCAAAAATATTGAGATGACGGCTAAAGAAACCATTAAGATGACGGCTACCGATATTAAAATGAAGGCCGACAGTTCTATTGAAATGAAGGCGATGGACATAGAAGCTAAAGCGGCTATGTCGGCAGACGTCAGTGGCACTACCGTTGACGTAAAAGGTAATACACTCGTTAATATTAATGGGATGATGGTTAAAATTAATTCGTAATATTCAATCACTGAGCAATTACTTTCTATTTCATACTCAATTTTCACTTTTTCAAAACTGTACACTAATCATGGCAACATCAGCAGTAGCGGCCTACTTTACGGCCAACGGTTTCTCCGACAACGAGATTGTCGAGTGTCACTACGAAGTAAAACGGGACATCGACATGAAAGGTCGTCCTTCGTCGGTTACGCAGGGCGGGGTAATCACTGTAGAAATGGCGTCGTCGGCTGATGATGCGCCTTTGGCTGAATGGATCACCAACTCCTACAAAGAAGCCGACGGCACCATCACCTTTGTCGACGCCGACAAATCCACCCTCAAGACTGTCGAGTTCAGCAAAGGCCGCTGCATCAGCTACGCCGAGCGTTTCGACAAAAAGCCTGACCCTAACTACCCTGACAAGCCAGCCCTGACGCTGACGCTACGCATTTCAGCCGAGAAAATCACCTTCGCCGGCGCAGAACATGACAACAACTGGGACGATAAAAAATAAGTCGACCGGCTTATTATCCGTCACTTCCGGCCCAATCAGCTTTAGTTGGTTGGGCCGATTGTTATATACTGTAGTTTGTTCACTCAAGTTTAAGTAATGGGTCAACCCGCAGCCCGAATGGGCGATATGGCCGGTCATGGCGGGCTAATTGTATACGGAGAAACTACTGTATTAATTGGTGGTCAGCCAGCCGCCCGCAAAGGCGATCCTATTGTATGTCCAGTTCCGGTACACGGCGGGGGCGTCATTACGCAAGGGTCGTCAACAGTTTTTATTGGTGGTATGCCGGCAGCCCGAATGGGAGACTTAACCGGTTGTCTCACTATTGGCATGTCGGGAATAGCCATCCCGACCTTTCTGGGCCCTCCGGCTATTTCCTCGCCTGAAGCGCAGCCAATAAAAGGTGCAGTGAGTGCAGCAAAAGGACGGAATGGCCAGTTTCACGAAGACAATGATAAAACCAAAGGCGGGGTATCTGCTCTGCATGCTGAAGTACAGTTAACTGACAGTGATAAAGATGGAACCCGGGATTCAATAGAAGGAGCAACTGAGGGGGTTCGTATGCGCAATGCTGGTTACGCCAACACAGGACCGGTTGAATGGGGAGCAACAAACAGTATAGACGCTCTATATCTTAGCGGCAAGGCCACCGCTCGTACAGGTAATGGGTTAGGGGCATCAGGTACTGCCGAAACAGGCGAACTTAAATGGGGGGTAGGCGGCT
The DNA here is from genome assembly GCA_964251665.1 of uncultured Cytophagales bacterium. Taxonomy (GTDB): domain Bacteria; phylum Bacteroidota; class Bacteroidia; order Cytophagales; family Spirosomataceae; genus JBBQLG01. Next base: position 322,950 of record CAXUKO010000004.1, read on the forward strand.
CGGTAGCCCCTGCAAACTCAAGCGGTCGTAATCCTTACGCAGCCGTAGGAGCAGAGGCAAATCTGTTGCATGCCAAGGCAGAGGGCGATGTTCTGCTGGGCAACGATGGCAACCGAAGTGGTCTAATCATTAAAGGGGAAGCCGGGGCTGAAGCTGCGCAAGGTGAATTATCCGGGGCTGCTACGACTCCCTCTATTTTCGGATTCAATGTACAGGCAAAAGGTAAGGTAGGTGCGTCGGCTGGGTCCGCGGCAATAGGTGGAGGGGCTTGGTTATACTACGACCATACTGAAGGAAGACTCTATGCCGGTGTGAGTGGCAAGATAGCCGCATTATTTGGTATCGAGGGAGAATTGGGAGTCTCGGCCGGTAAGGAATTTAAAGATCCAAATGCACCTGCCATCCCGGCGCTGTTAAGTCCACCCGAAATAAACTTTCTGACTATTCCCGGATTTGGTTCCGGTGGAATACCCGGTGTTGTTACACTGGGGTGCATGACTGTGTTGATTGGTTAATGATAAGCAACTAAACAGTGTGGAAATTTTGACTAAACTAATCGGCTTTATATTCTTTTTTGCAGCTGTTATTGGTGTGTATTATTTAGTGAAAGGAAAAGGGCGGGTATTGCATTTAGGGTCCTGGAGTAATCTTGAAAGAGATTTTGGCACTGACAGGAAGATGCCCGCGAACTACTTTGTTACTTCCGCCATGATTGGTTCGGGTCGTTACAGGGGGACATTTAAAGTATCGTTAGGGGAGGATGGAGTATACCTCGATACGCCATCCATAGCTAAAATTGGCAGTAAAATACTGTTAATACCATACCACGAATTTACACTTCCTGTCAGTAACCAAACTGTTTCGTGGGGTTTTCAGACACTAACCCAACTGATTGTTCGTGGGCAAAGCGTTTGCCTTTCCCCCGACATAGCCAAGAAAATACTTGACAGGAAGAAGTGATTCTCTACCCGAACAAACCGCTCGCATTATGTCCTACCCGTTTCCCGTTCAGCCAGTTTACACAGCAGCGCAGTTAAAACAACAGTTTGGAGTAGTCGAAGACAAACTGGATCCTGACCCTGCGTTACATTATAAATTGACCATACCGCTGAAGTGGGGACAAGTCAAATTTTCTCGTCAGTCAATTACTGCTCAGGCACCTATGCAGGTGCGGGGCATTTATCACTCCCTGCAACCGCCGTTAATTGAGGCCAGAATTACAGTCGTTTACATCCAGCATGAACTATCTCCAGCTGATTGGCTATCCATTTATTTGGAACAGATTGGGGAACAGCCGGTTAACCAGCGGTACACAAAACGGGCGGGGGGATCTGTGCCCGATGTGTTAAGCGTATCCGGTCCGGCTGGTTCCGAAAAAATATCCCGCTGGATGGTTCTCAAAGACTGGGCTAAACAGGGAGGAGGACATTTATTTGTTGTGCAGGTTAGTACGGCTGCCCGGTTCTATACAGCTGATATAGCCAACCTTTTTTTCGTCGCCACCAGTCAGTTCGACTTATCACATCCCACCGACTGGGAATATGCGGAGCGACTGCGAACGCTGGTACGGTCGGAGCCGATAGTATTTACCACCGCCTTTCCTGAATCGTGGCAACAACTCGAAAACCCGGCTGGAAATAAGGTGCTTTACCAAGTTCAACTTACCAAATCGTTGAACAGTACCTTAGCCGGACGAATTACGCTGGCTATCGTTGCCCAACGCGCAGAACCGGATATGAGGCAACTGCCTCTGTTATTTATGGAAGCCTACGCAAAGCAGGGTACAAAGTTTGATCCGCTTAATTTTAACGTTATTTCACCGTTTGGTGGCCTCCAGCAGGCTTGGTACGCCAGAAGCGATCAATTACGAGCCGAACCGGGCCATCCCGTCAATGGTATTATAGAGATTATGGTGGGCCAGGTGGGCACAAACTGGGTGTATATAGAACAGCAGTCGCCAAGCCGGGGAACGTCGCCTGAGGCATGGGCTATTACTAAACGGGCCTATGAGATCGTGTTAAATCACCTACGCTTCCTGTGAGGTAAACGCCTGTAGTTAAGCCCTGCCAGCAATAAGATAGTATTGGCCCGGCCCGCTTTGGTAACTGAAAGGCGTTAGCCAGTTGGCGAAACCATTGGTAACGTACGTCATCACCCGGACGCTCTTTCATGCCGTACCCGGGTCGTCGCAGCTACCACCCCACAACCCCCGTGTGCGTAGTCCGGTGCACTGCCCGAAATTACCATGGTTATCCTACAAGCGCTGACGCTACGCATTTCAGCCGAGAAAATCACCTTCGCCGGCGCAGAACATGACAACAACTGGGACGATAAGAAGTAAGCCTTGTTTTTCTGATCCTGGTTTAACATCGGCCCAACCTACTCGAGTAGGTTGGGCCGATTGCTATCTATTGACCACCAAAATATTGGCCCATGCAGGCACTCAGGCTCTTTCAGTTGTCCAGGCACTCTGCTGGTCGGGCATCTCGTTTTCGCAAGCTGCTTAAATCCGAACCAGTTCGGATAAATGTCATTCTTACAGATAGTTAACCGTTAACTAAATACTCATCGAAGCGGACGGCCTGGGTAACGAACTTGGTTCAGTTCAATCAATAAAATCATGAAAGGACTACGCGCACTGGCGCAGTTACCGCCCGTTTCGGCCACTATACGACTGCCCTGATTCGCTAATTTTACTGCTAATGCTGCGTATTTCGGTCTGTAAGGTCGCCTGCGTCGGCGCTGTGCATGTACCGGGAAGACAAAAAACAGGGTTTACTGCATAATTCCTGTCTGCTGCTAACCCGGGTGGAGTCGTTGATCAGGCCGATTACTACTACAATTACTAATTTTTAACGTATGGGACAGCCTGCTGCCCGTGTTTGCGATTTGCACTTTTGTCCAATGGTGACGCCCGGTGTTCCACCCATTCCCCACGTAGGCGGGCCGGTGTTGCCGCCGGGCGTGCCAACCGTCTGGATTGGTGGAATGCCGGCTGCCACAGTGACTTCGATGTGCGTCTGTGTAGGTCCACCTGATATGATTGTAAAAGGTTCTCCAACAGTACTCATCGGCGGAATGCCAGCCGCCCGTATGGGTGATAGTACAGCACATGGTGGTATAATTACTATTGGATGCCTGACTGTTTTAATTGGAGACGTTGGGATGGGAAGTGAATTTAATATAGCTGAGTTAAAAGCTATTGTCGACGCCGTCAATCCCCTGAAAGGAACAGATAACTGCGGTAATATAATCGATGCAGCTGTAGCCCGACTCCAGGGAACAGACCCAGACGCAACAGCTCCGCTCGCTCGCGATGGTACCTGGGGCGAGATTGAAACGCGCTTTAAGTCAACACTTACATGGGGACAAAACATGGATGGTGCGTTTAAAGCTGTTCAGGACGGTGGACCGGGAACTACTGCCGTGGTTGGTATAAAGTATAAAAGCGGTGGTTCTCACGTTGTGGTTATGACTAATCATAATGGTACAGTAGGCATTCTTGAAGGGCAGGATTGGGGGCCGGGTAATGGTCAGGAAGTTATCACCGACACAAAGCGGGCAAATACCCGTTATGGATCAGATAGCGATATAGGGGTGGCTATCCTTCCTAAACCTGTGCCAAAACAACCATGAAAGCTATAGTTATACTCGTAATAGCGTTAGTAGGGTACACTAAATGTTCTGAAAGTAAAACTGTGCAAACGATGCTCGATAAAAAGCAGGCCCGGCTGATTGCACTGGCTTATATCAAAGAATTAGAAAAGCAGAAGCCAGCACGGCCGTTAGCTATTATTGATGATAAAATCATCGAAAAACCGTACGCATGGGTTTTCCCCATCACTACTGAAGCTTATTTAAAAACCGGTGATATTCGGGAAGAAGAACCTGGGTTGGGCCCTGTAATTGTTGATCGTAAAAAACATACAGCTCATTCTGCGCCGTCATCAATTAATATTGAGATATACCTCAGATATTACGAGAGCAAACTGACCAATAAAGAATAGTCAGGTAGCCAAAATAGCCCATAATTCATGCAAAAATGGAGTTTGGTAGCAATGAGATCAGCAAACCCGCTCCGTTAAATAAGTACTAAACGGAGTGGATTGCCTGTACCACGACCTTTAAACTGCTAAACCGGGAGACTCATGAAAACACTGACTACACTGGCCCTGTTCGTGGCCGTCGCCACCACCGCATTCGGACAACTTGCCAACGACAATACCCTGGGCGTTCAGATTGACGGTAAGGACTACAAAGCCCAGCCCCGGCGCATCCGGCTGGGAAATTACTGGTGGGTAACGGCTAATACCGTTAAACCCGACCAGTCGCTGCGAATCTGGCTGGGCAGCTTTGACCGCAAGGATATTGTGGAGCCGGGTACCTACCTGATTGTGGACGCTGATAAACCTGACACGAAAGAAAACTGGCAGAAAGCACAGGCCTTGGGGACGTACAAAGGCATTGCAGTCGTGAAGTACGTGGAAGAAACCAAGGAACCGCGCATGGAATACCACGTTGGCAAATCGCAGAATAACAACGAAACCATTACGGTAAAAATGGGCGCTGATGGCTTTCTGGAGGCTACCTTCAGCAGCACATTGGCTGGTTCGTACTGGAAAGAAAAAGCAACAGCCACGGTATTTGGCAGTATGGGCCGACTGGTAAGTAAGGTGCAGGATAAAGCCATTACCAAGACTACCGGCTATGACTCCGACATTGACCCGGAGGGCAACGGCTACAAAAAGCAGGATAAAACCGATACCGTAACCCTGTCGAAGGGGCAGTTCCGGTTGAAAATGAACTGATTACCAACGGCCAGGCTGTCGCTTTACATAAAGCTGCTCATGGACGCTTCGTTGGCCAGTTCTTCGGCATGTTCCTTACCCAGATAGCGGTCAATGAAGTAGTGGGCTACGTACAGCAATGGCGTTAAGACAACGGCCGACGTAGCTTTGTAAATGTAGTTGATGATACCCACCGCCAGTACCTGCGTGAGCGACCAGTTGCCGAACACATAAAAGGCAATACCGAGTACCACGAAACTATCGACCAACTGCGATACCAGCGTTGAACCGGTAGCCCGCAGCCAGATGGCCTTGTTTCCCGTGATTTTCTTCAGCGAGTGAAACACCGATACGTCTAAAATCTGCCCGATCAGAAACGCAGTCAGCGACCCCAGAATGATGCCCAGTCCCTGACGGAAAATCATGCCGAAGGCGTTATTGATATTAACCGCGTTACCCGCCGAATCTTTGGCGTTCACGTCGAGCCAGAACTTCGCCGGGGGCAGTGTTGTGACGAGGTAGATGACCAGAAAACTGTAGGCAATAAAGCCCGCTGTCACGAATGAAATCCGCCGGACGCCCGCTTTGCCAAAGTATTCGTTGATGATGTCGGAGGTGATAAAAACAACGGGCCAGATAACGGCACCGGCCGTGAGGTTAAAGTCGAGCACAAAATCGCCGAACAGGTGAATCTGCGCGGGTTTTGCACCCAGCAGGGCTTCGACCGAAAAAATCTTGACGCCAATAATTTCAGCCACAACGGCATTGGTCAGGAACAGCGCACTGAGAAAAATATACAGGTTCGTGCGCTTATTGGTAAACGAGTAGGCAGGCATGGTGAGTAGGGGTAATGTAGTGCAGACCGGCTTTCTGGCCGAAGTACGTTCCGGTTTGAAGTTAAGCAGAGAACGCTAAAAACCGGCAGTTTTGACTAATTCCAGTCAAAATAGGGCATGACATAAGACCAAGCTGCGGGCCAGATCAGGAATCCGGTTTTTCGACAGGCTGCACGTACTGCCGCCGTAACCAGCGGCTTAACCCATCCAGGCCCGGAAAAAGAACCCGCTCGTTGATATTCGCCTGATCAAGCTTATCCCTGATTTCCCACTTCAGTTCATGGGCAATAATCACCTTTCGATAGACATCGGGGCGGGGTTCCAGCCAGCTGTATAAGCCCATGGTTGGGTCGGAAATAACCGAAAACAGGGCATACTGATTCACAATGCGGTCGTCGATGGAGGGCGGCTCGAACAGCAGCGCAAACGGTTGCCCGGCCAGGCTGTCAAAATCACGCAGCGAGCTAATGTTGCTCAGCATATCCACGGTGAACACGTCGGCTCCTTCTTCGTCAAGCAGGCTGCTCAGGGCCGGGGGGAGATCTTGATGTACTTTCCGGTAATCGAGGCACCAGATCACACCATCCCGATGGTACTCTTCGAGGGAAGCGGTCACGAAATGGAGGGCTACATAGGGCGAAAACGTCCAGTCCATCAACCGTGTGGGCAAGCCATGATGCTGGGCTACCGAAAGCCAGTACCAGAAAGAGTCGCGTTCGACAACGTTGCGGAGGGCATATTTCTTGAAGTTGCGCAGCAGATGCCCCTCAATCTGGGCGCACTCGTCACCCAGCCGCATCAGCGACGTATCGAGGGTAAACGATACATCGGGCAGGCCCCGGAAGGCAAAGGACGGGCGGAAGCGTTTGAGGGTGGGTACCCAGGCATCTTCGTACAGCGATTCCATTAGCTGAGTCCAGGTGGTCACGCGGGTTTCTGTCATAGCTGCTTCATGGTCTCGTAATCGCCGACCTGCTGCAGGTAAAGCAGGTGGCTCATTACGCCGTGTATATTACCAACCAGCCGGTGCGCTTCCGGCAAGGGAACGACCCGCAGCTGGGTATGTTCATTTTCATCCTCCTCACCGGTCGACTGCCCGTTCAGTGCCTCAATAGCGCCTAAAGGCATTCGTCGTTCGAGGTAAAAGAAATACAGGGCTTCATCGCTCGTAGCCGTAGCCGAGAATAAAGGTTTATCGAAGAGCGGTTTCAGTTCGTCCGCGTTAACATCCAGTTTTGTTTCTTCCTTCAACTCCCGCACGGCTACCGCTACGGGCGAAGGGTCTTTATCATCGATCATGCCCGCCGGGTGTTCGTAGGTAAACGACCCGTCGCAAACCCGCCGTTGCTTCACCAGCAGCACATACTTGTTGTCGGTCTGCTCGTCGATCAGCACGACGAGGACCGAAATGGCATTTCCTTTGAGAAAGCAAATGGGGTTCAGCTTCGTGCCTTCGGCGGTGTCGGCATCTATGTTAAGCAGGGCGTAGAGGAGACTGCCATCCTTACCGGCCTGATGGCTGTATAGCACCTGCACCTCATTGAGGGTGACCTGGTTCTGCGTTACATGCTGCCGCCAGGTCTGGTACTTGGGCGCAGCATCGAGTAGGTGTTGTTCATCCATACGTATCAATGCGTCAGTTAACTGGCATTTCAGCCGTGACCCCTGGTGTTTTTACCGGGTTTAACTCCTGCTAACGGCTCGTTAGCTATATCCGGTTAATAAAGTGAGGATGTGGCCATCCGGCGAAAAGTGCGGGCTTACTATTGTTCGTAGTCCGTGTAACCGCCCTGCCGATGGTTTCCTGTTGGCCGGTAACGAGCGGCTGACCAATTAAAAACGCCCGCCGAAACCACAGTGGCTCCCGGCGGGCGTTGCAATGTATTGGTCGTGAATCAGTAAGATGCCTTCACAAACGGACTGGCAAGGGCCAGTACCTGCTCTTTAGTCAATGGCTCGTCGAAGGCTTCACGAACCGTCCGCTCAACTGTGATGCCGAGATCTCCCTCCTGCTGAATAAGTTTGGGGGCGACCAGTGGTGGCAGGTCAATACCCACCCGCTGATTCATCTGGTTTTCGCCGGCATAAATCGCTGCTGGTGCGCCACCGGTTTCCTGCTCGGAGGTCCAGACGCGCAGCCCCCGGATCAGCCGGATTTCTGCCGCGTGCCGTGCTTCGACGGAGTGGATCTTCAGGGCCGCCAACAGCACGTCAGGATTGCCTTTTAGCTTGGGAGCCTGTCCTTTATAGGCCCGGACCCCCAGATCCTCGAACGACTGCGACAGCACCAGGAAGGTCTGATAATCAGTAAATGCACTCGGGAACATCCCACCTGCCGTGAAATCAAAGGCTGGTTTGGCAATAGCATTGCCGCCCAGGGCCGACTTCAGGAAATCGACATGTTCCTGTTCGTGCTTGCCGATTACCTTGAACACATCATAGTCAGTGCTGGGGATCAGGCCTGATTTGTTCAGCGCCGTGGCGTAAAATTCGGCTTCTAAGTATTCCAGCAGCAGGGCGAAATTGAGCACATCTACCACCGTACTGTCATCCGCAAAGGCTTTATTGAGCGTAGCGGCTAACAGGCCGGTTGTACCGGCGGCAGCTACGGCCGTTTTTTTAAACAGATTCCGACGCGAGAACATGAATTTTTCGTAGTTCTCTGCATCACGTTCCTCAATGTCCGATAAAATATTCAGTAAGTTCATGGAATGAGTCGATGTTAGTAGGTTGGAAGATTAGCCACGCTAAGTTTTTGTTTGATGAATCGCTGAGACTTGGCCAGTACTTCGGCCGGGGTCAAAGACCAGTCAAGACCCTGTGCATTAATCAGTTCATGACTTAGGACAAACGGTATTTTTGGCGCAATCATGTGGCGGGCCAGCGTAGCATGGCGGGCTTCAATCGACACCATTTTTCCGGCAATCTTCAGTACTTCCACATCCTGAATAAGTGGGCCAGTACCATTAAACGCGCCTACGCCAACGTTTTCAAACTGCTGAGCTGCGTCAAACACGGCATAGCGATTACTGAAATCAATCGCGCTGAAATCAAAATCCAGCATGGGGATGGCGAACCCATCCAGCATAGCCTTGAAAAACTCGCGGTGCACCACTTCGTGATCGTGCAGTTCGGCCAGCACCTTACGGTCTTCAGCCGATACTCCGGCAGCCCTGGCAACGGCAGTCGCGTAGAAAGCCGTTTCGAGTTGGTCAAGTGTATAGGCGAGGTTCGCGATGCCAATATCGCCGGAACCTAAATCAATGGTACCATCGGGCAGGATGTCGGCACCAATACGGGCGCTTTTAGCACCGGTTTGCGGATCAACAAGGGGGTCACGCGTACAGGAGGCCAGAAAAGCCGCCGTCGTAGCTGAGACCAGACCTAATTGCCGCATGAACATTCTGCGCTCGACCGAGGGTATGGCGGGAACGCTGGGAGTAGACTTTTTTTGTGTTAGTTCATTATGGTTTTCCATAATAGAGATTGGTTGTGTTGAGCATTGGTTACAACTAAACTTGGTTTTCAATCAGAACTAACAAAGGTTTAAAATGATATAGGAATTTATTATTTATTAGGAAGTGGCCCAAAAAAGAATGAACAACGGTTGTTTTATCATTTGATGAGCCCCGATCTGACCCGGTACGCATTGCCGTTGGTTCTCGTTTTTACCGCAACGTCCTGAACTGTAGGCCCTGAACGCCCCGAAACCGCAACGAGCCGGTAATCTCCGTAAGAGACTACCGGCTCGTTGATCAGCAACTGGTTAGGCCAGTCTGCTGGGCGATAAATGGCAAATGGGTAGGGGCGACGACCTGCCCACAGGTGCTATATCCGCCGACTTTCTAAAAATGCTTCGATTCGATCAAGCGCTATCGTTAACTCATCTACCGTCGGCAGGCAAACAATGCGGAAATGGTCGTTATGAATATAGTTGAACCCCGTTCCCGAAACCACCAGTACTTTCTGTTCCGTCAGCAGGTCGTACACAAACTGATCGTCGCTGCCCAGCCGGAACTGCGTCAGGTCGATGCGGGGAAATACGTACAGTGCCCCCTGGGGCTTCACGCAGGTCACTCCCGGAATAGCTGCCATACGCTCATAAGCCAGCATGATCTGTTTGTGCAGCCGTCCCGCCGGCATCACCAGATCGTTTATGCTCTGATACCCGCCCAGGGCGGTCTGAATCGCGTATTGAGTGGGTACGTTGGCGCAGAGCCGCATACTGGCCAGCAGCGTTAGGCCCTCGATGTACGATTTGGCCTTTTGCCGGGCACCGCTCAAAATCAGCCAGCCACCCCGGAAACCAGCGGCTCTGTAATTCTTCGATAAACCGCCGAAGGTAATGCACAGGGTATCATTCACCAGCTTCGCCATCGGGTAATGCACGGCGCCACTGTACAGGATACGGTCATAGATCTCGTCGGAGAACAAAATCAACTGATGCCGTTCGGCAATGCGGGCCAGCCCCTCCAGAATGGCTTTGTCGTAAACGGCCCCGGTTGGATTATTGGGATTGATAACAACAATAGCCCGCGTCCGGTCGGTAATTTTGCTTTCCAGATCCGCCAGGTCAGGGTTCCAGTCGGCAGCTTCGTCGCAGATGTAGTGCACTGGTTTTCCGCCCGAAAGGGCCACCGACGTTGTCCAGAGCGGATAGTCGGGCGAGGGGACCAACACTTCGTCGCCTTCGTTGATGAGCGCCTGCATTGCCAGCAGAATCAGTTCGCTCACGCCGTTGCCGATGTAAATATCATTGATGGTGATGCCCGGCAACCCAATGTTCTGCGTATGGTGCATTACCGCCTTCCGGGCCGCAAACAGCCCCCGCGAGTCGGAATAGCCCTGTGCGTTGCGGATATTGAGGATGATGTCGTGAACAATTTCGTCGGGAGCATCGAAGCCGAACGAAGCCGGATTGCCAATGTTGAGGCTGATGATTTTGTAACCCTGGCTTTCCAGTTCGAGGGCTTTTTCGTAAACCGGTCCGCGAATGTCGTATTTGAGCGTATTGAGCCGGTTTGATTTCAGGATTTCCATGCATGAACAGAATAGACCACAAAGGTACGGGTTCTGTCTAAAACGCAACGATCTCCCGAAACAGGGGAGATCGTTGCGTTTTAGAGTTTACAATTGATTGAACCCTCGCTTTAACGCAGGTCAGTGCACGGCTTTTCCCGGCAAATTAACTGACTACGCCATAACGGTTTGCGCAAAATGTCGGGCAACCAGTTCCTCAAGCACGGCTTGGGTAAGTGGTTTGGCCTGATACACGCTCACCGATGCTGATTGAGCCGCCCGGTTCTGATCGGCGGGGTTTAGGGAGGTGGTCAGCATCACTACCACCACCCGGCTTTTCAGGTCCTCATCCAGATGATGATACTGCTCCAGAAATTCAAAGCCATTCATGCCCGGCATGTTAATATCCAGCAGAATGGCATCGGGGCGCAGGTAGCCCGGCTGGTTGGTACGGGTTAGGTAGCGCAGTGCTTCGGGACCGCTCTCGGCTACGCGTATTTCGTCGCACAGACCAGATTCGGTGATAACGAGCTGGTGCAGAAAATTGTCGTCCGGGTCGTCATCAACCAACAGAATGCAATGAATGGGTCTGGGCATAATGCTGTACTGTTTTAATTTTTTTCGGAATGGTGAAATAAAACGTTGAACCAACACCAACCGTACTGTTGAGCCAGATTTGCCCGCCATAAATGTCGATAACCTTTTTGCAGGTGGCCAGGCCAATTCCGGTGCCGGGATATTCATTACGGCCGTGGAGCCGCTGGAAAATCTGAAATACCCGGTCGTAATGATGGGGCTCAACCCCAATCCCGTTGTCGGCCACACTGAACCGGTAATGATTACCTTCATCTACTGCCCGAATGGTCAATTGGGGCGGCACCCCGGCCCGCCGGTATTTTAATCCGTTGGTAATCAGGTTCTGAAATACCTGCTTCAGATCGGTCCGGTGGGCGGTAACCGCGGGCAAAGGCTCTGCATCAACAGTGGCGTTAGTCGCCTGAATATCACTTTGCTGCTCATCCAGAATTTCAGCAACAAGCTCGTTCAGGTCTATGGTTTTAAATTCAACATTCGTGCCAATCCGCGAAAAATCGAGCAGGTCATTTATGAGCGTCCGCATGCGCCCGGCGGCTGCCGTTGAGGTACCGATCAGTTTTTTGGCATTGTCGTCGAGTTGGTCACCGTAACGGCCTTCGAGCAGTGAGAGGTAGTTGGTAATTGTTTTCAGGGGCGACTGAAGATCATGCGAGGCTACGTAGGCAAACTGCTGTAGTTCTTCGTTCGACCGGGTTAGTTCCTGAACAGCCTGCTGGCGAAACGAGAGTTCACGGTCATATTCCCGCGAGGTTTTCAGGCCAATGGCTTCGTTGAAGTAACGGATCAGCGCAATAACGGTGGCCACGGAAATCAGGCCGGTCAGAAAACGAATCAGGGCGTTTAGCCGGTAGGCGGGCCACCAGAACATGAGCGCGTCAACCACATGAGTAAGGCCGCAAAAGAGGATAAAGGCGCCAAAGAGCAGAAAAACACCCGACAGCGGGACCCCTTTTTTCAGTAAGACAAAGCGGATCAAAATCAGTGGAATGGCCATGTAGGCCAGCCAGATGGTCAGGTCAGAAGCAATATACAGCCAGCCGTGAAAATCAGTCCAACGGCCACAATACCAGCGCGGAGGCCAGTCGCTGGTATCAGTCAGCTGCCGAAAAAACTCAAAAACCTGTTCCATAAACCCCTACATAATATATTGTAGCCTTTTACACCATCGATGTGCGGCTACTGCTATATCAAAAGTAAGTAGGATATACGAAATAAAAGAGAGCCAAAAGGGCCTGTAACTCATTTTTTGCTCCTTGTCTACCGGGCTGTTAGTCACAGTGACTACGTACGGAGGGAATATTTCCCCGATGACTTTCTGGCTATAAACGCGAAAAAGCCCGTTGTGTCACAACAACGGGCTACTCACACCAGTCCTGTCAATGAGACTTTATGGGAAATTACCGGCTTTCGATCTTAAGGATTTTTCCGTCGGCATAATCACACACGTAGAGTTCGTGGTGCTGATCTTCCCCAAAGGCCGAAATGGAACCGGCCCGCTCAATGAGCAGCTGGTTCGCCGTTTTTTTGCCATTAGCCTGCGTCAGCGCCCAGATGTGGCCACTGCCAAAGTCGCCGTAAATATACTTGCCCTGCAGTGCCGGATTGGCGGCACCCCGGTAAACATAACCCCCCGTTATCGAATTGCCATCGGCTCCATGCTTGTATTCATGAATGGGGTCGATCAGGGCTGTTTCCGGTTTCTGGTCGGGGTCGTAAACGGCATCGGCTTCCTTGATCCGCCAGCCGTAGTTACCCCCTTTAGTCACGATGTCAACCTCTTCAATCTCGTTCTGACCCACATCGCCGGTCCAGAGCTGACCGGTTTTGGTATCGAAACTAAACCGCCAGGGGTTACGCAGCCCGTAGGCAAAGATCTCTTCGCGATACCCGGCTTTGCCTTTAAATGGGTTGTCGGCCGGAATGCCATACTGTCCTTTCTTGGTGCTGTTTACATCGACCCGCAGAATTTTACCGAGCCAGGCGGCCTTGTTCTGTCCGTTATTTTTGGGATCACCCCCGCTACCTCCGTCGCCGGTGGCCACGTACAGATACCCGTCGGGACCAAAGGCCAGCTTACCGCCATTGTGGTTGGAGTACGGCTGCGCAAACTTAAAAAGAATAGTTTCCGCTGCCGGATCGGCGACCCCATTGGTAATCTTAAACCGGCTCACCACGGTTTCGCGCGGGTTGTCTTTTGTGTAGTTTACGTAGAAAAAGCCGTTCGTTTTAAAGTTGGGATGAAAAGCAAGGCCCAGCAGACCCATCTCGCCACCATAGGCAACCCGTTTGCGAATGTCGAGTACCACCGCAGCGGTCTTTGCCGAGGCAGTGTTGTCAAACGCTCTGATCCGGCCAGCCTGCTCAATCACGTACACCCGGTTGCTACCATCGCTGGCGTAGGTAAACTCAACGGGCGCTTCAAATGTCAGGTTAGGGAAAGCATTGACGGTCGTAATCTGCGGGGCATTTGCCGAATGGAACAGCGACCCCGATGCGATTTTGGGAGCCGCTCCCATAAACAGCGAGGTGATGCCCGCCGTCTGTTCGTCGGCTGGTTCCTCTGCGGGTTGCCGGGCCATAATCACCAGCCAGGCAAAACCAGCCAGGGCCAGTATCGGCACCAGCAGGAAGGAGAGCAACAACGTCGATATGGATTTAAAAAGCATGGTTGTACGTACTTATTTATATACTGTAGGGCAAAATCGGGGCCAGCTCAGCCGCCCGAACTTTTCGGTACGGGTTTTGTTTCAGAATCAGCGAATTTGCCCATATTTCTGCATTACTTACGCAAAAGTCCGGCTGATCGATTGGTGCCGCTATTCCACAAACCGGGGTGTTCTTACACTGTCCTGTCGTGCTTGTTCATTGCCCGGTATGACTACTGACGACCCCTGTTTCTAACCCGATTTATTTACGCCCTGTTTTCGTCCATTGCCGACTCTTTCATGACTTCTTCCGATCTCTCGCCTGTTTTTCTCGACCGATTAGCCGCCCAGCGGGAACAGTTTCGCTACCGGCTGCCATCTCGCCCCGATGCCGGCCGGTTTATCGACAAACTGATGCGGTTTTTGTTTCCCGTCACGCAGGACTGCGCCAGTGCTACCGATAACCTGGAGGAAACCTATCATAAGCTGTTCGACCAGCTGTTGTGTCTGCTCCGGCCGCTCGACGCCAACCTGAGCCAGCCAACGGAGGCCATTGCCGATGCTTTTTTTGCCAGGCTGCCCGCCATTTTCGACGACCTGCTGTTCGATGCCCAGACCATTGCCGATAACGACCCGGCGTCGGTGGGAGTGGAGGAGGTCGTCGCCGTATATCCCGGTTTTTATGCTATTGCGGTCTACCGGATTGCGCATACGCTGCTCCAGCAGCAGGTGCCCTTGCTGCCCCGGATGCTGACTGAATATGCTCACGGACAAACCGGTATCGACATTCACCCCGGTGCTCAGATTGGCCCGGCGTTTTTCATCGACCACGGCACCGGCGTTGTTATCGGCGAAACCACGATTATCGGCCGCAACGTGAAAATCTACCAGGGGGTCACGCTCGGAGCTACCCACGTAGCCAAGTCAATGGCCCAGAAAAAACGTCACCCGACCATTGAGGATAATGTCGTGATTTACGCTAACGCTACCATTCTGGGTGGACGTACCGTCATTGGGCATGACTCCGTCATCGGGGGGAACGTCTGGCTCACGGCCAGTGTCGAACCGTATTCGCTGGTTTACCATCAGAGCGAAGTAGACGTTCGCCCAATGCCCCTCGCCACTGACGAACCCATCAACTTTGTTATATAACACTTAACGGAACCGCACCGGCGGAACGCGGATTTAACGGATGCCTGCGGCAGCGCGGGTAAGGATACTTCTTTAAAAATCCGTTTTTATCCGCGTTGCCGCAGGCATCCGTCAAATCCGCGTTCCAGTCGAACTCACCCATGAAATACAATTCCATACTTGATACCATCGGTAACACGCCGATGGTCCGCATCAACCGGCTGTTTCCGGACTATACCGTCTGGACAAAGTTAGAGCGGGCGAATCCCGGTGCCAGCATTAAAGACCGGATTGCGCTGGCAATGGTTGAAGCCGCTGAAGCGGACGGGCATCTGAAACCTGGTTCTGTAATTATCGAACCCACCTCGGGTAATACCGGCATCGGTCTGGCAATGGTTGCGGCTGTAAAAGGCTATAAGCTGACGCTGGTGATGCCTGAATCGATGTCTGTTGAGCGCCGGAAGATTATGGCTGCCTACGGAGCCGAGTTTGATCTGACACCCCGGGAGCAGGGCATGAAGGGGGCCATTGCCCGGGCGCACGAACTGGTAGCCCAGATGCCCAACGCCTGGATGCCGCAGCAGTTCGAGAATCCGGCCAATATTGCTGTTCACGTACGGACGACCGCGCAGGAGATTCTAACCGATTTCCCCGACGGTTTTGATGCGATGATCACCGGCGTGGGAACGGGAGGCCATATAACTGGTGTCGGCGAAGTACTGAAACAACACTTTCCCTATCTGAAGATATACGCCGTCGAGCCCGAACTCTCGCCCGTTATTAGCGGAGGTGCCCCCGGACCTCACCCAATTCAGGGCATTGGGGCCGGGTTTATACCCCAGAACCTCCATACGAGTGTATTGGACGGAACCATTGCCGTCAGTAAAGAGGAGGCTTATGAAATGACCCGTCGTTCGGCCCGGGAGGAGGGTACTTTTATCGGTATTTCATCGGGCGCATCGCTGGCGGCTGTCGCCAAAAAGTTGCCCGAACTTCCGCAGGGGAGCCGCATCCTGACGTTCTGCTACGATACCGGCGAACGCTACCTGTCGATTGACGGGCTATTTGGGTTGTGAGTCAGTAAGTTGGTAAGTCAGTAAGTGCTTCGCCATTTACCACCTACTGACTGTCCGACTTACTGACTTGGGCGCAGCCACTTATTAACCTTGCAGCGCCCGGCTCACGTTCCCGGCCAGAGTATCGTAGGGAACGTAGCCCCTTGCGACGAGGTAGAGATTGTCGCCGTTTTCGACGATGACTGACGGAAAGCCGTTGATACCGAACTGAGCTACCAGGGCAAACTCGGCTAATGTCTGTTCCCGGATGGCCGGGTCGGTGAGGTGATTGACAAATTCATCGGAATTCAGGCCGTATCGCTCCACCAGCGGACCGTAGTTGGCCGCTACATTCAGGTCGATTCCATCCCGGCAAAGCGCGTTTTGCAAGGTACCGGCAAACTCAACTTCCCGGCCGGTCTGCGCCGTTTTAAACAGCGTCATGGCCATGCCCGGCGTTTCAGAATTGGCGATATAGGTGCCAGGTTTGAGAATGTTATCTAAGTAGGCCTGCCCAAATTCAACGCCGGTGCGGGCTTCGACTACTTTATACGCTTCCTCAATATACGCCATGGATTCGGCGATGGGTATGGGGCGGTCGCCGGTCATCATGCCACCACTCAGGACCGTAAAGTCGAGCGTATCCGTATGCTCGTGGTAGAAACGCTGCATCACGTCGCTGAAGCCGTAACACCAGCCGCAGAGGGCGTCGTAGACGTAGATAATGCGGGGCATACTAACTGACTTACTACTTCCTGCTTACACTGTCTTTACCGCAGGTTACGCACAAACCGCCGAACGGCCTCGCGGTATACCTGTTCCGATTGTTCGAGCGACTGTTGTTCTTTCAGCATCATGGCGAGCACAATCATCCCGTGCGACAGCGACCACCACTCAAAGTACAACCGCTGAATGCTCTCCTTCGATTTGGGGATGAACGAGAAAATGATTTCGCGGACAATGGCGCTAACGGCTTCCATCTCACCCGACTGATGAATCGATGTGGCACAGAAAGCGCCATCAAGGTTATACATTACCTGATACATCTCGGACTGACGGAAGGCGAAGTCCCACTGGATAAGCGATATTTCGTAGAGTCTTTTCTCGGGGTCGCGGTAGAGTTTCTGAATTCGTTCGTACTCATCACGGAGAAATCGAAAACCTTCATTGCGGATTTCGGCCAGCAGAACGTCTTTACTGTCGAAATATTCGTAGACAATGGGCGCGCTGTACTCAATGGCGTCAGCTATTTTTCGGATCGAGACGGCTTGCCATCCTTCCCGCCGGGCAATGTCTTTGGCTGTCAGAACGATACCGGAACGAGTCTGTTCGCGGTTACGGGGTTTCCGTTCGAGCGTTTCCATCAGTTAAGTTTCTGGTTAACGGTGTTAATCTAACTGAAAGGTAGTTAGTTAGCTTGGTACAATCCAACTGACATACCAATGTTCTTGGAATAATTAAATCGTTAAGCCCAATTTTACAGAAACCCCGTCGTTAATTCATATTTATCGTATGGTACTATTTTCATAACTTTTACCGCTATTTTAAGCGGCTATGTTGACCAAGCGGTTAATTACGCCGTTCAGCAAGTAGCCATAAATCGGCATCTCCCAGCTCATACCCACGTCCGTCAATATCGCCCAGGCAGGCTGGTAACGTGAAACCGGCCTCGTAGAATAATCCCCGTAATTCGCTGACTGTGTAGATGTAATGCTGAGCCAGCCGGGTTTCAGTTTTCCCGTCCTGAATATAAGTCAGGTGTGAGTCGATGCGGCTTTCGAGCGGATCGTATTCGTTTTCCATCAGAAAATAAAACCCGTCGGCAACGGTCAGCCAACTGCGTTCCTGATAGTCGGGCAGGAGCGATTCGGCCACCATGCTCGTATGAACCAGTAGCCGCCCGCCGGTTGCCAGCAACCCGGCAATGCGCTGCAAAAAGACCAGCATCTGAGGGCGGGGAAAGAAACTGAAACTATTGCCCAGACAATACGCAGCCTCGAAGGGACCCGTAATTGGTACGGTCAGGAAATCACCGCAAACGGCTTCGACGGGCAGATTCTCCTCCTGAGCAGCCGTCAGTAATTCAGTAATATACTCGTCCGAAATATCAACGCCGGTAACGGAGCAGCCCATCCGGGCAATGGGCAGGGCGTGACGGCCATAGCCACAGAAAATATCCAGCAGGTGGTCGTCGGGCCCAAAATCCAGCATCTCAACCAGCCATTCAAGGTCGAGCCGCGTCTGGTCATCAGTCTGGGCGGCTTTCCAGGCCGCCTGCGGTAGCCCGTGAAAAAAATTCGTGTACCAGGACATGAAATAGGTTTGTAGTTTATGATTGGTAGGTAGCGGGTAATTGATGAGTTAACTACAAACCACAAACTACGAACGGTTTAGTTGATCTTTGTCAGGGTTTCCTGAATGGCGGTGAAGTTGGGGACGTCACCGGCGTTGTCCAGCACTTCAGCGTACTGAATCGTTTTGTTGCGGTCGACCACAAATGCTGACCGCTTGCTGACGCCCTTCATGCCAAAGGCAAAGGTGTCGTACAGCGAATCATACGCCGTTGAGGCTTCTTTGTTGAAATCGGACAGCAGATCGAAGGGAAGGTGCTGCTCGGCTTTGAACTTGTCCAGCGTGAAGGGTGAATCGACCGAAATAGCAACAACATCGGCATTCAGGTCGGCGTAGGTAGCGATGTTATCCCGCATTTCGCAAAGTTCGGCGGTGCAGACGCTGGTGAACGCGAGGGGGAAGAACAACACGATCAGGTTGTTGTTGAAATCGGTGAGCGAAACTTCTTTTTTGTCGGAGTTGACGAGTGTAAAGTCGGGGGCTTTCTGGCCGGGCGTTAGCATGACGGATGGTAATTTATGCGGTTTGTTCTACGAATTAAGGGCCAAAGGTCGTAAATCGCAGGTCGTAAATCATACACTCTTAGCGCGTAATTCATGCAAACTTACTGGGGCATTGATCTGGGCGGTACCAAAATAGAGGGCGTCGTACTCTCGGCTCCGTCGCCCGAAGCTGTTGTAATCCGGCAGCGGCTTGATACCGAGGCCAATAAAGGCTATAACCACATTGTCGATCAGATTGTCCGGCTCATTGACCAGCTAAAAGCTCAAACCGGGTATCAGCCTGACAAGATCGGATTCGGCACGCCCGGTACCCTTGATCCGGCGACGCAGACGATGAAAAACTGCAATACCACTGTACTGAATGGTCAGCCGCTGCAACAGGCGCTGACAGAGCGGCTCGGCGTACCTGTCGAAATTATGAACGATGCCAACTGCTTTGCTCTGGCAGAGGCTACAATGGGCATCGTACCCGATAAGGTGCCTGCCTATCAGTCCGTTTTTGGGGTCATTATGGGTACGGGCGTAGGCGGTGGCGTGGTGGTGAAAGGGCGAGACGGGGCCTCGTTTGTGCTGGGTGGCCTGCACGGCATCGGGGGCGAATGGGGGCACAACATACTGGAAGAGAACGGCCATGCCTGCTACTGCGGCAAACGGGGGTGTACCGAACAGGTGATTTCCGGTCCCGCGCTGCAACGGTATTACCAGGAGATCAGCGGGCAGGCGCTGACCATGAAAGATATTGTTGCCCGGCATTATGCCGGCACCGACCCACTGGCCAGTCAGACCATCGAACGACTGCTGGAATACTTTGGCCGGGCTATTTCAGAAATCATCAACGTGCTCGACCCGGACGCGATTGTGCTGGGTGGTGGCGTCGGCAACGTTGATCTGCTGTACACCGAAGGGGTCGAACGGGCGAAGAAATATATCTTTAATAAGGGCGTAATCCATACGCCGTTTCTACGGCCTAAACTGGGTGATAGTGCCGGGGTGTTTGGGGCTGCCCTGTTATAGTCAGCCCCGAAGCCACCAGATGGCTTCGGGTGCGATGGTAAGGCTAATCGGCTGCCCCGGCTGTAAATCGTCGCGGTTCGTCAGAACGGTCAGCCTGATATAGCGCGATACATCAGCCTCAATCTCATAATAGCTTCCCCGAAAAAACACGGTTCGTATTACGGCCGGGATGCCAGCGGCCGATGGTTCGGCTGGGGTTATCCCGGCCGTCTCTACATACTGAATCTGTTCAGGTCGGATGCAGCAGGTTGCATTGGGGTGCATAGGCGTTGCCAACCCCAGGGTTACCAGGTGTTTGGCTTTCAGAATGTTGGCAGCACCCGTCAGCCGGGCAACGTAGGCAGTAAGTGGCCGGCGGTATACGTCGATAGGTCGGGCTAACTGGAGCAACTGGCCACTTTGCAGTACGCCCAGCGTATGGGCAATAGACAGGGCGTCCGTCGCATCGTGGGTAACGAACAGACACGCCGTCCGGTCGGTCTCCACCAGGTCGAGCAGCATATCGCGAATGAGCGTTCGGTTGGGCAGGTCGAGGTGGCTGAACGGCTCATCTAATAGCAGCACTGCCGGTTTAAGAGCTACCGCTCTGGCAATGGCTGTACGTTGTTTTTCGCCCCCGCTGACCTGTTTGGGCAAACGATGCTGTACGGCTTCGAGCCGGCAGAGTCGCAGCAATTCATCAACCCGAAAAGCTTGATATACAGCCTCGTAATAACGTAGAGCGTAGGCAATGTTCTCGCGGATGGAGACATTGGGTATCAGCTGATACTCCTGATGCACCAGTTGAATATCGGGTCGGCCGGGAATGAGCACTTCGGATGGTCCCGGTATGCGTTCGCCCGCCAACTGGACCTGCCCGGAGTCGGCATCGGAAAGACCCGCCAGTAAACTCAGCAGCGTACTTTTGCCCGATCCACTCGCCCCAACAAGGCCCATGATCCGGCCTGCCTCCAGCGTAAAGGAAACGTTTTTAACGGCTGGCAGTCCAGCAAAGACCTTGGTAATTTTATTGACTTCGAGCAAGATTATAACTAGTTGTAATTCGTGGTTCGTAGTTTGTGACAGCCGCCGGAGCTGTTATCAGCCGGTGAAGTATAAACCACAAACTATAACTCATTTTAGCCGCTCCACCTCGTAGCGTAGCTCATCAGTGAGCTGACGAAGCCGCTCCAGGTTGGGGCTGGGCTCGGGGAGTTGCTGACTTACAAACGCTTTAACTTCCCAGACTTCCAGTACATCTTTCAGAGCGATTTCTCGACTCGGCACCGCTGGTTTGTCGGCGGTGAGTAAGAGGGTCCCTTTAATCTTAACCTGATTAAAAATACGGCGGCAGGTTGGTCCCTGTCCCTGAATCAGCAGCACATAAAGTCGACCATCGGCAATGTCGAACCAGTTGCGGACAAACTGGCCGATGAGCAGAGCACCCGGCAGAGTGAAGTCGGTATCGGCTTCAAAAGCCCGGTAGTGTCCGGCGGGTAGCGTAGGCAGCCGAAGCGTGGGCAGGCGACTCAGGTAGTCCGGCTGCTGATACCGTTGCTGATATTCGCCAGACTGAAACTGCTGCACGAGCGGAATGGCGGGCTGTGTGGTGTGTTCTTCCCGGCTGGTCCGGTTAGGAACGCTTTGTTCGTATACGTTATTGAACGTGGGTGAGGGCGTTACCGGCTGGGCGGCATTGGTCCGGGTTGGCTGCTCTGGCCGGGGGGGCGTGGCACTGGGCGTAAAATCCGGGAACGTAACCCCGTTGGTCAGGGAAACGGGCCGGGGAACAATCCGCTGGGACACGGCCCGGATCAGGGGTTTAGCCGCACTACGTTCTACAGGCCGTGGGGGAGCTGCAACGCGTTCAGGTGCCGGGGGTGTGGGCTGCGGAACGGCTTCCCGGCGGGGAGGTTCCCGGAGCACCGGCTCCCGAAGCGACGGCTCCCGATAATATTTTTCCAGGACGGACGCTAAGGGCTGGGGTTGCAGGGTATCGTTTTCCGGCAGATCGCCAGGGCTGTTGGGTAACATTGGGTCGCGGATAACAGGCGACCGGATAATCCGTTCCGTCGGCTCACCGTCGGGCCGGTTCCGCAGCAGGGGCGTATCGGCTTCGGAAAAGGAGGGAGCGGCCATGTTTTCACGCGAAATGGGATGCCCAATGTTCTGTAACGGCAGGTTTAATTCCGGTGTGTGGCGAATACGCTGGAGATCCTGCTTTAGCAAAATATCAACGGTCGTATTGAAGGCCTTGGCCATTGACACTAAGTTGTTGTAATTCGGATTAGCGCGTGCTTCTTCATAAGCCCCTAATAACGAGCGCTTTATGCCGATACGTCGGGCAAACTGCTCCTGCGTCAGGCCATTTAATTTGCGGAGGTATTTTATATTATTGCTGACGAGGCTCATTTGGGTGCAGGGTTTAGCCAAAAATTTTAGCTAAAGTAAAACAGTTTTCACGAAAAAAGGAAATGAGTAAATTCTATCATAGAATTGTACTTTATAGGGGTATATTTGTTCGATTACCTTACTTTCCTTGCTCATGAACACGCTTGCACCGGCACCCATTGCTTCGGCGGACTACAAAACCATTTTCGACCGGCAGCGGCAACACGCACCGGTTATGGCACTTACGACTGCTAAAGAACGAATTGAGCGACTGAAACGAATTCAATCCTGGATTACTGCCCACGAAGCGGCTATCAAACAGGCCATGTACGACGATTTTCGCAAGCCCGCTTCCGAAGTGGTGCTGACGGAGCTGTACGGTCTGAACGGGGAAATTAAGCATACTATCAAGCACCTGGCGCAGTGGATGAAACCCCAGCGGGTGCCTACGCCGATGAATCTGACCGGGATGCGCAGCCACGTTCGCTACGAGCCAAAAGGCAATGTACTGGTGATTGCCCCCTGGAATTACCCGTTTATTCTTTGCATCAAACCCCTGATGTCGGCTATCGCGGCCGGGAATGTGGTTATGGTGAAACCGTCGGAGCTGACGCCCAACACCACCCGTGTCATTCAGCAGTTGGTGGCCGATCTGTTCCCGCCCGAAGAAGTAGCGGTTTTTGCCGGTGATGCCACCGTTTCGACGGCCCTGCTTGAACTGCCCTTTAATCACATATTCTTCACCGGAAGTCCGGCGGTGGGCAAGATCGTGATGGCCGCAGCCGCCAAACACCTTACCTCAGTAACGCTTGAACTGGGGGGTAAATCGCCCTGCATCGTCGATGAAACGGCTGATATTCAGCAGGCCGCCGAGCAACTGGCCTGGGGCAAAGGCGTTAACAACGGCCAAACCTGCATTGCCCCGGATTATTTGTTGATTCATGAATCGGTAAAGCCGCAGTTTGTGCTGGCGTTTCAGGGTGCCTTACAGAAAATGTATAACCCCAATGGCAGGGGAATTCAGGCCTCGGACTCGTACTGCCGGATGGTGAACCGGCGGCATTTCGAGCGGGTACGGTCGTTGGTGGAAGAGGCCGTTGGTCAGGGTGCTACTGTCAGTGTAGGCGGGCAAATGGCTGAGTCGGAGAATTTCATCGAACCAACCCTGCTCGAAAACGTGACCGATACCATGCAGATCATGCAGGACGAGATTTTCGGGCCGGTGCTGCCCCTGCAAACCTATACCGATAAAGACGAGGCTATTCGGCGTATCCGTCAGCGCGAGAAGCCGCTGGCGTTGTACATTCACAGCCGAAACCGGCAGAACATCCGCTATTTTATGGAGCGGACAACGGCCGGAGATACGGTTGTGAACGACGTGATGCTCCAGTTTAACGACCCCGAAATGCCGTTTGGCGGAGTAAATAATAGTGGCATTGGTAAGTCGAACGGATTCTTCAGCTTTCAGGAATACTCCAACATGCGGGGTACGATGGAGCGGCAGTTCGGCACCATGAAAATGTTGTATCCGCCCTATACGAACCGTATCGCCGGTTTGCTGAAATTTTTGGTGAAGTATCTGTAAGAGGTTAACCGCCAAGGCGCGGAGGTAAAGCGCAAAGGTCACGAAGCTTTTCTCTGCGGCCTTTGGCCTTTGCGCCTTCCCTCAGCGCCTTGGCGGTTAAGAAACATTATCGCGTTCGGAAATCGGCTTGTGCCTGATCGTCTTCGCCGTTGGTGAACCCGTTGCCCACCACCGAATCCGGGTCGGGTTTATCGCAGGCCGAAATCTGCGCCTGATTCACCCAATAGCCACTGGCCACAACCTGCGCCAGAAACGAAACACTAAGCACGGTTCCGGCGGGTAAATTGGTCAGGCTAATGGTCAGCAGATTGCCGCTGACTACCCAGCCGCTGCCGCTGCTGAACCGTAGTCCCGCCGGAAGCTGGTTCTGCACCTCAACCTGTCCGGCCGCAACCGGCCCTTCATTCCCAATCGTCAGCGTACAACTGATCAGATCGTTCAGGGCGGGCGTCCGATTCCCGAAAACCATGCGCAGGCTTAAATCCGCTCCATTGAGCAGGGTGCTTTCCGGGCTGCTCTGGTCGATGCGTGCCCGCTCAAGCGGTGTAATGGCCGCCGTAGTCACCGGGGTCGTGCGGGGCTGGTTGGCCAGCGGTTTCGGGCCGGGACCGGGCACTGCGGGCGTACCTACATTCAGAATGCTGGTCTGAAACACCACCGTAGCCGCATCATCTTCGCCGTCGGTCGTGCCCGAATCGGGGTTGCTGTCCGGGTCCCCGTAGGTGGTTGCCGACACCTGCGCCGACAAGCGGTACGTGCCCGCTGCCGTCGGTTTAACCTCAAACAGGAACGTGGTATCGGTTGTGAACCGGTAAGCGGTGCCCGTCAGCAGGCCGTTTTGCAGGGTAAAACCCACCGGGTTAACGACTGTCAGGTTCGTCGGCAACTGGCAGGTCCAGTCTACCCGCTGGGGATGGGGTATGGTTGACGGTTTGTCATTATGCAGCCGGAGGGTGATTGTCGTAGCCGTTCCTGTTTTGAGTAGTTTTTTGCTCGTTTGCAGCGAAAGGCTTACATCAACTAAGGCCGACGTATCGCGCAGCAGCACAATGGACGAAAACGCAGCCACTACAATAGACCGGTTGTGCGCGTGATTATTGACATCCCGATAACTGCCATTCAGCACGAGCGTTGTGTCTTTAGCGGTAGGATTGTAGGCAAACCGAATGCACTCATCCGGGTTCACCCGCGTGATAGCCGCTTCCTGCAGGCGGATGTTATCGAGGTAGAGGGACTGACCGTTTTCTTCCACCTGATAGGCCAGCAGGGCTTTGGCTTCGTCGGCGGAGGCCGTAAATGCCAGTTCGTAACTCTTGCGCGCCGGGCCAACCAGCAGGTCAAATCGCTGATCCAGATCCTGGAAGGGGGCATCCTGCTGCCGGATAAAGACCTGAAGCCGGGTATCCCCCGACGCAACGGCATCGAACCGCAGCAGGTAGCTTTTATTGCGGGTAACGGTTCCCATATCCTTGGTTATCAGCATATAGGAACTGGTTTCTTTCGATACCGTCGGGAATGACAACCGCAGGCTGCCACCGTCTAACCGGTTGGTATTGTCCCAAATTGCCTGCCCGTTATTCTGCGAACTCCAGGTAGACCAGCTTTCGGTGGTGCTGGCAAAGGTGCTGACAAGGCGGGGTGTACCAATCAGGCTTTTTAACTGATGCTGATTATATGTAATTGGACTGTCGGTTGACTGACGGTCCTGACCGGACTGAAGCTGCCACTGCGCCAGGGTGAGGTCGCTGCCAATGTTGCCATTATACACGGCCCGGATTTTGAAGGCGTCGGCAAACGGGCGGATATAATGGTTACCGGCGAAGGTGCCGTATTGGTTCAGGTCGTTGGTATAGGATGCATAGACTGCCACAAAGTCCGAAGGCGTGCTGGTCAGAAACACGTTCTGCCGGATTATATTGGACCGTATCTGGCAGTAGCCCCCGTTATCGTACAGCGTAAACTGGCTGAAACTGTTGTTGATACTGGTGTTGCCGGTAACCGTAATACCGCTGACGGCATGCAGATAAATACCGTAGCCGTGGCAGTCAAACACCGAATTATTGGTCAGCTCGACGTTTTCGAGGCACTCATCCAGAAAAATTCCGTTGGCTCCCACCAGTAGCCCCGATGTACCGTCCGGCGTACCAATGCCGTTGTAGACGATGTTTGAGATCAGGTGCGTATTGGTAATGGGCCGTTTGTTCCGGTTCCAGAGGTAAATACCGCCACCATCACTTTTGACTAAACAGAAATTGGATACCCGGTTGCGCTGCAGCGTGGTGTTGCTCGAATAAGACAGGCTGATGCCATTATAACCAACGCTGTCCACCACGTTATTTTCGATCAGGGTGGTCTGGTTCGAGAGTGAATGCAGCCCGTTATACTGCCCGTCGCCCCCCTTGCCCCGGCCTGCCACCGCGCCGATGCCCCGGATTGTGTTGCCCCGCAGGGTTACGTTGCTGTACCCCTCAATCCAGAAACCGTTGTTATTGATCGTCTGGATGCGGTTGTTCTCGACCAGTATGCTACTGCCCGACCCGGTGAAGGTCACTCCATCTTCGCCGGAATTGATGAAATCATTGTTGGTCAGCGTCACATTGGATGCATTGGCCGCGTAGAAACTCTCGGTCAGCGTCTGGGTGATGTGGAGATTACGCAGGGTAATGAACGAGCGATTGCTCAAGTCGACACCCCGGCCGTAGACCGTAGCGGTCAGCGTCTGCGTATTGGGATTGCCCTCGGCGTCGTAGAGCCGGATGGTTTTGGTCGCCGGGTTATAATACCACTCACCCGCCTGATCGAGGGTGGCCGGGTGGTTCTGAATAAAGTACCAGCGGGAATCCGCCAACGAGTACGTCGACGGGTTATTCAGCGTGAGCGTATTATCGCTTTGCCGGATAATGGGTGCCCGGTCGATAATCCATTGGGTGGCCTGCGCTACTACTTCGCCCCCCGTCCAGTCGGTGAGTAACGGTTGCTGACTCGTGAGTTGCGTGCTGCCTGTGTGGGACTGCACCGTCAGGACACCCCGGTTAGGTGCGTCCGGATTGGGGTAACGACCGATTGGCAGGGCCGTTTCGTTGCGGTAAACGCCCGTAACCCGGTCGCCACAGGCCGAACAGGCTGCCTGCCAGATGTTACCACCCACGTTCACCCAGTTGGTAACGGGTACCGAACCGGCCAGTACGGGTTTACTGCCGGTGCCATAGCCATCGATCACGATGGGCCGACCTATAAGGCCGGACTGGCGAATCACTAAGCTGCCCCGGAAAGTATCGCCCCGCCGGAACCGAATGCTGTCGCCGGGTTGCAGCGTAAGCCGACTCACCTGCGCCAGGCTCTGAAAGGGCGTATTGGGTGATTGTCCGTTGTTAATATCGCTGCCAATGGCGGCTACGTAGTAAGTAGTCTGCGCCAGGCTTTGTCCGGAATAATGAAGTAGCAGTACCAGTCCGCAATTGATGAGCCATTGCCACCCAGAACCTGCTTTAGCGGTAAACATCTGATGAAGTTGAAAAGAATCGTTGCGATTGAGTGCGCTGGCACGCATATAAATATGAAAGAGCCATCTGTTGCCGATCTACCTATCCATCTATCCAATGGGATAAGCTACAAGAGACCATTAGGGCGACGGGTAGTAACAACACGTCATCCAAAACCGGATGGTTTAGTTATCGTTCGACAGGCGATTGGTTTATGAATGACGACATCCCCGCCATTAGCCTTAAACAGACCAATACCCGGGGATGTCGTCACATAGTCAGATCAATTCATGCTGGCACTTACCGGGTGTAGAGAGCACCCTTGGCAATGGTCGACTCGTACTCGTAATTGATGGTTTCCAGGAACTTACCCGTTACCCAGCCAATGTCGGCATCCCGAATAAAGACAAACCGCTTGGGCGTACCCGAACTGGCATATGTTTTCATAATAGATTCCAACCAAAGCGCACCCGCAATCAGTTGCTTCTCGTTGAATTTATTCTGAAGAGCCGTAATGTCCTTATCGACTTTGCTGCGTACTGCCGGATCGGCAATTGATTTCAGGTCCGGCTGCGTAAGAGCTTTGTAGTCGTTCAGGGCCAGCCGCTTAAACTGGTCAACATCGTCGGCCGTAATGGCTACGGCAGCAGTCTCCGCCTTGTCCGGGTGCAAATACGTCACCAGCGCGAGGGCAATATCACCCCCCAGTCCAACTGTCCGGCGCTGCTGAATTCCCCGGTTGCCGGTCGAAAACTTAGGAGCCAGTGCCGAGTCGGCAACGGCTTTGATGATCCGCTGCGCATCGCGCCGGTAGGCGTCCATACCGGATGATCGTTTGCCGTCGATCCGGCTTACCAGCGTGTTAATCCCGACGGGTACATTTATGGCATGGAAGGCTTTTTTATCGTCGAAATAGCCGCCTATTGTACTGGCAGTACCTACCTCGAGGGCGGACGTGGTTGGCCATACCTTACGGGGAATGGAACCGACGGTAAAGAGTTCGGCTTCGCGGTTGGGCGTCAGGGTGGTGTCGATCCGAATGTTGCCGCCCGGCAGAGCACTCGATAACTGATCGTACAACCGCTTTTTGTTTTCCGGCGACCGGGCCAAGCCTTCATTGGCTTCCTGACTAAGCACCACAAAAATCCGCTCACCGGGAATGTCGTACCGGCGAATCGAGTCTAAGCATGTCTTGAGGGCATCCTGCCCGACCCGGAACGTTTTAGAGGCATCGGCTACCAGCGGAGCACCGGGTATGTCGATGACCGATTTAATATCTTTTTCGTAGAATTCGCTTTCGTACTTGGTTTTGAAGATAGCCAGTTTAATGTCGGTGGCCCCGATCTGAATCCCGGCGTATACGTTCTTGCCAGAGATATCGCGAATAACTTCGTTGACGGCCCAGCCACTGGCTACGTACTTCAGTTTGGCGTACTGACTGCGGGCCACCTGTAAATAGCGCAGGGCATTTACGTGGTCATTCAGGTCATTGTACGACAGGCCCATGAGTTCGTTGGCCACCGCTTCCCAGTACGCGTGTTTTCCCTGAACGGTAGGTAAGGCTCTCTGTAACAGGCTAATGGACTCTTCGGATTTGTCGACTTCGCGTAGAGTATTCGCTAACTTGATATAATGAATGGCCTGCACAATGCTGGTGGCCTTCTGTGCCATGCCTGAGTGATGCCAGAAGCCAAGTAGCAGTAGCAGGGTAAAGAAGCGTTTCATAGGCGAATTGTTAGGTGTTAATTGATGTGTTGGTTTTATTGTCTGGGTATTTTTTTGTTCAATTCCCGTTCCAGTTCACTTTCTTCCGTGGCCTGGGGCGAAGAAGGAATGGGTTGCCGCCGTTTCGCTTCGGTCGGTGCCGGAGTACTCACCCGCTCGTTGGGTCGGCGAACCTGAGCCGGGCGTTCTGATGACGTTTCCGACCGATCGCTGCCCGACGTAACCGGCCCCGTTGGTGCCTGAGTCAAAGGGGCGCGCGTAGACAGGCGCTTGTCTGCCTGCCTGGTTACGCGTTCCTCCGCCGGGTCGGCCGGTTGTTGTTCCATACGGCTGCGTTCCGGCTTCGCGACGGGCCGGTTGCCAGCCGCCTTCGGGGTGGCCTTGGTCCGGGTGACCATTGGTTCTGCCGAGGGTAGCCGGGCAGGTGTCCGTTCCGGAACCGTAACCGCGTCTGTCTGGCACAGGGCCGGAAACAGGGTGCAGCGGTAGGCATAGCCTCCATAAACCAGCCCCCCGACAAGCAGCACCGTTGCAATACCAAGCCAGCGCCGGGCGGGCAAAAGCGGGGAGTCTGTCAGCAAGGGGTCCGTTGCGGCAACCCGGCGCAGGGCAGGTACCAGCCCGTTGCTACGACCCGTCAACTCCACCGTTAAACTGGCGTAGGGGGATTCGATAAACAACTGCCCGGTATGATACCCCGACTTTACCGGTGCATAACGTACATGTACATACGTTCCGGTTTCGGCCGGTGTCAGTGTCAGCGTTGGTGCGAAGTTCGGCCGACCATCACTGGCAAACTGAAACAGCCCGGGTGCGTCGGTCGACAGGTTAACCGGCGTTGTGGCATGTTGCTGCGACAGGCGCATAATCAAAAACGAGATCTGACCGGGAGCCGTTGTGTCGAAATTCAGCGACGTAACATTCGTGCTGACCGTAGGCACCTGCGGAACAAGGGACGTTTCAGAAGTATGGTTGCGGTCGGTACCTGTATCGACAGGCTTCGTATTGTCAGGATGTTCAGCTGAACGGGATACAGGTATATCAGATGTCGATTGAGTAGGCATACAATGTGCGGATTAGTTAACCGAACCGGATAGCGCGGGCCGGTTAAGTATAAAGAAGAGGGTGCCTGTATAAATCAAAAAATACTGATTCGTTTATCAACTACATATATAACCGTTTAGCTATAGAGATGTACGAAGAATCAGCAGAAAAAGACTTATTAATGGTATAAAATTACTGTACGTATCAACACCCGGGGAGGATATGATATCACCCTCAGCCGGAAGGCACAGGGCGGTAAGGCTGGGGAAACGGTTATTGGTAAGCAGAAAACCGAACAGGATTCGGGGCCGTATATAGTTGCAGTATCATCTATTACTTCTATATGCTTACTATTCAGTTTCCAGGTCTGCGCCAGCCCGTATCCGTACAATCGATCGTATGGCTGGAAGGCGACGCCAATTATACCCGAGTGCATTACCAGGATGGTGGATATTCCCTGATTACCCAGCCACTACGGTGGTTCGAGTCGCGTCTGAATTTTATACGGGTGCATCGCTCTGCGATTGTAAACCCGGCCTACATACAGGAGTTTAAACAAAAACGAAGCCGGGCCGGCTGGGTGGAATTAACAGATGGACAGGTGCTGCCCGTTTCCCGCAGTCGCCTGGCGTACACGGCAACCCGATTGGGGCTACCGATCTGAAAACAGGTACAGGGTGAGCCGTTGGCAGGTGAGACATCCTGCACCTTCCGGCTGCTCACCCCGAAGCCGGACTGGTCTGCCCGGTAGTGCTGTCAGCAGGGGCGAAAGAGAGCGGTATGGTATTCTGGCAACAGAAATTGTCCTTATTTACGGATATTTCCGAGCGGGTTGGAACGTACGATAGGTTTATACGAATGATGTTGATTCGTTCGTGTTCTGTACGTAGGTTTAACCAGAATTCCTCCTATACCCGGTTCGCTTCGTTAAAATCTTCGACCGCTTTTTTAATCAGTCCGGTCGTAGCCGTTGCCCTCTGCACGGCCCGAACACTTGTCCGATCATTCCGGTTATCCGGTTGGCTCTGATGCACTTCTGAACCATTTTTCTATACGTTACAGCTCAACTATGAATGCTCCCGTACTGTTGTTCGCCTACAAACGGCCCCGCGAACTGAAAGCAACCCTCGAGGCCCTGCAGGCAAATTATCTGGCTCCGGAAAGTGACCTGTACATCTTTGTTGACGCCCCCAAACGGCCCGAAGATGCACCCAAAGTAGCCGAAGTACAGGCTGTGCTCGACGGCGCTACCGGCTTCCGTAACATCTACCGCGATTATGCCACGACCAACATTGGCTGCGCTGACTCCATTATCCGGGGTATTTCCTACGTGCTCGACCGCTTTCCGACCGCTATTGTGGTAGAGGACGACATTGTAACGTCTCCGAATTTTCTGGATTACATGAATCAGTGCCTGCGGCAGTACAAAGACAATCCCAACATCTACTCTATTTCGGGCTATACGTTTCCGTTTCAGCGCCCGGCCGATTACGCATCTGATACCTATTTCATTCCCCGTCACAGCCCCTGGGGGTGGGCAACCTGGCGGGACCGCTGGCAATCCATCGACTGGGACATGACCGATTATCCGGCTTTTGAGAAGGACCGGAAGCAGCAGAAAGCCTTTATGCAGGGCGGCTCGGACTTGGTTGGTATGTTACGCGATCAGATGGAGGGCCGGGCTGATGCCTGGGATATTCGCTTTTGTTACAACCGGTTTAAAGCCAATGGCCTGAGTGTATACCCGACCCTATCGAAAGTGCAGAATATTGGCTTTGGAGAAGAGGCTACTCATACCAACATCTATAACCGCTACAAAACAGAGCTGGACAGTGGTACAAACCGGGTCTTCACGCTGGCGGGCCGGGTAGAAACAACGCCGTATTATCACCGCGAAACATTACGACGGTACAGTGTGGCGACCCGGATTTTCAACAAATTAAAAACGTACGCAGGCATGCGCTGATATAGCCCTGCGGGTAGGCATACGCATCGCACCACGCCCGTTATGGGTGTGGCCTGCGGTGCGCTGGTGTTTTGATAATTAGTGTTCTCACAGATAGCTACAACCTTATGAACTGGTCTCCATTAATTCGTTACAGCTTCCTGCTGTTTACCCTCTGCGGGGCGACGTATTGTAAACAGGACGACGTCGTGCCTGAGGTCGTGGTAGAAAAACAGGATACCCTCAGTATTGCTCAACTGCGTAGTCTGACGGCGCATACCATACCGAGCAGTGTTCGGATTACGGACCCCGGTAAAGAAGGTGTGTTCGATCTGGTGCCCGCTGACCGCAGCACACCCGACGATACGGGCCTTACCTTAGTGACAGCCAAAGGGCGACGCTACAAACGCGATTTTACCGGAGTGGCCAACGCCCGCTGGTTTGGTGTAGAAACATCGGCTACGGATATTGGTCCGGCCCTGCAGGCAGCCGTGAATGCGGTCGATCAGGTGACCATTCCCGACGGAACCTACACGCAGCGCACCTCGGTGAAACTTAGAAGTGGCGTCACCATTCAGGGTAATCCCGGTAAGGTGATCATTACACTGCCCGAAACGTATGTTTCACTTATTTCGATCAGCACGGCCGCCAACGCGATTCTGCCCCTCGAAAACGTGATCATCGACGGGCTTTCCTGGAATGTGACCTCCCGGCAAACGGGTACGTTCGGCACCATTTACATTGATGGCCCGACCGTGAACAACCTGACGGTACAGAACTGCAACAGCACCGATCAGGCCGCCAAAGACAGCACTAACTGGCTAACGGTGAAGATTCAGGCGGGGAAAACCGCTACAAACCTGCTGGTCAAGAATAATACCGTGCAGGCTAAGCGGATGGGGTGTGAGATCTTTAATCACGACAACATCGGTATCTACGCGGGTACCAACATCACGGTCAGCGGTAATTATTTCCACGACTGCTACTTTGGTATTTCATTATCCGGCCCGATGGATGGCGAGATGGTGACGAACAATTACCTGAAAAATTGTAGCTATTTTGGTTTAGAAATAGCCGGAGCTGCCCGGAACGTAACCATTACCAAGAATAAGTTTGAAGGCGTCTTCGATAAATTTCTGGCCGGGTCAAACGACGGTAATGGGAACGGGTCGATAACCGGGGGCATGGTGATCTCTGAGAATACTACGGTAGGTGTTTGTACCGGTGGCATTCAGCTCTTCAATGGCGGCACGGTCGCCTTCAACCGCAACACGTTTTCCATGACCGGGATGCTCGAACTGGCCCACGGGACTAAGGGGGGCGTGTTTGTTGGTAATACCATCGAGAGTACCTCCAACAAAGCCATTATTTGCGACAATTCGCCCAATAATACCTTTACGGGCAATACAATCTCGAATAAAAACTGTCCCGAGAATCAGGCAACCTTCATCTCCTACGGCACGGCTTCGGTGAATAATTCGCTCAGCGATAACAAAATTATCAAGGGCCGGAACGGTAAATACATTGATGGCCTGGCGGGTGGTACCTATACCGCGTCTAAAAACTACGACGAAGCCGGTAACGCGCTGCCCTGACCGGTAAATTAATTCCCACAAAAACAGCCCGTCGGAATCGCTTTACCAACGATTCCGACGGGCTGTTTTTGGTACGACACCTCCGTTCTTATGCAACTCCTGACTATTCAGAGCACCACTGCAACAATTTAGCGTAGCCGGACGCTGCATTAAAATTGCAGCATATCGCAGACAAGTGAAGACGGGTGTAGGCTTGATGACCTCCTTAAAAGACAGGTGTTACGTCATAGTTAAGCAACTCACTGCCAACGGATAGCTGTAACCAGCATTGTGTACAGGCTGCTTATTGGCAAGGCAACAGATTGAAAATACCCATTAAGAAAGATTTTAGTCCATATAATAAATATTTTAGTCAGCAGTTAGGAAAGAAGCAACAACTGTCTATCAATGAAATTGTCCTCTTTTCTACCAGCAGGATGTGCCATAGCCATCCTGGCGTTCACCAGCAATTGTACCCGGTCCGGCATTGCTCCTGAGCCAACCACCTCAGCCACCTCCATCACCGCCCTGAAACAACTCACGATGGCGCAACTGCGGTCGGCCCGAACAGGTGCCCTGCCCGACAGTATTTACCTGACCGATGCGGATAAAAACGGCGTTTTTGTGCTCGATTCCTCCGATCGGCATACGGTCGATAATACGGGCCTAACCCTAGTAACGGCTTCCGGGGAGCGGTACAAGCGGTTGTTTGCCGGAGCCGCCAATGCCGCCTGGTTTGATGTGTCTACGTCCGATTCTGACATTGGTCCCGAATTGCAGAACGCTGTAAACTCATCGGATATGGTGGTCATTCCAGATGGCAACTACACGCAGCTCACGAAGGTGATTTTGCGGAGCAACGTGACCATTAAAGGCAACCCGGGCAAGGTAACCATCCGGCTCACGGGTGATACCTACATCTCGTTTCAGAACTTCTGGCTGGAGCAGGATCTACAGAACGTCACCATCGACGGGCTAAACTGGGTGATGGCGTCGACGGCGCACGTGGAGGGGTCATACGGGCCGATTACCATCGACGGACCATCGGTCCACAACCTGACGGTTCAGAATTGCCAGAGTCAGCATACATCAGCTACGGCCAACGTAAACTGGTTTTTCCTGAAAGTACAGCCGGGCAAGACAACGGACAATGTTGTCGTGCAGAACAACACCGTAACCGGTGCCCGAATGGGGGCGGAGTTTCTGGCTCAGCGCCTGCCCGTTAAGTATCTGGGTAAAAACATTCAGTGCAACCGCAACCATTTCGAGAACTGCGGATTCGGCGTATCGGTAGCGGGTTCCTTCGATATTGTGGATGTGAGCGACAACTACCTGAAAAACTGCCCTACCTACGGCGTTGAGTTTGCGGGCTGGCTGCACAACGCCCGTCTGGCCAATAACCGGTTTGAGGGTCAGTTTACCGATCTGTTTGCCGGTAACTGGGAAAACGACGGCGACGGCACCATCAGTACCAACGGGCTGCACGTTTACGGGAACACAACGGTAGGCGTCTGTACGGGTAAATGGTCGGTTCGTAATGGCTACAACATGCTCGTGGAAGCCAATTATCTTCAGATGACTGGTTTGCTGGACCTGTCGGGGGCTACCACCAACGCTCAGTTTATCAGCAATAAATTTATCAGTACTACCGAGAATAAGGTGATTCAGGTCAACGACGTCGGCAATCTGAACTTCACCAGTAACTACATCAGTAACGAAGGAGTGATGAACGGCTGGCTGATCATTATCGTCAATGGGTCGGCCTCGACCAATAATGTGTTTGTTAATAATACGCTGGTACGTAGTACGGGTAGTATAATTGGCGCTGGTAACGGCGCTACATACCGATTCTCGAATAATTACGATAAGTACGGGGTACCCATTACGTTATAATCGTTACATAACCGGTTGACCAGGCGGACTTCATTGATTCGGGTATTTTCCGATTCGATGAAGTCCGTTTTGATGAAAGGTCTATGCATCGTTAAGAGAGCTTTTTACACGTGCAGTTGGACCTATTTACGAAGATGAAATCAAGCTGTAATTTGCACCGGACTATTAAAAAATTAAACTATACCATCTACTTGCATCAATTGTTTAATTAAACGGTGCGCAGCAACTGACACCATTGGTTTTAAAGGCCTTTTAATAAAGTAACCATCTTCATAATATGTAGTAAAGATGCATATGAATTAATTGAAGCAGGCTGACCTGTTACATACTTATTTGTGAAAACCTCTGATTTTCAAAGTAAATTGTGTATTGAAAAAAAATCTTCATACGTAGTTTAATTTTTTACATTTAATTAAAGAAAAATTTGCTCTAGTAAACAAAGTATACTTGTGTATGAGTTTGTTGAAATTTAAAGTGGTAGAATAGGTAATTTTTTAAATAAAATAAGATGCATGTATTTTACACAAATAGTATGATTATACAGATGAAAAGAATAATTATACAAAGTCTACCTGCTAACTTACAAAGTTCTTTTCTACCGGGAATTCCTTTATTTTTTTATAAAAAACATTAAAATTATTAAATTTTCTTGTAACAATATTAGTTAGTAGGCAAGTTGTAAGTTACTTTTTTTTGTTATTATATCAAAGAAAAGTTTATAAGTTAAAATAATACTTGTACCGTTGAATCATGTCATTACGTAAATTAAAAAGACCGGTATATATTTCAAACAGAATACCAGCAGAGGTGTTAAATGACGGTGAAATCAATTGCTTTTATGTTGGTAAAATGATGTTATCCTTCATCACCCTTACAATTTTAAATGAACCGAATTGATAGTGAATGTTTACCTCATAAGATTGATATTAGAATGGTTTAATGAGGTGTAACTTAGTTCCATACTTCCTTAACAGTCAAAAATATTTTATGACAAGATCAATTATGTGACATTCTTACGTATATAATGGTCTGGAATGAAAAATGCCTCGTTACTGAAAAGAGCCTGATGAATCATAAAATACAGTTGGTAACCCCACCCATTATCTTGAGAATGATTGTAAACACTAAAATGGCGAACGATAGAGAAAATGTACCTGTAAATATCCGGTTCAGTTGCCTGATCATTGTCGCGCTGATGGCTGTCCTGACAGGATGCAGTCAATCCAAAAAATTGGCTTATTTCCAAAAGACAGCCGCCGGTGAAGACACAATTGCTATACCACAGGCATACTCACCAACTATCAAGCGGGGGGATCTCCTGTCGGTTCAGGTGAGTAGTCTGAACGCCGAAGCGTCTGCCTTTTTTAATCCGGTATCGGTCGCCGATAACTCACCGGCAACGGGGGGCACGGCCAATCCGCTTGCCCGCACCTCTGGCTATTTAGTGGCGGAGGACGGAACCATAAAATTACCCCTGGTGGGCCAGATAGACGTGGTGGGACAGACCAACGACCAGGCCAGCGACCTGATTAGCCGAAAACTGAAAGCCTATTTGAAAGAGCCTACTGTTAACGTACGAAATCTGAATTTCCGGATTTCGGTGCTGGGGGAAGTGGCCCGGCCTGCCCTGTTTACAATCCCCAATGAACGGATTACAATTCCTGAGGCATTGGGGCTGGCTGGTGATTTGACCATCTACGGACGGCGCGACAACGTGCTGGTTATCCGTGAAGAAGGCAACAAACGAGTCTTTACCCGGATTGACATGACTCAGCGAACCGCCTTTCGTTCGCCCTACTACTCGCTCCACCCCAACGACATCGTGTATGTAGAGCCCGGTAAAGCCAGGGCTGTGAGCGTGGACCGGACCTATCAGTTAGCACCTATTGTGATCAGTATACTCTCGCTGGCCGCCATTATTGCAACACGGCGCTGATTAACGGAACGACCGGATGGGTAACCGCCTGGTCGATAAATGACGATTACTTTTTATAGATCAACGTTATCTTAACTTTAACATGGCTGCAAAATCTGCCCATTCCTACGTCCCATATCAGGTTATTGAACCGGGTCAGGCTGATGTGAGGACGCATCTGTTACCGTACCTGCGGAGATGGCCCCTGTACGTATTATCGCTTGCCCTTGCCCTCGCCGGTGCCTATGCGTACATGCTCTACAAGCAACCCATCTACCGCATTCAGGCCAGCCTGATGCTGCAGGATGAAAAGAAAGGCAACAGCCAAACTAACCCGCTGAAAGAACTCGAGACCTACTCACCCAAAAAAGTGGTTGAGAACGAACTCGAGGTGCTGCGCTCGTCTACCCTGATGGGGCGGGTTGTTGAAAGCCTTCACTTAGAAACCAAATACTTCCGGCAGACCCGTTTCGGCAAACGCGAAATCTACTTAGAGTCGCCGGTGGTGCTGCTGATCGAAAGCGGAACGGAAAACCTGTATAAGAAGCCACTGGAACTGACCTTCGCCAAAAACCAGATGGTTCGCATTAATGGGCAGGCGTATCCGCTGAACCAGAATATCCAGACACCCTACGGTAAACTCCGGGTGCTGACCCGCAGACCGGTGAACGACACGACGGCTTCGCTGTTTGTACAGGCGATGCCTAAGTCGGCCGCCGTAAACAGTTACTTAGGTAATCTGAAGGCCGAACCGACCAGCAAAACGTCGACGGTGATTCACCTCACGCTCGAAGATGCCGTTCCGCAGAAGGGGGAAGCCATTCTGAACAATCTCATTAAAGAATACAATCAGGCCGCCATTGTCGATAAAAACAAGGTCGCTGCCAATACGCTCCAATTCGTCGAAGACCGGCTGCACATGGTTTCCGGTGAACTGGCTGCCGTTGAACGCAATGTAGAAGATTACAAGTCCGCGCAGGGGATTACGGACCTGAGCGCGCAGTCGCAGTCCTTTTTACAGACCACGCAGCAGAACGACGCGCAACTCAACCAGGTGAACATTCAACTGGCCGCTCTGAACGATTTGCAGAAGTTCGTAAACGATCAGTCCGACAAGCGGGGCAGTACCCCGGCAACGGTCGGGCTGAACGATCAGGTGCTGCTGAGTCAGATTGATAAACTGGCACAACTGGAACTCAAACGTGATGAACTGGTTCAGACCACGTCCAATGAAAACCCACTGCTGCAAACAACCGAGAACCAGATCAAAGCCACACGCAGCAATATCAGCCGGAATATCCAGTCGATGAAGACCATGCTGACCAGTTCAAAGGAGCAGTATGTGACCAAGAACAAGGAGATGGAAGGCATGATCCGGGCGATTCCGAAGCAGGAACGTTCGCTGATGGACATCAACCGGCAGCAGCAGATCAAAAACAGTCTGTATACGTACCTGCTCCAGAAGCGGGAAGAAATGGCCGTTTCGTTCGCTGCCGCCATTGCTGACAGCCGCACGATTGATGCCGCTGAGAGCAGCGCCGGTCCCATAAAGCCGGTGGCCATGGTGATTTATTCGCTTTTCGCCCTGATTGGCCTGTTGCTGCCAACGGCGGGCGTTGCCGGTAGAAACGCCTTGAATACGCGGGTTGTACGCCGGGCCGATGTGGAAGGCATGACACAGGTACCGATCCTGGGCGAAGTAATGAACAAGCGTCGCCGGGATGTTATGGTGGTAGCGCCACAAAGTCGGACGATGATTGCCGAACAGATTCGGACAATTCGGACCAGCCTGAACATTGGCAAGGGCGAAACCGAAGACAGCCAGGTGGTTCTGTTTACCTCCAGTATCAGTGGCGAAGGCAAATCCTTTATCTCCCTGAATCTGGGTGCCAGTCTGGCCATGCTGAAGCAGCCCACCGTAATTCTGGAAATGGATATGCGGATGCCCCGGCTGCACCAGGTATTTGATGTCGATAACAGCGTTGGTATCAGTACCTACCTGAACGGCGAGGCTACTTTAGATGAAATTCTGAAACCCGTTCCCGGCTATCCCAACTATTTTATCATCCCCAGCGGCCCCCTGCCCCCGGACCCTTCTGAGTTGCTGAGCGGCCCGTACCTGAAAAAGCTGATTCAGGCCCTGCGTGAGCAATTTAGCTACGTCATCATCGACGCTCCCCCGGTTGGTATTGTCACCGATGCTCAGGTTATTGCCCCGCTGGCAGATACCACCCTGTATGTGGTCCGGCATGGTGTTACGCCTAAACAGTGCCTCAAAACACTGGATACGCTGCAACAGGAGCAGAGCTTCAACAACCTGCGTATCATTCTTAACGCCGTAGGCGGCACCAGCGAAGCCTACCGCTTTAACAGTAAATACAAAAACAGTTACTCGTACCGATAGCAGCTCGACATCGAACAGCCGCAGCCAATGGTCTGCAGGTTCGCAGCGACTCTTTCTACCCCATAAATGGTGATAGCCATGCAAGCATACCCCAATCGAGAGACTATACAACTTTACCTGGATCAGGACGTTACACAGCGTTCGGCCAGCCGGCGAGCTTTGCTCGATGATCTTAAAAAGCGTGCGTTTGATTTACTCGTTGCCAGTATAGTAACCATGTCCATTCTTATTTGGCTTGTACCTCTACTTGCCCTATTGATTAAATTGACGTCACCAGGACCGGTATTGTTTGTACAAATGCGTACCGGCCGCAATGGTAAACCGTTCCGCTGCCTGAAGTTTCGGACCATGACCTACGAGCGTGATGCCGCTTTTAAACAGGCGACCCGGAACGATCAGCGGGTGACCCGCATCGGCCGCATTCTGCGCAAAACGAATATGGATGAAATGCCACAGTTTCTGAACGTGCTGGCTGGCAACATGAGCGTTGTCGGGCCGCGTCCGCACCCCATTCCGCTGGATGCACAGTACTGGAACAGCATGCCCGGTTACAAAGACCGTTACAAAGTGAAGCCTGGTATTACGGGTCTGGCGCAGGCCCGGGGCGCGCGGGGCGAAACCGAAGAGTACAATAAAATGAAACACCGCGTGCAGTACGACCACCTGTACATCCGTCGTCAGTCACCCCTGCTCGACGCGAAAATCTGCCTCTGGACGGTGCAGGCAGCTGTAAAGGGAAACAAAAACGCCTGGTAAAAACGCATCAACAATCAACGCTATGACGAAAGTCTTACAAGTCAGCCTGTACGATGCGGGATTAGACGCTGCCGTGCAGGAACTGGTCGATCAGTGTCGGCCCGCTTATCCCCGAACCAGTAAGTGCGTAAGCGCCACCGGTGCCCACGGACTGGTAACCGCCTTTAAAGAGCCGGAGTTTAAATCGGTGCTGGACTCGTTCCACTGGAACCTGCCCGATGGCATGCCGGGGGTTTGGGTGGGGCGTCTGAAAGGAGCCAAACGCATGACCCGCTGCTACGGCCCTGATTTTTTCAAACAGGTGTTCGAAACCAGCGCCGACGCCAACATCAA
Source organism: uncultured Cytophagales bacterium (assembly GCA_964251665.1). Taxonomy (GTDB): domain Bacteria; phylum Bacteroidota; class Bacteroidia; order Cytophagales; family Spirosomataceae; genus JBBQLG01. The sequence continues at coordinate 363,915 of CAXUKO010000004.1, forward strand.
CCATTTTTTATGTGGAGGTCAGGAAGGGGTGGCTGACGAACTGAAAGCCGCCGTTGCCCGCAAATTCAACAACCGGCGGGTGGTCGGAACGTTCTGCCCGCCTTTCCGCGAGATGTCCGACGATGAGTTTAAAGCCCTGGCGGACACCATTAACCGGTCGGGTGCGCATGTCGTCTGGATCGGACTGAGTACGCCCAAACAGGAGCGCTTCGCCAAACGGCTGGCCCAGTGGGTCAACGTCAACTTTATCGTGACGGTGGGGGCTGCCTTCGATTTTCATACCGACCGGGTGGCGCAGGCTCCCGGCTGGATGCAGAATGTGTCGTTAGAATGGCTGTTCCGGCTCATGGCCGAACCGAAGCGTCTGTACCGGCGGTACCTTGAGATCGTGCCGCTGTTCATTTTACTCAACTTAAAAGAAATCTTCTCATCCGTTAAACATCAAACAGAATTATGAAAAAAGCACTTGTATGTGGCGCTGGCGGCTTTATTGGCGGTCACCTGGTAAACCGGCTCAAATCGGAAGGGTATTGGGTTCGTGGCGTTGATGTGAAGTATAACGAATACGATAATGATAACTCCGATGAATTCATCATCGGTGATTTACGGGACCCGAACGTAGCCGATGAGGTTATCACCTCGGATCTGGACGAAATTTATCAGTTAGCCGCCGACATGGGCGGTGCTGGTTTTGTGTTCACGGGCACCAACGATGCGGCTATCATGCACAACTCGGTGCTTTGTAATCTGAATGTGCTCGAAGCGGCAAAAAACAAGGGTGTGAAGCGGATTTTCTATTCGTCGTCGGCCTGTATGTACCCCGAGCATAACCAGATGGACCCCGACAACCCAAAATGTTCGGAAGATTCGGCCTACCCGGCTAACCCCGACAGCGAATACGGTTGGGAGAAACTGTTTTCGGAGCGGCTGTTTCTGGCCTATCAGAAAAACCACGGCATCGAAGCCCGCATTGCCCGTTTCCATAACATTTTTGGTCCCCAGGGTACGTGGGATGGTGGCCGCGAGAAAGCACCCGCAGCCATGTGCCGTAAAGTGGCGATGGCCGAAGATGGTGATGCCATTGAAGTATGGGGTGACGGCAAGCAGACCCGTTCGTTCCTGATCGTTGACGAGTGTGTAGAAGGCATACGGCGGTTGATGCAGTCAGAGTTTACGGGGCCGGTCAACATCGGTTCCGAAGAGATGATTTCGCTGAATGATTTCGCCAAAATGGTAATCGACATCTCGGGCAAAGCACTGACGATCAATAATATTCCGGGTCCACTGGGCGTCCGGGGCCGCAACTCGGATAACAAGCTGATCAAAGAAAAACTAGGCTGGGCACCCTCGACTCCGCTGCGTAAGGGCGTTGAGAAAACCTTCGACTGGATTTCGGAACAGATCCATAGCCGGGTTGAAGAGCAGGTAGAAGCCTGATGGAAAAAATTACCGCTACCCTCACCGATCTTGAAAGCGAGCTTACCGCTCACTTTCAAGGCTCGAAGCGGGTGTTTCTGCGCCACGCTGATACGCCAACGGCCATAACTCAGGTCGCCTACGGTACATTCTCCAGCACGGACTACTGCGATCTGCACGCCCATGCAACGATGGAAGAGTGTTTTTTCTTCCTGAAAGGCGAAGGCTTGTATTTCGTTGGTGATCAGACAATCACATTAGGGCCGGACGTGTTTGTGCGTATTCCGGCCGGGGTAAAGCATCGGCTGGAAGCAACCGGACCGGAGCCACTGGAGTACGTTTATTTTGGCGTGGCCACGGACTAATCTGCGGGCCGACACGCTGTTAATTGACAAACCAACATGATTAGTGAGAATCCAGTAGCGGAACCACGGGCGGCCCTGTCGAAGTCGGTGATGAAGCGATTTGCCATCAACGTTGCTTCGCTCTTCAGTGTCCATGTGGCCAATATGCTGCTGCCACTACTGACGGTACCCTACGTAGTACGCATCATTGGACCGGAGCGGCTGGGACTGCTTAACTTCTCGCTGGCTTATGTAGCATATTTTACGCTGCTGATTAATTACGGATTCGAGATGGCGGCCGTGCGAGCCATTGCCGCCAACCGGTCTAATAAGCAGTTAGTAAATCAGGTATTCAGTCAGGTGCTAACCGGCAAAGCCCTTCTATTTGGGTTGTCGACGGTTATATTCTGCGGTATTTCATTCTTTAATCCGGTGTTTAAAGCACATCTCTGGTTGCATGTCTGCACGTACATGAGTTGCGTGGGCATTGTATTATTTCCAATATGGCTCTTTCAGGCCATGGAAGACCTGAGCCGGGTGGCGGTATTTAACCTGCTGGTGAAGGTACTGTTTACGCTATCGGTGTTTCTGTTTATCCGTCAGCCTGATGATTACATATATCAGAATCTGTCGGTGAGTGTGGCACAGGTGCTGGTGAGTGTTGTAGCCTTAGTAGTGGCTATGCGCCGGTTTCGGGTGTCGTTTCACCTGCCATCGGTGGCGGATATGAAGATTCGGTTTCGGGAAGACAGTACGCTGTTTTTCTCGTCGGTGATGATTACGCTCTATGCAGGGTCGGCTACCTTGTTACTGGGGTTACTGACTACCCCATACAACGTGGGGATTTTCTCGGCGGGCACCCGGCTGGAAAGCATCGCGCGGGCGTTTGTCGGACTGGCGCTCAATCAGGCGTTTTTTCCGATTGTCGCCAATGCGTTTGGGCAGGGTAGGGAACAGGGGCTCAAGGTAGTACAGACTACGTTTTTTCCCCTAGCCATTCTAATGCTGATTGTTTCGGCAGGCTTGTGGATTATTGCCCCGGTGTTTATCACCCTGTTCTATGGCCATAAGTTTGAGGATGCCATTCTGGTACTGCGCATTGTATCGCTGCTGCCGATCACCATCGGCCTGAGTAACCTGATGGGCATGCACACGATGCTGAACCTGCGCATGGACCGGGCGTTCTTCGTCATCACGGCCCTTGGTTCTGTAATTGGTTTGCTGCTCAATGTATTAATGATCAAGCAACTCGGTTACGTCGGCGCGGCCGGTGCCTGGGTAAGTGCCGAAGTATTTATTACTTTAAGTATGTATGGCTATCTCCGCTATAACGGAGTACAGGTTATAAAAATAGAACGTCTGCGCGAAGCGGTTGCTTTCAGCAAAAACAGACTTACCACATTATTTAAATAACGAACATGGAAACTGTAGCCGCCGTCGTGGTGACCTATAACCGGCTTGCCGATTTACAAAAATGCATAGAAAGCCTGCGCCAGCAGTCGCGGATGCTGAATGCCATTATTGTGATCGACAACGGCAGCACCGACGGAACCGATACGTGGCTGGCCGAACAGCCGGGCCTGTCGGTGGTTCGGCAGGCGAACCTCGGCGGAGCGGGCGGCTTTGCCACCGGTATTGATGTGGCTTACAAAGAGGGCCACGACTGGCTTTGGTGCATGGACGACGATTGTCTGGCGGCCCCGGATGCACTCGAAAAGCTCATGAATGCGCCCAACATTGGCCCCTGCATCAAAAATTCAGTCTCGGTCAGTAACCAGGACCATAGCGAACTGGCATTTTTCGTGGATCGGCCTAACCGGTCGTACCGGAAAGTAGCCGATATGGCCCAGTTCGATCTGGTCTACGGCGTAGCCTTCTTTTTCAACGGTACACTCATCAGTTCAGACGTGGTTAGAGCCATTGGCCTACCTGATAAGAAGTTATTTATCTGGGGAGACGAGGTCGAGTACATGACCCGCGCCCAGAAAATGGGATTCCCGGTGGTAACGGTGCCTTCCAGCATTTTCTACCACCCACCTTCTTTCGACCGTAATGGTATACCCTGGCCTGGGGCCTGGAAACAGTACTACGCCGTTCGGAATCAGCGCCGTGTGTTCCAGAATATTCACGGCAACAAATACGGCTTGATGGTTTTCATGAGCTGGTCGCTGAAGGAAACGATGGCGCAGGCTGTAGCTAAACGGACTAATCGAATGTATAATTTTCTGATTTACAGCGAAGCCGCATTAGATAGTCTGTTCAATAATTTTCGTAAGAAGCCGAACCACATCTTGACTGTTCGTCTATACCGGTTATTGAATAAATAACAACCACAGCGCGTCATTATTAAATTACATGCTTATGCGGGTGTTACTTGTTTCGTCAGCTACGCCATCCTCCAAAACGGGGGTGACGGCTCACTACAATCGTCTGTTGGCTCATTTGGCCGATCAGGTTGATACGGTGCGGCTGTTAACGCCGGAAGATGTACCAGTAGTGTTAAAAAAAGTACTGGGTGCGCTGCGTCGGCTGGCCCCATTATTTGGTTTGAACGGTCGGGTGATATGGCTTGAGATCGAAAACTTTATCAGTATCTGGTCCGCTGTACGAGCCCACCGGGCAGACTATGACATTGTTCATGCGCAGGATGTTACTTCGGCTGCTGCCGCTACCATCGCGCTCGGCAGGCGGGTACCTGTGGTGGTTACGTGCCACTTCAACGACGATCCACTGACGGAATTCAAATCGGTGTACACCCTCAGCGATTGGACTAATCGCCAATTTCTGGCCTGGTACCAGTTTCTGTTCAAACAACCCGATGCGTTCATTACCGTATCAGATTATATTAAGCGGACATCGGCTTTTTTGAGGCCGGAAGGTGTACGTTGCGAGGTGATTCACAATGGGGTATCGTTTCCATCTGAACAGAACCGGCGGGAAGAAGATCGGTTCACTGTCGCGAATATTGGCACCCTTGAAGCGCGTAAAAACCAGCAGTTACTGATCCAGACGGCCGATTTGCTGCGTCAACGCGGCATTACTGATGTTACGTTCTGGCTGATTGGAGACGGTCCCCAACGGGCAGAGCTGGAAGCCATGACCCGCCAGCGGAATCTGACGAACGTTGTCAGCTTCGAGGGGTTTCAGACCAATGTGCCTGCCTACCTACAGCGGGCATCGCTGTATGTGCATACCGCAGTGAATGAATCATGGGGCTATAGCATTACGGAAGCTATTGCTTTAGGAACACCCGTTCTGGCGCTGGCAACGGGCGGAATACCCGAGCAATTTGATCGGTACCAGGCTGGCCTGCTACCCATTCAGACGACACCGAATGAGCTGGCCGATGCCATTCTTAGCTACCGAAATGCCGACGACCGGCATCGTCTGGCTGCGATACAACAATCCTTCGCCAGAGAGCGATTTAGCATTGACGCGATGATTGCCAAACACCTGGTTTTTTACCAGTCCATAACCGGTCCCGTCACCAGGCATACCCGTATCCCACTGGTAGCGGCTTGAGACTGGGTTTGTAAAGTGCCTGTCTGTCGGCTAATTGGTCGGCGTTTATAAACACTAAATGCATTATGATTAACTGGATCTATCGCTTTCTGCTGTTCACCCTCCTGTTTGGGGTGAGCGCCCTGGTCTACGGGGGGAATTCGCTGCATCCACTACTCGATAAAGTGGTGAGTGGTATCACCCTGGTCGGTATTCTCTCGCTTATTGTTTTCTATTTTCGGTTTCCACCCCTGTATAAGGTGGTAGCATGGCTGGTAGTGATGGGCGTAATTGGCCTGCTCCTCGAATCCAAACACGAATACGGCCAGTTCGTTTATTCGTATTTTGTCATCAAACGCTTTGCCTACTGTGGGCTGGCGTTGCTGGCTTTTGTGGCCGCCACGCAGGCCGGGGAATTAAAAATACAATACGCCGTTTACCTTATCTTCGCCTTCTATATCATCAATCAGTTGCTTCTGGGGCAGATTTTTACCTATAATCTCACCTCCGAAACCCGCAGCGTAACCTCCAACGAAGCGCTGTATTTAATCATTCCGTTCCTGTATTACATGGTGACCTATTTCAAGGAGCGTCGGATAATAGACCTGCTCCTGATGCTGTTCACCTTTGTGCTGATCGTCGTACTGCTGCACCGGTCGGTTATTTCTGCGGCTGTAGTGGTGATTGGGGTCGTCGCCGGGCTGTCGCTGATGGGCAAACTGTCGGGTGGCTTTCCGCTGGGTCGTACGGTGGCTACGTTCATCGTGCTTACCATTGCCCTGATGCCATTGCTGGGCATGCTGCCAGAGAACAAAATCAATGGCCTGGTCGAGAGTATCAGCGGTATCCTCGATCCAAAAGAAGACAATACCGGTAGCTGGCGGTTGGAGCAGTCGGAGTACTACCTGAGTCAGATTCCCGATAAACCCATTCTGGGCTGGCGCTATGAGGGCTACGACCGGGGTGAGATTATGGAGAATGAAGATTTTCCGACCAAAGGCACCATTATCCACTCGCAGTACATCGACATGCTGTACAACTACGGTGCGGCCGGGCTGGCGCTCAACCTGCTGATCATCCTCGGCACACTGCTGATGATGTACCGCCGGAACGCCACATTTTCAACCGAGCAGACCGTCCTGTTCGGCTTTATCGTCAGCGGTCTGGTCTACGCCGTTTCCTACCAGCTGCCCGTCTTTTACTGGGGCTTTGTGGGCCTCGGCATGTATTACGCCTTTCAGTCTCCCCCTCAGTACGACCTTGATTATGAAGACTATACTGAGCTGGAGGATGACGAAACAACCAACACATTAACTGTTTATAAAACCACACAAACCCATGATTAGCATTGTTATACCCGTCCATAACCGTAAAGACTATACCCGGCAGTGCCTGGCGTGTTTAGCCGCGCAGACCTACCGGAATTTTCAAATCATTGTGGTAGACGATGGGTCGACAGATGGTACCGATGAACTGATTTACCGGGAATTCCCGGATGTGGTATTGCTGAAGGGCGATGGCAACCTGTGGTGGACCGAGGCTACGAACTGGGGTGTCCGCTACGCGCAGGAGCATCAGGATAAGGGGCAGGAGAACTTCGTGCTGACGCTGAACGACGATACCCGCGTGGAGCCGAACTACCTGCAAACCATGCTCGACGCGCATGACCTGTACAAACCCTGCCTGATTGGTTCGCCGAGTGTGGACAACGACAACCCCGAAAAGCTGGAATACGCCGGGGCGGCCTTTGAACTCTATACGGCGGGTGGGCGGCACCTGGCCGAAGACTACCATTACAACTACCGCGAACTGGTAAACCGGACAAAGTACGTAGAGTCGCAGTCGCTGCCTGGCCGGGGTACGCTGATTCCAATGGCCGTTTTTGAGAAAGTAGGGCTGTATGATTCTAAAAACTACATTCACTACATGTCCGACATCGAGTTTTCGGTGCGGGCGCGGAAAGCAGGGTACCGGCTGATTGTCAATGTGGCCAGCTTAGTGTATGAATATACGGCGGCTACCGGTATTCAGGTAGAGAAAAAGATTACGCTGAAGCAGTTTATCGACGGCTTCACATCGATCAAATCGCCGACGAACCTCAGGGTTCGGTATAATTTTGCCATTGCCCATTCCAAGACGAAGGTTGTTTACTTCTGCTTCGATGTGGCCCGGATATGCGCGGGTTTTGTGCTGCGAAAGGCCAGATTGATGAAACCGCTCTGATCCATGAGAAAAGTCCTGTTGTCCGCTTATGCCTGCCTGCCAAATCACGGCTCTGAAGAAGGGACGGGATGGACCTATGCCACTACGCTGAGCCAGAACGATCTGGAGGTGCACTGCATGACAAAAAAGGATGGCAGGGCAACCATTGAGCCAATTCTGGCAAAGGGGGCATTTCCAAACTTGCGGGTTCATTACGTGCTCCTGCCTCAATGGGTGGATAAATTCTGTGATTCCAACCTGATCGGAATGTATTTTCACTACCTGTACTGGCAGTGGAGCGCCCTGAAACTGGCCCTGAAACTGGATCAGACGCACCGGTTCGATCTCGTGCATCACGTCACCTACGGCAGCATTCAGCTGGGCAGCTTTCTGTACAAACTCCGTAAACCCTTCATTTTTGGGCCGGTGGGTGGCGGGCAGCACGCGCCCAAAGTCCTGAAACGCTACTTCGGGGCGTACTGGTCGCGCGAGTGGATGCGCGACTGGGTCAGCACTATTTTGCAGTATGTCAACCCCGGCTTTTATAAATCGGTACAGACCGCCGACCGGCTGGTCGTTACCAATCTGGATACCTTTAAGCTGGCCCGGAAACTGCGGCCCAAACTGCCCATCGACCGGATCTGGGATGCCGGGTTAAGCCCGTCGTTCTTACCGGAAAAGCCCGTTGAACACTACCCCGACAACACGCTGAAACTCCTGTGGACGGGCCGGTTACTGCCCCGTAAAGCCCTGGAGCTAACCATTCAGGCCCTGGGTGCCGTTGATCCGGCCATCTCCATCACGCTCACTATCGTGGGCGGCAAGGGCGAAATGGCCGACCAGGTGCCGCACTACATCGAACGGTATGGTGTCCAGAACCGGGTTAACTGGGTCGGGCACGTATCCTACCAGGCCGTGAAGGACTACTACGAGCAGTCGGACGTGTTCTTTTTCACCAGCCTGCGCGACTCCTGCCCGCACCAGTTGCTAGAGGCAATGGCCTATTCGCTGCCGGTGGTGACGCTGGACCTGCACGGGCAGGCTGAATTAGTGAACGAGAAAACCGGCCTTCGGATCGCGGTGACTGCCGAAGAACAGGTGGTGTCGGACCTGGCGCGGGCCATCGAGTGGATGTATGCTCACCCCAACGAGCGGCTGGCGATGGGGCAGGCGGGCTATGCCTTCGCCCAGTCGCAGCTATGGGAAAATAAAATTCGCCAATTCATCGACGAAATCTACCCGGCCGTACTGGGGGAGGTGATTGATGAACCAGTAGGCATAAAACGCGGATAGATGGCTGACAGCTTGCCGCATGTACTCAACGTAAATAGTGAAAAGGTATGATTTCTTTAGATCAACTGTCGCAGGTAGGAATTGGCACCAGCCGGGCCGCATCGCTGGGAAGCCGGATGTCGCCCGATGCGTTTACCGCTTTTCTAAAGATTGCCACCGAACAGGGCGTAAACCTGATTGATACCGCCGATTTCTACGGCTCCGGCGATTCGGAGCGGCTCATTGCCAAATGCCTGAAAACAACGGGTTACCCGTTTTTTGTGGTAACCAAAGCGGGTTTGCCCTGCGTGCATACACCCGGCTGGCTGTCGCCCCTGAACCAGATCGGTAAGAAACTGAAGCAGCGGGCGGGTGCCCGGAACAATTACACGGCGGCTTACCTGATCGACAGCGTTCAGAAAAGTACGAAACGATTGAGTGTAGAAGCCGTTGATGCGTTGCTGTTGCACGAGCCGAACTGGGATGATATTGCCGATTCGGACTCCTGGGACGGCCTGGCTACGATCCGGCAGCGGGGACTGGCGCGGTACACCGGTGTGTCTACCAACGACTACCGGGTGGTGGAGGAAGGTATCCGCAGCGGTCAGGTACAACTGGTGCAAACATCGGTTGCCTGGCGAAGCGAGAATGCTATTGTCGAGATTTGCCGGGCCCACCGGATTCCGGTTATCGCCAATCAGGTGCTGCAATCTTACAAATCGCTGCAACAACCCTTTGCGCAGCAGGCTGATACCATCCGCCAGTTGAAGGGCCTGTCCGACATGTCGCTCGCACAGTTCCTGATTGCCTCGGTCCTGGCGGAGAAAAAGGCTACCGCCGTGCTTTTCGGAACCAGCAATCCGGCTCATCTGGCGCACAATATCGAGTCGGTGCGCTACGTATCCAGCTTATCGTCGGCCCTGCCGGTGCTCAACCAACTGCTGTCATGATCGTCACGAAAAACACGTTTCACGCTGGAGAGGAGCTGACGGCAGATGTTTGTATTGTTGGTAGTGGCCCGGCGGCTATATCACTGGCCCTTAGTCTGGATGGCTTACCGCTGAGCGTAATTATGCTGACAGGCGGAGGATGGCAGGAAACCATTTCAAACCAGGACTTGTACCGGGGTAGTGTATGGCCTACCGGCTCACACGAGTCGCTGGAAGAGAACCGCCGACGTCAGTTTGGCGGCACTTCGTCAGCCTGGGGCGGACGCTGTATTCCATTCGAGCCCATTGATTTTAAGACCCGTTCGTGGGTACCAGACAGTGGCTGGCCTATCTCTTTCGAGGATTTACTTCCGTATTATTATAAAGCCGCAGACCTGTGTCAGATTGGCCGTTTTGAGTTCGACGCCCAAAAAGCCTTCCCCGACAGTAATCGGGAAATACTGGAAGGGCTGGATTCGGAGGAGTTAATTTCGTACCCACTGGAGCGGTGGAGCCCACCCGTTCATTTCGGCAAAACGTACCGGGCTGCGCTGGAAAACAGCCAGAACATCCGGGTGATGATGGACGCTCACGTGCTCTCGATCCTGACAGAAGAAGATGACACAACTGTCAGTCAGGTCAGCGTATCTATGGGGGGGATGGCCTTGTCCGTCACCGCCCGTGACTTTGTACTGGCTACCGGCGGTATTGAGAATGCCCGTCTGCTGCTGACCTCTACTAATAACCGTTTTCCTAATGGGCTTGGTAATCAGTACGATAATGTAGGCAGATACTATATGGTCCACTTTAGCGGCATTTATGCCGAAGTTAAACTATATGATAAGAAGAAATTGATGGCCGACTTTGAGCGGGATAGTGGGGGGGTATACTGCCGTCGACGCTGGTGGTTTCCCGAGCCCGTTCAGGAGGCCCATCAACTACTGAACAACATATTTTTTCTCTACCACGCCAACAGTGATAATGGACACCGGGACGTATTGTTCTCCTCGCGGTTTGTCGCCAAGTCTGTGCTGTCGATCCTGACACAAAAGTCGGTCAGCCGGGCTGTGAACAAAACAAAATTGGTATTACCGGCCCTGAAAGAACATGCTGTTAATATTGTAAAAAACGGGTTTTTCGAGATACCTGACCTCATCAAACTGGGGATGCAGCGGATTGCCAAACGGCGGTTACCGTTCCTGCTGCCATCTAAACGGAATGACTACTGGGGACTTTATTTTCAAGCTGAGCAGGCACCCAACCGCGAGAGCCGAATTTGTTTGTCTGAGTCACAAAAAGACGCTTTTGGTATACCCCGGGCTGAAGCGAAGTTAGCGTTTCTTGAGGCTGACCTGGAATCCATCGTCAGGTCGCATACGCTGTTTGCCGAGAAGTTTATAGAAAAGAACTTAGGCGAAATACGTTACAACGAACCAGGCCTGAGACAATATCTGCGGAAACGAATCGAAGCTTTTAATTCATCCTCGCACCATATCGGCACGACCCGGATGTCTGACAATCCGGAAACCGGCGTTGTGGACCGGTGGTCGAAGGTATACGGACTGGCCAATTTATACGTGGCTGGCTCATCGGTTTTTCCGACCGGTGGACATGCCAATCCAACGCTGACGATTGTGGCTCATGCCCTGCTGCTGGCTGATCAGCTAAAACGCAAACATGCTGATAAACAACCCAGTTTGATTACAAATGCTTGATTACCAGTGCCCACTATTTGCGAACCTGAATGCCCTAACTCCTCGCGTTATGAAAAAAGTTTTAGTATCCGCCTATGCCTGCATCCCGGACCGGGGATCAGAAGAGGGTAACGGTTGGCATTATTCATCCTTAATCAGTAAACAGGGATATAAAGTCTGGTGCCTGACCAGAACGATTGGCAAAGCGGAGATCGAGAAGAAATTACAGCAGTTTCCGCACCCCAACCTGACCTTTGTGTACGTCACCGTGCCGCAGTGGATCGATAAAGCGTACGGGTGGGGATTGCTGGGTATGTATTTTCATTATCTGTACTGGCAGTGGTCTACCATGAAAGTGGCATTCCGGCTCAGCGAAACGCATACGTTTGATCTGATTCATCACGTGAGTTATACCAGCCTGCAACTGGGCAGCTTTCTGTACAAACTGAAGCGGCCGTTCATCTACGGGCCGGTCGGTGGGGGGCAGGAAGCACCCGAATCCATGCGTCACTATTTTAAAGAGTACTGGCGCAAGGAGAAAATGCGGTCCTGGGTAAGCAGCCTCATGCTTCGGTTCAACCCCGGCTGCTATGAGTCGGTACGGCAGGCCGAGTATGTGCTGGCCTGGAATGAAGACACGCGCCGGATGATTCACGCCCTCGGCCGGACCGAGCGGGTTGAAAAGGAGTTTGGCGGGGTGGGGCAGCATTTTATTCCGTCGGACCCGATCTGCCGTGCTCCGCACCCAACGCTGGAACTGGTGTGGGTAGGCCGGTTGATGCCACGCAAGGCCCTGGAGCTTTCCCTGCACGGATTCAGTAGGGTGAACCCGGAACTGCCCATTCACCTCACCGTGGTGGGCGACGGCGAAATGGCGAAGTACATACCGGAATACATCCGCACGTATGACCTGGACGACCGGGTGACCTGGACCGGTAAAGTAAATTATGAGCAGGTGAAGGAGTACTACCGCAAAGCGGACGTCTTTTTCTTTACCAGCCTGCGCGATACGGGTCCGGCACAGTTGATGGAAGCAATGGGGTATTCGCTGCCCGTTGTGACCCTCGATCTGCACGGACAGGCCGAACTGGTTAATCCGTCGACCGGCATCCGGGTACCGGTTACCGAGCCGGAAGCGGTAGCTGCGGGGCTGGCAAAGGCCATTGAATGGATGTATTACAACGAGGCCCAGCGCATCGATATGGGACGGAATGCCTTCCGGTTTGCGCAGCGGCAGATCTGGGAAACTAAGGTGAACCACATTATTCAGACGTATTATCAGACCATACTCGAGCAGCCGGTCAGCGCTGATTTTGCCGTCAGTCAGGTAAACGACTGACGGAACAGTATCCACTTAAACACACGAACAGGCAATGTACATCGGCGTAGTAGGCCCCATGGCGACCAGCGATCTGCTGTCCGAAACAGCCCGGCAGCAGCATCCCGCCTGCCCCAAAGGGCGGGCGGGTGCTCCTTTAGTCAGTAATCTGGTGAAGGAGTACATCGCTCAGGGGCATCGGGTACTGGCAATCACCATCGACCCGCAGATGAACGACGATGATGCGCCCTACGTCTATTCGGAGGGGCAGCTCACCTATGTAGTGGCACCTAGCCGGAAGCGCATTTTTCGGCCCAACGGCTGGCGGCCGGGTCGGACCGCCGACTTTTACCGCTTCGAACGACGCCAGATCCTGACGCTGCTGCAACGGTATAAACCCGACGTGGTGCATGCCCACTGGACATACGAATTTGCCCTGGCCGCGCTGGCTTACAGCCCGGATGCCCTGATTACGATACACGACCACGCCCTGACGATTTTTAAGTACGTACGGACGCTGGAGCGGCTCTTTATGCTCATCATGGCGCGGCAGGTATTTAAACGGGGGCGGTGGTTTACGGCCGTATCGCCCTACATGGCCGAGTCGATCCGTTCCATGACGGATAAGCAGGTGTATGTGGTGGGAAACCCGGTAACGATACCGACCGTGCTGCCCAAAACGACCCTGCCCGACCAGCCCGTGATCAGCGTGGTAGTGAATGGCTGGGACGACCGGAAGAACAGCAAAAATGCGCTGCTGGCTTTTAAAGCCGTGCAGCAACGGCATCCGAACGCCGTACTGTGGGCAATGGGAACCGCCTTTGAGCCAAACGGCGAAGCGGTGGCCTTTTGCCGGAAAAACGACATTACGAACGTCACCTTCTACGGGTCGATGCGGCATGCCGCCGTGCTAGAGAAGATCGCTGCCAGTACGCTCGTGCTCCACACGTCGCTGGAAGAATCCTTCGGCATGGTGCTCGTTGAGGCCATGAGTTACGGCGTTCCGGTGGTAGCCGGTAAAGAGAGCGGAGCGGTAGCCTGGGTCGTTGCCGACGGCGGGCTGCTGGTAGACGTTACGCAGGTTGATGCCATTACCGACGCCGTTGACCGGCTGCTGGCTGACCAGACCCTGTACGCCCGCACGTCGGCGCGAGCCATCGAGGTAGTGAGTACCCGCTTTCCGATTGAGGCCATCGCTGATGAATACATAGCGTTGTACCGCAAGCACAATGCTGCCATTTCTCAGGAGCAGCTGATTTGAACCGTATTACATCTTACTAACTTAGTTATGAACAGCATCAACCAGTATTCCCGCATTCTGCTCCTGTTTATGAGCCTGCTGGCGGTCGGCTACGCGTGTAAACCCAAGCCGCAGGATACGCCCCAGCCCCAGGCCGGACCCACGATCACCAGTATCGATCCGGCGACGGCACCCGTTGGCAGCACCATCGCCATCAACGGTACGAACTTCGACGCCAATTCAACCGGCAACACGGTTACGATTGGTGGCGTACAGGCCACTATTGTCTCGGTCACGCCCACCCGGATTATTGTTACGGTGCCTGCCGGTGCAGTAGCCGGTCCGATTTCGGTTACGGCCGGCGGCCAGTCGGCGCAGAGCACGGTTTCGTTTACACCCGGCAGTACCACGCCGGTGCCCGCAGGCGCCAAACCAATCGCCGAAAAACAGGGGACGTATTTCAGAAATCAAACCTGGAGCAGCGACAGTATATACGTGCTGCGGGGCATGGTCTATATCCCCGAAAATTACACGCTGACCATTGCGCCAGGGACTATTATCCGGGGAGCCGGACCCGAGCGTGACCCCTCCGGCACGAACCACCCCGGCACGCTCGTGATTGAGCGTCGCGGTCAGCTTATTGCCAAAGGCACCGCTACTCAGCCAATCGTGTTTACCTCGGCCAAAGCCGTTGGCCAGCGCAGCTACGGCGATTGGGGCGGCCTGGTACTGGTTGGTAAATCGCCCATCAACCGGCCGGGTGCCACAGCCCTGCCAAATGGGGTGCGCAATACGGTACAGACCTACGGCGAACCGGCCGATAACTCGGGTGTCCTGCAGTACGTGCGGATTGAATATGCGGGGGCCGTACAGCCGACTACGCCAACTTCCCGGCTCGCCGGACTGACGTTGATTGGGGTAGGGGCGAACACCGTTATCGACCATGTTCAGGTATCGTACAGTGGGGGTGATGCCTATTCGTGGTTCGGCGGTACGGTAAATCTGAAGAACCTGTTTGCCTTCAGCAACTTCGACGACGACTGGAGTTCGGCCTGGGGCTATGCCGGGAATGTTCAGTTCGGGGCGGCCCTGCGCGACCCGAACGTAGCCGATCTGTCGGGCTCAAACGGGTTTGAGGTGGAAAATTACGAAACGACCGAAACGGCCGATGTGTCGGCGGTGGTGCCGATCAACGGACAGACGCAGGCTGCGCCCGTCTTTGCCAACTTCAGCAGTTTTGCGTTCAGCGGCACGCCCGTAGCGACCAACGCTGCCAACGGCACCGGCGCTTACCAGTCGGCCATCAACCTGCGCCGAAACAGTGCCATCAGCATTTATAACTCGCTCTTCTACGGCTATCCGCAGGGCGTACGGCTGGAATCGGCGGGAACCGCATCGGCGCTGACGAGTGGGGCCATTGATCTGAAAGGAATTGTGCTGGCCAACGTGACTACGCCAATCGTGGGAGCGGGGGTAATCACCACCGATCAGGCCACGACGTACTTTACTACCGGGCGGAATAATCAGATTATTGCCTCGACGGATGTGGCGTCGTTGCTGCTCAATACGGAAACCTTCAGTCTGAGTGCAC
The DNA here is from genome assembly GCA_964251665.1 of uncultured Cytophagales bacterium. Taxonomy (GTDB): domain Bacteria; phylum Bacteroidota; class Bacteroidia; order Cytophagales; family Spirosomataceae; genus JBBQLG01. Next base: position 379,422 of record CAXUKO010000004.1, read on the forward strand.
CTGGTCTTCTGCCGCAGACCGGATCGCCCCTGTTAACGGGCGCGGTAACGGGCGGTAAGGTGGGCGGGGCCTTCTTTACGGCTGTTACTTACCGGGGAGCGTTTGGTACCACCAACTGGCTCACCGGCTGGACCAACCTGAATCCCCAGACGACGGATTATGACCGTTAACGCATAAGGCCGGTCGGCGGAACAACTCAGGAACCGTAAACCGGTACTATTGAACGCAGGCAGTTGGTGTCAACCGCCTGCCTGCGTTTTATTTTTTTACGCACGGCCAATCGGTATTATCGTCTCATTCCACCCATACGCTGCCTGCCTGCTCTTCGTTAGCAGCAAATAAGTGTGCCCCTGCGAAAAGGGATAACAAATGCCCCAATCCTATTTTTTATTAGTATAGTTAAAATATGGGCTTTATGGTTAATTACTTCCAGATTGATGCCTTGTCGCGCAACAGCAGAAAAGGCATGCCGCTGCTAAGTATAAGTCTCGTTCTGATCATCACCATTAGCCTGATTACTTCGCTGTTTTTTAAGGAGAAGTGGTTGTGGATGGATGAAGTTCTTAGTTATACGCTGCTTGCCGACCCGTCGCTGCGGCACGCCAACGATGCGCTGGTGAGTGGCATGGATGCCAACCCGCACATTTTCGTCAACCTGTACTGGCTCATCGGGCATGGTATCAGCCTGAATCCCCAATTTTTGCGGGCCGTAACCATTGTCATTTTTGCCGGGGCCATGGCCCTGTTTTTTCGTTACATCACCCGCCTGATCGGGACGCCGGTTACGAATTTTGTGCTGATGACGGTTATTATCAGCCTGACGTACCTGAATCTGACCTTATCAACTCAAATCCGGGCCTATGCTCTGTTTCTGCTCATTGGCTGTGGCTATTTCATCACCCTGCACCGGCTGATTACGTCGCCCAACCGGGTATCTCTGCTGCTGATGCATACCGGTTTGGGGCTGCTGCTGGCCCTTACCCATAATTTTGGCCTGTTCTACCTGGCCGCTTCGGGCGCTTTTATGCTGGGATTATGGCTGTGGTCGGGAGATCGCCGGTACGGGCTGGTTGTTGGTACGCACGGACTCATTCTGCTGAACTGGTTTATCTTGTGGTATCCTGATTTCGCCATTCAGACCGAAGCGGGTAAACCACACTCCTGGATTCCGCTGCCCACCGTGTCCTCGTTCTTCCATACCGTTGGTGAGCTGGCCCCCTCGTTTTCGGCAAAACTCGAGCATACCCCTACGTTTGCCTTTCTGGCCGTACTGCGGTTTGCTCTCTTAGTGGGGCTGTTTTTGTACATAGCCCTGCCCCGGCTGAAGAGGGGTTTTGTTGCCTTTCGGCAGGACAGGGCTTTTTCGTTTTATCTCCTGTCGGGCTTCATCTACGTAGCCGTCATCGTTATTGCGCTGGTGGTATCGCTGCTGCATACGTCGGTGTTTCTGAGCCGGTATTTCTGGCCGAGCCACCTGCTGGTGATCTATCAGTTGATCTACGCGTTCTATTACATACTGCCTGAAGTGCGCGTGCCACGGCTCATTCGGTTGCTGCCCGTATACGCGGTTTTACTGATGGCTTTTCTGTTTTATCAGAACCGGAAGCTGGTTATTTTCCCGAGTCAGGTGGTCAGCTACCTGCCTCAGCTTGATCCGCGCTACCCGGTTTTTGTGGAGACAGCGGATTACTTTTTGCCCATTTGGTTTCACCGGAAAACGTCAGGAATCCGGTACCTGCTGGACTGGCAGACGGCTTCTATGCCGACTAACATTTTGAGTGCTACCGTCGAGCATAAAATCCTGAAATCAGTGCGGGAGAAGTACCGGATAAATGGTCTGGTAACCAAGGAGGAGTTTAACCGGGCTAATTTTCCGCATTTCTACGTAATCGACGAATCGAGTGTCTACGAATTTGAGCACTATCTGAAGACGAAGAAAATTCGGGTTGTGCAGGAACTGCCCATCGCCATTGCCGGGCATCGTCTGCTGGAGTGCACGTTCTGAGCCGGAATTACGTCGACAGTTTAGGCACGGTGCTAAGATCGCCACTTAAGGACTCATGGTGCAGCAGCGAGTCATGCACCGTTTTTGATTGTGTTTTGACGACACGTGCTTTCTCGAAGAAAATCCGGGCAATGTCGTTCTGGCTGTCTTTTTCAAAATGCTGCCCAAGTCGCGAAAGCAGCATATTCGTTTCTTCAAGGCCCCGCATGGCCTGCCAGAGGACAGCTTCTACGCTGGTCGTGAGTTCCGACAGCAGGGCACTGATGGTGTAGGCATGGCCGGTATGGCATCGAAACCGGGTTATCTTTCCTTCCTTTAGCTGAGTAAGCGCGCCATGACATTCGGGGCAGGTAAAGGGCGTTAACTCACCCATATCAATAATGCCCATCTCGAAGGCATTGTCCTGACCGGCAATCACAATTTCGGTTTCTAAAAGCCGGAGTTCCTTATGGGTTAACGTCGGTTTCAGCGATGCCGGTTCTGCCGTTAGCCGGGCCAGTAAAGCGGCTATTTCGCGGGCTGGAACGGAGTAATCAATCTGCACTTCTTCCTGCGCATTGGCAGGCATTTGCGGAAACAGGGCATCTTCGGGCTGCTGAATCACGGTTATGCCGCCCAGGCGTTTTATCGACCAAAGCCCCGACGTACCATCATCCAGCGCCCCCGACAGCACCACACCAATTACGCGGGGTCCGTAGGTATAAGCCGCTGACCGAAACAGTGCATCGGCTGAGGGGCGAAACCGGTTCTCCTTTGGTCCGCGTTTAACGATCAGTTTTTCACGTTCGACCATCAGGTGATGGTCCGGGGTGGCTACGTAAATCTTCCCCGGCCGGATCACCGCGCCGTCTTCGGCCGACAGGGCTTCCAGCGGCCCGATGCGGGTGAGAATATGGTGCAGATTACTTACTGAGTAAGGGGGAATATGCTGAACCACTAAAATAGCCGCCGGAAAATCGTGCGGTAAGGCACCTATAATCTCCATCAGGGCTGGTAAGCCACCGGCAGAAGAGCCAATAACAACTATATCGTGATGGTCCGGCTTCGGTTTTGGCGCTTTCATGCAGGTAGTGGGCTTTACATACTCAGGCCGGTAGGTCTTGAGCGGGGGTTAGCTTGAGCAAGGGTTTAAGTTAACGTAATTAATGGGAAAACTGTCTTCGGCGGGGAATGTCCTACTCTCCCGATACGGTAACAGACGTCGGCCCTGACTACTCTTTTTCGTCGACCTTACCGATCTTTTTGGCGCGCCGGGGAAGCTGATTGGCCAGCTGGCGCAGGGATTTGATGGGGGGCCGTGGCTTTTCGGCCTCCCCAATCAGGAAGCCGTAGGCCTGCAGGGAATCGACCGAGTCGAATATAACCTTCAGGATCGCCGTCATGGGCAGGGCCAGTATCAGGCCCGGTAATCCCCAGACACTCTCCCATAGTATTAAGGTAACAATAGCCGCCAGCGGGTTAATGCTCACCTTTGACCCGACGACGTAGGGCGTAATGAAGTTACCTTCCAGCATTTGTACTCCCAGAAAAAGGCCAATAACGCCGAGCGCTTTCAGCGGATCATCCTGCGTAACCAGCGTGTAGGCCGCCGGCAGCAGTGAACCGAGCGAAATGCCGAAGTACGGTATCAGCACCAGACAGGCCCCCAAAAAACCAAAAAATACGGCATAGTCGACGCCCAGAATAAGCAGCCCTACCGTCATCAGGCTGCCGATGATCAGGATCACCAGCACCAGACCGGCCAGATAGTCCTTCACCACGGTATAGATTCCCTCAAATACATGGTCGATCCGGGCGCGACCCGTACCGGCAAAGACTTTATAAAAGAACGAGCGGAAAAAATCCCGGTACAGCAAAAAGAAAAAGGTGAACAGCAGCACCAGAAAAACCTTGGTCAGCGAACTGGTCGTGGCCAGCAGGGTCGAACTAAGGATAAGTCCACTGCGGGACAGGGCTTCCTTAACGTACTGCTGCACCTGCGAGGCCTGCCGCTGCCGGTCAATGTGGAACCGTTCGGATGCCAGCGTCTGGAGTTTGGCTATGTACTCCGTGCCCCGTTGAATAAGCTTGGGGATAACCGCCGAAAAGTTGCTGACCTGTAACGAAACGGCGTAGAACAGGCCCGAAATAATGGCCAGCATGCACACTAAGCACAACAGACTGGCCAGAATGCGCGGTACGCCCCAGCCCTCGAGCCGCTGAGCCAGCGGAAACAGCAACACCGAAAAGAGCATGGCAAACACTAACGGAATCAACAGCCCCTGTAATCCCTGAAGACCATAAATAAGGATAATCAGCGAGACCAGCACACAGGCGATCTGGAGATAAAGGGGTGATTTCTGTTCGGCTGGAGGAATCGGTGTCATAGACAGTGACGTCAGAATAAGCTGATTTAACTGATACATCAAAGAATAAAAAACGGCTATTTGTTTTCAGGCTAACCGGCCTCAGCGGCAGCCGCCAGCTTCTACTGAGGATCTACAGATATTGTCTACTTATCAATAGAAGAAATGAAATTTTGCCATTTAGTTTAAAGAAAATAATATTTATAAATATTTAGTATATAGATTCAGTGTTTAGCGCTATGTTTACGAAGGTAATTAAACGCCAACCCGGTACCTGCGGCACGCTATTTGATTGCTGATTATTTACCTACCGTAACTTTTACCCATGATTCACTCACGACTCACAGCGCTCGCCCGCTGTGGCCTGGCTCAACTGGTATTGTTGGGTGCATTCGTACCCGTCGCTTCGGCCCAGACCACGTATTACGTAGCCGCCAACGGCAGCGACTCCAACGATGGGCGCTCGGTGAACAGCCCCTACCAAAGCCTCGCCAAAGTAAACACCCTGCCCCTGCAGCCCGGCGATCAGGTCCTTTTCCGGCGGGGCGACACCTTCCGCGGGGGCGTAGTAGTCCGCCGGTCCGGGACCGATGCCCAGCCGATCACCTTCGATGCCTACGGGGCCGGTGCCCGGCCCATCATCAGCGGCAGTACCCTGCTCACCAACTGGACGAGTCTGGGCAACAACCGCTGGCAAACTACTTGTACGGCCTGTGCCGGGCGGGTAACGGGCCTGTATCGTCACGATAACGCGCTGCCCCTCGGTCGATACCCCAACGGGGGTGAGACCAACAAAGGCTACCTCACCATTCAGTCGCATCAGGGCCGCGCTCAGATTACCTCGCAGCAGGGCATTCCCCTCAACCTGAATACCGGCTGGAATGGGGCTGAAGTCGTTATCCGGGCTACGCAGTGGATCACCGACCGCTACGGCCTGAGCAGCCAATCGGGTAATTCGCTGAATCTGACCAGTGCCGGTGGGGGGTATGGCCTCCAGGATGGCTGGGGATACTTTGTACAGAATCATCCTGCTGCGCTGGATCAGGAAGGCGAATGGGCGTTTGACGCTTCGTCGAAACAGATTCAGTTGTACGACGCTTCGGGCGACCCCAATACACAGGCGATTACGGTCGCAACGGCCGAACGGGCGGTCGAACTGGTCAATGCAGCCAACGTAACGCTCCGTAACCTGAACCTGACGCAGTCCCTGGGGGCTAACCTGTCCGTGAGTTCCGGCTCGAACCTGACGTTCTCGAACCTCGACATCCTGAACGCGGGCGAAGACGGGGTGTCCATCACCGGATCGGGCCGGAATGTGCTCATCGAAAACAGCACCATTCAATACGTGAATAACAACGGGGTTGGCATTGGCGGCTACCAGAACGTTACCTTCCGGGGCAATACGCTGCGGCATGTGGGGATCGATGCCGGGCGGAGTAAGAACGGCGATGGTCAGGCCAACGGCCTGCAGACGTCCGTTGGGCAGGGGATGCTGATTGAAAACAACGTGATCGACAGCATCGGCTACAACGCCATTTCGTACACCAATGGTACGACGATCCGCAAAAACGTCATCTCCAATTTCTGCCTGACCAAGAGCGACGGCGGAGCGATCTACGTCTGGAACGGGAATAAAAATACCCTGACGGATATTCACGTCGTATCGAACATCATCTACAACGGCATTGGCGCGCCCGAAGGCACCCCCGGTGGCGGCTATTCCGGTGCGAATGGCATTTACTTCGACGACTGCACGCAGAACGCTGAGGTAACGAATAACACGATCTTTAACTGTACCGGGCTGGGCATTTTTCTGCACGCGACGTCAAACCTGACCCTGACGAACAATACCAGCTACAATAACGGTGAGGGACAGTTGTCCATGCATGACAACAATGGTAACTGCTCCATTCGGGGCAATACCATTCAGAATAACGTGTTCGCCAGTCGGCTGCCCACGCAGTTTGTGGCCAAATTTGAATCGAACACCAATGATCTGAACCAGTACGGTACGTTTGATAACAACTTCTACATTCGTCCGTTTGAAGACGTATTTAAAGTACGGGCGGTCTGGGCGGCTAACGGCAGAACTACCGTTTCGGATTTGCCCTTAGCCCAGTGGCAGAGCCAGTTTAACCAGGATTTACACACCCAGAACAGCCCGCTGACGTATCCGACAACGGTGCTGACACCAACGGGGACGGTGCTTCGGAACGATGCCTTCACCAGCGACAGCAACGGCTGGGGCGTCTGGAGTCCATACAGCAATGGCCGGGTAGACCGGGACGATGCCGGTAAACTCGATGGCGGGTCGCTGCGGATGTCGTTCCCGAATGCGTCCAATCAGGCCAATTCGTACATGCTGGTGACGGCCGGTATGGGGAGCGTGAGTAAGGGTAAAACTTACCAGGTTGATTTTGACGCCATCGGCACGGGTGCCAAACGGGTGGAGGTATTTATCCGGCAGCAGTCGGGCTCCTACAGCGATCTGGCTCCGCGCTCAATCCTGCTGGTCAGCGCAGCCCGTCAGCATTACACGGCCGCGTTTACCGCCACCACCGACGAGGCCAATGCCATTCTGGTGTTTCAGGTGTACGAAGACGGCCAAACGGCCTGGATCGACAATCTGAAGCTACAGGGCGCTACGGCCACCCCCAATAACCCCGACGATTTTATGCGGCTGGTCTATAACGCAACCGATCAGAGCACGTCCGTAAGTATGGGCGGCAACTGGCGCGACGCCCGTAATCAAGTCTACGCCGGGTCGGCTACTCTGGCCCCGTTTTCGTCGCTGCTGCTGCTGAAAGACAATGCGCCCACGGCACCGACCCCGACGCCCGTTACGCTGCGGGACCCGGAAAATCCGGCCAATGCCGTCAACGGGCTGGATTACCAGTATTACGAAGGTATCTGGCTCTCCATACCGGACTTTAGTAAGCTGACACCCGCCAAAACGGGTACGGCTGGCAGTGTCGATCTGTCGGTACGCAGCCGCGACGACCTGTTCGGCATGCGCTATCAGGGCTATGTCAACATCCCGACCGATGGCCTGTACACGTTTTACACCGCATCGGATGATGGCAGTAAGCTGCTCATCGGCACAACGGAGGTGGTCAATAACGATGGCCTGCACGCCACCCAGGAGCAGTCGGGCACCATCGGGCTTAAGGCGGGTAAACACGCACTTACCCTGCTGTATATTCAGGGTGGGGGTGGTCAGGTACTCACCGCCAGTTATGCCGGTCCCGGCCTCAGTAAGCAGGTTATCCCAGCCGCGTCTTTCTACCGGCTGGGGATAGTCTCCTCAACGCCAACCCCAACCTTAACCCCAACGCCGACCCCAACGCCCCCACCGGCACAGGCATTGCTGCGGGACCCGGAAAATCCGGCCAATACCACCAACGGGCTGGACTACCAGTATTACGAAGGCAAGTGGGTTGCTATACCCGCCTTCAGTACGCTGACTCCCAAGAAGACCGGCATAATCCCCGGCCCCGACCTCTCGGTGCGCAGCCGTGATGAATTGTATGCCGTGAATTACCAGGGCTATGTCAATATTCCCGTCGATGGCATGTATACGTTTTACACTACGTCGGACGACGGCAGCCGCGTACTTATCGGCGCAACGGAGGTGGTTAATAACGATGGCCTGCACGCCACTCAGGAGCAGTCGGGCACCATCGGGCTCAAGGCGGGTAAACACGCCCTGGCTGTTCAGTTTTTGCAGGGCGGGGGCGGGCAGACCCTGACGGTTAGCTACGCCGGTCCCGGTATTATGAAGCAGGTTATTCCGGTCAGTTCGTTTTACCGCGCCACGGCAACGACCCCAACTCCACCGGTAACGACACCCACCCCCACGCCGACACCGGCCGGTGGTACGGGCACCGGGTTGCTGGCTGACTATTTCAACAACCGCACCCTGATCGCTCCCGCGTCGGTAAACCGCATCGATGCCACCGTTGATTTCAACTGGGGCGATGGCTCACCGGCCGGTTCCGTCCCGACCGATAATTTTTCGGTGCGCTGGACCGGGCAGGTCGAAGCCCCCGTCTCGGGCAATTACACCTTCAGCACCATCTCCGACGATGGCGTACGGCTCTGGGTGAACAATACGCTGATCATCAACAACTGGACGAGTCATGCCGCCGTAACGGACAACAGCCCGGTGGTGGTGTTGACGGCGGGTCAGAAGTACGACATCAAGATGGAGTATTTTGAAAACGGGGGCGGGGCGGTTGCCCGGCTGCTGTGGACGTATCCGGGGCAGAGTCAGCAGGCTGTGCCCAAAAGCCGCCTGTATCCCGCTACCGGAACAACTACCCCCGTTACGCCCACTCCCCCCGCTGGTACCGGTGTGTACCTGTCGGACCTGACCTGGGTCAGTGCCACCAGCGCGTTTGGTCCGGTTGAGCGTGACCATAGCACTGGTGATTCAGGGGCTGGCGACGGCCACACCATCACGCTGAACGGGGTTACCTACGCCAAAGGGTTGGGCACTCATGCTCCCTCGGAAATTGTCTATACTCTGGGTGGGCAGTATACGCGTTTTATCACCGACATGGGCATCGATGATGAGATGAATACCAATGGCTGCGGCTCAGTGGAATTTAAGATTTACGTCGATAATGTGCTGATGTACAGCAGCGGGGTGATGACGGTCACAACGGCCACAAAATCGGTTACCTTAGATGTAACCGGTAAACAGACCCTGAAATTAGTGCTCACGACGGGGGGCGACAACTACAACTGCGACCACGGTGACTGGGCCGGGGCGCGCCTGATCGGTACCGGCAGCGGTCGTTTGGCTGCTCCTGACGCCGATATTCAGGCCGAGGTGACGGTGCAGGTGTATCCGGTCCCCGCCCGCGACGAATTACAGATTTCCTATCCGAGCGACGTAGCTGGCGATCTGTCACTGCAATTAATCAACGCCGTTGGGCAGCCGGTTAAGCAAACAGTACAGCCACTGTCAGCGGGGCCGAACCTGATCCGGTTGCCGGTGCAGGACGTCAGCCGGGGTCTGTATATCTTAAACCTGATTCAGGGTAACCGGCGCACGACGCGGAAGGTCCTGCTCGCTGAGTAGCCGCTTGATTATCATCCTATCCGGCACCCTTCCGCGCCGGGAAAACCAAAGGGGCGTAACCAGTTACGCCCCTTTTTTCGTTATTTTGGCGTATGACCCGACGATTATTACTGGCCCTGCTGCTTCCGCTTTCGGCTTTTTCCCAAACGCTGCCCGTCTTAGACCAGAACCCTGCCTCGACCCGCTGGAACCGGCTGCGCACTCCGCATTTCAACGTACTCTATACCAATGGCTTTCAGGAAACGGCCCGGCGCACCGCCCAGCGGCTGGAACAGGTGTACGCGCCTGTCAGTGCCGGACTGGGTCGGCAGCCCCGGCCGATTTCGGTAGTATTACAAAATCAGACGACGGTCAGTAACGCCTTTGTATCGCTCATACCGCGCAAAGTCGAATTCAATACCACCCCCCCGCAAAGCCCGTTTATAAACGGTACGCTCGACTGGATCGATGAGTTGTCGGTGCATGAATTCCGGCACGTGGTGCAGCGCGACAAAGCCCTGACGGGTATTTCACTGGCCGCTTTTCGGCTGCTGGGAAACACGGGCATTGCTGCCATCAGCCTGGGCATTCCCGACTGGTTCATTGAAGGCGATGCCGTAGGCACCGAAACCGTGCTGACGCGGGGCGGACGGGGCCGGATACCTGATTTTGACCTTGGTTTCCGGGCGAACCTGCTGGCCGGTCGCCGGTTCGATTACAGCAAATCCGTTGGTGGGTCATACCGCGATAACGTCCCGAATCACTACCCGCTGGGGTATCTGCTCACGACCTACGTGAAGCGGAACTATGGCGTCGATGCCTGGGGGAGTATCCTGAACCGCTACTATCGCTTCCCGTTTTACCCGTTCTCCTTTTCCAACTCGCTGAAGAAAGCGACCGGTCTGCGCGTTGAGGAACTGTACCGCCGGACAATGGACGATATCACGGAAACGTACCGGCAGCAACAGGCGAACCTGTCCGTAACGGAGGCCGCCGTCGTGGCGGGTCATCCCGAACGGCAGGGGCAACGTCTGGTTTTCACCAATTATCAGTATCCGCAATGGCTGAACGACTCAACGCTGCTGGCGGTAAAAAGCGGCCTTGGCGATATTGACCAACTGGTCAGTTTGCACCGGCCACCGCAGGATACCGCCACCTGGCTCGAAGAGCGGGTTTTTGTGCAGGGCTACGTCAATAACCCCGAAATGCTGTCGGCAGCCGGGGGAAAAGCCTGCTGGATCGAGTACGATTTTGATCCGCGCTGGGGCCAGCGTATTTACTCCGATATCCGGCTGCTCGATCTGGCATCGGGTCAACTGACCCGCCTGACCCGGCGGGGGCGCTACACGGCTGCGGCCCTCTCACCGGATGGATCGAAACTGATTACGGTCCGTAACGACGAGAACTACCACACCCGGCTGGTCGTGCTTGATGCCAAAACCGGTGCCGAAGTAACGGTATTACCCAATCCCGACAGCCGGTTCTATAGTCAGCCACGTTGGTCAGCGGATGGGAAAACGGTGGTGACGGCGGCCTTAACGGCAACCGGCAAAACGATTGAGCAGATCAATACCCGGACCGGTGCGCGTCGGGATCTGCTGCCGGTAACCAATGAAAACCTCAGCCACGTGCAGCCCTGGGGCGATTTTGTGCTCTATAATTCGCCCCGGTCGGGCATTGATAATGTATATGCCGTCCATACCCGGACGGGTCGTACGGTTCAGGTGACGTCGCGGGCGTTGGGGGCCTATCATGCCGCTGCATCGCCGGACGGCCGCGCGCTGGCCTTCCACGATTTTTCGGCGGATGGCTACCGGCTGGCGGTAATGCCGCTGGATACCAGCCGCTGGAAACCCGCCCGGGCCGCCGTGGCGGAGTCGGTTCGCTACTTCGGACCGTTGCTGAAGCAGGACCCCAACGCCCTGACGGTGACCACCTCCCTGCCCGATTCAGTACCTGCCATCTACCGCTCCGAACGCTTCCACCGGCTCGCGCACGCCCTGAACATCTATAGCTGGGGCCCCGTTGTTTTATCCAGTGGGCAGTCGTTGCAGGTGGGTATTGCCTCGCAGGATGTATTGAACACCACGCAGGTGCAGGCTGGCTATGCCTTTAATCAGACCGAACAGACCGGTAATTTTTTCGCCAACCTGAGTTATCAGGGGCTTTACCCGATCATTGATCTTGGATTCCAGAGCGGCAACCGGCGCACCTCCGGCTATATTGACCAGACGGCTCCGTTTAACGACAGTTTGGTTACTGATAACTGGCATTACAATCAGCTCACGGCTGGCCTGCGGTTGCCGCTCAACCTGACCCGGTCGCGGTATGCGCAGAGCCTGACGGCATCGGCCTATTACAGTTATCAGCAGGTTACCGGCTATGATCTGCCGCGCCGGTTCATCAATGAAGTCGGTACCGGGCGGTCGCTCAACGTGCTCACCTACGGGTTGAGTTACGCCCGTTCGCTTAAACTGAGTCAGCGCGATGTAGCCCCGCGCTGGGGACAGGCCATCAGTACCACGCTGCGAACTACGCCCTTTGGCGGCACACTCGCGGGCTGGCAGTGGGGCACATCGGCGAGTCTGTACGTGCCGGGCCTGGCGAAGCACCATTCGCTGCGGCTGCGCGCGGCTTATCAGGAGCAGTGGGGCCGTACCGACGTGCGCAATGTGTACCAGTTCTCATCGGCAATTGCCTACCCGCGCGGGGTGTCGTATATCGCGTATGATCAGATTCGGTACGGGGCCGCCGAGTACCGGCTGCCGCTGGTTAGTCCGCACTGGACGCTGGGCCGATTACTGTATGTTCAGCGGGTAAAATCGATGCTGTTCACCGACTACGCCAGCGGACAAAGTCGTGTGCGGCAGGGAACGGGGGTTGGTATCGTTCGGGGTGATGACTGGACGGCGGGGGCCGATCTCACGTTTGTGTTCAACTTTCTGCGGGCCCGGACGCCTTTTGAAGCGGGGTTCAGAACCATTCGTAACCTTCGGACGGGGGAGTGGGTGGTGCAGCCGCTGGTGATTGACATCGGCTTTTGAGTGGGCGAACGGCTATTTTTCTCTGGCTGGTACTGGATACAGTAAGCGCAGCGCATTAAATACCGCCTGGTGCGTTACCGTGGCGTGGTCTTCCTGCGGCAGGTAATCGAACTCAATACGGACGCTTTTGCTTTTTGAATGCCTGATTCTGTCCGCCAGTACATTCGCATCTACTTCCATAACGTGCGGGCTATCACCGGGGCCGAGGCCTTCTTTGCCAACACCAATGTAAATCGCTGTTTTGTTGGTAAATGAGGCTCGCAGCAGTGCCGATGGTAGCGTCAACAGCGATCCGTTATCCCACCATAAACTCGGGCTGACAATGATATATCTGCTAAACAGGGTTGGGGCTTTCAACAGCACCTCGGTTGCCAAAAGACCGGCTAATGACTGGCCAATAATCGTTTTTGATGCATTTGTTCGGTATTTCCGTTCAATGTAAGGCTGCAATTCGTTTTGCAGGAACAGGATAAATTTATCCGAATGCCCGGATGTAGCATACCGCTGTTTATCGGCCGCGATTGTAGTTTGGTACGTAAAATCCCGTTTCCGATCTACATTGGCAATGCCAACGATAATTGATTTCGGTACCCGATTAATCCACGAAAAGTTATTGTACTGATACAGCCCAACGATGTGGATAAAGTCTTCGTCGGCTGATCCATCCAGTAAATAAACAACCGGGTACGTGGTCGTATCAGTTGGGCTATACCCATCCGGGAGGTAGATATTTAAAATCCGTTTCTCCGCGAGTACGCTAGATTGTAATTCGTCTATGACGCCAAGCACAAAGGGTTTACTGTTGCCGGTACGGCCTGGTGTAACGGGTTGACCAACAACAATTGACCCAAAAAGGATAAAAAAAATAACGGCACAGGCTCTCATCGGGGCAGCATCTTTTAGAAGACAGCGGATTGCATCAATAGCTGTACGGTACTTCGGGGAGTATGCTTAACGCAGGTTTTTCTCAAAGCACACGCTGTTCTCTACACCCGCATACTGTCCGTAGTTTGGCATAATCCGGTAGCCATTCTTTTGGTAAAGGGCGATGGCTTCGGGTTGCCGCCTGCCCGTCTCCAGCACGCAGGCTGTATAGCCCAGTTCAGCGGCCCAACGCTCTAATTCGGTCAGCACACGGGTGGCAACGCCTGTCCCCCGGCTGCCGGGCGAAGTGTACATTCGCTTCACTTCCATTGTATCGGAGGCATAGGCCTTTATAGCCCCGCAGCCTACCGGTTTAGCATCTTTATAAGCGACTACGGCATGATTAATCTTGTCGATTTTATTAAACTGCGCGTAAAACGCATGATCATTTCCGTCCCGTTCGGCCAGATCAGCGTCAAGGAATCGCACGAGATCAATGAAGTCCACATTGTCTGAGTTGGTTCGGAGAAAGGTGATCATAAAACGGGTATGAATGACGGTACGCAACAGTTTGGAAATCAACGGGAATCACAGCAAATAATCCGCTATGTCCTGCCAGCTTTTCACCCGGCGGTAGGCCGTTTCCTGCCGGTTGTGCAGGCCGTCGAATAAAAGCCCTTCACCCTGAAACGTTGCCAGGTTATAGGGCATATCGTCGATCAGGTAATCGGTGTTGAGGACGCTTTTGTCACCCATAAAGATGTAGTGCCGCCAGGGAATGAACGGGAAGTGCTGACCCAGCCAGTCGTGCTTTTCGCGGAGGCTGTTGGGGAACTCCATAGCCGCCGTTGCCACAAAGACGTCGTATTGCTCATGTAATCGGGCAATCACGTCCTGCGCGCCTTCCATCACCGGAATGTCGCGGAAGAAGCCGGGTTCATACACTTTCTTGAACAGTGCCTTATGTTCCCGTTCTTCCAGCAGTTCATTAAATGTTTTCTCCTGCAGCTCTTCCAGCGTATAGCGGGGCGTTTCGCCGTTGAGGTACAACTGAACGAACTTGGCGTGGGTATCCGCCATAACGTCGTCCATATCGATGGCAATGCGTTTTTTCATTTCGTCAGATCCGCGATTTGGCGAATTAAAGAGAGTAAGGTGATTAAGCCGAAGGTCTCAGAGACCGGTAGTGATTACGATCTGCAAGCAATGTTCTGTCATCCAATCGCGTAAATCACAGTGTCCGATTGATGTCGAACTGCTCTAAATAGTCAGCGACGCGCCGGACAAATTGACCGCCCAGTGAGCCATCCACCACCCGGTGATCGTAGGAATGCGACAGAAACATGAGCTGCCGGATACCAATAAAATCGCCCTGCGGGGTTTCGATAACGGCCGGTTTTTTAACAATAGCCCCAAATGCCATAATGGCTACCTGCGGTTGCAGGATGATTGGCGTACCCATAACATTGCCAAATGTGCCGATATTCGATACCGTGTAGGTCCCGTTTGCCAGATCGTCGCCGGTGAGTTTGTTCTCGCGGGCGCGTCTGGTCAGGTCGTTTACGCGCCGGGTTAAGCCGACTAAATTGTACTGGTCAGCATCGTGAATAACCGGAACGATCAGGTTGCCACTGGGCAACGCTACCGCCATACCGACGTTGATGTGTTTCTTGATAAGAATGCTGTCGCCCTCCACCGAGACATTAATCATTGGAAAGTCTTTGATGGCTTTCACAATGGCTTCGATCAGAATAGGCGTGTAAGTCAGGTTTTCACCGGTTTGCTGCTTGAAAATGTCCTTCATCTTCGTGCGCCACTGCACAATCGGGGTCAAGTCGGCCTCGACAAACGAACTGACGTGCGGGGAAATCTGCTTCGACTCTACCATCCGCTGGGCAATCAGCTTCCGCATCCGGTCCATCTGGATGATGTCAGCCTGCCCGTTCAGCGAAGGTGCCGGTTTGTGGGTCGTACTTGGCTGTTGCACTGCCGCTGGGGGCGCAGCAGGCTGAACCGGCACGGCGACGGGCTGTTGTTTACGCCCCTCTACGTACGCCAGCATGTCTTTTTTTGTGATCCGCTGTTCGGCACCCGTACCCGGAATGCGTTCCAGTTCGGTGGGCAGAATACCTTCCTGTTTAGCGATGCTCAACACGAGGGGCGAGTAAAACCGGTTGCCATAACTCGGCCCGTCAGCCTGACCCGGGGCTGGCTTGCTGCTCATGGAGCCAATGCTGGCTTCCAGTTCAAAGGCCGAAGCCACCACTTCGTCAGGGACAGCAACGGGTGCCGATTCGGGTAGGGGGGGGATGGCAGCGGGTACCGGAAACGGTTCGGTTTCTCCACCACCCGCGTCGGCGGCTACGTCCGTTTCAATGCGGGCAATGGGTGCACCAACCGGCACAACATCGCCCTCGTTAACCAGCACTTCGGCCAGAATACCAGCATGAACGGCGGGCACTTCCGTATCTACTTTATCGGTAGCAACTTCCAGTAGTGAGTCGTCCACGTCGATACGGTCACCCGGCTTTTTGAGCCAGTTGATCACCGTACATTCCATAATGCTTTCGCCCATTTTGGGCATAACCATATCAATGAGTGCCATTCGTTTAATTTGTGGTTTGTCATTTATGGGTTCATGGCTTTTAACCACAAACCGCAAACTATGAACTGATTAATTCTTCCCGGAGCAGGTTCAGGACGTATGTTGCCGTAAGCTGAATGTTCTGATCGCGGTACTGCCCGAGTTTTAAAAGTTTGGTGACCGTACGCTGCGGGGTAGAAACGGCGATCCAGACGGTTCCGACGGGTTTATCGGGTGTGCCGCCATCAGGACCGGCGATACCGGTTGTGGCGATGCCAACGTCGGTGCGTAAGGCCCTGCGAACACCCTCCGCCATTTGCGTAACGGTTTGCTCACTGACCGCACCGAACTGGTCCAGCGTGGCCGACTCAACGCCCAGCCCACTGATTTTAACGGCGTTACTATAGCTGACAATACTGCCCTGAAAATACGCCGATGAGCCTGGTACGCTCGTGATGCGGCTCGAGACATAACCGCCCGTACAGCTTTCGGCAATACCCAGCGTCATCCCTTTTTCTGTCAGCAAGCGGCCCACAACGGTTTCCAACTCGTCGGCATCATAGCCGAACACGTTTTTTTCAATCAGCGGCAAAACCTTGCCTACCTGCTCGGCCAGTTCGCGGTCGAGTATGGATTCGTCGTCACCAGTGGCCGTTAGCCGCAGTTTTACCTGACCGAAGTGGGGCAAGTAAGCCAGCCGGATATGGGGGGGGAGGGCGTCTTCCCAGGCTTCGATCCGCTCGGCCAGAAACGACTCGCCAATGCCCACCGTGCGGATGATTTTATGCTTAATAATCGGGGTCTGAAAATGCTCGCGCAGTTTGGGTAGAATCCGGTTTGTCATGAGGCTCTTCATCTCGAAGGGCACACCCGGCAGTGAGATATACACCCGATGGTCATGCTCAAACCACATGCCTGGCGCGGTTCCCCAGTCGTTCTGCATATAGACTGCATTAGCGGGCAGATCGGCCTGTCCCCGGTTGAGATCGGTCATTTCGCGGCCCCGCTTCTCGAAGAAACCAGTCACCAGCGCCAGTGCTGTCTCGTTGCGCACCATGCCGACGCCAAAATACGTACAGAGCGTTTTTTTGGTGATGTCGTCCTTCGTAGGGCCAAGCCCGCCCGTGATAATGATGACATCAGCGCGGGCATGGGCTTCGTGGAGGCTGGCCAGAATCTCAGCTGCCTGATCGCCAACGGAGGTTTTTCGGACAGGCCGAATGCCGATGCTGGTCAGCTCGGTACCGATCCATTGGGTATTGGTATCGGTGATTTGGCCGAACAGAATTTCGTCGCCGATTGTAATCACTTCGGCACGGATCGCGTTACTCATATAGTAATAAGGTCACGAAAATGGGGTTGTGATTAAACTATACCCCATTTTTCTGGTCAAAAGTACGTAAAAAATCAGGTCTCGAATGAAAAACCAATGGTTGCTGACTGCCCTCGTGGTGGGCCTTTTTGTGAATAGTGCATCGGCGCAGACTGTGTTTGGAAAACTGCTTGACAAGGTCACCAGACCGGCCTCCGGTACGGCGGGTGGTGCGTCGATTTTTGGGTCAACCCTATCGTCAAGTGATATTGCAGCCGGTCTGAAAGAAGCCCTGTCTGTTGGTATTGATAAAGGTTCCGCGCAGGCATCGGCTACGAACGGCTACTTCAAGAACCCGCTGATTAAAATTCTGTTTCCACCCGAAGCGCAGAAAGTAGAGGCTCAACTGCGGAAACTTGGGTTTAACAAGCAGGTGGATGAATTTGAATTGTCGTTGAACCGGTCGGCGGAGGATGCGGCTAAAAAGGCCAAGCCTGTCTTTATCAAGGCCATTACGCAGATGACCATACCCGATGCTATTAACATTCTGAGGGGCGACTCAACGGCGGCTACACAGTACCTGCGTAAGAGTTCCGGGCAGCAGTTAGTAACGGAGTTTACACCCGTGATCGACAGTACACTGAAGAAAAATAACGCGACGAAATACTACTCTGAACTGGTTGGGGTTTATAACAAACTTCCTTTTGTGCAGAAAGTGAATCCTGATTTGACCCAGTACGCGACCAATAAAGCTGTCGATGGCCTTTTCGTTCTGGTAGCGCAGCAGGAAAAAAGCATCCGCGAAAATCCGGCTGCCCGCGTGACCGATCTGCTCAAAAAGGTTTTCTCGAAGCAGTAACTCAGGTAGGCACGTCGTTTTCCGATGCTGCCGCGTGCCCGACTACACTACTTTTTTCCGTAATTTCGGGGCGTAATGCCCCGTTTTTTATTCCGATGAAAAAATCAGACATCCATTTTTCGGTTGAATTAGACAACCAGAACGTACCCGAAAAAATTTATTGGGACGCTACCGAGAACCCCAACGAAGGCCTGAGTGACACCCGCGCCATTGCCATCGCACTTTGGGATCATTACCACCGCAGTACCCTCAAAATCGACCTGTGGACCAAGGAAATGGAAGTTGGCGATATGAAACGCTTCCTGATCGAGGTTATGAGCGGCATTGCCGATACCGCCCTGACGGCCACCAACGACCAGCGGATGTCGGACGAGATCGAAAACCTGTGCCGGACCCTGAGTAAGCGCCTGGAAGAAGAACTCCGCAGCGAAAATCAGCGTAACAGCAGCAATTAAGGGCAATCGGGCGTTCGGGCGCTGGCATGATTATGGCTCCGCTCCTGAATGCCCGGTTTCAACCGACGATCTACATGAAATATAACCTCACTGCCCTGCTGCTAATGCTTGCGCTGACTGTGGGTGCCGCTCAGGCTCAGAAAGGCATCCAATTCCGAACGGCTAAAATTGCGGATGTCTTTAAAGCCGCCAAACAGGCGGGCAAGCCTGTATTTGTCGAGATATTTTCGCCCACCTGCCACGTGTGCCAGAGCTTTATGCCCACACTGGAAAATCCGCGCGTCGGAGCTTTTTATAATGGGAAATTCGTCAGCACCCGATTAGATATTCAGGATAAAGCAACGCAGGCCTGGCTCGAAAGCCATAAACTGTTTGTGCCCTCGCTGCCGTTGTTTCTGTATTTTGACGCCAATCAGTCGCTGATTCACTTTGCCATGAGTAACAATTCGGCCGACGAAGTGATCCGGCACGGCACAACGGCCCTAAACCCGCAGGCTCGCAGCCAGACCATGAAAGCGCGCTACGATGCCGGGGAACGGGCGTCGAATTTCCTGATTGACTACGGCATGTTTACCCGCGTAACGCGCGATACAGCCGCTAATATCCGGGTGATGGAAGACTACGCTCGCCAACAACCGGTAAACACGTATGCAGATAATACCAACTGGCTGGCCCTGCAAAAGCTGGTCGTCGACATGGACAACCCCATGTTTCAATATATGCTGAGCCATCCATCGGAGTACAAGGCGTATGACCGGGAGCAGATGCGGAACGTGGCCGAAAACATCCTCATGTCGTCGCTTTACAGCGGGCGGGGGGCCAAGTACTCTGCCGCTAAAGTTCTTCAGGTCAAACAGCAGCTCATTCAGATTGGAATCGATCCTAAAGTGGCTACCAATCGAACGCTGTTACCGGAGGTGAATGCTTACTTTCACCAGAAACAGACCGCCAAAGCAGTCGCCCGTATGGAGAGTCATGTATCGACTAACCAGTTTACGACACCGGAATACCTGTATATATCCCGCCTTTTTAACCGTCAGAGTAGCGACGCGTCGGACGTGCCAACGGTAGTAAAATGGGTAAACAAAGCCCTGACAACGCCGTCAATCACTCCGAAAGAGCAGGCCGATCTATACTTTGAACTTGCTGAAGCGTACCGCCGGGGAAACAAAGTGGCCGACGCCAATAAAGCTGCCCAAAAATCAATGGAACTGGCCCAGATGGCAAAGCTGGATACCCGTCGGAATGTAGAGCAGATGGGGCGGTTGAAGTAAGAGGAGAATAGCTTCAAAAAGCGGGGGGTTGCGCCGTACCTTCAAGGTACGGCGCAACCCCCCGCTTTTTGAGATAAACAGAGTCGAAATGTCCTACTTGTTCTGGTAGGCGCGTTTACCGAAGGGAGGCTGCTGTAGGATATAGAATGAGTTCTCGTCGCCCAGAAGAACCGCCCGACGCAGGTCGCTTTCGGCCTGCTGCACCTGATTGAGCTTGACCCGCGCTACGGCCCGCCAGCGATACGCATCGGGTTGCTCGTCTCGGAAGTGCCAGACCGCTTTGTCGAATTCCCGGAAGGCCTCTGAAATGTGCTCAGTTTCGTAGAGCGCAATACCCCTATCTAAATAACAATCAGCCAGCGTGTTGTCCAGACTGATAGCCTGAGTGAGGTCATAAATGGCGGAGTAATAATTGCCAAGCATAAGCTGACATTTGCCCCGGTAGGCATAAGCGACCGCCGACTTGGGCTGTTGTCGGACAGTGGTATCGAAAAAGGTAAAGGCCGCTTCAAAATCCCGGTTTTTCACTAGGGAAAGACCCGAATGGAAACGTTTCATATCTTTTTCGGCGGGTGTTTCGTGATCAACCACAAAATAGCGGATGCCCAGATAGACCACGAACAATAGTGATAAGAGTACAACTTCCATAGAACCGGCGTCTTACGAACTCACGAAAATACAAAGACCTCTCACCTGCTGCAAGCAGGTATATTATTTTAATTCGGTACGCACCGCTTTTGGTAAACTCTTGTAAACCAAGTCGTAGGAGTGATCAATCCACTCGTAGATTAGGCTGTCGCGAAGACTGCTGTCGGTCATAACGGTGTTCCAGTGTGTTTTATTCAGGTGAAAACCGGGCTTTACTGCGTCAAACGATTCTCGCAGTTCTACGGCTTTTTCCGGGTCGCACTTCAGGGCCACTTCCAACGGCTGTTTCTCTATATCGGTCAGCGCAAACATCTTTCCACCAACCTTAAAAACCAGTGTCACCGTATTAAAGGGAAATGATTCGGTGACGCCTGGTTTTGTCAGGCAGTAATCGCGTAAATGCTCGATAGTCATCGCGTACAGGCCCGGACGATCATCACGGTAATACAAAACAAAAACATGACGATGGAGATGCGGTTGATGCCGTGCATCATGCGCAGGTTCACACTCGTAGGGTGACTTGGGTCGGGTTTGCGGAACACCCGCAGAAAATACCGAAACACTTCACCTAATTTGAAATACTCTGCAATCCGATTCATTAGAATTATTGGTTAACAGAAGCAAAAGCCCCTGTTCAGGGCGATTGTTTCAGGATTTTAGGCCGGTAGTCAGGCGTATTGATTACCGAAAATACACTATAGCCGCTCGGCTAATTCGGGTTCCAGCCATCGGCCATCTTCGCGAATCAATTCAATAAGTTCATCAACCGCCTGATCGGCGTGAACAGACTTTTTGATGACCTGCTGACCCCGATACAGCGCAATTTTATCGCGCCCGATACCGACGTAGCCATAGTCAGCATCGGCCATTTCGCCGGGACCGTTCACAATACAGCCCATAATGCCGATTTTAACCCCCTTCAGATGGTCGGTGCGTTGTCGGATATGGGCCGTCGTTTCCTGCAAATCGAACAGTGTACGCCCGCATGACGGACAGGAAATGTACTCTGTTTTGGTGATGCGCGTCCGGGCTGCCTGCAAAATGCCGAAAGCCAGACCGTTCAGTGTTTTCAGCGTGGCCGCCCCACTCGCGTCTGATGGCAGGGTTGGCGGGGACGACAGTAAAATGCCGTCGCCAAGTCCGTCGATCAGTAGTCCGCCCAGATCGGTAGCCGCATACAGCGGCAGGTCGTCGGTAAGAACCGCATCATACCGGCCCTGCCAGACAATGGGGGCTGTAATTTCATTAGTCATGCACTCAACCGCCAGCCGACGAAGCTCAGGCATGGCGTGGGCATTGTCGGTATAAGCCAAGATCACCACATTGCGGTCGTGACGGAGCGTCGAAATAAGGTCGCCGGTCAGGTCCGCCAGTTGAAGCCTTACAAAGTTTAGCCGGATATGCAGGCCACCAGCCCGGAGCCGCGCCATTGCGTACTCCGACGCCGATAAAAGCGGATAGGTATTGATAGGGTCGGCGACGGTAAGCCAGACGGCATAGTCCAGCACTTCTTTCAGCCCGTTGGGCATCATGTAGGCTGCTGGTGTAGCGCCGGTGTAGATATAATCCGCTCCCAGATCGTTCATACGCCATTTATCCGGCAACGGCAGGTAAAAATGCCCGACGGGTTTCAGTGCGTCCATGTCCGTAATAGGGGTATGGCTGTAGTCGGCAATCACGCGCGGTACGTTGCTGCCGCCGAAGTTTCCCACCTCATGCGTTACCCGACGCTGGTACTGGAACGGGTTGATCGGATAGGTAGTCACAGCCGGAATAGGACTGGATACGGTAGCCCGGTTCGTATAACGGTCGATCAGCGCTTTCGCTACGGGAGCTTCCCGTTCCGGCTCTTCGGTAAGCGACACGCGGACGGTATCGCCTAAGCCATCTTCGAGCAGGGTGCCAATGCCCAGCGCCGATTTAATACGACCGTCTTCTGCCTCACCTGCTTCGGTCACGCCGAGGTGCAGCGGGTACGGTTTCAGGCCTTCTTCATCCAGCCGCTGCACCAATAGGCGGTAGGCCTGCACCATCACCTGCGGGTTGCTGGATTTCATCGACAGCACGGTATTATAATAGTTCTCGTCCTCGCAGATGCGCAGAAACTCCAGTGCCGATTCGACCATCCCAACGGGAGTGTCGCCGTAACGGCTCAGAATCCGGTCCGAGAGCGAGCCGTGATTCGTGCCGATGCGCATGGCCGTACCGTATTCTTTACAAATCTTCACTAAGGGCAAAAACTTGTCACGAATGCGTTCCAACTCCGCTTCGTACGAGGCATCGGTGTAGTCGATATGCTCAAAGCGTTTGCGGTCGGCGTAGTTACCGGGATTGATGCGGACTTTCTCAACAATCCGGGCGGCCAGTTCGGCGGCATTGGGCGTGAAATGAATGTCGGCAATCAGGGGCGTGGTGTAGCCCCTGGCCCGTAGTTCCTTTCGGATGTTCTCCAGATTCTGCGCTTCCTTAACGCTCGGCGCGGTAATACGCACGTACTCGCAGCCCGCTTCGATCATCCGAATCGACTGCTCAACCGAACCCGCCGTATCCATAGTATCGATGGTGGTCATGGACTGCACCCGAATCGGGTAGTCGGACCCCATTGGTATGTCGCCAATGGTCACGGTGATAGTTTTCCGGCGGATGTACTCCGTCAGCGAAGGCGTATATAAAGCGGGACGGTGGGGTACCGGCGATTCAGCGGTGGAATGGGTCAGAAAGTCGAGCATATCGGGTTGGACAAAGCCGGTTGACGGGGCAAAACTACGCAAAAAAGGCGGCTTGCCGCCGGTTGGTTACCCACAGAAAGAACGTCGGGTTTCGCGGAAATGTTCAATGGCGGGTGCCTTCATCTACCGTTACTATATACGCTTTTCCGCCTTCGCGTTCGATGGCTTCGGCGACGCGTTCCGGGTTTTCAGGAGCGTAAGCGAACATGCAGCCACCCCCGCCGGAGCCATTGATTTTACCGCCCTGTGCGCCAGCGTTCAGAGCCGCGTTGAGCATCCGGTCAATTTTAGGAGTCGAGATGTGAAGCGCGTCGCGGAGGATAGCCTGATGGTCGGTGAGGAGTTGACCCAGCCGGATATGGTCCATGACTTCGCTCTGCAAGACCGTGAGTGCTTCACGCAGAATATCCCGGTTTATGAGTTGACCTTTCAGGAGCTGATACTCCGTTTTGGTAAGAATGTCTTTAAACTCAGCAGCCTGAGTAACCCCGGAATGATGCAAGGAAAAACCGGGGTTAACGGTGTTAAGTCTACTTAAAATACCAAGTAAGCTGTATTTGGTTCGCCCAAGAATACCTACGGTGTCTTTAGGTTCGCCGGAATCACCCAGCACAAACGCACCCAGGGCAGGACGTAACTTCTGCAGGTGAATGACAGGTTGCGATTCCAGGTAGATCACATTGCCAACCGCCGTAGCGTAGTGATCCATCATACCGCCGGGTTCACCAAATTCCAGAACTTCGGCCGCGTAAGCCAGTTCAGCCAGTTGCATCGGAGCTAGCGATCGCGGTGTGTCAGCGAGTTGGGTCAGTACGTTCAGCCACGTTACCAGCAAGGCCGACGAACTCGATGTGCCGGAATTGATTGGAATGTTACCGTGCACGTCACCCTCGATACCCGCCGAAAATGTGAACCCCTCGCGTAGCAACACGTTGATGGCCGACCGGAAATAATCCCGTTCGCGGGGGTAGGGCAGGGGGGTGCCATCGAACGCGAACTGTTCTTCACTGTTCACATCGGGTAGATGCAACTGGATTTCCGGATTGGGTGTCCGATGGGCCGTAAGCTGAATCCGCAGCGAAATAGCGGCTGCAATAACGGGGAGGCCCAGATAATCCTGATGCTCACCAAAGAGACAGATACGGCCGGGTGTTGAAGCGGTGACAGGCATCTACCACTTCGTCTTTTTGTACCCGGCCACTGAGTAGTACAAAATGAATCCGAAGAGCGGCAACAGCAGGGCGTAGGCTCCGCGTGGGCTAACCGCGTCGGTCAGGTATCCATGAAGTAGTGGGAGCAGAGCACCCCCCGAAATACCCATGATGAGCAGTGCCGAACCCAGTTTCGTGAATGAGCCGAGCCGGTTCAGGGCTAAGGGCCAGATGGCGGGCCAGATCGGAGCCAGCCCAAATCCGAGCAGGGCCACGCAAAGTACTGATGTAAACCCAGTTGTCAGGATAGCCGCCGTGGTGAGCACCAGCCCCCAGATTGCACCGAAGCGGAGGGCCGCCTGCTGCGAAATATACCTTGGAATTAGAATAATGCCCAGCACGTAACCCGCCAATAGCCCGTAGAGCGTGTAAGTAGTGAAGTACTTGGCCTCGTCATTACCGAAGCCAATGGCTTTACCATAGTTGATAATCGTATCGCCGGAAATTACCTCGGCCCCGACGTAGCAGAACAGGGCTGCCACACCAAGGACAAGGTTCGGAAACTGCCAGATGCTGGTATAGGCACGCGTAGACAAACCCGTTGCATCGTCCGCCACATCGTCCTGCTCTTCGGATACTTCAGGTAAGGTCGAATACCGGATCAGAACGGCCAGAACCACCAGCACAGCGGTGAGAATCAGGTAGGGGGTAACCACTTTTTCGAGACTGGCCGTACCGGAAACAGCGTTGGCGGTGCCCAGGAACAGGCCACCGAAAATAAATTGACTAATAATACCGGCCAGTTTGTTGGCAATACCCAGAAAGCTGATGCGCTGGGCGGCACTCTCGCGCGGTCCCAGAATGGTAGCGTACGGGTTAGATGCCGTTTGAAGCACCGTCAGGCCAATACCAATCAGGAACAGGCCGATGAGAAACAGGGGGTACGAACCAGCTTTAGCGGCTGGTACGAAGATCAGCGTGCCGATAGCCATGACGAACAACCCCAGCGACATTCCGTTTTTGAAACCCGTTCGTTTCAGTACAGCCGACGAGGGAATGGCCATCAGCGTATAGGAAATAAAGAAAGCAAAGGCGACTAAATTGGAGCCGACGGTGCTGAGATTGAAGGCCTGTTTAAAAAATGCAATCAACACACTGTTGACCCAGGTAACGAAGCCGAAGATAAAAAACAGGGCACCAATAATCAGGAGTGGGCCCATGTAGGCATTGGTTTTAGCCGGGGTTGCGGTTGGGGTCATAATGGTTCAGGGGAAATAGGAGTTGCAAAGTAAAGCAAATAGCAGAAAGGCTATTACTCAGGATTTGGCAAATTCTCAATGTCAAGTAAATCCTGAGGTCTGCCAACGGCCCGTTTATTCTTAATCAACTCCCGAAGGTTGATAAAATTAACGGCTATTCCCTGAATAGTCAGGACAAGTCGATTCTGGAAACATTCGTCAAAGGTAACGCCGGGCGTAAACGTCATTACATCAATCTGGTTATCATACCGGCTGAAGGACAGGTAGCTGGGAATACGGATAAAGTCGCTAAGTTCAAACTCGTCATTTGTGTAACCATACCTATTCATGACAATCAGCAGCCGCTCCGCATTGTCAATACTGGGCCGCACGAAAATGTCAACATCACCCGTCGTGCGCAGGTAACCGTGAGCGATTACAGCATGGCCCCCTAAAACGACGTAGTCAACGTTTTCTTCGTTCAGCAGGTGAACGAAGCTTAAGTAGGTAATTTCCATATAAGGGTGGATTCGCTGGATTGGCTGCGTAAATGGCTTTGGCTTGAAGAATAAGCTGCAAGGCTGCTTCTAGCCGCTCCTGCGGTGTTTTGGCGTGCCAATACGCTTTGTCGTATCCCGGAATCTGATCGGGTGAGGTCGACTTTCGGATGGTCATGTAGCTGGTTTATACACGTCGTTTAGCGCAAAAATGGGCTTGTTGGAGCAATAATCTTATGTGGTACAAATGAACAACTATCAGGTAAACGACACATAATACCAGTTGCCCGATAGCTGGTACCAGTTCGTAAGATCATAGAGAACACGTGGATAACTTCCTTTCGGATATGTCCTTCTTAAGATTGTGGGGTCATTAATGAAGGCAAATCCGTAGCCATTATCAAGGAAGCGGTCGAACGTAAATAACACATCCTTGCCCTCGTTTGTACAATCAACCTCGATAACGCTCGTTTCGGTTAATAAGTCGACTATCTGTCTTCGTTCGGCTCCTGTCAACGTTGAGTCTTTTGGGTTTGTCAGGGTGTTTTTATTGAGCGAACAATTGCCTTTCGATCGTAGAATAACAGCTACCTGACTGAATGCATTCTGATGATTACTCAAATAGGCTTTGGCCGAAATCGTCCACAGATCAAGTTGATAACTAAGCCAGACCAGGCAAAGAAATAAAGGAACTGCCCAATTCCTAAACCAGTACTCGACGGGTAGAGAACGTACCTGTATCAGCAGAAGAATGAATACAATAAATTTGCCGAGCATGAATCCGAATTCATGACCGAGCCCCCAGCTAAAGTCTTGAATTTGCAGGATTAGGTAGAGTAGACTCAAGACAATGACTTTGCTTCGGATGGTTAGCGGAGGAATAGACAGAAAAGACATGCGTGGCCTATTCAATTAATAAACGTCGTTTAGCGCAAAAATCGGTTTGTTGGTCTGCCACTTGCCCCGCGTAAAATCAGGGATGGCGACCGGTTTGCTGCCCCCCGCAATGCTCTCTTCCGACAAGGGACTGATCGCACTCCAGACAGCCGCATCGTAGACGTCAATCGGCGGCTGGGTTTTATTCTTTACAGACTCGATGAACGCCCGGATTACAAAAAAGTCGATGCCGCCATGACCTGCTTTTTCAGCCGAACCCACGTGGGTCTTCCAGAGGGGATGGTCATATTTATCCTGATACCCCGCAAAAGGCTCCCAAGTGTGCGCTTTTGGGCTAGTGCCTTCCAGGTAAATCATATCGTTGTCATCCATCCAGATGCCGTTGGTGCCCTGCGCCCGAAAACCAAGCGAGTAGGGGCGGGGAGAGTTGGTGTCGTGCATAATCACGATGTTCTCCCCATTGGCGCACTGAATCACCGTCGTAATAACATCACCGAGTTTAAAATTAACGCTGGCGTTGGGATGATTGGCACCACCCTGATCGACGACGTATTTATGGAGCCCGCGCGATTTAGTGGCGGTCGATGTCAGGCTGACAAAGCGGTTGCCCCGGTTGATATTGAACCAGTGCGCCACCGGGCCGAGGCCGTGGGTCGGGTAAATATCGCCGTTGCGGTCAACGGAGTGCTGCGTGCGCCAGCGGGCTTCGGCATAGCCTTTTGCGCCAAACTCAGCGCCACCGCCCGCGTAGTGCTTGCCGTCGTTGAACTTTACCGCCCGCAGATCGTGCTGATAGCCACAGTGAGCGTAGGTCATCTCGCCAAACATCCCCTGCCGGATCATGTTCAGCACCGCCATCACGTCGCGCCGGTAACAAACATTTTCCAGAATCATACAGGGCATACCGGTTTTTTCCGATGTGTTCACCAGATCCCAGGATTCCTGAAGCGTCACCGTAGCCGACACTTCAACCCCGGCGTATTTCCCTGCTTTCATGGTGGCAACGGCCATTGGGGTGTGCCATTCCCAGGGGGTGGCAATGATCACGCCATCCAGATCGTCGCGTTTCAACATCTGCAAAAAGGCTTCCTTGCCGTTGGTATAAGCCTCGGGTAGTTTACGGCCTGCTTTCTGAATCAGGGCATTCGTCAGACTGATGGCTTCGGGATCAGGGTCGCAGATAGCGGGTATAAGTACATCGTCGCGGTAGAGTGCCTGCTCCACATGGTTGCGGCCCCGCGACCCCACGCCAATGAACCCCAGACGAACTTTCTCCAGAGGAGCAACCCGGCCGACTGATGATCCGGTTAGCAGGCCCGGCAGAAGAGAAGACGTAGCGACCCCGGCTAAGGCCGTAGTACGAATAAAGTGGCGTCGGGTAGTTTGCACGGGATGATGGAGCTTGATTATGTACAAAAAAACGGATTTTCACGGGTTTATCCGCATTGACGTATGGTTTATTACTCGTTATCCCAGTGAATAATGTGGCGGAACGAAAGACAACCTTTAGGCGTTTACCCTCTGAAGCTGTTTGTGTTCTGTTTAAGATTTTTAGACAAACGTTGAACAAAATAACGTTAGTCACCGTTAGTTAAATAACACACTCCCTAAGCGCACTGACCACACGCTTTACGGCCGCTGAGTATGGTACACACACTTTGTACAGACCCGCGACCGGATTATTGGTTTCTAAACACATGACAACCCCCCGAGTGGCTGTGTTTCGCAAGGAGCACTTCAATGCGGCACATCGTCTAAACAATCCGAACTGGTCCGACGAAAAGAACAGCCGGGTTTATGGCAAGTGCAACAATCCAAACTACCACGGTCATAATTATGACCTCATTGTGCAGGTAACTGGCCCTATTGATGCCGAAACGGGCTATGTGATTGACATGAAATACCTCGGCGATCTGATTAAGCAACACGTTACAGACCGATTTGACCACAAAAATCTGAACCTGGATACCGACGAGTTTCGTGATCTGAACCCCTCGGCCGAAAACATCGCCATTGTCATTTATGACATTCTGCGTGCCCAACTTGATTCTTCACTTGATCTTAAAATCCGGCTCTATGAAACCGAACGGAACTTCGTTGAATACCCCACACACTAACGGTACAACTTTGAACGGAACTCATTTACACGACGATTTAATCGACGACATGGGCGATGCACACGCCAGTCCCTCGCTCGAAACACCCCTGCGCGATGATGCCTTCGACCTGGATGATGAACTCAAAATTGAACTCATCACCGAGCATTTCCGCGAAATCATGCAGATTATGGGCCTCGACCTGACCGACGACAGTCTGAAAGGAACGCCCCGGCGCGTGGCTAAGATGTACGTTAACGAAACCTTTAGCGGATTAAATCCAGCCAACAAACCGGTACCCACACTGTTCGAAAACAAGTACCAGTACAACCAGATGCTGGTCGAGAAAGATATCACGGTCCAGTCGTACTGCGAACACCATTTCGTGCCGATTATTGGTAAAGCATACGTGGCGTATATAGCTAATGGACAGGTGATTGGCCTTTCTAAACTAAACCGGATTGTGCAGTATTTTTCCAAGCGGCCGCAGGTTCAGGAACGTCTGACGATGCAGATTGCCGACGAACTGCGCCGGGCCTTAGGTACCGAAGATGTTGCCGTGATTATCGACGCCAAACACCTGTGCGTATCGACGCGGGGCGTACACGATACGGCCAGTACGACCATCACGACGGCCTACAGCGGTAAGTTTGAAGACGAAGCCACCCGTCAGGAACTGCTACGCTACATTGGCATGTCCAACGCGACGATTTAACGGAAACCTGAGGTGTTACCAGCCTGTCAGGTTTATTACAGAAAAGCAAAACCCGGATGTTATACGCCGGGTTTTGCTTTTTTTATAGTGTACTCTTAATCACCGGCGTATCATACCGGATTACTTTATGCAAGGCAAGAACATTTTTATTATTGGTGCCAGCTCCGGGATTGGCCACGCGCTGGCCCTGACGCTGCAACAACAGGGAGCCACTTTATTCACCGCTGGTCGGCAGCAACCCGAAGGCATCCAATCGACGCACCTGACCTGGGATGTGACGCAGCCCGTTGGTGAAAGCCTGAGCCAACTCCCCGACACGCTGCACGGACTGGTGTATTGTCCCGGCACGATCAACCTCAAACCGTTTCAGCGGTTAGACGTAGCCGCTTATCAGGCCGATTTTCAGATAAATGTTCTGGGAGCCGTATCGGCCCTGCACGCGGCTTATCCGGCGCTCAAAAAGTCGAAAGCGGCCAGTGTGGTGCTGTTTAGTACGGTAGCGGCAAAGCTGGGAATGGGGATGCACTCGTCGGTGGCAGTGTCTAAATCGGCCATCGAAGGACTGGCCAAGTCGCTGGCGGCCGAGTTTGCGCCGTACAACATTCGGGTGAACGCCGTAGCCCCTTCGCTGACGGATACGCCCATGGCGCAGTTTCTGCTCAGCGACGAAAACAAACGGGAAGCAGGTGCCAAACGGCATCCCCTCAATCGGGTAGGTACGCCACAGGACATTGCCGGAATGGCCGCTTACCTGCTCTCCGACCAGGCCGCCTGGATTACCGGGCAGGTCATTGGCGTCGACGGCGGAATGGGAAGTCTGAAATAATGAGTGAATTGGTGAATGAGTGATTGAGTGAATGATACAACCAAACATTCACTCAATCACTCATTCACCAATTCACTCATTAAACTATCGGTCCGACCCGCTCCAGCAACTCTTTGGTTTTGCGGATGCCGGTATACTCGTCTAATTTGTCGCCTTCGTATTCGATGCCGGCAATGCCCCGAAACCCGCTGTCTTTCACTATTTTCATGATGCGGGCGTAGTCCGTTTCGACGCAATTGTTTTGGGCGTCGAAGTCGTACGTTTTCGCGGATACGCCTTTAGCGTAGGGCATCATCTCCTGCGTGCCCTTGTAGCGGTCATACTCCTGAACGCACTTATTTCCGCCTTCACCCCCCTCACTGCGCTTCACGCAGAAATTACCGAAGTCGGGCAGGGTGCCTACGTTTTTCATGTTGATCTGCTTCATTACGCCCGACAGCCATTGCCCATCCGATGAGTAACCGCCGTGATTCTCAACAATGACGTTGATGTTCAACGGTTTGGCAAATTCACCCAGTTTACTCAGGCCCACAACAGCGGCTTTTGCCACTTCCTCGGCGGTGCCTTTGCCGTAGGCGTTCACGCGGATGGTTTTACAGCCGAGGTATTTGGCGCACTCCACCCATTTTTTGTGATTATCTACGGCCTTGTCCTGTAGTGCCGTATCCGTTTCCCCCATGCCGCCTTCCCCGTCGATCATGATAAGGTGATTGGTGACGCCGTTGTCTTTACAGCGGGTCAACAAGTCGTTCAGGTACGCCGTGTCATTGGCTTTATCCTTGAAAAATTGGTTTACGTACTCCACAATGCTGATGCCAAACTCTTTTCTGGCAATACCGGGAAAGTCGAGGTTGGTAATTTTACCGCTGCGCAAGGCCCGGTGGAGGGACCATTCGGCCAGCGAAATATCGAAGAAAGCCTTCTTCTTTAGTGAATCGGCCCACAGGGTGCCGGGTAAAGCGGCTGCCGAGGCCAGCACACCAGCTTGTTTTAGAAATGAACGACGGTCGGTCAGCATACGAGAATAGGGGTTTAGGAGACGTTGACGGCGAAAAGTAAGGAAACTTACAGCCAAAAAAAAGGCTGGCCGTAGCGCGGCCAGCCTTTCCGATATGAATACAACCTGAATTGATGCGATAAGGGTAAGGGGTTAGGAGTTGGATACCGTACCAAATTTATCGTTGTAAAGTACAATTAAATTTTTGAATGGTGCAATAACCAACAGATTAAAATTAGTTTGGGTGCTTTATTCCCAGACTATTCAAGATGGAACTCCATCCTGCGGCTCAATGGGCACGAAGTGTTTCTGATTGATGGGCAGATTTTCGGTTGTCCACTCCACATCCCGCACAAAAGGGAAGGCCCGGACCGGGCAGTTGGCTACGCGGCAATAGTGGCAGCACTGGTTCAGGCAGGGGTCGGCATGAACAAAAATCTCGACTTCGCTCTGGAAACCGGCCTGTAGCGTCTCTTCAAACCGGTGAATTTCGTCATGCGTCTGCGTCAGGCTCCAGTAGTAGGGCATCGTCAGGTGGCAGTCGATGTGGAGATCGGCCCCGTATTTCTGTACCCGCAGGTTATGGACATCAATCCAGTTGCGCTGTTTGTGGGTATTCAGCACCGTTACCACCCGGTCCAGCGTGCGGGTATCCGTTTCGTCCATCAGCCGGGCCACCGACTGCCGCGTGATCGCAATGCCGTTGTAGATAATGATGACCGACAGGGCCAGCGAAAGGGTACTGTCGAGCCAGGCAAACCCCGTCAGCCACACCAGCCCGACGCCAACCAGTACCACCAGACTGCTCAGGCTATCAGTCAGTAAATGGCGTCCATCGGCAATAAGCGCCATTGAATCAGTTTGCCGCCCAACGCGCAGAAGCACCCAGCCAATACCCGCGTTAGCCGCCGTGGTAAAGCCGACCAGCAGCAGACCCCAGCCTAAGTTAGTCAACTCTTTAGGGGCATAAAAACTATAAACCGCCTGATAAATGGTGAATATACCCGCCGAAATAATCAGGGCACCCTCAAAGCCCGACGAGAGAAATTCAATTTTACCGTGGCCGTAGGGGTGGTTAAGGTCGCGGGGCTGATTGGCCAGGTAGATGCTGTATAAGGCGAATCCACTAGCCGCAACATTGACGATAGACTCCAGCGCATCGGTCAGAATAGCCGTCGAATCGGTGAGGTAATAGGCGAACAGTTTCAGCAGCAGGAGCACGATGCTCAGGCCGAGTGAAATGCCCATCCAGCGGTATTTAGTCTGTTGAATCGAGCGCATTGATTGGAAGTGATGCGGCAAAAATACGCAAAAGTCCGTACTTTCGCGGCCATGAATGTGACCGAAAACCCCTGGCAGACCCATAGCTCCGAGGTTCGTTATGACAATAACTGGCTGCAAATCAGGCACGAAACCGTGACGACGCCAGCCGGAACGCCGGGTATATACGGCGTCGTTAGCTTCAAAAATAAAGCCGTTGGCGTGATTCCCATTGATGCCGACGGCAATACGTATCTGGTCGGACAGTACCGTTACCCGCTGAATGAATATTCGTGGGAAATTCCGGAAGGGGGCTCACCCGTCGGTACGGATGTACTGGAATCGGCCAAACGCGAACTCCGCGAAGAGACCGGTTTTGAAGCCCGCACCTGGACGCGCATCGCCCGCATACACACCTCCAATTCGGCTACCGACGAAGAAGGGTTTCTCTACATTGCCGAAGACCTGACGCCCGGCGAAACGGAACCGGAAGAAACAGAGGCCCTTGAACTGAAAAAGCTACCCCTGCACGAAGCCGTACAGATGGCGTGCGACGGCCGAATCACGGATGCGCTCAGCGTCAGCGGGCTGCTGATCGTTGCCCGGTTACGGAACGTTTAACCAGCAAGTCGATGTCCCTTTTTTACGGATTTGGTACGGGAATTCTGCTCTGCCTGACGTTCGGTACCGTGTTTTTTGCGCTGATGCAGAACAGCGTGGACAACGGCTATAAGTCAGGTCTCAAGATTGCCTTCGGGGTAGTCGTCTGCGATTCACTGTTCGTGACCAGTGCGCTGTTTGGCACCTCGTACCTGCCCAAACTGGAGGGCCTGGAAAACGTACTGACGTTGGTCGGCGTAATCTTTCTGACCGTAATGGGGCTGGTCAATATCTTCAAAGGAGCGCCCCGGCTGGTGTATCCGCAGACGCGCCTGGGCAATTTTATTTACTACTTCACGACCGGTTTTTTGCTGAACGGCCTGAACCCGATTAACTTTTTCTCCTGGGTAACGCTGGCCGCGCTGCTGCGCACGAAGTTCCATTATACGCCGGATGAGCAAGTCACCTTCATGGTAGCCAGCTTAGTGGCTATTTTCCTGACCGAATCCATGCTGGCGATCTCGGCGCACAAGCTCAAACGGTTCTTCACGCCCCGCGTCGCCACGATTTTCAACCGGACAACGGGTGTTGTCTTCCTCGGCATTGCCGTTCAACTCGCCTGGACCCGGCTATACGATCCGCTGATGCACTGGATCGGGCGGTGAGGGGAGGAGCTGTACCCGAAATCCTGCCGAACTCTTCCTTAAATCGCTTATTTAGGCATTCTCTTGGCGTACCAGGTCATTTGCCCGCGATGATTTGCGAAATGTTCGGTGACGTGAAACCATTTACAGTAATTATTCCAGTTCCAGTCTTTAGTCTCACCGGCTAAAAGCCACTTATCATCTCTTTTCTTCATTTCCGCTTTGGTGGTGGCTCTGACTTCATCAAAGGCATCTTTGTAATAACTCAACGGATTTCCTTTGATCTGATTTCTGGCGTTCTCGTCCAGCTTCATGGCTACTTCCCACCGGCTTTTATTGGCAGCCGAAAAGTCCTGAAGCTCATGAAACGTAATATCCTGATACACCACTTCAGTAGCGGCTAAATGCATCATCAACGACCCGATTGTATTGGAGTCTTTATCATGCAGGTAATCCAACTGTTCCACCGTCAGTTTGGCGTTGTACTTTATGACACTATCACTCACCCAATCCAGCATGGAAATCAACGTACCTATTTGCGGAGTGAAACCCGTTTGAGGGCCAATGTGGTTGATATTTTCAGTATTTGTCGGCAAGTTGGCAAACCCGGTCTGGGGTAAGACAAAAGCACCGGCTCCGATACTATAACTGGCCAAATCGCTGACAAACTTCCTCCGATTATACATAGTATCTTCTATTTATGGTTGACTTCCTGTTTGTTTGGTTAAAGACACAGGAGTTGATGGTGCACAAGTTAATTATCTGAATGATAGCAGAATTGATAATTTGTGTCGAGGTTCTGAAATGAAAGTCTAATGCTGCTTTGTTAAGGCGTAATGGTATGGTCGTACTGAATCGGACAGTGTTCTTGCGTAACTTCCCTCATCATGGC
>CAXUKO010000005.1:0-392136 GCA_964251665.1 uncultured Cytophagales bacterium
GACCTCTGCTCTGTCAAAGCAGCGCTCTGAACCAACTGAGCTAACCTCCTTTGTTCGGCGTTTGATCGCCGTTTGAGTGGACAAAATTACATAATTTCTGCTTCCTGCAAACGCTCGCTGTATACTTTTTGCGACGGGATACGAGCCAGCAGCCCTAACCCAATGAGAAACAGTACCAACAGGGCCAGCACGCTATTGCGCATACTGCCCGTCAATTGCTCAATCAAACCATACATAGCCGTGCCCAGTACAATAGACAGCTTCTCGGCTACATCGTAAAAGCTGAAGTACGAAGCCGTGTCGGTAGTACCGGCCGGAATAAGTTTGGCGTAGGTTGAGCGGGAAAGCGACTGTATACCACCCATCACCAGACCCACCACCGTCGCCAGGGCGAAAAACTGGTACTGCGTCCGGGTCATGTACGCACCGATGCAAATACCCACCCAAATTACCACGGCAACCATCAGCGCGTGGGTATTTCCGAGCCGGTTCGAGAGCCACGCAAAGCCGTATGCCCCCGGAATTGCTACCAGTTGTATCACTAGGATCGTCGCGATCAGGCTGGCATCGGGCAGTTTCAGTTCGATACTACCAAAAAGTGACGCCACGTACATCACCGTTTGCAGGCCCATGCTATAGACAAAAAATGCGGGCAGAAACCGGCGCAACAGCGGTTGGCGGCCTAC
Organism: uncultured Cytophagales bacterium; assembly: GCA_964251665.1. Lineage (GTDB taxonomy): Bacteria > Bacteroidota > Bacteroidia > Cytophagales > Spirosomataceae > JBBQLG01. The sequence continues at coordinate 687 of CAXUKO010000005.1, forward strand.
TTCGTGCCATACCTGCCGCAGTTCACGGAAGCCGTTCAGTAGCCATCCGTCGGTGCTGCCTGTCTTCTTTACGCCTTCTGGCAGTGCCCTGAAAGGAATCTGCGCGAAACCGAACCACCACAAACCAACGGTTAGAAACGAGATGCGCGACGCCATACCCGACGAGATACCGCCATACCAACCTGGCATGAGAATCATGGTGAGGTTGAAAATCATCAGCAGCACGCTACCCAGAAACCCCAGCGAAAACCCACGGGCACTCACGCTGTCGAACCGGTCTTCGGTGGCGATGTCGGGCAGGTAGGAGTTGTAAAACACGATACTCCCACCCCACCCGACCAGACTGATTCCGAAGCAGATAACGGCCAGCGTGGTCGTCTCGCGGGTAAAAAAGTACAGCAGCGCGCAACTCGCCGAGCCGAGGTAGCAGAAGAACTGCATGAACGCCTTTTTGCGACCAGTGTAGTCGGCGATGGCAGTGCAGAGCGGACTGAGTAGCGCCGTCAGCAGGAAAGCCGCCGAGATGGTGTACGAAAACAGCACCGAATTCTTCACCGCCATCCCCAGAAAGTTAATCACGGGTCCACCCTGTTCGTTGAGGGCCGTTGCTGCGAAGTAGACTGGAAAAATGCTCGACACGATCACCAGCGCGTGAACCGAGTTCGCCCAGTCGTAGAAACACCAGGCCGTCAGAATGCGGGGGTTGTTTTTCATAAGATAAAAAGAAAGAACCATACCATACCCCATCCAAACCGCATCGGAATACCGCACCATGGCGGACCGCTATAAAGGGGCTTCACGGAGTCAGATACCGGTATCTAAAGTCTAAAGCCCCCTTCAAGTGCGGTCGGCCGCTTCCGGTGGGGGTAAAGCAGGGGACTCCTCTCAAATCGATGGCACAAACTCCAGATTGATGGGTGTATTGGCGACCCCATTGATTTTATCGACCTGCCGTAGCGTCAGTTTGGTTTTGGTCAGTTCGATCACCGGAAATTTTCCGCTGAAACCCGTTACGTTCACATCTATAGCCGTGTTATCATCGACCAAATACCAGGTCCCCCCGTTTTTGATCTGCTTGGTTACGCTGTCGCTGGCTCGGACAGTATTGTCGTTCCTGAACTGAAAATCAAGCGCTTTTACGGCTAAAGTCGTCAGGCTGAGCTGGCTATCGGTATAGGCTTTGCCGTTCACATCCGAGATTTGTTTAATTACCCAGGTATTGCCTACCAGCAGCGAGGTCTGGCTATCCACCGTTTTAGGGCCGGGATCGGAACTGTTATCTTTTTTGCAGTTGGTGAGGGCTGGAATCACCAGCAACAGGGCGAAGAGATAGGCTCGATTTTTCATAAAGTTTTACAGCGTATTGAACAGGTTGATGATTCGATAACGTTGAAATCGGGAACAACGGGCAACCCACCCGCCTTTTTCGGCCGAAAGTAACGAGTTTTGGGTAAAATTTGCCGTGCATGACCTATATCTCCCGACTAAACATACGGTATTGGCTGATTCTAATAAGTTGGTTTGGTCAGTCCGTTTACGCGCAGACCCTATGCGCTGACCGATTTACCTACACGCCCGTCAGCCAGCCTAACCGCATTGAATGGACTAAGTTTCCCGATTTCGCCCTGCCGTTCACCATCGTGTTTGGTGCCCCCCGGCTGGGCGATACGCAGGCACAGCCGCTTCGTCACGGCTTTAGCCATATCGTTCAGGTGAGCGGCAGCGAGTTCGGCACGCTCATACAACCCCGGCAGCGAGCCGTCGATTTTTCGGGCTTTGCCTACGGCCTGAATCAACCCTGGGAAACGTTGCAAAGTCCCTGGAACAACGATAAAGCTGCTTACCGGGCCAAATGGACTCAGTTCCTGAGTGACATAGCAGGCGGACAAACCGATGTACAAGGGAAGTTTCTGCTCAACACGGATATTATGACGGTAGACATTGAGCGGTTTCTGGACACGGATGCCCGCATTCTGACCCTTAAACAGAACGCTGCTACACCCGCCCAGTACCGCAACCTGAGCGACGACGCGTTTCTGGCCCGGTATAAAAAAGACATGGTTGCCCTATACGCCGAAGGGCTGCGCTATATCCGAGACCGGGCCAACTTTACCGCCACTCGCCTGACAACCTACAGCGATACGCCCATCCGCAATCAATACCTCAACATTCCGGCCAACACCTGGGCCGACTGGACGACCAACCTAAGCCGGGTTAATTACATAACCAAAGACACCACGACCGGCAAAGTCGGCGGCCCGTTTTATGACCAACTGGATGCGCTGGCTCCATCAGCGTACTATTATTACGATTATCCGAACCCTTTAGCCAGCGATTATTTAGGGTATCTGCTGTTTCAGGTCGAAGTGAATCGGGCCTGGAGCCCGAAGCCCGTTATCCCGTACGTCTGGATGCGCTACCACGAATCGACGGTGCCGGATAATCATTTTATTCAGCCGTTCATGGCCGAAGCCACGGCCATTTTTCCGTTTTTTTCCGGAGCTAAAGGGTTGTGGTTATGGGATAATATTGGCATCCCCAACGTCCGGCAGGAGATTTATACGGCCTACGAGTCATTCATTCATGGCCTGTACCGGCTGTCGCGCTTCGCCGATATGTTTCAGGGCGACTATGAGTTAGTGATCGAAACGCCCGCCCGCGACCTGGTAGCGAATCAGTTACCGGTCTGGCGGGGTGTCTATAAAAACAATAAACTACTGGTAGCGGCCCAAAATCCCTATGCCCGAACTGATCAGCAGGCTACTACACTGACGGTCGGCTACAAATCCTGGCACACGACTATTACGCTGACCGGCCGGGAAACGTACCTCTGCCAGTTCGATATTCCCCTCATAACCGGCATTGACGAACCCTCCTTCACCGACCTGACACTGTTTCCGAACCCCGCCCAGACCAGCGTCACAGCAACGTTCACGCCCCTGGTATCAGCGGGCACCGAGCTTACAATTACCGACATCACCGGCCGCATCCGGCTTCGGCAACCCGCCAGCCCACTCGGAAAACAAGTGATCAGCGTTGCTGGTTTACCCGCCGGTATGTACCTACTGCGCCTACCCGATGGCCGGGCGAAACGCTTTTTCAAGATTGAGTGAATAAGCGAATGAGTGATTGAGTATGCGGGTAAGCTGCTCCTGTTTTTATCCACTCATTCGCTCATTCACGCAATCACTCAATCCTTAAAAGATGAACCGACTTCAATACGAAACCAGCCCATATCTGCTTCAACATGCCGAAAACCCGGTCGATTGGTTTGCCTGGGGTGACGAAGCCCTGACCAGAGCACTCGACGAGGACAAACCAATTATCGTCAGCATTGGGTATTCAGCCTGCCACTGGTGCCATGTGATGGAGCATGAGTCGTTTGAGAAAGATGCCGTCGCTCAGGTCATGAACGAGCATTTTGTGTGCATCAAGGTCGACCGGGAGGAGCGGCCCGACGTGGATGCCATCTACATGGAAGCCGTGCAGGCAATGGGCGTACACGGCGGCTGGCCGCTCAACGTGTTCCTGATGCCTGACACCAAGCCTTTTTACGGCGTTACTTACGTGCCTACCCGCAACTGGGTAAACCTGCTGGCCAGTGTCCGGGCGGCTTTCGACGAACACCGCGATCAGGTGGCTGAGTCGGCCGAGGGCTTCGCCCGACACCTTAATTCATCGGAGAGTGAGCGGTTTAATTTGGTGGCACGTGATCCACAATTTACACCCGAACTCCTCGATAGTTTCTTTCACAAGATTGCCGTCACCTTTGATACCAAACGCGGTGGCCCCGACCATGCCCCGAAGTTTCCGATGCCGAGTATTTACGGGTTTCTACTGCGCTACTACGCCGAATCGGGTGATGAATCGGCCCTGCGGCAAACCGAGTTGACACTCAACCGGATGGCACTTGGCGGCATCTACGACCAGATTGGCGGAGGATTTTCGCGCTATTCCGTCGATGCGGAGTGGTTTGCTCCCCATTTCGAGAAGATGCTGTACGACAACGCTCAGTTGCTGACGCTTTACAGCGAGGCTTACAGTTTGACGCATAGCGACTTGTACCGAAAAACAGTGTACCAGACTATCGAATTTATGCAACGCGAACTGCTCAGCGATGAAGGCGGATTTTTCTCCGCGCTGGATGCTGACAGCGAAGGCGTCGAAGGTAAATTCTACACCTGGACCACACCAGAACTGCGCAAGCTGCTGGAGAACGACTTTGACTGGTTCGCCGATCTGTACCACATTACGGAAGAAGGCAACTGGGAGCATGGACGGAATATTCTGCACCGCACCGAAACCGACGCCGAGTTTTCGCGTCGCGCCGAATGGGACCCGGCCGATATGCCGATGATGCTCGAAGAACCTCACGCCAAACTGATGACGGAACGCGATACCCGCATCCGGCCCGGTCTGGACGACAAAATTTTATGTTCGTGGAATGGTCTGATGCTGAAAGGGCTGGTAACCGCTTACCGCGTGTTTGATGAGCCGGAGTTTCTGGCTACGGCCCTCCGATTGGCGTTTTTCATCCGCCGTTCGCTAACCGATTCCCGCAACGGACGGCTCTGGCATACCTACAAAAAGGGGCGGGCGCGGCAGGCTGGTTTTCTGGAAGATTATGCCGCTGTCATCGACGGTTACTTGGCGTTGTATCAGGCGACTTTCAATGAAGAATGGTTAACCGAAGCGGACCGGCTGACCCAGTATGTAGTCACCAACTTCGATGACCCCGACGAAGACCTGTTCTTTTTCACCGATAAAAACGGTGAAGACCTGATTGCCCGCAAGAAAGAGTTGTTCGATAACGTGATCCCCGCGTCGAATTCGATCATGGCCCACAACCTGTTCACGCTGAGTTTGCTGCTCGACCGCCCCGCTTACGGCGAACGCGTTGATCGGATGCTGGGCCGGGTTGAGCCGTTGCTGGAGAAAAATGCGGATTACCTCACGCACTGGGCAGCTCTGTATACGCTCCGTGTTCGACCTACCGCCGAAATTGCCCTTGTCGGCCCCGAAGCCGATGCGTTTAGGAAGCAGATCGACGCCCGGTTTTTGCCTAATAAAGTTGTGGTAGGCACGGAAGAAACCGGAACGCCAGCCGCCAGCAGTCTGCCGCTGTTGCAGGGCCGGGGTCTGGTCGGCGGAAAAACGGCGATCTACGTTTGCTACGACCGGGCGTGTCAGTTGCCGGTAACGAATGTGGAGGACGTCTGGGCGCTGGTGAAATAATTCAGGCCAGACGCTCGGGGTTCTCTCCTACGAAAGCGCCCCAACCGCCTTTTTTGTTCTTCTTTCCCGATGAGCTTGACCGGCTGCCCGCCATCGCATTTGCGTGAAAATGATGGCAGATCGCAATCGCAACAGCATCCGTGGCATCGAAAAATTCGGGGTTCAGATCGGCCTGGAGCAGGTGACCTACCATGTGGGCTACCTGATCTTTCGAGGCATTCCCGTTGCCGGTCACCGACAGTTTGACACTGCGGGGAGCGTACTCGACAATGGGAATACCACGCGAGAGGGCGGCCGCCATCGACACACCCTGCGCCCGCCCAAGCTTGAGCATAGCCTGAACGTTTTTACCGAAAAACGGGTCTTCAATTGCCATTTCATCGGGCAGGTAATCGTCAATTACCCGCAATACCGTATCATAAAGCTTCTTTAGCTTCAGTTCGTGGGTACTATACTTGCTTAGATGAACAACCCCGTATTGCAGCAACGACATCTTGCCATTCGTAATCTGAATCACGCCGTACCCGGCAACCTGGGTGCCGGGGTCGATACCCAGAATGATCTTTTCGGCGGGAACAGCGGGAACGGTAAGCATATACGAGTGATTGAAGAGCTTTATGCAATATTAATACATTGCAACAATTCATACACTAAACGCGGCCAGCAGGTGCAAATTATCCGTTTTCTGGCCCATGCTGGAGTAGGCTATTTTCCTCCGGATTACACTTTTGTTTTCCTGCCGTTACACCTACTACAGAGGACAGTAGAAAATAGCTAAACCCGGCTACCAACCAAACGAGCGGATGAACAAGGAACGTGTACAAACTTCTTAGTTGAAAAGCCCCGCTATTCACACAGCGGGGTTTTAACTAAGGGCGTTTGCCGAGTGCCAGGCATTCCGGAATTATCCGCAATGGACCGGACCGATACCTGTTCAAGCCTACGTGACTCCCCGGCATCCATATCATCTTCCATTTTTGTGCCAGATTTTCCGGCGTTGCCCTATTTTCCGTGCCTCATCACGTTTGCAACAGGTATCTCATCGGTTGAGTAGCTGAATCATGTACTACTATCCGGGCCGCTCACTACGTTATGCAACCCACGGTGACACTCACATGAAGCTTATTTTACGCCAAAACCCACCTGCCATAAACAAATGGGTACACGTACGCTACTGGTTTAATTAGTCTGTCTCAGGAAAGATTAACGCAGTAATTTATCCCGACGGGCGCGCGCTCTTACTCGCTCGGCACGACTTGCACTATCCGGGTGATCAGAAAGAAAGGACAGCACATTACTATCCCCACCTCCACTTAACTTGGCTAGTTTTTCGAACGAAGTAGCCAGAGCCAGCACATTATAGTGGTTACGTTTCAGAAAATCGTAACTGTAATCGTCAGCAGCCGTCTCTTCTTTACGGCTGAAGGAGGCCCCCAGCAGATTATCGGCAATACTACCCACCTGCGATTGTGAAAGTTTACTCAGTGTGCCCGACCCTGAGGACAAGGCGTCCCGTACGGCTGAGCGACGGAGTGCACTTTTCATGGCATTCTGCGTGTCGTGATGAATTACATGGCCTATTTCATGCCCCATAACAGCCAGCAACTCATTATCAGTCATAATGTCCATAAGGCCTTTAAACACCCGCACACTACCATCTGCCGTTGCAAAGGCATTTACATCCGGAACCTTGTACACTTTGTAGTTTATAGGCAGGCCATTAACGGTATGGTGTCGGCTGATAATTCGGTTCAGTCGTTGCGTATAAGGGTCGCCAGGAGCCGCCACGGGGTTTTTAGCATCCATTTGCTGAATAGCCTGTTTGGAAAGGCTGACTACCTGGGTATTGCTCAGTGTAGTTGAACTAAAGCCCTCCATTAAGGCCTGTAACAAATTCGGATTAACATTTATTTGCGCAAAGGCTGCCAGCGGCTGCCCAACTAGTACCACGAGGGTCCAGATAATACGTTTCATGGAATGGAGGTGAGTCTAAGATTGAATAAATAAAATAGAGTCCTTAATAGACCGAATAAATGCTAAATAGTTTATTTAGGCTATCGAAGACTACATTCCATCAGTAGTCTTCGATCAGGTGCTCAACGTAAGCTCAACTGCGCGTAAGAGGCCGGCGTTTTTGCGTAATTTTAGGCATTCAATCCGCAGAAACAGGGTTACCTGTTTGCTCATTGCTTTTCCAAATTCGATTAATTACAGGTCAACTAATTAATAATCAATAGCTTATTATTACCGAATCGATCTTTATGCAAAGTGACAATTTACAGGTCGATTCAAGGCAGTGGTGGGACAAGAAAATCGTTCTCCGGCTAAAACTGACCGTTTTTGTCGGGTTGATTGCCTACATCAGCTACCACCTGCGCCAGCAACCAATGTCTCTGCCGGGCATCTGGCACCAACTACAAACCGGAATCACCAGTGCCGACTGGCTGGTTGGACTGGTGGTGTTGACACCGGTTAACTGGGGGCTGGAAGCCAGAAAATGGCAATTACTGGCCCGGCGTATCGAACCCGTCCGTTTCAGTGAGGCATACCGGGGCGTATTGGCGGGTGTCTCTTTAGGCTTCGTACTGCCGATGCTGGCGGGAGATGCAGCCGGGCGAGTCCTTTCATTACAGACTAATCGGCGGTCCGGAGCCGTGGGTGCTTCGCTGGTGTCGGGTGGGCTTCAATTTCTGGCGGCTCTGCTAATAGGCACAGTTGCCTGGGTGTACCACCTGCTGACGATACCTGCACGAAGCAATCCCGCCAGTTGGGCGCTGTTTGCCCTGTTCAGCCTGATTCTGCTGGCAAGTTTGCTTGCAGCTGGTTTACGGCATCAGTTACGGAACTGGTCAACGAAAACCAGCTACGGGTGGATACGGCGGGTGCAGCCCTACTGGCAGATTGCCACTGAGTATACGGCCACCGACTTAGGCACCGCGTTTGGATTGGCTGTGCTGCGTCATCTGACCTTCTCACTGCAATTTTACGTCGCCCTGCGTCTGTACGGCATCGACCTGACTCCCGGCCCAATGCTGTCTGGTGTTGGTCTGGTTTTTCTGGCCAAAACCATTACGCCCGCTTTTACCTTTCTGAGCGATCTGGGTGTTCGCGAAGCCGCTGCTCTGTGGGTATTCGCTCCGTATCATCTATCAGCCCCGCTCCTGCTTTCGGCTACCTTCACGCTTTGGCTAACCAATGTACTCGCTCCCGTGCTGGTGGGCCTGGCTGCTGTTTGGCGCCTGCGACTGACAACTAAATGACGATTTTCTTACTCACCATCAGCGTTCTGTACGCCCTATTCACGACGACACTCTGGTTAACCTGGTTGCGAATTCCCTCGTTTCAAGCAGTTAAGCCGCCATCCGGGAACGAACTCCCGTTTATCACCGTCGTGATTCCGGTACGCAACGAAGCGGCCAACCTGCCCGCCTTACTTGACGATCTTAGTCGGCAAACCTACACCCGTTTCGAGGTAATCGTCGCTGATGACGCATCGACCGATACGACGCTAATGATTGCCCAAACCCACCCGGCTCCGTTCCGGCTTATTGCACTGCCCCTACCCGACACCCGTACGGCTTCGCCAAAAAAACGCGCTATTACAGCCAGCATTGCTGTAGCCACCGGAACGCTGATCGTCACCACCGACGGTGACTGCCGGGTAGGACCGCACTGGCTCGAAACGATGGCGCACTTTTACGCGCAAACCGGTGCCAAACTTATCAGCGGACCTGTCACCTTCGCAACGGAACACAGGCCATCAGCGTATGTACAGACGGTAGAATTAGCCAGTCTGATTGGTTCGGGAGCGTGCACATTGGCCCTTGGTTTTCCAACAATGTGCAACGGGGCCAACCTTTGTTATGAAAAACGAGTTTTCACAGAAGTGGGTGGTTTTGCGGGTGTCGATCATCTGGCGTCCGGTGATGACGAGTTGTTGATGCACAAAATTGCCCGGCAGTATCCCAACGGCGTCCGGTTTTTGAAAGGGGCAAATGCTATTGTCCGAACCGGGTCACACACCACGTGGCGGGCCTTTTATCAGCAACGCAAACGGTGGGCGAGCAAATGGCGGGCGTACGACAATTGGGGACCATCAGCACTGGCGGTGTTCATATTTTTAAGCAATGCAGCTGGGCCGATAGCCGTTATAGCCTGGTTAGCTGGATGGATTAGCGGACCGATAACCAGCAGTGTCGTTCTACTTAAAGTCCTACCCGAGTTTTTGTTTTTACGGCAAATTCTTGTTTTTTTACAAAAAAAATCAGCGGTTAGCTGGATTCCACTAACGCAGGTTTTGTACCCTTTTTACGTCGTTTTCTTCGGTCTGGTCGCCCAGGGTAAGGGCTTTGAGTGGAAAGGCCGGAAGCTTACTTAGTTGAACGGGTTTGTCGTTTCGTAGTTAAGAAGAACCACAAACCCATGTGATGTCGGGTTCTTAAATCCGACACGAGGTCAAACACAAACATGTCGGGTTTAAGAACCCGACATCACGAATAGAGGAACTACAACCCACAAATCACAAACTGCTTTGTCTTTCTTCCTGCACAAATCCAACATCCTGCTCCGCACGGTATACCCAGAGTTCTGGTGGCGTATGGACGACAGCGAACCCGTTATTTACCTCACCTTCGACGATGGGCCGATTCCTGATGTGACGGAATTTGTGCTGGAACAGTTGGATAAATATGCGGCTCAGGCCACGTTTTTCTGCATTGGCGATAATGTTCGTAAGCACCGTGATGTCTTCTATCAGGTTATTGAAGCAGGCCATTTAGTAGGAAATCATACGTTTAACCACCTCAACGGCTGGAAGACCGACGATGCCGATTATCTACGGAACATCGAGCAATGTCAGGATGAAATCCGCATTGAGACGGGGCTGTTTCGTCCCCCTTACGGCCGGATCAAAAAGAGTCAGGCGAGTGAAGTGCTGCAAAGTCATGCAGTCGTGATGTGGGATGTACTGTCGGGCGATTTCGATCGCTCACTACCGGCTGATGTCTGTTTACGCAAGACCATCAGCTATACCGAACCCGGCTCTATTGTGGTCTTCCACGACAGCTTAAAAGCCTGGCCGACGATGCGCTATGTTCTGCCAAAAATGCTGGCTCACTTCGCTGAACAGGGGTATGAGTTCCGTGCCCTGCCCCAACCCGTTTACGCCTGACACCTGCTCCGTTGATCGTCAGTATCCTGATTGCAGCCCGCAACGAAGAAGCCAATATACTGGCTTGTCTCCGGGCTGTCTCGCAGCTCGATTACCCCACTAACCAGTTTGAGGTGCTGATTGGTAACGATGCTTCTACCGACCAAACCGGCCCGCTCGTTGCCCGCTTCATCAACGACAAACCCAATTTTCGACTCGTTGACATCACCGAAGCACGTACCAGCGTGCGGGGTAAAGCCAATGTTTTGGCACAGTTAGCCCGGTCAGCTCAGGGTGAGTTTCTATTTTTCACCGATGCTGATACCGAGGTACCGACTACATGGCTCACGGCGATGCTGGCCGCTTTTACCCCGCCAACCGGCATTGTTACAGGTGTAACTATTCCGCCGGGCCACACGCTTTTTCATCAGCTACAGGCGCTCGACTGGTTACACGCCCTGACGCAGGCCAGTCTCCTAAGCGGCTTAGGCATCCCGGTAACGGCATTGGGCAACAACATGGCCGTTCGGCGGGTGGCTTACGAGGCCGTTGGTGGTTACGAAAATCTGCCTTTTTCGATAACGGAAGATTGCGCCCTGTTTCGGGCTATTGTTCAGCAGGGGTACGGATTCAGGAACCTGCTTACTCCTGACGTGCTGGCTTTTTCAAAGCCGGTCAATTCGATCTGGGCTTTTCTGCAACAACGCAAACGCTGGATGCGCGGAGCATTCGGTTTACCAATCTGGATGGTACTTGGCTTATTAGTTCAGTATCTGACGGCTCCGCTGCTGCTAACGCTGAGCTGGTTCTGGCCGGTGCTGGCTGTCCTGATTTATTGCGTGAAACTGCTCATTCAAACGCTGGTGCTTACTTTTGCGGGCAGTCGGCTCCGGCAAACGCATCTCATACCCTACGTGCTGCTTTTCGAGATATATCAACTCCTAATGGGTCCGGTAGCCCTTCTGTACTATCTATTACCGATTCCTGTACGCTGGAAAGACCGGCTTTATCCATGAACTTCATCGACACCCACGCCCATATTTACGACGAGCAGTTTACAGCGGATCAGCAAACTATGCTCGCCAACGCCCGCGCGCAGGGAATTACCCAAATCTGGATGCCCAACTGCGACCGCACTACTATTCCCGGTATGCTGGCCCTGAATGATCAGTCACCCGATCAGTATAAACCCATGATGGGCCTGCATCCCTGCTACGTTACCGACACAGTAGATGCCGAACTGGCTATTATTGAGGACTATCTGAACCAGCGCCCTTTCCTGGCAGTGGGCGAAATCGGCCTGGATTTTTATTGGGATATGACCCATGTCGACCGGCAGTTCGACGCCTTTCGGACGCAGTTACAATGGGCAGCTCAACGGCAGTTGTTCGTTTCTATCCACGTTCGATCCGGGCATGAGCGCAACGCCTTTGCCGAAGCCGCCGATGTTATTGAAGCGCTCGCCCTACCGGACCTGCGCGGCATTTTCCACTGCTTTGTGGGTACGCTGGACGAAGCCCGACGCGCCATCGACCTCGGGTTTAAGTTGGGAATCGGCGGGGTAGCTACGTTTAAAAATGGGGGGCTTGACAAAGTCATTCCGCATATCGGGCTGGAACATCTGGTATTGGAAACGGATGCACCGTATCTGGCACCGGTTCCGTATCGGGGCAAGCGTAACGAGCCAGCCTACGTCCCTTTAGTTGCCCAGCGGGTCGCTGATTTACAGCAGATTTCCCTCGCCGAAGTAGCCCGGCAGACCACAGCCACAGCACTGTCACTAACGGTTTAACAAGCTTATGCAACTCGATTTTGTCATCCTGAAGCATGAAGGATCTTGGCTACCCAATCGCTAAGATCCTTCATGCTTCAGGATGACAAAAAAGCCAACATTCACGACACAATGCCCTCCCAAACCATTCACATTAATCCCCGCGTGGATTCGCCTGCTTTACCGAAGAAACCACTGCACGGCCCGTCGCAACGGTCGGTACTGGTGATCTACACCGGCGGCACATTCGGTATGGTGTACGATGCCAAAACAGATCAACTGGTACCATTCAATTTTGACCAGGTGCTGGAGCGCGTTCCCGAAATTCAACGGCTGGACTTTGAAATCACCTTAATTACGCTGCCCACGATTATTGACTCGTCGAATATGACGCCAGCGATTTGGGCCGACCTTGCCCGGCTTATTGAGCGGCACTACGCCAATTACGATAGTTTTGTCATTCTGCACGGCACGGACACGATGGCGTATACGGCCTCCGCGTTGAGTTTCATGTTGGGAAACCTGAGCAAACCCGTCATCCTGACCGGTGCCCAGTTACCCATTGGCATGGCCCGCACCGACGCCCGCGAGAACTTTATCACCGCCCTCGAAATTGCGGCCGACGTGGATACAGCCGACGTAGATACGGATGGCAGGCACGGCCGACAACCGATTGTACCCGAAGTATGCCTGTACTTCAACTCGTTGCTGCTGCGGGGCAACCGGGCTACCAAGCAGGAAAGCGTACATTTCAACGCCTTCCATTCTGAGAATTATCCGCACCTGGCCATGGCGGGTGTCAGTATCGACTACAACCGGCCCTTTATCCGGGCGGCATCCGATGGTCCACTCAATGTACAAACTGACCTCGACCCGAACGTGACTATTTTGAAACTGTTTCCGGGCATTACCGAAACGGTGGTGCGGGCGGTACTAACGATTCCCAACCTGCGGGGCGTAGTATTGGAAACGTTTGGCGCAGGTAATGCACCGACCTCGGCCTGGTTTCTGGATGCCTTGCAGGAAGCGACCAATCAGCAGATTATTCTGTTCAACGTATCGCAGTGCGAAGGGGGCCGCGTTACGCAGGGCCGCTACCAGACCAGCAAACTACTGGAACAGATTGGTGTAGTCAGCGGAGCCGATATTACCACTGAAGCAGCCATTACCAAACTTATGGTGCTCCTGGCCCGTGAAACCGGCCGCGATGCAGCCGCTACAGCCCGGATACGTCATCAGTTAGCCGAGCCACTTTGTGGAGAAATGAATGCCTGAGCCATTTTTTTAAAACAAGTGTTGCGTACCAAAGTCGATAACCGCTATATTTGCACTCCCAAACGGGTTACAGAGAGCTGCCAGAGTGGTCGAATGGGTCTGATTCGAAATCAGAAGTACTCGCAAGGGTACCGGGGGTTCGAATCCCTCGCTCTCTGCCAATGCCGTTGGTAAGTCAATAAGTTTTAAAGTTAGTAAGTATCCTGTGCCAATACTTAAGAACTTACCGACTTACCAACTTTCTTAGAGAGGTGTCCGAGTGGTTGAAGGAGCACGCCTGGAAAGTGTGTATGCGGGTAACCGTATCGAGAGTTCGAATCTCTTCCTCTCTGCAAAACGGTTCGTTTTCCGTTTTTGTCAGGGTTTAGTAGTAACCTTGATACAACCAATCGGGGTGTAGCGTAGCCCGGTATCGCGCCTGGTTTGGGACCAGGAGGTCGTAGGTTCGAATCCTGCCACCCCGACAATAAGAAGCCGCCTGAATCTGTTGATTCAGGCGGCTTTTTTGTTTCTACTCCGGCAAGTTCAGCATCAGGCTCTGCAAATCCTGATTAATTGACCGGACGGATGATTGTAGCTGGTTGAGCATGTTTGAGCGAATGTGCAAATCGTCGGCCTGGTAATCGCCCCCCTGCCCAAAATACAACTGTTGTTTCGCGGGTGACACGGCATTCAGGGCGAACCCCTGCCAGCGTTGCCGGATGTTGTAACTGATCGAATGCTGACCACTGTTACTGAATTGCTTTTCAGTGAGCACGTACCACACAAAAGGGGGATACAGGGCTGATTGCCGGGACTGATTCCAGATATCCGTCAGCAGATTACGGGCGTGTACAAACCGGACCGTCTTGTTGGACGAAAAAGCAGCCAGCCCGCCTAAACCACCACTCGCTAAACCGCCCCCGATGGCGATGGTTTTCCCTGGGTTATTCGACTGGACGAGTGCCGTTACGACGGTGGTGACGGCACCGATGCCGATGGACAGCAGTGTCAGACTTCTCACGCGTCGATCATCTTTCTGGTCCAGATACGCGGCCAACTGATCGGCGCGTTGCCCTTCACAGTCCAGTTCGGCGGCTAAACTGGCTACTTCCGTTGACGCCAGCAGCAACCGGTTGAGAATTTTCTGTCGCAACCCGGCTTCCTTCAACCGCCGGTCGGGCTCCTGCGTATGCTTCAGGGCAATCAACTCGCGCAGCAACGGCAGCACGCCCGCTGCGTTGGCGACCAGTAAATCGTGTTGCGAAAATCGGCGGGTTAAGATTGTATCTGCCTGTAGCACAGCCTGTACAGTCTCCACAGGCAGATACGAAGCATTGTACTGATAAACCAGAGCGGGTTCGCAATAATCGCTCTCGGATTTTATCGGGTGATGTCCTCCTTTGTAGGTCATGCAGGCCGTGAGTGAAACGACACTGTAAACAGCCCATACCTTTCTAATCAGTAAGCGTATCATCGTTTACGGGCCATTTACCCTTCCCCGGACTTCCGGTCAGAACCACTCTGGCGTCGGGCCTATGGTTGGCCCGGTAAATTTACAAGGATTCGAGCCGCAGCCAGGCCCGGCGAATGTAGTAAATGACACCGACCACGAAAGTGAATTCCAGTCCATACTCCAACAGAAACAGGGGTGACGGTAAGGGCAGCAACGAATCGAATCTGGGTTGTTTCAGGTAGACCATCATAAACGGCTGAACAACGACCAGCAGATTCATTGCCAGCAGGAAGTTAATTTGTCGGCTCCTGGTCAGATCCGTAAGTTCAAATACCAGCACGATGAGAAACAGAAACAGGTAATAAGCCATGGCGCTGGGCTGAAAAAGCATGAAACTGCCGAAGGCCACTACCCAAAGGGCCGGAAATACCCGCTCAAACGGTTTTTTACGGAAATGCCAGCCTGTCAGGATAGCCACAGAAAGCGTGAGTGTCATGCCGAGCCAGTTGAGGGTCTGCAGGGGCATCGCGGACAGGAGTCCGCCCATAAACGGCCTTAGTACGGTGGGCAGGTTGGGCGCAAATGGCAGGTCGGCATGTTGCACCGGCATTAGAAACAGCCACCCCAGTGCCAGATACAGTATAATGAGCACCGGAATGCCAACCGAAAACAAGGCACCGGCAAAGTGCACGCCCAGCCGTCTGTAGCTCAGTATGAAAAACACCGGAAAGACGATAATCATAAACGTCACCTTCAGGGTCAATAAAGCCAGGGCCATGCACAAACCGACTTTAAACGCATTGTGCGAACGCTGCCAGACGATGACGGCACTCAGCCCGAAGCCCCATAACCAGATGTCTTCCTGCCCGCCCAGCAGACAGATGATCAGCGGACCGGGCAGAAGCAGATAAACGACCGCTTGCCAGAAGGCTTCGACCGGTGCGGTTTTCTGATAAAACCGGTACGTGATCCACAGACAGCAGACCTCGCCAATGCCCATCAGCGCCACAATGGCTTTCGGGCTGTTCCACACAAAAAGGGGCAATGCCAGAATATAGGAGAAAAGCGGGCTATGGAATGACCAGAAATCACGATAGACTAATTTGCCCTGATGAGCCAGGTCGGCCTTCCAGTAAAAAAAGGGGATGTCGCCCCGTGGCATTTCGTTCAGAATCAGAAAAACAACAATAAACGGAACCACCCGCAACCCCACGAACAGCAGGGATAGAACAAGGTTCCTTCGATTCAGTACGAAGGGTTCGAGTTGCGGTCGGTAGCGCAGCGTCAGCCAGATACTCCCGCAGAGCAGCGCGGAAACGAGCAGTTTAACGGCGAAAACGATGGTGGCAGGCATAAACGAGAACAGTTAAAAAAGAGTCGAGGTGGTCATATCAGCCGATCAGACAGTTGACCTTCTCTGGAACAGCCTTAGCCTTATCCGTCTATCAGCAGCGCGTCGTGTTTACGACTGTGTATGTGCGACATAGCCTTAGTTGTGGATGACAACCAATCATCCACAGTAATACCGCATCAAAAAGTGTGCAGATAACTGCCTGTCCGCTCCAGGTAAGCCCTATTCAGGCAGCGTGAAGGGGCCGAATACCAGTTTTCTTCGGGTTCATCGCCCCACCAACTACGTAGCTGACTGGTAGTGGCTGCGCTCCTTAAAGATATAATACGGTCGTTGATAAGCAACTTAGTTTTACCTATCCGGTCAATAAATTCACGCATTATTGATTGATTGGTCGATTACTGTCTTTCTATCGCTCAACAGTTACTGAAACGACTATTATATAATGAACAAACTTACATTTTTATTAATATCTATTTAATCGAAAGACATTAATCTTTCCTCGGGCCAATGCATCCAACCCGTGTACATTTTAACGACAGAACGATGAAAACGACACTGATAATGCTCATAGCAGTAGCCACGATGGCGGTAAGCTGCACCTCCCGTACGTATGTCAACCGGGCACAACCCCGGCGATATGCTACGTATGGCCATCATAATGACCACAACCGGTACGAACGCGACCGGTATGATCATCGCTACGACCGGGGCTGGTAATATCCCCACCCACAAAAAGACCCCTTCAGCAGGGGTCTTTTTGTGGGTACTCAATCCAGTCTGTTTGCCGTGATTACTCTTCATGAATAGCAACGCCGTGCTGTTCGGCGGCTTTCCGAATCCGGTCTTTGATGAGTTTTACCTCATCAGCGTCGTATTTGGCCGCATTGTCTTTATGGTGTATGTAATTCCAGGCGGCCCGGATATGCTCCGGCGTATCGATTGGGTACTTTTTATTGGTTGGATCAGCGAAGGAAACATCGCCGTATTTATAGGCGCCCCCGGTCGGCGAAACATCGTCGCGTTTATCAATTTTTGCGTTCGTTGCCATGGTCTTTATGGGTTGATTTCCCTCAAAAACGGCCCTCAGTCCCCTATTGTTTACTGGTTATAGATACTATGCTGTCCGGTAGCTTGATAATCTGAGCCGGGCCAAACCGAAACACACTTTCAGGGTTAAGGATGGATTACTCAACTTTCTAAATATCTATAGAACTAATGGGAAACAGATTGGAAGGCAAGGTTGCCATCGTAACCGGGGGCGGAGCAGGCACCGGCGAAGCCATCAGCAAGAAATTCGCCCGCGAAGGCGCAAAAGTAATCGTAGCGGGTTTCGCCGAAGACCCTGTCGAAGCTGTAGTCAGTGAAATTGTACAAAGTGGCGGAACAGCCATTGCCTATACCGGCGACCTCTCCGTTGATGCAAACGCCAGGGCCTGTGTCCAGTTGGCCGTCAGCACGTACGGTAAACTCGATATTCTGATCAACAACGCCGGGGTATTTCCGGAAACGAATTACCTCCAGGATTTCTCCGAAGAGTCGTTTGATTACCTGATCAAAAACAACATCAAAACGACGTTTATGATGTCGAAGGCGGCACTGCCTGAGCTGCAAAAGACCGGAGGAAACATTGTGACGGCCGGTTCGGAAGCGGGCCACATGGGCGAGCCACAAGCCGCTCCGTACGGGGGCACGAAAGGCTTCAACCACGCTTTCGCGAAAGGGTTGGCCATTGAACAGGCGCATTTTGGGGTGCGTTCCAACGTAGTTGCGCCCGGCCCC
Organism: uncultured Cytophagales bacterium; assembly: GCA_964251665.1. GTDB lineage: Bacteria > Bacteroidota > Bacteroidia > Cytophagales > Spirosomataceae > JBBQLG01. The sequence goes on from CAXUKO010000005.1 coordinate 18,685, forward strand.
ATTGATACCGCCTGGACGCATCCCAACACGGGCCCGATGGATGAGGAGATGGAAAAATCAACGACGGCGGGAACGCTGATGGGCCGACGGGGCACGCCGGAAGAGATCGCGAATGTGTACCTGTTCGTTGCCTCGGATGAGGCTTCCTACGTGACGGGAGCCATTTATTACGTCGACGGCGGTACCACCATTGCCAAAGGGCCAACGGGCGAAAAAGCCGCTCCCAGCCTATCCAAAGAACCGCAGGGTGAACTGGATCTACAGCACTCGCTGGAGGGGCATACGGCCATTCGGAGTTAACCCTATTAATTTAGCTGTGGTCCTCCCGGCAGCATTCGTTACGGCATACTAACAAATGCTGCCGGGAGGACTGCCTATTCATGTTCGGCCTATGTTCACCACGCAGGACCCAACGGCAGCGATCTGCCTTTGTTTAGTCACCATGCTTTTCTGGGGTTCCTGGGCGAATGCACAAAAATTCGTCACGAAGTCGGCCCCTCTTTATGTTTTCTACCGGGACTATATATACGGCATCCTGCTGGCGGTCCTGATCCTGGCCTTTACCCTGGGTAGTTTCGGTGAACAGGGGCGCTCTGTCCGGGCCGACCTGCAACAGGCGGAGGTGAAGGCGATACTCATCGCCCTGGCGGGTGGCATGGTGTTCAACATCGGCAATATGTTGCTGACCGTTGGCATCAGCATAGCGGGCATTTCCATTGCCATGCCCGTTGGTACAGGCTTGTCGCTGGCCATCGGCCTGGTGGTTAATTACCTGGCCGAACCCAAAGGCAGTGTGGCCCTGCTCGCGGTGGGTGGCGTAACTATTCTGGCGGCTATGGTTTTCAGTGCGCTGGCGTACCGGACCAAACAGGAACAGTCGGATGAGGACTCTTCGGGCAACAACCGGGGCATCTGGATCGCGCTGGCTGGCGGCTTAGTAGCAGGCTTTTTCTTTCGCATTATCTCCGAGTCGCTGGTGACCGATCTGGCCAAACCCGAAGCCGGTCTACTGACACCGTACACCGGTGCCGTGCTCTTTGCGCTGGGGGCAAACCTCAGCAACCCGGTTGTTGAGCGGCTGGTCCGTCGGTTCGCTCTGCCCGACACCGACGGGCAACTGACCTACGCAAACACCCCGCGTCGTGAGCATCTGGCCGGTTTAGCCGGTGGCCTGATTTGGGGCATCGGCTTGATAACGCTCCTGCTCGGAGCCAAACAGGCGGGCGACGCGGTATCGTATGGCCTCAGTCAGGGCGCTACCATTGTCTCGGTGTTATGGGGCTTGTTCGCGTGGCATGAATTTAAAGAAGCACCCGCTAAAGCGACGCGCTACCTCTGGCTGATGGGCATTGCCTACGCGGTGGGTCTCGTCCTGATCGTGCTGGCCAGGGCGTAACGTTTAGCGGGTTTATGGAACGAAGAACCGGCTGTATACCCCAGCCCCCGTGTATGTAGCACGCTTAGCAGTGATGCTGCGTTAAAACCTACACAGTGACTTACTAAACAACTGTGCATCAGGCGTATTTTGTAGCCCACAAACGTTAACAGTCAGCAACCAACAAAGCACTGTATAGATTTATTTCCTTTTTTTATGGCAAATTTCGTAGATTCGACACCCGGAGCATGGGCTTGTACCGAGCCGCTGCTGACAGGGTTGATGACGCTGCATTTGTCGTATGAAACCGAACTATCTGGCATTGGGAGGACTGCTACTCGTAGTAGCATCATCATCGTTTTCGCTGCTGGGCGTTTTCGGGCGGACAGTTGACTTCAATACCGAAGTCAAGCCGATTCTGAACAAAAACTGCATTACCTGCCACGGGGGTGTCAAAAAAGCATCTGATTTCTCGGTACTCTTCAAACATGAAGCCCTGGCTCCCGCTAAGTCAGGTAAACCCGCCATCATCCCCGGCGACGCTGAACACAGTGAGATGATTCGCCGGTTGACCCTCACCGACCCCGACGAGCGGATGCCCCTTGACCACCCGCCCCTTGCAGAAAAAGATATTGAAACCCTGCGAAAATGGATCGATCAGGGCGCGGAATGGGGTGATCACTGGGCCTATCAGACGCCCGTAAAGCCGGATGTACCCGCCATTGGCTCGATCTGGAGCCGACTGGGCCTGACCAGCAACGACGAAACGAACTGGGCCAAAAATGAGATCGATCAGTTTATTCTGCAAAAACTAAACGGACAGCACCTCAAACCCTCGCCCGAAGCCGATAAAGCCACCCTGCTCCGGCGCGTCAGTCTGGACCTAACCGGCCTGCCACCCACGGAGCAGGAAGCCGCTGCTTTCCTGGCCGACCATTCCCCCAATGCCTACGAGAAAGTCGTGAACCGACTGCTGAAGTCCCCCGCGTATGGCGAGAAATGGACCGGTATGTGGCTCGATCTGGCCCGTTACGCCGATACCAAGGGGTACGAGCGCGACCCCGGCCGCTCGATCTGGCGCTACCGCGACTGGGTCATTAACGCCTTTAATCAGGACAAGCCTTACGACCAGTTTCTGACCGAACAACTGGCGGGTGACCTGCTGCCGCAAGCTACCACCGATCAACTCATTGCGACTGGTTTTCACCGCAACACCATGACCAACGATGAGGGCGGCACCGTCGATGAGGAGTTTCGCACGGCGGCTGTGATGGACCGCGTCAGCACCACCTGGGACGTGTTTCAGGGCACCACCTTTGCCTGTGTGCAGTGCCACAGCCATCCTTACGACCCCTTCGTACACGAGGATTATTACAAATACCTGGCATTTTTCAACAACACCCGCGACGAGGATGTAACAAGCGAAACGCCAACCCTGCGCTTTTATAAATCCGCCGATTCGCTGCGGATACTGACCGTACAAAACTGGATTACGCACCATACACCCGGCCAACAGCGGTCGCGACGAGTAGCGGAGTTCCAGCGGTTTGTGCGTGTACAGGAGCCAAAAATCAACTCGCACGATTTCGACCAGCCTGTTAATGCGTCATTGCTGGATGCCAAGTATTTCGGGATGCAGGACAAGGGTTCAGGGCGTATCAGAAACATTAATCTGACGGGCAGAAATCGACTGTTGATCGCGATGGGGACGAAAGAAACCGGAGCCGTCGTGCAACTGCGCCAAGATAGCCCGACCGGCCGCGTTTTACAAACCATCCCGGTGCCCAAACGTGGCAGCGAATGGAACGATACTGTGCTGGTGAGCCCGTTACCGACCGTACAGGGACGGCATCATCTGTACTTGACGGTGAGCAACCCGGTGCACCCAAAAAACTGGGTCATGGTGAAATGGGCAGCATTTCAGGAAGCCCTGCCCGACGAGACACCCGAGTTGAGCGCTCAGTACACCCGGATTCTGAACGCTTCTGTCGATAAAACGCCCGTTCTGTGGGAAGGTACCGGCGATCTGACCCGCCCGACGCACGTATTTGTGCGGGGCAACATGGCCGTAAAAGGCAAACGGGTTTTGCCTGATGTACCAAAGTCGTTACCCCCTATGGCCAGTGATTTACCCCGCAACCGGCTGGGTCTGGCCAAATGGATGACCAGCCCCGAGCATCCATTAACGGCCCGCGTGGCGGTCAACCGCTTCTGGGAGCAGCTGTTCGGTACGGGCATTGTCGAAACCGTAGAAGACATGGGTACCCAGGGCATTCAGCCTACTCACCGCGAACTGCTGGACTGGCTGGCGGTGGATTTTCAGCAGACGCACCACTGGAGTATGAAGAGCCTGCTGAAAACAATGGTTATGTCGGCCACCTACCGACAAAAATCCGACGTAAACCGGGAAATAGTACAAAAAGATCCGTTTAACAAATGGTTAGCCCGTGGTCCGCGTATTCGGCTGTCGGCTGAGCAGGTTCGCGACCAAGCGCTGGCCGTGAGCGGATTATTGAGCACAAAACGATATGGCCCGAGCGTGATGCCCACGCAGCCCGACGGCATCTGGCAGTCGCCGTACAATGGCGAAGCCTGGGTGCCGAGTCAGGGCGAAGATCGGTACCGGCGGGCTTTGTACACCTACTGGAAACGCACGTCACCGTATCCATCGATGGTTACGTTTGACAGCCCGAGCCGCGAGTTTTGCCAGATTCGGCGCATTCGTACCAATACGCCATTGCAGGCGCTGGTGACACTTAACGACCCGGTGTATGTGGAAGCAGCCAGTCAGCTGGCCTGTTACATGACTGCGCATGGACAAACGCCCGGGCAGCAGATTCAGGCAGGTTTTCGGCGCGTGATGCTCCGCAACCTCAGCCCGAAAAAGCTTGATGTTCTAACCCGGCTCTACCGGCAAACTGAAACGCATTACCAGCAGCACCCCGACCAGGCCCGGCAGTTACTAACCCTGCGCGACGGAACGCCCCAACAGGCCGCCCTGACCGTCACTGCCAACGCACTGCTGAATCTGGACGAAGTGATTACGAAGGAATAAAATTGAACCGCAGAGGCTACAAATCAACTCCGCGACCTTTGCGAAGCCTTTGCTACGCTGCGGTTAAACGCTATGGACAAGCTCATAAACGAACTTCAGCAGGCCGCGTTGCAGCGCGAAACCCGGCGGCACTTTCTGCATACCTGCACGACGGGGCTGGGCGCGATGGCGTTTGGCTCCCTGCTCGGCGGCTGTGATTTTTCGGGAAAGAAAGAGCCGGTAACGGTCGGGAGTTCGGGAGTTGGCAACCAGCCGATGATGGCGCGTCCGGCACAGTTTGCGCCTAAGGCCAAACGGGTCATTTACATCCATACGGCTGGCTCACCCTCGCAGTTGGAAACCTTCGATTACAAGCCCGAACTGGTAAAGTATAACGGTAAAGACTGTCCGCAGGCGTTGCTGGAAGGCAAAAAATTCGCCTTCATTCGGGGAACGCCCAAAATGCTGGGGCCGCAGGGCGTTTTCAAACAACACGGGCAATCGGGTGCCTGGATTTCGGATTACTTTGAACACCTGCCCGACGTGGCCGACGACATTACGTTTCTGAAAGCCATGCACACCGATCAGTTCAACCACGCCCCGGCGCAGTTGCTGATGCATACCGGCAGTGCCCGACTGGGTCGGCCCAGTATGGGATCGTGGGTGACATATGGGTTGGGTTCCGAAAATGACAATCTGCCAGGGTTTATTGTGCTGGCTTCGGGCGGCAAGCAACCCGACGCGGGCAAATCCGTTTGGGGGAGCGGCTTTCTACCGTCCGTATATCAGGGCGTTCAGTGCCGGACAGATGGCGACCCGGTTTTGTACGTTTCGGACCCGAAAGGTATGAACCGCGACATCCGTAAGCAGACCATCGAGGCCATTAACCAGATCAATCAGCAGCAGTACGACGAGGTAAACGACCCCGAAATCCTGACCCGCATGGCTCAATATGAGCTGGCGTTTCGGATGCAGCTATCCGTACCTGATGCGATGGATATTAAGCATGAACCGCAGGCGATACTCGATATGTACGGCGTTGACGCGAACAAAGGCTCGCTGGCGCGAAACTGCCTGCTGGCCCGGCGTTTAGTGGAGCGTGGCGTTCGGTTTGTGCAACTGTTCGACTGGGGCTGGGACACGCACGGCACCGGCGAAGGCGACTCCATCAACATTGGCCTGCGCCGGAAATGCAAGCAGGTCGATCAGGCGGTTACGGCTCTGCTGAAAGACCTCAAACAGCGCGGTCTGCTGGAGGAAACGCTGGTTGTTTTCGGCGGAGAGTTTGGCCGGACACCCATGCAGGAAAACCGCGACAACCAGAAGCTGCCGTACATGGGCCGCGACCATCACCTCGACGCGTTTACGGTCTGGATGGCTGGTGGCGGGGTAAAACCGGGCCTGAGTTTCGGCGAAACAGACGACATCGGGTATTACGGCGTCAAAGATAAAGTGCATATTCACGACCTTCAGGCCACTATTCTGCACCTGATGGGCTTCGATCATACCAAACTGACGTACGCATTTCAGGGCCGCCCCTTCCGGCTGACCGACGTAGCGGGCAAAGTCGTGACACCGATTTTAGCGTAGCATATCATGTAAAAACAGACCTTACTCCTAAATCTTATTTGCCTCCCTATGACTCTCACCCGCCGAGCCTTCGCCAAAACGGCCGCCTTAACCACGGCTGCTCTTGCTGTACCCATGATCAACTTCGGGAAAAGCCAGCCGGAATCCATAGTGGGCCATAACGGATTTACGTACCGGATTGTGCCGAACTGGGGCATTCTCGATGCCGGTAAAAATCCCGTCAATGACTGCCACGAGATGGTGCAGGATGCGAAAAGCCGTATCTTCCTGCTTACGAACGAGACTAAAAATAATGTCCTGATTTACGATAAATCGGGAAAACTGCTCGATAGCTGGGGTCATAGTTATCCCGGTGCGCACGGCCTGACGCTGGCTAATGAGGGTGGCGAACAGGTTTTGTTTATCTGCGATACAGACCGGCATCAGGTCATTAAAACCGACCTTACCGGCAAAGAACTTCTGAAGATTGATTACCCCCGCGAAACCGGCGTGTACGACCATCCGGTTCAGTTCAAACCCACCGAAACGGCCATCAACCCGGCCAACGGCGATATTTACGTGGCCGATGGCTACGGAGCCAACTACATTACACAGTATGACCGTAGCGGCAAACTGATTCGGTTTTTCGGGGGAGCAGGTACAGACAATGACCATTTTGATTGCTGCCACGGCATTGTGGTCGACACGCGCGTCAAGACTAACCCAACGCTGCTCATCACCGATCGGCGGCATAACTGCCTGAAACGCTTTACACTCGACGGTAAATACCTGTCGACTATTGCCCTGCCGGGTTCGTACATCTGCCGACCGGTCATTCACGGCGATCACCTCTACGGAGCCGTTTTCCGCAGCACGTCGGATTCGTACCCGGATTCGGGCTATGTACAGATTCTGGATAAGAACGACCGGGTGGTTTCCACACCGGGTGGTTCCGAGCCCGTATATCAGAACGGGAAATTGCAGGAACAGCGCAAGGATCGTGATTTTATGACGTTTCTGCATCCCCACGACGTGCTGGTCGATGCTGATGAGAGCTTGTACGTGGCACAGTGGAGTTCAAAAAAAACGTACCCGGTTAAGCTGGAACGCGTGAGCTAACCGTCGTGATGCAGTGTATCAACTGTCCAATAAATCAGGAATCTGTACATGCCCTTCTCCATTCTTTTACAAGTCCCCGCTGCGCAACCGTCCGACTGGGCCTTGTTTCTGGGTCATTTTCACCCGCTGATCGTTCACCTGCCGATTGGCTTTCTGCTGATCGCTGGACTGCTCGAACTGGGACAGCGGCTGGGTAAACTCAGCGTGAGCGATGGCGTTATCTCGACCGTACTTTTTGCGTCGGCGGTAGGATCTACCATCGCGTGTGTGCTGGGGTACCTGCTTTCGTTGGGCGGTGGTTATGAGGCTGAAACGTTGCAGGAGCATCAATGGCAGGGCATTGGTGTTGCGGTATTTGCCTGGCTGGCTTGGGCTATAAAATCAGAAACGTTCGGCGACCGGATTCCGTTTGGTTCGTTGCTGTATACGCCCGCACTACTGGTGTCACTGCTATTACTCGGTGCGGCTGGCCATCACGGCGGCTCACTAACCCACGGCTCGGACTACCTGACGCAGTACACTCCGGAACCGTTGCGGTCGCTGGCGGGCCTGCCACCGCGCAAAACTGAAGTCGCTCAGATTAAACCTATTACCGATGTGAATCAGGCGATGGTGTATTCTCAAATCGTCAATCCCATTCTGAATCAAAGTTGTGTGCAGTGTCACAACGCCGAAAAGTCGAAAGGGGGGCTGCGGTACGATACGGCTGAATTACTAAAAAAAGGCGGCAAAAACGGGCCGGTCTACGTGGCAGGTAAAGGGCAGAGCAGCGAGATGATAAAACGGTGTTTGCTGCCGCTGGAAGATGAACATCACATGCCACCGAAGGGCAAAAATCAACTCACCGAGAGCCAGGTTACTCTGCTGACGTGGTGGATCGATCAGGGTGCACCATTTGACAAAAAAGTGGCGGAACTGACCGTGTCCGACGCCGTTAAACCAGCGTTAGCCGCGTTGGGCGATGGTAAGGCAATCAGCACCGGAACAGCCGTTGCATCAGTTGCCGGACCAGCTGCACCTTCGGCAGTCCTGACCATTAAACTACCTGCCCCCGACGCCAGTGCGGTGGCTGAATTGAAGAAATACGGCCTGCTCGTGCTGCCCCTGTCGAAAGAGCAGAACCAGCTGGAAGTCAGCGCCGTGAATGCCCATTCGCTTACGGATAGTCAGGCAGCTTCGTTGACTAAACTGAGTCAGCAGATTGTCTGGCTGAAGTTGAGCGATACCCAAATCACGGATGCCACGCTGGAACAGGTAGCCAAACTGAAAAACCTGCAAAAGCTCCATCTGGAACAAACGCGCATTACCGATGCAGGCCTGAGCCAGCTCAAAGCACTGCCCTATCTGGAATACCTCAACCTCTACGGCACGGCCATTACTGATGCCGGATTGCAGCAACTGGCCGGGCTACCCGCGCTAAAAACGGTATATGTGTGGCAAACCAAAGCGACGCCACAGGGATTAATGGCCTTCAAAAAAGCACGGCCTAACGTAGAAATTATTGGTGGTATTGACGAATCAGCGGTGGCTGCATTCGCGAAACCCGCCACCGAAGCAAAATAAGTAGGTCAGTAAAAATACATTAAGTTATTTTTTGTCATGCTGACGAAGGAAGCATCTTAGAGAATTGACCGCTAAGATGCTTCCTTCGTCAGCATGACAAAAAAGTCCTGTTCAGAATAGTCGAACCTATTCACAAGGATATACTTAAAATAATTAAGTACTGTTCTGATAATCGTTGAGTTTACCATTGGTAGACCGCACAAACGCTATGAAAACACTGATCTTGATCGGACTAATTGGCGTAGCCGGTATCTCGGCCTGCCAGCGGGTAGATAAACCGGCCGACATTGTAGCCGTGGAAGCAACGCTACCCGAAAAAGTAGATTATAATCTCCACATCAAGCCCATCCTCTCCGACCGCTGCTTCGCCTGTCACGGTCCCGATAAAGCCAAGCAAAAAGCCGGGCTGCGACTCGATACACCCGAAGGCGCTTACGACGCCCTGACCGAAAGCGGTAAGCACCCCATCGTTCCCGGTAATCTGGCCAGCAGCGAGGTCTTTCACCGCATTACCTCCACCGACCCGGATATACTGATGCCCACGCCCGAGTCGAACCTGGCGCTGAGTACGGAAGAAAAGGCCCTGATTGTCCGCTGGATTGAACAGGGCGCAGAATACAAACCGCACTGGTCGCTGCTGACCCCGGTAGCGAATGCTGTGCCCGACGTAAAGGAAACAAACTGGCCCAAGAACGACATCGACCGGTTTGTGCTGAAAAAACTGGAAGACAAGGGGCTCAAACACGCACCCGAGGCTGACAAATCGACCCTCCTCCGGCGCGTCAGTCTGGACCTTACCGGTTTGCCGCCAACGCCCGCTGAAGTAGACGCATTCCTGGCCGACCAGTCGCCCAATGCTTATGAGAAGGTGGTAAACCGGCTCTTGTCCAGCCCGCACTATGGTGAACGACAGGCTGCCGACTGGCTCGATGTGGCCCGCTACGCCGATACGCACGGCTATCAGGACGATGGAATGCGCACGATGTGGCCCTACCGAGACTGGGTTATCCGGGCGTTCAATCGGAATATACCTTATTCAACGTTTGTGACGTGGCAGCTGGCCGGTGATCTGCTGCCGAAGCCCACGCCCGACATGCTGACTGCTACGGGGTTTAACCGCAACCATCAGCAAAGTCAGGAAGGCGGCATTGTACCGCTCGAATACGAAACGGAATACGTATCCGACCGGACCAACACCTTTGGCAAGGCCATGCTGGGACTAACCGTAGAATGTGCCCGCTGCCACGACCACAAATACGACCCCATCAGCCAGAAAGATTACTACGCGCTATCGGCGTTTTTTGCCAATAACAACGAGTACGGACAGATTCCCTACAACGGTGAGCCATCGCCCCACATCACATTGCCCACCGCCGAAGCCGAAGCACAACTGAAGTTCATTCGGGAGAAAATAACCACCACCGATAAAGCATTAACAGCAGATAACAACGGCCCGGCAAAACAACGGTTTCGGTCCTGGCTCGATGCAGCCGCTACTCAGCCCACCCCGGTGCTGGTGCCGGATCAGCAGGACTTAGTTGTCTATGTCCCGTTTGACCAGCACAAAGATGTTCCCACCGAGAAACCGCTGGCTAAAACAGCCAGGAAAGAGGGTAAACCAACGGTCGAAAAAAAGCCGGTTCAACTGCGTCGGCTTTATCAGAACATGGTCAGCGACACCTTACCGCTGGAAACGCATGGTGATCTGGACCACCCTATTCCGTTCGTAAAAAGTCCCGCCGGGCTGGGTGTTCAATTAGTGGGCGAAAGCTACCTGGAGATGAAAAATGTGGCGGGTAAGGATGGGAAGTTCAGCCTGAACGCACCGGGCTGGTTTGAGCGCAATCAGCCGTTCACCGTCAGTTTGTGGGTGAATGTGAATGATCCTAAATTAACAGGACCGCTGTTTAACCGCAATCTGGGGCCTTTTAACGGCTTTAGAGGCTACGAATGTGAACGGCTCGAAGACGGGCGACTGGCGTTCCGAATCAGCTACGTCTGGCCCGACGATGCCATTGACCTTGAAACCGTCGATAAACTACCGCTGAACAAATGGATGCAGCTAACGATGGCCTACGACGGTTCGAGTCGGGCTACGGGTTTGCATATCTACGCTAACGGACAGCCGGTTCGGACGCGCATCATCACCGACAACCTGACGCAGAGCCTGATCTGGGGTAAGAAGAAATCGACCTGGGGGTCGGGAGCCGTTAACTTCGCGATGGGCCAGTTGCACGACCATAACTACAAAGGCTATGCAGTGGATGAACTGCGTATCTACAAACGTAAGCTGACCCCGCTGGAAGTTCAGAGCCTGTTTACGGGGCAAAACCAGGTGCTGACGACCCTGAAAACAGCTACCCGCACAGCAGGTCAACAAGGTGCTCTGTTCGACTATTTCCTGACCAATGTAGACCGGCTAGCACAGGAACAGCGACTCACCCGCGAGCAACTGCTGGGCCAGGAAACAAGTGTGTTGAATGAGCAGATCGACGTGATGGTGATGCGCGAGCGGAAGTACGCCCGCCCGTCCTTTATTCTGAAACGGGGTGCTTATGACGTGCCCGGCGACCGGGTTGAACCGGCCACACCGGGCCAACTGATGCAGATGCCGGATGACTTACCCAAAAACCGGCTGGGTCTGGCCAAATGGCTGTTACAACCCGACAATCCATTGTTCAGCCGCGTGGTGGCAAACCGGTTCTGGCAGCAGTTTTTCGGCAAAGGCATCGTCACGTCGGTCGATGATTTCGGGAATCAGGGCGCTTTACCTACCCATCTCGAACTCCTGGACTGGCTGGCGGTGCAGTTTAGATCGTCCGGCGGTCCGTCGCACGGTTGGAATGTCAAGGCATTGCAAAAACGGATTGTTATGTCGGCGACGTACCGGCAGGCATCCTCGGTGCCAGAAAAAGCGCGTGAAGCCGACCCGGACAACGCCCTTCTATCGCGCGGACCGAGCTACCGGATGTCGGCCGAACAAGTGCGCGATATTGCCCTGACCGCCAGCGGCCTGCTGACTCAGCGCATTGGCGGGCCGAGTGTGCTGCCGTATCAGCCCGCCGGTATCTGGGAGGCTCTGGCAACGCGTAACGCCGTGACGTACCGGCAAAGTAAGGGCGATAGTATGTACCGTCGTTCACTGTATACTATCTGGAAACGCTCGTCGCCCCCACCGATGATGCTCGATTTTGACGCATCAGAGCGAGCCTTCTGCATTGTAAAGCGACAGAAAACATCCACGCCGTTGCAGGCATTAGTGACGCTCAATGACCCACAGTTTGTCGAAGCCGCCCGCGTACTGGCCCAACGGTTGCTGGCCAATGGAGATCATGACGACAAACTGGTTAATGATGCGTTCAAAGCCATTATTAGCCGCCCGGCCCGTCCGCAGGAATTGATCCTGATGAAGCAACTCTACGCCGATGAACTGTCTGATTTTCGAAAAAATCCCAAACGGGCGCAGGACTTGCTGACCGTTGGTGACTATCCGGTCGACAAAAAGCAGAACCCAATTGAACTGGCCGCCTGGACGGTAGTCGCCAGTACGGTCATGAACTTTGATGAAGCCATCATAAAACGATAGGAGTTAACCAACACCAACTCCTGTCTACTACTAACTGAAGACTACTTATGGATATTCAGGACGAAATACACGATCAGTTTAGCCGCCGGACGTTTCTGGGCAAAAGCAGTGCCGGGCTGGGTGCCCTCGCGCTGGCTTCACTGCTAAACCCGAAAGACCTGTTTGCCGGGACGCCGGCCGCCGGATCGCCTGCCGGTGAGCCTGTACTCGGGAAGCCTCACTTTCCGCCGAAGGTGAAACGGGTGATCTACCTGTTTCAGAGTGGAGCGCCGAGTCAGTTGGAATTGTTCGATTACAAACCGAAACTTGAAACAATGTGGGGGCAGGATTTGCCCGAATCGGTTCGGAAAGGGCAGCGGCTGACGGGTATGACAGCGGGGCAGAGCAGCTTTCCGCTGGCGGCTTCGAAGTATAAATTTGCACAGTACGGCCCCAGCCAGATGTGGATGAGCGAACTCCTGCCCTACACGGCGAAGATGGCCGGTGACCTGACGTTTATCCGCACTATGAATACCGAAGCCATCAACCACGACCCCGCCGTAACGTTTTTTCAGACCGGTTCGCAACAGTCGGGTCGGCCTTCGTTCGGGTCGTGGGTGAGCTACGGACTGGGTTCCGACAACCAGAACATGCCCGCGTTTGTGGTGCTGCTGTCCAAAGGCCGCAACGGCGATCAGCCTCTGTATGCCAAATTGTGGAGCAACGGTTTTCTGCCCTCCGTGCATCAGGGCGTGGTATTTCGGTCGGGTCCAGACCCGGTGTTTTACCTCAACAACCCGCCCGGCATCGACAAAACCAGTCGGCGACGGATGCTCGATTACCTCGGTCAGCTTCACAGCGAACAGATGAAGCATGTGATCGACCCGGAGATCAACAACCGGATGGCGCAGTACGAAATGGCCTACCGGATGCAGACGTCGGTGCCTGAAACACTCGACATCTCAAAGGAACCCCAGTATATCTTTGATATGTACGGCCCGGAATCACGCAAGCCGGGTACGTTTGCGGCCAACTGTCTGCTGGCCCGGAAACTGATTGAGAAAGACGTCAAGTTCGTGCAGTTGTATCATCAGGGCTGGGATCAGCACGGCAACCTGCCCAACGACATAAAGATCCAGACCAAGAGCGTCGATCAGCCGTCGGCCGCGCTACTCATGGACCTCAAACAGCGGGGTCTACTGGACGATACGCTCGTGATATGGGGTGGCGAGTTTGGCCGGGGGCCGTATTCACAGGGTAAGCTCACCCGCGATAATTACGGTCGCGATCACCACCCGCGCTGCTTTACGATCTGGATGGCCGGAGCTGGCGTCAAAAAAGGGCTGGTTTACGGCGAAACCGACGATTTCGGCTACAATATCGTACGAGACCCCGTTCATGTCCACGATTTCCAGGCGACGGTGATGCACCTCATGGGTGTTGACCACGAAAAGCTCACCTTTAAACATCAGGGTCGGCGTTACCGCCTGACCGATGTTCATGGCAAGGTCGTAAAGCCGTTATTGATGTGATAAATCAGATGCACCCAAGTCGCGGTCGATCAGCCTACCATGCTAAATAGACGCGGTAGCAGCTGACTGTAAGGCGTTCGCCAGGTGCTGAAGCGCCGTAACATGGGGAGCCTGATCGGATCGAGGATGGCTGGCTGCCAACGTCTGAACGTTGGTTAGTATTGGCACGGCCAGTTTACTGATCTTTTGTAGTTCGCGCTGACTGGCTTCCAACCGGGCCGTTGTTTTGCGCAGCTCAAAATGCGCAATGATTAGTTTAGCCAGTGCTTTCAACGACAATAATTGATTGTCAGTGAGTTGACGGGGCCGGTTGTCGATTACGCATAACGAACCAAGCGTGTATCCTTCGGGAGTTGTCAGCGGAACACCGGCATAAAAAACGATGCCGGGCTGTCCGGCCGTGGATGGGTTATCGAAAAAGCGTTCATCTACCCGCGCATCGGGCACCACAAAAATTTCGGTTGGGTCCAGAATGGTGTGGGCACAAAACGCTTCGTCGCGGGGCGTTTCGGTGTTATTCAGGCGCAGCTTGGCCTTGAACCACTGCCGGTTTTTATCGACCAGCGTAATCGTCGAAATTGGCGTCCGGCATATTTCTGAAGCAATACGAATAATGTCATCATAAACGTCTTCGGCAGGGGTATCCAACAGATCATATTCGGCAAGTGCGGCCAAACGGGCAGCTTCATTATCAGGTAATGGTGCAGACTTCATGCGTGAGTACATTAAAAACTGGCTAAATAATGGCCCAATATAATTACTTTCCGGTAGGTAAGTAGATACATCACCCTACAGACCCACATTGTGGTAGTACCAGCGTCTGAGGACAGTACCGCAGGCGTATTGGAACCATTGGGGCATAATCACAGGTGGGAACGCCAACAAAACAAGGGGCAATCTGCTTTTACCAGCGAATCTATTTGACACAAAACATGGAATACAGACAACTGGGCGAGTCAGATTTACGCGTTTCGGCCATCACCTTTGGGGCTTGGGCGGCCGGAGGATGGATGTGGGGCGGCACCGAACGACAGGGGGCTATCGACGCCATCCGGGCTTCGTACGATCTGGGGGTAACCTCCATCGACACGGCACCCATCTACGGACAGGGAACCAGCGAAGAAATTGTGGGCGAAGCCATCAAAGGCATTCCCCGCGATAAGGTGCAGATTCTGACTAAGTACGGTATGCGCTGGGATCTGGCCAAAGGCGATTTTGGGTTCAAAAGTCAGGACAACGACGGTAACCCGCTCGACATCTATAAATACTCGGGTAAGGAAAGCATCATCAAAGAGTGCGAAGACAGCCTGAAACGGTTAGGCACCGACTACATCGACCTGTATCAGATGCACTGGCCCGACAAAACCACGCCCATCGAAGAGAGTATGGAGGCCGTCCTTCGGCTGATCGAGCAGGGAAAGGTCCGACAGGCGGGTGTCAGCAATTACAGCGTCGACCAGATGAAGCAGGCCGAAACAGTGCTCAAATTAGCCGCCAACCAGGTGCCGTTCAGCATGATAAACCGGGGGATCGAAGATGATCTGGTGCCATATTGTCTGGAACATAAAAAGGCAATTCTGGCCTATAGCCCGATGGAACGCGGCTTACTAACGGGCAAAATCAAGCCCGGTCATCAGTTTGCCGAAGGGGATCACCGGGCGGGGTATCGCTTTTTCAAAGAAGAAAACATTGCCCATACTGACGGCTTTCTGCAAAAAATCAAGCCATTGGCCGATAGTAAAAACGCCAGCCTAAGCCAGCTGGTCATCCGCTGGACCATCGAACGCCCTGGTATTACAGTCGCGCTGGTAGGTGCCCGCAACGCTGAGCAGGCCACCCAAAATGCCAAAGCCATTGACATTCAGCTATCGGCGGATGAGATTGAGTTTATCAATCAGCAGTTGGACGAGTTGGAATTGGTATAAGGGGTAGACTACTCCAAAACGAAAGCCGGTACGCACGTACCGGCTTTCGTTGGTTAATGGAGTCAGGTGTTTTGATTTCCAGCGCTAAATGAACAGATTGCTGCATGGGGCTGGTAGCCGAACCCCTATGAACCAAGTCTTTACCGGAGCTGGATTTATGCTTATTGATACCCCGTCCCGTCGCACATTCCTGATGGCCTCACTGGGCCTTACTGCCGCCCATACCCTGCGGCCATTTACCGCCCGGGCGCTTACGCAGGGGCTTACAGCCGGAGAGGTTATTGACCGGATTAAAGCGAACGTGGGCATTCCCTGGCGCGACCAGACGGTTGATAATCTGATTGCAGGCACCCCCGAGTTGCCCGTTAAGGGAATTGCCAGCACGATGATGGCTACCCTCGATGTGCTTCAGCGGGCGGCCGCCAAAGGCCTGAATATGGTGATCACCCATGAGTCCACCTACTTCTCGCATCAGGACCGCATTGAACCCATACAGCAGGACCCACTTTACCAGCTTAAGCGTGATTTCATCCAGCAGCATGGTATGGCGGTCTTTCACTTCCACGATCACTGGCATGGGCGTCGTCCTGATGGCATCGCTACGGGTATGATCCAGCAACTGGGCTGGGAGAAGAACAACGACCCGCAAAACCCGAAACTGTTCACGTTTCCGGAAACATCGCTGGCACGTCTGGCGCAGGGCATGGCGTCCAAACTGAACATCCAGACCATGCGGGTAATCGGCGATCCGCAGTTGCCGGTCAAACGGGTGATGGCGAGTTGGGGTAATGTCAGCCTGATGCCGGGTATTCCTTATCTGGCGCAGGCCGATGTGCTGGTGGTTGGGGAAACCCACGAATGGGAACTGGTGGAGTATGTGAAGGACGCCATTACGTCGGGCCAGAAGAAGGGATTAATTATCCTCGGGCATTTGATCTCCGAACAGGCCGGGATGAAGTACTGCGCCGAGTGGCTGAAGGGGTTCATCCCGGACGTCCCGGTTGACTACATCGCATCGACAGAACCCTACTGGCGTCCCGATCATCCTGTTAAATAACCCCCTATCAGTTTATCTACAGCCAGTTACCGCTTGCGGTGATTGAACTGATCGACCGTCTGAAGTACTGCATGGGTTAGCTCATATTCTGACGACTGCAGGATAAAATCGTCGGTCAGATGGCAGTAATGTTTGAACTGCTCGGCCTCTTCACCCTTATAATTAGTGGCTTTGGAAATAATCAGCTCCAACCGATAGCCTGCTAATTGTTCTTTGCGGTATTGCTGCATCACCACGGCCGCTTTCCGGTCCGACTTGGCCCGTTTGCTGAATAATTCGTACAGCAGCGTAATGGGCGATTGCGCCAGATTCAGCACCTGATCGCCGGTGAGGCCTTTTTTGGCCGTAGGTTCACTCAGTAACTGCTGTAATTCACGCTTGAGGTCAGCCTCGCGCTTGCCTTTCACGGTCACCTCTTCCAGCACCACGCCCGTTAACTCAATCTGCTTTTTGAGTTTAATTACCGGGTCTTTGGTTACGCCATCCCACATAATTGATGCCCGACCGTGGCTGGGGCTGTTCACGATAATCGAATCGCCGGGTTTAACCTGCAGGTAAAAGGCACCGGACGTATTGGTACGCCCCACAAACAGGGTGCGCTGGTTGATGACACTCGCGTTATCGACGCCCAGGCCTGTTTCCACATCGAGCACTTTGCCAATGACAAACCGGGGCGCCTGAGCGTACACCGTAGCAGAAACCAGCAGCAACCAAAAAGCAATCAGAAAACGCATAGCGTGTAGAACAGTCAGAACCACAAAATTAACAAGCCTGAAACGATTCGGGTCTTAAACTTTCTTAAAACCGCTGTTGGGCTGAAACGAAAATTAATTTGGTCTTAAGCACTTCTTAAGGTCGCCGAAAGACTTTCGTAGCGTAATCAAACCCCATAAGTAACGATGAAACGCTTCATTTTGTCAGTTTCGGTGCTCAGCACCCTGCTTTTGGCCGGTCAGTATGGCCAGGCTGCCCCAGCTACAACGGCCGTTTTCGCCCGTGCCACAGCCGCTCCGTCGGTCACAAAACTACCGTCGGCCAGTTTACCCGCTTCGGTAAAATCGTACCTCGATCAGAATTACAAGGGGTATTCTTTAGTTAAAGTCGAAAAAGCCTTCGCGGGTGATGGCCGGGGTATGGCCCGTCGCGACGGTGATAACGCAAGCCGCACGGTGACCGGTACGAAGGTGAAATTTTTGCTCAACAACGTACCTTTCGATCTGTTTTTTACCGCGAATGGTCAGTTTGCCGGTACCCACGCACCCGGCCCGCGCGGAGAGGTGAATAAATCAGCTTACCTGACGGCGAACCAGCTACCCGCCAGTGTGCGCGATTATCTGGGCAAAAACTACAAAAACTATACGTTCCTGAAAGCCGAAACCCGCCAGTCGCCAACGGGTTCGGTGCGGCATTACAACGTCGATATTCTGATCAATGACCAGCGGGCGAGTCTGCACTTTGATAGTACCGGCACCTTCCGCGATGCGCATATCCGGGCGGCTCAACCCGACAACGTGGGTGTCAGCTACCTCTCCCGCACTGAGTTACCGGCACCCATTGCCAGCGTGCTGACCAGCCAGTATGCCAGTCAGACCTACGTGCTGGGCGAACAGCGCACCGGCCCGAACGGTATAGAATATGCCGTTGAACTGGCCTCGGCCAACACCCTGACCCGGCTGCATTTTGATGCCAATGGCAACGTCCTGCTGCGTCCAAACCGACCCGACGGACGTGGCCCCGGCGGACGCGGTGACGACCGTGGCCGGATGGGCAAAGCTCCGCAACATGGCCCGATGGATAGTCCGGGCCGCGAACGTCCGGGACAGGATCGGTCGGGCCGCGAACGGTGGGGCGGCAACCAGCGCGGCCAGAACGGCCCCCGGCAGGATCGCGTTGGAAGCGTCGGGAATAACCGTCGGAGAAACGAGCGTCCGGGAAGCGTTCTTCCAGGAAGGGCGCTTCCCGGACAAGGTGGCCCACAGGCAGGTGGCCCCCGCGCTGAAGTCAATCAGCAAATTTTACTGGATACCAGTACCCTGCCAGCATCAGTGACGACCTATCTGAAAGCCAATTTCAGCGGGTATACCTTCCTGAAAGCCAACGTACACAACGCTAACGGTACCCCGGCAGAATACGTCACGGACATAGCCGTTGGTAAGGGGCTCTACAAACTCCGATTTGCCGCAAATGGCGATGTGCTGATGGCGGAAGCGAGGAATTAATCACCTCACCGCATCGGCGGCCCGGCTCACAGCCCCTCTCCTAAAACAGGAGGGGGGAGAACTACCGAGTCTGCTCCCCTCTCCTGTTTTAGGAGAGGGGCCGGGGGTGAGGTGTTGGGTTCTCAAACCCGACACTTTTTTGTGGAGAAAGTATTATCAAAGCTGTTTAGATATCTGAATCATAATTCTAAACAGACTCACCTTTTAAATACGCTATATCTTGGAGATATGGCGTATTTAATCCGATACTTTTGGCAGCATTACCCGCACCCGGAACTGCTCGCCAGTCTGATCGAGAGTAAGTTGACCACCCTGCAACCGGACCAGCTGACTACTGATCCACAAACCCAAGCCGTAGCCTTCCCGAAGCGTATCAGCACGGTAAAACTCGCGGGTGAGCAAGGCAGGGTCGAGCAGAATGGCCGTCGTCGTATTCACCAGTGACCACTCAACTTTTTCTTCTTCCAGGGTTAGCAGGAGCGTCAGCGTCGTATCGGGTCGGGCATATTTAATGGCGTTGTCGAGCAGGTTAATCAGCACATTGGTCAGTTTATCGCGGTCTGCCTGCACCGTTAGCGCATCGGCGGTGTCGGGTAGCTGAATATTCAGGAACAGGCTTCGTTCCGTCAGGCGATGCTGATACCGCTCGGCCAACCACAGTGTCATGTCGTCCAAAGCTACAGGTTCAGGACGGATAGTAAGCGTACCGGCGCGGTACTGACTCATCAGCAGCAAATCATCAACCAAGCGACTCAGCCGACGCAGTTCATCCAACTGGCTCTGTAATAAAGCCCGCTCGCGGTCGCCGGGATTCGCGTTCAGGGCCACTTCCAGCTCCGCGCGAAGAATGCTCAATGGCGTCCGCAACTCGTGCGATGCCGACGCAAAGAAATTCTGCTGACTGTCGATGGCCTCCCGAATCCGCGTCAGCATACCATTAATTGTTTCGGATAATTCCTGCAACTCATCACCGGACGACGGCACAGGGAGCGGTTCGTACTGCTCCGTTACATTCAGGGTTTGCGCCCGCCGGATAACCATACGGAGCGGCTGGAGCAGAAAGCCACTCAGCACATAAGCTGTTACACCGGACGCCAGCACACTGATAAACAACGTAATAGCCAACAGCCAGCCAACCTGCCGCAGTTCACTATGCAAAGGCCGGTCGCTCTGACCAATGGCCAGTACCAACTGCCCCGATTCATCGGCGAGCGTTTGAACCGACCACCCAATGTGGAGTGTGTCGGCCGTTATGACGGAGCCAGCCGCCGTTGGCTGAACCGTTTTGGGAAAATTGGGTGATCGGTAGAGTTGCCGCCGGAAGCCATCGGCCGTTTGCCAGAGCGCGAGGGCTTCGCCTGTTGCCGGCAATGGGATCACCAACGGATACACCGATGCGCGTTCACTCAGCAAGGTAGCCCGGTCTGTCAGAGTGCGGTCGTTTTGCCCAATCAGCACCGTTCGGAGGTGGGCGTAGAGGTACACGGCGGCTCCTGCGAAGCAGCCGAAAAACGTCAGGCCAAAGACCAGCCCAATTTTAACGCGCAGACTTACCGAGCGAGGGCGCATGGGTCAGCGAACAACTAAAGTACCCCGCAACCGATAGCCAACCCCCACGACGGTTTCAAGCAGGGCGGGCGAAAAATCACGGTCGATCTTTTTGCGCAACTGATGCAAGTGAACCTCCACCACGTTACTACTCCGGTCAAAATCCGTCTCCCACACCTTTTCGGCAATCTGCGCTTTCGACAGCACCCGATTCGCATTGCGCAGCAGTAGTTCCAGCAATTGATACTCGCGGGGCGTAAGCGCAATGCGTTGCCCACTGCGGCTCACTTCGCGACTGGCCAGGTCCATAATCAGATCCTCGACCTGCCAAACGGGTTGACGACTGCCGGCCAACTGTCGCTGCACGGTACGGATACGCGCCAGCAACTCATTTAGGTCAAACGGTTTACGCAGGTAATCTACCGCGCCAAGGTCCAGACCTTTCACTACATGTTCGGGCTGACTGAGGGCACTAAGAATAATTATTGGCGTGTCGATGCCGTATTCGCGCAGATTACGTAGCACATCAAAGCCGGTGGTACCGGGTAGCATCAGATCGAGCAGAATCAGGTCGTAATGGCCAACGGCGGCATCTTCCTGACCGGCTGATCCGGTCAAAGCCACATCGACGGTGTAACCAGCCTGCCCCAGCCCATTTTTCAAATGCGTGGCCAGCTTTTCTTCGTCATCAACAATCAGGATTTTCATTAGAACGCATACGTTTTACCAGCAATGGTGAGTGAACTGGGGCGAATAACGGCCCGGCCCGTTTGGTTAACGAACCCGGCTGCCGGGCGTTGATAGCCGCTGAAGCCAACGCGGTCGGCGGGGTTGAGTAAAGGGGCGAGCAGGTCGCTCTGATGCGGCCGTAATTCGAGCAGGTAGGTTTTGTCGATGAGCAAACCAATCAAGTGCCCGCGCCCATCGGTCAGCGTACCCGTCAGCGTGCCCGAAGTCTGGACAAATTCACCTGACTGCGGGGTCGGGGGCGGCAGGCGTCTCAGATCGAGTATTGTACCCGTCTCGGCCTGTCGTAAACGCAGCAGCCGATACGGCTTAACATGCCCCCGGTCGTGTCGGCGCTCGGCCCGTTCTGGTCGGACCGCGTCTGGCCCGCCACGCGGAGCCATAGCCTCGGCATCGACCCGCTGGCCCACTGGCCCGATAGCCAGCACACTTCCGGCCGCATGAGGAGGAAAGCGCAGGGCCACCGCATCACCTGCCGGGGGTTGCAGCCGTAAGCCTTCGTAATCGCCGATAGGATTGGTGACGTAGCCCGTCACCCGACCCGATACCAACACAGTAGGCGGCTGTGCGAAAGCGCTGGTTATGAGGAGAAAAAAGGCGTAGTAATAGTTCATTGACTGAATCGCGGGGTTGTAGATCCGGCGGGAATAGTAACCGTAAATATCAGGGACAAGCCTTAGAAACGGCTGAAGGTGAGATTAAATTTTCTTAAGCTGGTTTGCCAATCAAAGCAAGATATAGTTAAAGAAAAGAATAATTACCCCTATCTTGTATTATAAATCAACGATATGACTGGCGAATACAAAAGAGGTAGAGGAGCGCAGTTTAATACGCACAACCGGTTTCAGGCGCGGCAACTGGAACCGGACACAGTATTACCGCCTGATGATGACTTCCCCGAACCAACGGTAAAAACGCAGTATTTCACCGAATTCCCGAAGCAGATCATCAGCCGGACAACCAGTCCTGATATACACAACGCAACGTCTATCAATCCGTATCAGGGTTGCGAGCATGGCTGCATTTACTGCTACGCCCGACCAACGCACGAGTTCTGGGGCTTCTCGGCGGGGCTGGATTTTGAGAGCCGAATTATGGTTAAGAAAAACGCGCCCGCGTTACTGGAGAAGCAATTCATGACTAAGTCGTACCAACCCGACGTCATTCACCTGTCGGGCAACACGGACTGTTACCAACCCGCCGAGCGTGAGTTTAAGCTAACCCGCCAACTGCTTGACCTGTGCTTGCGCTACCGGCATCCGGTCGATATTATCACCAAAAATGCCCTGATTCTCCGCGATCTGGATATTCTCAGTCAGATGGCCGCGCTGAACCTTGTGAACGTCTACATCACACTAACGACGCTGAATGAAGAACTACGGTTAGCGATGGAGCCACGCACGGTCACCGCAACCCGGCGTTTGCGCGTAATGCAGCAGTTAACCGACGCGGGCATTCCGGTTGGGGTGATGACTTCGCCAATCATTCCCAGCCTGAACGACCATGAAATCCCGGCGCTGATCGAAGCGGCAGCCAATCACGGTGCGCGCTGGGCGGGTTATACCGTCGTGCGGCTCAATGGCCCGCTCGAACCCCTGTTCGATGACTGGCTGCGGGCCAACTTCCCCGACCGTGCCGACCGGGTCATGAACCAGATTCGGTCCTGTCATGGCGGCAAAGCGGGCGATTCGCGGTTTAGTACCCGTATGTCGGGCGAAGGGCCGTTTGCCGATCAGATCAGGCTGTTACACCGCGTTGCGAGCCAGAAGTTTATGGCCGGACGTTCGTTACCCGCGCTGGATATGACGCAGTTCCGGCCGGACGGGCAGTTGAGGTTGTTTCAGTGAGGGAGAGGTCAGACTGACCAAGAATACAGCAAATGCACTGGCCCTAACATCGACGGTTTGCCGGTAAATGCCGAAATTGGCCGCTTACTGCAATCAACATGACAGCTCAACCCAGCACGGCAACGACTCATCTGTTTCGGATACCCGCCATTTTTGCACCTTATTCCAGACTGGTTGCGGCTGAAAGCACCCGGCATGGCGGTATCAGCCCCGCCCCGTACCAGAGCCTGAATCTGGGCTACAACACCGACGATACCCCCGAAAACACGACCGAAAACCGTCGTCTCTTCTTTACCGCGCTGGGCATCGACCCGGCTCAGGTCGCTTCCTCACATCAGTGTCACGGCACCCGGATACTAACCGCAACGGAACCCGGCCGCTTCGATGGCTACGATGCGCTGATGACCAATGTACCCGGCCTGTTTGTGGCCGTCAGCATTGCCGACTGTGTACCCGTTCTGATTTATGATTCAGTCACTCAGGCCGTAGCCGCTGTTCATGCCGGATGGCGCGGCACGGTGGGCGAGATCGTTGGCAAGACAGTACGGGCCATGCACGACCAGTACGGAACCCGGCCAGCGGATTGCTTTGCTTACGTAGGTACCTGCATTGACGAAACCTCCTTTGCCGTAAGTTCGGACACTGCCAATGCATTTGCGCCGGAGTTTGTGCAGCCGGGCCAACAGTCGGGCAAATTCTTAGTTGATCTGAAAGCGGCCAATGCCCGTCAACTGACCGACTTCGGCATTCCATCGGCACAAATCAGCCGTTCGCCTTTTTCGACCGTTCTCAATAACGCTGATTATTTTTCGCACCGCGCCGAACAGGGACAAACGGGCCGGATGCTGGCCGTAATTGGGGTAAAACCATAATCAATCCACTCATGACACCTTCCCGCGATGAGGCCTTGCTGGCCCTGCGCCCTTCAATTACTACTGAAGCTACTACCGCAGGCCCAACCGAACACTTTCAGAATACAACGCTGCGCCCGGTGCTGAAGCTGCAAAACGAGTTGGTACTGGCTGTTTTTCAGGACTATATAATGAAGCGGAAAAATACCTTCGCGCAGATGGCCGCGACTGATCAACTGGCTTACATTGACCATGCCATCCGGCAGGACCAAAAGTTTAAGAATCTGCTGGCTGGCTTGATTATGGGGCATTTCACGGCGGCAGAATGGACCGCCTTCCGGCTTGATGAAGCCGAGCTAACCCGTCGCCTTGTTTCGCTGCTCATTCAGCGGTTGCAGCAGCAGGTGGTGGGCCGCTGAGTAGAAGCACTCAAACAATGCCGACTTAAGCACGGTTCTATCAGCAGTTTAGTCAGCAATTTCATTATTTATCTATCACTCAACTCAACGTATCATGGGCATTCTAATCTCAATTCTCGTCGGTGCCATCGCCGGTTTTCTGGCCGATCTGGTTTTTAAACGCTTCTCCTTTTCTACTCTCATGCAGATTGTACTGGGTATTGTAGGCGGTTTTGTGGGCGGATTGATCTTTGGCGGTGCGGTCGGTTTTCTTGACCGCGTCCTGACTTCATTTGTGGGTGCCGTTATCGTGCTGGCTATTGCCGGTCTGATCAAAGGCAGTCAGAAAACGGCTTAATCAGGGAAACTATACACAGAGCGGGTCCGTCAGGAGATGCTATCTCCCGACGGACCCGCTCGCTATTGATACCATTTCTTACTTCAATATCTGCCGCGAAATAACCAGCTTCTGAATTTCGCTTGTTCCCTCGCCAATGGTGCAAAGTTTAGCGTCGCGGTAGAACTTCTCCACCGGAAAATCTTTGGTATAGCCATAGCCGCCGTAGACCTGAATAGCTTCATTGGCCACTTTAACCGCCGTTTCTGACGCAAACAGTTTCGCCATCGCCGATTCTTTCGTTACCGGTTTGCCTTCGTCCTTCAGATCAGCGGCCTGATACACCAGTAGTTTAGCCGCTTCGATGTCCGTAGCCAAATCGGCCAGTTTGAAAGCAATACCCTGAAAATTACAGATTGGCTGGCCAAACTGCTGCCGTTCCTGCGAATACGCCAGAGCCGCTTCGTAGGCTCCCATCGCAATACCAAGGCTCAGGGCTGCAATCGAAATACGGCCACCATCCAGAATCTTGAGCGACTGCACAAAGCCATCGCCTACTTCGCCAAGCCGCTGACTGTCCGCGATCCGGCAATCCTGAAAAATCAGTTCGGTCGTTTCCGACGCCCGCATGCCCAGTTTATCCTCCTTACGGCCCGCCGAAAAGCCAGGAGTATTCCGTTCAATAATAAACGCCGTAGCATTACGGGGTGTATTGGGTTCGCCGGTGCGGGCAATCACAACGGCTACATGACCGCTTTTACCGTGCGTGATGAAGTTTTTGGCCCCATTCAGCACCCAGCCTTGTCCCTCACGAACAGCAGTTGTCCGCATATTGCCGGCGTCAGAGCCGGTGTTGGGCTCGGTCAGGCCCCAGGCACCAATATGTTCACCGGTAGCGAGCCGGGGCAGGTACGTCTGTTTCTGATCTTCGTTCCCGAACATCAAAATATGGTTCGTGCAGAGTGAGTTGTGGGCGGCCATCGACAGGCCCACCGATCCATCTACTTTCGACAGCTCAACAATGGCGGCCACATATTCGCGGTAGCCAAGACCCGAACCGCCATATTGAGCTGGTACGAGCATACCCATCAGGCCCAGCTCGCCCATCTGCCGGAATGTATCAATGGGGAAGAACTGGGTTTCATCCCATTCGCGTACAAATGGCTTAAGGTAACGGGCACTGAAATCACGCACCATCTGCGCAATTAAATCTTGGTTTGTTTCAATTTCTGCCAACATGTACTTCCTGGTTTATAAGGGTTATGATGAAGTGTTCACCTACCAATCTACTGAATACAACGATACGTTGCATGGCCTTGTTATCCAATGCAGTAGGAACAAAAACGGGGCCAATACCACTTAGGCGGTTTTTAGGTGTACCTTATTGAAAAACATGTATTTTTGCCGCATTAGGGTCGACTAAAAATCACTCCAAACCACTATTTTGTTTCTCATCCGAAAATCGTCTGTATGAAATTAGCTGTAGTAGGGACCGGCTATGTAGGGCTTGTTACGGGCACCTGCTTCGCTGAAACTGGCAATCAGGTCACCTGTGTAGACATCGACGTCCGTAAAGTCGAAAAATTAAATAACGGTATAATACCAATTTACGAACCGGGATTAGATGTTCTTTTCCACCGTAACGTTGAAGAAGGTCGGCTTAAATTCACCACCGATTTAGCCGAAGGGATTAAAGGGGCCGAGGTTATTTTTCTGGCCCTGCCCACACCGCCGGGCGAAGACGGCTCTGCCGATTTGAAGTACATCCTTAAAGTAGCCGATGACCTTGGCCCCATCCTAGAGCACTACGCGGTCATTATCGACAAAAGTACCGTACCCGTTGGCACCGCCGAAAAAGTACATGAACGCATTCTGGCCAACGCTACGGTCGATTTCGATGTGGTGTCCAACCCTGAGTTTCTGCGCGAAGGCGTTGCCGTTGAGGACTTCATGAAGCCGGACCGGGTGGTAATTGGTACTAAATCCGACCGGGCGAAAGGCGTACTGAACCGACTCTATGCACCGTTGGTGCGGCAGGGCAACCCGATCATTTTTATGGACGAGCGTTCCGCCGAAATGACCAAATACGCTGCCAACGCTTTTCTGGCCACCAAGATCACATTCATGAACGAAATTGCCAACCTGTGCGAAAAGGTAGGTGCCAACGTTGATGACATCCGGCGCGGCATTGGTACCGACAGCCGCATCGGCAAGCGGTTCCTGTTTGCGGGTATTGGCTACGGAGGCAGCTGTTTCCCAAAAGATGTGCAGGCCCTCGCCCGCACGGCGCAGGATTACGATTATGATTTTAAAGTGCTAACATCGGTAATGGAAGTTAATCAGCAGCAAAAAACCCGGTTGCTGCCCCTGATCACCAACTACTTCAACGGCGACCTGAAAGGTAAAACCGTTGCCGTCTGGGGACTGGCGTTTAAGCCCTATACCGATGATATTCGGGAGGCTCCGGCGCTGGATAACATTCGTGCGCTGCTGGCGGCTGGCGCCAAAGTTACCGCCTACGACCCCGAAGCGATGGAAAATGTCCGCAACGTATTGGGTAATTCAATCACTTACGCGCATACGTCCTATGCCGCGCTGGACGATGCCGATGCGCTGATTATCATGACGGAATGGCCGCTGTTCCGTACGCCTGATTTTGAAAAAATGAACCTGCTTCTCAAAAACAAAATCATTTTCGATGGTCGGAACCTGTACGAACTTGATCAGATGCGTGAATTGGGCTATACCTACTACAGTGTTGGCCGTGAAGCCATCAACTAACTAATCCATTCATTGTGTACCCGTCGGTTATCCGGTCGGCGGGTATCCTCTGTTCACTTCTTCTGCCGCTATTATGAAACGTGTACTCATTACGGGAGCCGCCGGCTTCTTAGGTTCGCACCTGTGCGACCGGTTTATCAACGAGGGCTACAACGTAGTTGGGATGGATAATCTCATTACGGGTGATGTCCGCAACATCGAACACCTGTTTAAACTACCGAACTTCGAGTTCTATCATCACGACGTTTCCAAGTTTATTCACGTGCCGGGCGAACTGGACTATATCCTGCACTTTGCGTCGCCAGCCAGCCCAATCGATTACCTTAAAATTCCGATTCAGACGCTGAAAGTTGGCTCGCTGGGTATTCACAACTGTCTGGGTCTGGCGCGGGTAAAACAGGCCCGCGTGCTGATCGCCAGTACCTCTGAGGTCTACGGTGACCCGAACGTACATCCTCAGAACGAAGATTACTGGGGCAATGTAAACCCAGTTGGGCCACGTGGCGTCTACGATGAAGCCAAACGGTTTCAGGAGGCCATGACGATGGCTTACCACACCTATCACGGTCTGGAAACGCGTATTGTCCGTATTTTCAACACCTATGGCCCCCGGATGCGGCTGAACGACGGCCGGGTACTGCCCGCCTTCATTGGACAGGCACTGCGGGGGGAAGACCTGACCGTTTTCGGCGATGGCAGTCAGACCCGGTCGTTCTGCTACGTCGATGATCTGGTCGAAGGCATTTACCGGCTGCTGTTGAGTGATTATGCCTACCCGGTTAACGTTGGTAACCCGGCCGAAATCACGATTGGCGAGTTTGCCGAAGAGATTATCAAACTGACGGGTACCACCCAGAAAGTGGTCTACAAACCCCTGCCTACGGATGATCCCAAACAGCGCAAACCCGACACCACACGGGCTAAAGCCCTGCTGGACTGGGAGCCAAAAGTATCGCGCGAGGAGGGTTTAAAAATCACGTATGAATACTTTAAGAGCCTGCCCGAAGAAGAACTGTACCGGGCGGCCTACCACCGCGAATTCGAGAAGAAGTAGCGAATTAAGGCAAAACGTGGTAACTTTATGTCAATATCAGGCTTTCGAGCCTACAATTTAGCTGTCTAAAAAAAACCTGCGCATCGGTCTGATACGCAGGTTTTTTGTTTCTGTACTACCCTTATTTCAGCCCCGTAGTTAGTCAGGCGTAGGGCAGTTTTTATCATCCTGACCGGTCCGCCGACGCGGCAGGATGACAAAAATTTATTCTACACCTCCATAATATCTTTTTCCTTGCTGGCGAAGGTTTCGTCGATGCGGGCGATAAAGCTGTCGGTCAGTTTCTGAACCCGCTCTTCACCACGTTTTACATCATCCTCCGACACGCCGTCTTTGGTAAGTTTGCGAATGCCGTCGTTCGTGTCTTTCCGAATGTTACGGACGTTCACCTTGGCGGTTTCAATCTCCACCTTTACTTTCTTGACCAGGTCGCGCCGACGTTCTTCGGTCAGGGGCGGGATGCTCAACCGAATCAGTTCGCCGTCGTTCATCGGATTAAGCCCCAGGTTGCTGTTCCGAATGGCCTTTTCAATTTCGCCCACCATTTTCTTCTCGAAGGGCTTAATGGCAATAGTCCGGGCGCCGGGGGTCGTTACGGAAGCAACATTGCTGAGGGGCGACATCACGCCGTAATACTCGATCTGAATCCCGTCGACCATATTGGTCGCAGCCTTACCGGCGCGAATTTTATTCAATTCGATGGACAGGTGCTTGAGCGCCTTGTCCATTGTATCTTTAGCATCTTCGAGATAAAACTCAATCTCTTCCATTCTTATATAGTTTGTGGTTCGTGGTTTGTGATTCTGCCGGTGCGTACCGGCCGGAGGAACGACAAACCACGCACTATTTATACAGCTCCGGTAATCAGCGTACCGGCGTCGCCATCGCCCAGCACCACGCGGAGCAGGCTACCGGGTTCATTCATGTTAAAAACAATGATAGGCAGGTTATTTTCCTGACAGAGCGTAAAAGCGGTCAGGTCCATTACATTAAGTTTTTTCTCGTAAACGTCATCGAAGGATATGGTAGTATAGCGCGTGGCCGTTGCGTCTTTCATGGGATCGGCGGTGTAAACACCATCCACCTTGGTTCCTTTCAGCACCACATCGGCTTCGATTTCGATAGCACGCAGGCTGGCGGTGGTATCCGTCGTGAAGTAGGGACTACCCGTACCCGCTCCGAAAATCACCACGCGGCCTTTTTCCAGATGCCGTACCGCCCGACGACGAACATACGGTTCGCAAACCTGCTCCATCTTAATGGCCGACATGACGCGGGTGTACATTTCGTGCTTTTCGAGCGAACTCTGAATGGCCATTGCATTGATTACCGTGGCCAGCATACCCATGTAGTCGCCCTGCACCCGGTCGATACCCGACCGCTCACCCGATACGCCCCGGAAGATATTTCCTCCGCCGATGACAATTGCCACCTGAACGCCCATGTCCACAATCTGTTTGATTTCCTTGCTGTACTGTTCCAGCACGGCGGGATCGATGTTGTAGCCCGACGGGCCAGCCAATGCCTCTCCGCTCAGCTTGAGCAGGATTCGTTTATACTTGGGTTCTGGTACCATGAAGTGAAATTTGCGCGGGCAAAGATAGGAAAAAAGGAGAAAGCACTTGGTCTAACTAATTGTTCGTTTCAAGCCAAGACGGGGGTTTATGTACCTTGAAAGGTCATTACGACCCGATCAAAGCGTTTATTTTTCAAGTCATCAGGCTTGATACCGAAATATATAACCATACAATCACCGTATCTATCCATATCATTATTCTTACTACCACATGTGTCTACTTGTAGAAGAATAATATACTTCTGTTGCAAAATTCTGATTTTGTCCTGATTCTCCTTTATTAATTGTTTAGTTACAGGGTAAAAACCCAATTGTCCCCAGGCAAAATATAGCATGACGCTGGCTTGAACCGACCGATCTTCGCCAAGCAGCTGGTGCATGTTATGCATTGGAGAATACGGTGCATGATGCCGTCTCAGCCCGCTTAACGTATCTGCAATCTCTGTAAGTGCATCTTTAAACAAGTTGTAAGTGATAAGACGGTCATTGTCCAACGACCACAACTTATGACTTTCTCGTTCAGGCAATGTATAGTATTGAAAGAAAGAGAGCCGGGTGGCCCTAAAAACTCCTCCCTGGAAATAATTGGCAGGAAAATTAGTTCGCTTTAAGCTGGATGTTTCTTCTGAGTAGACAACCCGAAACGAACTTGGGTTATTGAGAAAGCAAGGGCAGTCTTTGTCGATGTATATAAAAATTGATAGCAGTCCCTGCTTGGGTAACAACTGCTCTACATCGAACAGATTCACTTCACTCAAATTGTATTGTGCACAAAACGTGAGCGGTTCGTCATTGTAGGTGGGCCAATTGAAAGAAGTGGGTAGATCAGGCAGGCCACCAATTTTGGACTGGCCTATTTCAATAGCAGCATCGTCAGTCAAGCTGTCCTTAATTCCAATGGCTGGCTTAATCAGACTGATAAACTGCGTCCGCTCAGCGCTGGCAATTTTAAGTGAACTGGCTTCTAACCGCCGAATTAATTCTTCCATTCCGATTACATTATGGGCACTCAGCAGCCTGTTGATAGTAAGTATTTATCAGCAGGAAAGACCGCCGTTGTATATAAGTCATAAAAGGCATGATGAAGCCTCTGTATCAACTATACAGCATGTTAGCCAAATTATAAGAGGCCGGAGAAGTGTCATTAACGCTCCCTCCTCTACATAAACTCGATCAGCACCTGCCCTTTCTCAACGCGGTCGCCTTTGGTTACGCTGATAATTTTGACGGTGCCATCGCCGGGGGCTTTGATGAGGTTTTCCATCTTCATGGCTTCCAGCACCAGCAGCGAATCGCCTTTGCCCACCACATCACCAGGCTGCACACTAACGCCCACAATCAGGCCGGGCATGGGGGCTTTGATAGAATTTACTTTGGTGGTAGCCGCGCTGCTTATACCCATTTTTTCGAGCAAGAGGTCGAAGCGGTCTTTGAGCGCAACAGTATGCCGGTGCCCGTTGATAGCCAGTGTCACGGTTTTATCGGTGGCATTCAGGTCCAGCACCTCGGCCGTGAACGAGCGATGGTTGCGGATGATGTGAAAGGTCCGGTCAGTGAGTTTAACGATATCCCAGGCAAACGGGTCGCCGTTGAGTTGAACACCTTCCGGGCTGAAGTCAATCTGGTACGTAGCCGGGGCAGCGTTGACGGTAGTCTGGTACATGAAACGTTATGTGGTTAGCGGGCTTTACGCCAGTAGGCAATTTATAATCCCTCATATATATCCCGCATTGCCAGCGTAACGTCCAGTGTTTCGAGATAGATGACCGTA
Organism: uncultured Cytophagales bacterium; assembly: GCA_964251665.1. GTDB lineage: Bacteria > Bacteroidota > Bacteroidia > Cytophagales > Spirosomataceae > JBBQLG01. The sequence continues at coordinate 50,553 of CAXUKO010000005.1, forward strand.
TCGGGACCTTCTATAATACGAAATTTCCAAAAGTCGGCATTTCGTTCGTAGACTTCAGCGCGATAATCAGCCTGCGAAATCATTACGTACACCAGCAACGAAGGTAGCTTGAAGTAGTTCAATCGCTTCTCATGCGCGTCTTCATCCTGCGTCGATTTTGACAATACTTCGATCAGCAAACTTGGGGAATGTACGATTGTGGCCGAATCATCAGCCATATCCGCGGCATCACAGGTATAAATGAGGTCAGGGTAAACATACTGCTGTCCGAACGTTAGTTTCTGCTTCACATTTTCGGTGAATACCTGACATCCATTCCGACGAGCCATCGGGTATAACAAACGGGATAGCGACTGAACGAGCAGGTTATATCGTTTAGTTGTACCTGCCATAGCCACCACTTCGCCATTGTAGTAGGCATAGCGAATGCCTTCAGCATGCTCTAATGCTTCATATTCCTCAAACGTATATAAATTTTTCTCCTTGGCAACCATAGCGTAGGCTGTAGACAGTCCAAAACTAAGAAAATTACCGGAGGATATTAGAAACAAACAGTCCCCGCCGGGTGGTGTTAAGGGGGTACGACATCAAACACAACGGTATGAAAAAGGGATGGATCATTGCACTCGCCTTACTATTGATTGGCCTGGCAGGCGCTTATATCTGGTATCAGCGACTGGAAAATAAAGCAACGGCGGAGGGGAAAGATGCGAACGATAAAACGCTCAAGCCCCGGCTGGAAATGAGCAACGTGACAATTACCGATATCAGCGACGACGCCATCAGCATGACAATGAAGCTGCTGATCGACAACCCTTTACCGGTCGCTTTTACGGCGCATCAGCTGGATTATTCGCTGGCCATTGCAGGAGAGGAGGTGATGAAAGATGCGTATAAGAAGCCTATTTCCATCAAATCGGGCGATAGCACGGTGGTAACCCTACCCGCTAAACTGATGGCGGAGAAGCTGACGAAAACCCTGAAACGGCTGGAGGCAAAAGGCATCGACAGCACCGAGTACTCTGTGCGTAGTTCGTTCGCGCTGGACGTACCCATTCTGGGAGAGCGGACATTTACGGTTACCTCAACCAAAAAACTACCGACCATCTATATTCCTAAGGTTAAGATTGAGGACATCGATCTGGGGCATGTTGGTTTAGGGCACACGGATCTGGCGGCTAAAGTCAATATTACGAACAAGAACAAGTTTCCCATCAACATGACCGATGTGCATTATGCGGTTAAGATAGACGGTAAGCTGATCAGTGAGGGCACTCCGGACGGTCCTGTTCTGATAAAACAGCAGGCTACAACACCGGTCGTTTTCCCGGTCACGATGAAACCCGGCAAAGCATTGGGGCTGTTGCCCAAAGCGTTATTCGATAAAAAGGATACGAAGTATGAAGTTGACTTCAGTTCCAAACTTCTGGTCAAGGGGAAAAACCCGATGATCAACGAGAGTAAGATGGCGTCGAAAGTGACAGGAACGCTGGCGGATTTGAAAAATCTGGCCAAGAAGTAAGTACTTTACACCACAAACCAATACGACCACCAACGCACGACAAATCCCCGATCTGATGTGGCACGAAACCGATAATAAACTGACCCGGACGTTTGTCTTCTCCACGTTTAGCGAAGCGTTTGCGTTCATGACCCGCGTCGCGCTGGCCGCTGAGAAGATGAATCACCATCCGTGGTGGTCCAACGTGTATAACAAAGTGACCATCGAGCTGCAAACCCACGACGCAGGCAACACGGTAACGGACAAAGACCGGCAGTTGGCCGGACAGATCGACCAGTTTGTTTAGTGTACCGCATCAGCGGATTGCCCGGACGCCCATGTCCGGTAATGTTCAGCAACGACCGGATGTGGGCGTCCGGGATACGACCATCGGCACACAGTTTTGAAACTATACCTCGTTCCCACGCCCATTGGCAACCTCGACGATATTACGCTGCGGGCGGTGAAAATTCTACAGAGCGTCGATGCAATTCTGGCAGAAGACACCCGCACGTCGGGTATTTTACTGAAGCACCTGGGCATTACCAAGCCCCTGCAGAGCTATCACATTTTCAATGAGCACCGCACCGTCGAGCGGTTAATCAACCAGTTGAAGGGGGGCAAAACCATGGCCCTGATCTGCGATGCGGGTACGCCAGGCATCTCCGACCCCGGTTTTCTGGTTGTGCGGGCCTGTCTCCAGCATGGCGTCGCGGTGGAGTGTCTGCCTGGTGCGACAGCTTTTGTGCCCGCGCTGATCAACTCCGGCCTGCCGAACGACCGGTTCACCTTCGAGGGATTTCTGCCCCATAAAAAAGGACGACAAACGCGGTTGCAGGCCCTGGCGGATGAAGAGCGTACCATGATTTTTTACGAGTCGCCCCACCGGCTCATCAAAGCGCTGGAGCAGTTTGCGGAGCAGTTCGGACCCGACCGGCCCGCCAGTGTGTCGCGTGAGTTAACAAAGCTCTTCGAGGAAACCGTGCGGGGAACGCTCACCGAAATAATTGCTTATTTTGCTGAAAAAACGGTAAAAGGTGAGATCGTTATCTGTGTACAGGGCAAAGAGATTGACCGGGCGGCCGAGCGCGAAGCCCGCAAACGTAACAAGTATGCCCGCTCCGATGAGGATGAAGACGACGATGAAAACGATGAATAAATACGCGGGCGTTCTGCTATGCTGGCTGCTTATGGCGGCTCAGGTGGCAAACGCTCAGTTTCGGCTGTCTCCATCGGCGCAGGTCAGCCTGATCACCGTGGCCCCCGGCGAAGAACTGTATTCGAGTTTCGGGCATCTGGGTTTACGGGTATATGATCCGCTGCTGGGTCTGGACCGGCTATATGGCTACGGCACGTTCGACTTCCGGGCGGACAATTTCTACCTTAAATTCATTCGCGGCACCCTCCCCTATCAATTGTCGGTTAACGCGCTGTACGACGAAATGTATGGCTGGCAGATCGAAAACCGCACCGTTCGGGAGCAGATTCTGAACCTGAATGCCAGTCAGAAGCAGCGCCTGCTCGATGGGCTGGAAGAGAATTACAAGCCGGAAAACCGGACGTATCAGTACAAATTTTACTACGATAACTGCGCCACCCGCCCCCCCGGCCGAATTATTCAGACCTGTGGCGACAGCCTGCGCTTTAACCCGGCCAAAGACGCGGAGTTGAGTAAAAAGTCGTACCGTGAGTGGATGAACGACTACCTGGGCGAAAAACCATGGGCACGTTTCGGCATGAATCTGGCCGTTGGCCGCCCCGCCGACCATGTCGCTACGGCCACCGAAGCCATGTACCTGCCCAATAATGTGCACGACCGAATGGCAGCGGCCACAATACTACAGCCAAACGGGCAAACACGCCCGCTGGTGGCCCGGGAGCAGGTTTTGTACCAGACGCGCAACGTGATCAAACAAACGCCCCCCCTTTGGGCAATCCCCGAATTTTTCTTTCTGGCAGTGCTGGTGCTGGTTGGTTATCTGACCTACCGCCATTACCAGAACGGCGTGCGCGGTTTGGGGCTGGATCGGTTGCTGTTCGGTATCTCAGGACTGGCCGGGTGGATTCTGTTCCTGCTCTGGGTAGGAACCAATCATGGCGTAACGGCGTGGAACCCGGCCCTGCTGTGGCTGTTCCCGCTGCATTTCCCGATGATTTACTGGGTCACACGCCCGAAGAACCAGCAGTACCTGGGCGTCTATTTCCGGGTCGTGGGTGTGTTACTGGCACTCGGCTTCCTGTTCTCGAAAGTGCCCGGCCCGGCCGATGGTATGTTTATCATCACGCTTTATATCCGGGCGTTTTATCAGGCCCGTTTCAAACAGAAAACGGAACTACAGTCGATTACGACCGTTTGATGTGTCCCGGTACCCCGGACGCCCACGTCCGGCAATTTCCAGCAACAACCGGATGTGGGCGTCCGGGGTACAGCCTACGATGCAACTCAGCCTCCTCCGTCAGGAAATTAACACCATTGCCCGGCAGGCCGGAGCGTTTATCCGGCAGGAAAGCCGCGCCTTCGACCGCACCGCCACCGAATACAAGGACGTGAATAACCTGGTTTCGTACGTCGACAAGGAGACAGAGAAGCAGTTGGTGGATGCGCTGCATAGACTCCTGCCCGAGGCTGATTTTATCACCGAAGAAGGCACGACCGAAACCGAAGCTGACAAGCTGGGCCTGAACTGGATTATTGATCCGCTCGATGGTACGGCTAATTTCATTCACGGACTGCCCGTTTTTTCGGTCAGTGTCGCCCTGGCGGATGGCGGCAAGTCCATCGCCGGTGTGGTCTACGATGTAATGCGGGATGAGTGTTTCTCGGCGGAGACCGGTGGGGGTGCCTGGGTCAGTCTGGGTGGTGCCGCCGAAGAGAAGATTCGGGTTTCGTCGGCGGCTACGCTGGGTGAAAGCCTGATTGCAACGGGTTTTCCGTACTACCGGTTCGAGGGCATGCAGAACTACCTGCACATTCTGGAATCGTTGATGCAGCAAACGCACGGGCTGCGCCGAATGGGATCAGCGGCTATTGATCTGGCTTACGTGGCCTGCGGGCGATTTGAGGGCTTTTATGAGTATAACCTCAACTCGTGGGATATGGCCGCCGGGGTACTGCTGGTGCAAGAAGCCGGTGGCCATGTCAGTGACTTTACGGGCGGAAACGAGTTTCTGTTCCGGGGGGATGTGGTAGCCGGTGGAGCCGCTCACGGTGCCTTATTGGCTGAAATTCAAAAATTCTGGTGATAAAAATAACGGTTTGTGGTTTGTAGTTCGTGGTTGACTGCAAAGGACAAACCATGAACGACAAACCCAATGGAAACCCTCGACACCCTCCGTTACCCGATTGGCCATTTCGACTATGGCAAAACGTATTCGGCCGATGAGTCGCAACAGCATATTGCGGTACTCACCACCATGCCTCATCGCCTGACCGAGCTGGTGGGCAAGTGGGGCGACGACCGGCTGGATACCCCCTACCGTCCCGATGGCTGGACGATTCGGCAGTTGGTGCACCATGTTGCCGATAGCCACATGAACGCGTATGTCCGCACCAAGCTGGCCCTGACCGAAACCAACCCGACCATTACGCCCTACGAAGAAGGTGAATGGGCCAAACTTGCTGATTCTTCGCTGTCAATAGCCCCCTCGCTGGTGATTTTGAGCAACCTGCATCAACGCTGGGTAACGGTACTCGAAGCCATGTCCGAAGCCGACTACGCCCGCACCTACTACCATCCCGGTATGCAGCGGGCGGTGGCACTGGAGGAGGTTATCGCCCTCTATGCCTGGCATAGCGAACATCATTATCAGCACGCGTACCGGCTTGCTGAGCGCAAGGGCTGGGTATAACGCTGCTCTGCCGGGTTGAACCCAGTCAATCATCACGCTGTTATACGGGTGCCGGACGTTAACGTCCGGCACCACAGGTATGCAAACGCTTCTGATTATTCTGCTTTTTCTGGCTGCTATTGGCTACATGGGCTTCCGGGCATTTCGGACGCTGAGCCGGAAAGAGGCCGGTTGCGGCAAAGGATGCGGCTGTAGCACAGACGTGAAGCCCTCAAAAGCTATGTAGCCAGCATCTGCCGGGCCTCTGCATAACTTTTCCAAGAAATTTTGGTTCGTAGAAGTGATGATCACTCAACGCACCATTCATATAATTTGCCTTGTTACTCTGGCCGCCCTTATCGGCTGTAACAAGCTAAAGCCCAGCCAGCCAGCTGCGCAGGGTTTCGACCCGGCTATACCGGCCACGCCTTCGTACATCACCGGGCGGGTTACCTTCAATCTCAGTGCTTTAGAGAAAAAAATCAACGAATCGCTTAGCCCTGTTCTGGTCGGTGAAAACACCATGCAGGGACGACGGGGGGCTAAATGGGGCCTCCGGGTAGAGCGAATGGGGCCAGTTCAACTGCACTATGCGCAACAGCGGGTAACGTTCTCGGCTCCACTCCGGGTCTGGATGGCCAATCCACTGGGGTTACGGAAGCGGATTAAAGCCCACCAGCGACCCATCTGCACCCTGCGGGTTAATTTCCAGACGCCCCTGGCGGTTGCCGACAACTGGCGGCTGTCAACAAAAGCTTCCTTTGTAAACTACGAATGGATTGAGAAACCCAAAATCCGAATCCTGGGCATAAACATAGGTATTCAGAAACTGGCCGATAACATTCTGCGCAAACGCCGGACCAGTATCGAAAGCGCCATCGACAGTGCCGTGCATAACGAACTCCGGCTGGACCGCCAGGTGCTTCATATCTGGCAGGATATCCAGAAACCGTTGCTGATCAGCCACCAACCCGATTCGGTCTGGCTCGTTCCGCATGCGGTTAGTATCACCGCCGGGACCATTTCGGGTGACTCCCAGAGTATCACCATCCCCCTGCGCATTGGTTTTCAGAGCGCGACCCGCTTTGGGGCACGGCCAGCAGTTGAGCTAACCAGCCGGTTGCCGCGCCTGCACAAAGTAGCCAACTTACCCAGCGAATCCGATTTAAGAGTACTCTGTTTTGTACCCTATACCGACCTGAATCAGGTACTGAAACGGAGGTTACAGGGTCGGGAGATCGACCTGAAGCATGGCTCGCTGACCATTAAACGGGCCAGCGTCTATGGCGGTCAGCACTCGGTCGTACTGAAAACCGAAGTGAGTGGCATCGTGAACGGAACGTTGTATTTGCGGGGACAGCCCAGCTATGATACCCTAAACAATGTGCTCCGTATCCAGCACGTCGATTTTGATGTGGAGACGGAGGAAATGCTGTTATCGACCGCGAACTGGCTTCTGCATGACCGGCTTCGCGATACCCTGCAGGCCGCGCTCACAATTCCTCTGCAAAAGCAGATTTCCCAGCTTCCGCAAAAGATCGAAACGGCCTTTGCGCGGGGCGGTGCCGGTAAAAAAACCGCGCTCGACATTGCCACCTTCCGGTTTGTACCCCAGCGCGTAGCCATTCGGCCCGACGGACTACAGGCACTGATCAAGATCCAGTCGAAGGTGAATCTGGTCGTTAAACGCCTGTAGGGTTTATGGTGGGTATAAACACCGTTGGTTCGGCGGCGGCTATCGGGGTGGCGGTCGGTTTCCAGCGCCAGAGATACCGGCAGGCAGTCGTTCGGTACGGACGCCAGGATTCGGCAATTTCGTGGAGCTTTTTAAGGAGTACCTTCCCGGCAAGCCCCTCGACCCGATCAGCGTACGCCCGAACAATTTTCTGGCGAATCACCAGGTCATCAACCGGAAACACGTCCGGCCGGTCCAGCACAAACATCAGCAGCATCTCCACCGTCCAGCGGCCCACGCCTTTGATCGGCAACAGGTACTGAACCACCTCTTCGTCGGTCAGCCCGTCAAAAAAAGGGCGGTCCATCCGGTTCGCCAGCGTGAACTCAGCGACGCTTTTGAGGTATTTTATCTTCTGAAACGACAGGCCCGCGCTGCGCAATTCGTCGTCCGGTTTTGCCAGCAGCGCATCGGGGGCCGGGTACCCCGCTACTGCCCCACTCACCGTTCCGGCGTTTGGGTCGAAGAGGGCGACGAACCGTTTAAAAATAGCATCGGCGGCTTTAACCGAAATTTGCTGCGAAACGATGCTCTCCAGTAGTGCTAAATAAACATCGTCCTCCCAGTCGTAAAACGCCTTGGGTGCTTCCGTTTCGGCCATTAGCTGCGCCAGCACCGGGTCCAGACGGAGGTGCGCCAGAATCAGATCGGGGTTATTCGTCGTCATATTTGTTCTGTAATTTTCCGGCAATATCACTCGCCAACTCCTCACTCATACTACGCAGCCAATCCCAGGCTGAGGGCGGAGTAACGGGACTGGTTTTGAGCGATTGCCCATTGAGTGCCCGCGTATCGCCGGTAAAGGAAAACCATTCGTCGGCAAAGGTGCGGCTTTCTGAGATAGCATCTTCCCACAATACGCGTCCATTCTGGTTGTCGAGTGCCCGGATTTTCAGCAGCATTCCGCTTTTGATCTGGCGCGTGTAGGTCGTCAGCGTCCCCTTCGCCTTTTCCATGATGGCGACTTTGGTCGAATCGTTGATCTTTTTTTCGCCTACCTTAAATGCCTGCGTACTTTCCACCGTCCGGCTCGACGATGCGTTGCTGACCACCCCGGCATCGTAATCTACCACGGTCATCTGCACAACCTGATGCACCGGCAGTGAATCACCCGGTACTGGTCCGCCGGGTATGAACAGCACAAAAGGCGACGGTTGCCCCCGACGTTCCATCGCCCGCCCAATTTCGGCCTGTAATGCCCGGTAATCCGACTGAGTCAGCGCAAACGACGGCGTCAGCGGTTCGATCACGACCCGCAGCACGGCGTATGGAAATGCAGCATCGGCTTTGGCCTGCGCATCACGGAAATTAAGCACCCAATCCCCGGCTTTGCGGTACTGCTGGTACGCTTCTTTGGCAGCAAGCCGGTCGGTCCGGTGGTAGGCAAACGCCTGTTCAGCGGCCTCATAGCGGTCGGTAGCCGCCAGTTCGCGGGCTTCGCGCCGACGGTCGGCATAATCAGCCGGGTACTGATTCAGCCAGTCACCGCCTGCGGTGCGGGCTTGGTCGGTGAGGGTTTGCAACTGTTCATATTCGGCATAAATACGCTCCCAGCGAAACGGTTCGACGGATTTCGTAATCTGCCGGATCGCCGTCTGATGCTGTTCATAGGCCCTCGCAAACGCCTGTTGCAGGACAGCCGGCGCATCGGCATGGTTGGATTTACGCGCCAGTCGGTGGGCCGACAGGGTAACCGCCTGGTCAAAATCGCCCCGACGCAGGGCGGTACGACCACTGCGGCACGCGGCCATACCGATAATCAGCAGAAAGAGAAGACGGGTGTAGTACATGGCTCGACAGGCTAAATTTATAAACATTCGACCGCTCTGGAGCGATTAGGTTTATCTTTGACAGCTACTTTTTTCGCAAATATGGCTAAACGACGCCACCGCATTTCAACTAAAAGTGTGGGCACTCCGCCCGGTACGCTGACCTACGTAGGGCAGGAAATCGAACATGCCACCCATGTTACACGGATTGAATTTGCCGATACAAACGTGAATATTGACGATTCGGGCCGGTTAAGCAGCTGCCAGTTGCCCGGCACCAATGCGCCACGCATTACCTGGATTGATGTAGATGGTATTCACGAACCTCAGGTGGTGGCTACCATCGGGCGGCAGTTCCGCCTGCACCCGCTGCTACTCGAAGATGTGGTTAACTCGGAGCAGAAACCCAAGATTGATTTCTACGACGAAAGCCCGATGAGCCAGCCGGGCACCTCCGATACGACTGACACCAGCACGGTGCTATTCGTAACCATGAAAATGTTGCACCATAACGCACAGAGTCAGGAGATTGATGCCGAACACATTAGTCTGGTACTGGGCGAGAAGTTCCTGATTTCGTTTCAGGAGGAGCGCACGGCCGACATTTTCGAGCCCATTCTGGACCGTATCCGGGCGGCTACCGGCAGAACCCGTAAAAACGGAGCCGACTACCTGCTCTATGCCCTGATGGACCTGATTGTCGATAATTATTTCCTGGTGCTCGAACGCATCGGCGACTCGCTCGACTCAATTGAAGATGCTGTCATTCAGAACAGGGCCACTCAGGATACCCTCTCCCAGATATACAGTCTGAGACGTGAGGTTACCTTCATGCGCCGGGTGATCTGGCCCTTACGCGATGTGCTCGGGGCGATGCTCCGCGAAGAATCGTCGCTGATTACGAAGCCGACCATACCGTTTCTGCGTGACTTACTGGACCATATCAATCAACTTATCGAAACCCTCGACGCCTACCGCGAATTAACTACCGGGTTAGTTGATATTTACCTGTCCACGGCCAGTAACCGCATGAACTCGGTGATGAAGACGCTCACCGTTTTTTCGGCCATTTTCATGCCGCTGACGTTTATTGTGGGCGTCTATGGCATGAATTTCGAAAACATGCCCGAGCTACATACCCACGATGGGTACTTTGTGGTCTGGGGCGTCATGGCCGTGATAACCGTTGGTATGCTCTTGTATTTCCGTCGCCGTGGCTGGATTTAAGCGACCCGACAGTTCATTTGTACTATGACAACCGAAACCTTACCCCGCCTGGCCACCAACTGGCTAACCGATAGTCGACAGGCCCTTGGCAACCCGGCGGATACTCTTTTCTTTGCCCTCCGGGGTGAACACCACGACGGGCATGACTTCATCGCTGACCTGTATCAGAAAGGCGTCCGGCAATTTGTTATCGAACAACCGGGTCAGCAGTCGGTCGTCAACCCGGCCGACTACCCGAACGCTTATTTCCTGACTGTCGACAGCCCGTTAAAAACCTTACAGCAACTGGCCGCTGCCCATCGTCGGCAGTTCGATATTCCCGTTATTGGCATCACCGGCAGCAACGGCAAAACCATCGTAAAAGAGTGGCTGGCGCAGTTGCTGAGTGGTGAGTATGCCGTGGCCAAAAGCCCGAAAAGTTATAACTCGCAGTTGGGCGTTCCGCTGTCGGTGCATCAGCTGAATGAACGGCATACGCTGGGTATTTTTGAAGCGGGTATTTCCAGACCGCACGAGATGAGTGCGCTACAGGCCATTATTCAGCCGACCATTGGCATTTTCACGAACACCGGTCCGGCGCACGACGAAGGTTTTAAGACGCATCGGCAGAAAGTGGCCGAGAAGCTCCGGCTCTTCACCAGTGTGGAAACCCTCATTTACTGCGCCGACTACGCCGACATCAACGAAGAAGTAAACCTGTTGCTACGGGCAGTTAATCCGGCGGTTCACCTCATCACCTGGTCGGTGCAGGGCCGCGATACGGTCTATACCGCCAGGAAGCAGGGAGATCAGCTTACTCTCTCGACCGAAGCGGGTAGCTGGCAGGTAACGCTTCCCTTCACCGACCCGGCCTCGGTCGAAAACCTGACGCACTGCCTGGTTACACTACTGACGCTGGGTATCACGAACCAGACTGTTTTGCAAAACCGGCTGAACCGGCTGCGCCCTGTATCGATGCGGCTGGAGTTGAAAGAGGGCATCAACAACAGCGTTGTCATTGATGATTCGTACAATAACGATGTGGCTGGTCTTCAGTTAGCCCTGAATTTCCTGAATCAGCAGACGAACCGGGCGCGGAAGGTAGTAATCCTGTCGGATGTGCTGCAATCGGGACAGGACGAACCTGAACTTTACGAAACCATTGCCCGATTGATCCGCGACCAAGCCGTTGATCAGTTGATTGGCATTGGCGCGCTTATCAGCCGTAATGCACGCTTGTTTCCCGCGAACAGCCGCTTTTTTACTGATACGGATGAGTTTCTGGCCAGTAACTTCACCGATCTGTTTCGCGACAGCGCCGTTTTGGTGAAGGGTGCCCGGCCGTTTGCTTTCGAACGGATTGTGAACCGGCTGCAGCGCAAAGTACACGGCACAGTACTCGAGATTAACCTTGATGCCCTGACCCAGAACCTGAATTACTACCGCGAAAAAGTAGGCTCGTCGGTCAAAATTATGGTGATGGTAAAGGCGTTTGCGTATGGCAGCGGTAGCGCCGAAGTGGCTCAACTCCTTCAGTTTCACCGGGTCGATTACCTGGCGGTGGCCTATGTTGATGAAGGAGTGTCACTTCGGCAAAACGGTATTACACTGCCCATTATGGTTATGAATCCCGCGCCCGAAACGTTTGCGACGCTGCTGGAATTTAAGCTGGAACCCGAAATTTACAGCTGGCGGCTGCTTCAGGAGTTTAGTGCTTTTGTGGGCCAACGGCCGCACCTGATCCACCTCAAGCTCGATACGGGTATGCACCGGCTGGGGTTTCTGCCCGAGGAATTACCGGCGGTGATTGAGGCATTAAACGCCCTGCCAAACCTGACTGTGGCTACAGTATTCAGCCATTTGGTTGGTGCCGATGAAAGCCGGTTTAATGACTTTTCGCGGCAGCAATACGAGCAATTTCTCGCCGGGGCAGCCGTATTGGAAACCGGACTTGGCTACCGCCCAACGCGGCATCTGCTCAATTCGGCGGGTATTGTGCGCTTCCCGGATTTCAAACTTGATATGGTTCGGGTCGGCATTGGGTTATACGGGGTTGAGTCGAGTCGGCTGGAGCCGGGACAGGTTCGGCCGGTGGGTACGCTGAAAACGGCCGTTAGTCAGGTTAAAACGGTTCGGGCTGGGGATAGCGTGGGGTATAGCCGCAGCGGCCAACTCACGCAGGACGCCCGTATTGCCACGCTGGCTATTGGCTACGCGGATGGCTACGACCGCCGGTTAGGTAACGGAGTTGGTGCCGTCAGCATCAATGGCACGCTATGCCCTACGGTTGGCAACATTTGCATGGATATGACGATGGTTGATGTGACAAACGCTGTTTGCGAAGAAGGCGACACCGCTGTCATTTTCAGCGATCAGCTTTCCATCAGCGACTTAGCCAGCCGCATTGGTACCATCCCCTACGAAATCCTGACGGGCGTCAGCGAGCGGGTGAAGCGGGTGTTTTTTACGGAGTAAAGTCGGCAAGTGGCTGCGCCTAAGTTGGTAAGTCAGTAAGTAGCGCTCTTTTAACACTTACTGACTTATTAACCTGGGCGCAGACACTTACCTGACTTCCTCACTGCGGTTTTTTCAGCCGGACGGCTTCAGCGGCTTTACGACGATTTTCAAGATCGGCCTGGGTCGTAGTCTGCTCGGTTTTGTTGGTTTCGGTGTCTTTGGTCAGTTGCTCCAGTTCTTTAGCGTTGTCGTCCAGACGTCTGAGCAGGGTTTCCTTTTCCTTCTTGTTCCGCTCAATGTCGCGCTGGAGCCGTTCGCCGGTTTTCACCGCCTTCTGGTAGCTTTTGTCGGCATCGGCCTGTAGTCCCTCCGCATCGCGCACCTGCTGATTGTACTGCGCCGTCGTAGCGAACTCACTCAGCATTTTTTCAGCGGCCGCGTATTTATCGCTGCCCGCCGTAATAAACGTACCGTTTCCCAGGTCGAACGCCGTAAAGATGGTAGCCGAATTTCGCGACCGGTCTACGGTTGACATCAGATTGATCGGCTCGGCTGAGAGCGCCGGAATGTAGGCCGTTGCTACTTTATATGTACCGCGCGAGTTCGTCACCTTACCGTATGACTTCAGTTGTTCGGCCCAGTCTTTCTCAGCCTGTTTCCCCTCAATAGGTACGGTCAGTGTCAGGCCCGGCACCTTATTTTTGTCAATCGTCTGCTCGCCCGCCGTAACGGCCTGAGCGCTGGCAGTAAGACCACTGACAAACAGGCCAATGGCTGCAAGTAATATGTGTTGTACTTTCATACTATGGATGGGTAATACTATTCAGTGATAATCAACTGTGAACCGTTTTTGTCGGCCAAACAGTTCGTTACGCCACCGATTTCCGAGTGACCAACAGCCGTTTATCGCCATTGAGCAGGGTCGTTGCCAGCATATACACCGAACCGCCCTCCTGTAGCCCCAGCTTTTTACGCAGCGCATCCACCGTCTGCGGAAAATTCCGTACGGTCAGGTTCGCCTTCATGTCGGGCACCACGGCCCGCAGTTCGTTCCGGTCTGGTTTCAAAACGGCCTGTAACTCAAAAATACGGCCGGGAAAACCAGTCGGGCGAACAGTGCCGGTGTACAGATGGCTGTTAGGCGCGAGTTTCTGCAAACCGAACCGGCTCGCCACCAGCCGGAAGGCGCCCGCTTTCAGCACCGTCGCGTTGGGTTCGCAGATGTAGCGCTGCGGGTCGCCGAGGGTAACAGGTGCAGTTCGTTCAGCGGCCCGGGTAAACGCAAACGCAACGTCCGGTACGGGCGAACCAACCGACGCGCCCGGTAGGTCGATGGCAGTGATAACAACCTGATCCGGGTCAGGAGTGGCCTGGCCAATAACGAACAGAATTTCTTTCACCTCATGCTGTACCGCGACGACATGCACCGCTTCGACATGGCGGAGTTGGCGAAGCGTCTGATCAATATCGATCAGGGGTGATGTCTTTAATAAAATACGGTCTGCTTTGGCCAGTAGTACCGGCAGTTCATTACTAACATTTGGCTCATAGTCAGCCAATCGCACCACTTTTCCACCTCGTTCATCCCGTCGGGCGGGGTCAAGGTAAATCCAGTCGGCATGACCGCTGTACGTTCGGATAAAGTCCAGCCCGTTCCCCGTATTGACCGTTACATTCGTTCTGCCAAGCTCAGGCAGGTTGCGGGCGGCCAGACTCGACAACGCCGGATTCTGTTCGATGTACTCGACCTGTGCCACCCGACCGGCAAACGCCCACGTATCGACACCCATCCCCCCGGTTGCATCAATCAGGACACGACCCGACACCAGTCCGGCTTTATAACGGGCCGCCATTTCTGAGGACGCCTGCTCGACCGATAACGTCGGGGGGAACAGTAACGCCGGATTGGCGTACCAGGTCGGCAGCTTATGCACCGCTTTCTGACGGGTTGCAATCTGAGCCGCCAGCTTTTTTAGGTCCAGTTGATTAGACGCAGGCGATAGCAGTAACCGGGTAACATCATCGTGCCGATGGGTCTGAATAAACTGCTGTTCAGTGTCGGTAAGGTGCATAGGCCGCCGGGCAGATTAAAAACTGACATTAAATTTTTAATCTCTTTTTAATTTCGTGCGTGATTTACGTGAGCGATTGCGTTACACAGACAGAACGATCTCGTCTCATCCCCCCTATGAACTCAGTAAATCCGCTCAGGACCCTGCAAAACTACCGTTTTTCGACCCTGCAATATGACTTTCCAGCCGGGATGTCCGTTTTTCTGGTAGCACTGCCGCTTTGTCTGGGCATCGCCTTAGCCTCGGGGGCTCCCCTGTTTGCCGGATTAGTCGCGGGTATTATCGGCGGCATCGTTGTTGGTACCATGTCGGGTTCAGAGTTGAGCGTGAGCGGTCCGGCGGCTGGTCTGGCTGTAATCGTAGCCGACTCAATCGCTAAATTAGGCTCTTACGAAGCGTTTCTGGTAGCCGTGCTGCTGGCGGGTATCATGCAGGTAGGCCTTGGTCTGCTGAAAGCGGGGCGGTTCAGCAGTCTGTTTCCCGACAGTGTCATCAAAGGAATGCTGGCGGGTATCGGTATTGTTATCATCCTCAAACAGATTCCGCACGCGCTGGGCCGCGACAGCGATTACGAGGGCGAATTTGAATTCAGTCAGTTGGCCGACGGCGAAAATACGGTTTCTGAAATTTACCGGGCCATTGTTACGGCCAGTCCCGGTGCCGTACTGATTAGTGTTGTATCCATCGCCCTGCTCCTGGTGTGGGAGCGGACGGCGGGCCGGGGCATTAAGTTTTTCCAGAATTTACCGGCCGCGCTGACGGTCGTGTTTCTTGGGGTTGGCTTCAATCAGCTCTTCCTGCATTTCTACCCCGGCTGGTATTTAGGTGATTCCAATGAGCACATGGTACGGGTCCCGGTTTTCAAACAAGGCCAGAATCTATCCGCCATTTTCGACTTCCCGGATTTTAGCATCCTGTCCAATCCAACCGTGTACACCGTAGCCGCTACGGTCGCTCTGGTGGTCACGCTGGAAACGCTGCTAAATCTGGAAGCCGCCGACCGGCTCGACCCGCAGAAACGGTCTTCCTCGCCCAATCGGGAACTGCTGGCGCAGGGTATGGGCAATATCGTGTCGGGGTTGCTCGGTGGCCTGCCCATTACATCGGTCGTTGTCCGCACGTCGGCCAACATATTTGGCGGGGCCAGAACCCGCGTTTCGACCATGATTCACGGGGTGTTGCTGCTGTTGGCGGTAGGGTTAGCCGGGTCAATCCTAAACCATATTCCGCTGGCGTGTCTGGCTGCGCTGCTGATTACAGTGGGGTATAAATTAGCCAAACCCGCCCTGTTCGTTAAAATTTACCGCGAAGGCATGAATCAGTTTGTCCCCTTCATCGTCACGGTAATCGGCATTGTCTTTACCGACCTGCTCATCGGCATTGCGGTTGGCACCGTCGTTGGTATTTTGTATGTGCTGTACACCAATTCCCAGGCGACGTTCCGGGTTGTACGCGACGGGAACAGGGTACTGATCAAGTTGCAGAAAGACGTTTACTTTCTCAGTAAACCGAGTTTAAAGGAAACACTTCGTACGCTTCAGCCCGGCGATACGGTATTTGTCGATGGTCGTCATGCGGGCTTTATCGACCATGATATTTATAACATGCTGAATGACTTCCGCGACATTGCCCAGATGCAGGGTATTCAGTACGAGCTGACCGATGTGTTGCTCAGGAAGCGTAAAACGCGCGAAGACATGAGCCTGAAGACCGCTATGGCGAGTTGATCCAATACCATCCAACACCTACGAATACCCCGAACGTATTATGGAAGATTATCAGAAGTTACTGCTGTTGAATAAAGCCTGGGTACAGGATAAACTCGAACTGGACGAGCATTATTTCGAGGAGCTTGCCGTCGATCAGCATCCAAAATTCCTGTGGGTGGGCTGCTCAGACAGCCGTGTCCCGGCTAATGAAATTACCGGTACAGATGCCGGTGACATGTTTGTCCACCGCAACATTGCCAACCTGATCGTTCCCGACGACCTGAATATGCTCAGTGTGGTGCAGTATGCCGTAGAAGTGCTGAAGGTGAAGCACGTCATCGTCTGCGGGCATTACGAATGCGGAGGGGTAAAAACGGCCATGACCGATAAAAAGCTGGGTTTGATTGACCAGTGGATTCAGTACATCAAAGACGTGAAAGACGTCCACCACACTGAACTCGAAGCGATTACCGATGAGCAGGCCCGCTTCGACCGGCTGGTCGAATTAAACGTCGAAGCGCAGATTCATAACCTCGTCCGCACCAATTCGGTGCAGAAAATGTGGCAGTCCGATCAGCAGCCGACGTTGCACGGCTGGGTGTTTAACATGCGTACGGGGCTGATTAAGGAAGTACTCAACCTGTACCCCGACGATCAGATGGTACTGGAAGGCCGGCTCGCGCTGGAAGAACGGCATGAGTAAGGTGGTTTAAGTGGCGTCGAGTTTATTATGTTGTTGGGTTCTCAAACCCGACACGTTGTCGTATGAGTATGTCGGGTTTGAGAACCCAACAACACAACCTGCCCATAACACAATCGCCGGAAATTGCCCTGAATTTGCGTATTTAGCGAACTATGCGTCCGTCTAAATCCAACAAACCTGTTTCTTCATCCGTCTCGCCGAAAACCCTCCGGCGGGTGCTGCTGGCTTCATCGGTCGGTACCATTATTGAGTGGTACGACTTTTTTATCTTCGGCAGTTTAGCCACGCTGGTTATAGGGCCGCAGTTTTTTCCGAAGAACGACAACCCGCTGATGCAGACGCTGGAAGCCCTCGCTACTTTTGCGGCTGGGTTTGTGGTTCGTCCCTTCGGTGCTTTATTCTTCGGGCGGCTGGGCGATCTGGTTGGCCGAAAATATACCTTCCTGCTGACGCTGCTGCTGATGGGTGGCTCAACCTTTGCCATTACATTCCTGCCCAATTTTGCCGCTATTGGCTACGCGGCCCCTGTCCTGCTGGTACTACTTCGCCTGGTGCAGGGCCTTGCACTTGGGGGTGAATACGGCGGAGCAACCACCTACGTAGCCGAACACACACCCAACCACCGGCGCGGTTTCTATACCAGTTTGCTGCAACTCACAGCCACAATAGGGCTCTTTTTGTCCATTGCCATTATCCTGTCCTGCCGACTGGGTTTGTCCCCTACGCAGTTTCAGGCATGGGGCTGGCGCATTCCGTTTGCCGTATCAGGGTTGCTGGTGGTTGTCTCCTATTTTATCCGACGACGGCTGGGTGAGTCGCCGGTGTTCGCGCAATTAAAGGCATCGGGTACTATTGCTAAAAATCCGCTACGTGAGTCGTTTATTAACCCCGAGAACCGGCGGCTGGTCCTGCTGGCCCTCTTCGGCCTGACGCTGGGCTACGGTTGCGCCTGGTACACGGCTCACTTTTACAGTAGTATTTTTATCGGCACGATATTGAAAGTTGATTTTGTTCAGACCAATACCATCATGCTCGTGGCACTTTTGTTGGCCACGCCCTTTGCGGTTGTGTTTGGGGCCTTGTCAGATCGGATCGGGCGGAAGTGGCTGATGATAAGCGGTCTAACATTGGTTGCAGTGAGCTTCTATCCGATTTATCAGCAGATGAGTGCGGTAGTCGATTACACCCACAAAGCCGTTGTCGACCGGCAGATCAGTCGTATGCTGGATGTAAAAGCCAATACACTGGCGATGACAGAAACGCAGGTGTTTCCGGATGGTGCCTCGGTCGCCGTAACCACAACGACTGGCAAACAACTGGCGAAACCCGAAACCAAAACCGTCGTTCACATCACCGATCGAGCGCGCAACCGGCTGATTTTCTGGGTGTGGCTACAAGTGTTCTTTGTCACGCTGGCTTACGGACCCATTGCTGCCTACCTGGTCGAACTATTTCCAGCCAGGATTCGATACACGTCCCTGTCACTTCCTTACCACATCGGCAACGGTATTTTTGGGGGCATGACCCCATTCGTCGCTACCGCCCTGATCTCTGCTACGGGTAACCCATTGGCGGGGTTAGCCTATCCGCTGGCTATGGCCGCGTTAACAGCTGGCATTGGCGCGTTTTTATTACCCAAACGGGGAAATAACGCATGAAAATGGCCAGCCCCGCAGTTGGGACCAGCCATTTTTCAAAACTTACTTCGGCGACGTTATGCCTTCTTTTTCTTGCCTTTTTCTGGCGTTTTCGGCATCAGTGCTGTATAACTCGTAATGTCCTTTGCAATAGCGTCTTTGAAGAACGGGAACGACTCATCGTTCGATGCCTGACCCATCGCCAGAGCTTTTTGCGCCAGCGGCAGGGCTTCGGCGGTGTTGCCCATTTTGGCCAGAATCTGCGACTTCAGCCAAACATTCCGAAACGTTTCTTTCAGGCCAATCGACTTATCCGTCCAGGCCAGTGCCTGTGGCAAATTGCGGCCTTTCGAGAGGTTATAGCTGGCAGCAGCCTGCAATACAGCAGCATCTTCGGGTTTGTCAGCCACGGCTTTGCTAATCAGCATAGACGTGTTTTTATCGGTTTCAACGGCCAGTTTAGCCGACGCCTTTACGTTGGCCCACATAAAATTGAGGTTGGCCGTGCTATCGGTCAGGTCCGTGAAGCCGATGGTAAAGTTTTCGGTTGGCTCAGTTGTGTTGGCGGCTTTAATCTTCACCCGGAATACGTCTTCTTCCTGCTTGTACTGGTTGGTATTGGCCGTGACATTCTTATTGAAAATCAGCGTCCACTCACCCGCCATCGGAATGGAGAAAATCGAGTACGTACCAACGGGCAGTTTCTGGCCTTCAACCATAATATCGGTCGAGGTCATGAACGACGTAGCGCCATTGGCCCCGGTGCGCCACAGTTTGCCATACGGCGCCACCGTGGAAGCGGTATCCCATACGTTCCGGTTTTTCACGCCGGGACGCGAATATTTTACGGTGATGTCGGTTACGCCAATAGTTTGCATGACCGAAGCGCCGGGGCTTGGTTGTGCGTTACGAATCTGAGCGGTAGCCAACTGGGCAACTAAGCACAGGGCAACGACATTCAGGAAAATGGCTTTCATAGTCTGTCTGGTAATAGGTGTTTGTGAAAATCAGGACGAAATTGCGGCTTTTTCCGCCACAAACCAACCGATTTCCGCATCCGCATGCACCGTCAATCCCTATTGCAACTACTCGCCGATTATGATACCACCGATGTGGCTGAACTACGCATGCTTACCGAAACCATCGCCTTTGTCGGCACGCAGGCCGATTGTTTTCACCGCACCCTGCTGACAGGCCACGTTACCGGCTCGGCCTGGATCGTAAGCCCCGACCGGGCGCGGGTTGTGCTGATTCATCACCGTAAACTCGACCGCTGGTTACAGCCCGGTGGCCATGCCGACGGCGACCCGGACGTTGCGGCTGTAGCCCTCCGGGAAGCGCAGGAAGAAACGGGTCTGACGAGTTTAAGGCTGGTAACTCCAGCTATTTTTGACGTCGACGTACATACCATACCGGCACGAGACAATGAACCGGCGCATCAGCATTATGACATCCGGTTTCTGCTCGAAGCCGATCCGGCAGAGCCGTTTGTTCAAACTATTGAAACAAAGTCAATTAAATGGGTGCCCATTACGGAAGTCAGAAACTTTACGAATTCAGACTCTATTCTAAGGATGACGATGAAGAAAATGCAATTCAACTAACGACTTAGTTTTTATTTTATGTGTTTTTAGGGTAGTGTTTTTATTTCATCAACGATGCCTAAAACTCCCATGAATCGTACCCTTCTTCTGCTAACAGGGCTGGCTATTTCGGCCTTTATCGGCTATGCCATTTTTGAACAGCCCAACAAACATCGGCATGACCCAACGTACTCAACGCACAATTACAAGCACCCGAACAAGGCGGCTCAGGCCCGCCGGTGGGAGCAGTCGCCGGCGCTAACCGTACAGGCGGGCGATCCGCGTCAGGCAGCGAATTATAAGCAGCAACGGGCGGGAGCGGCACCTCAGGGCGGCATTGTCGTACCGGATCAGCCCGCAGCTACCATCGCCGACCGGCATTACAAAACGCAGAACTGGATGCAGGCCGAACCAAAACCGGAGGTAGCCAGAAAGCCAGCGCCGGGCGGTCCAACCACCGGAAACTGATCTACATCGGGCTGGGTCTTATTGATCGGTCATAAAAAACCCTGAACCGACCAGTTCAGGGTTTTCAATTCATATTGACCTTATTTCTGCTGCTGTTCGGCCACGACCGGCCAGCCATCGGCATCCCAGCGCAGGGTCCTGATCTGTAGCTTGGATTTTCCGGCATCGGCCGCGTCGTAAGCGTGAAACACTAAATAATCGATGCCATCGAAGGTGCAAACGGCGTTATGGCCAACACCGTACCAGTCCTTATCACCCGCCAGCACCAGCGACCCGCCCCCGTCGAGCAGTTTCGTACCACTGCGGTCGAGGTAAGGGCCTATGATCTTTTCCGAACGGCCAACAATCATTTTGTACGTGCTCTTAACACCCCGACAGCAGTAATCCGTAGACGCGAAGAGGTAGTAGCGCCCGTTTTTCTGAACAATGAACGGGGCTTCGATGGCACCATCACCCGCGTCGGCTTCGGGCGTGCCGGGCTTTCTGGGTCGACTCGCCAGCGTGTACCATTCCTGTGGCGCATCGGCTACCGCCATCCGGTCGTCGCGCAGGTGGACTAACTTGATACCGTTCCAGAACGAACCGAACGTAAGCCACGGTTTACCATCCTGATCTACGATGAGATTCGGGTCGATGGCATTCCACTGATCCCGGCCCGGCACCGACTGGATAACCTTGCCCTGATCCTGCCATTTGTAATTCGGGTCGGCGGGATTCAGCGTTTTGTTCGTTGCCAGCCCAATGCAGGAGGTATTTTTGCCAAAAGCCGACACAGAATAGTAGAGATAATACTGCCCATTATGGTACGAAATGTCGGGTGCCCAGAAATCATTTGGCCGGGTAGTGGGTACGGCCTGCGTCGTCCACGACGGCGGACTATCGAACACGGCCTTTTCGCGCTTCCATGTACTTCGGTCTTTGGATGACCACATGGCTATCCCCCGCCCGGTACAGAAGAGGTAGTAGGTGCTGTCCTGCCGGATCATCACCGGGTCATGTACCGGAATCAGCGGAGTCGGCGTTTGCGCCATAACCCGGCTGATACTCAGGCACACAAGGGCCAACATGGCGTTCAGCATCCGGGACGATAAAACAGGCTTTTTGAGTGGCATGGTGTATAGTGGAACAGACGGGTTGGTTAATGCTGCGATTTGTACAGAAAATAGATGACCCCTCTCCCCTGATTAAACGTCCGAAGGGGCGGTTCAACAAGCGCCTGATCGGTGAGTAAATAGGTGTAGCGGCCACGCTGAAAATCGTCCAGCGCAGCCTCCCTGGGCAGGTAGTAATTGATGAACCCGACATCGGGGGAGTAAAAATAAGTATCGGCAGGCTGCGCCTGTGTGGCATCCTGAATCAGCAGTTTATGCTGCATAATGGCTGCTTTTTCATCTTCAAACAGCGTAGCCTCCAGCAACACTGATGATGCGTTTCCTCCACCAATATAACTCATAATCCGATTCAGTTTAGGGCGGCTCATAACCGGGCTTTCAATGGCCTCCAGTTCACGTTGCAAACAGCTGCGGCTCTTACGGATTACCCCCTCAAACTCATTGGGCATCAGAACCGTATCGGTAGCGGGCAGCGTTTGTAGCCACGCCAGAACTGACTGCTGAATCAATGGCTGGTGGTTGAGCTTTTGGTACTCAACGCTTTCTGCCACGAATAGAATGCCCATCAGGATACCAAACATACCCGTTGCCAGGGTGCCACCGGCCCGCCACCAGCGGATTCGTTCGGCCAGCCACTGACACACGGCCGCGCCACCGTAGGCCGTAAGCGGTAAGCTCAGACAGCGCAGCGGCAGCGTGTGCGTGGGGTAAATGGTTGACGAACGGAACACCATCAGCCCGTACAGCAGCAGCGTGCCAACCAAGAGCCACGCTACTGCCCGCTGTGGATACTGCCTGATAAAGACGTAGCCCCCGATGAGGGTAAGGCTGTATATCCAGTTAGAGGGTACTTGCAGGGAAGTCCACAAAAAAGGCCAGTTAAACCCGGACTGGTGCCCCGGCGCGTTTACCTTAACGAGCACACCACCGGCAAATGCTTTTACTAAGATCAGGGTATCGGTCCAGATGAAGGGCATCGTTAGCAGCAACGCAACCAGCAATCCGGCACTTAACTGAACCAGATACCGGACGGAAAACCGGCCCGTCCTGAGCAATAGCCCACCCAGCCAGAAGGGTAGCAGGAACGCGAAAATAAGCCGCTGACTGATGAGCAGTGCCGTGAGCAGCAAGCCCCAGAGCAACGACTGACGGGTGGTTAATCTGCCAACTAAAATCAGTCCGGTTAGCAGCATAGCTAGCGGATAGGCCAGACCTTCGGGCCGAATAACGGTAGTACCAATCAGCAGATCCGTATTCAGCACCAGCAACAGCATCAGTAGCTGACCCGCGACCGGTGGCAGCCGTTGGGGATCGGCCCGGTTGATGATGCGAATCAGCAAGGCCAGCAGACCACCGGCCAGCATGATCTGTAGCACCCGGCCCGCCAGCAGGTAGGCCGTCCGGTCGGCGAAATACTGCGCAATGGTGTGATCAATCCGGGAAAATATACCAGTTAGACCATGCAGTGCTGACAGGTGAGTCAGGAGGTCGAAGGCAATGTGAACGAGGGTAAGCAGGTAGTAAACCAGCACCATCGGAATAGCGGGCCAGTCGAAGCAGCGGGGCGTCAGGCCATACACCATCAACACGCCCGAGTCGGCAATGAATTGTTCGTCGGTGGTATAATAAACGCCGACTGGTGGATTCAGGACACTCCAGTACAGGCAAAACAGTAGTCCTGCGACCAACAATCCATAGCTAATAATCGGCTTGTTGACCACACTATCGGGGTAAATTTGGGGAAACATAGGTGCCAAGTTAGCAACCCAAATGGCGAGATTTAACCCGGTCGCTATTTATTTTTTCAGCAGTTTCGCTGCCTGTCGTCGGTTATCAGCGGTGAGCGTCAACAAATATAAACCCGGGCTGAGTTGAAGTGATTGAAACGAAAACGGCGTCTGCTCCTCATTACCAAACCGTTGCTGCCAGAGTACGCGACCACTCAGATCGCTTAACATAGCGTGTACGGGCGTGCCCGGAGCCAAACCCAGCCACCGGGCCGAAACGGCATCAGCATCGGTGAATGGGTTCGGAAACGCAATAAACCAGTCGCTGCCGGTAGCCACTTCGGCATCGCCCACAAAGGTTGGAATACCATACCCCAGCGCATTGTCCGGGCGGATGAACTGACTCCCCGACCGCCGTAGCGTTGCCGTAACCTGAGCAGCCGATAGCCCGGGATGGGCCTGCCAGAAACCGGTAGCCAGTCCCGCTACTAAAGGAGCCGCATACGATGTTCCGCTACCGGATGAGATTCGGCCGGTAGCCGTGCCGATAATCGTGCCGACGCCCAGAGCCGCCAGATCAGGTTTGATACGCCCATCGGCCGAAGGACCAACCGAACTGAACGGAGCCCAAACGCCGGATGTGTTCACAGCCCCTACAGCGAGCACCGACACAGCATCGGCCGGGACACTGATGGAACCCCAGTTACCAGCGCCCTCATTACCAGCCGCGACCACCACGACCATACCCGCTTCGGTGGCCCATTGCGCAGCCCGGCTCACAAGCGCCACCTGACCGGTTAGGTCATTCTGCGTGTAATCACTGGCGGAATTGTCAAATTGGGTATAGCCCAGCGATGAGTTGATCACATCGACACCCACCGAATCGGCGTACTCAGCGCCAAAAAGCCAGTTGGCTTCCTCAAGCCGGGTTTCGGAATTTGCGTCTTCGGTGCGCAGCAGCACGTAAGCCGCTTTGTAGGCTGCACCGTACAACTGACCGGGTGCGGTAGCCGCCATGACGGAGAGCACATGCAGCCCGTGATCATCGTCGTCGTATACGTTACGCTCTTTTTTGACGAAATCATACGTGCCAACGATCCGGTTTTCGGCGAATAAGGGCCGGAGAAACGCCACGCTGTCGGCCCGTCGGAAACCAGCATCCAGAATACCAACCAGCATCCCTTCGCCGTGGTAACCTTGCCGGTGCATCTGATCTGCGCCGATCTGAGCGAGTTGGTTCGTCGATGGTCCGTAACTCAGCGAGTCGACTTCCCCGAACTTGCTCATCGTCTTTTGGACAGCCTCCGTCCGGGCTCGGTTCAACGAACGGCTCGATTCCAGCCCTTTCACAAATGGCAAAGCCAGCACGGTTTTGAGACCGGTTTCGGTCGTTTCGATCAGAACGGCATTTAGCCATCGGGACGTATACCAGACCATAGCTCCCGTCTGCCGAATCTGGCTGACGTAAGTCGGATTCACCGGCAGATCCCGTTCAGTCAGGGGGATTCCCTGGCGTTGCCGACGGGTGATGGCTCGCTGGGATAAGAATTGCTCGGGATGGGCAGTGGAGTAAGGTGTACCGGTTTTCCCGTTCATCAGCACCAGGTACTTGCCGGTTGGCGTCGCGGGTGTCGGCTGCGCGAAGCTGATGGAGACTAGCAACCAGCCAATCAGCCAGCCCCCTTTATTCAGTGCCAATAGTACGAATGCGATATACCTGCCGACTCCCATAGGTCACCTGATTTTTACCGATGCATTCCGGCGTAGCTGTACAGAACTGCACCTGCACGGTTTCTTTATAAATCAGCCCGATGGTACGGGCGTATACTTCCAGGCGTTCGTCCTGAGCAACCAGTGTCGAATCGGTTTGCTGAACCACGGTTGCTGTTTCGCCAAAGCTCATTCCCGATACGGCAAATGGCTTGCCAACGTTGCGCAACATGTAGTCGTCAGCGCCGAGTGCGTTTAGCCGGTTTGCATTCCACCGGGCATTTTCGACTACAGGAAACACTACTTTAACGACGTCACGCCCGCTTTCCGTACGGATGCCTTCGGTACTGCTTCGGCGAATGCTCCAGAGTGAATCCAGCATCCAGGGTTGAGCGTCAGTAGTCCGACGATAGCGCAACAGTTGATAAGCCGGTTTACCGCCCACATCGGTATAGGCTGGCCCGATTGTTTCCTTTACCTGATACGTCAGCGAAACCGGCGCGGTCGTGAGCGAAAACCGCTGCTCTGACACGTCGTAGATACTGTAATGCCCTGATTGAATTGGGAAATAGTCGGTGGCATCCGGCGCTGCCGGTAACGTACTCGATGGCTCACAAGCTCCGATGAGCAGAGCAACACATAAGCAGTAAACGAAGCGAAAAAGCCACACGACCATGTGTCAAAGCTATTGAGAATGGGCGTTTACCCGATTAATGCCTGGAATTATGGCAATAGCGTCAACTTCTGCGCCAGCCCGCAGGATTAACAAAAAACCCACCGGTTTAGGGTGGGTTTTGGCATGCTGTGCCGTCCCCACGGCTGAAGCCGTGGTCTGAAATAAGTCTCCCCGAACGCTTACCCTTCATTCGGGGAGACTTATTGAACTCGCTTACTAATGCAGTATGCTTTCCCCTTTTCAAAAGTTGCCAGATCCTGTTTGAATCTTCAGCACCTGAGACCTGCTAACTGATGGAAAATCAGTTAGAAACTCATCAATACTTTCGCCCGTTTCGATGTAGTCAAACAAATTCTTAACAGGCACCCGTGTACCGTTAAAAACCGGCGTACCGCCGAGAATTTCGGGGTCAATATTGATCACTTTCATAAGCGAATTTGGTTGATCATCTGTCACTAAACAAGTACGTTTGTTGTAGTCTGCCGAACCTCATCAACGGGTTTATCCCCCTGCCGGAAGCTTTTCATGATCCAGCCGCCCCCAACTACGTCGTCACCTTCGTAGAATACAGCCGCCTGACCCGGTGCAATGGCTGAAACACCTTCGTGAAACAACACCTCGATCTGACCGCCATTCTGTATAACCGTGGCCGGTGTCCCGGCATCTTTATAGCGTACTTTCGTAACCGTTTCCAGGGGCCGCTCTAAGCTGGCGTACTTTTGCAGATTCAGCTTGCTTACGAGCATCCCATCGCGGAATAGGTCTTTATCCACGCCCAGCACTACTTCATTCGTGTCTTTCCGAATCTCAGTCACAAACATGGGTTGCCCAAAGGCCATACCCAGGCCTTTCCGCTGGCCGATGGTATAAAACGGATACCCTTCATGTTTACCGAGTATTTTACCGGTGCCCTCCATAACGAAATTACCACCGGCTACCTCCTGCTCCAGACCCGGAATCCGCCGTTTCAGGAAACCCCGGTAATCATTGTCGGGCACAAAGCAGATTTCGTAGGACTCCGATTTGGTCACTAACTCCATAAAACCACGTTCGGTAGCCATCTCGCGGATTTGTGACTTGCGCAGATGACCCAGCGGTAGTTTGGTGCGGCTCAGACTTTCCTGAGACACGCCCCAGAGCACATACGACTGATCTTTCAGCGTATCGATGCCCTTGGAAATAATATGTCTGCCGTTCTCTTCCCGAATATGGGCATAATGGCCCGTGGCGATGGATTCACAATCGAGTTTATCAGCCCGGCGCAACAGAGCGTCCCATTTGATGTGGGTATTGCACAAGACGCAGGGGTTAGGCGTGCGCCCTTCAAGATACTCACCGGTAAAATGGTCGATGACCGAATCGCCGAATTCGGCCCGGATGTCCAGAATATAATGCGGAAAACCGAGATTAACGGCAATGTTGCGGGCATCGTTAATAGAATCGAGACTGCAACAGCCTGTCTCTTTCTTGGAACCGCCCGATGAAGCATAATCCCACGTTTTCATGGTCATGCCGATAACTTCGTAGCCTTCTTCGTGCAGCATAACGGCTGCTAGCGACGAGTCGATGCCGCCACTCATGGCGACCAAAATACGTCCGTGTTTACTCATTGCCTGCTCTGCAAGGGTTCAAAGCCCTCCGATTTGATTTGTGTAGGATTTCGTTTGTAGTTGGCAAATGACGCCGAACTTTACGCACCGTTTACCCAACACTACTTTATTACTACTTAGTTTCGCCACCGCGAATCACAAATAAAGACCCCGAACCCGGTATGGCTCTGCAAACAACTGTTAAAATCTCCAACGTTACCAACCTCAGCGACGCCCGGTACTGCGCCGGTATGGGAGTGGATCTGCTCGGTTTCTCCATGGATGCCGATTCCCCCAATTACATCGACCCGGCCCGATTCGCCGAAATTCGCTCGTGGGTGGCTGGTGTGCATATTGTAGGTGAAACGTCCTCTACCGACATCGAACAGATCGAAACGCTGCTTACCACGTACCAACCTGACCTGCTGCAGGTAGATGAAGCCGCGATGCTGCCCTACCTGAGCCAATTTGGCAAGCCGCTCCTGCTACGCATCAGTGTATCACAACTTACCCTTGATCAACTGGATACATTACTGGCCACGACCCATACTGATGTGGAGTACTTCCTGCTGGATAGTCCGGCTCTGATCCATCTCGACGATGATTTGCGTACGCTGTTGCAACGTCTAAGTACACGCTACCCTATCCTACTCGGCTTCGCAGCCACTACCGAAACCGTTCGGACCCTGCTTACTGAACTACCCGGTACAGGACTGGCACTAACCGGGGGTGACGAAACAGCGCCGGGGAACCGTGATTTTGGCGAACTGATGGACATTCTGGAAGCTATTGAAGTAGATGAGTAGCGTTCACCCGGTAGTTTGTATTACCTACTATCCGGCAAAACCATCATTCATCCAATCGGGTATCCGTTCCTCTATTTCAGATTGTCGCTAAATGCCCGTAGCCGTACGTTTGTCATGTACTAAACGCCGAACGAAATCGGCAGCAGACCATGAACAAACGATTCGAGCGTATCCGCGAAGAGGCCAAAATTGCCGGTGTGGCCGCCGGATTGGCTGATTATTTTGGTATTGACCGTACCTTAGTACGGGTGCTGTTTGTGATCGGGCTTTTCCTCCCTCACTTTCCAGCGGGCATCATATACATCATCCTGTGGATTGCCATGCCGGAACGGGTGTTCGGGCTGGCTTACGAATCAGAAACTTATCAACCTCCCTTCTCCTTTATGAATCCTTACAACCCCCAGAATCCAAACTCTACCAAGAATAGTCTGGTAGGTGGTGTCGTGCTGATTGTTCTCGGCGTCTTGTTTTTACTTGATCGGTGGTTTGATATCGACTTCGGTGATTTGTGGCCGCTATTCCTGATTGCGATTGGTGTATGGCTCATTTTCCGTGACCGTATCAACGGACAACCACCCTTTGGCAACGGATCGTCTACAACGACAACGCCCCCGCCCACCCCTTACGACTCACCTACCAACACCCCACAAAACCCGCTCTGAGCCATGCAAACGCGCAATGGATTATTCTGGGGCATTGCCCTCGTTACGCTCGGTGTTCTGTTTCTGGGCCGCAACCTGAACTGGTTTGATCTGAACTGGTCGTACATCCGGGATTTGTGGCCGCTGCTGCTCATCCTGGCCGGTATCAATCTGATTCTGGTTCGGCGTGGTAATCAGGCCGCTACAGGTACTACGATCTTACTGGCCTTAGCCCTGCCGATTGCCCTGTTCAGCTTCGTCGACCGCCACCACGACCGGGATCAGTTCCGGTATCACTTCCGCGGTAATGACAACTCATCGAACTGGGACTCCGATGATGATGACGATTCGGATCGCAATGACGATGACAACGATGACTCCGATAACAACGATAATGATGACAACGACGATGATTCGCGGGATAGTAAATCAGCCGAAACCCATTCAGATACCTTCGTGGAAGCCCTTAGTGCCAACACCCGCGAGGCAACGCTGAATCTGTCTGGAGGAGCCGCCCGGTTTGTGGTGGGCGAACCGGCAGCAGCCGCTGATCTGATCAAGGCCGATACAAAAATGACCGTAGGCAGCTACTCGATGTCAGTCGAGCGCAACGAAACAACGGGTACACCCGTGATCGAGTTGAAACCGAACGAAGGCAATGTCAAGCTAAAAAACGGCAACTTAGATAACCGCGTCGATGTCCGGCTGAATGAGAAGCCTGTATGGACCATCAAAGTAGGCATGGGGGCCGGGCAGGGCGATATCGACCTGAGCCGGTTAGACGTAAAAAAGCTCGATGTTGAAGTAGGAGCCGCCGATATTGACCTGAAGTTAGGCAATCGCGCCGGGCAGTCAGACGTCAAGATCAGTTCGGGTGTGGCTTCACTGACCATCCGCGTCCCCAAAGATGTAGGGTGCCGCATCCAGAAAGACGGTGCTTTGAACCTGAGCCAGATCGACGATTTAACGAAGATCAACGACGACCTGTACGAGAGTCCGGGTTACGCGACAGCCGCCAAGAAAATCACCATCAACTACGAAGGCGGCATGTCGAAACTGAAAGTTGTACGCTATTAGCGGCAACGAAATAGGGATTAAGCTATAAGGGGTAGAGTAGTAAGTAGTTTCATTGCGAAGCCCTTACTACTCTACCCCTTATACCTTACTCCTATCTTACTGCTTCAGGCGATTCAACAGGATCTTGTTGAAGTCCTGCTCGGTCTTGTAAAGCTCAGCCACTTGACCCGCTGAAATTACCTTTAGAAATCGGTTGAGGTATTCGTTATCCAGATCGGCTAATTTTTGCTTGGTGGCGTTAATTTCCTTTAGATCGGACAGCACATCCGAATCGGTAAAGTTTTGCCGTCCCGGCGTGTTATTCAGTTCCCGGACGTGCTTATTCAATTCCTGCTTACGGGCGTTATATTCATTGTAGACCGGCCAGAATTGCTGTGCCTGCTCTGGACTCAGATTCAGGCGGTTCGTAATCATGGCAATTTTGGCGGTCTGTATTTTCTGGCGACCGTCTGTTTGTGCTGAGGCTACTCCGGCCATTAACAGCAGAAAGCCAACAAACAGCCTACTTCTCAGGTGTTTCATACGGGTACGTGTAGTATACAGTTACGATCAGGAACCCAGATCGAGCGTTTCGTCTATTATTTCCTGATGTTCATCAAGATGCCGACGAATATCGTCTGGCTTCACATTCATGTACTGAAACATGGCTGTGTCGCTGGCGACTGACGACTTCAGCTGGCCCTGATCGGCAAATTCATTCGCATCAATTCCCTGGTCATCCAGATAAGCCACAATGGCTTCGTTACTAACACTGCTCAACGCTTCCTGCCCCAGCGATTCCTGCCGTTGTGGCAGCGTTACCCACACCAGCGCAGCTACTAAACCGGCACCGGCCAGCGAGGCCGCCGTCCGCTGCCAGGACCAGCTCATGGTGAAGGCGGGTGTCGGTTTCGGCGCCTGAATCCGGGCCTGAATCTGCATCGGTAAGGCATCAAAATAGCCATCCGGTGCGCGAAACGGGTCTTGCCGCAGGGGATGCCCTACATCCAGCTCATCTATTCGTATTTGTTTCTTTTCGCTCATGACCTCTATTTGACCGCTCGCCCGCGCTAACGTTTAACGGGGGTTAAGAAATTCTTCGATTTTTTTGACTGCCAGGTGATACGATGCTTTCAAAGCGCCTACCGAAGTGCCGGTGATAGCTGAAATCTCTTCATACTTCATATCATCGAAGTACTTCATGTTGAACACCAGGCGTTGCTTGTCGGGCAATTTAAGCAGGGCTCTCTGAAGCGCCATCTGCACCTCCTCGCCCGTTGGTTCAACACCCAATGCAGTCATGCCAGCGTTCGATTCCAGTTTCTCCAGCAGTTCGCCTTCTACGTCACCAATGGGCAGAAAAAAACGTCGGCGTTTCTTGTTCAGAAAGTTCAGGCACTCGTTGGTAGCGATGCGATATACCCATGTATATAACTGACTGTCACCCCGAAAGTGTTCCAGCGAGTTCCAGACTTTAATGAACGTTTCCTGCGTGAGATCATTCGCGTCGTCGTGGTCGATTACCATTTTACGAACGTGCCCGTAAATTTTCTGCTGATACTTACGTATCAGCAGATTAAAGGCATAGTTCCGGGTATCCGGGTCACGAAATTTAAGCAGGAGTTCTTCGTCGGTCATCGTATAATACGTAGAGACGCAACATCTTGCGTCATCATGTAAAGACGCAAGATGTTGCGTCTCTACGCTATTTCCTTGCCATGGCCTTCCTGGCTGATTCAACAATTTTCTCGGCTGTCAGACCGTATTTCTTCATCAGGGCTTCGGGGGTGCCGCTTTCGCCGAATGTATCGTGAACACCCACCATTTCAAGCGGAGCCGGGTAGTTGCGGGCCAGTACCTGCGCTACGCTATCCCCCAGACCGCCATTCAGCATATGTTCTTCAGCCGAAACAGCACAACGCGTCTTTTTCACCGATTCCAGAATAGCCTGTTCGTCTAACGGCTTAATCGTGTGAATATTGATAATATCGGCTTCGATTCCCAGTTCGGCCAGCATTTCGCCAGCTTTGATTGCCTCCCAAACCAAGTGACCGGTCGCAAAAATTGACACATCTGGTCCTTCATTCACCACCCAGGCTTTACCAATCTCGAATACCTGATCAGCCTTGGTGAATACAGGAATCACAGGGCGGCCAAAGCGCAGGTAAACCGGTCCGACATGCTCGGCGATAGCCAGGGTAGCAGCTCTGGTTTGGTTATAATCGCAGGGGTTGATGACCGTCATGTGCGGCAGCATTTTCATCATGCCAAGGTCTTCCAGAATCTGGTGCGTCGCTCCATCTTCACCCAATGTCAAGCCCGCGTGGGATGCACAGATCTTGACGTTCTTCTCTGAATACGCCACCGACTGCCGGATTTGGTCGTACACGCGCCCTGTAGCGAAGTTGGCAAACGTCGTGGCGAACGGAATATGACCGCCGATGGTCAGCCCCGCCGACACACCAATCATGTTGGCTTCGGCGATACCGCACTGAATGAACCGGTCCGGAAATTCCTTCATAAAGGCTTCCAGTTTCAGCGAACCGGCCAGATCGGCCGTCAGCGCTACAACATTGGGGTTCCGGCGACCCGCTTCGAGAATGCCCACGCCAAAGCCGGAGCGTGTGTCTTTAGATTCGGTGTACTCGTATTTCTTCATGGTCTGGTATGTGTAGAGACGCACTATTTTGCGTCTTATCCACGGTTAGTTCGCCGAAGCGAGGGTTTGCAGTTTGGTTAAAAAATAATGTGCACTGGGGCAATTAGGATGTTGGGCGGCTTTTTCAATGGTAAAGCCGTATTTAATCATGCGCCGGGCGAGCATCGGTTTTGTACCGACACCTTTTCCTGTTTTCTCAATAAGGATTTGTCGGATCATCTCGAACGGTTCAGGTACCGCTTCAGGCTTTTCAACAAAAACAGTCGTGTTCGTCATCTGACACATAAGCTTAGTATCGGCTAAAAACCAGGCTTCAATTTTCTGCACAGCTACCAGCACCAGTTGTTTATCATTCTGACCAATCCGCTTTTGTGTAATAGCCACTGATGCGTCCGTATCCAAGTCAGTGAGAATTATAATTTTTTCAGCATCGTAACCGAATAATTCAGCACATAAGGGCTCAATTCGATTCGGCAATAAATTTCCAGAACCCCCTGCATCAATTACTTCACCCACCGGCTCGATACTCTGTTGACGAAGCCATGCCTGAAACGAAGCCGATTGCAGGATAAGTTGCTCGGTTTTACCCTCACCGATAAATCCGACTTTTACCATGCCAAACCTACGCCTAAAACATTCATCAATAAGGCTTCATCCATCCGCAAACCATGCATGTCGCGGCCTTTAAATTGAGTGATTCGGGTGGCGCCCTCTTTCTTCTCAACCACAACCATTTCATCAGCCTTTAACCGGGAAACCATCGACTGCGAATGTGTATTGAGCCAGATGTAATGTCCCCGCTCTTCGCACATGATCCGAAAGAAGTCGACCAGTTCCCGCGCTACCTGCGGATGAAGACCATTTTCCGGCTCTTCGATGCACAAAAACTGTGGCTTGTCGTCGCTTTGGTAAACGGCCGTCAGTAAAGCAAGGATATTATATGTACCGTCAGAGATTAGGTCTTTAGTGAAATACTCGGTAGTAGACTCCTCAAACCAATGCAGTTCGTTTCGATCATCAATTTCAATGGCTTTAAAACCAGGTACGAATAACTCTAGCCATTCAAAGATTTCGGCGCGAAGTGTATTGTTAACCAAGATGCGCTTTAAGACCGATTCGAGATTGGTACCCGTTGTATTAAGCAATTGGTCGTCCTGAAAATCAAGCTTCGTTACCTTCCGACTGCCTATAAACAGTTTGCCAAATCCATTGTAAAATTGATCGTAGCTTTCCCAATTACCCTGCTCAAAGAAGTAGTCTATATTTTCCTCACTAGGTACTCCTCTAAGACGGCGACTAAAGCCCTCTTGTAAGAAATAAATGTCTATGGATGAGCTATTGGGAGAATCAGTGTTAAACTCTAAATCAAAGTGAAAATTATCTTGTGATTCATTTCTATTAACAATGTTTTCTTTTCCACCAAAAAGCCGTACAGCAGAAGTACTGTTGGTCTTAGAATGCAAATTCACAAACTCCAATGCCTCGAAAATATTCGACTTGCCGGAGCCATTAGGCCCGACAAAGACCGTGAACGGATTAGGCTCAACAAGCTCAATCCGTTCAATGGACTTGAAATTTTCGATGACTAAGCGTTTGATTTTCATTCAAAGAGACGCAATATTTTGCCGGTCCGCCAGTGCGGTCTCTATTACGAACAAGTTCAATAATCCGTCAAACCCACCGTCTGCGGCAACTGTCCCAGCGCGTTGGCCAATTGTTCGGGGTTAGGCGCGGTACCATGCCATTTGTAGTTGCCCACCATGTAATCGACGCCGAAGCCCATTTCGGTATGCATCAGAATCAGGGTCGGTACATTGGGGTCTTCCTGCGCTTTTTTGAGCGTTTTGATCACATCGGCCATGTCGTTGCCCTGCATTTCATCTACATGCCAGCCGAACGCTTTGTATTTGGCTGCCAGATCGCGGTTATTATTGACGTTGTCCGTCGTGCCGTCGATCTGGGCGTGGTTAAAGTCAATTACGGCGGTCAGATTGCCGAGCTTTTTGTTGGGCGCAAACTGAACCGCTTCCCAAACCTGACCTTCCTGCTGCTCACCATCGCCCATGAGCACGTATACATGTTTGTCATCTTTGTTCATCCGCTTGGCCAGAGCTGCTCCATTGGCAACCGACAAGCCCTGACCCAGCGAACCCGACGCAATCCGAACGCCCGGCAGATGCTCGGCTGGTGTAGGGTGTCCCTGCAACCGGCTGTCGATCTTGCGGAACGTCGCTAACTCCGAAATCGGGAAGTAACCCGACCGCGCCAGCACCGAATAGAATACCGGCGAGATGTGGCCGTTTGAGAGGAAGAAAAGATCTTCATCTTTGCCATCCATCTCGAAAATCGGGTTGCCCTGCTCATCTTTTTTCCGGCGCAGCACGTCGAAATAAAGGGCCACGAAGAAGTCCGTGCAGCCCAGTGAACCACCCGGGTGACCAGAATTGACGGCAGCTACCATCCGCAGAATATCGCGCCGAACCTGGCTGGCGATGTGTTCGAGTTGTTCGAGTTCCATATTGTTAGTGGTCATTTGGTTGTCAATAAGTATCATTTTCTGTCATTCGGCAGAGATTCATCGTCGCAATTTGATAGCGACAAATGCCCACCAAATGCCTATTTTAATAGTTGGGCTGTATGGTTTTTCGTGTCTACTTTTTCAATAATGTCAGTGATTATACCGGCCTCGTCGATCAGAAACGTAGTGCGGGCTGTACCCATGTATTGCCGGCCGTACATCGCTTTCTCAACCCAGACACCGTAGGCCTCTACAATCTTCTTGTCGGTGTCAGCCAGTAAAGCAAAGGGCAGCTCATATTTACCAATAAATTTCTGGTGCGCCTTCTCGCTATCTATGCTAACACCCAGCACTTCATAACCGGCCTGTTTTAATTCAGCGTAGTTATCGCGGAGGTTACAGGCTTGAGCGGTGCAGCCGGGAGTGTCATCTTTCGGATAAAAATAGAGCACTACTTTCCGGCCCCGATAGTCTAATAATCGAACCGGATTACCCTGTTGATCACGGGTAGTGAAATCGGGAGCGGGATCACCGACGGTTAATTTCATGGCGTGTACTTAAGGAATAGTGGTAGTTATAGTGGCAACGTTACCCGCCCGGTCTGTTACTTCCAGGCGGACATCGCCCTGAAACGGCACATCAGGGTTGAGTTTATCGGACCAGATCAACGCGCGTTTATAGTCGTACTGCATCAGCACCCAGTTGCCATTAACGAAGGCTCGGAATGTGTTGATTCCCGACAAATCATCGCTGATTTTGGCAGAGATTGTGCTGCTACTTTTTACCAGTACCTGCACTTTAGGAGGTGTTACGTCCGTAAATAACTGAAAGCGGCCCAACTCCCGCGTGCGGAATGTAATCCGTCCATTTTTCCAGGTGCCGCCCAACAGCTTTCGTTTGCCACCACTGACTAAATACATCTGTGTTCGATCCAGCACGAACCGGCCGGTTGAATCAGTTGTCAGCACCGAACCGATTGTAGATTGCTGTGGCCGCACGGTGATCGTTAGAAAATCATTCAACGGAATGGTATTTTGATTTACTTCCAGTATGCCACCATCGCCGGGCAACTTTCGGACCGCCAGATGCAGGGTATCAAACACGGTTTGCGGACTGAATTCGAGTTTTACATCCCCATCTTCATATACGTCGGCCCGACCGGGCAAAATTCGTTTCTTCAGATTTGTCAGCAGCATACCGTCACCAACCCGCACTGAATCGGGCATAGCAGCCGATAGGTTAATCAAATACACGGCCTGATTGTTACGAACATAACCCACCGGTTGATCGGTTCGGCTTGTACCCGTATACAGCGTAGCCATTGGCGCCGGACCAGCGGGTAGATTCCGAACGGCCAGTCGGAGAATAGAACCATCGTACGTTATGGTTGAGGCTGGCGGACCAAATGCGTTACCGGTTAACTGAGCCGACTGAGCCAAAGGCACCTCGGGCTGAACCGTAAAAATCAGTTCAGCTTTGTTCTGATACGTATCAAAAAGCGTTACCGTTACCTCATGGGGTTTCCCATCGAAGAGTGGCAGACGGCCCCGGTAGCGGTTCGTTTTATACAGATTCAGACTGTCGCCATTGGCCACATAACCCCGGTGATAGCGCTGCCCGGTTAGCTGCTCCACCTCGTAGTTCATGTGGACATTAATAAACCGCGTCTGCTCATTCGGGAACGCATCCATATTGTAGGCAAACGCTTCCTGACCGTCGAGCCGGATTTCCACGCAGCTTAATCCATTGCGGTAGGGCGAGCCATTCGCTTTGTCGTAGGCCAGCAGTTCAAGTCCCAGCAGGCCCGATGCGGTAATAGGCTGTGCAATGGAATACCTGCCATCGGGTCGGCGCACCGGCGTGTAGGTAACCCGGTTGTACTCGCCATTCACCCGCGAACCGGCCGACATGGGCCGCAGTGCGATCCGCTCAAAATACGGCGGCACATCATCGTTTAACTCCGGGAAGTCAAACAGCAACGGGTTGATCAGGTTGTTGTTCGCGTCGCGGATTTCAAAATGCAGGTGTGGCCCGCCCGAACCGCCCGTATTACCGGACTGGGCAAAGACTTCCCCTTTTTCCACCGAAAACTGGCCCGGCGCGGGCTTCAGATCAATCTCAAAAGTCTGTTGCTTATACTGTGCCTGCTTTAGATACCGTCCCAGCGAATCGTTGATCGTTTTCAGGTGACCATATACCGTAGTCAGGCCGTTCGGGTGTTTAATGAACACCACATTGCCGTAGCCACCCGTAAAGACAGCCACCCGCGAGACGTAGCCGTCCGCAGCCGCGTGAACGTCCAGACCTTCGCGCCCGCCCGTTCGGATATCCAGTCCGGCGTGGAAATGGTTGGCCCTCAAATCGCCCATTGCCCCCGACAGCGAATTATCGCCACCGGGCATGATCGGAAACAGAAAATAACCGGGCGTAGCACCGTTCGCCTGCATCGGCTTCGGTGCCGAACCGGTTTCCTGCCCTACTGCTGGTAATGCCATCAGCAGTAAAACTGCCAATGTATGTAATAATCGCACGTTCACCAGGCTACCTATCGTCATTACTCCTTACTTAACGTCAAACGACAGCATGTTCCGGTCCTCCAGAAAGGCGGTTAGCTGATCGCCAATCTGTACGGGTCCCACGCCTGCCGGTGTACCGGTAAACAGCACATCGCCCTGTTGAAGGAGAAAATACCGGGACACAAACGCAATCAGGTAATCTATTTTGAACAGCATCATGCTGGTGTTACCCTGCTGCCGCGTTTCGCCGTTTACCTCCAGCCGGAAGTTGATATTCTGCAAATCCGCAAAATCGGCTTTAGGCACGAAAGCCGACATTGGAGCCGAGCCATTGAAGCCTTTTGCTAAATCCCAGGGCAGGCGTTTTTCTTTCAGTTTCGACTGAAGGTCACGGGCCGTAAAGTCAATACCAATGCCGATCTCGTCGTAGTACTTATGCGCGAACTGCTCATCGATGTACTTTCCGGTGCGGCCAATACGAACGAGTATCTCTACTTCGTGGTGAATATCGGTGGAGAAATCGGGGTAGAAGAACGGCTCATTATTGCGCAGTATGGCCGTTTCGGGTTTTGTGAAGATGACCGGATCATCCGGTTGTTCATTGTTGAGTTCGCGAATATGCTCAGCGTAATTTCGTCCGACAGCGATAATTTTCATGCGGGAAAGCGTTAATCGGTAAACCTTCGGGTAGTCCGCAAATCTAACGAGTAAAGTACGGCAGACCGAACCCATTGGGAAAAAAGTTAAACAAACCGAGCCGGTTGCGGGTCTTACTTTGTCGGATTGACGTATTATTACCTACACAAAATTTAATACCATGAAAAAATCGTTGATTGCCATGTTGCTGTTTAGCGTGGCTATAGCTTGCCAAAAAGTCCCACTATCCGGTCGAAAACAACTGATTCTGGTTTCCAATCAGGAGATGCTGGGCATGAGTTTCACGCAGTACAAACAGTTCCTGGATACCAGTCAGGTTGTCCCGGCCAGCAGCAACGATGCCGAGTTAGTGACCCGGGTCGGTACCCGCATTCGTAAAGCCGTCGAGAGTTATATGAACAGCAATGGCTACGGCAGCCGACTACAGGGCTTCCAGTGGGAATACCATCTGGTTCAGGACAGACAGGTAAACGCCTGGTGTATGCCGGGTGGCAAGATCGTGGTGTATTCTGGTATTCTGCCCTACACTCAGAATGAAGCGGGGCTGGCAACGGTACTGGGCCACGAGATCTCGCACGCTATTGCCGAACATGGTAACGAACGTATGAGCGAAAGCCTGATTGAAAATGGTCTCCTACAAGCCGGGCAAATTGGTCTGGGTATTGCCACGGCTAATAAACCAGAAGCAACACGGGCTTTATTTAATCAGGCCTTTGGCGTAGGTGCCCCAGCCGCGATTGCTGTTGGCCGGACGTTACCGCACAGCCGCGCTCAGGAATCAGAAGCCGATCACCTCGGCCTTATTTTTATGGCAATGGCCGGTTATAACCCTCAGGAAGCGGTTACGTTCTGGGGCCGGATGGCCAAAGCCGGTGGCGGAAAATCCTCATCTGAATTCTTATCAGATCACCCTTCTGATGCACGACGGATTGCAGACCTGCAAAAACTATTGCCCGACGCCCAGAAATACTACAACCGCTCCGGCGGAGCTAACTAAAACAAAACGCCCCCGACGCAAATCGGGGGCGTTTTTGCATTAGGTCAACTAACCCGTTTATACTGGTATCGACTTTGAGAATCACCTCCGCCGACACCACCTTAAATCACATCTCTGACAGCACCTGCCGGACTTTATCGGCGGCTTCCTTCAGCAGTACAGCTGACATTACCTTAAGCCCCGACTCATCAATGATGCGGGCACCTTCTTCGGCGTTGGTTCCCTGTAAACGTACGATGATAGGCACCGGAATATCGCCAATAGCTTTGTAGGCTTCAACAACCCCGGTCGCTACCCGGTCGCACCGTACAATACCGCCAAAAATATTGATCAGGATCGCTTTTACGTTAGGGTCTTTCAGGATGATACGGAAACCAGCCTCCACCGTTTTGGCGTTGGCTCCACCCCCAACATCGAGGAAGTTGGCCGGCTCGCCACCCGAGAGTTTAATGATATCCATTGTGGCCATCGCCAGACCGGCTCCGTTCACCATACACCCTACGTTTCCGTCGAGTTTAACATAGTTCAGGTCGTTCTGCGACGCTTCTACTTCGAGCGGATCTTCTTCAGCCAGATCGCGCATACCGGCCAGGTCGGGGTGCCGGTACAGCGAGTTATCATCCAGATTCACCTTGGCATCTACCGCCAGAATTTTGTTGTCTGACGTTTTCAGTACCGGGTTAATCTCAAACATGGCCGAGTCTGTGTCTACGTACGCTTTGTACAGCGACGTAACGAACTTCACCATTTCCTTAAACGCATCGCCCGACAAACCAAGAGCAAAGGCAATCTTACGGGCCTGAAACGGTTGCAGGCCAACAGCAGGGTCAACCCACTCCTTAATGATCTTTTCGGGCGTATGTTCGGCTACTTCCTCAATATCCATACCGCCTTCCGTGCTGGCCATAATGACGTTGCAGGCCTTTGCGCGGTCGAGCAGGATGCTGATGTAAAATTCTTTCGGCTCGGAAGCACCGGGATAATACACATCTTCGGCGATGAGTACCTTATTGACCCGCTTACCTTCGGGGCCGGTCTGATGCGTCACCAGAACGTTACCGAGCAGATTTTTAGCAATGTCGCGGACGCTGTCGGCCGATTTAGCCAGGGCAACACCCCGCTGCTCGGAGCCAACGATTTGTCCTTTACCGCGACCACC
This sequence comes from uncultured Cytophagales bacterium, assembly GCA_964251665.1. Taxonomy (GTDB): domain Bacteria; phylum Bacteroidota; class Bacteroidia; order Cytophagales; family Spirosomataceae; genus JBBQLG01. The sequence continues at coordinate 91,044 of CAXUKO010000005.1, forward strand.
GGCATGAATCTGTGACTTTACAACGACAAACTTCTGCCCCGACTGGGTCATGATTTGCTTGGCCGCTTCAACTGCTTTTTCGGGCGACTCCGCCACGATGCCTTCCTGCACCCGGACGCCGTAGCGTTTCAGAATTTCTTTGCCCTGATATTCGTGTATGTTCATGACGAATGCACCTTTGGCGTGTTTTTAGGTGTAATTTTGGCTGGCAAGTTAGGGAATAAAATGGTTGGTTTGTGGGTAGTCGTTCGTGGTTTACCACTTAATAGCTTCCCGAAACCACAAACTATTAACCAAAAACTGTATTGACACCGCTTCTGCAAACTGTTGATTTACGCCGTAATTACGGCCCTTTACCCGTCCTGCGTGGCATCGATTTAAGCATTCAGACCGGCGAAGTCGTTTCCATTGTCGGTGCATCCGGCGCGGGCAAAAGCACGTTACTGCATATTCTGGGCACGCTCGACCGCCCTGACTCAGGCACGGTAACACTGGCGGGCGACAATGTTTTTGCGCTGAATGACAAACAGTTGGCCCGCTTCCGTAATGAGCGGATTGGCTTTGTCTTTCAGTTTCATAACTTACTACCGGAGTTCACTGCTCTGGAGAACGTCTGTCTGCCGGGATTCATCGCCGGGAAAGACGAGAAGCAGGTGCGCCAACGGGCCAAAGACCTGCTCGAAACCCTGAATCTGAGCGACCGGCTCAATCACCTGCCTTCGCAATTATCTGGTGGGGAACAACAGCGCACGGCCGTAGCGAGGGCTCTTATTAATCAGCCTGCCATTGTTTTTGCGGACGAACCCAGTGGAAACCTCGATTCGCGCAATGCCGAAGAGTTGCATAAACTGTTTTTTGACCTTCGGGCGCAATTCAATCAGACCTTCGTTATTGTAACGCATAATGAACCGTTGGCCGCTTTAGCCGACCGTACACTGGTTATTCGCGATGGCATGGTACTGAGTGACTAGCTGATACTGCCTGCGTCTTAGATTTGTAACACCGGGTCACGGCTGATGACATTACCGCTAAGCGGCCAGTTGCTTTTTTTGATAAAAGCAGAAGCGGGTCAAAAAACCAAGTAGTTTTACCCAGTAAAATAGCGTGCACGAAAAATATTTTTTATACTAACCAATTGATAGTCAATATAATTACATTGCATCAAAAAAATATTTTAGGGCGAAGAACATTTATTCGAGATTTATGTTTTATAATTGTACCGAAAAGAAAAGTTTTTCATAACGTTGAGTAAATCAGAAAGCCAGGGGGGTGTCTCGCTTGGCTTTTTTGTTTTTTATACTTTCCAAAAAAACGGCATCATCAGTAGCAAGATTCTCCGCCCGTTTGACGGGTTGCCATACCTAACAAAAATGCCCCCGGCCACTATGGCCGGGGGCATTTTTGTTAATCAAACAAGATGCATTAACCGTTATCAACACGTATGATTAAAATTGGCATCATTAACGTTTCCGACCGGGCCAGTGCCGGTATCTACGAAGACTTGCCGGGTCAGGCTATACAGGCCACATTAACCGAGTACCTTACCTCACCTTTTGAGGTAGCCTACCGGGTTATTCCCGATGAGCAGCCTTTAATCGAGCAAACTCTGATCGAACTGGCTGACCAGGAGCAATGCTGTTTAGTCGTAACCAGCGGAGGCACCGGCCCCGCCCCGCGCGATGTGACTACTGAAGCCACTGAAGCCGTTTGCCAGAAACTGCTGCCCGGTTTTGGTGAACGGATGCGTCAGGAAAGTCTGCGCTTCGTACCAACGGCTATTCTGTCCCGGCAAACGGCTGGTATTCGTAATCAGACGCTGATTGTTAACTTACCAGGTCGCCCCAAAGCCATTCGGGAGTGCCTGGATGCTGTTTTTCCGGCTATCCCCTACTGCATTGATCTGATTGGCGGCCCTTATCTGGAAGCCAACCCGGCTGTAATTCAGGTCTTCAGGCCAAAAGCCTGAGCACAGCCTGTCTCTTAACTGAGCCGGGTATTGCCAATCATCAGCAGACGCCGAACGCTGGTCCAACGCCGACGTGATACGGGCAAAATTTCGCCTGTAGAGAGATAGACAAGTCCACCGGCTTCCGTGCGCTCCAGCCGTGTAACGAACCGGCAATTAACGACGCAACTGCGGTGAAGCCGGATGAAACAATCGGCGGGAAGCTTGGGCGTGTAATACTTTAAGGTACGGGGCATCAGCATCCGCTGACCATCCATCCAGTTCAGCCAGCTGTAATTAGCAACGGCCTGGAGATACACTAACTGATCGACGGGATACGATTGCCGACCGCTGTCGCGGAGGTAGAGCCGCAGGGGCGGCCATTCGGTAGGTGCTGTGCGTGTAGTTGTCGATGCGGAGGAAAAGTAAGTCATACACAAGTAGTTTACAAAGTTATAAAGAGGGATATTTAAGAATCGGCACCTAAATTGATACTTAAGAACAGTGTATCCTACTTGTAATCAATCTATTTATTATTCGGCATTAGCTTGTAACTGCCTTTATTTACCTGAATTGCCCCATCATGCATCTTATTCTTAAGACGAGCGTAGCGCCATCCGTTCAACATGTCTGGGCTGGTTTCGACCGGGCGTTGTTCGATCAGTTAAGTCCACCCTTTCCGCCCGTAGAGGTAGTGCGGTTTGATGGGTGTCTGAAAGGCGACGTCGTTCATCTACGGCTTAATTTTTTCGTTTTCAAACAGGACTGGATCAGTCTGATTGTTGACCAGCAAACCATTGGAGCAACGGACGATGCCGACGAAATCTTCTTCATCGACGAAGGCACGAAGCTTCCTTTTTTTCTGGCTTACTGGCAACACCGTCACCGGCTGTTGCGGGATGAGCACGGCCACACCCTAATCGTTGATGATATCAGTTTTCGTACCCCATTCCTGCTCACCGACTACCTGTTTTATCCTTTACTATGGCTTCAGTTCGCGTATCGTAAGCCCATTTACCGCCGGATTTTCAACCGATAACAGGGTAACGGCGATTTATGATGAGTTAAAGTAAATGCCCGCTCTGACGCCAGCCAATTATTGTATGCCAATAGCGCTATTTAGTAAGTGAACTACAGGCTACGGGTAGTCGGCGTTTTGCGGGCGGGCTATTTAGGCTATTTTTGTGGTAAGCCGTCTGAGCGCATCCATTACCGCCTTGTCGCCCACTTATCACCTAACTTTTCTGACTTATCGCGCATGAAACTACCTAACCTGACCACCCGTATCTTTCTGGGCATGGTTTTCGGGATTCTGATCGGCTACTTCTTCCCGGCTACTGACTCGGGATTCTCGGGTACGGACCTGAATATTCTCTCGAAAGTTTTTCTACGCCTGATCAAAATGATTATCGGTCCTCTGGTATTTGCCACGCTGGTCGTTGGCATTGCCAAATTGGGCGACTTCAAGGTAGTCGGCCGGATCGGTCTGAAGACATTAGGGTACTTCTACTTCGCCACGATCCTGTCGCTGCTGGTGGGCCTGCTGGTGGTAAATATCCTGAAGCCGGGTGAAGTAATGAAACTGCCGTTACCGCCAAAAGGAACTGATACGGGCATTGAAACGGCAAAATTGACCTTCGAGAACTTCATTACCCATATTTTCCCGACAAGCTTTGCCGATTCGCTGGCCAACAATGAGATTCTGCAAATTGTGGTGTTCAGTATCTTTTTCGGTATTGCTGTAGGATCTATAGGCGAAAAGGGCAAAATCATGATTAAAGCGCTTGACGCTCTGTCGCACATCATGTTCAAAGTAACTTCGTATGTGATGGCTTTTGCTCCGTACGGCGTTCTGGGTGCGATTGCCGCCGTGGTAGCGCAGCAGGGGTTAAGCATTCTCTCGGGTTACGCCTACCTGATCTTATGCTTCTTTGGCGGGCTGTTATTCTTTCTGTTCGTAGTGCTGTGGGTAATATGCTTGGTAGTCGGTATTCCCTACGGTAAACTCCTGACTACAATCCGCAGTCCGGTGGTGCTTTCGTTCAGCACGGCGAGTTCGGAGGCATCGTTTCCGCAAACAATCGAAGCCCTGCGCAAATTCGGCTGCTCGGAACGGATCATCTCCTTTGTGCTGCCGCTTGGCTATTCGTTCAATCTCGACGGGTCTATGCTGTACATGACCTTCGCGACGGCCTTTATTGCCCAGGCCTACGGTATTCACTTATCCATTGAGCAGCAGGTTGCCATGATGCTGACCCTAATGATTACCTCCAAGGGCATTGCGGGTGTTCCCAGAGCATCGCTTGTGGTGATTGCCGGTACCATGTCGATGTTTAACCTGCCCATCGAGGGTCTGGCATTGCTGCTGGGCATCGATCAGGTGCTGGATATGGGCCGTTCGGCTACCAGCGTCGTGGGGAATGCCGTGGCTACCTGCATTATCTCTAAATGGGAAGGCGAATTCATACCATTAGCTACGGGTGCTGAACGGGCGGTTGAAGTATGACTACCGTTTAATAAATGTTTTTTGGCAGTTGTGGCATAATAGCATAGGTTGTAGCTGAATACCAGTTTAGTAAACTACCTAAAAACCCTATAACGTATGACACAGTCAGCTATTCTCGAACCAGAACTGGCCCCATATTTTACGACGAAAGCCCCGTTTCAATTTCCGGTGGAATTTCGTGAAGGATTCGTCAAGTACTGGCCTATTGTTTCGCTCGTGCTGCTCATTCTGGCTCTGCCTGCCATTCTGGCTTTACTCGGTGTAGGTGCCTGGTTTACTTCTGTTGCCGGTTATGGATACGGGGCTTTATATACTATTGGCATTGTGTTCAGCATTGCCACGACTGTATTGCGGGCATTGGCGTTGCCAGGGTTATTCAACCGCAAGCGGCAGGGCTGGGTATTTAGTTATTATGCACAACTGCTCAGCATTGTCGGTGGTATCTTTTCGTTTAGTGTGATCGGCATCCTGTTAGGGCTGCTGTTTTTGCTGCTTCTATTTCAGGTTCGGGATTATTACTCAGATGGCATACTGCCTCCTACTCCGCCTAAACAATTTTAACCGTCACTGGCGACAACACGCTATTCCAGTAGTGCCTTTCTAAACGGGTGACCCAGAGTCACCCGTTTTCTTTTTCAGGTGTTGCCGTTTTTTGGCCGTTTATGTATCATTGGCAATGCTTCATCACAATACGGCACTACCCGCTTCGGTAAACTGTACTTTTGATCATCACAACCTAAACACGATTCATGAACATCCTCGAAACACATCACATCGTGAAACAGTATGCCCAGCACCGGGCCCTGGACGATGTGAGTCTGTCGGTACCCAAAGGATCTATTTTTGGGTTACTCGGCCCGAATGGTGCCGGTAAAACCTCACTCATCCGCATTATTAACCAGATCACAGCTCCCGATTCGGGCCACGTACTGCTGGGGGGCGAAGAACTGAACCCAAGTCACATTAAGCGCATTGGCTACCTGCCCGAAGAGCGCGGCTTGTACAAGAAAATGAAGGTGGGTGAGCAACTGCTGTACTTGGCGCAACTCAAAGGGCTGAACGAGAAGCAGGCGATGGAGAAACTGAAAACGTGGTTCATCAAGTTCGACATCAAGACCTGGTGGGACAAGCAGGTGCAGGACCTCTCCAAGGGTATGCAGCAAAAAGTGCAGTTTGTGGCGACGGTGATGCATGAGCCGGATCTGATCATTCTGGATGAGCCTTTTTCCGGCTTCGACCCGATCAATGCAAACCTGATCAAAGACGAAATTCTGGAACTTCGCGACCGGGGCAGCACCATCATTTTCTCGACCCACCGCATGGAATCGGTGGAGGAATTGTGCGATAACGTAGCCCTGATTCACCGTTCGCACAAGGTACTCGACGGTACGAAAAAAGAAATCAAAGAGCAGTTTAAAACGCATACCTACCGCGTAGAGTATCAGGGATCACTGGCAGAACTCCCGTCTGCCTTCGACGTTGTTTCGACCTACGAACTGGAAGACGGCTTCCGGCAAACAAACATCAAAATTCCGCCCGATGCGGCCGTGAACGAACTTGTCCGTGCCCTGATCGACCGGGTAGCGGTACGCTCCTTTGGTGAGAATATCCCCAGTATGAACGACATTTTCATCCAGGCCGTCGGCGAAGTACCGGCCTAATCTCATACCTTCCTCATGAACACTATTTTACTGATTATCAGACGGGAATACTTAGTACGGGTGCGCAAAAAGTCATTCCTGGTGATGACCATTCTGACGCCCATACTACTGTCGGCTCTGTTTATCCTGCCCGCCTATTTTGCGGCCCGCTCCGTCGACGAGAAAAAGGTGGAGGTAATTGACGAAAGCGGCCTCTTCGGTTCATCCTTCAAAAAGACCAAAGCCCTGACGTACCAGTTTGTGAATATGCCCGTGGCTGAAGCCAAGAAAAACTTCGCCAAAAGCGGCTACGACGTGCTGGTTCACATTCCAAAAACCATTGAAGCCAATCCGAAGACCCTCAAAATTTACGCTGAAAAAAACGTCAGCTTAGATGTGAAGGATGGTATTGAAAAGGCCGTTGAGCAGAAACTGGAAAACCTGAAACTCATGCGGGCGGGTATTACGCAGGAGGTGCTGGACAATACTAAAGTTGATGTGAGTGCCGATACCTACAGCCTGAGCGATGCCGGCGAAAAAGACAGCAGTTCGGGAGCGGCTACGGCTGTGGGGTACCTGTGTGCTTTCGCCATCTACATTTCTATTTTCATCTACGGTGCTCAAGTGATGCGGGGGGTGCTGGAAGAAAAAACCAACCGAATTGTTGAGGTAATTATTTCGTCAGTGAAACCGTATCAGCTGATGGCGGGCAAAATTACGGGTGTCGCCTTAGTGGGTTTGACCCAGTTTCTGCTTTGGATTCTGCTAACAACCGGACTGAGTTCCGTCACGGCGAAGCTACTCCCGCAGGATAAAGCTCCTTCGGCCCAAGTGAGTCAACAGACAACCAAACCGGCCAATACCGTGCCTACGGTGACGCCGGCCAGCCGGACCAGTTTTGTATCGGCGGGCCTGTCGGCACTTGGTACGCTGAATGCGCCATTAATCATTGCCTGTTTTCTGTTCTACTTTCTGGGTGGCTACCTCATGTATAGTGCTCTGTTTGCGGCCATTGGCGCAGCTGTAGATAACGAAACTGATACGCAGCAATTTATGATGCCACTGACCATCCCCATCATTTTTTCGATTGCAATGGCCCAGTTCGTAATGCGTGAACCCGATGGTACTCTGGCGTTCTGGATGTCGATGATTCCCTTCACTTCACCAATTATTATGATGGTACGGATTCCGTTTGGCGTACCGGTCTGGGAAATTGCCCTGTCGATGATCTTAGTCGTACTGGGCTTTATGGGCACCATCTGGCTGGCCGCTCGCATCTACCGCGTTGGTATTCTGATGTACGGCAAAAAGACGACGTACCGCGAACTGTCGAAGTGGATTTTTTATAAGGTATAAACCTCACCCCAACCCCTCTCCCTTGAAAGGAGAGGGGCTGTAAAAGGGACAAGTCAAGTCCCTCCTCTTTCGAAGGAGAGGGGTTGGGGGAGGGTAGCTTAACAAACTTTAACAGCCCGTCCGGCCCCGGACGGGTTTTATTTTGCTATTTTTGGCCTACACAAAAGTGGCAACTGTTCGTTAATTCCCTGTTTTTATGCAATCAAGCGAAACCCGGCCGGGTCGGCCCGGCGCAACGGCAATCCCGGCTGACGCGTCCCGACCGAATGCGCCGAATCCGTTCAAACGCCTGAACACCCTGACTGGATGGGCTGTATTTGCCGTCGCGCTCGTTACCTATACAATGACCGTAGAGCGTACTGCCAGTTTCTGGGACTGTGGCGAATTCATTGCCTGCTCGTTCAAACTTCAGGTACCACACCCACCCGGCGCGCCATTCTTTCTGTTGCTGGGACGGCTTTTTTCCCTGTTTGCCCTTGGCGATCTGACCAAAGTGGCTTACTGGGTTAACATGGTTTCGGTGCTGGCAAGCGCGTTCACCATTCTGTTTCTGTTCTGGACCATCACCATGCTGGCCCGGAAACTGGTAGACAAAGCCGAAGCTACTTATAGCCGCGCCGACACAATCCTGGTGCTGGGTGCAGGTGCCGTTGGGGCGTTAGCGTACACCTTTTCGGATACGTTCTGGTTCTCGGCCGTAGAAGCCGAAGTATACGGGATGTCGTCGTTTTTTACGGCCATCGTTGTTTGGGCCGCGTTTGCCTGGGAGCGCATTGAGGACGAATCGGCCGCTAACCGCTGGCTGATTTTCATCGCTTTCCTGACCGGTATTTCCATTGGCGTTCACTTACTGAACTTAGTAACGCTGCCTGCGCTGGGCTTAATCTATTACTACAAAAAAACCAAGAACGTTACCTTCTGGGGCGGGGTACTGGCGGCTTTTGGCGGTTTAGTGGTACTGGCAATCATCAATGCCGGTATTATTCCGGGTTTACCGACCATGGCCTTTGCCGTTGAACGATTCTTTGTTAACAATATCGGTCTGCCCTTCGGATCGGGTACGTTGTTCTTTGTGATCGTCTTTCTGGGGGCCATTGTGGCCGGTATTATCTGGTCGGCCCGGCGCGGCCGAACGATTCTCAATACGGGTTTGCTGGCATTGGCTTTTGTGCTGATTGGGTATAGTACGTACGTTCAGGTGCTGGTTCGGGCGGGTTACAATCCGCCAATTAACGAAAACGACCCCAGCGACGCGCTCAACTTCCTGTCCTACCTGAAGCGGGAGCAGTACGGCAGCCGCTCACTGGCCTATGGGCCGTCGTTTATGGCCCGACCCGTCGACCAGAAACAGGGTGCGCCGATGTACCGTAAGGAAGGTAACAAATACATCGTCTATGATCATCGGCCTGAGTACATTTATGAGCCGGGCGACGAAATGCTGTTTCCTCGTCTGGGGAGCACGCAGGCCGGTCACGCGCAGCTTTATCGCCAGATGCTGAACCTGCCCGAAGGAAAAAAACCCACCATGGGCGATAACCTGAAGTTCCTGTTCAGCCATCAGTTAGGGCATATGTACTGGCGGTATCTGATGTGGAATTTTGCCGGCCGGGACAGTGATGAGGAAGGAGCCGGTTACCTGCTGCCCTGGTCGTCGGATGCCGGTGCACCCGACTTGCTGAAAGCCAACAAAGCCCACGACAACTTTTATATGCTGCCGTTTTTATTGGGGCTGTTCGGGATTGTGTTTCAGTATTCCCGGCGTCGGCGCGACTTTCTGGTGGTAGGCATGCTGTTCTTCTTCACCGGGATTGCCCTGCAGATTTTCATTAACTCACCCCCGCAGGAACCCCGCGAACGGGATTACATCTACGTCGGATCGTTCTATTTCTTTGCGGTCTGGCTGGGACTGGGCGTTATGGCGATTGCCGAGGGCGTTCGGGCGTATCTGAAAAATGATTTTACCCGCAATGCTACCGTAGCCGGTGTCTGTTTGCTGGTACCGGTAATGATGGCCGCTAAAAGTTGGGATAATCATGACCGAAATCACCGGTATCATTCCGTCGATTTCGCGAAAAACCTGCTGAATTCCTGCGCACCGAATGCCATTCTGTTCACCGGGGGCGATAACGATACCTTCCCGCTCTGGTACGTTCAGGAGGTGGAAGGCTTCCGCACCGATGTGCGCGTTTGTAACCTGAGTCTGCTCGGCACGAGTTGGTACATTCAGCAGATGAAGCGCAAAACCTACCAGTCCGATGCGCTGCCCATTTCGCTGGATTACGCCAACTTCTCGGAAGGTAAAAATGACATTGTGCCGTTCTATGAAGTTCCGGCCGTTAAGAACGGTATCGACCTGAAGCAGTACATCAGTCTGGTGAAACAGAACAGTCAGGCGGTGCAGGTGCCGCTCACTACGGGTGAGATGACCAGCGTTCTGCCCTCGTCGGTGCTGTTCCTGCCTATCGACAAAGCGGCCGTGCAGAAAGCTGGCTTTGTCCCTGCTGACATGCAGCAGTACGTGCCGGATACGCTGACATGGACTATCGGTAAAAAGGACCTTTACAAGCCGGACCTGATTATGCTCGATATTATTGCCACCAATAACTGGCAGCGGCCCATCTATTTCTCCGCCACGCTCGGGGGCGATAATTACCTGAACCTGAAGGAGCACATGCAATTAGAGGGGTATGCTTTCCGGCTTTTACCAGCGGGCATTGCCGAAGCGAAAGACGGTTTTGTGAACGCAAACATTATGTACGACAACATGATGCACAAAACCTTCTGGCGCGATGTCAATAACCCGAACACCTATTACCCACACGAAGGGTTTGAAACAGCTTTCCTGGGTGGCCGGATCGCGTTCTTCAAACTGATTGACGAATTGATTCAGGAAGGAAACCAGGCAAAGGCTAAAGAAGTACTGGACCACTCGTTGAAGGTGATGCCGGATAGCAGCGTGCCTTTCGACCAGATTTCAGCTAACTACGTGCGGTTCCTGTTCACGCTGGGCGACCCCAAACGGGCGCTGGAAATTGCGGATACAATTGCCAAACGGGCCGACCAGAACCTGACTTACTATAAGGAAACCGGTCGACGGTTCGGCGATACCAACGGCGACCTGTATAGTTTGCAAACGATAGTCGAAGCCTGTAAAGCGGCTAAACAAACGGCAGCCGCCACCAAGTACGATGCTATCTTCCAGAAGCATCTGAACGCGCTGGGGTAGGATTTCGGAGTTTATAAAAGCACAAAAGCCCGGTCGTAATGACCGGGCTTTTGTGCTTTTATAGCGGGGGTAGCTGTACTTATCCGTGGAAGAAATCTTTCATTTTCTCGAAGAAGCCCTTGTCATTCTTGTTGGGCTTCGGATGGAAGTTGGGCGAATTACGAAGTTTCTCCAAAATGCTCCGCTCATCGGCCGACAACACTTTCGGCGTCCAGACGTTGACATGAATCAACTGGTCACCCCGGCCATAGCCATTCAATTCCTTAATTCCTTTTCCTTTCAGGCGCAGAATTTTACCACTCTGCGTACCCGGTTCAAGGGTAATCCGTGCCCGGCCGTCAATGGTCGGCACTTCAGAACTGGTGCCTAAAGCCGCATCAACAAAGTTGATGTATAGATCGTACACCACGTTGCTGCCATCGCGCTTCAGGTCCTCGTCTTCCTCCTCTTCAACCACAATCAGCAGGTCTCCGGCTACACCACCACGGGGTGGTACGTTCCCCTTACCCTGTACCGAAAGCTGCATTCCTTCGGCAACGCCAGCCGGAATTTTAAGCGGAATAACGTCTTCCTGCAACACACGGCCCTCGCCAAAACAAACGTCGCAACGGTCGGTAATGATTTTTCCATCGCCATTACAGGTCGAACAGGTGTTGGTAGACACCATCTGCCCGAGCATGGTATTCACCACTTTACGCGTCTGGCCGGTGCCGTTACAGGTGGTACAGGTTTGGACGGCGGTGCCATTTTTAGAGCCGTTGCCCCCGCAGGTATCGCAGGTAACATGCCGTTTTACCTTAATTTTCTTATCGGCTCCATTGGCAATCTCCTGCAAATCGAGCTTCAGTTTGATACGCAGATCCGAGCCGCGCCGAACGCGCTGCCGCTGCCCACCCCCGCCGGACCCCCGGTTGAAGAATGAACCAAACGGCGTATCGTCGCCAAAAATATCGCCAAACTGACTGAAAATATCGTCCATCGACGGGCCACCCGGTCCGTAACCTCCGCCACTGGCCGCGCCACCCATACCCGCATGGCCATATTGGTCATACCGGGCTTTTTTCTGGGGATCACTCAGGGCGTCGTAGGCTTCGGCGGCCTCTTTGAACTTGTCTTCCGCCGTAGGATCGTCGGGATTTTTATCCGGGTGATACTTAATGGCCATCTTGCGATAAGCCTTCTTGATATCATCCGCCGACGCCGATTTGTCGATGCCCAGTATTTCGTAATAATCTCGTTTCGTAGCCATTAGCTGCCTATAATCACTTTCGCAAAGCGAATCACTTTGTCATTCAGGTAGTACCCCTTTTCAATTTCGTCGATAACCTTACCCTTCATGTCATCGCTCGGGGCGGGAAATTGGGTAACCGATTCGTGCAGATCAGCGTCGAATACCTCGCCTTTGGCCACCATCGGCTTCAGGCCTTTCCCTTCGAGGGTTTTCACTAACTTGTTCTGAATCAGGTTGACCCCCTCTTTCAACGTTGCCACGTCGGTTGAAGTTTCCAGCGACTGCTTTGCCCGCTCAAAGTCGTCCACAACGGGCAGCAACGCCACCAGCAGGCTTTCGTTGGCACTGGCAATAAGGTCGAGTTTTTCCTTGGCTGTCCGCCGACGGAAATTCTCAAAATCGGCATAGAGCCGGAGGTACTTATCTTTCAGTTCGGCAATTTCCCGGTCTTTAGCGTCGGCTTTATCGGCCGTTTCCGCTCCGTTTTCGGCTGTGCCCGTTTCGGTCCCGGCCGTGCCGCCGTTTACATTGACAGCTTCGTCTGTGGTCAGGGTGTCCGATGCAGACTCGGTTACATTGTCAGTTGGGGTATCTGCGGGCTGTGGTTCTTCGTTCAAAATGTCGTTATCGTTCATAGCTGTTGGCCTCTTTCGCTTCCAAAACATACGCGCAAATATGGGCAATTAACAGGCCAAAACCAGCGCTGCTGACAAGTTGACACCCTTTTAGCGGCATTAAGCAGGGTTGATTTCAGGGATTTTTTCGCCGGTCGATTCGGTTCTATAGGTAAGAATACACTGACTGTGTCACAACGAATTAACCATACAGCATTGATTAAAGCCAAAGCCACCGAACTGGGCTTCGACTTTTGTGGTGTGGCCAAAGCTGACTTTCTGGAAGACGAAGCCCCGCGACTGGAAACCTGGCTGAAAAATGGCATGAATGGCCAGATGAACTACATGGCTAATCATTTCGATAAACGGCTGGACCCCCGTTTGTTAGTCGATGATGCCAAATCGGTGGTAACCGTTCTGCTAAATTATTATCCCGAAACGCGCCTGCCTGAAGGTGACGATGACTATAAAATCGCCAAGTACGCTTATGGCACCGACTATCATTTTGTTCTGAAAGATAAGCTGAAAGATCTGCTCCAGTTTATTCAGGATGAGATTGGTGAAGTAGGTGGCCGGGCGTTTGTCGATTCGGCTCCCGTAATGGACAAAGCCTGGGCTAAACGGGCGGGCACGGGCTGGGTCGGGAAGCACTCCAATCTGATTAACCGTGAAATCGGTTCGTACTTTTTCATTGGTGAACTGATTCTGGACCTCGACTTGGAGCCGGATGGCCCAATTGCTGATTACTGCGGCACCTGCACCCGCTGTATCGATGTTTGCCCCACCGACGCCATCAGCGAACCGTATGTTGTGGATGGCAGCAAATGCATCTCCTATTTTACCATTGAATTAAAGGAAGCCATTCCGGCCGAGGTGAGCGGCAAATTTCAGAACTGGGCTTTTGGCTGCGACATCTGTCAGGACGTCTGTCCGTGGAACCGGTTTGCCAAACCCCATAAAACGCCTGAGTTCGACTTGAATCCGGCTCTTAGCGCGTTCACCAAAAGCGACTGGGAGGAAATTACCGAAGAGGTGTTTCGCGAAGTATTTCGACGTTCGGCGGTGAAGCGGACCAAGCTGGAAGGGCTGCGTCGAAATGTTCTTTTCTTAAGTAACCTACCGTTGGATAAGTCATAACAAATGATTGTTTGTTGATTGGATGCCTGTTGTTAGCTTGCAGAGTAACTTAAAGTAACGACTTCTCTTTTCTCCATGCCCCGTAATCGTGCCCAAACCGAACAACGGTTAATTGATGCTGTTGGTCAGATAATAGTCGAAGAAGGGATTGACCGTGTTCGCATAAACCGCATTGCCAGCCGGGCTGGTGTTAACAAAATACTGATTTACCGCTATTTTGGCAGCTTGGATGGGTTGCGCGACGCCTATATGCAACGGTCGAAGCCAATTGCCTCTCCCCCTCAATTAGACATCAACGCATTACGGTCAGCTCCGCTCGACGTTGTTTTCGATGCGTGCTGTAAATATGCCATCAGCGAGTATCGTCTCCTGCGGCAGAACACCGAAGCGCAGGCGCTGTTGAAGGCTACGCTGATGGACCCAATGAGCACGTCCAATGCTGCAAGCACGGAGAAAGAACAGCGGTATCAGGTGATGGTTGACGAACTGGCTACCCTGCTTAATACCAGACACGGACGGGCTTTTGCGGCCATTATTAACAGTGCCATGACACTGCTCACATTTCTGACGCAGCAAAAGCGCCTTGTTTTTGGCCTGGATCTCAGTCGGGATGACGCCTGGGATGACCTTGAGGCCGCCATCCACAATATGTTTCGGGGCGCTTACCTATACACCAAAGAGCGGCAGGAACGGGAAATGACAAACCCGGCGCAGCGGGCAGGCAGTTCGTCAGTTGCGCCCGATGAAGCGCCGTAGCGACTCGCCAACCTGCCAGACCTCCTCAAACGTATTATACAATGGTGTGGGTGCCAGCCGAATACAGTCCGGTTCGCGCCAGTCACCGATGATGCCCTGACTGGCCAGATAGTCGAAGAGCGCCTTGCCGTTTTCCCGAACCAGCAGCGATAACTGACAGCCGCGCTCCACTGGATTCCGGGGTGTCATTAGCGTGATGGGCAGACCGGATTGCTGAATAACGAATTCGAGGTAGCCCGTGAGCCGTTCGCTTTTCTGGCGCAGGTTTTCCATACCCGCTTCGGCGGTAAGTTGCAGAGCCGTCTGATGCAGGGCCATTGCCAGTATAATGGGGGTGCCCAACTGCCAGCCCGCTGCGCCCGGCTCCGGCACAAAGCCTTTGGTCATCTCAAACCGCCGGGCCTCGTCGTATCCCCACCAGCCCGCCAGCCGGGGTAGGTTTTTGTCATGGTGTTTCGCGTGAACAAACACACCCGAAACGCCCCCCGGCCCTGAATTGAGGTATTTGTACGAACACCAAAAGGCGAAATCGACGCCCCAGTCGTGTAGTTGTAAAGGCACATTGCCAATGGCATGGGCCAGATCGAACCCAATCGTAATACCGTACTGCCGGGCTTTTTCGGCGATGGCCCGCATAGCAAGTACCTGACCCGTGTAGTAGTGCAGTCCACTCATCAACACCAGAGCCAGCGACTCGTGATGCCGGTCAATGGCGTTCAGTATATCTTCTGTTCGCCAGGTGTATTCCGGCTCTGCGTCCGGCGTCTCGCGGGGAAATAGCTCAATCAGGGTATCGGCCGGGTTCAGTCCGCGCTGTTGAATATGAGTTTCAAAGGCGTATTGATCCGACGGAAAATCACCGCCAATTGTGAGAATTTTTGTGCGCTGCCCCGCCGGTTGGTAAAACGAACTTAACATGAGGTGCATATTGACCGTCAGGTTGTTCATTGGTACCACTTCGAGCGGATTTGCGCCTACGATTTCGGCGAGCAGCGGCTGGCAGCGTTTGTGGATGGTCAGCCAGGGGTCAGGCTCGGTGAACCAACCCTCAACTCCCAGGTTTTGCCAGACGCCCAGTGCCTGATTAACAGCGTCGCGGGCGGCTTTCGGCTGTAGTCCCAGCGAATTTCCGCAGAAGTAAATGGCGTTGCGGTCGTGATGCCAGGGAATATGAAACCGGTCACGGAACAGCCGCAAGGGGTCCTGCTGGTCAAGCTGTCGGGCAAACGACAGGGTATTTTCGTAAATCATGGAGCAAAAATAAACCCTGAGCAGGCGATTTAATCGCCTGCTCAGGGAAATCTTCCACCGTAACGGTTTGCTGTATGACCTACTGATGCATCATGCTGCTCGTTTTCTTGCAGCAGGACGGCAGTTTAGCATAACCGGCAGGATCGGCAACGACCTCATCGGCATCGTAGCCGGTTTTGGTAATGTTGGCTTTTAACTTCGTAACATCCGTTTTTTTCGGATTGTATTTAATGGTTACAACCTTCGTTTTTATGTCCAGATCGGCTTCTTTCACGCCTTTCTCGAAAGAGAGATTGCGTTCAATGCGCTCCTTGCACATCTCACAGATAGACGATGTTTTAATCTTAACTTCCTTGGTGCCATCTTCAGCTTTCAGGCTGGTAGTGGCCATAAACAAACTGGCGATAGTCAGAAAAAAGGCGGAGCGGTTCATGGTATGTTCGGTTTACAGATAGTGATTTGATAACGAATTAGTTGCAAATTTTGTGCCTGTTCTGGTCAGACTGAAAGGGTAAACGAAAGGCAAACTTCTCATAACGCGTCTACTGAAACGCCTTGTAGTTTATCACTATCCGCGTGAATAGCGACAAACCAAAAACTCACATAGCCACCATGCTCCGGCACTCTTCGGCGCATTTGCGGCAGGTCTCAGCGCAGGCTTTGCAGTGGGCGAAGTGGTCAGCGTGTTTTTCGCACTCAGTTGCGCAGGCCTCACAGGCTTCAATGCAGACTCTCATGTATGATTTCATAAATTGAGAGCTACGTGCTTCTAATCGACCACAAAGCGTACAGATGTCGGCGCAGTCACGACAAAGCTGAATACACAGCGTCAGGTCGTGGTGTTTACTGTCTTCATCGTGCGACAGGATGCAGGCCGTGACGCAGCGTTCGCAGGCTTCAGCGCATTCGAAACAGGTATCGGTATGCGATTGAGACATGGAAGTTTCCATACGTTGATTCGAGTTTATAGGGTAGAAAATTGTTTATAAAAACATCAACAGCATCGCCCCGGCCATAGCGATCATCAACCCGTCTTCCACGATAGTTACCGTTGTCATGGGCAGATTGAATACTGATCCCAGGCAGGCACAGCGGATTTTAGTTTTAGTCAACACACTTTGTACCACCCCAACCAGGCTGATACCCATCACACCAAGCGTAGTGAGGTTAGTAACAACGGGGTTCCAGGCCGTCAGGTAAGCTATACCGAGCGCCAGTTCGATAAATGGGTAAACCCGGCCATACACCGGGATGCGCTTCGCTACGATATCATACATGCGGTAGCTGCTGGCAAAACCGGGAATGTCCAGCAGTTTGAAGAAGGAGAACGTCAGGAAGAACCCGGCCATAAAGGTGTTCATAGCCCGCATCCAGTCAAAGGCCCCACCCCGAATCTCAACCAGCGCCGTTACGCCGAGAATGTACGCCAGAATAATCAGCAGGGGTTTATACGTTGTAACCGACGGCTCGGCAGTACCCGTGGCAATGGCCGCATCAGGCACATCAGCGAACTGAGCCGGGGGTGCCATTGTCCGGGTATGCCCATGCATAACTGCCTGACTGCGCTGCCCCATCGTGTCGATTACCTCTACCTCGTCCGACAAGGAATAGGCCCCCGCCGACTGTACGGCTTTGTTCAGCACGCCGGTATCGATATGCCCGTTCATGTTTACAACCGCTTCGGGCGGGTTAAGCGACACAATAGCTTTTTTAACACCCTCGACCTGTTCCAGCGCATTCTGAACGCGAGCCACACAGCTGCCGCAGTGCATGCCGTCGAGTTTATAGGTATGAATCATAGTCTTAACGTCAGTTTACGATAACAAAGGTACCTGTTGTTCCCTGCGGGAGTTTTACAGAATTGTCCCTCATTTGTATAACATTTCACGACGTAACTTCGTCCAAACCGCGCCGTTGTTGGCCTCTCCCCTGCCGGAACGCGCCCGGTGTTTGCCCGGTAACCTGTTTAAATTGATTCGACAGGTGCTGAACGCTGCTGTAGCCCAACCGAAACGCAATAGCATTGAGACTTGTCTCGCCATAGGTGAGCAGTTCTTTTACCGTTTCAATTTTCTGGGCAATGATATACTTCTCAATCGTCATTCCCTCGGTTGAGGAGAACAGGGCGCTTAAATATGAATACTCATAACCGGTCTTTTCGGCCAGGAAGTCCGAGAAATTCTGATGCACTGGCTTCGCTCCCCGTTGGTCGTGTATTTCCTGAATTATCAGCGTTTTAAGGTGCCCGATCAGCACTGTTTTCCGGTCGTCGAGCAGGTCAAACTCATTGTCCTGTAAAACCCGGCGCACATCTGCAAGCGACACACGAGCCGGTAACGGGTCAACGTCGGCCTCGCCCAGATCGACGCGGGTAACGGTCAGCCCCAGGCCTTCCAGTGACTCACGCACTACGCGCCGACACCGCCCGCAGACCATATTTTTGATATGAAGTATCATCGGTTACCAATCAGATTAGAGGGTTGGTTTATACCGGACGCCCACGTAGACCATACGTCCGGTAACGGGTCCCCAAACGCGACTACCGGCATCGAAATCAGGTCCGAACGGGTTGTCAGCCGCAACAATTGGGTTCGGTTGCCGGAAACCGGTCAGGTTTTCACCACCGAGGTAGACGGCCATTCCACTGCGAAACGTATGCGTTACCTGAGCATTCGTGTTAACGAAGCCGGGTGCCGTAGCCACAGGCATCTGTGCATAACTGGTGTTCTCCTGACGACCAAACAGGTATGGAATGCGTTTGGGGCCATTCCATTGCAGCGTGGCATCAAACTTCCACCGATCAAACGGCAGCGCGTAGCCCGCATTCATCAGCACCCGGTCACGGCTGATCATCATTTTGGGGAACAAAATCGACTCGCCGTAGGGCACACCCATCGTCTGGCGTACGTCGAAATAACGGTAGGCCAGTTTAACCTCCATCCGCTTCGCTGGCTGGTAGTTCAGTTCAATCTGAGCACTGTTGGCGAACGACTTCCCCTGGAGGTTGTAGAAATACAGTCGGCGCCAGTGCTCCAGATCGACAACCAACTGATTCTGAAAGTCGGTTCGGTGATAATCGAGAATCAGGGTTGCTTTTTTGCCCGCCAGCAGAAAATCGTTTGTCAGGCTTAGCCCGTAATTCCAGGCTATTTCAGGGGTAATTTTACCTACGAACATCACCTCCCGTGAGCTGACCAGCAAGCCATAATTCTCGGCTAATGGGTTCGGCACCCGGAAGCCGCGCCCGGCCGATACCCGCAGGGCAAGCTGGTTCGTCAGGTTATATTTCAGATGAAGCCGGGGCGTAAACTGCGGCCCAAACAAATTGTGATAGTCGAACCGGCCCCCCAGCACCAGCGTCAGCTTTTCGGGATAATTGTACGTATACTCCATAAAGGCACCCGGCACCGACTCCGTACGGGTCAGCAGCGTATCTTTATATTGCTCACGGTAATCGTCGAGCAGGTAACTCAAACCCGCTTTGTAGGTGTGATTTGTTGTACCGATGATCGACTGATAGATCAGGTTGCCATACAGCGTCTGCTGCCGACCATTATAAGGTATAAAGCCAAAATAAGAGTTCTGCTCATGCCGAACCGCGTTCAGAATCAGGCCCAGCCCTTTATATGGCTTATCAGGATACAGTTTAGCCGTTTTAGAGAAGAACTCGTACCGCTTCGTGGTATTCCCAAACCCATACGCCTGCGTGGTTCCGCGCATGTTCTCAGTAAAATCCGTTTGTCCGCCAAGCCGGTTTTCATACAGAGCCTTCACCCCAAACTGCGCCATAAATCGGTCAGACGAGTACTTCCAGCGATTGATTCCATTAACCTGTGTATAAAGCGGAAGGTCCAGAAATCCGTCGTGATTAGCATCGGTGCGGGTTTGAAGCGTACTGCCGTGACCTAACACGCCAACGCTCCAGCGTTTATTCACCGGCTTCGACCAGTTTATATTCCCTTCAACCCGGCCAAAACTATTCGCATAACCATTAAGAAACAGCTTGGTTTTATCTGGTACACCGGCCGCATCCGGCTTTTGCAGTTCGATATTTAACTGACCCGTCATGGATTCGTAACCGTTCACGACCGAACCGGCTCCCTTACCTATGTCGATGGACGTAATCCAGGTGCCAGGAATATAGTTCAGGCCAAACGTCGACGCCAGCCCCCGGATAGTAGGGATGTTCTCCACGTTGGTCTGCACGTATTGACCGCCAAGGCCCAGAAACTGAATCTGTTTGGCACCCGTAACGGCATCAGCATATTGCACACTAACCGACGCGTTGGTCTCGAAGCTCTCCGAAAGATTGCAGCAGGCAGCTTTAGCCAGTGTACGGGTCGTCAATAATTCAGTCTGAATGGGATTCAGCCGATCAATTTCCGACGATGTCCCCTGCACCACAACTTCCTGAAGTGTATTGCTGGACTTAAGAGTAATCATTAGTTCCCGATCTGGCCCTGTAACAAGCACTGTATCAGACTGGTAACCGACATAACTGATGATAAGCCGGGTTGACTTACCATCTGCCGTTAGGGTAAACCGACCGCTTGAATCGGTGAGCGTCCCGGCCGATGTACTATCCCAGCGAACGGTTGCCCCGGGCAATCCTTTTGGCTGGTTATTGACCCGCTCAATAACCTGACCGGTAATAACCTGACCTATAGCCGGCAACGGGCTGATTAACAGCCAGAAAATAAGAAATAGACGCATCTATGCTCCTGATTGAGAATTAACAGAAAAAGCCCATGTCTGACAGGACATCGGCCACTCGTACTCAATCAAGAAGCTATATCAGGAGACTCTGGACAAGTGCCAGCAGGGTTCTGCCAGCGGGTAATGGAGGAGCATGCACCGTCAGCGATACTGACGACTTTGCAGCGAACATTGTTTCAACCAGCCAGACCAGAACAGCCGCAAACCCATCGGTGACCATAGTAGTCACGGTCTTCAGGAATTTAGCGACCAGTTGCGTCAGCGACGAGGTAACATCTACGTTTTCGTAGGTTGTTTCATCCGCACAGCAGGGGGTTCTCTCAATACGGGTTTGTCCTGCAGCCGGTGTTAATACCAACCGGTCAGCCGCGCAACGTTTGGCTTCGGCTTGCTTTAAACTCAGGTAAACCGTTTTTCCACGCATATGGCACGACCGCTCTACCAGACCGAACCCCGTACTGCTAAGCAGCACGATGCAGGCCATCAGGGTATTGAACAGTTGGAACAGCGTACGTTTCATATTGAGCATAAAAATAGTATTTTATTGTTTTTACTCTACTAATTTTTTTCAGTTAGATAAAAAGTTAAATTTTTTCAGAAAATATTTAAACATTTTAGTGACTTATAAAGTATTCACATTGCGCGCATTATTTAACTAACATTTTAACACTAAAACAATCAAAACCATGATCAAGAGACTATTATTTTCTGAGATTGCAGTTATTGTATGTTTTTGTTTAATGTTTGGCTGCTCTAATGATAATAACAGCAAGGTATCGCCTACTCAGAAGTCAAGCAGTAAGGCTAAATTAGCCTCATACGGTTGTGGCTCTTTTATTACTGATAGCTACACTACTCTTAACTCCTATTATAATTATGGAGCTTACAAGCTCGATTTTACCGGTGTAGCAACTGGCACGAAGATCTCAATTGTATGTGTCCCTAAAGACACGCCAAACCGGTTTATTCTGAAGGATGCTAACAATTTCAGTACTGTAAAGTATATTCCGAAAGATTCAATTGTTAACGGCTACTCTCCTTCGGTTGATGGTTGGATTGGTACTGCCAACTACCAAGGACAATGGTCACGTCCTAACAACCCGAGTAACCCTGATTCCCCAAACTTGAGTAAAAACAGTACCCAAGTTTATGAATTTAATAAACAGGCTGGTGTGGATGTCTATAACTTGTGGGTAGAGACTACAACAGGTCCTAGTACAACTGATAACTGGGAAGTGACTATTCTCTGCTCTGGTGTTGTATATTGCTGTAATTGTACGCATCCTGGCTAATTATTTTCTTTTCAAATGTCTTGTAACAGGAAAGGGCAACCCAGTTTTGGGTTGCCCTTTCCTGTTACAAGACATCCTTCTTCTAATAGCCAGGGTTCTGCTTCAGCACGTCACTACCCTGTAAGTCAATCTGACCTTGTGGAACAGGTAATATTTCGTTCTTATTGGGCGTAAATGTAGCACCACCCAAAGCACCAGCCAATTTTGTGCTTTCATACGCTAAGTAGGCATTAATTGTTGGAGCGGCAACACCCCAGCGTACGAGGTCAAAAAACCGATGACCTTCGCCTGATAATTCCAACTTACGCTCAAACCGTACCGCTGTTTGGGCTACAGTTTTGTCAGTCCAAGGGGTGTCATAGGTTTTAATTAAATAGTTTGCTGCCGGTTTACCATCAGCACGTACCACAAACCCTGCGGTATTAGCTGCACGACTACGAACCATGTTAACATACGTACGGGCCTTTTCCAGATTACCCAATTCTACTTCAGCTTCAGCGGCCATTAGCAGGATGTCAGCAAAGCGAATAATGGTAAAATTAATGGCGGTGTAGCCTGGCGTCCATGAGCTATTATCTTGAAGTGACCCCTTATCAGCTTTGTAATAGGCGTATTTCTTGGGCGAATAAGGACCACCATTATCCTGTTTCCGAATCCAGTCAGCACCAGGATGGTCCTGCCAATCCAAGTATGGAATGCCACGACGACCGACCGACCAGTCTAATCGGGGGTCAACAGTACCAGCGTCTGGCGTGAACGGGACGCTCGAGAGTAACCCCATATCCGTTTTCAACTCATTGGTAGCCGTGTTATATGAGCCATCGAGTAGTGGAAGGCCATTGGCGTTTACCCGGAATGAGTTACCCAATTCGAAACTTGGCTGAAAAAATCCGCAGCAGTTACCCGGTCCGTTCGGACCGGTATTGTAGGGGAAATTCAGGTCAAACTCGGGGTTGGCATTGTTTACACTACCCGTGTTAGCGGCCGCCTGAATAGCGAATACGGATTCGGCATTGTTGTCATTCGATGCCTTGAACACGTCAGCATACTTGGCATTCAGACTATATTTCAGGCCACTTGACGTTTTACCATTAGCAATGATCAGATCGTACAGCGCTTTTGCCTCTGTGTACTTCTTCTGATACATATAGATTTTGGCTAAGTAAGCCGCAGCAGCCCACTTGTTAACCCGACCAACGGCACCCTGCGTTTCGGGCAGATCCGTATAGGCAGTCTTCATATCTGCTTCGATCTTCGGCCACAGGTCAACACCATTTTTTACTTTTTCGATGCCGGTGCCGTAATCTACGCTTTCATCAACGTAAGGAGCCGCATCACCAAATCCACGCTTGAGTTCAAAGTAGTAATGAGCCCGCAGGAATTTAGTTTCAGCAGCGATGCGTTTTTTGTCATCCGCAGAAACCACAGCGTCAGCCGAAGGCAACAACCGAAGCACGGCATTAGCCCGCGCAACGCCTTCAAAGTTACCTGACCACTTCTCGCTGATTACGCCCTGTGTTGACAGGTATGCAAACCGCTGAATTGGGTTGATATCACTGAAATCACCGGGTTCAGTACCTTTATTGGCATCACCACCGCGGATACTGCCCCATACCCAGTTGGAGGCACTGGCCATCCGGCCACCGCGTCCGTTCAACATGGCGTATACCGAAATCAGGGAGCCTTCCAGACCATTTTTGCTGGTCAGCTGGGCCGATGACACGGCACCGGTTGGTGGAATTTCCAGGAAGTTGTCTTTACAGGCAAACGCAATAAGCGTCAAACCCAGCGATACGGTTGCAGCCACCGCACCTTTTTTGAGAGTAGAGTTCATGTTATGAATCATCTTTGATTAAGTTAAACGAATAGCCTGAGTAAGCTACGGAGGAGGTGTTCAGGCCTCCCCATGAACTTACGTTAGGTTAGAATGTGATACCAAGACCGAAGTTGTAACCCCGAGTGATTGGGTAGTTTCCGACGTCGATACCGAAGCTGGTATCGGCCGCACCACCTACTGCTGGGTCCAGACCCTGATAGCCGGTGATCGTGAACAGGTTGGTTGCCGAAGCCGACACGCGCAGGCGCTGCATCCGCAGTTTACCCAGCAGTTCACCCGGCAGGGTATAACCAATTGTCAGGTTCTGCATCCGCAGATACGAGCCGTCTTCCACGTAGAAAGAACTTGCCTGCGTGTTGGTGCTGAAGTTCGATGCGCTCTCGAAGATAGGAATAGTAGCTCCGGTGTTGGTTGGCGTCCAGGACTGCTTCACCCGTTCGCTGATAGCAGCGCCCGCGAACGATGGATAGAAGTCCGTAAACCACTTCGACACGTTAAAGATTTTGTTGCCGATTGACGTGTTGAAATACGACGCGACATCAAAGTTTTTATACGTGATTTTGAAGTTAAAACCACCCTGGAATTTAGGAACAGGGCTACCCAGGTAAGTACGGTCAGCATCATCAATTTTACCGTCACCGTTCAGGTCAGCATACCGGAAGCGGCCCGGAGCAGCACCATCCTGTTTGGCAGCACCCGTTACTTCACCCGCGTTCTGGAACAGACCCACTACTTTGTAGCCATAGAAGGCCGAAATACTATAACCTTTCTGGTTACGAATTGGGGCAATACCGCGATAGCTTGGGTTGATGTTCGTCAGATACTGCTGACCCGGACCGGCATCCGTTATTTTGTTATCCAGAAGACCGCCCGTCAGGGTTGCTTCGTAGTTTACGTCACCAGCTACGCGGCCCCGAACAGCAATCAACAGGTCAATACCTTTGTTGGTCATTTTAGCTGCATTTACCGATGGTACGGCCGCATACGAACCAGCTTCGGCAGTAACCGCTAACGGAATCAGCAGGTCTTTGGTATCCTTCTGCCACAAGTCGAGCGATACGTCTACTTTCCCGTTCAGGAACGTAGCATCGATACCTAAGTTCTGGGTGATACTCGTTTCCCACTTGGAATTAATATTCCCAATCCGCTGCCGGTAATACCCCGCAGCTACGCTGGAGTTGGTACCGTTAATGTCGTAAGCCGAATTACCTAAGCTGGCGCCATACAGGCTGTACTGGTTGTTGGGGTCTACGTTGTTCGAGTTACCCACCGTACCATAGCCCGCCCGGATTTTGAGGTCGGTAATGGAGGGGATGTTCTTCATGAACGGCTCGCTCGATACGCGCCATGCTGCCGAGAACGCGGGGAATACGCCATAACGATTAGCAGCCCCGAAGCGGGACGAACCATCCCGACGAACGACGGCGGTCAGGTAGTACTTCTCGTTGTAGTTGTACTGTGCCTGCCCAAACAACGAATAGAAGTTAACACCTTTGAACTGACCACTGTTCGTTTGACGCGAATCAACGTTCGTGATGTTAATGTAGTTAAGGTCATTGGAGAACGGATTTTGTCCCGACGAGTTTAGACTACGACCTGAACCGGTATTCAGGGCTTCCTGACCAACGATTACATCGACACCGTGTACACCAAACTTCTTCTTATAATTAGCTGTGTTCGTCAGCGTCCAGGCCAGGAAGTAGTTGGAGCCTTCGCCATAGCCGAAAGCGGAGTTGTTTTCCGAGTTTTCATACTGCAACCGGCTGTAATAGCGGTACGAACCCGCTCCGTACTGAGCACCGATACTGCTGCGCAGGGTCAGGCCTGGAATAGGATCGTATTCGAGGTAGGCGTTACCAACGCCACCGCCCTGGTAGTTACGGTCGTTAGCCTGGCCATCGCGGCTGGCAACGGGGTTACGGGGGTTACTAAAACCTTTGGCTGCTGTACCGGCATACCCACCAAACTCATCATATATCGGGATGATTGATGGCATACGAAAGGCGGACAGAATATCATTTTCATCCTGAGCGACACCTGCTCCGTTACCATTTGCTGTGCCACCACTCTGACCAAGTACCTGGAGGTACGTGAACTGGATGTTTTCGCCAAACCGCAGGTTTTTCAGAATATCAAACTCTGTATTTACCCGGAAAGCGTAGCGCTTGAAGCTGTTATTCTTAAGAATACCCTGCTGATCCTGCGCACTCAAACCCAGATAATACCGGCTGGTTTCAGTTCCGCCCGAGAACCCGAACGAATGGCGCTGTATAGGAGCAACCCGCGTGATGGCTTTGTACCAATCGGTTCCCTCTTTATTGGCCCGAGTAAGTTGATAGATTGAGCCCGCATTCGGGTTAACGTTATAAAGCTTCTGAGCCGTTGCTACATCAACATTACCTGACACTCCATATGTTACACTCGGCTTCCCATCTGATCCGATGATGGGTACGGACAAATAATCGGGAATAACTGGTGTAGCACCTGTACCAAATTGGGGGTGGCTGAAAATCGGAGGCTTACCCGATTGGAATGCATCGTTTTTAGCGACATTCCAGGTCCAGGTGGCGAAATCCGTTGGATTCATCATCTTCTGGCCCGTACCCGGATCAGTTACCCCGTACAGACCATCGTACGTAACGGTCAGTTTACGCGCACTGCGCTGACCTTTTTTGGTCGTGATAACAACAACGCCGGAAGCAGCACGGGCTCCGTAGATAGAGGCTGATGCCGCATCTTTCAGTACCGTCGTATTTTCGATGTCACCCGGGTTCAGGAAGTCAATGCCGCCTACGGGTACACCATCAACAACGTATAAAGGTGAGTTCCCACCAAATGAACCGAAACCGCGTACCCGGATCTGGCTGGCTGTACCTGGCTGACCGTTGGTGATAACGGTTACACCGGCTACACGGCCCTGCAATTGCTGCTCAACGTTACCCGAGGGAGTTGCCGTCAGGTCACGGGCTTTTACCGTAGCTACAGCACCGGTTGCTTCCCGCTGGTTACTGGTTGTATAACCCGTTACAACGACTTCGTTCAGGGTAGATGATTCTTCATCCAGATTGGCATTTACTGTTGTCTGATTACCAACCGACACTTCTTTTGGCTTATAACCAATGGCCGAGATGATCAGTACATCGTTGTCGCTCTTGAGGGCGAGTGCATAGTTTCCGCTGGCATCGGTGGTGGTACCGGTGGTGGTACCTTTTAAAACAACGTTTGCACCGGGAATGGCGCCATCAGGACCGGTAACCCGGCCCGAAACCCGGCGGCCTTGTGCAGATGCATTTAAGCTCCAGATGAGCATAAATGTACACAGCAAGGCGGTTTGGACTAACTGGTAGATCTTTGTGTTCATAAAGGTTCAGGCATTTTTAGATTGTTAAACCGATACAATTTTATGTAGGATAACTTATATATCAAAGTGACACCTCAATATTTTCGGTTTTATCGTGAAAATCAGCCTAAAAACTCCGTATAAATACTCATTTGCCGCAATTCAGTGCATTCTATTTCAATGTTTTACGAATTGTGTATGTTTGACACTACTTATTTTTACAAAGCCTGTAATACCCGAATAATCTCAAAAAATACTCAATCTATTAAATAAGTAGTCTACTTCATAAATTGAGTAGAAGGCGTGAACAATAAGGGGCAAAGTAGTGAGGATTTCCTGGCATTCTGTTAAGCAGAATTGACTGTATTGCCTACCTCTTATCCCGCTCTTCCTTACTGCCATGTCCCTTGTCGCTACTCAAAAAACTTTCAGCTGAATGATTAAGACAGGCAGAATTATTGCTGGATGAGGGCACAAAAAAAGGGGGTGGCACAATGTGCCACCCCCTTAATACTATAATAGGCTACTTCTTAATACCCTGGGTTCTGAGTCAGGATATTTTTACCCTGCAAGTCGATCTGTGTCTGTGGCAGCGGCAGGTACTCGTTTTTACCGGCCGTAAACGCAGCACCACTATAGGCGTTCGTCAGCTTCGTTTTCTCGTACGAGATGAATGCATTCAGGGTTGGTGCAGCAATGCCCCAGCGTACGAGATCAAAGAAGCGGTGACCTTCTTCGGCCAGTTCCAGCTTGCGTTCGAAGCGTACCGTGTTACGAGCCACTTCTTTCGATGCGAAGAATGTGGCTGTGTACGGAGCAACGGTGTAGTTAGCAGCGGGTTTTCCGTCCGTCGTTACCACGTAGCCAGCCGGATTAGCCGCCCGGGCCCGTACCTGATTTACGTAGTTCATAGCCGTTGTTAAGCTACCTACTTCTACTTCAGCTTCGGCCGCCATCAGCAATACGTCGGCGTAACGCATGAGAATAACGTTTGTACCGGCCCAGCCTTTCGTCCAGTTCGATACGTCGGCTACTTTAGACTGCTGTGCCAGATAGAACACATACTTCTTGGTAGAGTATGGGCCACCAAAAGCCTGGTTACGCGTCCATGCGCTGGTGAATGGGCCGTAGTCCAGATATGGAATGCCCCGACGACCAACGGTCCAGTCCAGACGTGGGTCAACCGTTTTGGTGTCCGGCGTGAACGCATCACCCGGCAGCAGGCCCTGATCCGTTTTCAATTCATTGGTTGGCAAGTCATACGCACCGTTAGCCTGTGCAACATCAACCGGTAAGCCGGTAGCATCCGTCCGGAACGAGTTAGCCATGTCAAAGCTTGGCTTGAAGAAGTCGCAGCAGGTAGCACCGATACCGGCACTATATGGATAGTTCAGGTTCAAGTCGCCGGAAGCCGCATCCGAACTACCCGCGTTGGCTACGTTCTGAGTTGAAAACAGCGTTTCTTCGTTGTTTTCGTTAGCCGAGTTGAACACCTGAGCGAACTGCGGAACAAGACCAAGCTTTTTACCATTGGTGGTTTTACCGTTGGCAATGATCAGATCGAACAGGGCTTTAGCTTCGGCATACTTCTTCTCATACATGTACGTTTTGGCCAGATAACCGGCCGCAGCCCATTTGTTGGCCCGGCCCGCCTGCGACTGTGTTTCGGGCAGGTTGGTGTACGCATACTGGAAATCAGCTTCGATCTTCGGCCAGATGTCCACGTTGTTTGGTATCGTTGTAATACCCGCGCCATAATCAACCGACTCATCGACGTACGGAACCATGTTGAAGGTCCGCTTCAGGTCGAAGTAATATACGGCTCTCAGGAAACGGGCTTCGCCCGAAATCTGCTGTTTGTTTGCCGCCGTAACCGTAGCATCAGCCGAGGTCAGCGTCCGCAGCACCGAGTTCGACCGGCTTACGCCTTCGTACAGCGCGTTCCAGCGGGCGTTGATTTCCGCACTGGCAGCCGCAATCTGATAGGTCTCAAACGGGGTGATGGCGTTAAAGTCAGCAGGGTCAGAGCCTTTGTTAGCATCGCCCCCCATAATGCTGCCATACACCCAGTTAGTTGGGCTGGCCGTTTGCGAATAGCCCCGGCCGTTTAACTGCGCATAGGCCCCAATCAATAATCCCTGTAGTCCGCTCGGTGTTGTCAGGAGCGAATTAACCAACTGACCGGTTGGTGCTACGTTCAGAAAAGAATCTTTACAGGCCAGTGAACCCATAGTCAAAAGCAGTGACAGACCCACCCCTTTTGCGATTGTATTTTTCATGTTGTGTTGTGTTAAGAACAGTTTAATCAGGTTTTCAGAGTAACCCATGCCAAGCAGATTGTCTGCCCGGCATGGGTTGATTCCTATTTACTATTAAAAACCAATGCTCAGACCGGCATTGTAGCTCCGGGTGATTGGGTAGTTACCAACGTCGATACCGAAGTTCTGGTCAGCCGCACCACCAACACCCGGGTCCAGACCTTTGTAGCCCGTAACGGTGAAGATGTTGTTGGCAGCAACCGATAACCGGACACGGCTCAGGCCCACTTTACTCAGCAGCGCAGCTGGCAGGGTGTAGCCCAGGGTGATGTTCTGCATCCGCAGGTAAGACCCGTTCTCTACGTAGAACGAATTAGGTACCTGGTTGGTACTGAAGTTCGATACATCCTCGAAAATTGGCTGCGACGTGTTGGTATGCGTTGGCGTCCACGAATCTTTCACGCGGGCACTGATGGCAGCCCCCGAGAATGATGGATAAAAATCCGTGAACCACTTCGACATGTTAAAGATTTTTCCACCCAGCGACGTGTACAGATACGTAGCCAGATCGAAGCCTTTATAGTTGAAACGCAGGTTTATACCACCCGTGAATTTCGGTACCGGGCTACCTATGAACGTACGGTCGTCGTTGTTGATAACGCCATCGCCGTTGATGTCGGCGTAGCGGAAGCGACCCGGAGCGGCACCCTCCTGTTTGGCAGCACCCGTTACTTCGGCTGAGTTCTGGAACAGACCAACAACTTTGTAGCCATAGAACGAAGCGATACTCTGACCGGCCTGGTTGCGGGTTTCGGGCAATTGCAGGCGGTTCGTACCCGGCGATACGTCAAAGTATTGAACGCCCGGTGCCAGCGTCTGGATTTGGTTCTGTAAGAAGCTACCCGTTACGTTTAATTCATAGCCTACATCGCTCACCACTTTACCGCGTGTGATCACCTGGACGTCGATACCCTGGTTACGCATGCTGGCAATGTTTACCGAAGGAGCCGTTGCCCGGTTACCAACTACACCCGGAATGGGCACCTGGAACAGCAGATCCTTGGTGTCTTTCCGCCAGATGTCGAATACCAGATCCAGTTTGCCGTTCAGGAACGAACCGTCCAAACCAATGTTGGTCGTCGTGCTGGTTTCCCATTTAGCGTTCGGGTTACCGATGCGGCTCCGGAAGAAGCCCGGATCAACGGCCGTGTTCGTACCGCCGATGTCGTACGAGTTGGCGATGTTCGACTGGAACAGGCTGTACTGGTTGTTGGGGTCTACGTTGTTCGAGTTACCCATCTGACCCCAGCCACCACGTATTTTCAGGTCGGTGATGAACGGAATGTTCTTCATGAAATCCTCACCCGATAGCCGCCATGCCGCCGAGAACGCAGGGAATACCCCGTAGCGGTTTGTTGCCCCGAAGCGGGACGAACCATCCCGACGAACCACGGCAGTAACAATGTACTTATCCAGCAGGCTGTAGTTAACACGGGCGAACTGCGAGAAGAAATTTACCCCGCTGAACAGATCACTGTTCGACTGACGACCCGTAGCCGACGACGTTGTGATGCTGGCGTAGTTCGGATCGGTCGAGAATGGGTTCAGACCCACACCGCTTATGTTCCGACCGGCACCGGTGTTCAGGGCTTCCAGACCTAACAGTACGTCGATACCGTGAATCCCAAACTTCTGCTTGTACTGAGCCGTGTTGGTAAACGTCCAGCCGATGCTGTAACCGGCTCCTTCGTTGATGCGGAAGCCGCCGTTGTTACCTTCTGCGTTTTCGTAGGTGTTCCGCGTAGTGGTTTTGTTGTAATAGTTCGACAGGAAACCACCAATGCTGCTACGGATTGTCAACGCAGGAATAACATCGTACTCTAAGTAAGCATTACCGAAGATACCGATGTTGAAATTCCGGTTGTTCTTGGCTGCATCGCGGTTGGCACGGGGGTTCGACGGGTTGTTGAATCCTTTGGCCGCGGTACCTGCGTAACCACCGAATACGTCGTATACCGGAATAATTGGCGCAATCCGGAAGGCTGTAAGGATATCACTTTCTTCCTGCGACAGGTTCTGACCGGCATTACCACCAATCTGACCGGAATTGTCGATGTAAGTTGCCTGCAGATTTTCGCCAAAACGGAGCTTCTTGTTCCGAAGAATGTCGAAATCCGAGTTCGCCCGGAAAGTATACCGGCTGAAGTTGTTGTTCAACAGAATACCGGCCTGCGTCTGCTGACTGAAGCTAACGTAGTACCGGCTGCTTTCGCTGCCACCCGAGAAGCCCAGTGTGTGACGCATCAGGGGCGCTGTCCGGGTAATGGCCTTATACCAATCCGTACCGGCCTGATTGGCGCGGGTTACCTGATAAATTGGACCGTTGGCCGGGTTGATGTTGTACTTAGCCTGTTCAGCCGCCAAATCAACACCACCCGTTACACCGAAGCGGTTACCAACCTGCAGGTACTCCGGCAGAACCGGCGTTTGTCCCGAACCATACTGTCCGCTGGCAATCCCCGAAAAGTCGATGGGCAGGCCCAGCGCCGTTTCCTTGTTCCGTACCGCATTCCAGGTCCAGTCGGCCTGCTCCTGTGGATTCAGCACGGCTGGTGCTTTACCCGGATCAGTGAAACCATACAGACCATCATACGAAACCGTTAGCCGCTGGGCCTTGCGCTGACCTTTTTTGGTCGAAATAACGATTACACCGTTAGCGGCACGGGCTCCATAGATCGAAGCAGCAGCGGCATCTTTCAGTACCGTTGTCGATTCGATATCATCCGGGCTCAGGTTACCGATACCACCGGTTGGCACCCCGTCAATCACGTACAGCGGCTCATTACCACCAAAGGCACCGAAACCACGCACCCGAATGGTGTTGTTGGCGCCGGGCTGTCCGCTGGCGATAACGGTTACCCCGGCCACGCGACCCTGTAACTGAGTCTCGACGTTGGCCGAAGGAACGGCGGTCAAGTCGCGGGCTTTTACCGTCGATACAGCCCCGGTATTATCCCGCTTGCTGTCGGTACTATAACCCGTTACAACCACTTCATTCAGCGTTGAGGCTTCTTCCTCGATGGTGATGTTGAAGGCGGTCTGACTACCGATCGTTACGTCTTTTGATCTATAGCCAATCGCCGAAACCGTAATCACGTCCGCTGCTCCGCGCAGTGTAAGCGTAAAGGCACCGTTAGCATCGGTAGCCGTACCGATGGCCGTTCCTTTAATAACTACGTTAGCCCCTGGTACTGGATCTGTGCCACTGGTTACAGTACCGGTAATCCGGCGATCCTGGGCAAAAACGTTTGTGCTGTAGACGAACACGAACGTGCAAAAAAGGGCAGTTCGCAAAAACTGGTACAATCTTGTGTTCATAAGCGTAAGGGAATTTGAATCTGTTTCCGACACAATTTTATAACAGTTTCTTAATATAACAAAAACAGGATAAGTAATATCTATCGAAATAGTTGGATATTACCCCGCCGAAGCATACACTATTAATTGAGTAGACTTTCACAAAACACCTATAATACTGTTTTAAGCATATTTTTATAAATCAGGCGGTTATGACACAATTACTAAGTAGAACCACTTAGAAAATACAAATACTATCTTACAGTTATTGTATTTTTCTTAGGTATCACTACGGTTCTATTAAAGACGAATTAAAATTTTGGGGTAGAACTCCGGCTCCGCAGGGCGTAACTGGTTAAGTACCCGTTTGCTGTTTCTTGTCAATGTAATGTCTGTCACTGCTTCCGGCCAGTCAGGTCGACTTAAGGTTTCACAAGTCACTGTTTACACGATTTTCTCCTGAGTGTTCCCGGTAGTGACGGACCTGGTTAATTTTACTTTGCCTGAAAAAAATGGTATATTTCCCCCTGTTTTTTGCCGTATACTTCCCTCAATCATGTTACGACGCTTACGTCTATTTGCTTTGCTCGCCCTGACCAGCTGGTTCGGCTATGCCTGTAACGGTTCATCAAAAACACTGTTTACGCTGTTGCCAGCCGATCAGACCGGCATTACGTTTGCCAACCGCATCATTGAGAATGACTCGCTGAACATTCTCAATATCGAGTACATCTACAATGGGGGTGGCGTGGCCCTCGGCGACTTCAATAATGATGGTAAAACCGACGTCTTCTTCACCGGCAATCAGGTTACCAACCGCCTGTATCTAAACCGCACGGCAGCGGGCGAGAATGCCCTCAAATTTGATGACATCACAAAAACAGCCGGTGTCGACGGTGCGGGCAAGTGGTGTTCGGGCGTAGCCCTGGTGGATATTAACAATGACGGCCTCCTCGACATTTACGTGGGTGCCACCCTCAGCAAGTCGGATCACGACCGGGAAAACCTGCTTTACGTAAATCAGGGACTCAAAAAACAGGCAGATGGAACCGGGGTGCCGGTGTTCCGGGAAATGGCTAAAGAATACGGTATCGCTGATGACAGCCACACGACCAATGCCGCCTTTTTTGACTACGACAACGACGGCGATCTTGATCTGTACGTGCTTACCGACCGGATTGACGAATACCCCAATGTATACCGCGCTAAAGTTGACGATGGCTCATCGCTGAACACCGACCGGCTTTTCCGGAATGATTTCGACGCTAAACTCGGGCACCCGGTATTCACCAATGTATCGAAGCAGGCCGGTATTCTGCATGATGGCTACGGCCTGGGCATGAACATCACTGACATTAACCGGGACGGCTGGAAAGACATATTGGTGACCAACGATTACCTCTCCGACGATCTGCTGTACATCAACAACCACAACGGCACTTTCTCGGAGCAGGCCGGACTGTATTTTAAGCACACCAGCAACACGGCGATGGGTAACGACGTGAGCGACATCAATAACGACGGGCTGGCCGATGTGATCGCCGTTGATATGATGCCCCGCGATAATTACCGCAAAAAGATGCTGCTGGCCTCCAACAACTACCAGAACTACCTCAACAACGACGAATACAAGTACCATTATCAGGTTGTTCGGAATACGCTGCAACTCAATCAGGGGCCGCGTCCGAACTCGACCGTACCCGCCTTCAGTGAAATCAGTCTGCTGGCCGATGTTGCCGAAACGGACTGGAGCTGGGCACCGATGGTGGTCGATTTCGACCATGACGGCTACCGCGACCTGCTGATTACGAATGGCTTCCCCAAAGACGTGACCGACCGCGATTTTATGACGTTCCGGGCCGAGAACTCGCGGGTTGCCGGTAAGGAGTATACGTTAAATCAAATCCCGATTGTCAAGATCAGTAATTACGCATTTCATAATAACGGCAATCTGACGTTTTCGGACGTAACCAAAGACTGGGGCATCAACAATCCGTCTTTCTCGAACGGGGCTGCTTATGGCGATTTGGACAACGATGGCGACCTGGATTATGTCGTCAACAACATCAATGATTCGGCCTTTGTGTACCGCAACAACCTGATCGAAAACAAGCCAGAAAAAGCCAGCTACCTGCGGGTTAAGTTCAAAGGTCCGGCCCAGAACGTAATGGGTCTGGGTGCCTTTGTGGAACTTCATTATAAAGACGCCACCGGCAAGCCAACGCAGCAGGTGTATGAGCACAGCCCTTACCGGGGTTACCTTTCAACGGTAGAGCCGATTGCGCATTTCGGGTTGGGCAACATCAAAACCGTCGATGAGGTACGGATTAGCTGGCCCGGTCTGAATGGTAAACCAGGCCAGCAGCAACTATTGCGCAACGTTGCCGTGAATCAGGTGCTGACAGTCGATGTGAAAAATGCAACGCAACCTATTCCGGCAGTAGCCCCGCAAGCCGGGCAGTTTGCGGAGGTGACCGATTCAGTAGGACTGAACATCACGCATACCGAACCCGAGTACATCGACTTTAACGTCCAGAAGTTACTACCGCATAAACTCTCGCAGTTTGGTCCGGCGGTGGCCGTGGGCGATGTCAACGGCGATCAGCTCGATGACCTGTTCATTGGGGGAAGCCGCAACCGCAAAGGCCGGTTCATGCTGCAAACGACAGCGGGGAAATTCCTAAATAAAGACCTGCTGCCCGGGGCCGACAGTTCGGGCAAGGCGCAGGAAGACATGGGTACGCTGCTGTTTGATGCAGACAGTGATGGCGACCTGGATTTATACGTTGCCAGTGGCAGTATCGAAGGCAATGCGGGCACCGATGTGTATCAGGACCGGCTGTATCTGAACGACGGAAAAGGTGGCTACACGCTGGCGACTGGCGCTTTGCCGGTTAACTGGGTTAGCAAATCGTGCGTTAAAGCCGTCGACTTCGACCGCGATGGTGATTTGGATTTATTCGTCGGGGGCCGGGTTGAGCCGGACAAATACCCCAAGCCGGTATCAAGTTTTATTCTGCGGAATGACTCGCAGAAAGGCCTACCGAAATTTACGGACATAACAGCGCAGGTGGCGCCCCAACTGAAAGACATTGGGTTAGTCTGCGATGCCTTGTGGACCGATCCTGACAACGACGGCTGGCCCGACCTGATGCTGGCTGGCGAATGGATGCCGCTCACCTTGCTGAAAAATGAGCAGGGCAAACGATTCACCCCAACGGCAGAAGCTTCGTTCGGTAAAGCGAAAGGGTGGTGGAACTCCATTGCATCAGGCGATTTTGACCATGACGGCGATATGGATTACATCGCTGGTAACCTTGGCCTGAATGCCCGGATGCGTGCCAGTGATAAGGAGCCAGTCCGCATTTACGCGGGCGATTTCGATAATAACGGTTTCTACGATGCTATTCCCACGATTTTCATTCCCAACGAGCAGGGCGAACGCAAGGAGTTTCCGTTTCATGGGCGCGAAGATCTGATCAAGCAGATGATTGTCATGCGCCGACGCTTCCCTTATTTCAAGGACTTTACGCAGGCCTCCATCGACAAGCTGCTGACGCCCGAAGAACGCAAGGATGCGCTGGTACTGGAAGCCAATTACCTGCAGTCGGTTTATATCCGAAACGACGGGGGAGGCAGTTTTACGCTGCAACCGCTGCCGGTTCAGGCGCAGCTCGCACCGATTTTCGGGATGGTAACCGACGACGTAGACCGCGATGGTCATCTGGACGTGCTGCTCGTGGGTAACGACTACAGCGCCGAAGTGCTCATGGGCCGCTACGATGCCCTGAACGGACTATGGCTGAAAGGCGACGGTACGGGCCAGTTTACGCCACAAACCATTGCCCGAAGCGGATTCTACGTACCCGGCAACGCCAAGGGCCTGGTCCGGCTGACCGATGCGAAAGGGCGCGAACTGCTGGTAGCCACCCAGAACCGGGGGCAACTGTGCGCCTTCCGAAATTTACAACCCGACGAGTCGATTCGTTTGCAGCCCACAGATGTAGTGGCCTTAGTGACCGATGCACAAGGGCATACAGAGCGGGTAGAATGCGGCTACGGCAGTTCGTACCTGTCTCAATCGGGCCGTACGCTGCCTGTGAATCCGACGGTCAAACAAGTGGTTCTTGTCGATGTGAAAGGGCGCAAACGAACCGTTCCGCTGCCTGCTCAATCAATGGCAAAACGGTAACCGGACATGAAGCGGATTGTCGGCCTGTTTCTGCTGTTGTTTATCGGCTACCTACTGGTGGATTACGTTTGGCCCCGAACGAGTAATCTGCGTGAATTTAAACCCGCCGACGTTGCCCGGCTCGACACCCAGATGTGGCGCTCGTATTACGACCGGAAACAGGCAACGCTTATCTGGCAATTACTAAACTTATTCCGGGCGCAGTACCGGGCGTCGTGGGTGGATGCAACGCGCATGGCGTATCAGGCCGGGCGGGCTGCGTTTGTCTTCAAGGAGGGCAAAACACCCACCGACTACGAGCGGGCCATCCCCTATCTCGAACGCTATTTTAGTCTGTTTGAGCGCCAGAGCCGGGAGCCGTTCGACGTTCGGCAGGCGGCCCGTACGGAGTTAGTCTGGTGGATTGTACACCGGAAGCGCAACCCGCCTGCCCTCGAACAGGCGCTGGCCGATGAGATGGCGGTTATTTATCACCAACCCGCCCGCGACTTTGCCGGATACGCTGCTTACCGAACCGAAGCCATGATGCTGCGTGACTCAGCCGCCGAAAGCCCGGCAGGCGTGACTACTGCTAACTGGCAAACCATAAACGACCTGCTGAAACTCTCCTGGGAATCAGCGTATCAAGCTGTTAATCAGCACAAATCCCCGGTCAGCTGACCGGGGATTTGTGCTTTATGCTTCCTGTGCAACCTCGCTCAATGGCCGAAAGTTGGGCGGCAGGGTTTCCTCGTCTTTTTCGTAAGGTACCACTTCTAAAATTGGGGTCAGATTTACATCTGTGATGTCGAACGGAACCAGCATGGACTTCAGGCTTTCCTGAATACGCTCGTAGGCTTCTTTAACTGTTCCGGCGTTGATGAGCATCACGTTTACTACTTTTTTCTCCTTACCACTGCGTTCGTCTTCAGTGATATAAACAACTTTACATTTATACCACTTCTCACCCGTTTCGAGGTGAAACACATCACTTAGCCGCATGGGACTCAAGCCGGTAATCTGAAAATCAGGGGTGTTATCGGCAACAATGCCGTAGAGCCGGGCTTCAGCATCGGTGTATGAAACTGCGTCGATGAGGTATGCCTCTGTCACGGCCTTTTGTTTGATCAATGATTCGTTACGCGTTCCAATCGCCATCTCATCGATGGGTTGTTGATAGCGGATTTTTCCGAGATACCAGCTTGGCATTGTTCGTTGGTTTGGTTGAAAAGCCGCTTTTTCACTACGCGGCTATAAACAAATATACAAAAAATAGGGCATATTTCCCAGCTTAAACCGGACGGTTTTCCCTGCCCAACCACTTACTTTAACTGGCTGATGGCTTCGCAGAACCGCCCAGTTTCAGCAATTGTGTTGTAATAATGAACTGAAGCCCGCACCATCGACGGAAGGTTCCGGGCGTTACCATCCAGTCGGGTATGAGCGTTATCCGTGATGGAAACATTAATGCCCTGCGCGAACAAGCTGCTTCTGACGTCGGCAGAGGCCATACCAGTAAGGGCGAACGTGACGATACCACACTGCTCTGCTCCCCGGTCATATACCGTTACACCGTTGATAGTCCGTAGCTGCTCACGTAGCCCGTTTGCCAGCGTAACAATGCGTAGATAGGTAGTGGCGATATCGGCGGACAAAGCATAATCGATAGCAGTACCCAATCCGAGTTTAGCCGCCACGTTCCCTTCCCACGTTTCGAACCGTCGGGCGTCCGGCCGGACTTCGTACTGATCCGGGCTAACCCAGGTAGCCGCGTGCAAGTCCAGAAA
Organism: uncultured Cytophagales bacterium; assembly: GCA_964251665.1. Lineage (GTDB taxonomy): Bacteria > Bacteroidota > Bacteroidia > Cytophagales > Spirosomataceae > JBBQLG01. Next base: position 129,464 of record CAXUKO010000005.1, read on the forward strand.
GGGTGGTTCGAGTTGGTCCAGCAAGGCTTTGCGAACGTAAAGGAAGCCAGTGCCACGCGGCCCGCGGAGGTATTTACGACCCGTTGCCGACAGCATATCACAACCTATGGCCTGCACATCAACCGGCATCTGACCAACGGACTGACACGCATCGAGCAGGTATAAAACACCGGCCGCTCTGGCCACTTTACCGATTGCAGCCGCCGGGTTAACCAGCCCGCCGTTGGTTGGCACGTGCGTAATAGCAATAAGCTTTACCCGATGATCCATCATCGCTTCGAGTGCTGGAATAGATAGCTGTCCCGTCTCATCATCCGGCACCGCTTCAACCAGCACCCCAAACCGCCGGGCAATTTGCAGGTAGGCAATGTAGTTGCTGGCGTACTCAACCATTGACGTCAGAATGCGGTCACCGGGCTGAAATTTGATGGCATAAAACGCCATATCCCAGGCACGGGTCGCATTTTCAACAAGGGCAATCTCGTCGCGTTGTGCGTTAATCAGCGTAGCCACCGAGTCATATATAGCCTCGACCCGATCCCCAGCCAGCCGGGCGGCTTCGTAGCCTCCGATCTGCGCTTCCTGCTGCAGGTGATCCAGTACAGTCTGCAAACTCTGCCGGGTCGTCAGCGCAGCCCCTGCATTGTTGAAGTGCAGCACATGATCACAGCCGGGTGTGTCGGCCCGGATTCGGGTGAGGAATGGTGGTTCAAGCGAGATCATCAGCGCATTAGACTCGGTAAAGTTGCAGATGGATATCTTTAATCTTAGAGCACCAACCCGCTCCGTCGCAGCATGGCTTTGGGCGACGGTTCGCGGCCGCGGAATTTCTTGTACAATTCCATTGGCTTCTCGGTGCCGCCTTTTTCCAGCACATTTTTGCGAAAGTTGTCGGCGACTTCGTGATTCTCCAGACCACCCTTTTCTTTGAAAAACTCAAAGGCATCGGCATCCAGCACCTCCGACCATTTATAGCTGTAATAACCCGCCGAATACCCACCGGCAAAGATGTGCGAAAAGGCTGGGCTAAAGGCCGTTCCGGGAACCGTTGGGAACAGGTTGACAAGTGAATCGACGTGGCTTTCGACCGCGCTTACGGACTCGCCCTTAGGCTTCTGACTATGCCAGTACATATCCGTGAGGCCAAACCGCAGTTGACGCAGGTTGGCAACGCCCGCCATGAAATTCTGGCTGGCGCGGATTTTCTCAACCAGTTCGGCCGGGATAACTTCGCCGGTCTGGTAATGCTTTGCGAACAGGTTGAGCGCTTCGGGATCGTAGCACCAGTTCTCCATCACCTGCGATGGTAACTCCACAAAGTCCCGCGTGACGTTGGTACCACTCAGGCTTTCGTACTGCCCGTTGGCCAGCATGCCATGCAGCGCGTGGCCAAACTCGTGAAACAACGTTGTGACTTCGCCAAAACTCAACAGCGACGGCTTCGTATCCGTGGGCCGCGTGAAGTTGCAGACATTGACAATATGGGGCCGGATGTTTTGCCCATTCACGATCTTCTGGCCCTGAACATCGTTCATCCACGCGCCACTGCGTTTGCCGGGCCGGGGGAAGTAATCGCCGTAGAAAACCGCTATGAACTTACCCGACCGGTCAAAAACTTCGTAAGCTTTCACTTCGGGATTATACACCGGAATCGCGCTGTTCTCCCGGAACGTAAGGCCGTACAATTTGTCGGCAACTGCAAAAACACCGTTTAATACGTTCTCTAATTTGAAATAGGGCTTCAGCAGTTCATCGTCGATGGCATAACGCTCTTTCTTGAGTTTCTCGGCGTAATAACTGTAATCCCATTGCTCCAGCGCGTTGCCGGTAAACCCGTGCTCTTTGGCGTAGGTTAGCAGCTCGGCCAGTTGTTTCTCGGCGACGGGTTTAGCGTATCCCACCAGTTCATCCAGAAAATCCTGTACTTTTTTCGACGAACCGGCCATGCTTTCCTCCAGCACAAAATCGGCATGGGTGTGGTAGCCAAGCAGCGTAGCCCGGTCGTAGCGTAACTGTACCAGTTGCTGAATGATACCGGTATTGTCATTTTTATCGCCGTGAAAACCACGTCCGTTATAAGCCCGGTAAAGCTGCTCGCGCAGGGTACGGTTATCGGCGTACTGCATGAATGGACCATAACTGGGAGCCTGTAGAGTGAACAGCCAGCCCTCTTTCTGCTGCTGTTCGCCGGTTCGTTTTGCGGCTTCACGCACGAAATCAGGTAACCCTGCGAGATCCTTTTCGTCGGTTACCTCCATCGAAAATTCGTTGGTTTCGTTCAGCACGTTCTCGCCGAATTGCAGGGAAAGTTGCGACAGCTGGGTATCGATTGTCCGAAGTTTAGCCTTATCGGCCTCGTTCAGATTGGCCCCGTTTCGGGCAAACCGCTTGTACACCTTTTCCAGCAGCATCTGGCTTTCAGTATCCAGCGTCAGCGTCGCACGTTGGTCATACACGGCCTTGATGCGGGCAAAAAGCTGGGCATTCAGGGTAATATCATTGCCGTATTCACTCAGCAACGGCGATGCCTGCCGAACGATCTCCTGTAGTTCAGGACTGGTTTCGGCACTGTTGAGGTTGAACAGAATAGACGTCGTCCGCCCCAGCAGTTCGCCCGACCGTTCCAAGGCAACAATCGTATTCTCGAAGGTCGGTTCGGCAGCATTGCCGGCAATGGCCGCTACTTCCTGGCGGCCCTGAGCCATACCTTCCTGAAGGGCAGGCAGATAAAATTCGTTTCTGATCTGCGGAAACGGGGCCGTCTCGTGGGGTGTTCCGAAGGACGGCTGTAACAGGCTATTGTCGGTCATCTTGGGTAATTTGACAATGGGTTGAGCAAAGGCAACGGTCGAAAGTGCCGTTAGTATAGCGATTAATCCGCCGGGTTTTGATGTAAAGGAAAACATTAAAAACGTTGAATTTGGTGCTAAGCAGTCGACTGAATACGATGTTCTGGTTTTATGAATTGGCAGCAGGACAAATTTACAGCCAGGTTTCCGATTTATTGAACAGCGGTTTCACGCCAAACTGTTCGTGCCTGTACCAGCACCTGTTCATCTTGATTGAGGATTTGGTGCAGAAAGCCGTCAGGAGTTGCCGGGCAGGCTTGTGATAAAATTGCTTGTCCCAGCGTAGCTTCAGCACGGAAGATAACGTCGAGTTGCTCAAGGGTATGCGTGTCCAGAAACTCGGCGGGCAGAGCTTCAATCAGCCATTGAAAATAACGGGTGTTGTTCACGTGCCGATTGGCATCGAGATCATGCCAGCGGGCCACAAACTGCTCCGAAAACAGGGGTTCTGTAAATGGGGGCAGTTTCCCTCCTGCGGGGGATAACGGTTCAAATTCGCTGTAAACGGCTGTTTGATCGCGAATGAAATCCGGAATGGCGATGATCCGACGTTTTTCCATATGCAGTACGCCCCATACACTCGTCACCCGAACGAGCGACTGGTCGGTAGCCGCGTCTGTTAACTGAAATTCCCGGTAGTAGAAATACCGGTCAATGTCGGAGATCCACGTTTTAAGCGTTACCGTCTGATTGTGGGTCGGCAGTTCGGTCACCTCAATCCGCATCCGCGACAGTACCCACGATACACCCCATTCGAGCAGACGCGGTACATCGACCTGCCGCGTTTCGGAATGTTGCCAGGCGATTTCCTGCAAACGTTCGGCCAGTGCCGGAATAGTTAATAAGTGGTGAGCATCCGTTTCGGCAATGCGAATCGGAAAGGTAGCAGCGCTAAAATTCATGCGGATAAATCAATCCTTCTTAAGTAAAAAAGCGTGGAAACGAACACCATGCCGTCCATTAAACTCAACAGATGGGGCCGGAAGTTTAAAAAATTGCGCCGTGCCGACAAAGCGCTGTAGTGATTCGTTGATGGGTAACCGCGACAGGTCGGCATCGGGTGATATATAGAACTGCCGGTACCGCTGAAATTTCACCTCCCGACCCGCAGAATCGAACAAGCTGGGGTTCTCATGTCCGCCCGTCATGCCGCTACCACTGTAGCCAAAATCCAGATTCAGCCAGCGCGGAAATGACGGTCCTACCGGCAGCACAGACGCCAGATTGACCGATACCCAATATTGCTGGGCGTTGTAGTCTTTCAGCATCTGCACGCCTACCGTCTGGCCAAGCAGATTGGGCCGGTACTGGGCGTAAATGCTTTTACGGAATCCATAACGCAGATTCAATTTCTGCTCATTAAAGGCGTATTGCTGGCCCATAAACAGGGCTGTGCCACCCAGGTTTGCCAGCATGTCACCTTTAGAAAAGCCCCATCCTTCTGAATAGCCATCAAATACCTCGATCGTGGACTGAAACAGCAGTGCCAGCAGGCCGCCCGTGATAACCGATGCCCGCTCATTAACACCGCTCCACCGAAAAAGCTCATACCCACCCCGACTCATGGCATACGCTGTGGTAGCATGGCCAATTTTGTCCATTTGCAGCCACTCGCCATTGTCGTTGAAGGAATGGAATTTGACGCGCTTTTTGTACCAGGTTTTACCCAGCAGCAACAGTGTAACACTGTAGAAAGCCGCAGAACCGATCACAACGCCCACAAACCGCCCTTTATTGATGCCGGGCGGCTCTGGCATGGATGGTACAGGAGTAGGTTGGGCCAGTGCCGGGCAGTGCAGCACAAACAGAAAAACCCAGGTCAGAACCAGACGGTGCAGATGACGCATGCCGCAAAAGTACGGCAAAAACGATCCGGGATACTTATTTCACTAACTCCGCTAATTCCGGTTCTGACACCGTCAGTAGGCCAACCTTCGGTAAGCGTCGGGTCAGTTCACGCCAGTTTGCATCTTTGGCATAGATTGCCCGCAGCATCTGCGTGGCTTTCGGCACCTGTTTGGTATTAGCAAGGGCAATAGCCGTCCAGTATTGCATTTCGAGGTTTTCGGGAAATAGCTTCATGGCTGCGCCGTACTCCTGCATAGCCAGTTTCATGTCGTTTTTCTCGGTAGCCAGATCGCCGTTATTCATGTATTCGTAGGCCCGGTATGTCTTCAATAACCGGTTCATTTCGCGCAGGGGCTGCTCAGCATCATCCACGCGCAGATCAACAACGTGATTGTCATTCCACGGCTCGTTGCTGGCTTTACCCCGGACCACCAGAATAGCCGCCGATTGGCGTCCGCGAATATCTCCCCCGGCAGCCTGCGCGGCTTCGAGCGTTTTAAGTACCCGTTCGGCAATGGGCAGGGACGCGTTTTTCTCAAAAGCGGTGGCCATAGCATCGGGCACGGTGTTGGTGAGCATCATATTGGCCTGCACCGAATAATTTTTACCCGTCCGGTGGCCTGCATGATCCACACATTTATCGCCGGTATGCACCGCTACATTTCCCCTGGCATCGGCAATGGCTACCTGCCGAACGGCACGTCCCTCATCGGTAGATAATAATTCGTCCAGTGCCTGCTGCGCCGTTTTACCCTGCTTCAGCAATGCCAGCCCGCGCGGCCCAAATGACTTATTGGTGAACGATTGAGTCGCCACGACGCCGACACCAGCCTCACCCCAAGACACCGATGTGCCCACCGAAAACCAGTGGCTTTGCACACCAACAACCAGATCACCCGTTTTCTCATCTCGGGCAACGATGGAGAATGTATGCGCATACGGCTCACCGGAGCGCGTGTGCTGCGCGAATACGCACGCTGGCAAGAGCAGCAGGCTTAGAAGAAATCGCTTCATGAAAGGATTAATTGACTTACTCACCAAAATAATCGTTGTCCATTCGTTTCAACTCATAAGTCTGCTGTACAGTCACCCCTAAATTGTAATCTATCATAAGTTGCGCTAATTGCTCACCATCAATCAGAACAATCTTCGTCTCATTACGAGGGATATATTCAGCAGCTTCCCGGGTAAAGCTTGATGTCGTTATAAACACGCCTTTTTTAGCTCCCTGTCCCGCCAGTGCTCCAACAAACTTGTGAAGTTCTGGCCTACCAACAACATTACCGGGTGCCCATTTTTTGGCTTGGATATATATGATATCAAGCCCAAGTTTATCCTCTTTGATAGTACCATCAATCCCTTCGTCGCCACTTTTACCAATAGCTTTTCCTGCATCTTTCATGGAGCCACCGTAACCCATTTTAACTAGTAGTTCTACTACAAGTCGTTCAAAGAAAGCCGGAGATAATGCAATCACTTTATTTAATAGATCCTGAGCCAAGGCTTTCCGTATCCGTTGATATGACCCCTCAAGTGTTTCTTCAGGAGTTTGAGGAACTGTTTCGTCTAAAAATTCCGAATCAGTATTACCACTCTCTCCCCTTTTTGGCGTTTGAAAATCGACAAACTCAGGAAATTGCTTCAGAAACTTTACGTTGATTTTTAGTGGTTTTTGACTCATTACCTCCTTTCCACGGTCAGTAATAACAAGTATAGCCCGTCTCGGAGAATCTAATAAGCCTGCCTTTTTCAGATATGTTCTCGCCCAGCTAACTCGACTTCCGAATGTAAATGACTGTCCACTTGGTAATAATTCGTTTTTCTCTTCTTCAGTGAGGACAAACTGTCCGCTAAGGGTTTCTACAACTTCATTAAATTTATACTCCTCTCAGTTACAAACAAGTTGAAGCAAAGGCAGCATAATGCTTTGGTAATCTGGAATGGGCATAGTTGGCAAGTAAATGGCGAATGGAGAGACTTTCTTGGTTGCCAAATATACACGGATATGTAGGTATAGCAGACTTATTCCACTGCCCCGATGGATGGGGGGTTGGCGCGTTTGATGCCGTAAAAGTCGCTGTCCAGATACGATTCGTAAAGGCCGGCTCCTTTAGCTGGCGACGAACCCTTTAGCCGAAAGTCATCCACATCAATCAGACCCGCTGCTGACGCCGTATCGAAGTAGCGATTATTACTGTTTAACGTCGGTACAGTTTGGTTCTGCTGACTCCAGACACCATCATCACCCGGCGTTTTCACCAAGTCGAAAGACAGGTTGTTAATCAGGTGAAGTTCGCCCCCCATCAGGTCATACACATCCACTACAACACCCACAAATATGGTTGGCAATCCCGTATTCAACTTGCCAACCGTATTGTTGAACACGCGTGCATTGCAGTACGTACTCACACCGGGAATCAGACTTGACTCAAAACACTGTAGTTCCAGAGCACTGTATTTACGGCTGTTCCAAACGATATTATCATGCAGCAGCACCTGTTTAGGGGCTGTGCCCTGGGCAAATGGCCAGAACCGAACAAAATTTCCTTGATGATTCGTGCATTTATTATGATGTACGGCGCCGTTACCCTTCACAAAGAAAATTCCGTTGTGATTGTCGTTCCGGGTATTCACATTATCCACTACGTTATGGTGAATGTCGCAGGCCTCTGTATTACCGAAATACAGGTATGTACCCGCCGTAGCATTGTTTTTGAACGAGCAATAAGCCACTTCCGGGTGTAGGGAGAAACCTGTATTTACCAGACCGGCTGAGTTGTCCAGCACTCCGTCGATCAGTACTGTTCCGGCATTATCAAAGTCGCAGTGGAGCAGTTTAAAATCGGCCATTGTGGTTGCGTCCGTGCCGTCGAATGGAGCGGTGTTGTTGTAATGAACAGCGTAATCGGCTACGTTACGCAGTTGAATGCCTTCAATGGTGAGCGCGTGCGGAATGGTCCCGGTGATCATAATGCCCCGGTACGCTACATCGTGTATCTGTAGATTTTTGGTAGTAACCCCGCCCGTTACGGTCAAGTAGGACACATTGGTCAGCGTTAGGCCGCCCCCGATTACCTCTACCCGGTCATTGGCAACCAGCGTTATGCGTTGACCGGAAGTACCGGTAAATCCCGAAAATGTCAGGCTCTCATACCGGCCGGGCGTAATGGCAACAACCTCGCCGGGTCTGATGCCCAGTGCCTGCCCATCTACAACCAGGTTGCCGCTACCGGTTCCCACGGTGCGGGTCGGCACCAGTACCGGTTCATCGGCAACGGATGGTGGCTGGCCTTTGCAGCCCGTAAGTACTATGCTAATTAACAGGATGAACGCTATCTTTTTCATTCCTGTCTGCTAAAGTAAAACACCCAGTGGGTTAGTTAACTCAATGCACTGTTATTAATAGGGCACCCGGAACAGGCTATCGTTGACTGTGTAAAATACCGGTTGTGGCCCGCCCGAGATTTTGGTGTAAGCTACCGCACCCATATGCGCATCGGCTACGTCGAAACTACGGACGGTCCAGCTTTCGGTGCTGGTCAGCAGGCCGTCAGGAACCGGATGGGTACCTTCCAGCGCGGGCAGGCGATGAAAATCATCATCAATCCCCTTGGCAGTGGCCTTGGCAAGAGCCTCCTTACGCGTCCATAGTTCATAAAAGCGTAGCCGTGCATCAGGACTTTGCTCAATTACCCGGCGCTCTTCCCTACTGAAGACATGTTCCATAACGGCCTGGAAATCAAACTCCGGCTCCATCTTCTCCACATCTACCCCAACCCTGTTGGCAGCAACGGCAATCACAATCCAGTCGCCCGCGTGCGATACATTGTAGTGCAGATGTGGAAATCCCTTCAGAAACGGTTTTTTGGTATGATCCGTCATGAACTCCAGATCAATCGCCGATTGATCTGCGTGGTGACTGAGTAACAGCCTGAGTACGCCACGAGCGACAATAAAACGCTGCCGGTCTCTGGGTTGATGGTATCGTTTGGCCCGAAGCACTTCATCGGGCCGCAATAGCGAATGCAGGTAAGACTCAAGCGGGCCGAAGGCTGAAATCTGGATTCGGTATACCAGCAGTGGCTCATGAGTCGGCCAGTCGGTTACACTACTCCACGCCACCTCCGACACAGTATGCGGCTGAACCAGTATCTGTTGCATTGACCAATAGGGTTAGCATTTATCAAGCGTCTCCTGCAGAATTCGGGCAAATTCCTTATCGTTTGGCGGTGCAAATATATAATTATGTTCGCCCGGTATTTCGTGCACATTCACGCCCTTGAGCGCGTACGGTTTCCAGCCCAGGTTCACGAAGTCGTCCATATAAAACGTCAATTTCTTCGCCCGGAACAGCTCCACCGTCACCGGATATGGAGTGAGTTTATAGTTACGCCAGGCCAGATCGTTCATCAGATCGATTTTGTACGAGTAGCCGAAAAAAGCCTCCTGTTCCTGTTTCTCCCCATGCCGCACCTTCCAGTAAGACTCGGTCAGCTTACGTTTTAGCTGTACCAGTTTATACTCTATTGCGCGTTTTGGATCGTCTCTTAGCAGGACAAATGTAAACAGCATTTTTTTGACAAGCGATTGGGTCTGATGCACCAGTCGGCTCGGCCAGGGATCGTTATGGTCAGACTGATAGGCATACGTGTCGAACATAGCCAGTAGTTTCACCTCTTTCCCAAGCGCAATAAACTGCTTGGTCATCTCAAAGGCAATAATTCCTCCGAACGAATAACCCGCCAGCGCATACGGGCCAGCCGGGTTTTGCGTCATGATTGAGGCCACGTAATGAGCAGCAATCGATTCAATTTTATCCAACGGCTCATCAATCCCGTTTAATCCTTTGGCCTGCAAGCCGTATACCGGCTGATCGGGATCCATGTTTTTAGCCAGTGCATTGAAGAGCAGCACGTTTAATCCGGCCCCGTGTACAATGTACAAAGGTGTCTTGCTGCCCTGTGGTTTAATCGGCACCAGCGAATCCCAGGTAATCGACTTACCGTCCATTTGCAGCATCAGGGCCAGCTTCTCAATGGTCGAATGCTCAAAAAGCGTAGCCAATGGCAGCCGCTTACCCGTTTCGGCCTCCAGCCGGTTCATCACCTGCACGGCAATCAGGGAGTGACCACCCAGTTCAAAGAAATCATCGTAGATACTGATGTGGTCAAGATTCAAGTATTCCGCCCAGATGTCGGCTACCATTTTTTCTACGTCGGTTCGTGGGCCTGCCGGGCCAGTCTGACGCGCCGATGTATCGGCTTTCAGTTGCAGCAGCGCATTACGATCGGTTTTGCCGTTGGGTGTCGTCGGTATAGTATCCAGTCCGACAAACTCGGTTGGCACCATGTAGGCTGGCAGTTGCTGATGCAGCCCGTCTTTCCAGGCAGCCGTCCTCGTCCGGAATTCGCCGTTTACGAGCGTACCGGTCGGAACGACAAACGCGACAAGCCGCTGATCGCCCGGACGTTCCTCTCTCGCCACCACAACGGCCTCTTTTACATCTCCAAAAGCCATTAAAGCGCTTTCTATCTCACCGGGCTCAATGCGGTAGCCTCTTAGTTTGACCTGCTGATCGATTCGGCCAAGGCATTGCAATTCACCGGAATCCAGCAGTTTGCCTCTATCGCCGGTACGGTACATTCTGGCCCCGGCGGCACCATAACTGGCCGCAAACGGATCGGCAACGAAGCGATCTGCCGTTAGCTCAGGGCGATGCAGGTAACCCTGCCCTACCCCCGTTCCGCTAATAAATAATTCGCCCACGCGACCGGTATCAACCAGGTTCAGGGACTCGTCGAGCACATAAATTCGGGTGTTGGCAATAGGCTTTCCAATGCTGATGAGCGAATCAGCAGCTGTAATTTGCCCAACCGACGACCAGATGGTGGTTTCTGTCGGGCCGTACATATTCCAGAGCGAAGCACACTTCGCCAGTAAAGCAGTTGCCAGTTCTTTCGACAGGGCTTCACCGCCACAGAGTGCTTTTATTGGTAACTTTTTCGACCAGCCAGCCTCCAACATCATCCGCCACGTTGATGGGGTGGCCTGCATGATAGTAATTTTTTCGGTTTCCAGCAGGTCAAGCAGGAGCTTACCGTCTTTAACAGTCTGAGCATCGGCGAGTACCACGGCCGCGCCACTCAGCAAGGGCAGAAACAATTCCAGTCCGGCGATATCGAAGGAAATCGTCGTGATAGCCAGCAGCCGATCCTGGGCTGATATACCCGGCTCATGCTGCATGCTGCATAAGAAGTTAACCACATTGTAGTGGGCAATCTGTACGCCTTTGGGCTTCCCCGTTGAGCCGGACGTATACAGCACGTAAGCCAGTTGGGCCGGATCAACATGTATCGACGGCTCCTGAACCGGATACTGAACCGACGCTGTTATCGCATCTTGCAGATGGATTTTCTGAATATCACCCTTAAAAATAGCCGAGAACTCAGTTGACACGATCAGGAATCTGGCCCCGGAATCGCTCAGCATAAAGTTAAGCCGTTCAGCCGGATAGATCGGATCCAGTGGAATGTAAGCGGCACCACATTTCAGTATGGCCAACAGAACAGGCAGCAAATCGGCCGAACGATCCATCGAAAGCCCGATTGCATCACCCAATTGCACGCCATTGGCGAGGAGATAGCGGGCAAACTGGTTCGCTTTTGTATTCAGTTCCTCATAAGTCTGTTCCGTCTGCCCAAACTTTACCGCAATTGCGGAGGGCGTAAGCCGTGCCTGCTCTGCAATCAACTCATGCAGGGTTTTGGTGATGGGATACGGCCGATCCGTTGCATTCAGTCGGGTGTAAGTAGCCGTTAACCGGGCCGTATCAACGAGCGAAATGTGTTTGATGGGCACAGCCGGATCGCGCACTACTTCGGTTAATAGCCGCTCCAAACCGGTCATCATTCGCCGAATAGTTTCGGCCGTAAACAGGTCGGTATTGTACGACCACTCCATCACCAGCGACTGTTCGGAGCCGGTGGCGTTGAGAAACAACTCAAAATTTTCGTAGGCCCGTGGGTTACTGACCAACCGGTAGTCGAGCTGATGAAACGCCACGCCATCGGCCATTCCCATGTCGATGTTAAAGACCACCGGTACTAAGGGAACCCGTGACGGATCGCGGCTGATGTTCAGTTTCTGGAGCAGACTGCCAAATGTGAGCCGCTGATGTTCATAGGCATCAAAAACAGCTACTTTGCGTTGCTTCAGGTAATCAATAAAGGGCTGGTCTCCTGTGGGTCGGCTTCGCAGCGGCAGCAGATTTACGCAGTGACCCACCAGCCGGTAATTACCCGTTGCTGATTGCCCGGCGGCTGGCAAGCCAATCACGATCGACTCCTGATCGGTTAGCCGATGCAGCAGCACTTCAAAAGCCGCCATCAGCGTAGTCACAAAACTACACCCGGCCTTAAGCCCCATTTTCTTTACGGCCAGTACCAGGTCATTATCCAGCGCAAAATCCAGCCGCTTGCTTTTATAAGTTCGCAGAGCGGGCCGGGGAAAATCAGTCGGTAAGGATAGAACGGGTACGTCATTTTTGTATTGACTAACCCAAAACGATTCGATTTGCCGATAGTCCTCACTTTGCAGAAACTGCTGCTGCTCATCAGCATAGCGACTGAAGAGGGGTGCTTCAGGCAGGTCGGGATAGATATTCTGAACACTGGCGGAGTACAACGTCCCTAACTCCTGTAGTATGATTCCCAGCGACCAGCCATCGCAGATAATATGATGCGCCGTCAGCGTCAGGTGAAAGTCGGTCTGCCCTACCTTGAACAGCCCAACTTTGAGCAGCGGGCCTTCAACCAGATTGAACAAAAAGCGAGCATCCTGTTCAATATATTCTTGAATGGCCTGTTCTTTTTCAGCTTCGGCCTTCCGGGAAATATCCTGATAATAAACATCGATGGGCAACTCACTGAATACACAGATGTAGCGGCCATCGGCACTAAAAGCCGAGCGCAGGGCTTCGTGCCGACGCACCAGCGCCTGAACAGCCTGCTCAAGGGCCGCCCGGTCTAACGCGCCTGTAAGCCGCAGCGATACCGACTCGTTATAGGATAAACTGGCATCACCGCCCCCCAAACGACACGCCATCCAAACCTCTGCCTGTGGCTCGGTAATGGGTGCCAGTCGAAGCAGTTCGGGTCCGACGAAGGGGTCAAATTCGACGGCAGTTGCAGTCATATCCGTAGAAGGCTCTGCCATTGCACGCTATTTTAATTCAAGTTGCAAATAATTACCGGGCTGGCCGGGATCTGAAATAAACCAGGCCGGATTACCCGCTTTGTCGCGACCGAGCCGGGCACCGGGTGTGGGCGGCTGATTCAACGCGGCTAATGTACCCGTTGTGCCTGCCACCCGACTGGCCTTAAAGAAACCGGCTTTTATCATTTCATCGACACTGTCAACAAATGAGCTGATCATCCGTGAGATGTCGTCGGCGGTATGCGCTTCGGTCATAAAACACGGAAAGCCATCCCAAATATGAATACCTTTCTCACGCATCAGCGTAAACAGCAGCTCGCTGTACGGAACCTCCTCATGGAATTTGATCTTCCAGAGCGAGCCAAACTGAGCCACAAAGAACGGGAGTTGTCGTCGGCTGAATTCGGTATTCAGCGCATCGGTCAATCGTTCGGCTTTTGCGGTCAGGCTTTTCTGTAGATCCGGCCCTTTCGCTTTCATGTAGTCCAGCGATGCCTTTGCCGCTGCCAGGGCCAGCGGATGACGAACGAAAGTACCGGCGAAGTACGTTACGCCAACTTCAGGGAATGACGCATCTCCGTATTGCCAGAATCCACCATCCAGCGCATCCATAAATTCACTTACCCCGGCAATAACGCCAATGGGAACCCCGCCCCCTACAACTTTGCCATACGACGCAAGATCGGCTTTAACACCGAACAATGCCTGAGCGCCACCCGGATGCATTCGAAAACCAGTGATTACTTCGTCGAAGATCAGGGCCGTTCCGGCATCAGCCGTTATCGTACGCACCTGTTTGAGAAATTCGACGGGCCGAAATTCGGGTCGGCGGCTTTGGATGGGCTCGACCAGAACAGCCGCCAGTTCATGCGCCCGCTCACGGATAATCTGCAGACTTTCGTCGGTACCATAGTCAAGAATCAGCATATTCTGCACCGACTCGGGCATAATACCCGACGCTGCCGGGAACGACTTGAGTTTTTTGGTTCCTCGTACGATAACCTCATCCACAATACCGTGGTAAGAACCGGTAAACGCCACAATCAGTGACCGGCCCGTTACGGTGCGGGCAATACGCATGGCACCCAATACGGCCTCAGAGCCGGTACTACACAGAGCCGCCCGGTCGAAACCAGTAAATTCGCAGATTAAGTCGGTTACCTCGCCCGCCAATTCGTGCTGCGGGCCCACTTCGTAACCACTATCAACCTGTTTGTGGAGGGCATCGCGAATCACGTCGGGCTGGTAGCCAAGCATGTTGGAGCCAAACCCGTTGAGGGCATCAATGTATTCATTGCCGTCGATGTCCCACAAGCGGCTTCCCTGCGATTTTTTGACGACGATCGGGTAAACAAGCTCTTTGGTCAGGGGCTTAAAGCCCGACACCACCCGGGGGTCGGCCATGTGTCGGCGGTGCTGCTGTGCATACGCCTTGCTACTTGCCGTTTTCTGATTATATCGGTTCGTAAGCTGCTCCAGAAATAACTGCTGACTACTACTTAATTCGGTCGCATGCCGCTCGATGCGAGCCGTGGCTCCAAACGGTTTTTTTATTTCAATAACCTCTTCGGGCGTCAGGTCGGCCGCCGGTTTTAGCGCAACTTCTGCTTTGGGTGCGAGGCTTGGTAACGCAGGAGCCGGTGACGGCTGAATAGCCGGGACAGCTGCTCCTGCTGTATTTCCTTCCAACAGGGCAACCTGACGGGCTAATAGTTGTAGTTGCTGTGCAATCAGGCTCAGGGCCGAATCGGCACCGGAGGGCGGCATCGCAACAGGTTGCGCATAGGCTACGGCGGGGTTCGGGCTTTGGGCGACGGGCTGATAAACGGGTGCCTGCGGCTGTTGAGGCTCGGCGGGCAAACGCTGGTCAAGGTAAGCAGCTAACTGATCGAGCGTTGCGTGTTCCTCGTTTAATTGCCGGAAGGTAATGGGTAAGTTGAATTCCTTTTTAAACGTTAGGGCAACCTGCGTCAGCAATAACGAATCAAGCCCAATCTCCAGAAAACTCATATCGGGTGTCACACCCTGCATCTCAATGCCCGATGCATTTTCGAGAATGGTCTTAATTCTATTCAGTAAATATTCTTTCCGCATAGAGATGGTGGGTAAGTGGATAGTGGCTGTACTGTCAACTGGGAGCGTAACGACAGCGGGACCGGTAACCGGGGTGTATACCGGGGTGACGGGCGCAACCCAGCAACGCTTTCGGTTGAACGCATAGGTTGGCAATACTACTTTATTCCTTTTCTGAGTACCATAAAAACTATGCCAGTCCGGGTCAAGACCCTGTAGCCAAACCTGCCCTAATGCGCTCAGAATGGCCTGATGGTCTGTTTTAACGCCTTTATTTACGTCCAGGCTGGCGATCATAGCTACCTGTCGCCCAGTAGCTTGTTGCCGGGCCAGGGTCGTTGTCACGTTGCCCGGTCCTACTTCCAGTAATAACGGTTCGGATTGATTAAACAGCGTTTCGAGGGCATCGGCAAAACGAACCGTCAGCCTTAGATGAGTGGCCCAGTACTGAGGATCAGTTGCCTGCGCATCGGTAAGCCAGGTACCGGTAACAGTGGATACGATTGGTTTGCGCGGACGATTCAGCGAAACGCGTTGAACTACATGCCCGAAGTCGGCCACAATAGGGTCCATCATTGCCGAATGAAACGCATGACTGGTTTCCAGCACCCGATTGGGTACTTCTCTTTCGTCCAGCAGTCGGGCAAAGGCGGCTACCTCTTCATCGGCACCCGCTACCACACACAATTTCTGACTGTTGATAGCCGCTACAGATAGCGTTTCAGGCAGTATGGCCTGCACACCAGCAATATCCATGCGTATCGATAGCATGCTACCCCGGGGCAGTTCGCTCACCATCCGGCCCCGGGCAGCGACCAGCAACAGCGCGTCAGCAAGCGTGAAAATCCCCGCCAGATGTGCGCCCACAAACTCGCCGATGCTGTGTCCGCAGAAAACAGTCGGCTCAATACCCCAGCTCATCCAGAGTCGGGCCAGTGCATACTCGGTAACGAACAGGGCGGGTTGGGTATAACGGGTATTTTTTAGCCGTTCTTTGGCAGCTGCATTGATCGTTTCGGGGTATATAACCTGCCGGATGTCGGTATCGATGTAAGGTTGAAGCAGGGCGGCACATTCGTCGATAGCCGCCCGGTATACCGCTTCCTGTTCGTACAAACCGCGCCCCATATTGAGGTATTGCGCGCCCTGTCCGGGAAACAGAAAGACAACCTCACCTGGCCGGCTAGTAACTATGCGTTCGCCCGTATGGCTTATTGCCGGTGCCGCCAGCGTTGCCAGCGCGTCACTGGCATCGGAAGCCAGCACAAACCGGCGATGCATAAAGCCGGGCCGGGTGGTTTGTAAGGTAAAAGCAACGTCGGCCAGATTAGCTGTCGCCGTCTGCCGAAGGTAATCGGTTAACCGCCCGGCGTAGTTATCCAGACTGGGCGCTGACTTGGCCGACCAGGTCATGAGTTGCATCGGCCGGTCCCCCTCGACTGGCCCCGCTGCCACCGGCAATCCAGCCATGTGCTCTTCCAGCATCACGTGAACATTGGTTCCACCGACCCCAAACGAGCTAACACCCGCCCGGCGTGGCGTAGGCTGACCTGAAATAACCGATGGCCAGTCTGTTAGCTGTGTATTGACAAAAAATGGGCTATTAGCAAAGTCGATTACGGGATTTGGCGTCTCAAAACCCAGCGAAGCCGGAATCTGACGATAGTAAAGTGCCAGCGTCGTTTTGATGAACCCGGCCACCCCTGCAGCAGCCGTTAAATGACCCATGTTACTTTTTATGGAGCCGATGGCGCAGAATCGCTTTTGGCTTTGCTCACCAAAAGCCATAGTCAGCCCTTCTATTTCAATTGGGTCGCCAAGTGGGGTAGCCGTACCATGCGCTTCTATGTAGCTGATTGTGGCGGGGTCAATCTGCGCTTCGTCGATGGCCATTCGGATAGCACCGGCCTGCCCTTCGGCATTTGGTGCCATAAAGCTGCCCTTCCCGCTACCATCGTTATTGACGCCAACGCCTTTAATAACCGCGTAGATGACATCACCGTCACGTTTAGCCGCTTCGAGCGATTTTAATAAAACGACACCGGCCCCATCGCTGAAAACAGTACCACTGGCGTCAGCATCGAACGAGCGGCAGTGCCCATCCTGACTAAACATGGCCCCTTCCTGATACAAGTGGCCGCTGTTAACGGGTGCCGTAATACTAGCCCCACCCGCCAGTGCGACATCGCACTGCCCTTTTCGAATACTCTCGACGGCCTGAGCAATGGCCAGCAATGATGTGGAGCAGGCCGAATAAACGCTCACCGCCGGGCCTTTCAGGTTTAACTGGTATGCCGTTCGGGATGCGATATAATCCTTCTCGTTCAGGGTTGCCACCTGAAAACTACCGACCTGATCAATCAGTTGCCGGTTGCTCTGTACATTGTTCAGGTAATAAGTATTGTTGCCGCAACCGGCGTAGACCCCGACGCGGCCCTGGTAGGCCTGGGGTAAGTAACCGGTCTTTTCGAGTGCTTCCCAGGCAATTTCGAGGAAGATCCGCTGCTGCGGGTCCATCAGTTCCGCTATGGTTGGATTCAGACCAAAAAAGGCCGCATCGAACTGGTCAGCCTGCTCAATAATACCCCGGGCTTTTACATAAGCCGGGTCATTGGTCACTGCTGCCGACAAGGATGCATCCAGCTCATTCGACGTAAAAAACCGGGTCGTTTCTTTACCCTGCGCCAATACGTCCCACAGTTCTTCAAGAGTGGCCGCGCCGGGAAAACGACCAGCCATACCAATCACGGCTACATCGGCGGATGCCTTTGAGGGCGTAATCGGAGTCTGGTATCGAACGGCCGTTTCTTTCTGCTGCAGATACATTGCAATGCCCGCTACGGTTGGGTACTGGTAGAGTTTCGTTATGGGCAAAACATAGTCGAACTGACCTTTGAGGGCCGCAACCGTTTTCTGCGCCAATAGTGAGCTCCCGCCCAATTCAAAGAAGTTATCATCAACACCCACTTTATCCAGTTGAAGCAAGTCCATCCAGAGAGCAGCGATCTGTTTCTCAGCAACAGAACTGGGTGCTTTGTAGATTTCGGCCAGCTCGGGCCGTTTATAATCTGGCTTGGGCAGTTGCTTCTTATCAACCTTACCACTTGTTGTCTTGGGCAACTCATCCATCACAATAAAATAAGATGGAATCATAAAGTCAGGCAGTTGTTGCTCCAGCGTTTTGCGAACCTGATTGAGGTTTGCTTCCACCTGACTTGCAACGAGATAAGCAACCAGCCGTTTTTGGCCGGGAACGTCTTCTCTGGCTACCACCACAGCCTGCTGAATGGCTGGCTGTTGTGACAGAGCTACCTCTATTTCGCCCAGTTCTACCCGGTTACCCCGAATTTTAACTTGATCGTCGCGCCGACCGTGAAACTCAATTTCACCGCTGGGCAGCTGCCGGGCCATATCACCGGTCCTGTAAATCGTTAGTTGGCCTTTTTCCGGATGCGTCCAGGACAGGAACTTCTCAGCGGTTAGTTCGGGCTGGTACAGGTAACCACTGGCCAGGCAGGTTCCGCTAATACAGAGTTCACCAACATCGCCGTTGGCCGAAAGCTGTAACTGTTCGTCAAGTATATAAACAGCGACGTTTGTGATGGGTGTGCCAATGGTGGGCAGTTGCGGCCACGAAGCAACATCACCAGTCAGTTTCAGGGCTGTAACACACAGTGTCCCTTCTGTTGGCCCATAGCCATTAATTAAAATACACTGCCTGAGCTCGGTGAAGAAGCGAGCAATCTGGGGCGTTATCTTCAGGAGTTCGCCCCCCGTTTCTACTTCCAGCAAACAAGCCGGAAACAGCCCTTCGGCAACCGCGGCTTCGGCTAAGTATTGTAGCGTAACAAAAGGCAGGAATAAGCGATGGATCGACCATTTTTCAATGTAATTCAGTAAGCTGCCCGCGTCCAGTCGAAGCGTGTCATCAATGATAAAAACGGTGCCGCCACTCATCAGGGGCACAAACAATTCCAGGATTGATGCGTCAAAGCTGAGGTGACAAAACTGCAGCGTATGCAGCCCCGGCCGGACGATAGAGTAATTCTCCTGCCAGCGCAGCAGGTTAACCAGCGCAGCGTGATTCAGACAAACACCCTTTGGCTTTCCAGTGGTGCCCGACGTGTACAGCACACAGGCCAGTTGGCTTTGGTGTTCAACCCTACGACCCGTATACGTATGGTCAGCTTCGGCAATGATGCACTGAAGACCGGCTTCGTCAAATACTGAGGCATCAACCGCTTTGCTTACGCAGACACTAAGTCTAGGATCAGCAACCATTTGCTGAATACGCTTCGCCGGGTAAGCAGGGTCGAGGGGTAGATACGCTTTACCTGCCTTCAGAATTGCCAGTAAACCGACAACCATTTCCAGGCTACGCGTTGTACTGAGTCCAATCAGCTCCGCGTCAGCATGCTGATACAGAATTGTTTGGCATAGTTTATCCGCCTTTTCATTCAGTTGATGGTACGTAATTGTCTCCTCGCCGAACACAACGGCCGTACGGTCAGCATGCTGCCGAACAGCCTGTTCGAACAACTGATGAATCAACACCGGCGTAGTAGTTTCCCGAAGGGTATCAACATCGTAAAAGACACTCATCAGCGTACGTATAGTAATTGTTTTGACTGAAACACCTTCTCTGAAAGAAGCGCAACACTATCTGACAACTAAAAAATATTGATTGGACAATTCATTTGCTAATCTAAGTCAGCCGCGCCAATTTTATGCTGAACGCTTTACCTGGTATTTCTGGAAGTGGTACTGGATGACATTTAGGCATTAATAATCCTGCCCACCACTTGTGGCACCGATATGAGTAGAACGAGCCTATGTGGGCTATGGTAAACTGGCAACAGACGCCACAACCGGCTGATTTCAGGTTGTACTGTAGTTGTGGCCGGAAAAGGCCACAAAATGAATTTCTTTGTAGTGCTACTATTTAGCCAGTCTACGGCACCTCCGGTCAGCCCATTACTTATACATGTTGCAGGCTTTCTGGAAGGGGTACTATACGATTGATTGACAAAAAAGCTGGCAAAAGTTGGCAGATTCATAAACGTTAAGGTTGCAAGAGGACAGAAACCGGTCACTGTTCAACGTTAAGACGTCAAAACGTGGAACGGTCAACAAACAAGATTAAAATTAAATTAAAAAGTAAGCAGTTCACAGGTCATGGAATAAACGCAGCTACCGCTTTGGTACCTGATTCATGCACTTCCAGCTGGCTTACTAATTGAACAGGCATTGTTTTGCTGTCGAAATATGCATTTGAGGAAGTGTAAATAGTAGGAACGAAGTGGTTGCTCCAGGCCATTACACTTTGCCCGAATCAGACAGTTAACCAGGTAGGGGTTGCTTGATGTTCGTCAATCAGTGTCGGGCAGTACTTACATGGTATAAAAATAATTAGCCCTTCGTCATATAACTTCTTCTTACGATGAATTACTGAATACGATATTATTACTGCAAAAATACAATAATCAGTAAACGATTGTAATTCGATTGTAACTATTACTTATCTATAAAATATACGAGTTAACTAGTTTATTTGCTTCGCAACTCATTTCTAATCAGTGTAGTAAGTTGGTCGGGCAAACGTCAAGTGACTAATTGAACGTCTTCGTGTCACACAATTGATGAGTAATCTACCGGAAAACGAAGAAATTAGGTAGTTCATCGAAATTAGATTATACTTCTTGCTACCAACAGCCACCTTTGGTACATAGAATTTAAAAACACCCGGTAAACAATCTGTAAGCAGCCAAAACCACACTGTTTGCCCCTGTTCACCACTATTCATACACACAATGAACACGCTCGGTTTTATCATCTTTCTGATCTTCGCTGGTTATCTTGCCTTTAGCACGTTTTATCTATTGCTTTTAGCTGTTGCTGGTGCCATTGGACGGGCCGATGATGTTGTTCCCGCTGCTGCTCCGCAAAGGCTACGCCGGATGGCTGTGCTGGTACCGGCCTACAAAGAAGACGCCGTCATTGTAGAATCGGTGAAAACCAATCTTCAGCAGAACTACCCAAGTGACCGCTTCGATCTGTTTGTCATTGCTGATTCACTTCAGGCCCGCACGCTGAATCAACTGCGTGAATTACCCATCAACGTTGTTGAAGTATCCTTTGAATTCTCGACAGTAACCAAGGCACTCAATGCCGCCCTGGCCACCCTGCCCGATAATAAGTATGACATCGTAGTTGTAGCAGATGCTGACAACCACCTGGCGCCTGATTTCCTGAGCCGTATTAATGTCGCTTTTGAGCAGGGCTGGACCGCCGTTCAGGGTCACCGGGTTGCCAAGAATCTAAATACCCGGGTTGCCGTACTGGATGCCATCAGCGAAGAAATTAACAACCACATTACCCGCAAGGGCTACCGGGCTCTGAACCTGTCGTCGTCGATTATTGGTTCGGGCATGGCCATCGAAACCAACCTGATGAAAACGGCCATGATGAACCTTGTAACGGTGGGTGGCTTTGATAAGGAACTGGAAATGAAGCTGGTTGTCGCCGGTCATCGGGTAGGCTACCTCGAAGATGCGTACATCTACGACGAAAAAGTATCGAAACGGGCTGTGTTTGAAAGTCAGCGCACCCGCTGGATTGCTGCTCAATGGCAGTTTCTGCACAGTTATTTCGGACAGGGTGTTAAAGACCTGGTGGCTGGCCGCATGGTAAGCGCGACTAAAACACTCCAGGCGATGGTGTTACCTAAAGTATTGCTGCTGGGTGTGTTGTCGCTCTGCTTCTTACTAAGCCTGCTGAGTGGTCAACCTCTACTCTGGATTACCTCAGCCACGCTGTTGTTCAGTCTCTGCGCCGGCCTGATCCTATCAATTCCCGGTTATTTATGGAAGCAGCTTTCGGTTCGTGACCTGTTCCTGGTACTGGTGCTGATGCTGAGTTTCGCCCGGGCGGTACTGAATATGCGGAAAGCATTCAAATCGTTTATGCACACGCCCCACAGTGCCTAAACCAAGTTACTTGATTAACAGATCGATATCTCTAATTATGGTTTTTGTTTTCTCCTAACTACCGTCGTATATTAGACCCACGATGGTCACCAACGAAATTCCTGCTTCTACACCGGTTAGTCACTACTTCGAGGGAGTGACTTTGCTGGTAACTCACTACAACCGCAGTCGTTCTCTACAGCGGTTACTGGCTGCTTTCGCCGAAATGGGCTGCCGGTTTGAGGACATTGTCGTCTCCGACGATGGCAGCCGTGACGAGCATCAGCCTGTACTTACACAATTACAGAGTCAGTATCATTTTCGGCTGATCACAACCCCAAAAAACCGGGGCCTGGGCCATAACCTGAACAAAGGACAGGACGCTGTTCAAACGGCTTACACCCTGTATGTGCAGGAAGATTTTATCCCAAAACCTGCCTTTGTGCAGCGCTTCCGCGAATCACTGGCACTCATGAATCAGGATCAGAGTCTGGATATCGTTCGTTATTACGCCTACCTCCCCTACCCCTATCAGCAGCCGTTGGCCAACGGGTTTGCCACGATGCGTTTTTTACCCTGGGGCTTGAACTACACTAAAGTTTACTGCTACAGTGACCATCCACACCTACGCCGACGGTCGTTTTTCGATCGATTCGGGCGCTATGCCGAAGGGCTAAAAGGCGACCGGACGGAATACAACATGTGCATCTCCTTTTTACAAAACAAAGGCAAAGGGCTGTTCTACACAGATTTCAAGGGGCTTTTCGATCAGGAAAACGACGCGGTCGAACCCAGCACGATGCAACGGACGACCTGGACCCAAAGCGATAATCCAATCATTGCCGTTGTCAGATACGTATACAGACAAGCTAAGTATAATTACGATATTCAATTCAAATAACCATTGGGCTACTTTTTCAGAAAAGAAGGTGTCGACCGTTGGTTTTTCAGTGTTAACTTGTCCCAAAGGAAGTAGTACTTACCACAGACTTTCAGACTCCTACCGTCACCTATGAACTTTTTACAAAACCCAGCCTGGCTGCGCAATTTTGCGTATGACTACGAGCGTTTTGAAAACATTCCGGCTACTGTTTTTGAGGAAATCAATCGGAGTTTAGATGCAGTACAAAGCAAGGAACCGGTTGTAAGCATCCTGATTCCGGCTTTTAATGAGGAAATTAATATCGTTCGGTGTCTCGCCAGTCTCTCCCAGCAGAAAACCAGTATCCCGTTCGAGATCATAGTCGTCAATAATAACTCAACCGACCGCACGCAGGATACGTTAGACCAGTTTCACGTTAAGGCACTGTTTGAAGTACGGCAGGGAGGTGGCCCTGCCCGCCAGTGTGCGCAGGAAAATGCGGCAGGCACCTACATTCTACTGGCCGATGCCGATTGTATTTACCCCTCCTGCTGGCTGAATGAAATGATGGCCGTCCTTCAGAAGCCAGGCGTTGTCTGCGTGTATGGCAGGTATGCTTTTATAAGTGAGCCTGATTTCCCACGCTGGAAGCTGTTTCTGCTCGAACAGATGAAGAACGTAATTGCCGAACTTCGACACATTCATCAGCCTTACCTCAACTCCTACGGCATCAGTATGGGCTATGTGAAAGAGTATGGGCTGAAAGTAGGTTTTATCATGACCCGCTTCTGGGGCGAAGACGGCCGCCTGTGCCTGGATTTAATGCCCTATGGCAAAATTAAGCAGGTACGTTCCAACAAGGCACGGCCCTGGACGGGTCCCCGGACCCTGCGCCGAAGCGGTAATTTCTCGCAGGCAGTAACAGCCCGTATCAAGCTGGAGATATCCCGGTTCTCGGCTAACTTCCGCACCCCGGCTCCCAAAGATCTGGACGACCCCAAATTCTCTAAAAAATAAGCTTTCTTAACAGACTGATCCTGCTACGGGGGCTGGCTTGACACCGACCTATAGATTCAGTTTTTTGTGCTCACTTACCGCATGGGCACAGGCGCGGGCGGTGAGTGCCATGTACGTCAGTGAAGGATTCTGGCAGGTCGATGAGGTCATGCAACTACCATCGGTAATGTACACATTGGGTACGTCGTGAAGTTGGTTAAACTCATTCAGCACCGATGTTTTGGGATCTCTTCCCATACGGGCCGTCCCCATTTCATGAACTGCCGAACCGGGCGGCAGATCGTAATAAAACTGTTCGATGTTGCGGAATCCGGCCCGGTGGAGCATCTCTCCGGCACTCTCTTTAATGTCTGCCCGCATGTTGTGCTCATTCTCATGGTACTGAAACCGGATGCGCACTAAAGGCAGCCCCCACTGATCTCGCTGTGTGGCATCAAGCGAAACCTGATTGTCGTAATATGGCAGCGTTTCGCCCCAAGCTCCCATAAAAAGGCTCCAGGGACCCGGCTTCGTGAGGGTGTCTTTAAACGATTTACCGAAGCTCCCGGTCGTACAAAGGTCGGTCCAGCCCGACCGTTCGCCATCGCCCTGATAAGCAAACCCACGCTGATAGTCAGTACGCTGGGTTCGGGCATCCAGATTACGAAAACGGGGAATATACAGACTCGCCGGGCGTCGCCCCTCATAGTACATATTATCGTAGTCATCGTGTTCTCCCCAGGCCCCGCCCATCATAAAATGGTCCATCAGGTTATGCCCCACCTGACCGCTCGAGTTTCCCAACCCGTTCGGAAAACGTCTTGAGGTGGACTGCAACAAAATAGATGCAGTGGCAATGGTTGACGCATTTAGAAAGATGATTTGGGCAAAATAGTCGGTCACCTCTTTCGTATGCGCATCCATCACCCGAACACCCGTGGCGCGGTTGGTTTGCTCATCATACAGGACTTCGATGACGATTGAATCGGGGCACAGAGTTAGGTTGTTCGTAGCGGCAGCGGCTGGTAGGGTGGCCGAATTACTGCTGAAATAGCCGCCATAGGGACAGCCCCGGCTGCACAGATTTCGGTACATACAGGGTCCACGCCCGTTCCAGCCCCGAGTCAGGTTGGCGGTACGGCCAATGGTGACAATACGGTCGGTATAGTGTTTACGCACCTGACTGGCAAAGTGCGTTTCAATACAGTTCATCTCCATCGGCGGCAGAAAGACCCCGTCGGGCAGGTGCGCCAGACCTTCTGCCTGCCCGCTGATGCCAACAAACCGTTCGACATGGTCGTACCAGGGGGCGATGTCTTTGTAGCGAATCGGCCAGTCGACAGCTACGCCTTCTTTAGCGTTCGCGGTGAAGTCAAGATCACTCAGCCGGTAGCACTGCCGCCCCCAGGTCAGGGAGCGCCCGCCAACCTGATAGCCCCGAATCCATGAAAAGGGCGTTTCCTGGATATAGGGGTGCTCCTGATCGGTGACAAAGAAGTGTTTGTTTCCCTCATCAGACAGCACACTCTGCACCGGATTTTCGGCCTTTTCCTGCAACGAGCCACCCAGTCGAAACGGAAATTCCCAGGGGTGTTTTAGAGCGGTAGTGTAGTCCGTTATGTGGTTCACCTGCCGCCCGCGCTCCAGTACCAGCGTTTTCAGGCCGCGTTCACACAATTCTTTAGCTGCCCAGCCTCCGCTAATGCCTGAGCCGACCACAATGGCGTCGTAAGTATGCGACGCTTTGCCTTTGGTATTTAAATAGGTGGGCTGCATAAGCAATTATTTAGTAGCCCAGCCTTTCTGCCCGGCGGGCATTGGTACGCAGCTGGCAAAGCGGCCGGGTATCGGCACATAGGCCATGCCTTGGGTAGCACCCAGCCGGGACGTGCAGTACCCTAAGCAAGTATAGCTTTTCAGCAGACTGAAAAACGGTTCTCCCGTCAGCTTTTTCTGCACTTTACCCAGTAAACCGCCCCGAGGGGTATCGCTGGCTTCGATATGGCTGAGAATAAATTCCTGCTGCTTTGGGCTACAATCGATGTAAAGCTTATTGTAAGTATCAAGGCTGTAGGCATCAACGGCTTTAAGTCCCGCCACAAATCGGTTCTGCGCCAACGTTGTAGCGTTTTCAAACACCGATTTCAGAATGAAGTCCGGTACACCGGCCGCAATAGCACCCGGCGTATCGGTAGTAGGAATAATGGTTTCTGCCAGAGCCGCTACCAGGGCTTTATGCCGGGTTATGTAAGCGAGGTCAGGCGTTTTATACCAGGTAAACCACGCGCTGCCCACTGTTAGCCCACTGCCCGTTAGCAAACCAATACCCCAGATAGCGCGCCGACGATTCATAGAAAATGCAGGGATAAAACGGGTCTTATTAGGATTACGCCAAAGCGGGTAGGCTTACTGAGTACACAGACACCTGTCAAACGTTACTTCTGTTCAGGAACGGGCCACAGTGAAATCAGTCAGGTATGTTTTCACCTTGCCGATGGGTAGTTTGAATAACAAGGTAAGTCCTCCGTAAACGATTCCTCCCAGGGTAATTTGTATCAGGGCCGTATAGAGATTGGACTGCGGAACAAAATGTTTATACAAACTGACTACCCCGACCATTGCCAGACTAAACGCGATGGGTTTGCTCAGATTCGTAAAGAACTCTTTCGTAAATGAACCGATCAGTGAGTGGACAATGTAAAAATTCACGATTAGTACGATGAAGGATGTCAGCATGAACGATACCGCTACGCCCAGCGTGCCATAGTAGTGCGCAAACACGTACAGCAACGGAATCTTGATCACCATCGTGAACATATTCAGGTAGAATAGCAGGTTGGGCTTGCCCTTGGTAAACGCCAGTGTGAACAAGGGATGGCAAAGCGCAATAAAGAGGGCCGGAAACACAAAAAGACGGATGAAGGAGATGGCTTCGCCCCAGTTAGGTCCGTAAATCAACGGCACTACACTGTCGGCAGTGATGAACAGACCAGCCAGCAGGGGCATGTTGAGGTAGCTGACCAAGTCCAGGATTTGCAGATACGACCGTTTAAGAGCACCGTTGTCATCTTTCATTTTAGCCAGCACCGGGTAGGCCACCTGCAAAATGATCGGGTTTAGTTTCATAATCGGGAAGACCGCCAGTTGATACGCCACGGTGTAAAAACCCAGCGATTTTACTCCCAGCAAACCACCGATCAGGATATTGTCTAAGTTGGTCTGAATGAAGCCTAAAATACCCTCACCTACGTTATAAATTCCAAACTTGAAGTGATCGCGAATGGTCGTCAGGTTAAAGTAAAACTGAGGTACGAATAACCGGAACCCCACCACGACCTGTAGCAGCGAGTGAACGCTTACACTGGCTAAGCCGCCCCAGATCAGTGACATTTCTTTAAAATCGTTTAGAGCCAGCGTAACGGAAACGGTTGTACCAACCAGAGCGCTCGTAATTTCCATGAGGGCAATCGACCGGAAGCGCAGTTCCTTCTGCAAGAGAAAAAGGTAGGTCTGCCCAAAAAATATAACAAGGAAGTAGAAGGAAGATATATGAAGAATGTGCTCTAACCTGGGTTCGTGGTAGTAAGCGACGACGAGCGGGGCACAAATCCGAATGATGATAAAGGCTGTGCCTCCCAAAATCAGGCTCAGGAAATAGAGCGTCGACAATACTTTACGATCGCCCTCCTGCTTGTAGATAATGGAGTTCGAAAAACCTAGATCGCCAATGATGTGAAAGAAGTTAAGAATCAGCGTACTAATACTTACCAGGCCAAAGGCAGCCGGTTCCAGCAGTTTGGCCAGGATGGAAATCTGCACGAATTGTAACACCGTCGATATGGCCGTGGAAACGGTTATCCACTTGCCCCCGTCGAGCGCTTTCCGTTTATTACTCATGAATGGTGGTATTAGTCACTCGTTTCCTACCGCTGTCTCCGTTCTCCGACCGGCTCATACATTCGTTGGCAGGTTGCGCCGATTGGTGGGCAAGTTCCCGGAACCTTTAAGCTGATACGCGGAATCATACTGGCTGAAGGCTTCTACATAATCGCCCCCAACGCGGTTTAGAACTGTCAGAACCGGATGCGTGGCAATGCGGGTATACATATCCAGTAACTGCTTATCGGGCCGTGCCCAGGGGCTGTTTGCATCTACTACCAGTACCGAAACAAAGCTTTTGTCAACTAAATACACCGGAATGGCGCTACTCACCAGGGCTGGTAATTCTACAATTACCTTGTCATAGTGAGCGGGCACAAAGCTTTCATCATCATCCAGTAAATTTTCCAGTCGCAACACATTCATGAAATCCGGTCGAACGGTATAGGGCAGAAAGGTAATTCCACCCTGTTCTGTTGGCATGGCTCCGGCCGCAAAACTGGGGTAGAAATAAGCGACATGTTGGCCAGCGTCGGCATACAACCGGGCCAGTCCATTTACCGTCCAGGTTTTCCCCTGTTGGGGCCGTATGCTAAACAGCGTTATAATCGGCGGATGTGGTTTATCGGTTTTCTGCACAATCTCGATGTTGATGGCATTGCAGAGTTGTTCAAACATATTCATGGCTGCCCGGCTGGCCTTATCAGGTCCTGCCAGCTTACGAACGGTGGGAAACATAGCCGCCAGCGGTTTACCGATCATCAGTTCGGCTTTTTCCGGCGAGTTGACCCGCTGATCTAACCAGAAGCGGATGGCGATCAGAAATAAGGTCAGAAACAGACCGGCACCTATACTGGCCACCAGCAGGATCAAGCGCTTCGAGGGTTGTGGCGTTAACGGAAAATTGGGCTTATCCAGCGTTGTAAGCCCCGTAGCAACGGTAAGATCACCCTGTTGGGTACGCGCCTGATTCAGGTTTTCATTCGAGGTGAGGTATTCTTTCTCGGCCACGTTTAATTCCCGATCCAGTTGACGCAACGTTGAACCCAAAGGCGAGAATTGGGCTGTCTTTGTTTCGTTCTTATTAAGCCGGTCTGCATACAGTTTCAGGCGGGCCGATGATTCTTCATATTCGGTTACCTTAGTTAGCCACTCAGTCACCAGCGTCTGGTGTGGAATGGATTCGGGCGAGTTGTTGCCAGCATAAAACTTGGTGGCAGTTACTTTCAGTTCTTCACTAATCCGGTCGGCTTTAGTCTGCAACTGCGCAACCGACGCGGCATCCCGGCCGTAAGCCCGCGCATTGATCAGCTGATTTTGCACGGCGGTCAGCTCGTCCTGCTTCGTTTTCAGTTCATTGCCCGTCGTTACCTGGGTATTTGGTTGTCCCATGCGCTGCCGGAGCGCATCCATCGAGGCTTTGGCGGCTCGGTTACGCATCAACTCCTCGTTGTATTCGGCAATTGTTGTCTCGCGGGAGGAAGCTATGTTTTTGGCATCTTCATCAAAATTCAGCACTTTGTTCTGCACCGAAAACGACTGAAGTTTACGTTCTGCCTCGGCCAGCCGCTGTTTGGTCTGCTGTGACTTATCGTCGTAATACCCGACAACGGAACTCGTTTCGGTTGTTTTCAGTCCTTTGTAGCGCTTAATCAGGACGGCAATCGCGTATTCAAGCGTTTTCTGGGCCACCGCCGGATCGTTAGTTTCATACTCCAGTTCCAGCATATCATTCGTATTCTTGCGGGCTGCCTTCAGCTTTTTACTGATCAACAGAGTTGAATAGTACGAGTCTGGCTCCAGAAACAGTGCTTTAATTGGGTTGCTGTCTTTTCGCTGAGACAGACTGTCGATCATAGCCTGCGTCTGTTCGGGCGTGTGCCCGTTGAGCAGACTCAGCCGCAGGTCGAGGGGAACGTCTTTCTGTAGCTTGTCAAACCCGGGCGCCGATAGTACCATCGGGTCAGGCGCGGCTAATTGCAGGTGTTCGGCCAGCAGGTTAACACCAATCTGACGCTGCGTTTCCGTCGAGTTCAACGTCGTCAGCAGGTTGTCAAAGGCCACCGACGAGCGGTCGTTGTAGCTGTTTGCCTGTACCGACATCAGGGAGTAGCCGGACGCTAATCCCGTATACAGCATGGCCTGTGATTTGTAAACACGGGCTTCGTTACGGGTTAAGTAAAACACAATACCAGCCGCAATACCCGGAATCAGGAATAACCAAAGCAGGTGCTGTTTGAGCAGGCGAAAAAGAACGTGCGGTCCCATACTGGTTTTGTTGAGGTAAGTTAGCGAAGTCGTAGTTGTTGAAGCGGCACACCGACCAGTGCTTCCAGATAGTAGGCATTCTTAATGAAATTGCCCTTAGCTTCTTCGGAAATGGTCTTTGCCTGTGCATAGCGGCTATACGCACTGGCCAGGTCATCCGGTTTGCGCCCGCCCTGACGCGATTCGGCTTCGGCAACCTGATAGGCGGTCAACGCGGTCTGCTCATCCTGCAACCGGACTTTCAGCACCTGCTGCGCCGTTACCAGATCCTGATAAATCGTAATCAGTTCGTGTTTGAGCTGTAGTTTGACGGTTTCCTTCTGCATCAGAGCCGCCTGATAGTTAGCCTGCGCCTGCTTGATCTGCTGTGGGCGGCCAAACAGATCAAATAAACTAACCTGTAGATTTACCCCCGTCCGGTAGCCGTTGGTAATTTGACCGAGCGAGCCTTTTGTCTCACCCGTGGAAATGATGGCCTGATTTCCTGTTGAATAGTTTACGAATCCGGTGGCCCGGTTCAGGATTTCGAGTTTCGATAGCTGATGCGCCGAACTGGCTGAATTCGCTACCTCTTCCTGATACCTTACCACCGGCGAACGGGAAACGGCCACCTCAAAGATGTCATCAAACGACATTAACTGAACAGCAACGTCTTTAGTCAGGTCGAGTTGAAATGTATCGCCCGGCAGTACTTTAGGTTTTGGAATGACCGTACGCATACCGGTAAACTGCCCGTAACTCGTTGTCGATGCCAGTAAACCAGCCGCAACCAAGGCTACAGGAAGCAGATTTTTTGTTCTATTAGGTAGCTGTATTTTCATGAATGAAAGTCCCTGATTTATAATCATCATTTACAGATTGTCTTCGCCCGCCTTTTCAGGCGGCCCGTGCCGCTTTCTCCCAGATTCCTGAGAGGCCACCGTTCCAGAAGCGAACCAACCCCAACAGCACACACCAGTTCATAAACACAAAATAAAACGGCACAAACGTAGCCTTCCAGCGGGTCTGTCGGCTCTCTAAGCGGTAACCAACATACGCCATGGTGTAAAAAATAACCTGTGCCAGCAACATACCCCACCAGAAAACAAAAGCCACCGGATTCGTCGCGGCAGCGTAAAGCTCGATTAGTACCACCAGATTGAGCAGTAAAAGCAACGGTAAACAAAGCGGAGTGACTGCCCAGCGAAGTACACGATGCGAAATATACTGAAAACTAAGCCAGCCGTGTTTAAAAAAATTGAGTAAAGGCAACAATCGACTCATTGACTGAAAACCACCGGCCGCGATACGTACCTTGCGTTTCATTTCTTCGCGGATGGAGAACGACGGCCGTTCGAGGGCGTAGGCATTGGGTTCATATTCGACGCGGTAGCCACGGCCGGCAATGCGAAGCGAAATCATGAAATCATCCAGGAGTGTGTCTGCTTCTACAGGCTCAAACAAGTCTGTCCGAATGGCAAATAACTCGCCGGCGGCCCCAACGATGGTGTGCAGTTCGGCATCGAGTTTCTTCAGAAATGACTCATAACGCCAGTAAAGCCCTTCGCCACTGCCCGTAGCGCCTTCGGTTGCTAACGTACTGATTCGCTTTTCGCCGGTAACAGCGCCCACATTGAGGAGTTCAAAACGCCGGGTCAGCCGACTGACAGCCTGTAGGTTCAGCTCGGTATTGGCATCCGTGAAGATAGCAATCGGCGTTTTTACCTGCTCCATAGCCCCGTTCATGGCTTCGATCTTACCCAGTCGGCGGGTTCCCGAAATGACGGACAGATTTGGTATGCTGGCTTTCATTGATTCCAGATACGCCTGTGACGCATCGGTTGAGCCCTCCACGACGAACAATAAATGCAGACGGTCGGCCGGATAATCCTGATTAATGCAGTTCTGTAATTTCTGCGGCAGGTAGTCCATTTCGTTGTACGCTGGTACAATCAGCGTAACATCCACCGGCTCACCGGCAGTCAGTGACGTTCGTTGTCCGATGCCTAACCGGCGACGCACACGCACGAGCAGCCAGATCAGCATCCCGTAGCCGACGTAGGTATAAAAAACCAGGAGAATCAGTAAAAAAAAGAGGGTGCCGGTCGGCGAAAGCAGAACCATTGTCATAAAGTCTGTCCGTAACTCAAACTGGGGATACACTCGAAGACGTCAAATTCCATACCACTCCTTTCGCAAAGGCTTTGGCGTGCGCAAACTGACCAGTCAGGAGGTAGCCAGCTAAATGCCGGGGTGCTACAAAACCGGCAAAAAAAGAGAGAAAAACAACCCGTTGAAACCAGGAGCAATGCCGACGCATGTAGAGAATGCGGTTACGGGTAAGGTAGTACGTTTTCAATGGATTAAACAGCCCTACCGAAACCGATTCTTTATGCAGGATGGTGGCAGTTGGCTGGTAGTGAATCAGATAACCGGCATCCTTAATCCGTTGCGACCAGTCCAGTTCTTCGTAATACAGAAAAAACCGCTCGGCAAACCGACCGACTTTTTCCACCACCGTGCGCCGAACCATCATGGCGCAACCATGCGCAAAGTGAGTGGACCCGGCCTGATTGAAGGCATCATTATCGAGCTGCCGGTAGCCAATCGGCACGGCTGTACCCGTAAACATATTCATTGAACTGTAGCCCGCGTACTGAATCAGGGCAGGATTATCGTAGTACCGAATTTTCGGGCAGGTAACCCCAATTTGGTCATCCTGGTAAAAGGGAGCAAGCAAATCGTTGATTAGTAATGGGTTAAGCTCCGTGTCGTTATTAACGATAAAGAACAAATCCCCTTTCGCTTCCTGCATTCCCAGGTTGTTTCCTCCCGCGAAACCTAAGTTTTCGGTACTTCTAATAACCCGCAAATGGGGGTATGCCTTCGGATCGATACACGTTTCCAGCGCTGGTTCTGATGCATTATCCACAACAATTAACTCGTAATTGGGGTACTTCAGTTGCGTGCAGGAATCAAGAAACTGCCGCGTAGTCTCGGCCTGATTGTAGTTAATTGTAATAATGGAAACCAGGGGCATCTCCGCTAAACGTTCTCTTTCTGCCACAAGCTAAAGATAGTTTTGTAGATGATAGCCATGTCTTTCTGAAACGAAAACGTTTCGGCGTATTCGATGTCCAGATCGATACGCTCCTGTTCGTTCATAAACTCTTCACCCCGTCCCCTTTTTTCTACCTGCCACAATCCGGTTAGGCCGGACGGGCCGGAGAAGCGTTTTACGGAGTAGTTAGTAGTTAATTTTTCGGCTTCATAGAGTGGTAGCGGCCGGTTTCCCACCAGCGACATATCGCCGATCAGAATATTAATCAGTTGGGGGAGTTCGTCGATGCTGCTGTTCCGCAAAAATCGGCCCAAACGGGTTACCCGGGGATCGTTGCGAAATTTAAGAAACTTAACAGCCCCTTCATTACTAAGCAGATACTGTCGTTCGCAAACGAAGCGGTCCTTATCAAACAGCAGTCGCTGGCAGGAAGTAGCCTGTTGCTGGCATGCTTCGCAGAGTAGCTTTTCAGAAGAATCCGATTCCGGTCCAGCGGGGTCGACAGCCGTTGTATCGCCGTAAATGTTCTGCGACGCCATTGCCTTCAGCAGTTGATCAGCCTGCGTGGACATGGTGCGGAACTTATACATGGAAAAGATGCGGTAATTAGCCCCTACCCGTCTGGAACGATAAAATACAGGGCCTTTTGAATCCAGCTTGATCAGCAGTGCTACAACGATCAGCAACGGACTGAGGAGAAGACAGGCTGTTAATGAGACAAGAATGTCGATAATACGCTTCCACCAGGGCAGCCGGAAGCGAAAAGCGTCGGCATAGACAACACGATCTGACGATTTAGCGATACGGTGCATGGCTACGGTGGGAACGATATTTATAGCAGACTACAAAGCTTGAGGTAAAGCCCCGGCAGTTCGATTAGGTTCATTTATTCATTGATTAAATGAACAAATTTAGTTGCCAATACTTCTGTAGTAAGTTAATGGAATAAGCCCAACTGCCACAAAAGATAGTATTCACAACTGTTTCTGCTGATTAGTGGTACATACGAACAAGCAGGTAGTTTCCGATTTTAACCTTTTGAAACTTTATCAGGTAGTGCGTTCAATCAGTACTGAATGCAGTATACGATACTGCTTCCACGGGTATAGCAGTGGCCAATTACCACTACGGCATGGCCTTACCTGTTGTTACTGATTGGAGTTGAGCGCACGAACCTGTTTTTCGCGGGGGGCATGAACAGGAATCAGGGTCGCTTCAAATTCTTCGGTCTTTGGCGACGTCCGACGAGCGACCGATTTAAGTTTTGCTTTGATCTCCAGCGGATTGAACGGCTTCGGCATGTAGCTATCAGCACCGGCTTCAAGACAGGCAATGCGGGTGTCACTATCTGTAGCTTCGGATAGGACCATGATCGGAATCTGACTGATAGCCTTACTCATACGAATGAGTTTTATCAACTCAAATCCATCGAAAAAGCTGAGATTTAACTCCGTGATGACAAAATCGAAGTGGGTTCCCTGAATAAGCAGTCGCACGGCTTCTTTGCCGGACGAGGCCACTGTGATGTCGAAATCGGCTTTTAACGTTTGAGCCAGTACTGAAACAATGTGAGGGTTCTCCTCTACTACAAGTAGCCGGTGTGTAAGTTTTTTCATACGTGCAACTATTAACTTTTCTTGTTGATCTGGTGTAGATGGTTGTCCAGTAAACTAAGTATTGGCACTAAGCCTCAATGTGTCAGTTTATTCCGTAATTCCTTGTAGTGACAGGCAAAAAACTCGTTTACCTAATTGTCACCATTACTATTATAACGTGGCATAGAAATTGCTAACAGGTCAATTATTTATAGTTAGTAGTTTCTCTCCAGTACGTTTATCTATAGTTTGCTACTACTATACTCCTTAGAATTGAAAAATGCGCGAAGGTCACTCTTAATCGCCCTATACAGCCCAAAAACTGCTATACAATGAGGTAAGTGTTGGCTGAATTAATCCCACTTTCTTGTTAATAAGCTTAAATCCAAGGTTATGCCTACCAGCATAATCATTTCATAACTGTTATTTGAAACTTTATTACGCTAACATATTTTGTTTATTTAGTACATTCATAAGAAACGTTCTATTTATTGTGGTTAAACTTTAATTTGTATACATAGCCTTATCGCGCTGTAATGACGGAGATAAATAAAGTCAATTTTCATTGACAACCAAAGAGATGAGCTACAGTACATTGATTACCAACGGATAATCAGATTAACCGGCATTTATCTACCTTTAAATTCCCCCGCAGGAGTGGCCAGGGTGTTTATTGGGTGGACAATTTCCTGAAAGTACGGCATTCATAGTACCACTTAGTAACTATGACCAGTAGCGCTAATCACCGTCTTAACGTTACAGACTGACAATAACTTCCTGCTCCATTACCATCCGCTGACTATGTGCGAGTTACCCGAAAAAATAAATTTTATCCTGATAGCGCAGCAATCGTGGGAAGAAAAAAATACGGGTAGTAATATTTGGGATATGGCTCAGATTCTGACCAAAAATCATCGGGTACTATTAATCAATCCCGCCATGGACTGGTCATGGCTCGTTGGCCAGGGCAGTAAAAGACGACAGGAACGCCGGGACTTCATCAACGAACATGATGGACAACACCTCATCGAGCTTCAGCCTGATTTCTGGTTGCTGAATCCACGGCACGTACTGGGTTCCTTTAACTGGCTACCCGACTCAGCACTGTATAACTGGTTAAACCACCGTAACGGCAGAATACTCGCCGGGGACATCCGCTCCGCCCTGAAGCAACTGAACTGGACGTCGTATGTCGTGATAAACGATAATGATATGCTGCGGGGCTTCTACCTCAATGAGCTTTTGAAACCCCGGCTTTATATATACTACCTCCGCGATAATTTGCTGGCAACAACCTACTGGAACCGGCACGGTGGACGGCTCGAACCCGAGTTGATGCGTAAAATTGACCTCGTCGCCAGTAATTCGACGTACTTAGCCAGTCAGGCAGCTCGCCACAACCCGCATTCGGTGTATATTGGACAGGGATGCGACCTGACCCTTTTCGACCCGGATAAGGTGGCTGGAGAACCCGCCGATATGGCCCTAATACCCCGGCCCCGCATTGGCTATACGGGTGCCCTGACCACGCTCCGGCTGGATGCCAGTCTGATCGAAACGATAGCCACACGCCGACCCGACTGGCAGATTGTACTGATGGGAATGGCCGACGAGTCATTTCCCGTGGCGCGGCTTCAGCAGTTACCGAATGTCATCTTTTTACCGGCCAAACCAATGGCGCAGGTGCCTGCCTACCTAGCGGGCATGGATGTACTCATGAATCCGCAGTTGCTGAATGAAGTAACGATTGGCAATTACCCGCGTAAAATTGATGAGTACCTGGCGATGGGGAAGCCAGTTGTTGCGGTGAAAACGGACGCGATGACCCTATTTGACGAACATGTTTTTCTGGCCGATACAGCCGGTGAATTTATTAACGGGATCGAGATGGCCCTGAACGGTGCGGATCATTCATCGCCGGAAAAACGAATAGCCTTTGCACTTAGCCATACCTGGGAGCATTCCGTCGGGCTTTTGCTCAACGAAATCAATGAATTATGTACACCACCTGAACAGGCTAAATTAAGGTAAACATGGGTTTTAAACAGTACATCGACGAGCGGCCCGCGCTGAAACAGTTTGTTCACCGGTTGCTCATTCCCCGCAATCAGGCCGTACCCCGGCGGTGGGTGAGTTGGTTTGTTAATCCACTCGTACACAAGCGGCATCGTAACTCTTCGGTTCGGTCAACGGTTCGGCTGGATGTACTGCCTTTCCGACAGTTTATGATGGGGAATGGCAGCCGGATTGAAGATTACTGCGTGATCAATAATGGAGTGGGCGATGTGCTCATTGGCACCAACTCGCTGGTCGGTGTGTCTTCGGTGGTGATTGGCCCGGTCAGCATCGGCAACAACATCATCCTTGCCCAGCACGTCGTTTTATCGGGCCTGAATCATGGCTATCAGGATATTCACCTGCCCATCCGGCGGCAGACAGTCACGACCGCGCCGATTGTCGTAGAGGATGATTGCTGGATTGGTGCGAACAGCGTTATCACTGCCGGGGTAACCATTGGTCGTCATTCTGTAGTGGCCGGTGGCAGCGTCGTCACGCGGGATGTGCCGCCGTTTTCGGTGGTTGGGGGAAATCCGGCGCGCATTCTTAAACAATACGACCCAGCCACCAGACAGTGGGTAAAGCCAGATCACATACTGGCTTCGTTGAACCGTTAAGCGACTGCACCCGGCAGACCGGGCGCATCCCAGCGTCTGGCCGTGGTAAAGAGGGTAGTGCTGATAAAGACCATCGTACTGGTTGGAAACTGACCCAGAATGGTGTTGGAATAGGCCATCAGAATAACGCCCATAAACTGAGCCAGCAGGGCAATCAGCAGGACCTGTAACCGCTTGTCTTTGACCCGCCAGACGTTGTAGGTGCCAATACCAACCAGGGCGAGCAGAATGCTGATGTACAGGGATACACCCACAATGCCGGTTTCCATCCAGACAATTACGTAAGCAGAATCGGGCTGAATAATAGCCGCCCAGTGGTTAGGATTATACGTGGCGCCCGATACAGACGACGTGCCCAAACCAACGCCAAATGGCAGTGGGTCTAAGTAGGACTTTAACAACTTCTGGTTCTGAAGCCGCAGCACGAACGAAGGATCTTCGGTTGGCCGCAGTGCGGTTCGGATGCGGTAAATCTGATAATTTCCGTTGCCAATGCTCGTAAAGAGCAAAAAGGCCAGTATGAGTAAGCCAACACAGCCCCCCACCAAGATTCGGATCAGATTGCGCTTGAGCAACAGGTAGAAGGGGAAGCCGCCGAACAGCACAAACAACGCACTGCGGGTACCGGTAACGGCAAATCCCCAGAAGAAAACCAGGGTTAGCAGCAGGAAAGCCAGCCGGTTGAACCAGCGCTGCGATTCAAGGCACAGAATAAGGCAAACTAACGTAGCACCGGCCATCTCGACACCAAACTGAGCCGCATCGGAATAGAACGAGAAACTGCGCAGTTGCCCAAACAGCAGGTGCGTTTTTGCCCCCACGTTTATCAGCCAGGTCATTTCGCTCTCCGTCAGCCCGATGTACTGCTGCTTGAAGCCCCACAAAGCTGCAGCGAATGACCAGAAAAACCAGCTCACCAGAAACACCTTGATGTCGCGCCGGGTAATGTCGAGCACCGACACAATGACAACGGCACAGATCCACTGAAATGACAGGGTTCGGAACCGAATCAGCCACGACGCCCGGTCCGGCGTTTCCGGGTTAAAGAACTCCAGACAGGTGAAGGCTACCCAGACGATAACTAAATAAAAAGCCGGATTTTGAAGGCGGCTCCAGTCCATTTGCCGCCCATTCAGAAACAGGCCGAGCAGGATAATAACCAGAATGGCCTCAATCACCGTCCCGATGGGAATGGGTAATTCGATTGGGAGAAAGTGGGCCACAATCGGGATCAGGTAGCTCACCTGTACGTACAGAAACAGGCCGAATTTAGGGTAAACAATAACGCCGATCAGGGTGGTAATCAGCAGGGGAACCAGCACAACCAGTACCGCCCCCTGAATGCCCCATACCCCAATCAGGCAGCCGGTTGCCAGCGCCGTGAGCAGACTGATGGTGCCAAACAGCCAGTACCGTCTCTCAAAGTAGTCCGGCAGGTTTATCGCTTGATTAAACATAGTAAGCCCCTAACATAATTAACGCTGCGCGGCCGCATCCGCCGACAGCGAACGGTAACGGGCCGGATCAAATAACGACAACTGGGTGGTATTTTTCAGAAAGCGGTACACCAGATAGACCCGGCGCAAAACGGTGTACGACAGTTTTCCGTAGTTCCAGTCGCTCCGAAAGGTGGCCGTACTGGGTTCGGCGGAGGAATTCATCTGATCAAAAAGCGTCGTGAAATCCGTAAAAAACAGTCCACGTCCCCCATTTTTGATAAACGAAAGACACATATTGAACTCCGTTTTATCGACATTGATCCCTTCGGCATAGCGGCCAAACTTCCCGGTGAAGGATTGCCGGCGCAGGTGCGGATGATCGCTGTAGTAGTAAAACTTCAGGTGGTTGGCATTCCAGAGGGCTGGCTTAAACACCATTTCGGCAAACTTCCCGGCATACGGTTTCAGGTACGGATAAGCGAAATAGGCGTAAAACCGCACAATGTCCAGCCCGGCATCCTGATTCATCAGGTTCAGGGCTTCCTGAAAATTGGGCACAAAAGCGGGTTTAGGCACAAAATCCTCCTGCACGTACAGGGTATACGGCGTTTTCACGGCTGCCTGACCTTTGTTAATGTTGTGGCCCAGACCACCGTTTTTAGGAGTTGTAATCAATTGAAAACCATACTGTTCGCTGGCTTCTTCCAGCACTGTCTGATGTTCTGCCCGGCTCCCATCGTCGGAAACGACAATTGCCCCGAACGAGCAGCCAAGATCGTCAAAGCGGGTGAGCAGCCGTTTCAGCGACGCGCTGCGGTTATAGTGGGTAATCAGTAACGTTACGTCAGCGAAATGGCAGGCATTGGTGGTCATACGGGCAGGAAGCTGGTTCGGCTCAACACTAATCAATTAACGTACCAGTAAAATGTGTCCTTGTCTACGAAAACTTTTCACCTGATGCGACCGGGCAAACTGATACCGGATTACCCAGGTGTAAACCCCGGCCTCACAGGGCTGGGCTGTATAACTGCCATCCCAGGGGCGCTCCAGTTCATGACTGACAAAGATGACACTTCCCCAGCGATTATACACCGTCATCTCGAACTGCTGCAACCCCGAATTGGCGGCATCATCGTAATAAGCCCGAAATACATCATTGGCTCCGTCTGTATTGGGCGTAAATGTATCGGGGACGTACAGTTGCGGAAAGCCACAGTCCCGGCCGGTCAGCGTGGTAACGGTGAGTGTGTTGGAGACCGTACTACAGGCTGTATCCCACGGCGCGGCTCCCTGCGATACCGGAGCCCCCAGCAACCGGTAATAGGTTTTTCCCGTCGCCGAAGCCCGCAGGGTGTATACCGTTCCGCCGGCATCGGCAACCGTATGCCACGATAGGCTATCCTGACTCGCCTGCCACTGATAAGCCGGGGCGGGGTAGCTGGCCCCGAGCGCCGACCGTACTACTGCGGTATCACCTTCGCAGAGCGCCAGGGTGGATGCCACGTCATTCTGAAAACGAATCTGGAGCGGTGGACGGCAGGGCCGGAGCTGAATATCATCGAGAGCCAGGTCATTGCCGCAACCACCGGGTCCGTTATTAATCAGTTTTATCACCACCGAATTCTGGCCGGGAGGCAGGGTGAATATCGTGGCATATCGAATCCAGGCAGGGGTATTGGTACGGGGTACCGAACCGGTATTTATGGTTCTGAGCACCTGCCCATTGGCCGACTCAACCCGCATGGTCACGTCGGAGTTAAGCGGAACGGGGGCGATAGCGTTGCAGCCATTGGTCGGCAGTGTGTTCATCATGTTGACTACCCAGATCGAAAACTCGTAGGTAGTTCCGTAGCAAAGCCCCCGAACAGGTTGATTATAAAACTCGCCCGCGTCCTGGGCGGCATTGACGATCAGCATATTACCACTAACGTCGTTCGGCGTGTGGTCTTCCGGCAGCGTATGCCAGGTGCCATCGTAGCAGGTCGAACTCCCCGTAATCAGGTACTCCCCGTCGTTTGGGCATCGCCCCACATTGGTATAGGTTGTCTGACCTACCTGAAGCCGGTAGGGTCCATTGCTGCCAAAGGTCTGGTTAACGACCGCTCCCCCCAGAACGCCGGAGCAAAACTGCGCAACACCGGTATGGGTCAGGCCGCAGAGCAGCCCCACGAACAACAGTAACCGGACTGTTGCCTTACCAGTAACGCTGGAGGAGTTTAACAGGGGTGCATGGCCCGTGGCTTGTAGGCGCATCAGAAAAAATAAAAGCGTATTGATGATGGCAAACGGGCACGGCTTCAGGAAAGCCAGGCCCTTTACCACGTTCTCCTGCCTTTATTGACTTTACTTTGTGGGTTCGGTCACGCTGACGACAGCGCATCGGTGTACCTTTTCGACCGCATCCGGTCGGGCAGGCATTGTCTTTGCAGTACTTATGGAACCCCTGCCGCACTCACTACACATCAGCAAGCCGATGACGATGACTATCCCTTCGCTCTATACAAACTGCTTTACCTACTTTTGGGTATGAAATGGTTTTTTCTGTTCCTGCCTGGTCTGCTGGTCTGGATGTACAGCTGTCATCCGGGTGCCCACAGGCTCGATACCAGCGAGTGGGATACTACTCTTTTTGCCAGGCCCGAACGGGTAGGCGTTCTGAACGATCCGGCGCTGACCGAGGTATCAGGGTTAGCAGCAAGCCGGCAGAACCCCGGCTACTTCTGGACGGAGGAGGATTCAGGCAACCCCAATCAGATTCAACTGATTAGTCCTAAGGGCTTTATTGTCGCTCGGTTTACGCTGCCTGCGCTAAAAAATAAGGATTGGGAAGAGATTGCCGTTGGTCCGGGGCCGGTGCGCGGCCTGTCGTACGTGTATCTGGCTGAGATTGGCGATAACATGGCCCTGTCGGCCAGTAAGGTAGTGTACCGTTTTGTGGAACCGGACCTGACACATAAAAAATTACCCGTTAACGGGTTGATTACAGACATACAGGCCATTCAGCTTACGATACCCGATGGGGCTGAGAACGCCGAGGCTATTCTGATTGATCCGGTGACGACCGATTTATACATCCTTGGGAAAGGAGCCCGCAGCCGTATTTACAGGGCCGCTTATCCACAGTCGCTGACGGGTCCAACCCGGATGCAGCCGGTTATTGAACTGCCCATCAAGAATGTAACAGCGGCCAGTGTATCACCCGATGGAACCGAGATATTAATCCGGAACTACGCCCATGTCTACTATTACCAACGGCGGCCCGGTGAGTCGGTGGGCGAAGCCCTGAAACGAACGCCCCGGTCGTTACCCTTGGCGTATGAGCCGCAGGGCGAAGCCATTGGATGGGCTTTGGATGGATCTGGCTATTACACCACCACCGAGATGGACAGTGATGATCCGCAGCTCATTTATTTCTACCGGCGGCTGGTCCGGCGGGGCAAACTGTAGCTGACGTACACAGCCCGTCGGTTAGTTCAGCTGATCGTTATATAACCGCCGTACTTTATCGCGGCTGCGTTTCAGGCGCATCTTCACCGCACTGTCTTTGAGGTTGAACTGAGTGGCAATTTCCCGGATGTCCATGCCGTCTTCGTACTTGAGCCGCAGCATCTGTCCCTCCTCGGCCGATAGCGTACCGAGCGCTTTGGCTAACTGCTCCAGCTGCATTTCTACATTTTCGAACTCATTGGTATCAGCCCAGTAATATTCCTGATCCGTATCCAGCGACGTGGTTGTCTTGTTTTTGGCCCGGCGCAGCTGATCCATGCAATAGTTGTACGAAATGGAGTACAACCAGGTCGAAAACGACGAGTTCCCCTTGAACTTACCGATATGGCCGTATACGCGCAGGAAAATATCCTGCGTAAAATCTTCAGCCTTAGCCGCATCCTTGGTGAGCGACAGGCACCGGCGGTAAACCTTGCTGACGTACCGATTATATAATGTCTCGAAGTAGGCGTTCTGGTTGGTATAGAGATACTGGCCAATTAACTCCTCATCATTAAACTGAGTATGCTGGAGCCGCCTGGTGGGGTTGTGGTGGGAGGCAACAAGTCCGATTTCCATAGCTTTGACCTTTTTTTAATTTCTATGTATCAAAGGTGCTTATAGCCTCCAAGAAATATGATCAAATTTCGATGAACTGCTTGATTCCTTCGTTTTTTGGTAAATTGGTACCCGGAAAGACTACAAATTGTAAGAAAAACCCTAAAACAGTCTCTTCTAATCCCCTTTTTTGTTGACGGCTACCCGCCATCTGCCTGCTCTTAATTCGATGATTCCCAGTTTCGGGCACCTTAACTTTATCGGATT
The DNA here is from genome assembly GCA_964251665.1 of uncultured Cytophagales bacterium. Taxonomy (GTDB): domain Bacteria; phylum Bacteroidota; class Bacteroidia; order Cytophagales; family Spirosomataceae; genus JBBQLG01. The sequence continues at coordinate 172,478 of CAXUKO010000005.1, forward strand.
AAAACCAAAAACGGGTCAGTTGGACCGGCAGAAGGTCTTTTTTGCCATTTATGAACCTATTCAATTTCTATCATACATGATTTTACGTTACCGGTCTCACCTGCTCATTACTTTATTGCTACTTACTGGTTGCCGCTTACTGGCCCAGCCAACAAAGCGTCCCCGCGACTATGGGATCCGGTTCGGCGTGCTGCCCACGGGGGTGCTTAACGCCATCACCGACGTACCCGGCGTTCGGGTTGGGCAGGTGACCCTTCAGGAAAGTCAGAGCATCCGCACCGGCGTAACGGCTATTTTACCCCACGAAGGCAACCTGTTCCAGCAGAAGAGTCCGGCCGCCATTTTTGTGGGTAACGGCTACGGAAAACTGACCGGTATCAGTCAGGTAGAGGAGCTTGGTACTCTTGAAACGCCCATTGTGCTGACGAATACCCTAAGCGTGCCTACGGCCGCCGATGCCGTTATTGACTATACCCTGATGCAGCCGGGCAACGGCGAAGTACGGTCGGTAAACCCGGTGGTAGGCGAAACCAATGATGGTTACCTCAACGACATTCGCGGCCGGTACATTACCCGCAAACATGTGCTGGAAGCACTCACGCAGGCCAAACCCGGGGCCGTAACTGAAGGCAACGTCGGGGCCGGTACGGGAACCATGTGTTTTGGTTTCAAAGGCGGGATTGGTACGGCTTCGCGCCGGTTGCCGGATGCCCTGGACGGCTATACGGTTGGCGTGCTGGTACAGACTAATTTCGGTGGGGTGCTGCAAATCGCCGGTATGCCGGTCGGGGTAGCACTGAACCGGTATGCGTATAAAGACAAGGTCGATGGGTCGTGCATGATCGTGGTCATCACCGATGCACCTTTAGACGCCCGTAACCTCAAACGACTGGCTGAGCGGGCCTTCATGGGACTGGCGCGTACGGGCGGTATTGCCTCCAATGGCAGCGGTGATTATGCCATCGCGGTATCAACGGCCTACCGCATTCCGCACGAATCCGCCAACCCGACCGAACAGGTGAGATTACTTCGCAACGACAATGTCTCGCCGGTATTTATGGCCGCTATTGAAGCCACCGAAGAAGCTATTATCAACTCGCTCTTTGCGGCTCAGGCCACCACCGGCGATCAGGGCCACCGGGCCGATCAGCTACCGGTTGATCAGGTGGTGAAGCTATTAAAAAAGGCTCACCTGCTGAAGTGAACCCACCCGGGTTTGCCTGTTTTCCAGTAGTCAGACGGGCTGAAAAACAGGTCTTGTCTGCCACCAGCCCAACCCCGGCGGAACCAGGGATTCGACGGGCTCGCCAGCCGCCAGACGTTGAATCATGGATACTAAATCGGTTGGTTCGGGCCGCCCGCTGCTTACGTTAAATACGCCGGGCTCGTAGCGGTTTTCCTGCCGGGTAAGCAGGCAGTGCCAGTCATAAAGCCCCAGCAGGGCCCAAACCGTTACCGCACGTACATCGGCACCACCAGCCCGCGCCTGTTCGGCCTGCTGCCACAATTCGCCAAGCCAGCGTTTCTGTTCGTCCACCCGGTCGCCCAGATGCGCTTCCGTTACCGCCAGCGGCAACCCATACCGATACCAGGCCTGCAGGAGCAGTCCACTGAGGCCGGTGCGCTGCTCCGGTGCTCCGCGTACCACCTCCGTGTCGATGTACCGGTCGCGGCCGTTGTGGGCGTGCGGCCGACCGGGGTGAGCCGCTACGTTATGATCGAGGTAGCGTTCGCTGGTTACGTAATGATTGATACCGATTACCGATGGCGGACACGGCTGCTCGACAAAGAACCACAGGTCAGCCTCGGTAGCTCCCGACCGGCGCAGGTACGACCAGAGCGGGTGCTGGGGTGTTACCTGCCCGCAGAGCAGATCCCAGGTGAGCCACCGGCGCTCGTTCTCGAAATCGGCCTGATACGTCATTTCGGGCGTACTGTGAATATACCCCAGATCGTCGGTCTGAATCAGCCGGGCATCAGGCTGCACCGCCCGGATTTCAGCCATTGCCAGCACCGTGGCCCGGCACTGCCGCAGCAGTATGTCGATAAAGGCCCGGTCGGTACGGCCATGCGGATACCAGAGACCATACAGGCCACTGAAACGGGCCGTTGTCAGCGGTTCATTAATCGGCGTATAAGCCGTTACCCAGGGATACCGCTCGGCCACGCGCCGGGCAAAGCGGGGTAGTTCCTGCGCAAAAGCGGGGGTATCGTAGGTGGCATAGCGGGGGCCGCAGCCGTGATGAACCAGCCCGACAATGGGATCGATATTCAGCTCGCGGAGGATGCCCAGGCGTTCGTCGGACCAGCGCCAGTCCAGTTGATGGGGAGCATCAGGGGCAGTACGTTCCCACAACACCGGGTACCGCAATGCTTTTATTCCCAAAGCTCCCAGTGTGGCGAGGTCATCCGGCCGGTCGTGGTGGCCGCTCCGGCGCACCTGATCCTGATACACATCGCCGACCCGGTTGACTGTACATTCAATTCCTCCCCAAAGAGACAGCGAAGACTTAGTTGGTAAGTGTGTTACATAGGTACTCATTCCGTAGCGTGGCCGATTTAGGCTAACAGTGCAGTAATCAGCCTACACAGCTGATACAAAACCTCAATCGCACCCGCTGCATAACCTGCGTGTCAGGCGGTCTATAATAAGGTGGCGACTCTACCGGCCGTTACCCTCCCGGACAGGTGCTGATTGAGCGTAAAAAAAGTTACCCGAAAACCTGTGAACAAACCCATGGCTTTAATAGATTATTAAACGACAGCACAACCGTCTTTGTTTATGAGTGTCATCAAGCCCGCTATTCAGTATCCGGTTCTCATCGCGTACTTATCCGGTGCCAATAATTATACGTGGCTCACATTTCGCAACGGTGAGAAACAACTTCTGGCCAAGCCGATCAGCTACCTGGAGGAGCAGCTGACTGGTTTTATCAGAATTCATAAAACCACGCTGATTAATCCGGCCTGTGTTGAGAAACTGCACTACCCACCCCGTCAGAAAATGGCGGGTGCGGTGGAGCTGGAGGGTGGCCTTGTGCTTCCGGTGAGTCGTCGGCGCTGGAATCTGGTGGCCGAGCAGCTTGAGCCGCAGCTTACTTTCCATTCGCACGAGCCTGTCAGTGCGGCAAGCCCCCTGCCGACCGTATCCAGCCCGGTGATACCGAACCAGCAGGCGGTGGTAGCTGTCACCGATGATTCGCTTAGTCAGCTGCTGCTTCAGCAGATTATTGGGCAGAAATGGCCGCAGTATACCCTGCACGTTATGGCGAAGGGAACGAGTCTGCCTACTCTGTTTGAGCAGTTACCGGAACATGAGTTGCCCGTTTTGGTGTTGCTCGATGCCCGTACGGCTACACTGGAGCGGCTTCACACGCTGGAACGCCTGAAACAACACGATAAATTGTGCCGGATTCCGGTGGTCCTGCTGGTATCGGCTACCGATAAGGCCGTTACCAATGGCTACCAACGGCGGGCCAATTCGGTGATATGTCTGCCGGGGGATCATGCGGCTTTCAGCGAAACAATCGAGCGCGTTGGCCAATTCTGGCTGCAGACTGCTTCGTTGCCGGTGATGGCGGAATAGAAAACAAGCTGCCACTCACATTTATACCGAGTGAGTGGCAGCGTATAGTAGTAATAGTCAGAAAGACACCTGCATGGGCGGCAGAGTAACGGTTTCCCACCAGTAGGTCCGTAACTGCTGAAAGTAATCGAGCCAGGCCGAGAATTCGGTAGGCTTAACCAGGTAGGACGACACGCCCCGCTGATACGCTTCGTTGATATCAGTACTGGCACTGGAATAACTCAGCAACACCACCGGTACCTGATTGCAGGGGGCCGACATGGTTCTGATCTGTTCCAGCAGCCGCCAGCCATCTTTCCGATCAGGCAGGTACAAATCCAGCAGAATCAGTTTGGGCATTTCCCATTCGTTCTGGCGCCAGTCGTCAAGCAGCGTCTGGGTTTGGGCCGATGTAGCCGCCCGAATGGTTATAACTTCAGGCATGCACTCCTGCATTGCCCGATTAATCAGCAGCCAGTGATCATCATTGTCTTCAATGACCAATACTTTAGCCCGCTTAAAGTTAGACTTCGTTGTCTGATGATCTTTGCCTGTTACCATGATGAAACGTGAGAAAGTTAACGTGAGAAAGTTAACGTGAGAAAGTTAACGTGAGAAAGTTAACGTGAGAAAGTTAACGTGAGAATAACTATACAAACTTAATAGAATACTCCTTAGTTTTCAATTTAATCTGACAATCAATTACCTGCTCTTTTAAAACTGTCTACATGGAAGATACCTCAACGCATGAGACGGTTAGTCGGCTGGCGCTGTTTCTGCTTACCCACCGCGACGCGCTGCTTGCCCAGTGGCGTACCGCCTGCGAGCGCGACAAAACGTTATGGGCAGGCGGAGTGCTCTCGATGGAAGAGTTCAACGATGAAGTTCCCGTACTGCTCGACATGCTGGATCAGCGGTTACGTGGCCAGCCAACACAGGGCGACCCGGTTGACCACGCCAGAAAACACGGATTACACCGTTTTAAGGAAGGGTATTCGCTTGATGAACTGATGAGCGAAATGGGGCATCTCCACCAGTGCCTTTCCAATTCTATTCAGGAATACAGCCGTTTATATAACGAAGACTCAGCGAGCGCGCTAACCGGATACCGGCAGTTGACCCGGCTGAACGGCGAAATTGTTAGAGGTAGCGTGGCCGAATATGGTGCGCTACAACGAAATGAAGCCGCCAGCCGGGTCGAATCGCTCCAACAGGCACTGGCTAAACTTAACGAGGTGCTGCGGCAGCGGGGCGAACACCTGCGCCAGAGTTCGCACGATCTGCGGGGTAGTTTCGGCATGATTCAAGGGGCAACTTCGCTGCTCGATCTGGGCGCGAAAAGTGACGAGGAACAGGCGCAGATGATTCAGATGGTGCTGCGTAACCTCGCCACGGCCCGATCAGTGCTGATGCAGTTAACGGACCTGGCCCGATTGGATGCCGGACAGGAAACAGTAACCAGTCAGCTCTTTAATGCAGCCGCGCTGTTGCAGGATGCCGTTGATGCAGCTACACCCGCAGCCACCGAAAAAGGTCTGTTGATTCAGGCCTTAGGCCCCGACCAGCTTTTAGTCGATCTGGACCCTGTCCTTATTCAGCGCATTCTGCAAAACCTGCTTCTGACGGCCATTCGTACCACGGTACAGGGCTGGATTGTGGTTACCTGGGCGCGGGAGGGAGCCTCCCGGTGGCTCTTCAGCATTCAGACATCGGGTGCTTACCCGGCAGCAGGGCCAATGGCCGAACTGATTCAGACACCGGAGCCGACAGAAACGCCCGACAGCGCACCGCCCGCCCAAACCGAGCCCAATGCCCACGCAATTGACGAGGATTTAAGTCTGGTCATTGTGAGACGGTTGTGTGAGTTAATCAACGCCCGGCTTGAAGTGGCCGTGCTGCCCGGCCCGGCTACCTTATTCAGAATCCGTCTGCCGCTGAAGTACCATGGATAAATCTGCTCGTATCCGAGTCAGCAGGGAGGGGGAATCGCCCCCTCCCGCAGCATTGATGCTAAAGCAAGTCGGCATCAATATTGAGCAAACTGATAAAAAAGAGGAAAGTAGCTGCGTTTGCGTACGCCCCGGTTGGGTGTACTTAACTCCGCGACTTCATGATACCTAACTTCGACAGCAAGCCGGGCGGCAACTAATCTGCGGGAATAATGAGGAAACGGAGCATAAGTCTCCGCCTGACTCCGCCGGGCTACGAACCATACAGGTCATGCCTGTAGCCAGCGGTAGGTTTCAATGGCAGCTACGGCAAAGACAATATGAGCCAGGGCCAGCGTGAATAAATAAGGGGGTAGTGAAATGGCCGGTGGGCGGGGATGGATGGCAAAAAACGCATACCAGATTCCAATAGCTACTACTCCGCTCACGACCCCGAACAGGAGACTCGTGCGCAGGTCGGGCCGGCCAATCCCCAGCGTCCAAAGCCAGTAATAGACCAGCATAAACACCACACCTACGGCATAATGGGCGATCAGGCCTACTGCTATAGCCCCCCGGCTGTCTGATAATCGCCCATCCGGCGTGGTCCTGAACGTCAGCATCGTACCCAGAATTTTCACGACCTTCATCACCCGCTGCGTCACAAAGGTCATGGCATACATAAACGCCGTCATCAGCGCTGTACCTACCATACCCGCGATAATGATGTCGAGCAGTTTCATAAATCAGGGTTTAGGGACCGAACCGGCGGTCAGGCCTCGCAGACCAGACAACCAACGGAATACAGTACCGGATTGGGGCGGGTTTGTTTGAAAAACTGTATCGTCTCCGGCTGATCAGGTAAAACGGCCGTGTTTCTCGCGTGGTCCGTTGAGTTTTTAACCCGATGGCCTTACCTTACCGAAAACAACGCGTTATGCCTTATCAGCACACTGTCCGTCAGCGTACCTACACCTTCGCCGACCTGAAAACCCTGCTGGCGAAAGCGACGCCTTTTCGGTCGGGCGATGCCCTGGCCGGTTTAGTAGCCAGTTCGGCGGAGGAACGGGTGGCCGCTCAGATGGCCCTCGCCGACCTGCCGCTGACGACGTTTCTGCACGAAACTGTAATCCCCTACGAAACTGACGAAGTAACCCGGCTCATTATTGATACTCACGATGCCACGGCCTTTGCTCCCATCCGTCACCTGACGGTGGGCGATTTTCGTAACTACCTGCTCTCCTACCCGACCAACACCCAAACTCTGAAACATCTCGCTCCCGGTCTGACCCCCGAAATGGTGGCCGCTGTAACCAAGCTCATGCGGGTGCAGGACTTGATTACGGTAGCAGCCAAGTGCGAGGTTGTCACCCGCTTTCGCAATACGATTGGCCTGACCGGGCGACTCTCCACCCGCCTGCAACCGAACCACCCGACCGACGATTTCCGGGGTATTGCCGCCAGCGTAGTCGATGGGTTGCTCTACGGATCGGGCGATGCGGTCATTGGCATCAATCCCGCCACCGACCATGTGCAGACCGTTATACGGTTGGTAGATATGCTCGACCAAATTCGCCAGCGGTTCGACATTCCAACGCAGTCGTGCATCCTGAGCCACATCACCACTACCATTCAGGCCATCGAGCAGGGTGCTCCGGTCGACCTGGTGTTTCAGTCGGTGGGCGGTACAGAAGGCGTTAATTCGTCGTTTGGCGTCAATCTGAACATTCTCCGCGAAGGGTACGAAGCGGCTCAATCGCTGAATCGGGGTACGGTTGGCCAGAACGTCATGTATTTTGAGACGGGACAGGGCAGCGCGTTATCGGCCAATGCACACCACGGTGTCGATCAGCAAACCCTTGAAGCACGGGCTTATGCCGTAGCGCGGGCGTTCGAGCCGTTGCTGGTTAATTCGGTGGTGGGCTTTATTGGACCGGAATACCTGTACGATGGCAAGCAGATTTTGCGGGCGGGACTGGAAGATCACTGTTGCGGCAAACTGCTGGGCCTGCCAATGGGTGTTGATATCTGCTACACCAACCACGCCGAAGCCGACCAGGACGATATGGACACGCTGCTGACGGTGCTGGGTGCGGCCGGCGTCACGTTCATCATGGGCATTCCCGGGGCCGACGACGTGATGCTCCACTACCAGAGCACCAGTTTCCACGACGCGCTCTACATCCGCGATATTTTGAAACGGAGGCCCGCCCCCGAATTTGACGCCTGGCTTCGGAAGATGGAGTTGATAAATGACGAAGGAACGTTACAACGCGTCCGGGCCGGGCATCGGCTGATGAGTGGATTAACGTTTACCTCACCCCAACCCCTCTCCTAAACCAGGAGAGGGGCTTTGCCTGGCAGTTATTAGCCCCTCTCCTGGTTTAGGAGAGGGGTTGGGGTGAGGTCAATCTGCCCACACCTTGGTTCCTTCGGTGCAGTTGCGGCACATCTCGATTTCGGAGCGCGAGCGGAGCAGCGTCTGCCGAAAGTGGTTATAGGCATCACTTTGCCAAACCCCGGCAAACGAGTTGGTTTGCAGATCGCCTAAGCGATGATCGGCGTCTTTATCGAAGCAGCAGGGCACCACCAACCCGTCCCAGGTGATGACGCAGGAATGCCACATTTTCCAGCAGTGGTCGCCGAAACCGTTTTTGATGGCATACGTCCCGTCTGTTTTTTTGGCGTACCGGCTGTACTGGTCAAGGGTGGGAATGAGATCATTGCCCTGTTCATAGTCGTAAATCTGGGCGGTTTTCAGGCCCACTTCATCCACACCCAGTTCGCGGGCCAGTTTTTTTACGTCGGCAATCTGATGCTCGTTGGGCTGCACCACCAGAAACTGAAACACGACATGGGGCGTACGGGATTTGAGTTCTTTTTTCCAGCGAATAATGTTCCTTGTACCCTCCAGTACTTTTTCGAGTTTGCCCCCAACCCGGTACTGTTCATACACTTCCTGCGTAGTGCCATCAATGGAAATAATGAGTCGATCCAAACCCGACTCCACCGTTTTGCGGGCGTTGGCATCCGTGAGGTAGTGGGCGTTGGTGCTGGTGGCGGTGTATATATTCCGGTCGGTGGCGTAACGCACCAATTCGAGGAATTTGGGGTGCAGATACGGTTCGCCCTGGAAGTAAAAAATCAGGTAAAGCAGCGTTTCGTGCAGTTCGTCGATGGTGCGTTTGTAGAGGTCTTCGCCCAGCATACCAGTTGGCCGCGTAAATGACCGCAGGCCGCTCGGGCATTCGGGACAGCGCAGGTTGCAGGACGTGGTGGGCTCAAACGACACCGACATGGGCAGACCCCGATGCCGTGACTGCCCTGTGCGCCGGGAGTCGTAGTAACTCGCCAGCACGTTCAGCGCGTTCCAGACCCGTTTGGGCGTGAGTTTAGAGGCAAAATTCAGACCGTCGAGTACGCTGCGGTTCATTAGGTAAAAAGGTTATTCATTGATTAGCCGGGTAGTTCGTCTAACCGACATGGTATCAGGAGCTTTCAGGGCAATAACTTTATCAGGAGCCAGTTGCGCTAAACGCGGGTCAAGATCTCCGAACGATTCTGCAACACTCATAAAGCAGGATTTAACCGTACAATTTATCGTTTATTTTTCGCCCGGCAGACACACCGTTGAAAGTTGTCTGTCTGTTATAACTTCTGTAAATGTACGATCGAAACAGTGCTTCCAAATGCCGACTTAGAGTGAATGATCTGGTTTGCCAGCGTCTTTCCGGTATCTTAGCCGTATGAACACCGCCCTGAAACCCGATTCTATCCCCGCAGAACTGGCCGAAAAACTCCATCAGCTATCCGAAAAATACGCCCTTACCGGACAGGATATGACGGCGTATCTGGACGGCCTGCTTCAGACCGATTACCTCACTTATTGGGACTATATCCATCTCGAAACCCTGCTGTCCCTGCAAAGTCCGCGTACGGCTTATCCCGACGAACTGATTTTTATTACCTACCATCAGATTACCGAACTTCATTTTAAACTCATTCGCCACGAAATCCAGCAAATTGCCCGGCGTGGACCCGCCAACCAGAGCGGGAATCAGCATGAGCCGCTTACCGCCCAGTTTTTCACCGAACGGATGACGCGGGTGAATCGCTATTTTACCATGCTGGAACAGTCGTTCTCGATCATGATTGACGGGATGGAAAAGGAGCAGTTTCTGAAGTTCCGCATGGCCCTGCTGCCGTCGAGCGGGTTTCAGTCGGTGCAGTTCCGGCAAATTGAAATCATGTCTACCGATTTCCGGCAGCTACTGGCGGATTTACCCGCCGATGTACCCGCCGACGCGCCTATCGGGGTTCTCTACGAGCATATCTATTGGAAACAGGGTGCTACCGAAATGGCTTCGCAGCAAAAAACCCTGACGCTAAAACAGTTTGAAAGCCGCTATTCAGATAGTCTGATCCGCTTGGCCGGTGAGTACACCGACCGGAATTTGAGACAATGCCTCCGTGAATTGCAACGACGGGACACCATACCGGACGAACTGAAACAGCAATTACGGGCGTATGATCATCGGGTAAATGTGCAGTGGAAGCTGTCGCATCTGCGCTCGGCGGTGCGTTATCTGCACAAGGACCCCGACGCGGTTAAAGCCACCGGCGGCACTAACTGGCAGCGCTACCTCCCTCCTGCCGGTCAGCAACGCAGCTTCTTCCCGGAATTATGGACGGATCAGGAGCGGCAAACGTGGGGCCGAATGAGGGAGAACGAGTAACCCAGCCTTACCGAAACACCTTTTTTAAATCAACAGAAATACCGTTGGTGGGGTCGGTTAAGAGTTCGTTGTGAAAAACCAGCTCATCTGCGTTGGGTTGCAGAATCACTACGGTGCGAAACAGGGGTTGAACTAACCAGTATGACCTGGTGCCAGCGGCAAAATAAGCTGCCGATTTAGCGGTCAGTTCAGTGTCAGTTTGTGACGGTGAAACAATCTCGATGACCGTAAGCGGCACCTCGCTTACTTTTACTTCGTCATCGCGCCAGTTAGAGGGTTCAGCCGGAAAAACGCTTAGATCCGGTACAAAAGGCGGGTTCGGTTCACTAAGCGATTGCTCACTCCGAATGTCGTACTGATCTTCATACTGGACTAATAATTCAGAGCCAAGTCTGATTTGAAGTCTTGAGTGATTTTTACTCGGCATAGGCTTTCCCCGTTCGATTTCGTACTGTGAGCGGGTTACCTCGTCGACTGCCGGTTCTGCTGCTGTGACCGCTTCCATTTGCTTGTTTTTTTAGAAAAGTACCGAATTTATCTATCAAAATCAATCCGCTGGACTACCCGGCATTCGTCTTCCTCAAACACTACCTCACCGGTCGGCACGCCGGGTACTTCACTGGGTAACTTACCCGACATACTGGCGGCAAACACAAATGCAGGTGCCGAAACTGTCGTCCAGGCGATGTAATCAGCCTCGCCGGGTGCCACGAGCCAACGGGTTTCCTGATTGGCAATGGCAGGCCAGATGCGTTCAGCAAACGCCCGGATGCGTTGGATAGCGGCAAACTGCTCCCAGTTCTGCCCCCACACGAATGGACCGTGTGTCACCTTATCCGGCTCGGCTTCGTCGGTGATGCGGAAGACGTAGAGTTTGGTGTATTCTTCATTCAGACCGCGCTGCTCGTGCAGGTTGCGTACTTCAAACCCCAGCCCGACGTAGCTTGGCATATCGGTTAAAAACAGGGCAGTGAAGTAACGGAACACGTTACCCGTCCGGTAAAACTCGTCAAAGCGCGGATCGTCTTTATCGGCTGTCATCACCGTAAAATTGGGGGCGAACCGGCGCGTTTTTAGCCAGTTGTAATAACTGGCGAAGCGTTCGGTGAACGTGTCCGAACCAACGACACAGGACTGCAAATCGCCCAGGGTAGAGTCAGCATCGATGGCTTCGAGGTGATCCGGTTCATCGCCATAGCCCATCGTATCGGGCGGGGCAAGGAAGGTTTCGGCAAAGAAGCCGAAGTGCGCAATACCCTTGTCCCGCTGTACATAGTGCTTAACAAACCGCAGTGGGTCATAAAAGCGGTCAGGTTCGGCCGGTACGCCATCGGGGCGAAGTTGAACATGGGCCATATCGCCCCGCATAAAGTCCAAGTTGTAAGCCCGTTGCGCTTCGTAATACTTCTGGCCGATGTAAGTCCAGGCGGGTACGTTGGGCCGGTCGAAATCGAGTTGCCAGTTGGCGTTGTTGTCATGCGAATGGTAAAACTTGTACCGGGCCAGCGGACCAAACACGCGCGAAAACGCCTGTGGTTCGTCGAAGGCGTACTGATACCAGATCTGCCCGAACTCGTCGTGTACAAAGTCGGTGGGGTTGATATGCAGGCCACGATAGGGCGGTGCCATTGTCATGGGCAGCGTTTCGTAGCCTACCCGAATCAGATGGCTGATGAGCTGGAGCCGCCGACGCAATCGCCCACCGTAGTCATTCACCAGGCCAAACAGAATCTCGTGCCGTTTCTGATCAGAAATCAGCCAGCTATCAGGAGCAAAGAACAGCGTTTTACCAAACGTCAGCGATGTACCGTCAGCCGCACCGTTCAATTGTAAATATTGCCAGATCGCTTCTTCTACCTGCTGATAGACCTGTTCGGTATGGTTCACAATCCGGGTATCGGCACGTTGTACCCACTCAAAAAACCGGGGATAGGCCAGTACCATCTCCGAAAAGCGATCCGTATGCGGAATCACATCCATACCCACCGTGCGGCCCATCAGGTGCAGTAAATTCACCACCACTTTTAACTGCTTCTCGACCGTATTAAGGGCGGGCAGAAAGGTTTGCAACTGGCTGCTGAAAAACTCCGGGTTGAGTTGCCAGCTTGTCATGCCATACAAACTGCCTACCACGCCCGGCTCCCAGATGGGCAGCAGGTGAATGCTGTCGTGCTGAGCGGGCAGCGTCAGGGCGTAGCTGACCAGATTGAAAAACGAGCCAATCGTCCGTACATTAACGCCCACCATATTGCTCCCTTTCAGCCACGACGAGTCCACTTCGCCCTGTCTGGGGCTATCGATGGTCTGATTAGGGTCGAGTGCCCGGCGGAGTGCGTCGGTTCCGTAGCGACGATGGAGCAGATCGAGCGTTTGCTGCACCGAAAGCTGCACCGCCGTCTGCGGGGGCAGGTTAGGCACGAACGACGTGTGTCCCGACCGGTACGACCCGAAATTGGTGTTGGAAAACTGCATGGGCAAAAATAACCCATTTCTGAACCGTTTATCAAACAGACTGTTCTCAGACTATGCAGGACGTTATCATCATCGGCGGGGGATTGGCGGGCTTAGTCAGCGCACTCGAACTGGCCCGGCAGCACCATACGGTGACGCTGATTGAACGCAAAACGTACCCTTTCCACAAGGTCTGTGGCGAATACGTCTCCAACGAAGTTAAAGCGTATGTTGAGTCGCTGGGCGTTGATCTGGCGGGATTGGGCGCGGCCAGCATTACCCGATTTCAGTTCAGTTCGCCATCGGGCAAACGCCTGAGTGCCCCGCTCGATCTGGGTGGGTTCGGTATTAGCCGTTACACCCTCGACTACGCACTTTACCAACTGGCGCAGGCCGCTGGCGTACACTTTATCCTCGGCAAACAGGTCGAGAATGTCACCTTTGCCGATGACAGGTTTATGATTGAACTCAATGCCGGGCAAACGCTTACGGCCCGCCAGGTAATCGGCAGCTTCGGCAAACGGACCAAACTCGATAAACAACTCGACCGGGCGTTTATGCAGCAGCCGTCTCCATACATTGGCGTGAAGTACCACGTTACCATGGATTTTCCAACGGATCTGATTGCCCTGCATAATTTCCACGATGGGTACTGTGGCATGTCGGCCATCGAGGATAATAAATTTTGTGTCTGTTACCTGACCACCCGCGAAAATCTGCGTCGGCACGGTACCATTCCGGCGATGGAGCAGGCGGTTCTCTGCCAAAATCCGCACCTCAGGCAGGTTTTTGAGAAGGCTGAGTTTCTCTACGACAAACCCGAAGTAATCAACGAAATCTCGTTTGCACCCAAGCAGGCCGTAGAAAGGCACATCCTGATGGCGGGTGATTCGGCGGGGTTAATTACGCCCCTGTGCGGCAACGGGATGGCGATGGCGATTCACGGCGCGAAACTCGTCAGCCACCTGACCGACCAGTTTCTACGGGAGCAACTGACCCGCCCCGAACTGGAGCAGCGCTACCAGTCGGGCTGGCGTGAACGCTTCGCCCGGCGACTGTGGGTCGGTCGTACCGTTCAAAAACTGTTCGGCGATGAGTGGTTATCCGAACTGGCAGTGAGCGCCTTTGGGGCCTTTAAACCCATGCTGCGGGGGGTAATGCGCCAAACGCACGGCAGCATTGTACCGGTAGAATAGAAAGTCAAAATACAGTATTACCGGCGAGCCATTATCTTTGGCCATGACCAGGATACTACCTCTCTCTATAGTTGTTTCGGGCCTGATTTCGATACAGTCATGGGCTCAGACCACCCCACTCTCCTACACCATTGCGCCCTGGCTGGGTGATAAAAAAGCGGCTGTCTCACTGACGTTCGATGATGCCGTAAACGGGCAGTTTACGATTGCCTTGCCGTTGCTAAACCAATACAGATTCACCGGCACTTTTTTTGTCACAACAGGCTTTATTCAGTCTCAGTTAGGTAGTTGGCAGTTGATTCAGGCAGCGGCTCAGGCCGGGCATGAAATCGCCAACCACACCGTTACGCATCCCTCCCTCAGCAAATTGCCCGATGATAGTCTAACGGATGAACTGGTTAAAGCCAATCAACAGATCGACGCCCATATCCCCACGGCCCGAAGCCTGACCCATGCTTACCCCAACGGTGATGGGGGCGGGGCAACGGCTGCTGCATCAAGGATACAAATGCTGGCCGGCAAACACTTCATTGGTGCCAGAGCCACTCAAAACCGGCCTGTTCCTTATAATCCGTACGATTTTGCGGTATCAGCAGGCAGTTACTTCACCATCAACAGTGCCATGATCGGCCCGTGGACCAAACCGGGCGATGTACCTCAGCAGTTGGACTCCACCATTCGGGCGGGCGGCTGGTACGTAGCCACGTATCACGGTATCGAAAACGGCTGGCTAATCGTGAAAACGAAAGACTTTACCGCCCATCTGGAGGCCTGCAAAGAGCGCCGGGAGTTGTTATGGATTGCTCCCTTTGTTCAGGTATTGAAGTACCATAAGGAGCGAAACTGCGCTCAATTGCAGGTAGTAGCCCAGGATCGGACGACCTTGACGCTCGCGTTATCCGACACGTTAACGGACAATTCCGTCTGGAATCAGCCGCTCAGCCTGCGTGTAGCGGCACCCCGCTGGTCAATAAAATCGGTCCGTCAGGCGGGTACCGCCCTGCCATTTGTCCGCACCGGCAGCACACTTTTATTCGACGCGGTGCCCGATCAGGGGCCCATTGTGCTTGAGAGAAAAGCCGCAAAACTTCGTCGCCATTGACGCGTAAAAAAGCCTGTCGGGATACCCCGGCAGGCTGCATTGTTAAGCAGTGACGCAACACTTACTTGTTAGTTTACTGACAACTAACCACTTATCACTTTACTACTTATCCCTTGGCACTCATTTAGTTAAGCCAGCGCATCCACACCCGCCCGGGCAACCGTATTGTCGTTCTCGACGCTGCTTCCCGATACACCGATAGCCCCAATTACCGCCCCGTCGGCGTTTTTGATGGGAATACCGCCGGGAAACGAAATCAAGCCCCCATTTGAATGCTCGATGTTATACAGCGACCCGCCCGGCTGCGATAGCTTCCCGATTTCGCCGGTTGGCATGTCGAAGTAGCGGGCCGTCCGGGCTTTCTTCATTGAAATGTCAAGCGATCCTAACCACGCTCCGTCCATCCGAACAAAGGCAGTCAGATTAGCCCCCGAATCAACGATGGCAATATTCATTAACGTGCCAATTTCGGTGGCTTTCTGTTTGGCGGCTTCGATGGCTTTCTGCGCCTGTTCTAAGGTAATATTCATGGAATGAATGAGTTAGTTAAAGTGAGCAGGTATCGGGCAAATTAACTGCCAGCACGCACTCCCGAATAGAATCGGTTTGAGAAGAGATTTGTTTGTCGCTACACCTAATTAACTGGTAACTCGTGGTACTATCATCACTACAACCTGGCGTTATCCCCTGTTTTGGGCACATGAGCTACCTCGCCGACACTGCTTATGCTGATTTTCACAAAACATGCGGGTAACAGAATACCCGGTTTTTGCGCCGGTTTGCGCAAAACGCCTAACTTTGTGCTTTAGATACGCACTATGACCACCGAGCAAATCCTGATTATCGATTTCGGTTCTCAATACACGCAACTCATTGCCCGCCGGGTTCGGGAGCTAAACGTGTACTGCGAAATCCACCCCTACAATAAACTCCCCGAGATCCACGCTGACGTTAAAGGAATTATCCTGTCGGGAAGTCCGTCGTCGGTGCGCGATGCCGACTCCCCCACTGTGCATCTGGCGGCTTTCCGGCATAAAATGCCGCTCTTAGGCGTTTGCTACGGGGCCCAGCTCCTGGCCCATACCAGCGGGGGCGAGGTAAAAGCATCCGCCATTCGGGAGTATGGCCGGGCTAAACTGGGTACCGTCGATGTGGCGAACCCGCTGATGCACGGCATCGATCCACATTCGCAGGTCTGGATGTCACATGCCGACACGATCACCGGCATTCCAGCTGATTTCCAGATTATTGCCTCTACCGATACCGTTCAGGTAGCGGCTTTCCAGGTCGAAGGCGAGCCAACGTTTGGCATTCAGTTTCACCCCGAAGTGACGCATTCACTGCAGGGAAAAATGCTGCTCAAAAACTTTGTGGTCGACATCTGCGGCTGTTCGCAGAACTGGACCGCCGACTCCTTTGTGGAGACCACCATCGCCGAACTGAAGGCTAAACTGGGCAATGACAAGGTCGTGATGGGCCTGTCCGGCGGGGTCGATTCATCGGTGGCGGCTACACTCATTCACCGGGCCATCGGACCTAATCTGTACTGCATTTTTGTTGACAATGGCCTACTCCGGAAAGACGAATTTGCGGGAGTGATCGATTCCTACAAAACGCTGGGCCTGAATGTGAAAGGCGTAGACAGCAAAGATCAGTTCTACCACGCGCTGGCGGGTTTGACCGATCCCGAAGCCAAACGAAAAGCCATTGGCAAGACGTTTATCGACGTATTCGATCAGGAAGCCCACCTGATTGAGGATGTTGCCTGGCTCGGGCAGGGCACCATTTACCCCGATGTGATCGAATCTGTTTCCGTAAAAGGGCCGTCGGCTACCATTAAATCGCACCATAACGTCGGTGGCCTGCCCGACTTTATGAAACTCAAAGTAGTGGAGCCACTCAATACCCTGTTTAAAGACGAGGTGCGGTTGGTGGGTAAGACACTCGGTATTCCCGGTACCATCCTGGGCCGTCACCCCTTCCCCGGGCCGGGTCTGGCAATTCGGATTCTGGGCGACATCACGCCCGACAAAGTCCAGATTCTACAGGAAGTAGACGCGCTGTTTATTGACGGATTGAAACGCGAAAACCTGTATGATAAAGTCTGGCAGGCGGGAGCCATGCTGTTGCCGGTCCAATCGGTGGGCGTTATGGGCGATGAACGTACCTACGAAAAAGTTGTCGCACTGCGGGCCGTTACCAGTGTCGATGGTATGACCGCCGACTGGGCGCACCTGCCCTACGAATTCCTGGCCAATATTTCCAACGAGATCATCAATAAAGTAAAGGGGGTAAACCGCGTGGTGTATGACATCTCGTCGAAACCGCCCGCTACCATTGAATGGGAATGAGCATATCCGGTTCGCCGGTTCGACCGGATACATGTATGACCTACGAAGCCTTCACCGAATCACTCACCGCGTCAGCTCCGCCAACGGGATTACGTCCGGTGCTGGAAGCCCTCTGGCACGACGCCAAAGGCTACTGGGAACGCGCCCATGAGATTGCGCAAAGCCGCGAGGGTGTACCCGACTATGACCACCTGCATGCCTATTTGCACCGCAAGGAAGGTGATCAGTTTAACGCCGGGTACTGGTATCGCCGGGCGAAGGTTCCGGTTTATAAAGGGGACCTGGATGCCGAATGGGCAGAACTGGTGAAGCAGTATTTGTAAAGAGAACAGACACAAAAAGGCGCGGCCCGATTCAGAAGAACCGGGCCGCTTTGCTGACGAAGTGAAGTGTTATTTATTGGTTATGCGTCGATTGCTTCAGCGCGTAAAATCTCGTTTACATCGGTAAGTGGCAGGCCAAATGCATCGGCAACGCCTTTGTACACAATCTGACCACCAACCACGTTCAAGCCAACTTTCAGTTCGGCACTGTCGCGGCAGGCCTGCTGCCAGCCTTTGTTGGCTAATTGCAGAGCATAAGGCAATGTTGCATTGGTGAGTGCCAGCGTAGAGGTATAAGGCACAGCACCCGGCATGTTGGCCACGCAGTAATGCACTACATCGTCAATCACATACGTCGGATCTTCGTGGGTGGTAGGCTTACAGGTTTCAATGCAGCCGCCCTGATCTACGGCTACATCAACCAGCACCGTACCGGGGCGCATCAGTTTCAGCATATCGCGGGTAATCAGGTGGGGAGCTTTCGCACCGGGAATCAGCACGGCACCCACAATCAGGTCGGAGGTACGCACCATCTCGCGGATGTTATATTCATTAGACATCAGCGTGTCCACGTTTTCGGGCATAATATCCGATAGGTAACGAAGCCGGGCCAGGCTCACGTCCATGATAGTAACGCGGGCACCTAAACCAGCGGCCATTTTCGCGGCCTGCGTTCCTACAATACCACCACCTAACACCAGTACATTGGCGGGTTTCACACCCGGAACGCCACCAAGCAGGATACCCCGTCCTTTTTGTGGCTTCTCCAAATACTTCGCGCCTTCCTGCACTGCCATCCGACCGGCCACTTCCGACATCGGTACGAGCAGTGGTAGGCTACGGTCGGTTTTCTCAACGGTTTCGTAGGCTAAGCAAACGGCCTTCCGGGCAATCATAGCCTGCGTCAGATCTTCCGACGACGCAAAGTGGAAGTACGTAAACAGCAACTGGTCTTCCCGGATGAGGTTATATTCCTGAGCGATGGGTTCTTTCACCTTCATCACCATTTCCGAGAGGCCGTACACTTCCTCAATGGTAGGCAGCATGGTAGCGCCGGCCTGAATATATTCTTCGTCACTAAAACCACTGCCTTCTCCGGCATTAACCTGCACGTATACCGTATGGCCGTGCTTACGCAGTTCAGCAACACCAGCGGGCGTCAGCGCCACGCGGTTTTCATTATTCTTTATCTCCTTGGGAACACCAATTACCATCAGGATGGATGCAGTTTTGGATGGACGATTTATTAAGCAAAACTACAGTATCCATGACTTCTTTCTGATGAATGAGCTTATTTCAGGAAAAGCTTACTTATTCAAACGCTTTCATAGGAAATTAATCTTTTGACTGTACCTTGTGATTTCGTTAACCGGAAAACGTCCGCAATGGAAATTCTCGATAAAATTGACAAGGCTATTCTGGCACTTCTACAGGCCAATGCCCATCTGACGATGCAGGAAATCGGGCAGCGCATCAACCTCTCCAAAACGCCCGTACACGAACGCATCAAACGGCTCGAACGCGCCGGTATCATTGAGAAGTATGTGACGCTGTTAGACAAAAAAAAGCTGGGAAATACGCTGCTGGTCTACTGCCAGGTGACGCTGGATAAACAGACGCGCGAGACCTTCGCCGGTTTCGACGAAACGGTTTGCCAGCTTCCCGAAGTGCTGGAATGCAGCCGCGTATCGGGAGCTTTCGATTACCTGCTTAAGATCATTGTACGGGATATGTCGGCCTACAACCATTTCTATCAGGAGCAGTTTTCGGTCATTCCCGGCATTCTGCACATCAGCAGCTTTTTTGTGATGGAAGAAATCAAACACACCACGGTGGTTCCGGTGGGGTGAAGCAGGGGCAGACAAACCCATCCTCCCACCAGCGCAGGCGTGGTGCATATTCTTTGTAAGTTTACCCTGTTAACACACAACTCATGCGAACGCCTACAAACAACCTGTTTTTCCTTGGCATACTGGCCCTGATGGCCGGTAGCACCGTAACGGCGACGGCTCAGCTAACCGCTGCGAACGATCCCGTCTTTAAAAATTTAGACAAATCAGTCAGTCCCGGTACCGATTTCTTCCGGTATGCAAACGGCAGCTGGTTAAAAAGCAACCCCATTCCTCCGGCCTATTCGAGTTGGGGCATTGGCAATGTAGTCAATGAAGATATTCGCGAACGGCTGAAAAAAATTAATGAGGACGCCCTGAAAGCCAACGCGGCTAAAGGCACAGGTACTCAGAAAATCGGTGATTTCTACTACAGCGGGTTAGATACCGTAACCATCGAAAAACTGGGCATTAAAGCTATTCAGGAACCGCTGGACAAGATCGACCAGATCACCGACCTGAACGGCGTTTTAACTGTTGCTGCTTATCTGAACACCGTCGGTGTCCGGGGGTTTATTGGCTCCTATGTAGGGCAGGACGCGAAGAACAGCACTAAAATGATCCTGCATCTAAATCAGACCGGCCTGGGGCTGCCTAATCGGGATTATTACGTTAAAACGGATAATCGGACCACCAAAATCCGTACTGATTATGCTGAAACCTACATGCCTACGATGTTTAAACTATCCGGCTTCACCGACGAACAGGCAGCGGGGGCGGCTAAGCGGGTATATGCCATAGAAAAAGCGATGGCCGACAGTAGCCGGAAACTGGAGGACCTGCGCGACCCGTATCGCAACTATAACAAGCTATCCATAGCTGCGCTGAACAAACTGACTCCCGCGATTTCCTGGAATACGGTATTCGCGGGTATGGGTATCAGCCAGATCGACACGGTCATTGTCGGCCAGCCAGAGTTCTATACAGGTTTAAATAAATACCTCACCAGTTTTGCGGTCGCCGACTGGAAGACCTATTTGCGCTGGAAGCTGCTCTCGGCATACGCCCCCTTCCTAAGCAAAGAATTCGATCAGGAAAACTTCCGCTTCTCCGGCAAAGTCCTGTCGGGTCGGAAAGAGCAGTTACCACGCTGGAAACGGGTGTTGGATACCGAAAACGGCATTATGGGCGAGTTGCTGGGGCAGTTATTTGTGCAGGAGTATTTTCCGGCGAAAGCAAAAACACGGTATACCAACATGGTAGAAGCCATTCGGCAGGCGTACCGGGAGCATATTGCCAAACTGGACTGGATGAGCCCGCAAACCAAGCAGGCAGCGCTAACCAAATTAAATACCATCCACCCAAAAGTGGGGTATCCTGATAAATGGAAAGATTTCTCGAAGCTCACCATCGACCGCAGTTCCTACGCAGCGAACGTATTACATGCGCGGCACTGGTCGTATCTGGTCAATATCAACAAGCTGGGCAAACCCGTCGACCATTCGGAGTGGAACATGACCCCGCAAACCTATAATGCCAGCTACAGCCCATCCAACAATGAAATTACGTTGCCTGCTGCCCAATTTATAATTCCCGGCATTCGGGATGAATACATTGACGATGCGGTAGTATACGGCTATGCTGCGGCCTCAACCATTGGTCATGAGATCACACACGGTTTCGACGATCAGGGCCGCCAGTTTGATGCGAAAGGCAACCTGAAGTCCTGGTGGACCAAAGCCGACTCGGCTAAGTTTACCCAGCGTGCGCAGGTGCTGGTCAATCAGTTTAATAACTACGTCGTACTGGACAGCCTGCATGTAAACGGTAAGGCTTGCTTAGGCGAAAACATTGCCGACCTCGGGGGCATTGTACTCGGTCTGGATGCCTTTAAGAAGACAGCACAATACAAAGAAGGTAAGCCAATTAATGGACTAACGCCCACTCAGCGGTTCTTTTTAGGGTACGCACTCGGCTGGTTAGGTCAACAGCGTGACGAGGCTCTGGCGCAGCAAATTGCCACCGACGTACATGCTCCCGGGTTTTTACGCGTCAATGGGCCTTTTTCAGATGTACCGGAGTTTTACGAAGCTTTTAACATCAAACAGAACGACCCCATGTGGATTGATCCCACTAAACGGGTGAAAATCTGGTAGGCGGTAAGCGATACAGTACAAAACGCCGTATGGGCAACCTGTTCTATAAAAGTCAGGTTGCCCATACGGCGTTTTATATACTACTGCAATTCAGTCTCAATCAACTCCTGCCGGATCAGTGTGTCTTCACTATCTTTCTGAACGCACGATCTGCACCCTGTTTCATCTCCATCACATAAATACCTACTGGCAGATTTGACAGGTCGATTTTCCGGGATAAAACCTGATCGCTTTTCTGAATGGTAAGCTGCTTATGCAACCGACCGAGATTGGCATCAAAAAGGGTTACTTCCAGATCCGTCATGTTGCTGTTGTCGACTGAAACCGTAATGAAATCGGCGGTGGGATTTGGGTAGACGTTCACGGTTGCATGAAGCGGTTGTTTTTCTTCAGGTTTAGCCAGTACGTTTTCAACAACTCCAACCCGGGCGCCCGATGCTATTGGCGATGTAGTCACAAACAAGGGTGTTTCTGTAGCCGTCAGCGTTACTTTGCCCCCTGTTACTGCGACCTGCTCAACAGTCATATCGTTCGCACCTGCTTTTGGACGGTATACCCAGGCCCGTGTGGCCGTACCCAGATTCAGTGTGTATGTAGCAGTGCGACCCTTTTCGTCGGGCACCGCTATTGCATACATCGACTGTCCAGCGCTTTCGTAGCGGTCCACCAGCGGGTCCTGACCCAGCGTCTCTTTGTAGCTGTAACCACCAAACAGCTTTGCCGTCTGGTAAAGATAGTCAGCCACCGGACGACGGCTTGGTACCGTCCCTTCGTTGATCAGACCCGACGAACCGAACACACCGCCCCCATTATTGTCGTCGTACATCTGGTAGTAAAATACCCGATCGATACCGGTACGAGCAGATAGCAGCGCCATCCGCAACATCCAGTCGGCCTGCGTATCCAGAGCCGACTTGCTGCCAATGGGAATGGCTTTCAGCGGACTCGTCTGAACCACATCATACCCCGACTCGGTTAGCCATACCGGCATGTCGCCAGCCTGATCATGGGCCAGTTGCACATACGTCTTCATGGTCTGTGCCGCCGTAGTCACTTCGGGAGCCGCTCCACGCGTGGAACCGACACCCTGCGACAGCCCAGGATCGTTCGAGCAGTACAGGTGAAAGTTCATGACATCCCAGCACAGGTTCACACCCCCATCGGCCTTGTAGCCCCGGTACTCCCGGCACCAGTCGATCATCCCACGGATGTAGTCAGCACCCCCCACCGCACCCGCCAGACCAGCCATCACCACCTGCATGCTCGGGTCGGCATTCTTCACCCCTACCCCCACACCCATACTCCCCTTGTGACCGTCGTAAAACGCCGACAGGTTGGCCGCATACTCCCGACCCGTCTGGTACCCCTTACGCCCCTTCCACCACTTGTCCCGCTCGTTGTCGCACTCGATGTAGTGGATCAGACCCAGACCGATCTTCACACTGTTGGGCGTGTCACCCGTCCACCGAGGCTGCGTGTCCACACTCAACAGCCCCGGGTTGACCCCCTTGTTGCGTCCATACCGGGCCGCATACTGAAAGCCAAGCCGCGCCTGCTCCACATACGAAGCCGGACTGGCGAAGTCCTTGCCCGACCGCACCGGTACCAGCTCGGCATCCCGATCACTCTCGGCGTAGCTCGCCTGCAGCCACCCCGGCAGCGTCTTCAGACACGCCAGCACCTCGATGCCGGCCTCCTGGCACCGCTGGTAGATGGCATCGTAGTTCCAGCCCCCCGACAGGGTGGGGTTGTAGGAGTAGACCCCCTCCCGCGACTCAAGCTTCTCCCAGTCCATGTAGTGACGGATGCCGCTGAAGCTTTTAACCATGTTCATCTTGGGCTCGCTGATGAGCCAGGGCGTGTTGCCCTCCTCAAAGTTCCACTCGTAGGCATTGACCCCAAACATGCTCCCCAGCTTAACGGCTTTGGTTCCCAGCGGATTGGGCAGCTTGGTGGGGGGGGTGTAGGCACCATAGAGCTCCAGCTCGGTGGGCATGCCGTTCTGGATGGTGAGCACCAGGTAGCGGATGGGAGCGGACTGGGCATCGAGCTTGTACTGGGCCTCGCCTGAGAGGCTGCGGTCGGGATAGGGTCCCACCCAGGTGTTGTAGGCTTCGCCGGTGAAGGTGGCAATGGGGATGCGCTGCCAGGCGGTGGTGATGACCGACAGGGTCATGGGCTTATCTTTGAAGATGCCCTCGAAGTCGAAGAAGCGTAGGCTTTCCAGGGTCATGGTTTCCCCTTCCAGCAGGGGATAATAAGCTTCATACTTGTCAAGCACTTTGCCCCATCCGGTTTGCACGTTGACGTTGGTGACGCCATCGAAGAGCTGGTCAAGGCCGTTACTGACGTTGTTGAGCTGGTACCACCGTTTAGGATCGAGGGGAATCTTTATAGCTGTAGAAACAACCGGCGTGACTGGAGCGGTTTGTACTACCTGCGAACGGATTACATTGTCGGCGGCTGAAAACGCTGTACCGGCAGACTGTAACGCCGTCACAGTAGCCGTTCCGGCGGCAACGGGTGTCGCTTTCCATTTCCCGCTTGCATTGGAAACTGATACAATTTGCGGATTAGACGATACGAACGTAATGGGCGTCTGGGTGTTGGTACTGGTAGCCACCAGGTCATAGGCGGCATCGCCCACGTTTTTACGCGGCAGGTCCGGGAACGTAATAACCGCTTTCGCGAGTGCAGGTATGGGGGTTATAACAGGCGTTTTACCACTTTTCAACACCTCAAACCAGTTCAGGTTAAAATCGCCCCGGTTGGCATAAATCCGTAATACCTGACCGCCTGTCGGGAGATTAACTGTCATACTCACGGTCGTCCAGGTTTGCCAGCCATACGTACGCGGTACGGCTACCTGACCCAGCACGGCTCCGGCAGCATTTTTGAACTCGATTAGCCCGTTACCGTAGCTGTTGGCCACCCGGAAGTTAACGCTATAACTACCCGCCGAAGCCAGATTGACGTTGTAGTCCATCCAGTCACCGGCATCAATATAGCCAACATCCTGCCCGCCCCCAGCATCCTGCGTTGGTTCGTTACGGACATCGGTCAGGGCATCGTAGTCTTCGGCTTCTATGCGGCCGGGCAGGGCTTTGGCGCTTGTTACTTCTATCCAGTTAATACTGAAAATGCCCTTTTTAGCGTACAGGCGCAGTGTCTGTGTTCCCGCAGGTAGCGCAAGAATAACATTTACAGTTTTCCAGCTTTGCATCCCTCCGGTGCGGGGCACGACAAACTGAGTGAGTATTGTTCCATCGGCGGCTTTAACCTGTAGAGCGGCATCATCACTAAAGCCGTTGGCGAGCCGAAAGCGGAAGGTATAATTACCCGCTGTCGCTACCTGAACTTTATAGTCCATCCAGCTATTGTCGCCAATCCAGCCAACATCCAAGCCACCATTTGCGTCCGCAGTGGCCTCGGTCCCGACGCCTTGCTTAGCATCATAAGCTTCCGCTTCTATCTTGCCGGGAAGCACTTTTTGTGCCTGACAAATCAGGGATGTAGCTACTAAAAACAGGGATAATATACTTTTAATCATATCATTAGCCTTTTCTCGGTACAACTATACTGATTATTTCAATAACAATAAACTTATTAAGTATTTATGTTGTGTAAATGTTAACGTATTGGGTATTTTATTACTATCAATAGACCAGATAAAGCCTGCACACCTGTAGAACTATTTACTTGCGCGACATCAAAAGCCATTGCCTGAAGAGTCGTCCCAAATTGAGAACTACTAAAAAATCGACTGTCTCCGGGTTTGTAGTTGTCGAACTACAAACCCGGAGACAGTCGATTTTTGATACGATAGAGCGAAACAGTTCAGGCGAGAACAGGCATTGGCTACGGCCCTTCTGTGCCCATAGTGCCTAACCGGATTTAGTCAAAGTCCTGCTCAAAAAGCCGCCTTGCCACTCCGGGAGCCATGGGTTTTCAATAAAAAGAATTGCCAACCGTTTTAACCTACAACTAAAATATACTATATTTAAACTTTTCTACAAGTTCGTTATAATAAGCATACGTATGCCAACACTAACTGTCACATTACCGGAATCTTTAGCGGATCGTATTAGTCAGGACTTTTCCCAGGCTCAGGTTGGCACCAGGCCTCACTTTATTTATCACACCAATAAGGCCGCCAGTCAGCAGGAACCGACGTTTACGTGTGTCATCCCTTTTCAGAGTGCCCACGGCCAGCAGGTAGCGTCCATTATCAGTCAGTATGAGCCGCAGTATACCTGTACCATCACGCCCAGTCCTAACATCTAATCGCTGACAATCTCTTTCTCTTTTATACCAAACGAGCCGCCCGGGAATACCAGGCGGCTCGTTTGAAAATAATATCAGTCAGCGCTGCAATCAGGCCAGATCGAAGCGGCCAAGATTCATCACCTTGGTCCATGCTACAATAAAGTCCCGCACGAATTTCTCTTTCGAGTCTCCACAGCCGTACACTTCGGCAATAGCGCGGAGTTCTGAGTTCGAACCGAAAATCAGATCGACACGGGTGCCGGTCCACTTGGGTTCGCCCGTCGCCCGATCACTGCCCACAAATATGTTTTGCGCATCTGAGGTTGCCCGCCAGGTAGTACGCATGTCGAGCAGGTTCACGAAATAGTCGTTGGTAAGTGCTTCCGGCCGCTGCGTGAAGACGCCATGTTTCGAGTGATCGAAGTTGGTGTTCAGCACGCGCATGCCGCCCACAAGCACCGTCATCTGAGGTATTGTCAGCGTCAGCAGCTGGGCCTTGTCGACTAGCATATCCTCTGCCGCCGACTTATGCTTAGCGTTCAGATAATTGCGGAACCCGTCAGCACTGTGCTCCAGGGCAGCGAATGAAATCACATCGGTTTGCTCCTGCGACGCATCGGCCCGTCCCGGCGTGAACGGTACCGTCACCTCATAACCGGCATTCTTCGCTGCCTGCTCAACACCGGCGCACCCACCCAGCACGATCAGATCGGCGAGTGAAATCCGTTTACCTGCCAGCTGCGCACTGTTGAACTCCTGTTGAATGCCTTCCAGCGTTTTCAGTACAGTGGCCAGTTGGGCCGGATTGTTGGCTTCCCAGTCCTTCTGCGGGGCCAGCCGGACACGGCCGCCATTGGCACCACCGCGTTTGTCAGAATCACGGTAGGTAGAAGCCGAGGCCCAGGCGGTGGATACCAGTTGGGACACCGACAGGCCCGAAGCAAGAATGGTCTCCTTCAGGGCAGCAATGTCCTGCGCGGTAACCAGCTCATGCGTAACAGCGGGGATTGGGTCCTGCCAGAGCAGTTCTTCGGTCGGCACTTCCGGGCCGAGATAACGCTCAATTGGCCCCATATCGCGGTGCGTCAGTTTAAACCACGCCCGGGCAAATGCGTCGGCAAACACCTCGGGGTTCGCGTGGAAGCGTCTTGATATTTTCTCGTATGCCGGGTCTGCCTTTAAAGCAAGGTCAGTCGTCAGCATGAACGGCGCGTGTTTGACTGACGGGTCGTGTGCATCGGGTACGGTGCCCGCCCCACCGCCATTCTTTGGCTGCCACTGATGCGCTCCACCGGGCCCTTTAATCAGTTCCCAGTCGAACCCAAACAGGTTATCGAAGTACTCGTTGCCCCACTTCGTTGGCGTTGTGGTCCAGGCACCTTCGAGGCCGCTGGTAATCGTATGCCCGCCACGGCCGCTGCCAAATGAGTTTTTCCAGCCCAGGCTTTGCTCTTCAATGCCCGAACCGGCGGGTTCTGAACCAACGTGCTGACCCGGATCGGCAGCCCCGTGGGTTTTGCCGAAGGTATGCCCACCCGCAATAAGCGCGACGGTTTCTTCGTCGTTCATGGCCATCCGGCCGAAAGTCTCACGAATGTCGTAGGCAGCACCCAGCGGATCAGGCTTTCCACCCGGCCCTTCGGGGTTTACGTAGATAAGCCCCATATGAGAAGCACCCAGCGGTTGTTCGAGTTTGCGCTGACCGTTGCTGCCAGCGTAGCGAACGGTATCGCCCAGCCACTCGGTTTCAGAACCCCAGTAGACATCCTCTTCAGGCTCCCAGACGTCTTCCCGGCCGCCACCGAAGCCAAATGTCTTTAAGCCCATCGACTCCAGCGCGCAGTTGCCGGTAAGAACCATCAGATCGGCCCACGACAGTTTCCGGCCGTATTTTTGTTTCACCGGCCACAGTAACAGGCGGGCCTTGTCGAGGTTTGCATTGTCGGGCCAGCTATTCAGTGGCGCAAAACGCAGGGTACCGGCACCACTGCCCCCCCGGCCATCCCCAATGCGATAGGTACCCGCACTGTGCCAGGCCATGCGAATAAAAAACGGACCATAATGACCGTAATCCGCTGGCCACCAATCCTGAGAGGTAGTCATCAGGTCGAAGATGTCCTGCTTCACGGCAGCGAGGTCGAGCGACCTGAACTCCTCGGCGTAGTTGAAGCCTTCGTCCATCGGGTTGGACAGCGATGAATGTTGACGGAGGATATTTAGCTTTAACTGATTGGGCCACCAGTCGCGGTTTCGGGTGCCACCACCGGCACTTTTATTTAGCTCCCCATTCATGAATGGGCACTTGCCCACAGTGTTAACATGGCTCTCGTCATTGACGTCCCATACGGTTGAGTCTGGACTTGCGCTGTTTCCCATTTTTGGTAGTGTTTTATGGTTTGACGTACCAAATTTAGGACAAGCTTCTCTATAGTTTTTATTTATTGTTTTTATATGCCTATAGATGAAATCTATAAGTTTGATTCAAGTCTACTGTCCGGTCTTATTCACCAATCCTGAACCATATCATTGTTGTATGAATACTTTATTGGTACGATCTGAGCTAACGCGTCTTAACTATTTTCCGAAGAGAGCGCTCCGATCCTTGTTTAGCCTCAATTACATAAACGCCCGCTGGCAGAGCTGACAAATCGATCTTTTGGGATAAAACCCTGCTACTCTTCTGGATGGTAAGCTGTTTTACCAATCGGCCCAGGTTGGCATCAAATACTGTCACTTCCAGCGGGGTCATGCGCTGATTATCTAATTTGATGGTAACGAAGTCTGCTGTTGGGTTTGGATAAATTGTTAATGCTGTGGGCGAAGCAGGCTCTTCCGTAGCGTCAATCAAGCCGGTTTCACTTGATGTGGTTTGGGGAACGACTAACGAAGTGGAAATGAACAGCGGTGTTTCGGTAGCTTCCACCACCACTTTGCCCCCTACCACCGCTACCTCCTCCACACCCAGCGCATCGCTCCCCCTTACCGGACGATACACCCATGCCTTCCCACCACTACCACTCACATTCACTCCAACGTTCACCTTCCGTCCTTTCTCATCGCCCACTACCACTGCATACATATTCACCCCTCCGCTGCCTTCATAGCGGTCCACATACGGCTCCTTACTTAAAGTCTCCTTGTACGTATACCCACCAAACGCCTTCCCCACCTGACTTAGATAGTCGGCCGCCGGACGACGACTGCCCACCCCACTGCTTACCCCCGCATTGAGCAGGCCAGAAGAGCCGAATATCCCGCCACCCGTGTTGTCATCATACAACTGATAGAAGAACAGCCGGTCTACCCCCGTGCGGGCGCACAACAAGCCCATCCGCAGCACCCAGTCGGCCTGCGTTTCCAGCGCCGACTTGCCCCCAATGGGAATGGCCTTTAACGGACTCGTCTGCGCCACGTCATAGCCCGACTCGGTCAGCCACACCGGCATGTCGCCAGCCTGCTCATGGGCCAGTTGCACATAACCACTCAAAGTCTTGGCCGCGTTTGTCACCTCCGGGGCCGCTCCTCTGGTCGAGCTTACCCCCTGTGATAGACCCGGATCATCTGAGCAGTACAGATGCACGTTGAGGACGTCCCAGCATAGGTTCACACCCCCATCGGCCTTGTAGCCCCGGTACTCCTTACACCAGTCAATCATCCCCCGGATGTAGTCAGCACCCCCTACCGCCCCCGCCAGACCCGCCATCACCACCTGCATGCTCGGGTCGGCGTTCTTCACCCCCACCCCCACGCCCATACTCCCTTTGTGACCGTCGTAAAACGCCGACAGGTTGGCCGCATACTCCCGACCCGTCTGGTACCCCTTACGCCCCTTCCACCACTTGTCCCGCTCGTTATCACACTCAATATAGTGGATCAGACCCAGACCGATCTTCACACTGTTGGGCGTGTCACCCGTCCAGCGCGGATGCTGGTCCACACTCAGCAGGGCCGGGTTGATACCCTTGTTGCGCCCATACCGGGCCGCATACTGAAAGCCAAGCCGCGCCTGCTCCACATACGATGCAGGCTGGCTAAAGTCCTTGCCCGACCGCACCGGCACCAGTTCGGCATCCCGCTCGCTCTGGGGGTAGCTCGCCTGCATCCACGAAGGCAGCGTCTTCAGACAGGCCAGCACCTCGATGCCCGCATCCTGACAGCGCTGGTAGATGGCATCGTAGTTCCAGCCCCCCGATAGGGTGGGATTGTAGGAGTAGACACCCTCCCGCGACTCGAGCTTCTCCCAGTCCATGTAGTGACGGATGCCGCTAAAGCTCTTGACCAGGCTCATCTTGGATTCGCTGATGAGCCAGGGCGTGTTGCCCTCCTCGAAGTTCCACTCGTAGGCGTTGACCCCAAACATAGCGCCCAGGCGGACGGCCTTTGTGGGCGGGGGCGTGGGTGCTTTAGTGGGTGGGGTGTAGGCACCGTAGAGTTCCATCTCGGTGGGCATGCCGTTCTGGATGGAGAGCACTAAGTAGCGGATGTTGGTCAGGGGCGTGTCCAGGGCAAAGGGGCCGCTGCCGGTGGTGCTGCGGTCGGGATAGGGTCCCACCCAGGTGTTGTAGGCTTCGCCGGTGAAGGTGGCAATGGGGGTGCGCTGCCAGGTGTTAGTGATGACCGAGAGAGTCATGGGCTTGTCGGCGAAGGTACCCTCAAAGTCGAAGAAGCGCAGGCTCTCCAGAGTGATAGTCTCCCCCTCCAGCAGGGGGTAGTAAGCTTCATAGGTATCGAGTACCTTGCCAAACCCCGTCTGGATACTGACATTGGTGACGCCATCGAAGAGCTGGTCGAGGCCATTGCTGACGTTGTTGAGCTGGTACCACCGTTTGGGGTCAAGTGGGATTTTCGTCCCAGTTGGGGCTTGGTCAACCCGGTTGCGCGTTGCAGTAGCGGCTTCAGTGAACGCCACACGCTCCATGAGCGAGTCAACTGCGCTTGAACCGGTAAGCATTTTTTGCCCGACACTGGTTAATAAGATCCCTATTACCAGAATAGAAAAAACCCCCTTAATCATCCCTATTGCCGGTTTAGTACGCATTTCTTCCCATTGCTGATCGCTACTGATGGTAATTCAGTGCTTTATTTCAGGCTGCTTACAACCGAAACTCGTTACCATTGACTACGATGCTCTTACCATTTGTCAGACTATTCAATACCAAACCGGTCACTGGTTCGCCGGGATAATCCGGCCGGGGGCAACAGAGCAGACTAATCAGGGACGGCCCGGAGAATTTCTGAAAACTGATCCGACCGGGATTGCTTTTAATTTTTACAGGTAACGACTACGCCGAAATCAATAGGTTTACCTGTAAATCGAAGCCTGCCTATTATAAAAATAGTATTATAACATATTTTCACATTTCAAAAATATACACCAATTTTTATACTGTCTATTTTATAAATATAAAATTATATATATGTCGATTGTATTTATGAAAAATATTAGTTAGATAAATAAGTGACGGTAGTAGCATATTTTAGTCTAATACTATGTAAAATCTATCCATCAAGTATTCCATGAAACGCAACGAATTAATTTATCACAAGCACCGAATTGCCTATCTCTCGGGTGATGGGAACTATACCCTTGTACATTTTGTGGACAGCCCTCACCAAATGTTTGCCGCCACGTTATACCTGTGTTTAGAGGAGTTACCCGGATTTATTCGCATCCATCGCAAATATGCCGTTAACCCGGCATTTGTTTCAGCGGCCGAGGGTAACAACCTTACCGCTGTAGTTACGGTCAACGGCGAGCAATTACCCATCAGCCGACGGTTGGCGAAATCTGTTTTTCTTGCGTTGAATCACCCGGAGTTGATACGCCCCCAACAGCCCCGCCTGCCAAGGCCGCTTTATTATCACATGACTACTGAACTCTGGCAACAACCTGTGGATTTGACCTGGCGGTAACGCCACCTGGTTATAGTCTGACTGGCTATAGACTATATTTACCGTTCCCAGCAGTAAAGACTCGCCGAGTAATGTCGGCGAGTCTTTACTGTTTTCTGACTTAAAATGGAGATGAGGTTCGACAAGTCTAATTCGTGCCGCGTTATCTACTCGACATCAAGTGGCAGACGCTGTATGCTCAAAGAGCCGGGCAATACCGCATTAACCGGAGCATTGCCGTGAACCATATGAAAATAAAAGTGCCTTCTGCAATAAGGCCCGGGGGTAAACGGTAGGGCAGGTATCACCTTTTTCCAGCACATGCTGTAGTTATACAGCTCCGCCAACTTGTTTGAGCATAAATAAGCAGGAACATACCTAACGATCAGAATACCCCCGGGCGGCTAATTCAATAGCAAATCATGGGTTGCAGTTGTTTAAGGACGGGTTAACCCGGTAATATTTGATGTACACAGCCTTGCTCGTGATACCCTGACAAAAGGAACAATATTAAAAATAGCGAACAGGTATAGTGTTCCACTTCATCTGGCGAGTTTTTTGCTCCTACCCTACCTGACTGCTATTTCGCAGCTACACGTTCCTCTCCATTCACTCTTTAGTATTCGACGGTATGTACAAGTGGGAATTCTACAAAGACAATTCTGACCAATGGCGCTGGAAATGCTTCACGCTCAGCGGAGAAGTCAGAGATGCAGCCATGCGGGGATATGTCACCCTTGCAGAATGCGTGACCGATGCCCGACGATTCGGCTATCATAGTTACAAAACCCGTCGTAACACAGCCCGTTAGCCTGCGCGCTCCTGAACTCGTTAATACTTCTTCGTGCGGCCACCAGTTGGTCCTACTAACTCTCTTCGCCCGGCACAATCCTGCTGTCGGTTAAGCTCCACTGTTGGCACCTTATAAATAGTCAGTTGCAACCTTGAGACAAGGCAACAAAAAAGCCCTGACGGCTAATGCTGTCAGGACTTTGTAATGTGGAGACGGAGAGATTCGAACTCTCGTCCAGTCCGGGAAACCGACGTGCTTTCTACAGGTTTAGCCGCGATTTTGATTGTCGGGTATCAGGCAGGCTCGCGTCAGGCCGTCCCTCAACCGTAGGTGCTTGTGTCTTATTGAGCCGTTAACACCATAAACTCAACCAGCGCTGCGTGTCGACGCCCCCTGATCCGACCAGCAGCACGTAGGCCGGGGAGACGATGGCTATTGCTTAATCCTCCGGATTAGGCAGCCATGGCGTAGTTATACTCGCCTGTTATTGTTTGGAGGTTTGTTATACAGGAAATTCCACCAACTCCCGACCTGCTTACCCGCAATTCCAACCAGCTGTCAATTCCGGTCGTCCCCAAAAACTACCCTATTTGCACACGGTAGCACAGATTATAACGCATCCTGACGGTAAAAGTTCGCCGAAAAACTTATTCTGCTTTGAATAGTTACTGACATACATCCCTCTTGTTTAACCCATCCCAGCGATGAGTGCGAATGACCCTCACTCCCTTTGAAACGAACCTCTACCGACTGTTAAGCGATTATTTCGCGGCTGATCAGTATGAGTTGCTGACCGATAAACGGCAGTTTCGTAAAACAACAGCTACGGGGTTTCAGAACGTGATTTTCTCACCGGCCTACTACGGCCCCGAAACGTGGCTGGAGGTAAATTTCGGATGCCGAAACGAACAGGTTGAACAGATTGCCCAGCAGTTCCTGAACAACCTGACCGATTTCCGGCCCGATGCCAACACAGTCATTATCTCCATTGGCAAGTTCACGGATCAACTTTACTTCCGCTACAAGATCGCCAGTATGGACGAACTGGCGCTGATCTGCGATGAGATTAAAGCGTTTTTCGATACCGACGGCTTTGCCTTTCTCGAACAAGCCGGTACATTATCCACCCTCGATCAACTCTTTAATCAGTTTCCGCATCAGCCCTCCCGCTACGTTTACAACCAGACGCATCGCTGCTACAAAGGACTAATCGTAGCCCGGCTCAATCATAATCCGCATTTCGAGGGCCTGACTGATAGCTACCGGCATGGCCTGCTCCGACAAACCCAAAACCCTTACGAGCAACTCAACTTCGAGCGGCTGGTCACGTACCTGCAACATTATTCGGCCAATTAGTTAGCGCGGTTTCTTGGCAAATTCGGCAATCGCGGCTGCCAGCCCCGTTGTGAGTGGCAGGTCGGGTTGATTGTAGGTAGCAAAGCTGCCAAGCCGGTCGTTTGGCCCATTCTTCAGGATGTGACTCATTTCGTCAAACAGCAATAGCCGGGCATCGGGCCGGGCAGCTTTTAATAATTCGGCTTCGGTAACCGCCACCTGCATATCGTGTTTTCCCTGAAGGATGAGTACCGGACCGGCATAGGATTTGACCTCGACTGCCGGGTCGTACCTCATCCACGAAATCACATAAGGTTGAATTCTGGGATGGAAAAGCGACATTAACGCCATCGGAGGGCGTTGTACCGACTGCCCCGCCCGCAGGCTATCCAGATCGTGATAGGCGACGGCACGTAAGGAATCGGGCAGGTCTTGCAGTTGCACCTTGAGCACGCCGGTAATATTCCGGCCTGCTCCGGCAACAGAAATAAATCCGTTGGCTTTGGTCTGCTTAGCCGCCAGCATACCAACCAATGAGCCTTCGCTATGTCCGGCAACAATTACCCGCGAAAATCGCTTATCGACCTGTAGGTACCGAATCCAGGCAACAGCATCGGTTACCATGTCGTCGACTGAGCGGTTCAACAGCGTCCTATCGCTTACTTTGCTGCTCCCAACACCCCGTTTATCATACCGCAGCAACGCAATGCCCTGTTTGAGCAGGCTATCAGCTAATTGACGGTACATATTGGTTTTATACCCTGCCCCACTATTCCCATTCTGATCGGTCTGCCCCGAACCGGCAATCCATAACACCACCGGCAATGGCTGGCGCTGATCTGTGGGAATAGTCAGCGTTCCGGCAAGAGACAACTCCGGCGTTTTTATCCGAACGGTATCTCCGGTAGTTACAAGTTGGGCGTGGGCATTCAGTCCCGCTGTAACCCAGCATAAAATAAGCAGAGTCGTTTTCATACGTTAGTTCTGGTCAGATTTAGTGGGAGTTGCCGTTTCGGCTTGCCGGTATAACCAGTACGAATACACGGCGGGTATTAGAACAAGTACACCAATGATTGTCATAGATACCGGCATCTTCAGCGTGGCAGGCAGTAACCACGTCACTAAAGCCCCCACCAATCCGCCGGCAACCCAAAGTTTACCAGCCAACTGGTGCGTCCTGCGCCAAACTATATCGCTGGATAGTGTCCACGGCGTGCGAATACCGACAAAGAAGCTGGGTTTAAGCGTGTACATCAGGTTGCCCAGGCCAACCAGCAGCAGATTTACACCAATCAGGACGGTGCCCGTCATCGAGTCTGGTGCTACCCCATGAAGCGAGATATACCAGAACCAGCCCATGAATGTGGACCAGAACACAATCAAGAGCCACCGTATTTTAATGAAATTTGACCCCAGCAGGTTATTTTTCGGGTCCAGATGCGGCAGAAACCGTACCCCGTACATCAGTAACGTTGCTATGCCCAGAATGAGCGCCGTTGACTCTTTGGCATCGTACCGGTCGGGACGCCCGGTGGGCCCATAATGTGCGGGTATAGAAGCGGGCAGGACGTTCCAGATTAGCGCCAAATAGAGGTAGGGCAGGCATAGCAGCGTAATCATTGTTGCTTCACTGTATATCGGGTTCTTTTTCATGGTCATGTTGTGGTTTGGAAGTTGATGTACTGACAGGATTTAGCTTCATGAGCCAGGCCAGCAATTCGTCAAGTACAGTTGTATTGAGTGAATAGGTAATAAACTGACCCTGCTTTATGGATTCAACCAGACCGGCTTGTCGGAGCAGATCGAGGTGGTGCGAGATGCTGGGTTTTGTCATGGCGAAACTGTCGGCAATTTCCCCGGCGGTTAGATCCCGCTCTCGCAGCAGGTCCAGCATTTGCCGCCGGGTGGGGTCATTCAGGGCCTTAAAAAGTGTATTCATACGTGCTTCGTTAAATATTTAGACAATTATCTAATTATTTAATTCCCTAAGCAAATTTTACCCCATTAATTGGTTGACTTATTTTTTATACGGTGTGATTAGGCTCTCATTCTATCCGGTATCGCTCCGGCGCACCGGCCGGAGCGGACATTCCGACGCCTGCGTCCGGTGATGTGGTTGGTAGGTTAGTTGCCGGTAACAGCCGGACGCAGGCGTCTGGGTTACATTCTCCGGTAAAACGAAAAAGCGGCCAACCCTTTTCAGGATTGGCCGCTGTGATACTGGTTGGAGTTTGCTTAGTTGTTGAGCAAACCCATTCTGATTTCGTTCAGTTTGTTACGCAGCGATGCGTCAATTTGCTGATCGCCGGTGCGGAGAATGTATCCACCAATCAGTTTGGGATCGATGCGCTCGTCCAGTTCAACCGTTTTACCGCCGACTGTACGAGTTACCATTGCCTTGAACTGAACCCGCTGTGCTTCGGTTAGCGGAGTCGTTGTGGTTACAGTCGCCCGCTCAACGCCTTTCATTTCGTCGTACAGCCGAATGTACTCTTCGGCGATGGCATCCATGATCGCTTCCCGGTTTTTCTTGGTGATAATATTCAGGAACGACATCGAAATAGGGTTGATGTGTGGAGCAAACACCTGTTGCAGTACGGCATACTTACGATCCGTACGAACGATAGGGTTTTTAAGCAACAACATCAGGCCCCGGCTTTGACTAACCGTCAGCTTAAAAAAGCGCATGTCATTGTACATTGTCTCGACCAGGCCCTGCTCCTGTGCCAAATCAATCAACGACTTCGCGTATCGGAATGCTACCGTAGATACTGCCATAATCTTAGTTTAGCCGCGACTGGGCTACTAAATCATTAACCAACTGCTCCTGCGCCGTTTTGTCGCCGAGTTCTTTATTCAATACTTTCTCGGCAATGCCCAGCGACAGCGAAACAACTTCACGCTTCATCTGTGCTACCAGTGCCTGCCGTTCGTTTTGCATCGACTCCCGGGCCTGCTCCAGCATCCGCTGTCCTTCGGCGGCCGCTTTAGTCTGAGCCTCGGCAATCATCCGGTCGGCGGTATCTTTAGCTCCCCGCAGAATCGTGTCGCGTTCGGTACGGGCTTCAACCAGAATTTTATCGTTCTGAGCTTTTAGCTGCGCCATTTCTGCCCGGGTTTGCTGGGCCAGATCCAGTGCCGACTGAATGTCATCTTCGCGCTCTTTCAGGCTATTCGTGATCGGCTTCCAGGCGAAGCGGGACAACACAAAGAACAGAATACCGAAGATCAGTACCTGCCAGAATAAGAGACCGAGGTCGGGGGTGAGTAAATCCATGGCTTTATATCGTGTAACTTATACGCTTAACTATGAGGTACGGGCTGTATCAATCTTTTGGGTTTATGAACAGATCTGTCCGGCGGCTATCCCGTCCGAACAGATCTGTCTCAAGGCGTTTGGGCGATGCTGCCAGTGCCTAATGCAACCGACACGCCCGGTTTCTGTGGTAACGGGCCGAATTAGGCCGTAGCAACCAGCAGACAAATAACGGCAGCAAACAGGGCTACGGCTTCGATCAGGGCCGCGATGATCAGCATGGCGGTCTGAATCCGACCAGCCGCTTCCGGCTGACGGGCGATACCTTCCATGGCACTACCACCGATACGACCAATACCTAAACCAGCACCGATAGCGGCTAAACCAGCACCAATAGCAGCACCCATTACGGCTACGCTACCCGTTGCCTCCAACAAAATGGTCAAAAGAGCCATCAACATGAGAAATAGAATTTATAGGTAAACTAAAACAACAAAAGATTGCAATGTGAAACAGGGCAACGGCTACCCCGGAAATCAACCGATCTCCTCGCCCGGACCATCGTAATGACCTGCACCTTCATAACCAATACCATGATCGGCTTCGTGGTGTTCTTCAACTGCACTGCCGATGTACATGGCCGTCAGCAGGGTAAAGATGAACGCTTGCAGAAACGCTACCAGCAATTCAATTACGTTCAGGAACAGGGCGAACAGAGCGACTACCGGGCTAACAGCCCAGCCCATCGACGGACCGGCCATGTGGTTCGCCAGGAAAATCAGACCCAGCAAACTCAGGATGACAATGTGCCCGGCGGTGATGTTGGCGAACAACCGGATCATTAATGAGATCGGCTTCATGAATAAGCCAACAATTTCAACCGGAATCATAATCGGCAGCAACGCGATGGGTACACCAGTCGGCTTCACCAAGTGCAACCAGTAGTGTCTGTTCCCACTGAAAGTGACAATGAAAAACGTAATTACCGCCAGCACGAGCGTAACGGTGATGTTACCCGTCAGGTTAGCCGCACCGGGCAGCAGTCCCAGCAGGTTATTGACCAAAATAAAGAAAAACAGCGTAAGCAGGTACGGCAGGTACTTGGTGTAGGTCGGACCGATGTTCGGGCGGGCAATTTCGTCACGAACAAACACAACGACCGGCTCCAGGAACGACTGAAGGCCTTTCGGAGCACGACCCCGATTCTTGGCGTAACCTTTGCTGACCGACAGAAAAACAGTCATCAAAATGACGGCACTCAGAATCAGCGACGCTACGTTTTTTGTGATTGAGAAATCGTACACCTTGGCTTCTTCATCAACCTTCCCATCAGCACCCAGGCGGTGGATTTTACCGTGTTCGTTGATAAAACCGTCGTGCGTACCATCATGGCCAAAGGCCGATGAGGAGAAAATTTTCAGGCCCTGATCTTTAGTGTAAAGGATAACGGGCAGCGGAATAGTAAGACCATGCGCCAGTTCCCAACCATGATCATCTTTAATGTGGTGCATGATCATACCACCCACATTGAACTTCTCGGACTTGGCGTGCTCTTCATGCGACTCCTGCGCAAGAATCGTCGTGAACGAGCTGATAATCAAAGCAAAAGCGAATAAACTCTTATAAATAATTGAGCGAAGCATAGACGAAATAGGTGCGGTTTTACGAATCGCGTCGCAAGTTACGCCCCAATCCGAAGATTTCAAAACTGGTGTAAAATATATATAATACAAGAAACTCAATTATAAACAACCGGCGCTGTTCTACATGCCGATACAGAAAAAAGCCCACGAAGCCTGCACTCAACAGGAAGCGGGCAATGGTCGAAGCCATGTAAAATGGAATGAAATTTGCCCGACCATTCTGGAAACCAGCACTCATCAGTCGGTGAATCAAAAAAGAGACGCTCAGAAAAAAGACAAGTATAGCTTTCCACTGGGGATGAACATAGGTACGGTAGCCAAGTTGTTCAGCTACGAAAAATGCAATAGCGAGCGTTGCGGTAAGTAGTACCGGGCGTAGCATAAGGCTTGGGATAGTCGGTGAAGTAAACGGTGCAGATGCGCACTCGGCACAGGCAGTTGCCCTATTGTTTGGGCAGTTGCCGGATAAAGAGGTACAACGACGCGCCAATGGCGGTCAGCGCCAGTACGATGGTCCAGATGGGCCGGGCGTTCTGCTGCTGCGCGTCCAGCCAGCGACCCGCCCACACGCCGATGCCAATGGTACCCAGCATCTGAATACCGATGCTGCTGTACTGCGCAAACGCCGACGGTTTACGGTCATTGTCGGCTGGGCGTTTCGGGCCATTTGTTGACGGATCAGGGGCTTTATTTTCCATGAATAAACGGGTCAGGCGGGTTGTTATACAGACATTTCGTTAATTTGACCTATAGTTAATACAGTAGGCCGGATTACCGGCGTTTAATCAGGTATAGAATGGCTCATCGGCTAACCGCTGCGAAGGTAGCGGGCCGGGGGCGGGTTGCCAAGCCGTTTCGGCATAATTCACCCATTGAATGTATTCTCACTTTATTCACCGTCTTCTTCGCTGGCTTCCGATTGCGGTGGTAGCAGTTGGCCTGAGCTATCTACTCGGGTCCTGCTCCCAGTATAGCAACGGTAAAATCAGCACGGCGTATCATAACACAACGGCGCACTATAATGCGTTCTGGATTGCCCGCGACCGAATTCATGAAGTTCAGCTGGCCTTATTTAAAACCCGGCAGGAAAATTACAATAAACTAATGCCTATTCTGCTGCCGATTGACTCCGTCACGACGCAGCCGTTTAAGCAGCAGTTGGACGACGCCATTAAGAAAGCGTCCATTGTGGCTGAACGCCATCAGAACAGTAAATGGCTCGACAATTCGTATAACCTCATTGGGCAGGCCAGGCTCTACAAACAGGATTTACCGAATGCCATCGAGGTATTTAAGTTTGTGAACACGAAAGGTACCGACGATAACGACAAGCACGAAGCCCTGATTGGCCTCATGCGGGCTTATGTGGAATCGGGCGATTATCCCAACGCCCTGAACGTTGCCAACTACCTCCGCGAACAGCCGCTTAACAAAGACAATACCCGCGAATTTTACCTGACCAAAGCCTATCTCCACCAATTAAAAGGCGAGTATGCCGTGTCGGCTGCCATTTTAGACGCAGCTTTTCCGCTTCTAAAAAAAGGAGAGGCTACAGCCCGTCTACGCCTGATTGCCGGTCAACTGTACGATCTAGTAAATCAACCAGCCAAAGCCGCTGCGGAGTATAGTAATGTGTTGAAGGCTAAGCCAACTTACGATCAGACGTTTTACGCGACTATTTTTCTGCTTCAGAGCAGTGGCGCGGCCGGTGATGCCAAACAGGCCGCCCGGTCAACTCAAACGTTTAACGATATGCTCTCGGATCAGAAAAACGCTGATTTGAGGGATAAAATCTTTTACACAATGGGTTTGCTGGAAGCGCGTCGCGGTAATTTCGACCGGGCCATTGGCTATTACCGGCAGTCAGTTCAGGCCACGACGGTGAATACGGCGCAAATCCCTTACACGTATCTGGAACTGGGTAAGCTGTTTTTTGAGAACAAGAAAGACTATCCCAAAGCCCAGATGTACTACGACAGTGCTCTGGCTCTGCTACCCCAGCAATCAGCCGACTACTCGACGCTGGTGAACCGCAAAAAGATGCTGGACGAGTTTGTCATCAATCAGACCATTATTCAAACCGAGGATAGTCTGCAACGGCTCGCCCAAATGAATCCGGCTGCGCTCGATAAACTGCTTGACCGGCAGATTGCCCAGAAAGAGAAGAAAGCCAGTGAGCAACTGGCCTTAGCCGAACAGATCACTGGCCGCTCGACCAATATGGCCGGGGCAACCAACTCCGACCTGCAGCCCGGTGAACGCTGGATGCTCTACAATCCGATTCAGATGGCGCAGGGAAAACAGGATTTTAACGTACGCTGGGGTAACCGCCCGCTCGAAGACAACTGGCGTCGCAGCAATAAAGAAGCAGCTCAGGCGCAGGCCGCGGACAATAACCCGATCAACGGCGGGTCGTCGGCCAATAACATTAACCCGGCACCGATCATCAGTCCGAGTGCGGCCCTGCCCGGTCAGCCCGGCCCCGGCACACCCGTTGGCGATCCGGTGGCCAATGCCATCAAGGCCGAGAAAGAGGTGCTGCTGGCCCGGGTTCCGTTCACGAAAGAAGCCATGATCCAGTCGAATCAGCGGATGGAGGAAGCGTATTATAAGTTAGGGAAGATCTACAAGTTTCAACTCAACCAGCCGAACGACGTAATCAGCACCTTTGAGCAGATGCTGACGCGTTTTCCTGCCAGCACTTACAAACCGGAAGCTTACTACCTGCTTTACCTTGCCAATGAGCAGG
This sequence comes from uncultured Cytophagales bacterium, assembly GCA_964251665.1. Classification (GTDB taxonomy): domain Bacteria; phylum Bacteroidota; class Bacteroidia; order Cytophagales; family Spirosomataceae; genus JBBQLG01. Next base: position 214,049 of record CAXUKO010000005.1, read on the forward strand.
TATCCCGTCCGTCAGACTGGAAAAGTCGGTTACTGGCCGAGTTTCCTAACTCGTCGTATGCCCGGTTGCTGAATCGCACCGTTGCTTCATCAGGGTCAACGGCTGGCTCGGAAGCGCAGGCCCAGAAAGCGTATACGGATTTGTATGATCTCTATAAAGCCGGTAACCTGACCGAAGCACTGGCCCGCACCGAAACGGCTTTAGGACAATATGTAGGCACGCAGATTGAAGATAAAATGGCCCTGCTCCGGGTTATTCTGATTGGTCATGTGCAGGGCACCGATGCCTACCGGCAAGCCCTCAGCGAGTTTGCGCGTGACTACCCAAACAGCCCCTTGCTGCCCCGCGTAAAAGAATTTCAGGCCGTAGCGAACCAACCAACCGCAAAAAGAAAGTAGTTTGTGACTCGTTCAGTTTGTAATTTGTAGATTGTGGTTCCCCCACTGGCCTACCGGTTAAAGGAATTATAAACTACGAACCACGAATCACAACTATAAATCACGAACTATAAACCCATACAATGTTCGACCTTGCCCCCGGCTCCTACCGCACACTGATTCGACGCATCTGGCGCGTGTCACTGCTCGGTATCGGCCTTCTTTTCTTTTACATTCTGGCCGTTAGCGTTAATTTTTTATGGCTCTTCGGCGGAATGCCCAACCTAAAAGCGCTCGAAAATCCGCAGAGTGAAGTTGCCTCCCAGGTCTATTCCGAAGACGGCGTCGAACTGGGCAAATACTACCTCGAAAACCGGACACCGGTTGATATTTCGCAGGTATCGCCCAACGTTATTTCGGCCCTAATTGCTACCGAAGATGCCCGCTTTGTGAAGCACTCCGGCATTGATCCGCGTTCGATCTTTCGGGCCGTCGCGGGTGTACTGACCGGCCAAAGCGGTTCGGGTGGTGGTAGTACGCTGACACAGCAAACGGCTAAAAACCTGTTCGAGACTCGTGAAGAGAAGTTCCGGGGGGTGCTGGGGAATATTCCACTGGTTCGCACCGTGATCGCCAAGACGAAAGAGTGGATTCTGGCCGTGCGCTTAGAGCGGAACTACACCAAGCAGGAAATCATGATGATGTACCTCAATACGGTGTCGTTCGGCAACAATACGTATGGTATTAAAACGGCGGCCAAAACGTACTTCGGCAAAGAACCCTGGAAACTGAGTGTGGAAGAAGGTGCCTTGTTAGTTGGGATGTTGCAAAATCCCTCCCGCTATGACCCGCGCGCGTTTGAAGAGCGGGCTTTGCAACGCAGGAACGTGGTGCTGAGTCAGATGCGGAAGTACAATTTTCTGACGATGGAGCAGTTTGCTCAGTACAAAGCCAGGCCCATCAAGCTCGATTTCAGCATTGAGAATCAGAACACTGGTATTGCCGCTTATTTCCGAACGGTAATCCGGGATGATCTGACCAGGTGGATTGATGAATACAATGAAGCGAATCCCAACGCCGAACTGAATCTGTTTACCAGCGGGCTGAAGATCTATACCACCATCGATTCGCGAATGCAGCTTTACGCCGAAGCAGCCGTGATGGAGCACATGCGCGATCAACAGCGCAAATTCTACGAACACTGGCGCGGGCGCAATCCCTGGGTATTTCGCGATAAAAACGACAAATGGGTCGAAATGCCGGGTTACATTGTAGGAGTAGCCAAGAAAACAGCTCGTTATCAGGCTCTGAAAGCCGCATTCGGTGACGACGAAAAGGCTATCTGGACCGAGATGCGGAAGCCGGTCAAAATGAAGGTATTTGTGTATGGCGGTCGGCGTAATGAGAAAGACACGACCATGAGTCCGCTCGATTCGCTAAAGTACTACAAACGGCTGCTTCATACCGGCTTTATGTCGATGGATCCCAACAGCGGCCATGTGAAAGCTTGGGTAGGTGGCATCAACTTCAAGCACATGAAGTTCGACCATGTCCGGCAGGGCCGTCGGCAGCCCGGATCGACGTTTAAGCCCTTTGTGTACCTAACCGCCCTTAATGAAAGTTACCTGACGCCCTGCGACCGCGTGGTTGACCAGCCCGTTGTGTTTGCCCACGGCGAAGACCACAACGGCGGCCCACCGTGGCGGCCCAAAAATTCAAACGGGCGTTACAGCTATCAAAGTTTGTCGCTCCGGGAAGCCCTCGGTAATTCGATTAACTCCGTTAGCGCGTACCTGATCAAAAAAACCGGGTCAGGCGCGGTCGTTAAAACGGCGCAGAAAATGGGTATCGAAAGCCCGCTAACCGCGAACCCGACTTTATGCCTCGGCACCAGCGATGTTACGGTATTCGAGATGGTCGGTGCCTACTGCACGTTTGCCAACGGAGGTTATCATGTAAAACCGCTGACCATTCTGCGCATCACCGACAAGAACGGCAACGAACTGAAGCGTTTTACAGTGCAGGCCAATCAGGTAATCAGCGCTGATAAGGCGTATGACATGCTGCATATTATGCGCGGGGCTACGGAAGAGCCAACGGGTACTGCTTCGCGCCTTCGCAACCAGTATAAACTGCTGGAAGGTGGTAATCAGATTGCTGCCAAAACCGGTACTACGTCGAGCTACTCCGACGGGTGGTTCATGGGTATGACTCAAAATCTGGTGTCAGGGCTGTGGGTCGGTGGCGAAGACCGCACCATTCACTTCCGGTCGCTGGAGTTCGGGCAGGGTGCCCGTATGGCCATGCCTGCGTGGGCGTTGTACATGCAACGGGTCTACAAAGACCCGTCCCTAACGCGTTACAAACCTGAGCCGTTCCGCAACCCGAACAACTACAAAATTGACTGTGGCGGCTATTACATCGACTCATCGCAACGGTACATTCCGCCCAAAGTGGTTCCGTCTGAAGACGAGGATATTCTAAATTAAACAGATGCGCCAAGTCTTTAAGACTTGGCGCATCTGTTTATGCCCAAGCCCGGCGATACACTCCGTCCCCGGCAACCTTTCCCTCCATTTGCTTGTTTTCTAACAGCTATGGCAGAATTTGACTACAAAACAGAACTGGCACGCGTACCTCACGAACCGGGCGTGTATCGCTATTTCGATGCAGCCGGTGAGGTTATTTACGTGGGTAAGGCTAAAGACCTTAAAAATAGGGTTAGCAGTTATTTTACCAACTCTAAACAGCACGACCGCAAAACCCTGCGGTTAGTCAGCCAGATTCGGAAGCTTGAGTTTACGATTGTCAATACCGAATTTGATGCGCTGTTATTGGAAAATCAGCTCATTAAACGTTACCTCCCGAAGTACAATATCCTGCTTCGGGACGATAAAACGTATCCGTTCATCTGCGTGACAGATGAGCCGTTTCCCCGCGTGATTACCACCCGGCGCATCGATCGGAAGTTAGGTACGTTCTACGGTCCGTTCGCGAACCTGAAGCCCATGTACACGGTGCTGGAGATGTTTAGCCAGTTGTTCACAATCCGCACCTGCAACTACAACCTGACTAAGGAGAATATTGAAGCCGAGAAGTTTAAGGTCTGTCTTGAATTTCACATTGGCAACTGCAAAGGTCCCTGCGAAGCCAGACAGTCCGAATCGGACTACCTGAAAGACATTGAACAAGTCCATCATATTTTAAAGGGCCATCTAAAGCCAGTGCAGGATTACTTTAAAAGCCGGATGCTGGCGGCAGCCAACGATATGGCGTTTGAGCAGGCGCAGGTTATGAAGGACAAACTCGATGTGCTGCAACGGTTCCAGAGCAAATCAACGGTAGTTAACCCGAAAATTGCCGATGCCGACGTATTCACTATTGCTTCAGACGAAACGGCGGCCTACATTAATTTCATGAAGGTAGTTAACGGCACCATTATTCAGACGCATACGGTAGAAGTAAAGAAAAAACTGGAAGAGCAGGATGCTGATTTACTGACGATGATGATTATCGAATTTCGCAATCAGTACGGTTCTGCGGCTAAAGAAATCATTACTAATATTCCGCTGGATGTAGACCTTAAAGCGGAAGTTACTGTGCCACAGATTGGCGACAAGCGTAAGCTGATGGATATGTCGCTCAAGAACGTGCTCTATTTCCGGCATGAACGTCAGGACCGGGCCGCTGCCGAAGCTACCGCGAGTGCGAGCAAGAAGGACCGGGTTTTGATTAAGCTGAAGCAGGATTTGCAGTTGAAAACACTGCCGGTTCGTATTGAATGCTTTGATAACTCTAACATTCAGGGAACTAACCCGGTCTCGGCTATGGTCTGCTTTATTGATGGCAAACCAGCGCCGAAACAGTACCGCCATTTTAGCATAAAAACGGTGGTTGGCCCAAACGATTTTGCATCGATGTATGAAGTCGTGACGCGTCGGTACACACGGGTGCTGGAAGAGGAAACGGGTCTACCCGATCTGATCATTATTGACGGTGGTAAAGGGCAGCTAAGTGCTGCCTGTGATGCGTTGAAAGCCCTAAACCTGTACGGACAAGTACCCATTGTGGGGATTGCCAAACGGCTCGAAGAGATTTACTTCCCCGAAGATTCCCTGCCATTATACATCGATAAACGGTCAGAATCGCTTAAACTCATCCAGCGCTGCCGCGACGAAGCTCACCGCTTTGCCATTACCTATCACCGCGACAAACGCAGCCGAAACAGCCTGATCAGTGAGCTGGAGAATGTGGATGGCATCGGCAAGAAGACAGCCGCCAAACTGCTTAAGTACTTTAAAGGGGTGACCAAAATCAAAGACGCTGAATTTGAAGACGTCGCCAGCGTAGTTGGCCAGGATAAAGCCCTGAAAATCAAGAAGTATTTTGAAGCGATGGTTGACCAGTAATTGTTGTGTTGCGCCGGACTTAAATACGGCGCAACACAAAAACCCCGGCAACAAAAAAGGAGCCGCATGGCTCCTTTTTTGTTTACACCAAACCTTTTTCTTAATATTCCCAGAGACCGTGCTCAGTTTCCATCAGTTCGTTTTCCAACTGATACGACTTAAGCAGACCTTCGCGGGTGCCATACTGAGAAATCAAATCTTTATCAGCCGGGTTAGCCACTTTTGTGATCCGACCATAGAACAACCGCAGGTCAAACGCATCGGCAAGATTGCGGTGCTGCGCCTGATTTTGTGGGTTATACCAGATAAACTTCTTTGGATCGCTACGGAACAGCTTGTCTAAGTCCTTGTACTTGAAATAAGCGATTGGTACTTCCAGTCCAGCAGGGTTGGCATCAGCGGGCAGATATAAAGCAACCGTTTGGATGTCATAATACAACCGTGACCGTTTTTTATCAAAAACCCAATCCTCTTTCAACTCCAGAATATTCAACTGGTTGGCGAAATATTCGTCACCGAGCGGAGCAGCGGCAGCTACAGCAACGGTGTCTTTTTTCACTTCAACCGGAGCTGTCAGTTTTGCACCTTTCTTGCCTTTGCCGCCCTTAGCCACTGTTGCTTTTTGCTTCTTAGGAGCGGGCGTTCCCCAACCATCGTCGACGACAGCTTTCTTGGCAGGAGCGGGTGTGCCCCAACCGTCGTCAGTTTTCTTGGGTGCGTCTTTTTTGGGTGTATCCCAGCCGTCATTAGCCGCACCACCGGTTGTGCCTTCCGGTTTAAAACCAGCCTCGATCTCCTCCTTCGATAAACCACCGCCCGAGTTTGGCATGATCAGTTTCTCGTTGAACTTAGCAACATCCATTTTGGTCTTTACCGAATCGCTCGGATAAGCATCCAGTAAACCGGCCTTCACGGCGTCGATCAGGTAGCGGGAAATCTCGTTATTCTTGGAGAACATCGACTGATTTTGCTTCTCACGCAGGTCAATCCGGCGCCAGAGCGTTTTCTTCATCATGATGTCACCGTCGTTGATGGGCCGGACCGACAACGGGTTGACGCCGTTGTTGGCTTTCTCCTGCGCCATCGCTCCCCCTGCGGTCACCATCAGCAGCGCGGCAGCGGTCGCCATCGCCACATCAAACCGTATCGTTTTTACCTGCTTCATTATCTGACGATTTTATCTGTCTTAGTTGTCTCTTAAACGACGCCTAACGGCCTTTAGTACGCTTAGTTCAGCGGAATATTATAGATAGGACGGCCCATTGGCACGTCACTAACATCGCCCTTAAAGTTCCGGCGCTGCACACCTTCTACTTCAATTACGTAACGATCGCCAGCCTGAGCTTCCTGAGCCAGATTACCGAGTGAGCCGCCAGCTCCACCAAGTTGTACTCCGCCAACCCGACGGTTACCACGTGCTAAACTGACCGTAATACCCGTTACGCGGTAATTGGCATCCTCCGGCAGAAAGTTTTTAAAGCTTTCATCTGGATTAGCCTGCACCCGAATACTCCGTACCGATGACGCAGGCATACCACGCTTTTCATCAACTACCGAACCCCCAGCGAAATACTGTAGAGTTGGTCTTGGCACTTTATTTACCTTAAAGTTTTCTGTACCTAACAGGCTACCAGCATTGCTAATATTAATTGCTACCTGTACCGAATTTGGGACAATAGTGATTTTACCTTTGCCACCACCGGCTAATACTTCTGCACCATTAGCCGAGAAATTCGGATTCCAAAGTGCACCTAATTGTGGGCTTTGAATGCTCAGTTTGTTCGCGCAACCCAGATACAACGGCGGTAGTGTTCCCGTTTCAATTTGATACGACGGCTTGGCTACGAAGTACTCCTGGTTGAACGAAGCTGTTTTTGCTTCTCCATTCGGCGATGTATATGAAATCGTACCAACCAGCGTCCGGCGCGCTAAGCCATTTTTATCGTATGACCCTCCCTGAGCAGTGAATTCAATTTCACCCGTACCATTTACAACGCGTACCGGCCCGCCACTTAAGCTCATCCGAGGGGTAATACCCGACGACGAGGCAGCCAGGAACATCTGACCTTTGAACTTAGTACCCGCTACAACGACTTTCGATTCCATGCTGAGCATAGCCAGGATCTTGTCAAATTTCACGTCCTGCGCACCAACTTTCGAGGCTAAATAGTCCAGCGTTTGTCCTTCAACCCGACGAACATCAGCCTGCTTCTGGCTTAACACAGCCAAAGCTGCCGGTACGGGTGTCTGCTCAAAATTAAGTGCGGCAAAGTCTTTACGGCGCTGATCGGCCGACCGTGCTGCAATAGGATCGTCTTTACCATCCATTGCCAGGGACGTAAACTTGGTATTACCAATTTTACTCAGGTTGTCGGTATACGTGTTCAGTGAGTTTTTTAGCTTGTACGCTTCACCACTGCGGTTGGTGCCACCAATCATGATCTGGGCGACCTTCTCCTCTTCACTTAAGTTCTTGATATTTCCAGCCTCATCGGTACCACCACCCGCTTCGGTAATGACCCGCTGTTTGAGGCCATCAAGTTCAGCAATAACATCGGCGGTCATTTTCCGAACTTCCTCGGCTTGTTTAATAATAGCTACATCGGCTGGGCGGCTGCCTGATTTTTCGACCGTTGTCCGGATACTTTCCAGAGTCTTCTGATTAATCTGACTCGATGCGCTAACGGATTGTTCCACGCTGTTATTGAGCAGGACGAATTTTTCCAGAATGGCCGATGTCACTTGTAATGCGAGTAACGCGGTCAATACCAGATACATCATCCCGATCATCTTCTGACGGGGTGTCTCTTTTCCACCTGCCATAATTCGGGGTAGTAATTTGTGATTTTTGAGTTGAAAAAAATTTGTGGTTTGTGGTTCGCAGCGTTCTTTTAAACGAACTACGAGCTACAAACCACAAACAACTGATTTAGGCGTTCGTACCGCGCATAGCAGTAAGCATGCTACCGTAGACGTTATTTAACGATGCGAGGTTGCCGGTCAGTTTAGACAGCTCAGTCTTGAACTGCTGCGTGTCGCGGCTGGCATCGGCCATATTCTGCATAGCAGACGTAAGGTTACCATAGAAAGCGTTCATGGCTTTCAGGTGCTTGTTGGTATCCTGTAACTCAAGTTCATACACGGCGTTCAGAGCGCCCATGTTCTTGGTCACTTTCTGGAACTGATCCCGGTAATCTTTAGCGTCGGTTGTCGCGTCAGCCATCGAACTCATCGCAGAAATGGCTGTCCCGTACGATTTGTTCATCTCCGTAATCGACTGCGAAGCCGATTTCACATTGCGCGAGTATTCGTTCGTAGCAACGGTTGCGTCGGTCAGGTCGGTCAGTTTCGAGACGGTATCGTTCAGGTTACGGAAACCCGAGCCTAAGCGCTCAAATACTTCCGGCGTTACTTTAGCCTGTGCCAGCATCTGATCCATGTTGCTGGTTAAGCCATTTGCCTGTGGAGCAGGTTTACGTACTTCACCTTTGTAATCGGGAGACAGTTCAGGATACACTTTTTCCCATTCGTAGCCGTCACTCGCTACTGCCGGAAAGATGAAACTCTGAATGGCATAAAGGGCAAAAATGACAGCTTCGGTAATAAGACCGGCGGTGAGCAGCCAGCCCAGCGATTCGATATGTTGAATTTTAGCCATTGCACCGAGTACGACAACGGCGGCACCAGCACTATAAATGGTTGGAACAAGACGGTCCCAAACGAAATTAACTTTTCCTGCGGCCATGAGAATGATTAACGACTGATTAATTATGGGGTGATTACTGTGGATTGTTACGCTTTTTTGGTGGTCTTTTTGCTGCTCTTGCTGCTGCTCGCTTTGGCACCGCCCCGGCCACCACGCATTGATGCAGTGCGACCTTCGAGGTTATCCATTACGCAACGGAAACCGATGTAGGACCGTTTGGCATCTTCGTATTCGTACGAACGGGTACCGGTTTCAAGGTAGTAGGCAATGTCTTTCCAGGAACCGCCCCGAACCACCTTACGTGGTTCGTCCGGATTCTGATTGTCAGGGTTCATGTCCCAGACAATGGCGTTGGCGTTATCAGAGAAGGCATCCCGGCACCATTCAGCTACGTTACCGGCCATGTTATAAAGGCCATAATCGTTGGCACTATAGGCGTTGGCCGGTGCAGTATACGGATAGCCATCAGCGTCGAAGTTACCGCGCTGTGGTTTGAAGTTAGCCAGGTAGCATCCTTTGCCATTAGCCACGTATGGGTTGCCCCAGGGGTATTTAGCACCGGCTTTGCCACCACGGGCGGCCCACTCCCACTCCGCTTCGGATGGTAACCGGAACCGGGGCGACAGGTACTGACCTTCTTTTGTCCGGTGATCATTATAGATTGCCGTACGCCACTGACTGAAGTGCTGAGCCGCTTTCCAGCTTACACCTACCACCGGATAGGTATCAAAAGCCGGGTGCGAGAAATAGTACTCCAGCATCGGGTCGCCGTTGTGGTAAGTAAAGTCATTTTTCCAGACAGCGGTATCAGGATAGTACCGCGCCATGATTTCTTCTTCACCCAGGGTCGAGACAGAGTCGGCCAACAGGGAGTTGACATACTGCCGATATTCGTGGTTAGTGATTTCCGTATCGTCCATGTAGAACGAACTGATGGTCACCTGCCGGTTCATGTTAATCTGCGTAGCCGCTACATCTTCATCGGCCTGACCCATGATGAACGATCCTGATGGAACCAACACCATGCCATAGGGTGTATCCTGCTTATAACCAGGGCGGCCTTTTGCGGTGATTTCGCCGTTAGTAATTCCGGTTTCGCCACCTTTGCCCCCCTTACCCATCTTCGATTTAATAAATCCGCAACCCTGCACCAGCAGAATCGTTGCCACTACCAGTATGCCCCGGGTTGCATTAGTAGTAAAGCTATTATACTTCATCATCATCAGCGTACTTTATACGTTTGTGCCAGACCAGTCTAAAAACGAAAATCCGTCTTGTTATTGTATGTTAAATTTCTTTATTCGCCGGAAGGAATTCCGTCTCTTTTTTATTGTCATTCCGGGGCACCCGGCTCAGCCACATCCCTTTCGGTCAAAAATAAGCCGCTCACGGCAAACAGCCTAACAATAATACTGCCAAACCCGTATCCATTTCTCCTTTCTTACCTTAATACCGAAAGCGTGGTGTTCGTATAATTGGCTTCCTGCGGGCATCGGGAGCAGGCAGCGCGTAGCTCAGCTGAATCTCCTGCGAGGTAGGGCTTTTTGCTTTAATATTACTGGTTGTAAAGTCAATGGCATAGGCAAACCGCAGCGCATTGTTCTTTAACAAACTGATACCCAGCATAGCCGCCGGCGCATCCTGCTGCCGGTACGACAGGCCCGCAAAATAACGTGTCTGGTAGGTAACCAGTACATTGGCCGTCAGCGATGATCCTTTAAATCCCGCTTCATTGCTATATTGATAGAGGATAGAGGGCTGAACGTCGAGATCATACCCAATACCCAGTTTATACCCGGCGGTCAGAAACGTAGACCGGTTTATGGGGTTCAGTCCCGTGCTCGAACCAAATTTATAAGACGGTTGCGTGATGTGTTTCATACTAACCCCCACCCAGTAATCGGTTGTGTTGTAATAAATTCCGGCTCCCAGATCAGGCTGTGACTGACTATACTTTCCGGTCGGCAGCAGGACGTCGCCCGGTTCGTTCGCACGGTATACATCGTAGTTAAACCCCTGACTATACAGACCACCCTGAACGCCAAACGACAGGGTCCCATTCTTCAGCGCCAGGCGGTAAGCATAGGAAAGCTGTACCGTCTGATTCGTCTGCGGGCCGGCTACGTCATTAAAGGCATAAATCCCCACGCCACTCTTGATTTTAGCCAGCGGCATGTTGTACGATAAAATCTGGGTGTTAAAGGCTCCCCCCTGATCAAACGATGCCTGATACCCGGCGTACTGCGTTCGGTGCGTCAGTTGTAACCGCGACACACCCTCAGAACCAGCCGCTGCGGGATTGTAATAAAGCTGGTTAAACATAAATAAACTTACCTGCGGGTCCTGCTGAGCCAGTACCGGGCTAGCAGAAATCAGTAGCAAAAGACCAGCAAAACCGTAGAACGTACGAATCATATGGATTGAATCGGGGGCTAACTAAACGCTGCGTAGCAGTTTACCACTTAACGCCGGATAACACAAAAATATTGGCAAAAAAAGGGTCGGGCCACAGAGACAGAACCCGTAGTTCAATCTCCGTAATCCGACCATTCTCTAAACGCAGCAGTTTAAAGATTGTTGGCTTTTTTGATGTACAGTTCAAGGGCACCCGTCATTGAGGGAGCATTGGGTAATGGCGCTTCGATGTCCAGGATTAGCCCGGCCTCGGTAATAGAGCGGGCCGTAGTTGGTCCGAACGCAGCTACGCGCACGCCATTTTGCTTAAAGTCAGGGAAGTTACTCAGCAGCGAGCCAATCCCCGACGGGCTAAAGAAGGCAATGATATCGAACGACGCAACGTCGAGATCAGACAAATCCGTTGGTACAGTTTCGTACATAACTGCCTCCGTAAGATGCAGGCCGCTGGTATCCATGAATTCCGGTATGTCGTTCTGCCGGATGTTAGAGCACGGAAACAGAAACTTCTCGGTTTTGTGCTTCTTAATCAGGTCAAAAAGCTCTACAGCCGTTTTAGTACCCGAAAAGATTTTGCGCTTGCGGATAACGATGTATTTCTGGAGATAATTGGCCGTCTGCTCCGAAATGCAGAAGTACTTCATATCAGCCGGCACTTCAATCCGTAGCTCCTGACAAATGCGGAAGAAATGGTCAATCGCATTCCGGCTGGTAAAGATGATAGCCGTATGCTCCAGAATATTGACTTTCTGGCGTCGGAAATCTTTACCAGCCACGCCCTGTATCTGAATGAAGGGCCGGAAGTCGATCTTGATGTTGTACTTACTGGCTAAGTCAAAATACGGAGATTTTTCGTCGGCGGGTCGGGACTGAGTCACCAGAATGCTGCCTACATGCGTGAGCCGGTTCTGGGTATTGGGTGTGTTTATTTCGTTCATTGAATCTACCTCGTTTCAGGGGGTCGAAGCCTGACTTCATCCTTAGCTAATCTACCCCGCCTGTCTTAGAGTGCAAAACGCACGCCAATCAGCAGGGGAATCAATTCAACGAGGCAAAGGTACGAAAATAAATACAGATTCTTGACCGTAACCAGCCCCCGGATCACCAGATACAGCAACCCTGTACGAACCAGATAAAAGATCACGAACGGTACCAGCAGGTAAGCGCTCAGCCAGTCGGTCTGCTGTACATTGTAGGCCACGGTTGTTCCCAGCAGCGCCACAAGCGTAAAAAACAGCAGGTCAGACTGCAGCACTTTCACGAAGTGGACCGTAATGATCGAATCAAGCTTATACAACCCGCCCAGCGCGGCCAGGGCCACATACTTTCCCATCAAAAGGACAAATACATACCCGCTCAGCAGGAAAAAGTCGGCTATCAGCGCGGGTAACTGCTGTCCGCTGAGCAGCACAGACCGTGAGCCAAACAGATCGATGTTACGGCTTTGCACGAATAGCAGCATGAACGCCACCAGAAAACTCAGGTTTAACGTAAAAAGCAGCAGCGGCCGGTTAAGTGATTTCGTGGCCAGAAACGATTCGTCGCGCAGGCGCAGTGTCAGCAGGTCGCGTGGATTGTAAAAAGCCAGAAAAGCCCGCTGAAAGAATGTAAACAGAAAAGCGTGGGTAGCTAACAAAAACAGGAAAGCCAGTGAGAAAAAGTTGGTGAACACCGATGAGGGGCGCGGCCGAACACTAAGAGCATCGTCGCTGAGGACCACCGGACGCTGCACCGCCGATTTGGGATAGCCGATAAAAACGGCTTTATCGGCCCCTCCCGGTGCCCCGTAGATTGTCAGAAAAATTTGTGGCCGACGGTACACCCGGTACAGACTGTCGATGTCCATGACTAACCAGCCACCGGCGGGCAGATTGCGCCGGAGGGCCGCGTCGATGAACAGATAACCGGGCTGACGGGTCGAGATAAGCAGTTTGTAGTGCCGGTTGCTTTCCAGATCGACAAAGGCACTAATGGCCGTCGCATCGGTATGGAGTTCGTCAATGTACGGGATATAGGCTTTGTTAACCTCGTCGAATACCTGAAAATCATCACGCAGGTCACGCACCGGGTAGTACCGCTGCTCCGGCCCGATGCCCTGACGGGTACCGGCATCCTGCGCCCAAACGGCAGCAGCACCCACTACGCAACCCAGAAAGATAATAAAGCGAACAAACACGGCTGGCATACGAAAAAGCCGGAACGGTTAGGCTCCGGCTTGGCAAAGTTAGTGAAAACCGATAAGGTCTTTCAGCGGCTGATGGTGTAACCTACCGGCCCAGCGCCTTCAGCATCGTTTCGCCAATCAGCGCGGGCGATTCGACTACGTGAATACCACATTCGCGCATAATGGCCATTTTAGCCGCTGCGGTATCATCGGCACCACCAACGATGGCACCGGCATGGCCCATCCGGCGCCCTTTTGGAGCCGTTTGACCAGCAATAAACCCAACAACCGGTTTTTTATTGCCGGTAGACTGAATGTAGCGGGCCGCTTCGGCTTCCATGCCGCCACCGATCTCACCAATCATAACGATGGCTTCGGTGTCGGGATCATTCATAAGCAGTTCAACGGCTTCTTTGGTGGTAGTTCCGATAATCGGGTCGCCACCGATACCAATGGCTGTCGACTGGCCCAAACCAGCTTTAGTTAGCTGATCAACGGCTTCGTAGGTTAATGTTCCTGACTTGGAAACAATGCCGATGGTGCCTTTTTTGAAGATAAAGCCCGGCATGATACCAACTTTACATTCTTCGGCCGTCATTACGCCCGGACAGTTAGGACCGATCAACCGAACATCGCGGCCGCGGAGGTAATCCTTCACGGCGACCATATCTTTAGTTGGGATGCCTTCGGTAATGCAGATGATAACCTTAATGCCGGCATCTGCGGCTTCCATAATGGCATCCGCAGCAAAGGCAGGCGGCACGAAGATAATCGACACATCAGCGCCGGTTTCCGTAACGGCGTCACGAACGGTATTAAAAACAGGCTGGTCGAGGTGAGTCTGGCCGCCTTTGCCCGGCGTTACGCCACCCACCACATTGGTGCCGTATTCGAGCATCTGCTGGGCGTGGAAACTCCCTTCGGAGCCAGTAAATCCCTGGACGATTACTTTCGAGTTCTGATTGACTAAAACACTCATGATGGTTGTAAATCGTTGGCGATAGGTTCGTGAGCCGACACCGGATTGGTGCGTAAAAATCGCGTAAAAGTAGGACAAAAGTCGGTAAGTCGGATAAGTCAGGCAGTCAATAAGTTAGTAAGCCGGGCAAGTGGCTCCGCCAGAATCCCCGTTTGGTGATGCACTACCTGCCGCCTTACCAACTTACGCGAGGCCACTTACCTGACGGATGAGCGTATCGCCTTACCAACTTTTTTTTTACCTTACCGCTATGATTTTGTCACACATCATTTCGGATGCCGTTCTCACTGGCACCGGTATCTGGGTTTTCTGGCACTACTTTGGCCGGATGGCTTTCTACAATCGATTGCTATGGGGCTTCTTTTTGCTTACCCTGACAATGGCCGCTTTCATGGGCATGCTGGTCTTATCCGGTAACGACCTGCTCGAACCGCTGAGTCATTCATTAGACGTGCTGGCGGGCAGTTTTGGCACCGTTTGTCTGATAGTGGGCGTCTGGGCATTGGTGAACCGGCGGCTGGTCAGTCTCGTCAGTTTCGCTACCACGCTCATTCTGGGTCTGTTTATGTTTGTGGTGCTGTTGCTGCCCGATGCACGAGTGTTTGCCCCGGTCTTTCAATCGATAGGCATCCTGACAGTGATGCTGCTGGCGGTCTGGGGGTTGCTCCGGCGCGAAATGTGGGCCGTCTGGCTAGTCGTAGCCGTTATGCTGATGGGTATTGCAACCAAAGCTTCGGCCTTTGGCCAATTAATCGCTCCGACCGACTTTTACCACTATGCGATGGCCCTATCGCTGCTGGGCTTTGGCAAAGCCGTTCAGGGATCGATGGCCAGCTAAATAAACCCCGACGTTGGTTCGCGCGTTATACCGCACAGACTCAACACAGCATGGATTTACTCGAATTAGCCCACGACCCCGTTAAAACTGCCAAAGCGGTTAAATTACAGTACGTTAACGACACTATGCCGGGCCTGACCCGGCGGACCGAAGGCGATCATTTCGTTTATCTGGACCTAAACGGCGAAGAAATCACGGACGAAGCCACTCTTGCCCGAATCCGTAGCTTAGCCCTCCCGCCCGCGTACGAACATGTCTGGATTTGCCCAAAACCCAATGGTCACTTACAGGCTACCGGCGTTGATGCCAAAGGCCGCAAACAATACCGGTATCATCCAGACTGGAATGCGATCCGTAGCGAAACCAAATTTTTTCGGATGGTAGCCTTTGGCGAGAAAATTCCCCTGCTACGGGCCAGATTGATGAAAGCCCTTAAACAATCGGGCGGGTTGACCAAAGAAAAGGTCATTGCCATTGCCCTGAGTGTGATGGAGCAGACGCTGATTCGGGTCGGAAACGCGGCTTACGAGAAAGAATATGGCTCCTACGGCCTGACCACGCTTAAAGACAAGCACGTAAAAGCGGGTCCGGGTAGCGTGCGGTTTAGTTTTAAGGGCAAAAAAGGCATCTACCACGACATTACCCTGCACGATAAACGATTGGCCAGACTTGTTAAAGACTGCCGCGACATACCGGGTCAGGAGTTGTTTCAGTACATCGACGAAGCGGGCCAACGCCACGCTATTGATTCGGGCATGGTGAACGAGTACCTGAAAGAAACAATGGGTGACGACTTTTCGGCCAAGGATTTTCGGACCTGGGCGGGTACCGTCAATGCCCTGCGTTTGCTGGTTGAACTGGAGCCGTGCGATACCGAGAAAGGGCTGAAGAAGAACGTAAACACCGTGCTTGACGAGGTATCGCACCGATTGGGCAATACGCGCACTGTCTGCCGAAAGCACTATGTACACCCGCAGATTCTGGAAGCTTACGAGTGCCAGGACCTGAACCCGTACATCCGCCGGAAAAATCAGTTCCGGCAAACGACTCCGTATGGGTTAGACAATGTCGAAAAACTATTGCTCCGGTTTCTGAAAGATCAGGTGAAAACGGTGATCAAAAAGCAGCCGAAAGCCAGGGCGCTGGCTTAAGCCTTCTTATCGGGTGCGTTGTCTTTCCTGATTTTAATGTTCCGGTTCGTGGCCCATTCCTCCGCCTTGGCTGTTGCTACCGCAATGGCCCGTTGTTCGTCGTTTCCCTCGGCCAGCATGGCATTGGCGATTTCAATGGCTTTGTTACGAACCGGAGCCATGAAGTTCTTCAGTGAAGCCGGGTAATTTTTCTTGTCCCAAGGCATAACAGTTGTTAGTTAAGGAGTTTGTAGGTGGGTAACGCAACACCGGGCGGGTGTGTTTGGCAAGCCTTTTTACCGGCACCCCACGAACTACAAATCCTTACCTCACCTCCTGCACAATGGTACTGCTGAGCCGCAGCAGTTCAATTTCGGCTGCTTTGGCATTGTATTCTGCGTCGATAAGCCGGGCCTGAGCCGCTACAGCATTGCGCTGTACATCCCTGAATTCAACGGCGGTGGAGAATCCAACCCGGTAGCGGTCGTAGGCAATATCAACGTTCTCGTTGGCAATCTGGTAGTTCTGCACTTCTACGTTCACTAACCGGAGGTTATTCTGATACTGACTATATGTCTGATTCAAAGCGAGTTGAAGCTGATTCCGCTGATCGCCCTCCTGGTATTCCGAGATAATGGTATTGATTTTAGCATCCTGAATTAACCGGCGCTGGTTGAAGCCTCCGAAAATAGGTACGGCGGCCTGAAAGCCGTACGTTAATCCATTATTGTTGGCTGTGCGAACGCCATTACCACCCTGGTTATTAATGTTTTGATAGTTATAGCCTGCCTGCAGGTTAACCGTCGGATAGCGCTGCGACTTGGCTAAACGCAGGTTGGCATCGGCCACCCGCCGGTTTAGGGTAGCAGCAATCAACTGCGGATTTTTAGCCGCCAATGACTCTTGCAAACTATCCAGCGATAAATCGGGGCGTACCAGAATTGTATCACGCACGGCAAACTCCGTCAGCGGCTCCCGAATCAACAGCGTATTCAGGAAAATTTTGGCGTTACTCACAATCTGCTCCTGTGCAATCAGCGCCGAACTATCAGCATTATAGTCGACACGGGCACTCAGGTAATCAACTCTCGACCGCGTTCCAACCTCATACGTGGCCCGGGCCAGTTCCAGCCGTTCGCGCGAAATATCCAGTGCCTGCCGGAGCGACAGGAGTTGTTGCAATTGGCGGATCACATCGTAGTAGGCCGTCGCCACCGTAGCAATCGTCTGCTCGATGTTGGCCCGGGTTGTTACTTCGCTGAGCTTTACTAACTGACCCAGTCGCTCGAAGACAATAAATGTCCCGAAACCATTAAACACCTGCCAACTGGCATTGACGCCATAACTGGTATTCGCGCTGATAACGCCCGGCCGGTCAGTAGGTGGTGTGCCGGGCGTGAAGTAATCCTGACGCAGGTGCTGCGATGAACTGTTGTTAGCCAGGTTTGCCGTTACAACGGGCAGAAAACCGGCATTACCGAGCGAATTGTCATTGACAGCAATCTGTTGCTGCGAACGGGCAATGCGAATCTGGTAATTTTTTTCGAGAGCCATTGCAATCGCCTGTTGCAGATTTAGTGGTTCCCCTTTCTGAGTGATAGTGGCGTTACGCTGTGCCCGCTGAACAGGATTTATTTGCTGAGCATGGGCAACATTGAGTAGTAGGTAACAAAATAATAAAACAGACAGGCGCATTCGGCACACAGTTTTGACGTTAAGACGGCCAAAAATAACCAACAATCGCACGGTTTTACTACTATTGCTCTGACATCCCTATAATCAATGCAACGCCACTTCATTTCTCTGCTGGCCCTGTGTGGTCTCCTTTCTGCCTGTTCGTCCCGACAAAAGGCCGATCTGATCGTTAAGAACGCACTCATCTACACCGTCGATTCGGCATTTTCTACCGCTCAGGCCTTTGCGGTTAAAGACGGAAAGTTTCTCAAAATTGGTACAACCGACGCCATCACCGCTGCCTACGAGGCCGACAGCGTGATTGATGTAAAAGGGCAGCCCGTGTACCCCGGTTTTTACGATCCGCACAGTCATTTTATGGGATTGGGGCAGGTACTCAGTCAGGCCGATCTGGTGGGAGCCGCTTCTTTTGACGAAGTAATCGACCGGTTGAGAACGTTTCGGCAAGCCAATCCAAATCCGGTTGGGGGCTGGCTACAGGGGCGCGGCTGGGATCAGAACGACTGGCCTGGTCAGCAGTTTCCGACCAAAGAAAAATTAGACGCGGCTTTCCCCGATATTCCCGTTGCCCTGATGCGGGTGGATGGGCACGCCCTGTGCGTTAACTCTAAAGCGCTGCGCCTGGCTCAGATTACGGCTGGCTCTAAAATAGCCGGTGGCGAGGTAATGCTGGCGGCCAATCAGCCAACGGGCGTGCTGGTCGACAACGCTATGCAACTCGTTAAACGGGTCATTCCCAGGCCCGACGAGGCTGAGAAAACCCGGATGCTGCTGGCGGCCCAAAAAGTATGTCTATCGCTTGGCCTGACTACCGTTTCCGATGCGGGCTTAAACCGGGACGATATTGACCTGATCGAAAAATTACAGAAAGAAGGCAAAATGTCGATTCGGGATTACGCCATGATTTCACTCGGCGAACCGAATCTCGATTATTACCTCAAACGGGGACCTTACCAGACCGACCGGCTGACCGTTCGGGCGTTTAAACTCTACGCCGATGGAGCACTTGGTTCGCGGGGAGCCTGCCTGCGCCAACCCTACGCTGACCGTCCCGATACGCGGGGTCTGCTCCTGCTCAATCCGGCCGAACTGGAACGCGTCCTAACCCTCATTGCAGCTAGCGGCTTTCAGGCGAATACCCACTGCATCGGCGATTCAGCCAACCACCTTATTCTGGACTTGTATGGTAAGCTGCTGAAAACCAAAAATGAACGGCGGTGGCGCATCGAACACGCGCAGGTGGTTTCGCCCGAAGACGTGGCCAAATTTGGTCAGTATTCGGTCATTCCGTCGGTGCAGCCTACTCATGCCACGTCCGATATGTACTGGGCTGCCGAGCGGCTTGGACCGATTCGGGTGAAAGGAGCGTACGCGTTTAACGACCTGATGAAGCAGAACAACCTGACGGCCTTTGGCAGCGACTTCCCCGTTGAAGCTCCCAACCCGCTGTTTGGGTTTCACGCAGCCGTAGCGCGGCAGGACGCCAAAAATTTTCCGGCGGGCGGCTACCAGATGGAGAACGCCGTGGATCGCTCTGCCGCCCTGAAAGCCATGACACGCTGGGCTGCGTTTGCCTGTTTTGAGGATAAACTACGGGGCAGTATCGAACCAGGCAAACAGGCCGACTTCGTTATACTGGCGCAGGACATTATGAAAATACCTAATGCGCAACTTCGGCAGGTGCGCGTAGAACAAACCTGGATTGGTGGAAAACGGGAATTCTAAACCAGTGTCGTGCGACTTAATACACCCTCTACCTGCTCCTGTCCGGCGAGTAGAGCATCGGCATACGGCTGATATAAAACGCGACCCGGCGTTTGACCCTGTTGCAGTTCAACACCAAGCGGGGCAGCATCCCACAGGCCGGCCCGGTGCCAGGGCGTAAAATGATCCCAGTCGGGCCGGTCGATAATGGGGTACAGGCAAACACCCCAGAATGGAACCTGCTGTTCGAGCAGCGCCACGCATTCATCAGCCATGTGGCGCATCCAGAGCGGTCGGTCAATGCCGGGATGACTGGTTTCGGTCAGCACCATAGGGCGACCATACCGGCTATAAGCCTCCAGCAGTAAACTATGCAACGGACGCCAGCGCGGATCGCGCGGGAAATCATTCCACGGCAGAAACTGAAACGTAGGTACAATCCACTGGTTATTATAATAAAAATTGAAGCCCAGTATATCCAGATACTCGGGAGAGCCACCCAGTTCGGGGCACATCCGGCCACTCAGCATATCCACCGCCTGAAACTGATTCTCGTGCGCCTGAGCAGCCTCGGCTATTTGTTCGGGGGTGGCACCCAAAGGCGGCACCATGTTTACAAGTGGCTCCGTTGTCAGAATGCGTATGGACGGGTCAGCTTCCCGCAGGGCCGCTACACCTTCGATGTAGGCTCGCATCAGACCGTATTTAACCTCCCAACCCTGCCCAACGCAGTAAGGCGCTGTTCCACGGGCATCGCCACCCAACCACGAAATAAAGTTGACTTCGTTGATGGGGGTAACAATCAGCGTTCCGTCGGGGTCCTGCGTTCGGTAGAACTGCACAAAAGCCCGGCACATGGCCGCAAACCGTCGGGCAAACATCGGATGTAAAGGCGTCAGATCGTCGGGGTAGCCAAAGTGGCATAAATCCCAAACCTGCTGAATGCCATTGACCCGGCCGCGCTCCAGCATATAAGCAACCGTAGACCAGTCGTACTGATAAGGCCTCTTTTCCACTAAACTCCAGCGGATTCCTTCGCGCACCGTACCAATACCAAACCCGTTCAGATCCTGATAATCAGCATCGAGTTGGTCCAGGTGGCCGGTAAACGACAGAAAATCAACGCGGTTACCAAAACAGTTTAACTGATCGGTACACTCGTAGCCACCCATCCAGAATGAGCGAAACGGATTTTGGAAGGATAGCGGAAGGTTTGAATCGGTATGCATGAAAAAACGCCTTGCAACGAATGGTGTAGGTACATAACTACCACACCCCCGGTAAGAGTTGACCGGAACTGCTAAAATTGAGGAAGTGGTTTTTTTGTCTACGCCAACACACCTCTAGCGTACCCCAATCCGATGCTTATCCGGCCGCACCAGGGCCAGACCAATCTGACAGTTCAGGCACTTTTTTACGGAACAGAATTCATTGAACAGCTCAATGGATGCCTGCGAATCGAACGCCGTACGGACAGTCAATCCTAACCCGGCCCAACCGCTTGTGATGCGGTTCTGTTCAGCGGGTAATTGTTCCAGCAACGCAACAGCCCGGTCAATGTAAGCGGGCTGATCGCGGTGATGCGCGTAGGCCGCCAGCAACGGCACAGCCGTGTTAATGAGCAGGTTTTCGACGGATGTTTGGCCCAGTGTGGGTGCTCCTCTATCAGTCACCTTCCCGAAACGATAATGGTGCTGCCAATAGTCAGACGGCGTTACCTGTAGCGCTTTGAGTAACGCAGGCGCATCATCATTGGAAACCAGCAGCGAAAACAGACTGCCATGCGTGGTGATGAGACGGGCTAACTGCGCCAGCCTTAGCGTGGGAAAATTAGCGGGCCGCAATCGGCCCCATTTCCAGGCATGGGCTGGTAACTGACCATCCGTAAGCTGGTATTTAGCGGCCAGAAAGCGGTATTCACGTCGAAGCGTTTCGAGGTATTCGTCGGGTTCAGCAACGTCTGTCAGTAAACCCGCCGTACCCAGCAACAAGGCTTCAACCTGTGTCGGCGAATCGCGGTGCTTCAGCAGAGCCTTGAGGGGCACCGTCCGGGCCACTTGCTCCATAGGGCCCGCGTTGATCTTAAAGCCAAAATTCTGGGCCAGCAGCCGATAAGTCGTTTCCTCCCAATCCTGATTGGCGGCCATAAACACAGCTTTCACCGTATTTGCTTTGCGCTCCAAGCGCTGTAGCATGGCTTTATCGAGCATGGAGGTAACTTTAAGCGGCTGTACCGCCCGAAATTGACCCGCGCAGGCAATGGCATCGGCGGAGACAGACAGGGCTTCATAGCGGTTTAACAACGTCTGGTCGGTACGGTGCTGCAGTTCCAGTGTGGGGAGTAAAGTGCCGTCGGGGCGGGTTAGCCGACGGTCGGTGTCCGCCCGGTCATCGTGCCAGACTACGTGCAGGATGACATTATCGTAAGCCCGGTCGTGCTGATGCCGGTGGGCCAGCCAATCCGATGTTCGGGTATGCATCTCGACCGTGCCTGCCCATTCGACTTCATTGATTAATAACCGGGCGTTGGCAAAATCTGGCCCCGAATCGTGGTTGCGAAAACCCGGATGGAGCACCTGAATTGGTTCACCATCGGATGTAGTCAGGTTAACCTGGCTAAAGTATTGAAACTGCCAGAGGAAATAGAGTAGAGATTCAGGCACAGCTACGGGTGTAATAGGCTGCAATATAACCGTTTAGCCTAATTCTACCTTTTCAATGTCACGCTTTGGTAATAAAAACAACCTTACCCTAAATACCCGGCCATTTCCTGCTGTAATTTTTTGGCTTCGGCACCAGCTCGGAGGGCAAAATCCGCGCCATCAGACGCGTACAGAATACTGCGCGACGCGTTGACCAGCAATCCGCCGTTGGCCGTCAGACCGTATTTGGATACGTCAGCCAGTGAACCGCCCTGTGCGCCGACGCCCGGAACGAGCAGGAAGTTATCCGGGGCAAGCGCCCGAATCCGCCCCAACTCGGCTGCCTGTGTAGCGCCCACGACAAACATCAGCCGATCCGGCCCCACCCAGGTCTGAGCCGTTTTAATGACTATCTCGAACAGGTCACCATTGCCAACCGGTTGCCGCTGAAAATCGGCGCTGCCAGGGTTAGATGTCAGGGCCAGCAGAATAACCCATTTATCGGGATAGTCCAGAAACGGCGTTACCGAGTCACGGCCCATGTAAGGAGCGACCGTGATGGAGTCAAAATCCAGTCCGGCAGCCGCAGGATCGAAGAAAGCGCGGGCATACAACCCTGAGGTATTGCCAATATCGCCCCGCTTGGCATCGGCAATGGTAAAGCACTCCTTCGGAATGTAATCGAGCGTTTTTTGCAGGCTCTCCCAACCACGCGGCCCCTGGGCTTCATAAAAGGCAATATTGGGTTTATAGGCCACCGCAAACTCCGCCGTAGCGTCAATAATCTGCTTATTAAAGGCAAAAACCGGATCGGACTCGCGGAGCAGGTGACGCGGAATTTTAGGCAGATCGGTGTCTAAACCAACGCAGAGGTACGACTTCTTTTGGTGGATCTGACTGACTAATTCGGCGTAGGTCATGGGGCAAAGGAGGTAGCTAACTGGAAAAAGGTTTGGCCCAAAAATACAAACTACCGGCCCGGTTTCATAAATTTGCCCTTAACTGAACCGTTTTGAACCACCGTATGCAAGTTCGCCAAACAACTATCGAAGGCCTGATTGAACTGATTCCCCGCGTTTTTGAAGACGAACGCGGCCACTTTTTCGAGTCTTACAACAAGCCTTTATTCTCATCGCTGGGCATACCGGTGGAGTTTGTGCAGGATAATCAGTCGTTCTCGGTAAAGGGCGTTCTGCGGGGATTGCATTATCAAAATGAACCCTTTGCTCAAGGGAAATTAGTGCGGGTTATAGCCGGGCAAGTACTGGACGTAGCCGTTGACCTGCGCGAAGACTCGTCCACATTCGGACAGTACGAAACGTTTCTGCTGGACGCCCGACTAAATAACATGGCCTGGATTCCCGCTGGTTTTGCGCACGGTTTTGTGGCTTTGGAAGACAGTATTTTCAGTTACAAGTGTACCAATGTGTACAACAAAGCCGCCGAAGCCGGTCTGATCTGGAACGATACCGATTTGAACATCAACTGGGGGGTAACAACGCCGATTGTGTCTGACAAAGATCAGGTGCTGCCTTCATTGCGGGAGTTATTCCCGCATCTGGTTGCGTAAAGCAGTCTGCCAGCTGGTAAGCTGGCTACTTTTCAAACATCTCTTCGACCACTTTACGGCCTACTTTCCGGGCCGACAGGGGGTTTTGTCCCGTTACGAGCCGCTCATCGACTTCAATATGGGGCATGAACGGAATCAATCCTTTTGTGTAAAGTGCTTTTTGCTTCTTCAGGGCATCTTCAAGCAGAAACGGAACCTCCTCGTCTAACCGAATCAGTTTCTCTTCCATGTTCGAGTAGCCCGTGATCTGCCGGTTTGCCACGAAGCTTGATCCATCGGACAGTTTCAGGTTAACCAGCGCGCCCACACCGTGACACACAGCGGCCACCATCCCACCCCGCTCGTAGATTTCACGGGTCAGCTGCTGCAAGACCAGATTATCGGGAAAATCCCACATGGTACCATGCCCACCAGTGAAATAAATAATCTGGTAATCGGTTGGGTCAATCGTGTCCAAACGTAGGGAGTTAGCTAATTTCTGCCGAAAAACCGGGTTGTTGTACCATTTTTCGTTTACTCCGTCTTTTCGATCAAGGCTTTTTTCATCAATTGGCACCGGACCGCCTTTGGGACTGGCAATGTCGTAGGTGATGTTCCGGTCGTGAATTTCGTCGTAGAAATGCGTGGCTTCACTTAACCAGAGACCCGTCTTTTGTGGCTTACTGGGATAATCGGTGTGATTGGTGCAAACGATGAGTGCCTTATAAAGAGGATTCATGACTGTATGGCGACAGAGTAGTTGAGATAATGAGGATAATCCGGTAACGAATGAACGGGCGTATAAATTCAGTAATCGGATTGTCCAATTTCATGAGTTACCAGCGAAACAGACGCCCTAAAACCAAAAAGGCTTTACTATGTTTGGTTTTATCGGGCACATTCAGATTAAAATTTTAGTTTACGGCAATCCGGCTTGCAAGTATGTGCGTAAATCGATTAGTTTTGGTGGTAAACTTCCGTAACCGATGACAACCGTAACGTACGAATCACTAAAAGCCGAACAGGCATGGCTGATTGCTTCCGAACAGCTTCAGCAGCGCAACACACTTCTGGGCCGGGGCATTGCCAAACTGGAACAGTACCCAAACGAGCTGCCCATGGCCAGCCGGTTGATGATCCTGCGCTATCACCTGCGCCACAGCATCCGGCAGTTAACCCGCGAAGCGAAGCTTACCAAAGCTGATACCCGTGCAGGATCGCCGGCAGCCGAGCAACTGCGGTACCAATGGCAGCACGTTCACCAGTTATTCTTTCTGCTCCGCCAGATTGATGTAGAAATGCACAAGGCCCGCGCCAACAGCGACACGCTGCACATCTGGCTTGGCTCTATCAACCCTAAAGTGTACAAATCAGCACTTGTCTACATGAATTAATTCTAAGCCTGCCTTCGTTTAATTCATCATATAAAAGCCCGACCTGATGCACTCAGGTCGGGCTTTTATATGATTGACTCACTGCTTCTCCGAATCGAACTGCCGGGCCTGAAGGGCCGTTTGACCACTTACCATAGGTCCCGACGTAATCACGAGTCGGTACCGGAATGTAACGGATTTACCGGCGGGTAATGTGTAATCCATAGCCGGGGCTTTACCGTTCGTAAATATTGACGGGGCAAGCGGATTGGCAGCAAACAGGCCATATCCGCGGGCGTGCCAGTAGGTTGGGTAGCCAACGTTTTGTGGATGATCGAATAACGTTACTGTCATAGCTTCGCCGTCAACCGTGCCCGACAGGTTCACCCACTTGCCGCGTGTTCCCCAAACGGCATCGCCAACTACACCTTCGCTGCTGGTGTACTGACCCGTTACGCCGGTATTATTCAGGGCGGGCACTTTCGTAGCAACGCCACTGGCATCAGTAAAAACCTCTGCCTTTGTGGACGGATGCTCCAGTTCCCGGGCGAGTCGTAAGCCAATCAGTCCTTCTTTGTTATCCTTAAAGACGGCATCTTTCCCAACCGCCGTCAGGGTGGTGATACGGTCGATACTCCGCGCATTACCCCGTCCACGAAATACATACGTAGTTTTTTCGCGGAGCATAGGCTGACTATTCTCATCGAGCCAATCGGCCGTAACAACCAGATCTGCCCGGTCATCGCCGTTTTTCATTGATTTGATGCCCGTATGCAGGATGGTGCCAAAAGGCCCTTTATTACCGGGTGCAATGTCGTTCGAGTTATTCCAGAAATCATGGCCGTTTACATCGCCATAGTTGAACCACAAGCCTACATGGTGCGGGTGATCGACGCGCTCACCGGGACGCGGGTCCATAGGCCAGCCCCGGGTGATAAAGTGCCCGCCCGCCGAGCGAATCGGGTAGAGCACCGCTTTTTTCAGCACCGCCGGACCAGGATAGATATAAGCCGTAAAGGATTGCCCGTCTACCGTCACGTCTACCCGTTTCTGAGCTTCGTTGGCGGTGAGCATAATGCGTGGTTTTCCCGTTTGGGCAATCGCACCCGTAGTAATCAGGGCCGCTGCCAGTACCATTAATTTAGTCATACTGCACTGTTTTAGGATTGACTATGAATGCACAACAGTCAGGCCCAATAGCGAAGCGATTTTCCGCGCTACTGAGCCTGACGACTTCTTCTGGTAAACCGACAAACGGGCTGTTAACTTACGATCATGTCTCCCTTAACGGCATCCCACGTTACGCGTTTGCCGGTATGCTGCGCCGTTGTTGCCATGATATTGGCCACCGAATGGTTGAAACCAACGCGGGCCGGGGCATTTGGTTCGTTGCGGCTCCGTACACACTCCATCCAGTTGCGCATGTGCATTGATGTCATTGGATCGGCACCGGTATTAGCCGAGGTTTCAATCTTATCCCCGGCCTTCAGCGATATGTCGGGCAGCAGATTAGCCTGCATACCCATCTCCTTCGCGTAGTTTGCCTGCAAGCCGCCTTCCGAAGTAATCTTATTCGTATCGAGGTTAATCATACCTCCATTCGAGTAGTAGTACTCTTTTGTTCCGCCCGCTTCGTTATGCATCCGGGACGAATACAGTACCTGAAATCCTTTGGTTTTGTCAGTATCCGGGCCGTAATCGAACACAGCCGTGAACGTATCGGGATTCACCCGGCCATCTTTCCAGACGTAAATTCCGCCGTTAGCCACTACCGAACGGGGATGGTCGTAGCCGCTGAACCAGTGAACCGTATCGATCTGGTGCGACATCCACTGACCGGGAATACCCGAAGAATATGGATAGAACAACCTGAATTCTAAATATTTACGCGGGTCCCAGGCCGTTTTGGGGCGGTTAAGCTGGTAGCGGTTCCAGTCGGTATCTTCCTGACGGATTTCGCTCACCAGTTTTGGCCGACGCCAGCGACCCGGCTGATTAACGTTCCAGGTCATCTCTACCATCGAAATATCACCAAACTTGCCCGACCGAATAAAGTCATTAGCGGCATGGTAGTTTGGAGCAGACCGGCGCTGTGAGCCAATCTGAACGATTTTTTTGGATTTCTCGACCGCTTTTAATGCTTTGCGGGCATCTTCCAGCGATTCGGCAAAGGGTTTTTCGCAGTACACATCACGCCCGGCCTCAACCGCATCTGCGCAGTGTAATGCGTGCTGAAAGTCGGCAGTACTGATGATAACGGCGTCAACATCCTTACGGTCCAGCAGTTCATCGTTGTTGCGGGCTTTAAAAAAGCTGCTATCGTTCCAGCCTTTGCCTTTGAGGTATTGTTCAGCCTCGTCGCGTCGGCGACTCCAGATGTCTGATACGCCCACGAATGCGAAGTTGAGGTCTTTGGCGTGGTTCATAAACGACGGAGCCAGCGTTTGCCGGAACCGATCTGAGAAGCCAATAATGCCAACCCGGACGCGCTCGTTAGCCCCAATGATGCGGGCGTAACTACTGGCGGAAAAGCTGACACCCAGCCCAGCCAGTGTCGTTTTTTTAATAAAGTCTCTACGGGTTTCCATACAGGGAATGTGGGCAGCAGCCCGTTTATTGGATGAGTAAATGCTTGTTTTTGCTATAAAAGTTGTGTCACGAATGACTGTCAGAGTAATTTCACCTTTATGTTTCGATACGACACCTGTTCGCCGTGATCCTGAAGCAGCAGATGACCTTTTGTGGCCTCACCAAAGCGACCATTAGCGTTATACTCCGGGGCGGCATATTTGCTCATGGCCACCAGTTTACGAAACTCTTCGCTGCCCCGCTCGTATTCCACTACCTTTTTGCCATTTAGCCAGTGTTCAACGTGCCTGCCTTTTGACACCACTCGGCCTGTATTCCACTCGCCAATTGGATTGGCTTTTTTGTCTTTTGCGGGAATCAGGTCATACAACGAACCCACCGTCCGGTTGCCATTGCGGCCCAGTTTGGCATCAGGATGTTTATCATCGTCCAGCACCTGAAACTCCAGTCCAAAAGCGGAACCTTTGGGCTTGGGAGTGCTCTCGACCACGAAGTACTTAACACCACTGTTAGCCCCGTCGGTCAGGCGAAAATCGAACATAAGGTCAAAATCAGCGTATTCATCATTCGTAACGATGTCGCCGAAACTCTGTGATTCCGATCCGTTGGACTTCTGGATCGTGAGCAGACCGTTTTCCACCGTCCAGCCGTGTTCGGGAAATGATTCTTTATACGCTCCACGCCAGCCGTTGGTCGTCTTACCGTCGAAGAGCAATTTCCAGCCGTCGCGTTTTTCCTGCGCAGTCAGTGTATTGGGAGCTTGCGGAGCTTCGGCCGACATGAGGCCAATGAGAACTAAACTACAGCAAATCAGGTGTTTCATAACGTATTCAGGCTTATGTCTGTCTGTATTTACACAGATTCAGATCGGAAAGTTGAGTGTTTTAGTGATGTAATTTTTATTGATTTCAGCACATTGCAAAGCCGTTTTACCTTTTTCCGGTACGCCATCTAATTCGATGATGCCCCAGCCCTTAAATTTAATCTCATCCAGTGCCTTGAACACGGCTGGCACATCCACATTGCCCCGCCCCAGTTCGACAAATTTATACGCTTTGGGATCACCGGGTTTATCGGATAACGGCGACATGGTATCTTTCAGATGCAGGGCATAAATAATGTCCCTGTACTGCTTAACTGCCTTTTCGGGTTGTCCTCCGCCCTGCTTGTAGTGGGCAATATCAAGTTCCAGTTTCACATATTTCGGGTTCATTGCCTGCACAATCGTATCCACCTCTTCGGGGGTTTCGCCCAGCTGACTCATGTGGTTATGGTACGTTGCCTGCACACCTAAGTCGGCGGTCTGTTTGCCGATTTCATTCATCACGGTGGCTAACCGCTTGAGTTCGTCGGTCGTTGGCATCCGGTCTTTGGGCCGGGCCGAGTTGGTCAGTTGAATGGCCGACCCGCCGAGGGCTTTCACAAAGCTGGCGTGTGCCACGTGCATATCAATCGTGCTCTGCTCTTTGGCGGGATCGATCTCTACGTTGCCGCTCGAGAACATAGCCAGTGTCAGGTTACGCTGATCAAGCAGTGCCTTGAGTTCGGACGGTTTGGCTTTGTAAGGGCCAAACGCATTGGCGCGCAGTTGAATACCCTTGTACCCCAGGCTCCCAATGTCCATGATCGCCTGCACATCATCACCACCCCAGGTAATGGCCGAATAGGCAATGCGTAACCCTGAAGGCTTTGTCAGGGAAGTGAACCTGTCGGTTCCGGCACTGACTACCAGTGCAGACAAGCCCGCCTGCTGAAGAAATTGACGTCTGTTTACGTTTCCAAACATATCCATGTAGCTAAAAAGAAAAGAATCGTTTTTCGCTGACCAAAGGGTCGCAAAAAACGATTCTACTGAAGTTTATCAATACCCCGGGTTCTGCACAAAGCCCGGACTACCATCGGCGGCTTTCTCGGTTCGGTCAATCTGCGTTTGCGGAATAGGCCGCAGGTTATGAGTTTCTTTAATGTTGGCAGCGCCATCCGGGTTGTAGAGCTTAACGCGCTCCACTAAATTCCCCCAACGCTTCAGGTCCATCCAGCGCGTTTGCTCACCGGCTAATTCGCGGGCGCGTTCCTGATAAATCATCTCCATATTCATGGCGTCGGCCGTTATTTCCATCGCGGCTGCTTTGCCCGGCCAGGCGGCCCGGCGCCGTACCATGTTGATAGCCGCTACGGCTTCCGTGGTCTTGCCAGCTTTGAACTGGGCTTCGGCCAGAATCAGATACGTTTCGGCCAGGCGGAATGCCAGATAGTCGCGGCTACCGTTGGTGTACGTTTTATCAGGCCGCAGCGGGTCAAGAAACTTCTGTAACGTTGGAAACAGCGCTGGCGTGTAAGCACTTGGCACCAGAACCTGATAAGGTCTTTTTGCCCGTTCGGCAAGGGGCATCTCATACCCGGGAATGAAGATTGCCGTATCGCCCCCCTTGAATGTGACCTTTGCTTTAGAGTTATCGAAAGCTGTGTTGTAGGTACCGGGTGAATTGCTGATCCAGGTGTCTTTAAACGTCTTTTTGTAACGGGAATCATTGACCCGCTCCTGGAATACGGTTTCAGTCAGAAACTTCGTTGGGCGCAGCCGCTTGAAAGGACGACCATTCGCAACATCCCGAACCATACCCGCCTGTACGTCATACTGCATACCGAAATACAGGTGCAGTGAATTACCGGCATCATTGGTCAGGGGGTCGGATGTGTACTGCACGGCGAAAATAACCTCATCGTTGATTTCACTGGCCCCCTGAATAAACACACTCGCGAAATCGGGCAGCAGTTTATAGCCATAGTTGGCGATCACGTTTTGCGCGTAGGTAGCTGCTTTGGCGTAATCGTCGGCCGCTTTGGCAGACGACGTAGCTTTGGTCAGGTACACTTTTGCCAGGAGGTGTTCCGCAGCCGACTTAGTAGCCCGTCCATAGTCACTCGCCGACTGAGCCGATGCCTTAACCGCGCTCAGGTCCGGCAGGGCCGACTCCAGATCCGCTATGATAGCTTTGTAAATATCGGCTTCCGTGGCCCGGCTGGTTTTTTTGGTTGGAGCCAGCGTTTCGGTCAACCGCAGATCGACACCACCCCACTCCTGCACCAGAATAAAGTAATAATGTGCCCGCAAAAACTTCATTTCTGCCACGCGTTGCTTTTTTAAGGCATCTGTGAGTCCGGTAGCCGTTGGGGCGCGGCCAATGATGGCGTTGCAGGTATTAATGCCCCGGTACAATTCCTCCCATGTGATCTGCAGGTAGTCGACAAAGCTGTTTAACTGCGTGTCATAAAAGTGGAATCCTTTATAACTCCCGTCGGCCCCGGTGGTAAACAGGTCCGTGCCGTATTCGCTCAGCGTAAGGCCGTTTTCGGTTCCGTAGAAGTTGCGTAGTGAGGCATAGGCGGCTTTGCTGGCATCTTCAAAACCTTTCGGGGTATTGATGTAATCGTTGCCAATGCTGGAGATTACTTCCTCCTTTAGTACGTCCTTGCAGGATTGACCGATGAGCAGGAAGGCCAATACGGTCAGGACGCGCACTGATTTTAGATATGTACGGTTCATTTTTTTAGGATCTTAAGAGTTTGCTAAACACGTGGCATTCGCTGCGTTTAGAATTTAACGTTCAAACCAAAGGTCGATACCCGGGTAGCGGGCGTAACCGTATTGTTGATGGTACCATCTGCCGTTTCAGGGTCAACACCATTGTACTTCGACCGGTATTTCGAGAAGATGAACGGTTGTTGAATGCTGGCAAACAGCCGCAGCGACTGTAAGTGCAGTTTCGAGGTGATGCTGTTCGAAAAGGTGTAGCCGAAATTGATGTTCCGCACCTTTACAAACGAGCCGTCGAAGTAGATAATAGCCGAGTTGTAGACCGGAAACTCCTGGCTTGAATTAGGACGCGGGAATTCGTTGGTCGGGTTGTTGGGTGTCCAGTAATCTACTTTGATCTGCTCATAACGACCAGCCAACTGGTTATTGTCCCGGTGAAAACCGCTCAGAATCGTCTGACCGATACGGGCATAGATGAAGAACGACAGGTCAAAGCCTTTATAACTGAACCGGTTTGTGATACCACCACTGTAGTTAGGAATGTCAGAGCCTAAGAATACCCGGTCATCGGCGGTAATTTTGCCGTCATTATTGGTATCCTGCACTTTAATCTGACCAACCGCACTCTGGTATGACTTGGCCTGATCGGCTTCGCTGGTTTGCCAGATACCTGCTTTCTTGTAGTCATAAAAAGCGGTCAGCGGCTTTCCAATAAACCATTTGTTGCCCAGGTCATCTACAGCTCCGTTATAGAGAGAGATGATGGCTTCGTTATTTTTGGTGAAAGTTAGATCAGTTGTCCACTTAAAGCCGCCCCGGGTGTTCACGTTTATCGTAGACAGGCTCAGCTCAACGCCCCGGTTGCGGGTTTCGCCCACGTTCCGTGTAACGGCGTTGAAGCCGATGGACGTTGGCAGCTGATCGGACAACAGCAGGTCGGTCGTATTGGTCTGATAGAGTTCAAGCGAACCGGCCAACCGACCCCGCCACAGGCTGAAGTCAACTCCAATATTAGAAGACGTAGAGGTTTCCCATTTCAGGTCGGGATTACCAATGGAACTGGGACGGTAGCCATAAGCCGGCGTATTACCAAAGGCGTAGACAGTACGGCCTAACAGACCCTGCGTCTGATAAGGAACCACCCCCTGATTACCAACTGAACCCCGGCTGACGCGTATTTTCAACTGATCGAGCCACGACACGCTTTTCAGGAACTCCTCATTGCTGATGTTCCAGGCCAGGGCAATACCGGGGAAGTTACCGTATTTGGTATTCTCCCCAAACCGGCTCGATCCGTCCCGCCGGAGAGTGGCTGTCACCAGATATTTGTCTTTGTAATCGTAGTTAATCCGACCCATGAACGAATTGATGGTCCATTGGATCAAATTGCTGCCCACGCCCAACACCTGACTGGCGTTGCCCGCATTGTAAAACTGCTGTGATTCAGCCGGGACACCCCGTACGGATATGGCGTTTATTTCGAAGTTATCCCGCTGAATGGATTGCAGTGCCGTGACACCTAAGTTGTGGTTACCAAACGTCTTGTTGTAGGTCAGGATGTTTTCCAGCGTGTAGTTAAACCCAAACTGGCTGTTTGTCGACGCCGTAGGGTCACCGCCTTTCTGGGAGTTGGTGAGCGAGCCAACAAAGCGCCCTCCGCGGGAAATAGCGAAATCAGGCCCAAAATTAACGCGGTATTTCAACCCATCGATGATGGAAGCTTCGGCGTAAATACTGTTCAGGATGCGGTACTTCTTGATGTTATCTACCTGAGCGCCCGGCACTACCTCGGCCAGTGGGTTTGTCAGCAGGGCATCATTGGTTGGCGAAAAGATGATGTTGCCGTTATCATCATACGGTCTGGCCAGCGGATTTTGCTGCAGCGTAAAGTTGTAGGGGTTCAGGCTGGCTCCATTACGAATGCTGTTCATCATGTAGGACGAGATACCCACCTTGAGGAATCGGTTAACCTGGTGATCGATGTTAGCCCGCAGCGAGAAGCGGGTGAAGTCGACACCGGGCATAACGCCCGTATCTTTGAAATAACCAGCCGAGATGTAGAACTGCGTTTTTTCATTACCACCCTGAATACCCAGCGAGTGGTTCTGCTGAGATCCCTGCCGAAGAATCAACGATTGCCAGTCGGTGTTGCGCCCGGCGGCAATACCGGCCGCTACAGCAGGATCGCCCCCTAAAACGGCAATCTTCGAGTCGGCATAAGGATCGGAGACGCCGGTTGGAACGGGGACCCCATTGGCATCTTTGTAGTTGCCCGATGTACGATAAGCTTCGCGGACAAACTCGGTAAATTCGGAGCCGCTGAACAGGTGAACCTTATCGAGCGGATCGGTAACCCCGGCGTAAGCGTCGTAGCTGATCGTTGTTTTTCCGGTAGGAAGCCCCCGCTTAGTTGTCACCAGTACAACCCCGTTGGCTCCCCTGGCCCCATAAATGGCAGTTGCGGTAGCATCCTTCAGGATTTCCAGCGAGGCTACATCATTGGGATTAATATCTTCATAACCGCCCGAGACAAAATCGAACGGCCGGTTATTGCTCAGTTCATTCCGATCACCCACGAGAGGAATACCGTCCACAACATAAAGCGGATTGTTACCAGCGTTGAACGAACGGCGACCCCGAATCCGAATCGTCGGCGTAGAGCCGGGCTTACTCCCTGATTGAGCAACGTCAACCCCGGCAACCCGCCCCTGCATTGCCTGACCGATGTTCGTAATTGGCTGCTCCGTTATCTGCTTGGCCGAAACCGACGAAATAGCCCCCGTTAACTGACTCTTCTTTTGCGTACCGTACCCGATGACCACTACTTCGTTCAGGGTTTTCAGATCGCTGCCTAAGCTGATATTCACGGTGGAGCGATTGCCAACGGATATTTCCTGTGCCACTGCCCCTACCGACGAGAAGACCAGCACAGCTTTATTATCAGGAACGTTAATGCGGTAATTACCTTCTGCATCGGTAGTGGTGCCCCGTGTGGTGCCTTTTACGGCTACGTTTACCCCCGGCATCGGCGTGTTGTCGTCAGCAGAAAGTACCCGGCCCGTGACCGGGCGCTCTTCAACAGAAGGCGCATAGCTACTGCCAGCGGCCTTGACCGGGCTGTTCACCAGCGACAAACCAGATAAGCAGACGGTCAGGATCATTACGTGAACCGTCGTGCGGTGTAGTCGTTTAGTCATACTACGGATAGGAATTAGGTTTAGGAATTATGTTTTTCAGGCAAAGCAGGGGAAACGCAGATAGCTGTGAGCATAAAGACGACATCAGACGCTCAGCTACGTACTAAAGTGGAAAAATATCTTAAAATTATTTTATTTCTCAACCAGCGCGTCAGATAAGCTACATATCATGTGTAAGGGTCATAACCCGTAGATGCGGGTGTATCGCTTCCTATTCAAGATTTTAACACCCTTTCAACCAGCAACTTATATTTTACGCTGCGATGACGGGCGAACTAAAAGGGTAGTCTTGAGCACATGGGTAGCGGCAACCCGTTCAATAGGGCCGTCTGTTTCAATCTGATCGATCACGAGCCGGGCGGCTGTCTGCCCCATCTCAAAAGCAGGCTGTACCATCGAACTCAGGGGCGGATCGATCATGATGGCCATTGGCAGGTTAGTGAATCCGATCAGTGCAATATCGCCCGGCATAGTCAGCCCGCGTTTCCGAATGGCTAAGTGTAAACCAAGAGCCATCCGGTCGTTGGCCGAGAAGATGCCATCGGGCCGGTTGGGGTGATCCAGCAACTGGTCCGCAACGGTCAATGCCCCTTCGGTAGTCAGGTCACTGCGCACGACATAACCGTCGGGTATGGGCAGGTTGTGATCGAGCATAGCCGCCCGGTAGCCGTGCAGCCGTTTCTGACTGATGGATAAACTGTCCGGCCCGGCCAGGTGCGCAACCCGGCGGCAGCCCTGCTGAATCAAATGTTCAGTGGCTTTGTAAGCCCCGTCAAAATCATCAACTACCACTTTGTTCGTTATTGACTCCTCCCAGACACGGTCGAAAAATACCATTGGAAACGACTGATCCTGTAGTCGCTGAAAGTGATCGTAGTTGGTTGTTTCAATTGCCAGCGAAACAAGTATTCCGTCGGCCCGCCGTGTATAGATATGCTTAACGTTCAGTACCTCCCGGTCATACTTTTCGTGGCTCTGGTAGATGGTTACGTGGTAACCCCGGTTGTAAGCCACTTCTTCGATCCCACTGATAACAGCCGAAAAAAAAGGATTATCAATCTCCGGGACCAGCACCCCCAGCGTGTAACTACGGCTCTTTAATAAACTGAGTGCTACCGGATTGGGCAGGTAATCGAGCTGCTCAACCAGCGCCATGATCTTCTGCTTCGTCTCTGTACTGATTTCGGAACTATCGTGTAAGGCCCGCGATACCGTTGACTTGGACAACCCCAACTGCTGCGCAATTTCCTTAATGGTGACACTGCTTTTTTTGGGTTTCATGGTTGTAAACGCAGAAAAATTATATCGATACCCGTTCGGTGATGGCAGGGTTACATTAGGCTTGCCACCTGACAGCTATTATTAAACCATTGCAGTAGGGTAAACCCTAAATTTTCAGGTTTACCGGGAACGGTACCGGGAACGGTTGCGTGCAAAAATAGACTGATTTATAGGAATTATAGTTGCAAACTAAGAAACACATGCATAAATTACTCAAGTAGCATGGACCCACACCCGTAAGGAATCAGGAGCCTATTCGTCGAAAAGTACAATGGAACGAAGTAATTTTCTCGTAGAACCAGCCTGTTATTCCACCAAATTGTCTGGTCGTACACAACAGATGCAGTGTCAGGCTGATGCTTTGTTTCGGCAGGTTACTGAAAACGATGCTTATCCCGCTTTCCGGCAGTTATTCAGTCTGTATTACGAACCGCTCTGTCGCTATGCGGCCCGTTTTGTTCATTCAAGCCACATCGCAGAAGAGATTGTTGCCGATGTATTCGTGAAACTGTGGAAAAACCGCGCTCAGATTCAGCTATACGCGTCTTTTCACGCTTACTGTCATCGGGCCGTTAAGAATCAGTCGCTCGATTATCTGAAAAGCAGCCGTCGCATTGACGCATCGCATAGCGAACTGACCGACGCACACCACGCCCTGACAGCCACCGGCGACTCACCGGAGCAGGGCGTCATTGGTGAGGAATTCGACACCCGGCTTAACAATGCTATTGCGCAGCTGCCCCGACAGGGCCAGTTAATTTACCGAATGAGCCGCGATGAGGGGCTGAAATACCGTGAAATTGCCGGGCAGTTGGGTATTTCTGTGCGCACTGTGGAAACGCATATGGGACGCACGTTTCAGGCTTTGCGGGCGCAGTTGCAGGAATACTATTAAGGAGAAAGTTTACTCTGTTTGTCTTGCGTACCGATTTGATGCGCTGCATCACCGACCCGATTCAGGGCCGGTTGGCAGAAGGGTGACGCAACGAGTTTCGGATACGCTCGCGCAGAGCATCCGCTTCATCAGTCGACAGACGTCGACGGGGCGGATTAGAAGCGGCCTGTACCAACCGCCGGGCTAAATCGAGCGTAGCCGATGCCGCCGGGTGGCAGGTGCGAAAATTAGTCCAGAAAGCCGCTACTTCTTCATCACCGGGTTGCTGCACCCACCAGACGAACAAGTCATCCAGTGCCAGTTCTTCAACGGAGTAAGCAGCGTACGATTTCATAATGTACCGGGC
This sequence comes from uncultured Cytophagales bacterium, assembly GCA_964251665.1. GTDB lineage: Bacteria > Bacteroidota > Bacteroidia > Cytophagales > Spirosomataceae > JBBQLG01. The sequence continues at coordinate 250,876 of CAXUKO010000005.1, forward strand.
CATGATTATTGCTTCAGAAAGCGACCCGTTGTACCGTTCTACTGATATGAAAGCAAACCCGGCCACTGCGTAGTATTGCTTAGGGCCGGGTTGGTTATTACTCCGCTTGCTGACGCGCTTCCTTCGCTTTTTTGGTATTGGCCGTTCGGGGTTTGCCCGCTTTGGATTCGGTTAATTTTTTAGCATTCGTCGCTTTCCGTTCGGCGGGTGTCAGTTTTTCCCACGCTTCGGCGGGTAAATACCGAGCCGTTTTATCGCCCTTGTCGGCGGGTTTTCCATCAACTGTACGCCAGTCCTGATCCGTCCATTTTTCCAGATGCTCCTGGGTTTCGGTACGTTTTTCCTGTTTGTAGCCGCCACCCGCTTTCTCATATTCATGGGTGAGTAACTGCGCTTTTCGGGCGCTCCACTGTCCGGCTTTTCCGCCCTTTTCGCCCGCTGTAATTTCCTTCTTCAGGCGTTCGCGCAGGTCAGGATCAGTGTAATTGTCCTCCGTTTTTTTAGGTTTCGCTGACTTTTTAGCAGCAGGTGCTTTCTTGTCAGCAGCTTTCGTAGCTGACCCGGTAGTGGCTGTAGTCGATTTCGTACCGGCCTTGCCTGAGGTTGAGTTTGTAGTTGCCATCGCGTTGAGTCTGTTTTCACAATGGCTTTATAACCCGGTGTGTAACCTTTTGTTGCTTGCTAAAAAGGATCAGATTTTTTTGTTATATATTCACAATATATAGCATTATTCCTAACCTTACACGTATGCAAACGGCTAAGTCACCTGACATCCGGCTAAAAACCATCGTCGATTTCTTTTATCAATGGGAACGGGAGCAGCCCGACAAGGTGTATCTGCACCAGCCGATGGGCAACGATTTTCTGGAAATAACCTGGGGAGAAGCAGGTCGGCAGGCCCGGCGTATTGCGGCTTATCTGCAATCACTCGACTTACCAGCGGGAAGTCCTATTGGTCTGGTTTCTAAAAACTGCGCTCACTGGCTTATTGCCGATATCGCCATCATGCTTAGTGGTCACGTTTCGGTTCCCTTTTATCCAACCCTTACAGCTCCTCAACTTCGACAGGTACTAACTCACAGTGGTTGTACGGTATTGTTTGTGGGAAAAATTGACAATTGGTCCGCCATGCAGCCTGGCGTTCCCGACGGGGTAGAGTGCGTTCGTTTTCCGGGTTATGAATCCTCCGAAGCCCTGACTGCCAACCCCGATCACCGCCAGTGGAATGACCTCTTGGCTACCTATCCGCCTATGACCGGTCAGCCAACGCCTGACCCGGATGCTGTTTCGACCATTGTGTACACGTCCGGCACGACAGGCAATCCCAAAGGGGTGATGCTGACTTATGCCGGTGGCAGTGAACTCAGCCTGCAGACACGGGAACAGATGTTTCACGACCTGCCGAATACCCGGTTTTTCTCCTACCTGCCCCTTTGTCATATTGCCGAGCGTAATGTAGTCGAACTGATGAGCCTGCTTACGGGTGGTACCATCTACTTTACCGATACCCTCGAATCGTTCATGCGCAATTTGCAGGAAGCCCGACCCACGCACTTTATCGCCGTGCCCCGCATCTGGACGAAGTTCCAGCAGGGCATCTTCGCGAAAATACCGCCTATACATCTGGAAGCCATCCTGAATGGTGATCCGGTACAGGCCGAAGCCATCAAAAAACAGATTCGTCAAAGTTTAGGGCTCGACGAAGCCGTTGTCATTTTAACCGGAGCGGCTCCTATGCCAGCCTCGCTGATTCAGTGGTATCGTCGGCTGGGCATTATTATTCAGGAGGCCTATGGGATGACAGAAAATTTCGGTGCGGTATCAATGATGCCAGCCGACCAGATCAAAGACGGCACAGTGGGCCGAATTAACTCGGGGATAGAGGTCAAAATAGCCCCTGGAACAGGTGAAATTCTGACCCGTGCCCCCTGGAACATGAAAGGCTATTACAATGAACCGACCCTAACTAAGGCTACGCTTAAAGACGGCTGGCTCTATACCGGTGATGTTGGCGAAGTGGATGCCGACGGGTTTCTGAAATTGACGGGCCGGGTGAAAGATATGTACAAAAGCCCCAAAGGCGAGTACATTGTGCCGACCCGCATTGAGTTCGGCTTTGCCGGGAATAACCACATCGAGCAGGTTTGCATTACGGGGCAGCAGTTGCCTCAGCCGGTTGCGCTGATTGTACTGGCAGATGTGGCGCGGCAGACAGATCGGGCACTGGTGCAACAAAGTCTGGAACATACGCTTGTCGCCCTTAATGAGCAGCTGCACCCCCACGAGCGGGTGAAAAAACTGATTGTCGTGAAAGACCCCTGGACAGTGGAGAATAATTTTATTACGCCAACCATGAAGATAAAACGCAACGTCATCGACGCGCACTATAACCCGTATGTAACGGCCTGGTATGACCGCAAGGAGGTTGTAATCTGGGAGGAGTGACAGAATACTGCTTACAGGTTGGCCATCGGAACAGCGCTTCAGACCGCAATAACACTGCGCTCTTTTTAGCCAGAAATTGCACGTTTCTACGTCTACAGCTGTTTATTATATAGCTAACCAATCAACGTTATGTACTGTATCAAGTGTGGTCAACCAATTCCTGAAGGACGCTTAAAAGTACTACCAACGGCTAAAACCTGCGTTCACTGTTCACAGGCGCAGCGAGTAGCCGGTTTCCCACTCATTACGGGCAAGACCGAATATTCAGCCTTGCAAATTGTATCTAAACAAGATGCCGAGCGACTGCAAAAGATGCAGGCCCGGCGTGGTACCGGTGCTTCTATGTCGATGACCCGCGAGAAGCGCAACTGATTTACCCCTCCTGCCGTAACAGAAAAACCGGGGCAGTCTCGCAACGAGGCTGTCCCGGTTTGCTTATGAATCTACTCCCTTACACGACCTCGCCTACCTCCCAGTTGATACTGACGACCTGCTCCAGATCAGGGTGCAGGCTGATGGCAACCGGACAGGTATGCGCAATCTTTTCCAAACGTTCCCGCACGTCGTCGGCCAGGGATTCGGGCGTACGGAGTGTCAGGTCGATTTCGATGCGGGCAATGCGCCGGGGTGGCTGCGTCGTCATGATTTTAGTCACGTCCAAAGCGCTGCCTTTTAGCTCGATGCCGTCGCGCCGGGCGAAAATAGCCATTGTGGTAATGATGCAGGTTCCCAACGCGTTAGCGACAAGGTCAGTGGGCGAGAATGCTTCCCCCCGACCCTGATTGTCGGTTGGGGCATCCGTGTTGATTGTAGTACCTGATTGCAGGTGAACGCACTCGGTACGCAGTTCGCCGAGGTAATCAATATGAATCGTTGCCATTTGTTTTTGGGTCAAACATAAAAAATCTACACGGGTTAATCCACTGATAACGTTTATAGCATGTACATTACCGGTGGATATCATAAATTTTGTGCTGAATTTTAGACCGATGACACGTTTACTACTATACTGGCTGAGTTGTTCCATGCTGGGCGTATTGCTCTCAACAGGTGCCGTTGCGCAGACGACATCGCCTGCCGACGCTGATGAGGATAATTACACATCCGTTACGACCTACGGCGTCACCACTAACACGAATGCGGGCCTGCTGGGCGGCTTTGTTTTTCGCCAGTCGAAACTTATACCCGGCACACTGCTGGGCAAACGGCAATTCCGGTATCTGAGCCTGGAGATTGTGAACGTGAAACACCCTAAAGAATACCAGCAGCAGTCGATTTATGGGGCGGGATCGCGCTTTGTGTATGGTAAAGAAAACTACCTCTTCGTGCTTCGTCCGCAGTATGGCCGCGAAATTCAGTTATTCCGGCGCAGTGCCGATGAAGGCGTAGCGATTAACGCCATAATTGCCGCCGGACCGTCGATTGGTATCATCAAACCCTATTACGTTGAGGTCGCAACGGGGCAGCAAAGTTCTAAAACCATCCCCTACGCTACGGCAGTGAAGCAACAGATTACCGGCGAAATCATTGGTGGTGGCGGCTTTTTCGAGGGTCTGACCGAGTCGAAACTAACCGTTGGCCTTCACCTGAAAACGGCCGTTAGTTTTGAGTTAAGTGCCTTTCGCAACAACACGACCGGTATAGAGATCGGCTTTCTGACGGAGGCCTATCCCAAAACGATCATTATCCTGCCCAATCCCGATCCGAATGTGAACCCGGAAGTTGGCAACCGAAGCTTCTTTACGTCGGGCTATATCACCCTGTTTTTCGGGACCAAAAAGTAGCTTCTGCGCTCCGCTCCCATGCCCCACAATCAGTAGGCCACGGCTATTGGTTGCGGGGCATTGTTTATGGCGGGCAGTTCCCGAACTTTACGGACCCGATTCGCATTTTACCCCAAAGAGTACCGTTTGCCATGATCGAACTACCCGTAATTCCATCTGAACAACAACGCCGAAAACGACCCGACTGGCTGCGCGTAAAGCTGCCCGTAGGCCCGGCCTATGCCAATGTCCGTAAGTTGGTTGACACCTATAAACTGCACACCATCTGCGAAAGCGGTAATTGCCCGAACATGGGCGAATGCTGGGGTGCGGGAACAGCTACCTTTATGATTCTGGGTAATGTTTGTACCCGAAGCTGCACTTTCTGTGCCGTAGCGACGGGTCGGCCCAACGAATACGATGCCGACGAGCCGCGTCGGGTGGCCGAGGCCATTCAGCTTATGAAGGTGAAACACGCCGTAATCACCTCCGTTAACCGCGACGAGCTGAAAGACAGGGGTGCCGAAATCTGGTACGAAACCGTGCGGGCAATCAAAGAAGTATCCCCGACTACGACCATCGAAACCTTGATTCCCGATACAAAAGGCAACTGGGAAGCCCTCATACGCATGATTTCGGCCAGGCAGGAAGTGGTGTCCCATAATATGGAAACGGTGGAGCGACTTTATCGCCGGGTGCGTCCACAGGCCCGCTACGAACGCAGTCTTGAGCAAATCCGCCGGACGAAAGAGTATGGTCAGCGCACGAAATCGGGCATTATGCTCGGCCTGGGCGAAACGACCGACGAAGTCCTGAAAGCAATGGATGACCTGGTTGTGAACGGACTGGATATTCTGACGCTGGGCCAATACCTGCAACCGACCAAAATGCACCATGAGGTGATCGAATGGATTCATCCCGATACGTTTGCCATGTACAAAGAAGAGGGGTTGAAACGCGGGCTGAAATACGTAGAATCAGGTCCGCTGGTCCGCTCCAGCTACCATGCCGAACGACACGTTCTTGTCTAGGTTCGTTGAACATCAGGTAGTTTCTGGGGCAGTAAACCAAACAATTAAGCATACAGGCTATTTTAAGGTATAAAGCCCGGTCCCGGCGACCGGGCTTTTCTGTTGGTGCATGAAAAAATACGACATCATCATTGCGGGCGGGGGCATGGCGGGATTAAGCCTGGCTTATTACCTGACGCAATCCCCATGGCGCAACCGCTCCGTACTGTTGCTGGACAAGGAAATCAAGACGCAAAACGACCGTACCTGGTGTTTTTGGGAACGGGGTATGGGCACGTTTGAGTCGATTCTGTTCCGGGCCTGGGATACCGTCACGTTTCATGGCACTACGTTTTCCGGTCCGCTTGATATTGGTGATTACCGGTATAAAATGCTGAGGGGTATCGATTTTTACGCTCACATCCGCCAAACGCTGACTAACTTCCCCAATATCGAGTTCAAACAGGCTACCATCAACCGGATTAAGGACACACCACAGGGCGGTTTCGTTATTGCCGATGATGAGCCGTATATCGCTGATTTTGTTTTCGACAGTACATACGTGCTCCGGCTGGATCAGCCCGAACGGCATAATCTGTTGCAGCATTTCAAGGGGTGGGTGATTACGACGGAAAAGGCCTGTTTCGACCCGGCGCAACCCCGAATGATGGATTTTCGGGTCGATCAACAGGGAGATTGCCGGTTTTTGTATGTGCTCCCTTTCGATAAACGAACAGCTTTAGTAGAGTACACTGTCTTTAATGAAAGGCTCCTGACCGATGAAGAATATGAGATTGCCCTGCGGCACTATATCGGTCAGTTTCTGGATACAGGCTCATATCAAATTGCCGAAACCGAGTTCGGGATCATTCCCATGTCTGACGAACCGGCGGATGAAAAACAGTCAGAGCACGTTTTCCGAATTGGAACGTCGGGGGGATATACCAAACCATCAACGGGGTATACCTTCCAGCGAACGCAGCGCTACCTGCGCGATATGGTTCATAATTTAGCTGAAAGCGGGCAGCCCACTCGGCCTAAACCGTGGCTTACCCGCTATTTTAAAGGGCTGCTGGATAGCGTACTGCTCAACGTGCTGCAATACCGCCGTCATCCCGCCGATGATATTTTTACCCGGCTTTATGAGCGCAACCCGCCCAGCCAGATCCTCAAGTTTCTGGATGAAGACACCACGCTGGCCGAAGATATCCGCATTATGTCAACCGTACCCCTCGGGCCCTTCACGCGCGGGGCTGTGGATGTAATCCGAAAACGGCTTTTTGATTGATATGCCATATCTTCAAGATATGGCATATCAATCAAAAAGCCGTTCCATTGTGCCTTCCAATTTAGGCGACTAACTCACCAACTCGGCAAATAACTGATTCCAGTCCCGGACAAATCGCTCAAGGCCAAACCGGGTCAGGGCCAGTTGGCGGGCGTTATTACCCATGCGCCGGGCTTCATCGGGGTTATCCAGTAGAAACTGCATCCGCTCGATTAATTCATCGACGTTACAGGACACGAAACCGTGAACACCGTTCTCAATCACGGTGGGCACCTCGGTTGTAGCCAGGGCCACAATGGGCATACCAATCGTCATCGCTTCGATCAGGGCCAGCGGCAGACTACTGTATCGCATCGGACTGAATAGAAACCGGTATTCAGCTACGCGCTGGTGTAAGTAGCGGTAATGAATTTCGCCAATGCCCCCAACTTCTGCCGAGCCCATGCCCACCGTCGTCACCGGCACCTGCTGTCGTGCTGCCATAAACAGGTCATAACCCGCCATGCGCCCGCGACGCTTCATTTCATTCACTACAAAAATTCCTTCGGGTCGGGTACCACTGTAGTGCACGGTGGGGTCGATGGCCACGCTATGTTCAATAACCCGGGTTGGCGTTGTGCCATTATCCCACATCAGGCGGTTGAAATGCGTGACGTGGACCAGGGTAAGCGAGGAATCATCGGCCGCCCAATGGCGCGAATCGGTCGGGTGCGGCTCAGGCGTGTTGTGTTGCAGGTAGATTTTGGGCAGTTGCCGTTGAGCCTCCGACAGAATCTCGTACTGGTCAGTCTGGTAATTTTGGGGCGTCTGGAAGATAATTAAATCCAGCGGCAGGTTTCGTACGGCGTCGGCCGGAACTTCCCGCACATAGTCGGGCATGGACGAATCTCTGCCCCGGCCGATATAGCCTTCTGAATGGTTCGGTTTAACGGGCAGGTACCAGTTATGTTCTGTCTGTGTGATGGCGGTGAGGTAAGCGCCGTGAATATGCCAGATCAGGATGTTTAGCTTTTGCATGTCTTTCCTACCCGTTACCCCGGTATGTTGTTTGGGAGAAGTTAGCCAGTGGACGCCGACAAATAAGCAGTACACCGCGTGACGGCTCTAAAATGGCACGATTATAGTGCCGGATTAATTAGCAGGAATGTTACTGAACTGCCCCCCAATGCACACGGCCTGCTAAAAAAACAGTAGCTTTGTGCTTTCCGAACTAAGCAAACCGAGTACAGATGCCGTATCTCTTTACGTCCGAATCCGTATCGGAAGGACACCCTGACAAAGTAGCCGACCAGATTTCCGACGCCCTCATCGACAATTTTCTGGCGTTCGATCCCTCCAGCAAAGTAGCCTGCGAAACCCTTGTTACCACCGGTCAGGTCGTACTGGCGGGCGAAGTAAAAAGCGAAACCTACTTAGACGTGCAGAAAATTGCGCGGGAGGTTATTCGCAAAATTGGCTATACCAAGAGTGAATACATGTTTGAAGCCAACTCCTGCGGCATTCTGTCGGCTATTCACGATCAGTCGGCCGACATTAACCAGGGTGTTGACCGGGAGGCCACTGCCGACAGTTTTGAGGCCAAAGCACAGGCGCAGGGCGCTGGTGATCAGGGCATGATGTTCGGGTATGCGACCAACGAAACTGACAACTACATGCCGCTGGCACTCGATCTGGCGCACAGCATCCTGAAGGAAATGTCGGATATCCGCAACAACGAGCTGGCGTTGCTTCCTTATCTGCGGCCCGATGCCAAATCGCAGGTGACGATTGAATACTCCGACGATCACCGGCCTATTCGTATCGACACCATTGTTGTCTCGACACAGCACGACGATTTTGCCGACGACGAAACGATGCTCGCTAAAATTCGGGAAGACATTATCAACGTCGTACTGCCCCGCGTGAAAGCAAAGCAGAAGCCGGAGATCCAAGGCCTGTTTGACGGTGAAATTACGTACTACATTAACCCAACGGGTAAGTTTGTTATTGGTGGCCCGCATGGCGATACCGGTCTAACCGGCCGTAAAATCATCGTAGATACCTACGGTGGTAAGGGCGCTCATGGCGGTGGTGCTTTTTCGGGCAAAGACCCGTCCAAAGTAGACCGTTCGGCGGCTTATGCTACCCGTCACATTGCCAAAAATATGGTTGCTGCGGGGCTGGCCGATCAGGTTCTGGTGCAGGTTTCGTACGCCATTGGCGTGGCTAAACCCTGCGGCCTGTTCATCGATACGTATGGTTCGGCGAAAGTTGACATGCACGATGGCGCGATTGCCGAAAAAATTGGTGAACTGTTCGATATGCGTCCTTACGCCATTGAGCAACGGTTAAAACTGCGGAATCCCATCTATTCGGAAACGGCGGCTTACGGACACATGGGGCGCGTGAACGAAGTCGTGACCAAGACGTTCACGGGAAATGGAAAGACGATGAATGTAGACGTAGAACTCTTTACCTGGGAGAAACTCGACTATACCGATAAAATCAAGGAAGCATTCGGTTTGTAATACCACGCAGACCAGTGACTATAGAAACGAAAAAGACGCCCCGTAAAGGCGTCTTTTTCGTTTCTGTACCAGGCAGAATTTATAACTCATCCAGATCTACTTCGGCGGTTTCGGTCTCCATCCGGGCTTTGGCCTCAGTGATGGTCGGACTGGAAAAATCACTGCGTTTCTCTTTGCAACGGACTAATTTATCTTTCAGCACATCGACAATGCGGTCGGTTGCACTCTCGAAGGTGGTATCTTTCTGGGTAACAAATAACTCCTTACCGGGAATGTTGAGCCGGACTTCCAGCACTTTCTGTTTTACCTTATTGGTATCTGCGCCGTCGAGTTTCAGGAAAACCTCGCCACTAATAATACGATCATGAAACGTGTCGAGTTTGTCGAGTTTCCGTTGGATAAAATCCAGTAATGTCTGATCGGCCGTAAAATGGACCGCGTGCATTTGTAGTCTCATCGTGTCACACAGTTTAAAGGTGATACCTTCACCAATGGACTGCCTAAGTAGGAAAATCTCCGCTAAAGAAGCAAGCCAGTCAATCACCGTAATCGAAATGTCCAACTCCGTTGCATGACAGATTCGGCGAACAATACAGAAGGGCTTTCATGACGGGGGAATTACGAAGTTTACGAAATGATGAGCCTGTAAACATTCTCCGAAAAGTCTAATTTCTATTTAGCCGTTATCAGCTAAAACCAACGGCAGGAAGTACCTTAACGGGCAATAAAATGTCGTTTTTGGGTCGAAGGGTAATCATTGGACGGGTTCCGACCTGATAGTCGGCTGGCATGGTCACATCAAAGTTCGCCACGAACAGCGCCAGTAAAACCTGCATTTCCATTAGCGCAAACTGATTGCCAATACACAGTCTCGGCCCGGCTCCGAACGGCAAATACGCGTATGGGTGACGTTCCTTACCCTTTTCGGGTAGAAACCGATCCGGATCGAACCGGTCAGGGTCCGGCCAATACGTCGGATGGCGGTGCAGCAGGTACGGGCTTACCAACACCGTCGAACGGGCCGGGACTGTGTACCCGCCAAACTGATCGTCGGCCAGCGCAAAGCGACTCAGCACCCACGCAGGTGGATACAGCCGCATAGACTCCTGAATCACCTGCGCCGTGTACGGTAAGGAGCGTAGTTTCTCCGCCGTGGGCGTGCCGGTATCACCCAGTGCCGTTCTAACTTCCTGCCGAAGCCGGGCAACTACGTCAGGATGCTGCGCCAGCAGGTACACGGTCCAGCCCATCGCCACAGCCGACGTTTCGTGGCCAGCCGCGAACAGAGTTACGCACTCATCGCGGAGTTGCCGGTCCGACATCCGCTCACCGGTTTCCTCATCCTCGGCCGTCAGCAGCATATCCAGCAGGTCATCGTGCGCACGCTGGTCAGTCCGACGCTGATGAATGAAGCCGTAAATCAGTTTATCAACTAAGGCCGTCTCGCGGAGAAACATACGCCGGTCAGGCGTTGGCACCCATAACGGGAAGCGAATAGGGCCGATGATCCGCTTATTGGCGATGTGGTTAAGCCGTTCGAGGGCGTGCGACAGCCCCGTTAGCTGATGCCCCTGCATATCGGTACTGAACAGAGTCCGGCAAACGATGCGCATGGTAACAGTCATGAACGACTGCGAGATATTGACCGACTGACTACCGTTGGCCTGTTCGCGGAGTTGCTCCACCCAGCTTACCGCTTCTTCAATCATAGTCTCGGTCAGGCGGGCCAGTTTCTGCCGATGAAATGCAGGTTGGGCCAGTCGCCGTTGCCGGAGCCAGAAATCACCTTCGCTTGTCAGCAATCCTTCGCCCAGGAATAATTTCAAGACCTGAAACGCGGGCGCCCGCCCGTAGTTGCGGTTATTCTCCTGCAATACGTGCTTGGCATCTTCGGGCTGAAAAATCAGGTACTGCGTGTTGCCGCCCAGTGCGAGCCGGATAACCCGTTCGCGACGCGCCTGCAACAGCCGAAAAAAAGCCAGCGAATCCCGAATAAAGTCAAGCGTGTTACCCAGCAGCGGCAGACCCGGATGGGTAGGAATTGAGGATGAAGCAACGGCGATTGTTTCCATAAAAACGGGGACGCCACCCTGTGGTAGCCTCCCCGTAAATATACTGCCGGAAACCGTTGTAGCGCATGAACTGGTAACTATGCGGTCGTTCACATGCTGTCCTGTACGCCAACGGTTAATCAATCCAAACGATACTTTTTCGGACAGGTAATCGGTATCAGTGTGTATTGGTTTTGTTCCAACTCACTTTGGTCACGCGGTTGTCACGGATTAGCAGGCAGGCGACTTCACATTCGCCACCCAGTCCATAAAAGTCCAGATTAATCAGAATGACGTTGCCGTATTGCGTAGTTATCGGATTGTGCGTATAGATACCGTCATTGAAGAGGGGATCTTTTATGAAGAGCGTATTATTAGCTATTTCGGCCAGAAATGTCCTCCCGGCCCAGTTGGCTAAATAGGTCTGTCTGCCTTTCCATGTAAAACTACCAAAGAGTTCCAGCCCTAAGTAATCAAACACAACTGTAGGCTGCACTACACCAGTCAACCGCGTCGAATCGGCAATTGCATTGCCATACCGGTCAAGTTTCGAGAAAATTGGTAGCCGGGTAGGGTCTCGGATATAGGTCAGGTCAGCATGGCCAGCCCCGTGCCCTAAACTGGCCAGCATATAGTAGCCATCTGGTTTACGGATGATCGAACAGCTACAGACGGATGGCACAAAATGAGTCAAGCGGGTGCGTTTGTCGTAAACGAACAGAGTACCACCAAACTCACCCCGGCAGGTGCTAAAGGCTATAAAATTAGCGTCTTCATACAGTTTAGGCTGCTTTTGCAACGGGACTATCTGCGTATAAGGAATCCATCCAGACCGTTCATTAAACCGGTAATAGATGTTGTCAGCCAGCCCGATCAAATGGTCGTCCAGCAACCAGCAGTACGCGAACCGCTTTGTGTTCAGTTTCTTCTCGAAATCTGTGTCACGTGTAAGTCCATCAACAGTCAGGCAGGTAAACTGCCCAGACTCAAAAAGACTTATCAGGCGATTTTGGTAAATAACTGAGTAAGCCACCGGAAACGGATTTCCTGTGTAAGGCACCTTGACTAACCGCTCTGTTGGCCGAAGATTCAGCGACGAGTCGCTCAGCATCACCCTGATTTCTCGATGACTGCTGGTATCAGGCTCATAAATCAGAGGAGGCTTTTTCTTATTTGCACCCACAAAATACGTCTGAAAATACTGAATCAGGCGGTCAAACGAACCCTTTTGGCTGGGTTTAGGAGTCGGCTGCCCCAGAGTGGTAGTTGCGATTAGCAAGAGGTAAATTAACTTCTGCATAAGCAATCCATCTTAACTGAAATACAATCGCTGCCTAAAATTAAACCCTGAAACGTTCTCCGCAGTGCATTAAAACGGCGAATCCACCAGACGCTACCAACGAGCCAGCCAGCTTGTTGGTAGCGTCTGGTGGATTCGCGCTAACCATACCGATAATCTTCAATCCGAGAGCTATCTGCTTACTTTTTCACAAACACCAGCTGGCCCTTATCGGCTTTGGCGATCTTCTTCCGAAACTCCACCCACTCCGTATAGGCCTCGGCAGGGTAACGGCCCCGGTGCATGGTTAACCGCCGGATATACGTCACCCGGTTGGCTGCAACCGTTGTCTGAACAGCATACTGCCCAAATTTGGAGTCGATCAGGAGCGGAGCCACCATAAATTCCGGCGTGTACCCATCGGGCAACTGATACGTCAGTGTGTCGGTATCCTCAAAATCGTAGTTGGCATCCAGATCGAGCGGGGCTTCGCGGGGTTTGGTAGCGGGCGAAAGGGGTGGTAACGCCGACAACAGATTCAAGGGTAGAAACAGTCGTGTGCCGCTCGGCGTAGCCCACCGCCGGATGGTCAGTTTCAGCGTTTCGGTCACGGACGGAATCCGGGCTTTAGTTTCGGCCAGCCCGAAGTCAGTGAGTTCAAACGACGGAATCCGGGTGTGTTTAATCAACCAGGTACGCTGTTCATCGTGGCTCCCGGTATGCATCAGGTCGGCACGGCTTTCCTGCTGCAAGCCTGCGTAGCGCGTGACAGCGTCGGCAACGGCATCGCCCTGTTCGGTCAGGGTGATCAGGGCACGGCATTGCTGCCGGTTATCAGTGGGTCGGTAAACAGGCGTTTTCACCAATTTACTCCCCGTCGGCTGCAGGAGCAGCACATGGCGGTTTCCGGTGAAGGTACCAGCGTATCCCATCGCATTATGCTGACTTGTGCACTCTAACCAGAGCGTATCGCGGCCATCGGGCACGCATAGAATAACGTGGTTGAACTGAAAACTCGGAAAATCGGTCCGAATATCGGCTTCGTCGTCGCCCGCCCGCACCAGTGCTTCGTAAGCCGGGACCCCCACCGCTTTCAGCATGGCTTTAGCGTAGTTGGTCAGGGCTTTGCAGTCGCCGTAGTTTTTAGCGGCTACCTGTCCGGCTTCGATGGTTTGCCAGCCGCCAAGACCCAGTTGAATGCTGACGTAGCGGGTGTGCTGCTGTAGAAATTCATAGAGTTTCTGCACCTTGCCGACCGTCGTTTTTTCGCCCGCCGTCTGCTGAATCACCTGCTGCTTCAACGTTTCAGGAATCGCATCACGCCCCCGATTCAGAGACAGGTAAAACGTACCCAGGTCATTCCAGGACGCAATTTTGCCCTGATAAGCCTGCACCTCAAACACGGCGGGGGCCGTATACACCATTGGAAACTGTTCATACGCCGGGGGCGCAAACGGCTCCGATTCGCGGGCGGCCAGATTTGTCATCTGCCAGGAATATATCCGCTCGTACCGGCTACCGGCCTTCTCGCTGGTTATGGCTACCGGCCGGGTGAGGTTGTATTCTTTGTAACGAAGGGGCATCTCTTCGGGCATCCGCACCGTAAACGACGATTGCTCTACAGCAGTGCTGGCGCTGGGCTGTGGCCGCCAGTTCTCATAAAACATCAGGTTCCGGCTAATCACCTGACTGATGTATTCGACGGTATACGGGTAAGCTGGCTGTTTGGGAAAGCGGGCCGCCTTAAACCGCTGATCGTCGTACAGATTATAATCCATAAAGCTGCCGTAATCGTCTACATCCGCTTTACGGAGTTTCTTGATCGACTTGCCGTATGCATCGTAGAGTGCCCCTTCGAGGTTGTCTACTTTAGCCAGCTTATTGTAAGGGAGTACCCGCTGGGCGTAGCTATCGCCCTGCTCGTCGAGCACGGTCACGACGAGTCGCTCATAGGTGGTGGCTTCGCCGGGGTCGTTCACGGTAAAAACCGTTTCGTGTCGCCGGATAACGGCATGGGCATTTTCGAGTAGTACGGTCGGAATTCGGGCGGCCACAAACTCATCCTGCGCACTGGCAGACAGCGATACCAAAGCCGCTGCCAGCGTTGTAAGGCCTATTTTCTGTAGGTATCGACTCATTTCTTATCGGCGATGGTGGTGCGTTTCATCACAACTTGTTCAGCGTGTTTAGCCAGAATTTTCTCGTAAAATTCGCGGAGCAGTGGGTACTCTTCGGCGTAGTAAACCGGCTTACGAAGCGAAATTCGGCTAACCACTTTCAGTTCGTTATCCACGGCGCTGACCTGATAGATGAACTTGCCGGCATTATCGGGCAGCGATATGATTGTGCCCTTCGGCATTTCTTCTACCGTAACACCTTTGGGCAGCGTAAACGTAGCCGTGTAGGTTTCGTCGATTGGTGCCCCAAAATCAACCGGGTACCGGCGTTCGGGCTCCTTAAACATGTGTTCGTTATGCCCCTCGGTCAGCATCGGGCGCAGGTAAATCCGGTCACCGGCAATCTGACAAGCCTCGGGGATCGTCAACTTATAATCAACCGTAAATGGTTTGGCTATCGAGTCGGCGTTACTGATACCAGCCTGCTCAATCTGCCAGGCGACCTTCCGCTTCCGCACCTCATCCAGATAATTTTTCTGCCCGTCTGTCAGGAAGGATTTCCGCTCCGTGAGGGCTTTGTAGCCGCCGTATGATTGCTGCATCATGCCTTTCAGTTCGCCCTCGTCATCAAGGGTAAACACAGCGGCTGTCACTTCGGCAATCCGCTCGGCAGGAGCCAGTGAGACAAACCTGCCTTTGGTAAAGTGAACCAGTCGGCCCGTTCCGTTCAGGCAGTGGCGGGGTAACATACCCGGCTTCAGGTAGGGATCGGTCGCATCCAGCAACAGGTCTTTGCCGCCCATGTCTATCTGGGCAATCACGTAGTTAAATTTCCGCAGCAGGGCAAACGATTCGTTGATGCGGCCATGCGAGCGCGTGCTGAGAATAACCGGATTGGCGTCGAAATCCAGTTCGCGCAGCAGGCCAATGAGCAGTAGATTGATATCCCCGGCATCGCCCTTGCGGGCTTCCCAGGCTTTTTTGGTGCTGCCGGAGGTCAACCCATTGGAACCGTCCCACTTCATGGTATGACTGATGTAGGCGCAGGCGGCTTTAATCCTCCCCAGCGAATCGGGATGCTGCTGCTTAATTAACTCGGCGACATCGCGCAGAAAAGAAGCCCGTTTGCATTGGTTGCCGAAAGTTGGTTCCCGCAGCAACGTGGTCTGCATGGCCTCCCAGCCCACCGAAAAGTTGTGCGTTCCTTCGTCGGGAAAGGTGTAGCTGGCTAATTCAAAGTCAATTTTCGAGAGGTAGTCCGACTCGGTAGTGATGTAAGCTTCATTCCGGAAAGCGGGGGCATCTTTCACGGCAAACCGGTATCGCATGGCCTGCTCTGCCGGTCGGCCGGGCAGCAGCGAACAGGTAGTTCCTTCGCGCTCGCTGACGGCCAGCGGCAGGTAGCCATTTGTGATAATTTTGTAATAAAAATAATTGGGGATCAGAGCATTAAACTCACTCCACAGTACCGGTACGTGCTGTTGAAACGACCAGGTATTGGGGTTTTGCGTCACGGCAAACGGGGTATGAACGGTATACTGGTATTCGATAATGGCTCCCTCCCGCACGTTGGGCAGGGCAAACTTCTGCATCGTAACCTCATCGGTCATCTTCTCGTTAAAGATGCCGGATTTATCGAGTTTGGACGTAACAACGGCCCCATTCACCAGATTATAGGTATAGCCTTCCAGGTTAGAGATGTATTCTGTCTGCCCACCTATTCCCCGGCGCAGCGACTTTGCAATAGTTGCCCGGTCATACGCCGATTTCTTACGGATTTTTGTGCGAATGTGGTAGCGGGTAACCATCCACAGGCTTGAGGTCACCAGCTCGATTCGAAAGTCGGCGTAGTCGTATAATACAATAGCTTCGGCGGTGGTATCCTGCGGGTACGGGTCGACCTGAAGGTCATTGGCCGAAACCCGACCGAACTTAATATCTGGTGCTGTTGCAACCGGCAATTTTTGCCCCTGCGTTGAAAAGGCAGCACATAGCAATAAGCACAGCAGCCCGTTTCGGCGGTGCAATTTGGTAAAGAATGAAAGCATAGTGAACAGAGGTGGAGATTGTGTATATATTCCGGGGCAATATCTCGTATTATTTTCAATACTAATAGACAACATGCACATCTTTTAATAAGCTGATTGCGGGGCCATTTTCGAGCAGCATGCCGGGTTACGGTTTTGACCCAACGTTGACTTAACCAGAATCCAGGCTCTATTTTTTGTCCGCGATTGTCGCACGCTTCATCACGATCTGTTCAGCATGTTTAGCCAGGATTTTGTCATAGAATTCGCGCAGGTAAGGGTACTCTTCGGCGAAATAAACCGGTTTACGAATTGACATCCGGCTGACTACCTTCACTTCATTATCCGCCACGCTGATCTGATACGTGAATCGACCGCCGTTATTGGGTAAAGCGATGCTGGTATTTTTTGGCAACTCTTCCACCGTAACGCCGTTAGGCAGCGTAAACGTAGCCATATACGTCTCATCAATCGGAGCGCCGAAATCAACCGGATACCGGCGTTTGGGATCTTTGAACAGGTTGTCGTCATGCCCCTCCGTCAGCATCGGGCGCAGGTAGAGCCGTTCACCGGCCAACTGACACGCTTCGGGAATAGTGAGTTTGTGACTGACGTTGAACGGCATCATGATCGAGTCAGCATTCGTGATCGCTGTACGCTCGATTTGCCAGACCGTTTTCCGTTTCTTAAGAGCGTCAACGTATTTCGTCTGACCGTCCCGCAAAAAAGCAGTCCGTTCGTCAAGGCCCTTATACCCGCCATATGACTGATTTAGCGTACCGGTTAAACCACCGTCATCATCCAGTTTGAATTTAGCCGTTATGACCTCAACATCCCGTTCGGCAGGAGCCAGGGAGATAAACCGACCTTTCGTAAAGTGTACGAGTCGGCCTGTCCCGTTCAGACAATGGCGGGGTAGCATTCCCGGCTGTAGGTAGGGGTCAGTCGCGTCGAGCAGCAAATCTTTGCCACCAATACTTACATGCGCCACTACATAGTTGAACTTACGCAGCAGGGCGAACGACTCCTCAACGCGGCCGTGCGAACGGGTGCTGAGAATGACCGGGTTGGCATCGAATTCAAGTTCACGCAGCAGGCCGGTAAGGAGCAGATTGATGTCGCCGGCATCGCCTTTTCGGGCGTCCCAGACTTTTTTCAGGCTGCTGGCCATCAAACTATACGTACCATCCCACTTCACGGTCCGGCTTACGTAGGCACAGGCGGCCTGAATCTGACTCAGCGAATCCAGGTACTGCTTTTTAATTAGAGAAGCCACATCCTGCAGGAAAGGCGCTCGTCTGAACTGTCCGCCAAAGGAAGACTCCCGCAGCAGAGTCGCGTCTAAAGCATCCCAGCCAATCGACAAATTGTGCGTTCCCGAGTACGGAAATGAGTACTGAGCCAGTTCAAAATCAATCTTTGAAATGTAATCTGACTCAGTGGTGATATGCGCTTCAGGCTGGAACGCCGGGGCATCTTTCACCACGAACCGGTACTGTACAGCGCCTTCAACGCTGCCACCCGGTAATGGCTGACTTGCTACGGCGTTGTGTTCACTGATGGCCAGGGGCAGGTAACCACTCGTGATAATTTTATATTGCGTGTAATTAGGGATAAACGCCTTCAGTTCGCTCCACAGAACCGGTACGTGCTGCTGAAACATCCAGGTGCCCGGGTTGTATGAAATGGAAAACGGGGTGTAGAGCGTATAGGTGTAGTCAATCACGGACCCTTCGCGAACGTTGGGTAGGGTAAACTTCTGTACGGTTATGTCGTCGGACATCTTTTCGGTAAAGATGCCGGACTTATCGAGTTTCGACACCACAACAGCCCCGTTAACGAGGTTGTAGGTATACCCTTCCAGATCATCAATGGTTTGATTCCGGGTTCCGTAGCCTTTGCGCAGGGGTATCGTTCTGGTGGCCCGGTCATAGGCCGATTTCCGGCGGATTTTAGTGCGGATATGGTAGCGAGTCACCACGCATAAATCATCACCCTTCAGCTGGACACGCAGGTCCGCAAAGTCATACAACACGACGGCTTCGGCGGTAGTGTCCTGCGGATATGGGTCGGTTTGCAGGTCATTTACGGAGATTTTCCCAAGTACAACAGCCGGTTCAGACACTGTTGGCGATTGCTGTCCCTGCGCGGGAATCACAGCATAAAGTAATAAACTCATCAACAAGCCTGTAGCGTATGGTTTCGTAAAAAAAGACAACATAATGAATAGTAATGGCGGCTAAGTATAATTACAGAAGCAATATCTCTATTTATTCTCAAGATTAGTAAACAAGTATGTTATTTTTTAACGGTATTGTTGATGAATTTAATTTGCCCTTGGTAACCGGCCTCAATCGAGTGCTGACCGGATTTTTCGTTGGCAATCCGCCCCCGAATCGTTAACTTTGAGCATGGATAATTTCGTTGTTTCCGCCCGAAAATACCGTCCGGCAACCTTCGACACGGTAGTGGGGCAGGGGCATATTACGACTACGCTTAAAAACGCCATCCGTACCAATCATCTGGCGTCGGCGTTTTTGTTTTGCGGCCCGCGCGGGGTTGGTAAGACAACCTGCGCCCGGATTCTCGCTAAGACCATTAACTGTCAAAACCTCACTCCCGATGCCGAAGCCTGCGACGTGTGTGAGTCATGCGTGAGTTTTAACCAGAACTCATCGTTTAATATTCACGAACTGGATGCGGCCTCCAACAACTCGGTTGAGGATATTCGGAATCTCATTGAGCAGGTCCGTATCCCCCCCCAATCGGGAGCGAAGTATAAGATCTATATCATTGACGAGGTGCACATGCTCTCGACGGCGGCCTTCAACGCCTTCCTGAAAACCCTTGAAGAGCCACCCACTTACGCCATTTTTATCCTGGCTACGACCGAAAAGCATAAAATCCTGCCCACGATTCTGTCGCGCTGCCAGATTTTCGACTTTAACCGGATTCAGCCAAAAGACATTGCCGAACACCTCAATAGCATTGCTGGTAAAGAGCATATTACTGCAGAGTACGATGCGCTCGAACTGATTGCCCGTAAAGCTGATGGTGGTCTGCGCGATGCGCTGTCGATGTTCGACCTGAACGTTACCTTCTCGACCGACCGGATACTGCGTTACAAGGAAGTGCTGAATAATTTGCATATCCTCGACTACGATTATTACTTCCAGCTAACCGATCATCTGCTGGCGGCTAACTTGTCGCAAACCCTGCTGACGCTGAATGAGATTCTGCAAAAAGGTTTCGACGGCCACCAGTTTATTGTTGGGCTATGTCGGCACTTTCGTGATTTGCTGGTCTGTAAGGATGCGGCTACGGTGCAGTTGTTACAAGTGACCGAGAGCGTTCAGCGGCAGTACCTCGATCAGTCGGCGCGGGCACCCATGTCGTTCCTGCTGTCGGCACTTAGCATCGGCGGGCAGTGCGATCTGAACTTTAAACAGGCTAAAGATCAGCGGCTGCATGTAGAACTGGCCCTGATGAAGCTGGCCAACCTCCGCAACCTGCTCAATTGGGAGACGCTGCCCGATGGCGCGATGCCGGATAGCCCGTCAAAGCCGGTCGCGTCGGCAATGGTCACACCACCGGAAGTTACCCGAACAGAGCCGACGCCCGTCGTCAGTCAGCCAGCGGCTCCGGTGAACGGGGTCGAAAAAAAAAACACCAATCCAGCTTTAACTAAACCGGTTACCATACCAAACGGGACCGAAACCCAGCCGCTCACCAGCGAACCAGTGAGTGGGTACACGGCCAACCGCAACGGCACCAATGGAACGCCCCCGCCGGTACCGCCCCTCCCCCGTCCGGTACTGACAGGGTCACGGCTGCGCACTACGGCCAGTTTGGTACCCATGCAGGCGGCAATGGCTACCGGCAACGGGCAGACAGACACGATGGAACTGCCCCCACCCACAACGGTAGCCCGCCCGGACCAGCCGTTTACGCTTGAGGAGTTGGAAGTAGTTTGGCGGACGTTTGCGCAACGACGTCAGCAGCAGACCGATAATATGACCGAGCAGGTCGTACTGAATCGCGACATCCGGCTGGAAGGCACGACCATTCACCTGACGCTTCAGAATAAAATTCAGGCGGACCACCTGAGCGAAATAAGACCGGATCTACTGGGCTACCTCCGCGATCAGTTGCAGAACCGGCAAATCCAGGTTGAGCATCAGATTGTGACGCAGGAGACGAAGAAGATGATTTATTCGCCCCAGGACAAGTTTAACTACCTGGCCGAAAAGAACCCCGCCCTGCTGAACCTGAGAAAGACGCTGGGGCTGGAAGTAGATTATTGAGAAGAGAGAGTAGTAAGTGATAAGGGGTAAGTAGCCTGTCTATGGACAACTACTTACCCCTTATTACCCTTAAAAGAATTTCAACGGTTGTTTCAGGCCGACATGACGGCGCAGGTCCATATTGAGTGATCCAATTGACAGCTCAACTTCGACTTTAACGGGTATTTTGTTCACATCGTCGGATACCCAGATTTTAATTGACTCGTCGTCTTTAAAAAATCCTCCGTTTTTAGGCAGCACCGGGTTAAGTTTCAGAACATTTATTTTACCGAATTTAGTGTTGATCGTCTCTTTGCCCCGGTACCGAACTTTCATGTTAAAGACCGTGTCGTCGTAGAAGGCGGGTACTTCAATAACCTGCCCAACCGGGAGCTTGTTAAATTCGACCGTACGCAGAAAAAAGTAGCTGCTCACTACATCGTGTACATTATCGGGCACCTTAAATACATCGCGTTCGGTGCGTTCCTCGGCTTTAACCGTATTATTGAGGTGATTGAACGTGATATTTTCCTCTTTCCGAAATTTGTTCTCGCGTAGGCTGGTATAGAATTTCTGGGGTAGAATAGCCGTCGTATCAATGTAAGACCGCCAGTTGTCCTGCACTTTGGTGACGAGCGAGAAGGCGCCCACCGTCCGGCCGTTCACGTCGACTTTATAACAGGGGCGTTCGTTCACTTTATACAGGGTGGGAGCCACATCAACAAAGGCTTCGGCCGCGTTCAGAAATCCGTAGTGCACCCGATATTCAATATGCTCACCCGGCCCGAAACTGGTGTTGACCACACGTCGGTATGTATTCATCCAGGTAAAGCCCGAACCAATCAGCAGCACCGCCCCAATGGCAATAAGAAGTTTCTTCATAACAGTCGTCGTTTCAGCGAAACAGCGTCTATAAGGATGGATAGGTTTGTTTCAGATACGTCAGGTATTGGGTAAAGTTTCCGTGAAAACGACGCTCAAATTCCGTGCGAAACTGATTTTGCTGCTTCCGGTACGTCAGATACCCAATGAAATACGCATTATTAGGCAGATTTAGTTTGCTCAAACGCCGTTTTTTTATTGATCGTGTGGGCGCGTTGCCCGTCAGCGTGTCCGCCGTACTGACAATCTGTCCAATGAGTTGCCACTTCAGCGAATCTTTGATGGGTTTAACCATAGTCGGTTTAAACGTCCGGTACAGGCTGTCCAACTGCCGGGTACCGCGCAGAATATGATCATCATACCGTTCGTAGAACTGCTTCGTATCCAGATAGTTTCGATACGGCTCCGATGCCACTCCGTACTTAGCTTTCAAAAAGCGCAGCGCCCCATACTCACCCACAAAATCAGCCAGGTTCTCGTTGTACTCCAGACTATTTTTAATAAACAGCGTCCCGTGGGTCAGTTCGTGAATGATCAGTTCAGCCAGTGCGCCTTCCGGGCGGTCGAGCATACTGGACAGAATTGGGTCTTTCAGAAAACCCAGCGTCGACCAGGCTGATACTTCCCCAACGCGGGTGTCTAATCCTTCCTGTTTCAGGGCACGCACGAGGGTATCGGCGCGGTCTTTCTCAAAAAAGCCTTTGTACGAAAACTGCCCCAGAACGGGAAAGTCCCACACCTTTGCCTTCAGTTCATATGGTTCCGAGGCCGTTACGACCCACAGAATGGGCTTACCGTGCTGATCGTAAAAAGTCGTGTAGTTTTTCGATGGCGTAAGACCGAGCGAATCCACGGCGAACTCTTTAATGGCCTGTATCAACCGAATCTTGGCCTTAAGTGAATCCGGGTACGCCGGATTAGCCAGCACATCGGAAACGGGTTCGGTGTTCGCCAGCACCCGAAGCTGTCCTTTTGCCTGCATCCAGCCATACCCAATGAGTTCATGCTGCCAGATACCCACTAAAACAATAATGACCAATACAACGGCCCCAATTCGTTTAACCATACTTCATGTGTTACCACGCAAAGAACGCTGAACCATCGGGGAAGTTTACACCAAAGAGTCCTCAACGCACAAAAACGTTGGAATGCCTGACGAAAATCTCACAAAAAACGCCTTCGTTATGGTAGCGAAGGCGTTTTCAGGATTGTAAAACCAGCACTCAAACGGCTTACTTCATCAGTATCTGCAAGGCGGTCATGTTAGCCTCTTTATCGAATATGGCTCGCACCGGAATCGCAAAACCCGGCACCGTCAGACTACTCAGCGTATCATCGATGAATAAAACCGCTACCGAAGCAAACGCCATGGTCGGCTCGTCTAACTGATATTGAGCTACAGATTGCCGGACCGGGTCAATGATCCAGTACTCCCGAACGCCGTGAGCTGCGTAGTCCTCAAACTTGATGCCCTTGTCAAACTTGGCTGTACTTTTCGAAAGAATTTCCACGATTAAGTCTGGTGCTGGATGTACCATCTGATCATCATCGAACGTACTGGCCGTTTCCTTATTCCAATAGCAGATGTCCGGTTCGTAGTCGTTGCGGGTCATACCCACAAGTGCTTTCTCAGTGTCGACCTCACCCAAGTCGCGCAGATGCACAAACACATGCAATAAAGTAGTCAAGTTGACAGCTGCATTTAAGTGTCGACGTTTAGCGGGGGAGTGCATAATGACTTCGCCGTTGATAAACTCGGCCTTAACATCGTCGCGCAGCCACTCACGAAATTCCCGACGGCGCTCCGCTTCATCATTCAAAATAGCCTGCGCCCGCTCGATAACGAGTTTAGCGTCCGGGGCTTCCAATAATTCAGCAACGCGATTAGCCAGCATGACAGCAGATATTTGCATGACTAAAGATACGCATTTTAGGTATCCCGGACGCCTGCGTCTGGAATACTACTTCTGCAACTCGGCAATCATGGTGGCACCGCCCATACTTGGAATGATAGCCTGTTCTTTCAGTACCCGGCGCGACCCGTCGGCCGCAATCCAGATGGTCTGACTGCCTGCTGTACCGTCGGCGGGTTTCACCTCCACTTTATAAGCCTCGAATGTACCGGCGGGCACCGTCACCGATTCTTTACCGGCAACCGTCAGGGCGAATAGCTTGGGTTGCTGCGATTGCAGGTCGAAGTTGCGGTACGTAGTAGTGTAGCCTTCCTTAATCGGCAACGACGCCAGCATCATGGACGCCCCGCCCCCATCGGCAAACATTGGCCCATCGGACTTAGCGTCGAACGGTTTTGCCCCCGAACCCATATTCATCGAGCCGGTTACTTTGTCGGCGGTGTAGGCCATCTCGATGGTTGCCGGACCTTGTTTTGCGGTGCGCTTCACGGGTGACAGTGTCTTTTTATTTACCCAGGATTCGTCGCTCATTGTGCCCATTGGCGAAACTACTGACTCCGTCACCTTCCAGGTATCACCATCCGCTACCACTTCGGTTGTTTTGTCCAGATTCATTGTCTGACCGCCCACCTGAATTGTGGTTTTATAGGCATATTTACCCGGCTTCAGGTCCTCCATTGGTACCGGTGCCATCGCCGACGCGTCCACTTTTTTGGCTAACACAATCGTTTTGGGGTCTACTGTAATCTCCTGTAAACGTTTGGCAATGTTGGCGGGCATGGACTCCTGGTAACGACCGCCGAGGTGTTTCGCCAGAAATTTTTCAGCCGCTGCCAGAGCTGCCATGTTATTAACAGGCCGGGCAAAGCCATGTCCTTCGTCGGGAGCCACAATGTACTCGACCGGGAAACCCCGGTCGCGCAGGGCAATGACAATCTGATCTGATTCGGCCTTGTTCACCCGGGGATCATTGGCACCCTGAAGTACCATCAGGGGAGCTTTAATGTTGGATGCCGATGTCAGCGGGGATGCTTTCACGAGTACGGCTTTCCCTTCGGCAGTAGTGGGATCGCCCATCCATTCATACATCTGTTTCCGACCCGCTTCCCAGTACGCCGGAATCGAGTTCAACAGCGTCAGCAGATTCGATGGACCAACATACGACACCCCGGCAGCATACACATCAGGTGTAAATGCCAGACCGGCCAGCGTAGCGTATCCCCCATACGAAATACCCATGATGCCAACCCGTTTGGCATCGACAGTGCCGTTGGCAATCAGACTTTTCACGCCGTACGTAATATCGTCCTGCATCAGCAGACCCCATTGTTTGTTACCCGCGTTCAGAAACTTTTTACCGTAGCCGGTCGATGCCCGGAAGTTAGGCTGTAGCACGGCATAACCACGATTGGCCAGAAACTGGGCGTAGGAATCATACCCCCAGGTGTCACGTCCCCAGGGACCACCATGCGGGAAAACCACCAACGGCAGGTTTTTGGCGGACTGCCCTTTGGGAAGGGTCAGGTAAGCCGGAATCTCCAGCCCATCGGACGATTTGTAACGCAGTGTCTGCATGGGTGCCAGGTCACCAACGGGCAGTTTTGGGCGGGGACGGTACTGAAACGTCAGCTTTTTAGTTTGCCGGTCAAACAGGTACGTTGCGCCGGGATCTACATCGCTGGTGGCCGTAACGAGGTAATACCGTTCGTCATTGGTGTGGCTTCCAAAGTAGGCATCGACGCTGGGCAACTGCTTTTTCACAATGTCATAATCTTTCTCAAAAGCTTTATCTTTCCATTGATACCGCACCCGGTCGTCTTCATACACCGTATAAATCGGTTCGTGAGTAATCTCCGAAAAAGCCAGATTACTCAGGTCAACACGCTTTAAGGGGTCCATCTCGTAACGTGTCTCATTGCCCGTTGCAGGGTTCAGCAACAGCACTTCGGTCAGATCACGGTCGCTGCCGGTGTTGGTAATCAAATAAACCTGCTTGTTGTCTTTGGAGAAACCCGCCACGCCTGCACTTTCACCCAATTTTGCCGAATAGATTTTGGTGAACCCTGCCGGATCAACGCGCAGAACATCAGTGCTGCCATCTTGATTGGAACGGCTGGCAAAACGCAGTTGATCGTTCCAGTCGAAATCCCAGCCACCAATACGGTCTGTATTTTTACGGAGCAGCGTTTTCTCTCCCGTAGCGATGTTCAGCTTATAAAGATCATGCCAGGCCTTATCACGGTCGTTCAGGCCAATGTAAAGCGAGTTGGGGTCAGTTTTGGGTACGTTATAAATAGCGACCCGAACGCCTTTCAACCCGGTCAGGTCGCGGGCGGTCGGCACATCCTGCCCCGCCTTGAGCGACTCGACCGGGTTAACAGCGTAGACATTGAAATTTTCATCGCCACCCTTATCCTGCGAAAACAGCAGGTATTTACCATCCCTTGACCAGAAGTAGGCCCGGATCGGGCGGGTGGTATCGGCGGTCATTGGCTTAGCCGAAGCAAACGGAGCGTTGATGGCTTTTACCCAGATGTTGCGGGTGCCTTTGTAGGGTTTTACAAACGACAGATAACGACCGTCGGGCGAGAGTTGCGCGCCCGAAACTTCGGGGTCGCCGAAGAACAGTTCGCGGTCGATGATGGGGGGCTGCGCAGTTGTTTTTGCCGGAACAGACTGGGCTTGCGCCGGGCTGATTGCGGGCAGCAGCAAGGCTACGAACCCAAGGGCGAGGAAAGTTAGTTTGTGCATACGATTTTCGAGGAATGTTTACATTACCAAAAGTACTACTGCACAGCTGTTTAACAGCTTACTTGGGATGAACGGCGTATTCGATGGGCTGTAATGACTACAGTTTGGGCTGATACCTCGGTAGGGTCTTAATTCAGCGCCTGATAAACCCCTATGCGGAACTTGCGAACGAAATCGCTGTAGTAGGCGTAGGGCTGTACATTGGTGAAAATCAGCAAAATCAGGTCCTCTTTGGGGTCAATGGTGAACTCTGAACAGTACATGCCGCCCCACGTAAAGGAGCCGGGCGTAGCCTGATCGCCGTAGTGCGATTTATCGGTAATGAGTTGAAAACCGAGCCCGAACTTATCCTGACGGTCCCATACCTCCGACTCGCCAATCTGGTTACGGAGCATCTCCTCAAGGGTTTTACGGGCCAGAATCCGTTTTCCGTTAAACGTCCCTTTGTTCAGCAGCATCTGACAGAATTTGGCATAGTCCTCGACCGTACTCACCATGCCTGCTCCCCCCGAAAAGTAGGTTCTGGCCCCCGAAACGGCAAAATTTCGGTAGGCTTCATTTGGGTGCAGTGTCAGGGGTTTATCCATACTGCCTTTGGCATACAGTTCAACCAGTCGATTTGCTTTGTCGGCGGGCAGGTAAAAATAGGTATCGTTCATACCCAGCGGTTCCAGCACCCGCTTTCGGATAGCTACGTCCAGCGGCTCGCCCGACAGGATCTCCACCAACCGTCCAATAATATCGATGTTCAGGCCGTAAGTGAACGTTGTGCCCGGATCGGCAATGAGCGGCCGGGTGGCCAGCTTATTCACCACATATTCGAGTTTATCGGGCTTGGTGGAGTTAAAAAATGGCACCTGGAACTCCGGACGACTATCGAGCGGGTGCTCGTAGGGAATGCCCGTATTATGACTCAGTAACTGCCGGATGGTGATTTCAGACTTTGCCGGGCGGGTTTCGTAATCCGCGCCTGTTCCGCCCGCCACCTTACCGTTACTAACCAGCACTTTAGGATTTTTAAAGGCCGGAATGTATTTGCTGATCGGGTCATCGAGCAGGAATTTCTCTTCTTCAAACAAAGTCATCAGCGTGGCCGTCGTAATGGCTTTAGACTGTGAAGCAATGCGAAAAATAGCGTCGCGTTTGATCGGGGTTTTACTGGCGAGATTGCTGTAGCCAAATGCTTTATAATGCACGATCTTTCCCCGATGCGCCACAAACGTCACGGCGTTGGGAGCAATATCATGATCGACAAGGCCCTGCAGCCAGGTGTCCAGGCGTTTCAGGCGGTCAGCCGAGAATCCCGCTTCGGCCGGTGATTTTGCGGTGGTAAAGGCATCGGGCGCAGGTTGGGCCAGGACAGAGCCAGCCAACAGGAGTAAACTTAGGAATAACCGTACGGTACGCTGCATATCTAATTATGGTTATAGTCACTATTTTTCTGTCATCCTGAAGCATCCGGGCGGCCGGTGCCGAAGGATGACAGAAACTACAGGGTACATTTAAAAAACTAAAGACAATTACCGCTGAAACATACGCATAAAAAATCGGCACGGCGGGCCAATAGCCCACCGTGCCGAGTAGCATCCGTTATGAAAACCGGCCTGCTTACTGCTTAATCAACGAATACGTGTAATTGCCCGGATTACTTAAGTTTAATACCACCGTATACGTCCCGGCGGCCGGAACCAGAATATTATCCCCGCCATAATCCAGCACCCCATCGGCTTTTGTATCGCCGAAATTAATGTCCCAGGCACCATTCGCGCGAAATTTGATCGCATCCTTTGCCAGCACCACAGTGGCCCGCCAGGTGTTAGTCACCGGATCATACGTCAACGGCGTATCGGCGTCCCAGCCTTTGGGCGTTGCTGCGCCAATTACGGCCCATGTGGTCGGGGTGGCACTCCAGGTCAGCGCGTTCAGATCCGCTTTGATCAGGTAATATCCGGGGGTGGCCACGGTCAGGTTATCACCCGTAGTGGACAGTTTACCGGTGCCTCCTGTGCCATAGTTGGTGTTATCCCAGTTTGGTGCGCTGGTCAGTTTAAACGGCGAAGCAGCCGTGAAATTGACGTACCCCTCGTAGACATTATTGCTCTGTACCGACGAAATTTTGGGCGCGGTGCCCAGTGCCCAGCCCTGATACGCACCCGGCACATAGAGTGACGGGTAATTAACAACGATCAAATACGGGGTTGCCGTAATGGTTGTCGCGGCTGAGTAGGTCGGCATGGTTGTAGCAGCAGCGGCTCCGTTCAGGACCAGCTCCGACCGGACCCGCGCTTCGAGCTGACCACTGCTACCGGCGGGCAACCCTACCTGCAGCATCGCCTGATTCAGGTCCGCTACGCTCACCGTTGCACTGACGGAGTTGGCCGCCGAAATTTCCACCGGTGCTTTAAACGCATTCCCGGCTTTATCGAGTTGAAGGGTGTAGCGCACAGCCGCATTGTAGCCGTATTGCGCGGGCGTCCAGCTAAAAGCCACCGCGTTTCGGCTGGCGCTGTCGGCCGTTAACGATACACTGCTTACGTTGGACGTAAGGGTAATAGTGCTGGCGGGCTGAACCACCAGCCGCTCTCCATCTTTCTGACAGGCATTGAGCCCCACAATGGCTAACACCAGCAGTGCGAGTAGATTAAACCGTTCTTTCATGACCATATTGAGTTAAGGTTCGCCGATCCGAAAAAGTCAGTCTGACCGGCAAACGCTGTCAGTAGCCTGGATTCTGTTTTAGGTTTGGGTTAGCAACGATGTCGGTAGCCGGAATGGGAAATACGTTTCGGAAGGATTCAACACCCCGCCCCTGCTGAACGCCACCTTTAAACGCCCACAGGTACGTAGGTTCGGTGAAGCGGTTGAACCGAATCAGGTCGGTACGGCGGTAGCCTTCCCAGTACAGTTCGCGGGCCCGTTCGGAGAGGATCGTATCCAGATTTAACGAGGCCAGATTACCCGACGTATTACCGTAGGCCCGTTGCCGGAGCTGGTTAACGTAGCCGAGTGCTGTCTGTAAATCACCACCGGTGCCCCCCCGTACAACCGCTTCCGCATACATCAGGTAAACGTCAGCTAACCGCAGCAGTGGGAAATCTGTATCCACGAAATTACCTGCCGGGTCGGACCCTTTCTGCCCGGCCGACGTCACGTTTTTGTATTTTGTTATGGCGTAACCTTCTGTAAACTGGTTTAGGATCGTGTTGATCTCCAGCGTTTGGCCGTTGGTGTAAAACAAGGCCCGACGGTCTGTTTTCCCGGACGGGTCGCTAAACTGGCTGACAAAGGCGGAGGTCGTACGCATACCATTCCAGGCACTGTTCACCCCAAATTCGCCGGGGTTCATGTTGCCCCCGATAGCACCGTGTACCAGAAACGTAGTGCCGCCGTACGTTTGGGTACGAAGGCCATCGAAGGCCACGCCCAAGATGATTTCTTTGGAATTGTTATTGTCGGCCAGGAACAGATTCTGGTAGTTGGGTTCCAGCGAATACGCGCCCGACTGAATGACTTTAGCCGCATAAGTAGCGGCATCGGTCCAGCGGGGGGTACCCGTATACACCTGCGCGTTAAGGTACAGGCGGGCCAATAATGTCCAGGCAGTGGCCTTGTCAGCGCGTCCGTATCCAGCGCCACGGGGTGCAGCCAGATCAGGGTCAATGGCTTTTAACTCTGACTCAACATAAGTGAATAAGTCCTGCCGTGTGGTCTGCTGTGGCAGAAAAGCACCCGGCAAATCGGCCTCCGTCACAAAAGGAACATTGCCGCCGTACAAGTCAATGGCGTGCAGGTAGGCCAGTGCCCGCAAAAAACGAGCCTCCGCCCGGTATGACCGGATAGACGCCTGCGTAGCCGCCGAAAAGCCCCGGCTGGCCAGGGTGGCGTCGCTGGTTTGGCGGATGTATTCATTACACTGCGTAATCATGTAATAAATCCGGTTGTACATGGCCGTGACATACTCATTGCTCGACGTCCAGGTCATGTTGTGCAAATCCTGCACCGTTCCGTCGTTCCAGGAGATAACGGATTCATCGGTGGTCAACTCCTGCATCATCCAGTACTGCCGCAGGTAGCTCGACAATCCCTCGTCGATACCCACAATGTCAGGTCTACCGGCCGGTCCCTGCTGACCGGTTACCGCCAGTACGGCATAGATCTTAGCCAGTACTGGCTTGTAATTAGCGGAGTCGGCATAAACGGATACGGACGTAACGTCGTAAGTCGGCACCCGGTCGAGGTCTTTTGTACAGGCGGCCAGGGCCAGTATCAGCCCCCCCGCTGTTATGATTTTCTTTATTGGCTTCATTAGCTGATTATCCAGTTATAAGGTGTCGGTTTGGGTTTGTGGTCGGCCCAGACCTGTTTTAGAATCCGACGTTCAGACCGATTGAGAAAATACGCGGCCGTGGATAAAAATTATTGTCGATACCACCGGCAATTTCCGGATCAAGCCCTGTGTACCTGGTAATGGTAAATACGTTCTGCGCCGTAGCCGAGGCCCTGAGCGTTGCCTTACGGGCGATAACCCGGCCAAAATCATACGTAAAATTGACGTTATCCATCCGCAGGAAAGACGCATTCTCAACGTAATAGTCCGAGAAATACTGGTTGTTTACGAAGTTGGTCTCCAGGGCGTTAGGCGATCCGTTCCCCAAAAATCCAAGCGTATTGGTAAAGCTCCGGTACGCGCCGTTGCTGGCCCGAACGTTGTTATACATGTAGTTACCCAGGTTACCACGCAGCACAAATCCTGCACTCAGCTTACGGTACGTTAACTGCGTAGTGAAGCCAAGCAATACCTTCGGATTGGCAGTCTGGTACCGGTACCGGTCGCTGATGGAAATGCTGCCGTTTGCGTCCCGGTCTTCGTACAACCCTTCGACGGGCTGACCATTCTGATTATAAATTTGCCGATTCACGTAAAAGGTATTGGTTGCGTAGCCCACCGTCTGAATCTGAATCGTGTTGCCCGTTCCCCCACCAATAGCACCGACTAAAATACCGGGATCGTTCGGAGAAGGCACCTTGGACAGATTGGTAATCCGGTTCTGGTTATAGGTAATGTTGAACCCCAGATCCAGGTTCAGGCTTTGCTTCCGAATGGGTGTACCTGTAATCTGAAACTCAATACCCTTGTTCTCCAGATTACCCACGTTGGTCAGAATCTGGTTGGTCAGGTTCGAGCCGGCCGCTACGGGAATGGTAGCCAGCAGATTACTGGTCTTACGCTGATATACGTCGAGACTTCCCGACAACCGTCCGTCCCAGAAGGCATAGTCAATACCAGCATTGATGGCGGCCGTCTGCTCCCACTTGAGGTTGACATCGTAGCCCTCCGCCCGGAGCGTCCGGTAGAACGTGTTGTTGAGCGGATACTGCGCCGTTGGGTCACTAAGTGTGTAGCGGGCCAGATACGGATAATCGCTGAGCGACTGTGGCAGGTCCTGCTGTCCGGTTATACCGTAACCCAACCGCAGTTTTAACGCCGACAGATTTTTCACACCTTTCAAAAACGACTCCTCTTTTATATTCCAGGCAAAGGCCAGCGACGGGAACGTACCCCACCGCACGTTCGGTGCAAACCGCGATGTAGCATCCCGACGTACGGTAGCTGTCAGCACATACCGGTTATTGAACGTGTAGTTGACCCGCCCGAAAAAGGCCAGCAGCGTATACTGCGTGCGGAAGGGTACACCGGCTGCGCTGATTGTATCAGACATCCGGCCTTCGCTGTTCAGAACCGGTACCGCCCGCAGGCTTGGATAACTGGGTTGCTCACGAATGAAATCCTGGTACGAGTACCCGGCAGTCACATCAATACGGCTGTTAATACTCTTCAGATCGCGGACGTAGTTCAAGTAGAACTCCAGCGTTTTGTTGTTGCGCTTCTGTGAATACTGGTTGTTCTGCCCACTCTGAACAAACTGCGAAGCGGCATACGCTGGCACAAACGTGCGCCCTTCGCTCGACGAAATGTCGTAGCCCAGGTTCAGGTTGGCGCGTAAGCCCTGCACAAACGGCATGGTATAATTTAACACCACGTTCCCGAAGCTTCGTTTCGCTGTGCTACGGTCCTCGCGCTCCAGCAGCAGCCCCAGCGGGTTACGCGTTGCCAGCGTGTTGATGGTATCGTTACGGGTGGTCCACTCATAAAAGCCGCCGTACGAAGAGCGACCGCTGTATACGGGCTGGGTTGGGTCAAACGAGATAGCCGCCCCAATAGCACCCTGATCGGCGAAACGGTTAGTAATGATCGATCCTTTCAGGTTGATATCTACTGACAGGCTATTGTCGAAAAATTTCGGCGTCAACCCGATAGATGCTGAATGTCGTTGAAAACTGGATGTCTTCAGCACCCCATTCTGATCCAGAAACCCGTAGGATACGCGGTACGGAATATTCTTGTAAGAACCCGTGACGCTCAGGTTATTATCCGTACTGAACGCCGGACGGTAGATCTCTTTCTGCCAGTTGGTGTTGGCCGTACCCAACAGGGCTTTCTGTTCGGCAGTTGCGTTCAGCGTTGTGTTGTTGTTGATAAGGTCCCGAAACTGATCGGCCGTAAGCACAGGTACGAGCTTCGAATTAACCGATACCGAACCCAGCGTACTGAAATTAACCCGCATTTGATCGCCCTGGCGGCCTTTCTTTGTCGTTACCAGGATAACACCATTGGCGGCCCGGGCGCCGTAAATAGCCGCTGCCGACGCGTCTTTCAGCACCGTAAAGGTTTCGATATCTTGTGGGTTGATAAAGCTCAGCGGGTTCGACGCGCCCGAAATGCCATTATTATCTACCGGCACCCCATCAATAACGTACAGCGGATCGTTACTGGCGTTAAGCGATGAACCACCCCGAATTCGGATTTGGCTACCGCCCCCCGGCTGCCCACTGGGTGGTGTAATGCTTACGCCAGCCAGTTTACCCTGAACAAGTTGCTCCGGGTTTACGATATTGCCCTTCTGAAAATCTTCCGACGAGATAGACGCAATCGCGCCCGTTACATCCTGCCGGCGCTGCGATCCATAGCCAACCACAACAACCTCCTGCAACGACTTGGAGTCATCTGGCAATACCACATCTACCGTTGTACGGGTACCAACCGCAACCTCCTGCGGTGTCTTGCCGATAAAGCTGAACACAAGGGTAGCGTTTGCGGGCACGTTGACAAGTCGGTACGTACCATCGGCAGCAGTCTGAGTACCCCGATTGGCTCCTTTAATCTGCACCGTTACGCCAGGCAAGGGCGTACCATCGGTTTCTTTTACCGTTCCGCTAATGGCACTTTCCTGAGCAAAAACAGTGGTGCCGGTCATGA
The DNA here is from genome assembly GCA_964251665.1 of uncultured Cytophagales bacterium. Taxonomy (GTDB): domain Bacteria; phylum Bacteroidota; class Bacteroidia; order Cytophagales; family Spirosomataceae; genus JBBQLG01. The sequence continues at coordinate 284,510 of CAXUKO010000005.1, forward strand.
GAGCGCACCAGACAGCCGTTAGCCAGCGGCATAAATTAGCTCGTCGAAACTGGTCACGAAGTAGTTTCTTCATACGTTGAGAAGCGAAAAAGAATGAAAGTGAGGCCATTTTTTATCAGGCCAGTTAAAATGAATCCCACAAAAGTACCATACCCAATTACCGCTGTCGCCCCACTTTCGGCGGGATTATTGTGTGGTCCAAAAGAATCTAATATCGTTTTAATATATTGCTTATCAATGGTTTATCTAATTAAAAAGGGGTGCCGCTTTCTGAAAGCGGCACCCCTTTTTAATAGTTTTTACAGTCTACACCCGCATGGCGTTGAAATATTCGCTGGGTGTTTGTTGCGTTTGTTTTTTGAAGGCCCGGTTGAAAGCTGTTTTAGAATTAAACCCCACCTCGAAAGCAAGGCTAAGCAAAGTGAAGTTCTTGTAATGAGGGTCATTCACGCGTCGCTTCAACTCTTCGATGCGGTGATAGTTGATGAAGTCGAAGAAGTTCTTGTGAAACCCATCGTTAATGACCCGGGACAGAACGTGTGGCTGTAGCTTCAATTTAGCAGAAAGTTCAGCAAGCGTCAGATTGGGGTTGATATAAGGTTTATACCGCCCGACGTAGCTGTCAACTTGTTGCATTAACAGGCGCAGTTCATCGGCGGTTTCCACTGGGGCCGTGTTGCTCACTTCTATAGTTTGCCGCATTACCCGTTCAACGGCACCAACTCCTGCCGTTGCTTTATCAACTAATGACGAGCTTAATACGGGTAAAATTGGTGGTACTGACGGCTGCGGATGCGCGTCGGGTAACTTAAAAATTTCGGGCTGGTGAATGGCGAAATACCCCAGTATATAGGCGATACACGAAAACGTCAGCCAAACGGCGTCAACATTCTTTTCGGCAATAGCCAGTACATCCAGCGAGAGTGCCTGACCAACACCAACCAACACGAACAGGAAAGCCCAAATGACCAGACAAATCGCCTGAATAATCAGTACAATGGTCAGATACTGAACATTCTGTCCAGACGAATGCCCGGTTTGGTACTGTTGCCGGTACGACCTGATGGTTCGCAGGCAGAGCCACCAGTACCCTGCATTATAAAGCAGACCTGCAAAGCCCATGCCTAAAAAAAGGCCTTGAATCAGCGGGTCATGGTTCACGATCCGCAACTGAAGCAGCTTGTCATCCATCAGAAAAAGAGGGAGATACACCAGAAACTGAACGGCCACCGGAATGAACAACCGGAGCCAGCGCATGGCCGGGCGCGGGTTATTAAACAGCAGTCGGCGGATGTAGATATAAAACAGCGGTGCGTACGAAAACAGAATGAAATCCGGGACGAGCAATAACTTGGTATAAGCCTGCGCCACGTCGCGGTAACCAGATACGGCCCGAACCAGAATGAACAGCGATGTACTGCCCAGCAGGGCCACGAGCCAGCGGTTGGCCGGGCGGTTATAATTCTGAATCGACGGAATGGCTATCAGTAGCAGTAAGCCCTGAAAAGCCGAAAAAAGCATCAGCAGGTCATACACGGAGTAGAAATGGAAGGTACCGGATAAGTCCTCCCAGCTCTCGATGGTCACTTCGGTTTCAGGCTGGGTAGCAGTCGCCATTCGGTGAAGCACCCGATTAGGACGCGCTTTGCCAGTGCGCCACCCCTCGACCGAATTCCAGTCTCCCCGCGTGAATTTGTACGTTAATTCGTCAAGGTCGGTTTGTACGGTAACGCGGTAGGTTCCGTCGGGCTGTTTTCTGAGTTCGTAGGCAGGGTTGGCCGGATTCCAGTAATTGAAGTTTCCGGTGACGTACAGATGCGCATCGTGGGGCGTATTAGCCGGGTAGTCGGCTACCACAAACACATAGGAAGCCGCCTGACGGGTAGTATTTACCACCGTCTGGGCCTGACCGGTGGTCAATGCCATCACTGTTGCCAATAGTACAAAAAGCCCTCTCATCTACCCCACTAACTAATCAGCCACTAAAATAGTGGCGATTGTTAGGCTATGATCCGCTTCGCTAAGCTGCTTAGAAACGTAGGGTCAACGGCCGCGCCAATACCGGGCGTATCGGGCAGGTTAATCTGGTAGCCTGTGTAGACCGCGCCCCCTACAACCGGGTCGATGGCGTGTTCAAAAGGGGCGTCCAGATCACAAAACTGAATATTTCGGCGGGCCGACGCCAGATGCGCCTTCGCTGTAATTGCCAGCCGGGACTCCGACATACAACCAATCATGCAGGGCAGTCCAGCTGCTTCAGCAATGGCGTTGATTTTGAGAGCCTCAAAAATGCCCCCGCTTTTCGAGAGTTTGATATTGAAATAATCAACCGATTCATCGCGGACGAGCCGGATTGCATCAACGGCATCGAACAAACTTTCGTCGGCCATGAGTGGTACGGTTGTCTGTTGACGCAGGCGTTTCAGTTCGGCCAGTTGAGGGCGGGGGACAGGCTGTTCGCAGTACTCGATATTCCAGTTTTGAATGGTGCGTAACACGGTTGCCGCCGTCGGGTAATTCCAGCCCTGATTGGCATCGGTACGGATGGGCACTCCATCGCTAATGGCGTGTCTGATGGCTTCGATACGGCGAATATCCGCTTTGGGAGTTGTACCAAGTTTTACCTTGATGGCGTCGGCACCCTTATATTTAATCCGCACGGCATCCGCTGCCATGCGCTCGGGCGTATTGAGGTAAATCGTTTCGTCGGTGGTCAGGGTACGCTTTTGTCCGCCTAAAAACTGATACAGCGGCATGTTAGCGGCTTTGCTGGCTATGTCGTACAAGGCCATATCGAACGCGCTTCGGGTGGTGGGGTGGCCGGGCAGATACCGGATCATCGTCTGCAGGCAACCCTCGATATCGAGCGGATTATGCCCCAGCAGCAGCCGGGCCATGTCGGATGCCGCAGCCAGACCCGACGCCTGCGTTTCGCCAACGATCATCCAGAACGGCGATCCCTCACCCCAGCCGGTGATTCCCTCATCGGTCTGCATTTCGACCAGTATATTCCGGGCGTGTTCGATCGTTCCCAGCGAAATGGCAATGGGCGCTTTAAGCGGAATGTCGTAGGGGTAGAGGGTGATTTGTGTGATCTTCATCAGTCAATGATGCAATTCGCTACGGCAACAGATCTGGAGGCAGGGGCCGGGCGCTATGCCAAACAGTTTGAATAAGGACAACCTCCTCCGTAATGATTTCGTAAATAATTCGATAGTTACCCTCAATCAGTTCCCGAACAGTTGAATTAGCCAATTCCGGTACGACCCGCCCCAGTTCGGGCATTGTTATGAGCGTTTGAGTACGGTTAAATAATTTGTCGGAGAGCAGTTGTGCATAGCGCACCGAATCGAGAGCCATATACTTATGTATGCGCTGTAAATCATCGAATGCCTGCTCAGTCCAGATTACCTGAGCCATGCTGCCATCCGATTTTTTACCTCTTCAGACGACATTGTTTTACCTTGCTGATACTGCTGACGGCCATTCTCTACCTTTTCAATCAGCAGTAGCCGCTCGATTAATTCGTCGATGGAAAACTCATCCGGTAGCTCGGGTAAAGCATCTGCCAGGGTTGCCTTAGTCATAATAGTACGGTTTTACGTAAAGATAATAAGTTAACGCCCAACACCTCTCACTCTGGAAATTGACTCTTATCCAAACCCGGAATGAGCCGCAACGCATTTTTATAGTACACTTTTTTCAATACGTTATCCGGGAGGGCCATGCCATACATGCGCCAGAAGGCATGGTATTTTTTGTGATAAGGAAAGTATTCATCATCCGTTTCCAGCACCCGGAAGTAGGTGGCATACTCCGACGGTACCCAACTGTCTTTCCCGAACAAGATCCGATCCTGATACTTGACGAAGAACTTGTGAGCCGCCCGTGGCTGACGACCCAGTTCGGCGATGATGGCCCCAAGTTCGAGATTCATATTCGGGAACACCTGCATGAGGCTATCCAGTTTACCTAAATTATTCGGATACCAGCCAAAATGTGCATTGATGAACGTTGTTTTCGGGTGCTTGCGAAAGACATTGTGCTGCTCCTTTAACAATTGCTCCCAGGCAACTGAAGTGTTGGGGTCACGCTTGCGGCCGGGGTGCAGTTTTAGTTCGAGCCAGCGTTCGTTGTAGCGGTCGAGCGGGTCCCAGAACGACTTGGGATCACCTGTATGAATCAGCACTGGAATACCTAATTCGCCACACTTGGCCCAGATTGGGTCTAAACGCGGATCATCGACCCGAACGCGTTGGCCTTTGATGTCTTTATTATCCAGACCCAGATTCTTATAAATTTTCAGGCCGTGAGCGCCCTGCTTCACATCGGCTTCGAGTATTTTCACGGCGGCTTCGGTCCAGCCTGTCTCCCCAATCTTATCGAAGTTGATGTTGGAGAACAGGATGAGTCGCTTTGGACTTGATTTCTGAATATTGGCCAGCGAACCGGCGAAGAACTTATCGCTCTCTCCGGCTCCGCCAAATCCACGACCGCTCAGGTTAACCATCACCTGCATGTTTAAGTCGTCCATCTGCTTTACCAGCGCGTTCAGGTCCTGATTGGGCATATCCCACTGATGATTGTGCACATCGATGAACGGATATTTCGCACGGGTAAGCTTATGTTCCGGCACTTTCAGGGTTGAGATGGGGTCGTACTCCTCAAAGCCCAGCGGCATATCGGCGGGTTTCTGGGCTTGAGAGCAGGAAAAGGTAAGGGTAACCGCAAAGGCGCAAAGAATATGCAGGGAACGTAGAGAAGGTGGGCGCATAGTGTAAAATCAATGATTAAGATTCACGGTAAATTAACGCAACGCAATGCGCGGCAATGCCCTCCTGCCGACCCACAAAACCCAGGTGTTCGGAGGTGGTTGCTTTGATAGAGATATCGTCTTCGGGCACATTCATGACGGTTGCCAGACACGCTTTCATGGCTGGGATATGCGGATTTAGCTTGGGCTCCTGCAACACGACCGTCACGTCTACATTAGAGACTTCGTAGCCCGCTTCGCGAATCATCCGCAGCACTTCAGCCAGCAGCAGTTTACTGTCGACACCTTTCCAGCGCGGGTCTTTGTCGGAGAAGTGATACCCGATGTTGCGCATGTTGGCGGCTCCCAGCAAAGCGTCGCACAACACATGGCAGACGACATCGGCGTCGGAATGACCAAAGGCACCGTGCGTATGCGGAATCTGAATACCCCCCAGCCAGAACGGATGGCCTGCTACTAATTTATGAACATCGTACCCCTGTCCTACTCGGATTTTCATAATCGATTCACTGGACTGAAGCCATTTCCACGAAGATAAGCCTCTGTCTGCAACAGGAACTCAGCAGTCGTCTCGATAGCGTTATTGGCATCTGCCGGGTCAATCTGCATATCCATATCATAGTCGCTACTCTGCCGCATCAGGAAAAGTCGATTCATAAAGCGGGAATCCTGCACTGTAAACGGACCATTCTTGACGAAGTGCTGACTAAATAAGTTATGTGCGCCTGAGTGCGATCGAGTTTCTACGCCGATAGTGGCTAACAGAGCACGCACTGTATCAAAATAAGCATAATAGGCTCGACTACAAGCTCCTTTATACAATTCCAACGATGCTAATGCCTGTGCCTCCTGCAAACAGTCGTAGGCATTGCCCATAAACACAGCAACATTTGAATTCATAAAACAACGCCTTCCCGACGGACATTACAATAAAAAAACAAGTCAGAACAGTTGTATTTTTCGATATAAACAGGCCTTATAGATAACCAAATACCATAGTGCAGCCAAGTGGTCCAGGTGAGATCCCAGTATCTATCCGATTCGGCCAAGTGACGAAACTCGTTATCTTTCAGCACCACCATATAATCCACGTCCGACTCGGCATGAAAATCGCCCCGTGCGTAAGAGCCAAAGAGAACTACCCGGTCCAAACGGTCACCGTAGAGGTCCGTCAGAACACGCTTCACCTCTGTCGATAAAGTCTGTAACTCGTCGGGTGTCAGCGTTTTGAGCTGGTAGGGCGTTTCCATGAGTAGCGATGTGTGTGAGCTTTACGCAACTTCTTCCAGTTGAGGACTAGCGGCCTCCGCTACTGCCTCTTCCCGCCGGTAATACATCGTCGAGCAGTTGTCTTTGCGGAGAATCTGCCGGGCCATCGCCTGTATCTCATCGGCAGTCACGGCCTGTAGCTGGGCGGCTTCTTCGTTCACCCAATTGGCATTACCCGCGTTGGCCGCAAACGCCAGATTCATGGCCCGGTTCAGTAATTCAACCTCCGAAAACGCCAGCGTGGCTTCTCCCTGATTCTTTACCTTGCTCAACTCCTCAGCAGACACTAGCTCATCAATCATTTCCTGTACCACAGCTTCAACGGCGGCATCAGCTTCCTCAAGCGTAACCCCCTCGTTGACCGTTCCCTGCACTAACAGCAAACCGGGCTCGACAGACGAAGTAATATAGGCACCAACGTTGCTGAAAATCGGGTTATCGCGCAGCAGTTTCTGATACAACCGGGATGATTTACTCCGGCCCAGAATATCGCTCAAGAGGTCAGCCGCCGGGAAACCGGCATCGAAGCGGCCCGGCATTTGATAGGCTTTGTATAAGGCGTTAAGCGGCACCGGTGCACTCGTTTCCATAAACCGGGCTTCCGTCTGTACCGGTTCCTGCGGCAGGTTGCGGATGTACGGTTCGCCAGCCGGAATGGGCTCAAACCACTTCGTACACAGTTGCCTGACCTGCTCCACTGTCACATTTCCTGCCACAACCAGCACGGCGTTGTTAGGCACGTAATACTTGAAGAAAAATGCCTTTACATCATCTAGTGTAGCATTTTCGATATGGCTGATGTCCTTGCCAATAGTCGCCCAGCGGTACGGGTGCACCTGATACGCCAGCGGGCGGAGTTTCAGCCAGACGTCGCCGTAGGGCTGATTGAGGTAGCGCTGGTTAAACTCTTCGATCACCACTTTCTGCTGAACGTCCAGCACCTGCGGGTCAAACGACAGGCTCAGCATCCGATCCGATTCGAGCCAGAATGCTGTTTCCAGGTTGGTTGATGGCAGCGTGATGTAGTAGTTTGTAATGTCGGCACTGGTGAACGCGTTGTTCTCCCCTCCTACTTTTTGCAGCGGCTCATCGTAGTTCGGAATATTCCGGGACCCACCAAACATCAGGTGCTCGAACAAGTGAGCAAATCCGGTGCGGTTAGGGTCCTCATCGCGCGAACCGACATTATACAGAATATTGACGGCCGCCATCGGCGTGGCAGCGTCTTCGTGGACGTATACCCGAAGGCCGTTATCTAAGACAAATTGTTCGTAATGAATCATCGGTAAACCTTTCCAAAACCGGACTCGTTACAAGGGGAGTCCATTAACAAAAGTACAACGCGGGTTACTGGGAATCAAACCGCGTCATTTCCAAACCCACCGACATGCGTACCAATGGGTTTGGGCCAACGTATCCTTCATGAAACGAATTTTGCTGCTTTTTTTCCTGCTCATTCCGGTTTTTGCGCAGGCTCAGATATTGACGGACTCCTCACTCCGGCAAACCATTCTTAAAGCCCTCGACCATCTCTACAATTTCGAGTTTACCGAAGCTGAACCCTATATCCGTCAACTACAGACCCGTTACCCACAGCATCCGGTTGGGTCCATCCTGCGAGCGTCACAAATTCAGTGGCAGTATTTCCCGCTCAAAGGCAATCCAACCGCTACCGCTCAGTTCGTGGAGGCTGCCACGAAAGCGCTCGATCTGTGCGAAAAACGGCTCGACCGCGACGAGAACGATGCCGAAGCCATCTTTTTTGCCCTGACCGCTCATGGCTACATGGCCCTGAAATACAATAACGAGCATGAGCAGATGAAGGCCGTCAGCGAGTCGCGCCGGGCGTATCGGTACATGAAAGATGGCTTTAAACTGATGGAAAAGAACCCGGAATTTTACTTCACCACCGGCCTTTATAATTATTATGTGGAGCGTTACCCCATGGAACATCCGGTCGTGAAACCGCTGATGATTTTCTTCCAGGATGGCGATATGGGACTGGGCATTAAGCAAATGGAAACTGCCGCCAGGCGGGGTCTTTTCACCCGGGCCGAAACGAATTATTACCTGACACACATTTATCTGAAGTACGAAAACCAGCCCGGCCGTGCGCTCACGTACATCAAACCGCTTGCGGCCCGATACCCCACGAACCCTCTGTACAGCATGTTGAACACCGAGACGCTGCTGCTGATGGGGCAATACAGCGAGGCCGAGTCAGCCCTGCAACATCTCCGCCAAATGCCGTATGCGTGGCTGAAAGTAGCCGTTGCCACCTTCGACGGCATGGTGGCCGAAAAGGGTAGCCACAACGACCGTGAAGCCGCCGGGCATTACCAGAATGCGCTGAAACAGGCAGCCGTCGAAAACTACACGAAGGAGTATCATGCCTTCGCCAACGCCGGTTTAGCCCGCATTGCGGCCCGCGCCGGTAATCACGACCTGGCGAAGGCATATTATAAAAAAGCCACGGAACTTGCCGAATACAAGTCGACGCAGCAGGAAGCGAAGGCTTTTAAATAGCCTGTTCTCTTTTCTAAGCGGGCGACTGAAGTCGCCCGCTTAGAAAATGCTGTAACTGCCGCTCTACCCACGTCAGTCGGCTGTAGCGCAGGCCCCAAAACGGCAGGGCAACTGCGCCGAAGCTTTCATAAAACTGAGCGACTGACGATTTCTCGGGGCTTTCAAAATCAAGCATTAGAGTATGCCCGGCGTTTTCGCGGATGACCTGATCGATCAACAGCGTCCGGGCGTTTCCCCGCCGTCCCGTTGGCGAAGCTGCGTTGAAGAGATAGATCAACCGGTTTCCATCCCGAACAAACAGCGCTCCGGCTTCGATTATGCCATCGTTCAGGGTGTACCGCAACGTGACCAGAGTACGCTTTTGCAGTTCGGCAAACAGCCGCCGGAGCAGCGTATAAGCCCAGGGGGCTACGCCGTTTGGTATGCCAGCCGCGTGGTTCTCCTGAAACAATTGAATCAACGGTTCTATCTCGTCCGAGTCAGTTACGATCCAGTTTGCCGCTTCGGCCCGGCGCAGGTTCAGCTTTCGGTCGCGGGAATAGTGTTGCCGGATGGTCTTATAATCTACAGACAGGTCCAGCAAATGCGTATGCAGCGGGCGGAGTTGCAGGCGCAGAGAAGGCGCATCCGGGACTTGCTGACTGTGCAGAACAGACCCATATCGAAACCGCTGCTGCATGGCCGCAAAAAACGGCTCAGGGTCGATTGGTGCCGGCGAGAAGATACCAAGCACCTGACAAAACAGCGGCTGATGTACTACGTTTCGACCCCGTTTCCGGCGCAGTGGCACCGGCATAACGGCCAGATAACCACCCTGCTGGCCATCAATCACCAGCCCGCACCACGACCAGCCCGGCGCACTCGTTACAGCATCCAAATACCAGCTGCAGGCGTACAGAAGTCGATTGGGTGAAGCAGCCACGCAGGCATCCCAGGCAGCATCGTTGATCCGATGGCGGGTAACCAACTGAATGGTCACTTATTTGAACATGGCCTGCAGCTTCTCGACGGCCTCTTTGGTTTCCGGATTTTTCAGAATCTCGTCGCTCAGTGTCTGGATTGCGTGAATGACCGTGCTGTGATCGCGCCCACCGAAATGATAACCAATGGATTTGAGCGATAAATCCGTTTTCTCTTTGGCCAGATACATGGCAATCTGACGTGGATGCACCGCTTCGCGCTTCCGACTCTTGGATTTAAGGTCCGCTACCGTGATACTGAAAAAATCAGCGACCAATTCCTGCACCGTGTCGATAGTAACTTCCTTATCGGAGTCTACCACGATATTACGGAGCGTTTGCTTAGCCAGCTCAAGATCAATGTCCCGCCGATTGAGCGATGCCTGCGCCATCAGCGAGACGATTACTCCTTCAAGTTCCCGCACATTGGTGTTAATGCTGTGGGCCAGATACTCGATCACATTAGCATCAATATAAACACCTTCCGCCTGTAGTTTTTTCTGGATGATAGCAATCCGCGTTTCCAGATCCGGCGTTTGAAGGTCAGCCGTCAGGCCCCATTTGAAACGCGACAACAACCGGTCCTCCAGCCCGTCGAGGTTGCGCGGGGGCCGGTCAGACGTCATGATGATCTGCTTGCCTGACTGATGGAGGTGATTAAAGATATGGAAGAAGATTTCCTGCGTCTTCTCTTTCTTCTGCAAAAACTGCACATCATCGATCACCAGCACATCCACCTGCATGTAAAACTGAGTGAAATCGCGCATGCCATCGTTCCGAATGGCGTTCAGGAACTGGTTCGTAAATTTCTCCGATGTTACGTACAGGACGAATTTATCCTGGTTGTTATTCTTGATGTAATTGCCAATAGCCTGCACCAGATGGGTTTTTCCCAGTCCTACGCCCCCGTAAATCATCAGCGGGTTGAACGACGTAATACCCGGCCGCTGCGCTACGGCAAATCCCGCCGAACGGGCCAGCCGGTTGCAATCGCCCTCTACGTAATTGTCGAACGCGTAGGTCGGGTTCAGGTAGGAATCGAGGGTGAGCGAATCCAGGTCTTTCAGCTGGAATGGGCTCTTGAGAATATCCGCGTTAACGTTATCGGGCTTGGCGTTTTGAGGAGACTTTGTCGTGGGTACGTTCACCGTCAGCGGGCGATTCTTTTCATCGCCATTATCCACGATGATGGAGTATTCGAGCATACCATCCCGCCCAATGGCCGTATCCAGCGCCTTACGCAGGACATGCACAAAGTTCTCTTCCAGCCACTCGTAAAAAAATTCGCTGGGCACCTGAATTGTCAGCACCTTACCGTCTAGCCGCAGCGGCATAATTGGCTCGAACCAAGTCTTGTAGCTTTGGTCGGGCACACTCTCACGAATGATTTGGAGACAGTGGTTCCACACGGTCCAGACTTCGCGCTGCATTACAGGTGGTACGGGTTTATTCACGGAACTTGACTAAGTGGCCCCAAAAAAGGGAGACAAAAGTAGAAAAAATCCGGTTGGGTTGACGGTTGGTTTGATTGCAATGCTGAAAATAAATGAATTTACTGAAGCAGCCAACGGCTCATGGCAATCTTCCTGAATAATGCAATAGCGCTCAATTCACCCACGGTTGGACGCCGAGCCGGGAAGCCGTAATTTTACCCCACCGAACGAATCCACTGCGCTATGGAGCCGCTTTTTAGTACCCAATTCCCCTCTGCCGATAAAGCCGCCTGGCGGGCTCAGGTCCAGAAAGATCTTAAAGACCCTTCGGCACCCGATAGTCTGCGCTGGACTACACCGGACGGCTTCACGCTGGAGCCATACTACACGGCCGAAGACCTCGCCAGCTTATCCGTCGATGCCATACAGTCGGCTCAAAAAACAGTGCCCGGCTGGCTCAATGCACCGGAACGACAAATTTCAACCCCTAAAGAAGCTAACACCCGGCTGCGTGCCGACCTCCTTAAGGGGGCCGATGCGCTGGTACTACAACTCACAGCAGACCACGTTACAGAAATTTCGTTAGCGCACCTGCTCAATGGTATCAAGCTGAGTGACACACCCGTTTTCTTTCGGACAGCAGGTAATACGGTGGATTTTGTTCACACGCTGAAAACTATTGCGCCTTACCAGTTGAAAGGTGGTTTGTTAGCTGATTCAATTGCACAGCGACTACAGGCGAACGAGTTACCCGGCGAACGACTACAACAGATCGCTGCCGTTACCCGGAACACAACGGAGTCTCCCCAGTTTCGTACCATTTGCGCCAGTAGCCACGTGTTTCATAATGCCGGGGCCACCGCTACGCAGGAGCTGGGGTTGTTACTGGGCTCACTCGCGGAGCAGTACGATGCCTTGACCGATGCCGGTTTAACCATAGCGCAACTCATTCCGAAAACCATACTTTCCCTTTCGGTTGGTACGAGTTACTTCACTGAGATTGCCAAATTTCGGGCGGGGCGGGTGCTGTGGCAGCGGTTTCTGTCGGCCTATTCACCCACCGTAAAGCAACCAGACGCGTATATTCACGCTCAATCCTCCACGTTTTACAGCGCGACGATTTCGCCGTATACAAACCTCCTCCGCGCCACGACCGAAGCCATGTCGGCGGTTATTGGCGGCTGCGACGTACTGACCGTACGGCCTTACAACGAGGGAATTGAGGAGCCGACCGAATTCAGTGATCGCATTGCCCGCAATGTATCGGTGCTGCTGACCGAGGAGAGTTACCTGGGCAAAGTGGCTGACCCATCAGCTGGTTCATACTACATCGAGACACTAACCCACCAACTGACGGAATCGGCCTGGGCTTATTTCCTGACCATGGAAGCGATGGGCGGCTTGCTGAAAGCATTCGATACCGGTTTTATTTCGACCGAACTGGAAGCGTCGTATCAGGCCAAAGTCGATGCGTTGCGAAACGGCCGGGTAATGGTGGGCGTGAACAAATTTCGGGAGGAAGGAATACCCGCCAAATCCATAAGGTCCGAAGAAAGCCTTGTAGGTTCTCTACCCAACCGCCGTTTGGCCGACGAATTTAACCAGTAAGACAACAGCGTATGCGACCCGATTTCACGGCTCTACATCCAGTAACTATCCCGCAGCCGACAACCGCTGGAGTGGCTGAGCGGCCTTACACCACAGCAGAGGGCATAAAACTCAAACCGCGATTCACGACTATTGACGTCGCCAATGCGGAGCATCTGCACTTCGCGGCTGGTCTTCCGCCGTTTGTGCGGGGGCCGTATGCCAGCATGTACGTTCGGCAACCGTGGACGATCCGGCAGTATGCGGGGTTTTCTACCGCCGAAGCCTCCAATGCGTTTTACCGCCGGAATTTAGCCGGTGGTCAGAAAGGACTATCCGTAGCGTTCGACCTGGCGACGCACCGGGGCTACGACTCGGACCACCCGCGTGTAGTGGGCGATGTAGGTAAGGCGGGGGTTGCCATTGATACGGTGGAGGATATGAAGTTGCTGTTCGACCAGATTCCGCTCGATCAGATGTCGGTGTCGATGACTATGAACGGGGCCGTGTTGCCCATTATGGCGTTTTTCATCGTGGCCGCCGAAGAACAGGGCGTTTCGCCGGACAAGCTATCGGGTACGATTCAGAACGATATTCTGAAGGAGTTCATGGTGCGTAACACCTACATCTACCCGCCCGAGCCGTCGATGCGCATCATCGGCGATATTTTTGCCTACACCAGCCGGTTCATGCCGAAGTTCAATTCCATCAGCATCAGCGGTTACCACATGCACGAAGCAGGTGCACCGGCTCATCTCGAATTAGCCTACACTCTGGCCGACGGACTGGAATATATTCGCACTGGTCTCCGGGCTGGTATGAACATCGACGAGTTTGCGCCCCGGCTTTCCTTTTTCTGGGGTATTGGTATGAATCACTTCATGGAAATTGCGAAACTCCGGGCTGGTCGGCTGCTCTGGGCTAAAATCGTGAAGCAGTTTGCCGACAGCGGTCCCGGCGGGGAACCGCAACCGTCCGGAAACGTAAAGTCCCTGGCGCTGCGTACTCATTGTCAGACTTCCGGCTATAGCCTGACCGAGCAGGACCCGTTTAATAATGTTGCCCGCACGACCATCGAAGCACTGGCTGCCGTGCTGGGTGGGACGCAAAGTCTGCATACCAATTCATTAGACGAAGCCATTGCCCTGCCAACCGACTTTTCGGCCCGTATTGCGCGCAACACCCAGTTGTACCTACAGCACGAAACCGACATTACCCGCGCTGTTGACCCCTGGGGTGGCTCATACTATCTCGAATACCTGACAAAAGAACTGGTTGACAAGGCATGGGGCTTGATCGAAGAGGTTGAGCAATTAGGTGGCATGACGAAAGCCATTGAAACGGGTTTGCCTAAGCTACGCATCGAGGAAGCAGCCGCCCGTAAACAGGCTCGTATCGACGGTGGTAAAGACGTTGTGGTAGGCGTTAATCGGTACCGCCCTGAATCGGAGCAGAAAATTGACCTGCTGGATATTGACAATCAGGCCGTCCGCGAATCGCAGGTAGCCCGGCTGGCGCAGATTAAAAACGCCCGGAACCAGCAGGAAGTGGAACAGGCATTGCAAGCGCTGACCGACGCAGCAGCCTTCTGGCCCCCGGCCTCTGCTCCTCCCGGAGGAGCAAGGCACAGTATCTCCCCCCCTCTCCTCTCGGAGGAGAGGGGGCAGGAGGGCGAGGTGAACCTACTCGCCCTCGCCGTTGAAGCGGCCCGCCACCGGGCCACGTTGGGTGAGATTTCGGACGCCCTCGAAAAAGCGTTTGGACGACACAAAGCCACTATCCGGGCAATTTCCGGGATATATTCGGCAGAAGTATCTGATGATGAGAACTTTCGGATTGCCCGTGAAATGGCGAATCAGTTTGCTGAACTCGATGGCCGACGCCCCCGTATTCTGGTCGCTAAAATGGGGCAGGACGGGCACGACCGGGGTGCTAAAATTATTGCCACCAGTTTTGCCGATCTGGGCTTTGACGTGGATATGGGTCCGCTGTTTCAGACCCCGGAGGAAGTAGCCCGGCAAGCGGCCGAAAACGACGTTCACATCGTTGGCGTGTCGAGTCTGGCGGCTGGCCATAAAACGCTGGTACCGCAACTGATTACGGCCCTGAAGCAGCTTGGTCGTGACGATATTATAGTCATTGCGGGCGGAGTTATTCCGGCGCAGGATTATCAGTATCTCTACGATGCAGGTGTCAAAGGTGTATTCGGGCCGGGAACGGTAATCTCGATTGCCGCTCAGAAAATTCTTCGGGAGTTGATTGGGCCGGAGGTTCAGGCATAACGGGAACACGCCGGTCTTCACTTCTTACAGACGGCCAACTACATCAGTAAAAGCCGAAAACGCAATCAGTAAACGATCCTGAATGAGCTGATTAACTGACTGCCAGCGTTGGCTGAGCGTCATACGTCTGGGGTGAAGACCAGCGTGCAGATTGGCTACTGTATTGTTATGCTGTCTGAAGTAAAGAACGCTATCGTCACTGATGCGAATAATGGATATGGAATCGCACGGAGACACCTGACGGGAGATGATTAGCTCACGCAGGTAGGACTCGGCCGCCTGAACCGTGCCGAATGTTTGGAAGGCAGGTGTTATGCCGTCATAATGTATGGTAGTAACTGGCTGCATTAGTGGTTAATTAGCTTGTCTGTCGGCGGCCTGGCGGTTCAGATAGAGGACAGCTTTAGTTAAAAGAGTAGGGTGGGCAAAAAAGTACGGTAGGCACAGAAATAGTAGTTTGCTTAGACGCTAACTACTGGTAAAAAACGCACGATAACATCACACACCTG
This sequence comes from uncultured Cytophagales bacterium, assembly GCA_964251665.1. Classification (GTDB taxonomy): domain Bacteria; phylum Bacteroidota; class Bacteroidia; order Cytophagales; family Spirosomataceae; genus JBBQLG01. The sequence continues at coordinate 299,849 of CAXUKO010000005.1, forward strand.
TGAGTCTACCGGCGATGAATGGACATGGATTAGGCTTCGACCCGAATTGGAACCAACTGCTCAACCTGCTGAACAATGGATGACCACAACCAGCGCAGCACGTTAGCCCGGTGGTGCAGACCAGCCCGGAGTGTATCCAGCGTGTTGTCATGCTCTTTGAAGTAAATAATTTTATCGTCGCTGGACCGAACAATCGCCAGGGAGTCGCAGGCAGATACACGCCGGGTGTTAAGCAGTTCGTTCAGGTATGTTTCGGCAGCTACAACCGTAGGAAATGACGTAAAAGTGGGTACAATACCGTCGTTGTGAATGGCAATGAACGTTTCCATGATTTCTGAGTTTAGAAGATTTGTCTAACCTTATTTGTATTCTACTTAACCCCTATACGAAAGAGATGATTTTATAGATTTATAAGGCAGAAAAATATTTTTCCGTACCTGTAACTTACAGATCTATGTACTTTTCTATCTGATTCGTAACTACAAAGCAAAACTCTTCAATTAATATAGACATGACCCTATTTTTCGATGAACTGCGGTTTTCGACCGGTTTTTGGTAACAAATGGCGATAACAGGTCTGCGTCTTCCACAAAACGAACAGGCATGAATTAACAGCCCGAAATATGCTGTCAATTCATGCCTGTTCGTTATTTCGTAGTATCAGATTTTATTCGGCTCGCAGCACTTCCAGCGGTGGCCGGACCAGCACGTCGCGGCTGTTGAGCACGCCAATCAGCATGGTCAACCCCGTCACTACCGCCGTGATAATCAACAATGGCATTGGCTGTGGGGTGAAGGGTACCTCGAACACGAACCGCGCTAATGCCCAGGCGGCCAGCAGTGACAGCAAGATACCCGACAGGGCAGCTAACAGGCCCAAAAACAGGTATTCGATCAGGGTAATTTGAAGAATCTGGTTTCGATTGGCACCCAATGTCCGCAACAGTACGCTTTCCTGAATCCGCTGGTATTTGCTGATGACCACTGAACTACTCAGGACAAGTAACCCCGTAATGATACTGAACAACGCCATGAACCGGATCACAAACGATATTTTACTCAGAATCTCGTCCAGCGTTTTTAAAATCAGGCCAAGGTCAATAGCGGAAACATTGGGGAAACGGCCTACAAGTTCGCGTTGAAACAGAGCAGCCTGCCGGTTGTCGGGTGTACGGGTCATGAGCACCTGAAACTGAGGAGCCTGATCCAGTACACCGTTCGGAAAAACGACCAGAAAATTGGTCTGTACCCGCTGCCAGTCAACTTTGCGCGTACCGCCAATAACAGTTTCGATGGGCGTTCCCTGTACGTTAAACGTCAGGGTGTCACCAAGTTTCAGTTTCAATCGCCCGAAATAATCATCATCTACCGAAATATGAGGCATGCCGTCATTAGCCAGATAGGGTGGCCGGCCAGCAATCAGCTTTTCCGATGAAATCAGTGAATCGCGGTAAGTAGCCCGGTACTCGCGGGTGAGCCCCCACTCCGGGATTTTGCGGGCGGTATCTTTACGAATGGCTTCGACCGACCGGCCATTGATTTCCAGCAAGCGCATGGTTACGACAGCAACCTCCTGTAAAACCGGCATTTTGTACTGCGTCACCAGTGCTTTAACACCCGCTTTCTGCTCGTTCTGAATGTCGAACAGCACCATATTGGGCTGCCCACCGCTGGCCGAAAGCTGCACCCGGCCCAGCAGCAGCGTCTGCACGAGGTACAGCGTCGCGATTAGAAAAGCACCCAGACCGATGGAGACGACCAGAATCAGGGTCTGGTTCTGCGGTCGGTACAGATTCGCTAAACTTTGCCGCCAGACGTAACTCCACGAACTCGGGAAAAACCGGCGAACGGCCAGAATCAGCACTTGTGCCATACCCGCCAGGACAGCGAAGGCCGCAACCAGCCCGACGGTGAATCCCACTGCCAGTTTCCAGCTTTGAATCTGCCAGTAGGCAAACCCACCAATAGCCAGGATAATCGTTGCGTAAACAACCCACTGCCACCAGTCGCGGCCCGTTGTATCATCGCTGAAATTAGCCCGTAATACCCGCAGTGGCGACACTTTACGAATGACCAATAGCGGCAACAGGGCAAACAGAATGGCAATCAGCAACCCTGTACCCACGCCTTGTGCTACTGCCGCCCACGAAATGGCCGTATCCACCGTAACGGGCAGAAAACTGCCAAACACACGTGGTAGCAGCAGTTGAATAGCCGAACCCAGCATGGCGCCGATTAACGCACCTAACAGGCCCATCAGCGCCGTTTGGATCAGATAAATCAGGAAAGCCTGACGCCCGCTCGTCCCCAGCGTTCGCAGCACGGCGACCGATTGTACTTTTTCTTTCACGTATAGATGTACCGCACTGGCAACGCCCACGCACCCCAGTAAAAGGGCGACAAAAGCGACCAGATTCAGGTATTTGGTCAGGTCATCGAACGAGCGGCCCGTCTGCTTCTTGCGGGCTTCGACAGTGTCGGATGAGATGCCCGCTTTGTCAAACTTCGACTCCAGCTTTTTGGCAACTGCCGGGATATTCGTTGCCGGGGCAAATCGGTAATAATATTTGTAATTAATCCGGCTTCCGGTCTGGATCAGGCCCGTTTGGCTCAGTAACGATTGGGGAATAAATACCGATGGTGCAACGGTGCTGGCAATAGCAGTTTGACCTGGTGTTTTCATAACGCGACCCGCTACCAGAAACATCAGATTCCCGATTTTCACCGAATCCCCGACCTGAGCGCCGAACTGAATCAGCAAGTTATCTTCGACTAAAGCGACGCGCTGTTTGGTGCCCATTGCCCGCCGAAACTGGCCCACGGCTGAAGCGGGCTGTGTTTCCCAGTCGCCATAATAGGGAAAATTACCTTCGAGCGCTTTTACCTGCGCCAGCCGCAGGCCCTGCGACCTTGGAAAGACGACCATTGAGGGAAAGGCCACTTCGTAGGTTCGCTCCTGCCCCAGGCTACGAAGCAGTTTCAGCGTACTGGCAGGTTGCTCCTTATTATACGAAGCCGTCAGGTCCGCTCCGAGTAGTTCCTGTGCCTGGTCATCAATACTGCGGGCCAGATTGTCGCCGAACGAGTTAATGGCTACCAGAGCCGCAATGCCCAGCACAATGGCTGACATAAACAGCAGAAGCCGCTGTCGGCTCCGACGGCTATCGCGCCAGGCCATGCGCCATAACCAGCCGGGAACGGTGGGGAGCGTTTTAAGTTGATTCACGATGGTATGAGTTTGTGGTCTGTGCCGCACGGCACAGACTAATTAGCTACGAACGGCCTCGCCGACCGAATCCGACACCACTTTGCCGCCCTTCACGCGGACAATACGCTGGGTCCGGGCGGCCAGTTCGAGGTCGTGCGTGACGAGTACGAGTGTCGTACCAGCTTCGCGGTTGAGGTCAAAGATCAAGTCCACCACAGTAGCACTGGTTTCGGTGTCGAGATTGCCGGTGGGTTCGTCGGCGAACAGGATTTTAGGGCGGTTGGCAAAGGCCCGCGCCAGCGACACGCGCTGTTGCTCACCCCCCGATAGTTGCGTGGGATAGTGATGCCCGCGGGCACCGAGACCAACCCGGTCCAGAAGTTCCTGCGCGGTTTTCTGTGCGCCCCGTTCACCCCGCAACTCCAGCGGCACCATCACGTTTTCGAGGGCCGTGAGCGTGGGAAGCAACTGGAAATTCTGAAAAATAAAGCCGACGTACTGATTCCGAACGGCCGCCCGCTGATCTTCAGTCAGGGTGTCGAGCTTAATGTCATTCAGGTAAACGCTGCCCGACGAGGCCCGGTCCAGACCAGCGCATAAGCCCAACAGGGTGGTTTTGCCGCTCCCCGATGGCCCCACAATGGCAAAGGTATCACCGGGCTGGATCTCAAAATTGACGTTGTCCAGCACCGTAAGGCTACGCCCACCACTTTGATAGGTTTTGGTGAGATTTTCGACGCGTAAGATACTCATGATGTTCAGGTTGTATACTCCGGACGCCCACGTCCGGCAGCTCATAAAAAAACCGGTGATGCCACTCCCGGACGTGGGCGTCCAGGGTACTCACTTAACCGGAAACCCTACTTTTGGGTTATAACCAACGAGCAGCCCGATACGCTCCGTTAGCGGCTAAATTGTTGATAAACGGGAGTATCAGCGGTCGAGTGGAATCAATTACCGCTATTTGTTGCTTTTCCTGTTCCGTTGATTGATCAAACCAACCTGAATCAAGCCAATGCTACTTACCTCTTTTACCAAAAATGCACTGAATCGTTCTGCTTTTCATATGGGTTTGGGTCTACTTATGAGCCTGTTAGGGTGCAGTTCCGGCTCTAACACCAAGTCAGAGGCTACTGCCGATACGACCCATGCTACGGCTCAAACCACGGCCGCCCCGGCCAGTAAACAACCCGTCATTCTGTTCTTCGGCAACAGCCTGACAGCCGGGCTGGGCGTAGAACCGGAAGAAGCGTTTCCCGCTTTAGTGGGCGAAAAAATCAAAGCCGCCGGACTGAATTATCGCGTCGTCAACGCCGGGCTGAGTGGCGAAACGTCGGCAGGAGGCAAGAGCCGCATCGGCTGGGTGCTGCGCCAGCCCGTCGCTGTTTTTGTACTCGAACTGGGCGGCAATGATGGGCTGCGGGGTATTTTGCCGCCATCGACTAAACAGAACCTTCAGGCCATCATCGACTCGGTGAAACTAAAAAGTCCGCAAGCCAAAATAGTGGTTGCGGGCATGCAGATCCCACCTAACATGGGAGCCCAATACACGAAACCATTCCGCGATATTTTTCCAGCCCTGGCGAAAGAGAATCAGGCGGCTCTCATTCCGTTTTTGCTCGAAAACGTCGGGGGTATCCCACGCCTGAATCAGCCCGACCGCATTCATCCTACGGCGGAGGGACATAAGATCGTAGCCAACACGGTCTGGCAAACACTGCAACCGTTGCTGAAGCCGGGTGCGTAGAAGTGGGTTAGTAATTTTTAATTTTAATAGTTTATTTCCGGTATGAGGGCATACTAACCGCTGTCTCATCTGTAGATCAACAGCCCATAAGATCTAAAATATACAAATTTGGGGCAGAGTGATATACAGATGATTTATAAGATTTTACGGTACTGAATACCGTTACATTTTTTACGATTGCATTCTTTTTTATCTCTATCTACCCTTACTTGTCTGTAATCTTAACAAACAGAGCATGGCTTACCTTACTCCTAATTTTGAATTCTATTTTTCAGTATTAATTGTCGGTATTATAATATACTACTTGATTGGCCTTATAACTGGTAGTAGTGACAAGCTGAGGTCAGATCAGATAGTAAGTAAAAAACCGCTTAGTCTTAAAACTAAAGATGAAGAAGAAAATGGGCTACAACAGAAGAGAGAAAATGCTTATCTTTCTTATTGTGAGGGCCATAATATATGTCCATCTTGTAGAGGTAGGGGCGAAGATGATTACTGCGCTACTTGCGATTTGGAGAAGGGCGGCTTACATAAAGCTTCTGTTATTCCAGCCATTGATTCTGAAAGACAGGATGATGAAGTTTATTGTGAAGCATGTAACAAAGCGGGAAGAAATCAATATGACCTGTATGTACTACCTTGTTCAGAATGTGGAGGGTCTGGTAGGTACTCGCGTTACTAGCTAAAAAGCAAATAAAACAGTTTACCTAATCAGGAAGGGATTTCCATAATTCTAAAAAATTTCATAAGTACTTGATTTACTCGGTTAACAATTGTAATTACTTCACCCTTACCAGTCTACGACCTGACAGAATTGCGATTCGTTTATAGGCTAAACGAACGTGTTTTACTTATAAGGATAGCCTCTACCTAATTTTAGGTGACAGCGCATTCCCAAGTTATCGGTTGCTGTACTCAATATCAACTTATGATTCGGTTTTTACTCGCAATCCTTGGATATTTGCTGGCTACTATAGCTATTTCTCAGCCGCGCACGTACTGCAACCCGATGGACATCAGCTATCGGTACAATTTTGAGCAGCTTAACGAGCGAATTTCGTACCGCTCCGGTGCCGATCCGGTCATTATCAACCATAAAAAGGAGTACTATCTCTTTGTTACGATTCAGGGCGGCTGGTGGCATTCCAAAGACCTGATCGACTGGCAATACATCGTGCCCGACAAATGGCCTATGGAAGATATGTGCGCTCCGGCCGCGCTGTCGGTACGGGATACACTGTACCTGTTCCAGTCTACGTTTGAGCAGCGGCCAATCTTTATTTCGACCGAGCCCGAAAAGGGTAAACTCAAATTTTATAACCGCTGGCTGCCCCGATTACCTAAAGATATTGGTCCCTGGGACCCCGCACTGTTCCACGACGATGATACCGATAAGTGGTACATGTACTGGGGTTCATCGAATGTCTATCCCCTCTTCGGGGCGGAATTGGATAAGAGCCGAAATCTCACGTACGCAGGGTCCGAACCAGCTAAAGCGTATCAGGCTATGTTCTGGCTCGACCCGTATCAGCACGGGTGGGAACGCTTCGGGCCGAACCATGCCGACCTGATGAAACCGTTTATGGAAGGCGCCTGGATGACCAAATACAACGGCAAATACTACCTGCAATACGCCGGTCCGGGCACGGAGTACAATGTCTATGGAAACGGCACCTACGTCGGTAAAAATCCGCTTGGCCCGTGGGAATATGCCCCCTACAACCCCATCGCCTACAAACCCGGCGGTTTTGCTACTGGCACTGGTCACGGCAACACGTTTCAGGATAACTTCGGTAACTACTGGAACACGGGCACTACCTGGATTGGCGTAAACTGGGGTATGGAACGGCGGATTATGATGCATCCGGCGGGGTTCGATAAAGACGATCAGTTGAATGTCAATACACGATTCGGGGACTTTCCGCACTATGTGGCCACGAAGACAGTACAAAGCCGGGATGAGTTATTTACGGGCTGGATGCTGCTCAACTACCGCAAACCCGTAGTGGCTTCGTCTACGCTGACGGTGCCCAATGCCGTTGCCAACCGGGCTGCGTTTACCGGGTCACAGGCTGTAGCAGATACCGTAACTGCCGACCGGGTTGCCGACGAAAACCCACGAACATTCTGGGTAGCAGGCCAGAATAGCCCGGGGCAAACGCTCACGACAGACCTCGGCAGTGACTGTATGGTTCGGGCGGTACAGGTGGACTATTTTGACTACAAAAACAACGTCTTTGACTCCGACTCCACGGTGTATACCCAGTTTAAGCTACTCACCTCGCGCGACGGAAAGCAGTGGCAAACCGTGTATGATACCCGTCTGGAACGTCGTCGCGACCGAGCCTGTGCCTATGTTGAGTTAGCTCAGCCCGTTCAGGCCCGCTACGTGCGATACGAACATGGCTACACGGCCGGGCCATATCTAAGTATCAATGCCTTTCGGGTATTCGGCAACGCCAAAGGAACGGTCCCGGTAACGCCCGCTGGCCTGACAGCGCAACGCCAGAAAGACCAGCGCAACGCCGATATTTCGTGGACAAAGCCAACCGCCCGAACCGGAACTTCGGTTGTGGGGTACAACCTGCGCTGGGGTATTGCAGAAGATAAACTGTACCAGACGTACCAAATCTGGAACGACAACCCCGCGACTCTCGAACTGCGGGCGCTGAATGTGGGCGTGCCTTACTTCGTGGCCATCGAAGCGTTTAACGAAACGGGCGTTTCTGGGCTGAGTGAGGTTATTGAGATTCGGTGACGGGACTGGCTCTCAAAAGCCAATTGAATTACCGCCATCGACCGGTAGCGAGACGCCGGTGATGTAGCGGGCGGCTTCCGATGCCAGAAAAACGGCGGCCCAGCCAATGTCGTCGGGCTGCCCGAACTTACCCATTGGCGTCCGGCGCATGGCGCGGGCAAAGCGGTCGGGGTCGCCCCCCATCGCAGTCTTGCTCATGGCAGTTTCGATAAAGCCCGGTGCAATGGCATTTACCCGCACGCCCTGCCCCGAAAACTCCGACGCCAGCACCCGCACCATCCCCTCCACCGCTGATTTGGAAGCGGCATAAGCCACCACGCGGTCAATGCCATAGTAAGCTGCCATCGAGGAAACCATAATAATCGAACCGCTGCCCCGCCCGATCATTCGTCCGGCACAGTCGCGGGTGAGGGAGAAGACCGAATTCAGGTTTGTATGCACAATTCGGTCAAAATCCGCATCCGATACCTCTAAAGCAGGTTTTTTCATATTCACACCGGCGTTGTTGACCAGAATATCAATTGGGCCGTATGCCGTTTCGATGGCGTCCACCAAGCCGCCCAGCGATGCCCGCTCCGTTACGTCGTTCACCTGGTAATGCGCCCGCTTCCCCAACGCGTTGACAGCTTCCTGCAACGGCTGCTCCCGGCGTCCGGTAAGAATAACGGTGGCTCCGGCCTGTACCATGCAACCGGCGATGGCAAACCCGATTCCGCTGCCCCCCCCGGTAATTAAGGCTAGTTTCCCCGCCAGTGAAAAAACCGGCTGGCCTGTTGGTGCTTCGGCGGGTTGGCCGCCGGAGCTAGCTGTTCTGTCTTCCATTCGTGTGCTATGTCAATGAATTGGTGGTTATCACCGGATGGGTGTATCCCGCGAATCGGCGTAGGCTTTGCTGAAATCCAGCTTTTTCACCTGCCCGGCCACAAAGCCGATGCCCTGAAAAATATGCTGTACATAGGTTGGATCGGCATAGTCCGATTTGGCATGGCCCAGCGTGGTGCACCAGGTGTAGCCCCCATCGAAATTGTAATACCACACGGAGGGGTACAATTGAGTATACGACCCGCTGAACGTTTTTATCCTGTCAGCTTCTGCCGGATTGAGGGAGGTCACGTCGCTCGCCATGATGACCGTTGGGCCGGGCGACATCTCTTTAGTAAAATAAAACTCGTCGTCCTTTTCCCATACGGCAGGCAGGCCTTTTACGGATGGGTGTTTGGAGTCGATCACGTTAATTTTAATCTTTTGAAACAGTGGGTGCCAGGCAAATGTGCCACCAATCATTCGTTTGAACCAGGTCCAGTTTCGTTCGGTCCCCATAACGGAATGAATACCGACGAACCCGCCCCCGGCTTCGATGTACCGCCGGAAAGCCAGCCGCTGGGCGTCGGTATCGAAAACGTCATTGTTCGTACTGGGGAAGATCAGCAGCGTGTACCTCTTCAGGTTGGCCTCGGTGAATACGGTTGGCTGATCGGAGGTATCAACCGCAAAACCATACTGCTGCCCCAGTTTCTGGATACACCGAACCGCATCGGGAATATTATCGTGGATGTAGCCCTTGCCATTTTTAGTGTACACCAGCACCCTCACTTTTTTCCAGTTAACACCATCGTCGGCGCGGCCAGTGGTTACCAGCGTCAGGATGAAAAGCAGCGGCAGAAGCCCGGTTGTCAGTAGTCGGTTCATGGGAAGATGTTTTCAGCTCACCTGTTTCAACGGTGGGTATAGCAGGTACAATGGTAGCAGACGACAATTGTTGCCACAGTTAAAATCGCAGGCTGATAAGGTTTATACTTTTAGCTGAATCGGCTGTGCCTGTTTCTGCGCTTTAAGGGCCAGTTCGGTAGCCAGAAAACAGTGTTCCTGGGTCATGGCGGTTTCGGTGCGGTTCAGAATATCGTTCACAAGCTGTTCACCGTAGGGCAGCGGCTCTTTGCCGCAATCCAGATAACGGGTTTCTTTCTGATCGGTGATAAAGAGGTGGTTACCCCCTTCATGACCCGCCGGATCGATGTTCTTGCGGATCTCGATGAACCCCTCGGTACCAAGAATGGTCAGTCGCCCATCGCCCCACGATTTTAGACCATCGGGCGTAAACCAGTCGACCCTGATGTAGCCCATCCCCCCGTCGCCCCGCAGCATGACATCACCGAAATCTTCAAATTTGGGGTATTGCGGAAAATGTACATTACCCGTCTGGGAAGCCACTACGTCTGCTTTTTTGGAGCCGGTGAAGAACAGAAACTGGTCGAACTGGTGCGAACCGATATCGCAGATGATACCGCCGAACTGCTTTTTGTCGAAGAACCACTCAGGCCGAGATTTGGGCGTCATGCGGTGCGGACCTAAGCCAATGGTCTGAATAACATGGCCGATAGCACCCGCTTTAACCAGCTCGCCCGCTTTAACGGTGGCCCGATTCTCGAACCGCTCGCTGTACATGATCGAGTAAATGCGTTTGGTTTCTTTCTGCACCCGGCGCAGTTCAGCCAGTTGATCGAGCGTAGTAGCACCGGGTTTATCGGACATGAAATCCTTACCGTGGCGCATCGCCTGAATACCGAGCGGAGCACGCTCTTCGGGAATGGCGGAGGTAAGAATGAGCTGAATCGAGTTGTCCTCCAGGATTTCGGTTTCGCTTTTGGCCTGCTTCGCCTGCGGATATCGTTTGGCAAAAGCGGCCGACAGATCGGCTTCCGGGGCATAGTAAGAAACCAGCTCGCCACCACCCCGAATTACCGCTTCGACCTGACTGTAGATATGGCCGTGGTTCATCTTGATGACCGAAAACCGAATCCGGGCAGCTTTCGGGGCAGTGACTATTGATAGAGCGTTTTCTGCCGTCAGGCGTTTTGATACGCTCATGGCCTCCGCCGACAAGCCAGATCCGATTACCAGACCGGCGGCCGTCGTGATGGATTCTTTGAGAAATGTGCGTCGGTTATTGTCTTGTGGTTGGTTCATGGTTGAGGGGTTAAGGGATTGAATGATTGAGGGATTGAAGGATTGGAGGATTGAATGATTGAGGGGTTGAAGGATTGAATAAATAATTGAATGATTAAGCACTTGGTGTATGCTTGCTCAAGCTATTGAATCACTCAACTATTCAATCATTCAATTCCTCAATCACTCAATCCTTCAACCCCTCAATCCTTCAATTTTTCTTGGCCAGTTCCAAAGCCTGTGTGGTGGTGTAGTATTTGGCAATCATATTGGGGACTTCCCAGGCAGGCATTTTACCTGCTTTCAGGTACGACAGGTATTTTTCCATGACCCGGCCAAAATGGGCTTCGTGGCCCTCCTTGTATTTTTCCGGGATGACGACCTCCCAGCCGGTAGTTGTCTTTTTGATGTCTACACCAGGAAATTCCCGTTGAATCGCGGGCAAAGCAGCCTTGAGCGACGCGTCCAAATTCTGGTTGCCAGCTACGGGTTCGATATACAGCGTCGGTTTATATTGCTGGTCGGCACCCTGACGGATAATCAGATTCGCTTTGGTGCCGCGCATAGTGGAATAATGCGTATCACCCGCGCCCGCCGGTGCCTGGTATGCCCACGTAACGGATACTTTGGCGTGAACACCCCGAAGCTGATAATTGATCTCGCCATTGCTGTACACGCGCAATATGCTGTCGTTCACTACATCTTTCTTCAGGTAATCAGGAAAAGTCGCCTGCTTTGTGATCGCTTTAAACTGGCTGAGGCTCATGTCAGTAGTCCACCGGCGGGCCGAAGTCAGGCGGATGTCTTTCTGATAGTCAAGCGTTTGCTCCGGGAAACAGGCCCACTGCACCAGGTCAACGAGGTGCGTAGTGACGTCAACGATGCCTTCGCCCTGCTGGGCCACGTCCATAAACCAGGCCGGACGGGTGAGTACGCTGCCCGACACGTTTTTGTAAAAGTGGTGTACACTCTCCTTCGTTACGGCCGGGTTATCGGGCGTTCCCTTTTCGAGTGCCCCAAATACGGCTGGTTGCTGCGAAAAAGCCCGTTGCAGCATCGTTGTGATCTCATACCGCTCGGTCATAATGTCGTACAGCAGCACCTTGTTGGCCTCCGCCCTGGCAAATGCGTCTTTTAACTTGTCAAAGTTCGACGCGCTGATGACCATCGGTTTATCGGCCAGCACGTTAAACCCGGCCTGAACCGTTTTTTCGATGTAATCCGTTTTCAGGCGGTTATTGCCCGCCATCACCACCACGTCGCCCGATTTGGCAGTTGTGGTTAATAGTTTATCCATAAAATCGGCACCCCGGTATACGTCTTCTTTCCAGTGCGTGGGGTTGTCGGGCCGGGTGTTATACCCCTGAATCTTATCTAAGTGCAGTTGTAAATCGGGGCTATCCGGCGCGTAGACATGAACCACCGAATCGACACCCTTGTACATACTTTTCTGGACAAGAGCGGCATGAAAATGACCGGGATCGAGCGTGATCAGGTGAATGGCGTTCGTATCGTTTTGGGGTTTCTCCGATGACTGACAGGCGGCAAGCAGGACAGCCATGCACAGGCTGCCCGCAGCAAGAAGAGGTTTCATACCGGTGGGTTTGGTACAGGTAAGTAGTTAATGGGCTTTAGTACTGGCTACCAGTTTGATGGCGTAGGGTGCCCGCTGCGGCCGGGACAGCAGTTTGTTGGCCTCCGGGTCGTTTTTGAACTGCTCCTTTTTGGGGTCCCAATACAGTTTTCTCGGGGCCGACCCTCGGTTTAGCGTCATGGCCGCGTGATGCAGCAAACAGGCCGAGCAGGAACGATGACCGACTTCGGCCGGGGCAATCGGTTCTTTCCGGCTGACGATACTTTCTAACCAGTTGCCGTGGTGTTCTTTGCTAACGGTTAAATGCACCTCGTTCGGGCCGATAACGGATGTTAGCAGTTTCGGATCGCTGGCATCGAGTTTTTTAGCCGCGTTCTGCTTCGCCACCGGGTCGCTGGCGGTGACGGCGGCATCACCCCGCGACACGAAAATCCAGCCTTCCGTACCCTCGAACCGGATGCCGTTGGGAATTTCGTTGCTCACGACCATATGGACACCGTTTTCGTACAGGGCTTCGGTGCGGAAAATGCCGTGGACATCCCACAGGCCATGTTTCGGAAAGTCGGCCTTCCCCCAGATTTCAACCGGGCCGGTATATTCGGTGTTCATGGCCCAGTGCGCACAATCGATATGGTGCGACCCCCAGCCGGTAATCATGCCCGCGCCAAACTGTTCACAACGCAGCCAGCCCGGCCGGTCGTAGCCCACCTGCGGATGCACGCGCTTTTCGGTATAATACACATCCGGTGTCGTGCCCAGCCACATATCGTAATTCAGGTTTGCAGGAATGGGCATCTGCGGTTCGTCATCACCCGATGGGTCGCCGGGTAAGCCGACGTACACTGTTTTCAACTGGCCAATCCGGCCGTTTCGTACCAGTTCGGCGGCATACCGAAACTGCTCCGACGACCGCTGCTGACTGCCTACCTGCACAATCTGTTTCGACTGGTTAACGGCATCGGCCATCATGCGCCCTTCCGCTATGGTCAGCGACGCCGGTTTCTGCATGTACACGTCTTTACGCGCCCGTACCGCATCGATCACAATGGGCGCGTGCCAATGGTCGGGCGTGCTGACCAGCACGGCGTCGATGTCTTTATTGGCCAGCAGTTCGCGGTAGTCGGTATACACCTTTACGCCGTCATACTCTTTGCCGGTCTTTTTGGCATACACGCCGTTCACAAGGACTTTAGCTTCCTCAGCGCGTTTGCTATCCACGTCGCACACGGCCATAATCAGGGCGTTGTCGTACTGCCAGACGCCCGGCATATCGTGCGTGCGGGAGATGCGGCCCGTGCCGATAGCACCAATGTTTATCCGGTTACTCGGTGCATTCTTGCCAAATACGGAAGCGGGTACAATCGTGGGGAAGCCACTGATAACGGCCGTCGAGATGGCTCCCTGTGCGGTCGTCTTCAGAAAGGTCCGTCTCGACAGGGCGCTGGCAGTTGATTTATCCATGATTCTGAGCGGTTTGGGTTTAGATAAAGCTAAAAGTTGACGGGTGCTTAACCTTACTTACTCATCGGCCTCACCGGAGTAAATAGATGTCGACCTGTTGCTTGATCGCGTCCAGCGACCGCGTCGGTTTCTGAAACGGAGCCGGTATGGGCTGCCGGGCGTACTCCTGCAGGTAGAGCACCCACGCGTCGCGCCACCAGATCGCTTCCCTGTGCTGCGTAACTAACCGGGCTGAAACGTCGGCGAAAAGGCCGGGATTAACCGCCGGTTTAACCTGCGCCCACTGCTGCTGCATCCACCTTACGGAGTCGGCTCCGGTATAAAAGCGGGTGCATAGTTCATCCCAGAGCGTGCGGCCCGTAGTCAGTTTTTTCGTCCAGGGCACGTGATGAAACCAGAGCAGGTACGGTAACGGGCAGGTATCAGGGTTTTCCCAGCCCTGCCGAACGGCGGGTTGGTATTGAGCCAGCGCATTGCTGCCGGTCGCGGTTCGGTCGTAGCCCAGCCCCAGCGAATCGGCACGGTGGTAATAAACGGCCGTCCAGTCGGGGCGCTGACTTTTGTTCTGCCAGGGTTCGGGGGCGAAATGTACGCCTGACCAAGGCCGGGAAAGGCCCAGCGGAGTGTTGTAGTCGACGTAAATCTCCCGCGACCGGAGCATAATATCGGTGATGCGTTTTACCGCCTGCGGCTCGTTCGTCAGTGTCATGTTTACCCATTCGGCAGCGATGGCCTCCGATGATAAAGTGTGATCCCAGGCCAGGCGGCCAAAGGCGTACCAGTTGGCCTGCGCCATCGGGTGCCCCGTCCAGTTACGGTCGGAGCCGGTGTTGGCAACGCCCGCCATGGCCGTGATGGTATAGCCGTGCAGGCTGCCGTCTATTACTTTAGCAACCGTAGACCCTTTCCCCTTCACGTAGGTATCACTGTCCAGACACTCCTTGAACAGCGGGGCTTCGTACACCCAATGCGTGGCAAAGCCGAGGTATTCCTGCGTAATCTGAAACTCCACCGATACGGGTGTTTGGGGCATCGTACCGAAGATGGGCGAGAACGGTTCACGCGGCTGAAAGTCGATAGGGCCGTTTTTCACCTGCACAATTACCTTCTTATCAAACGTACCGTCCAGCGCCCCGAACTCTTCAGAAGCCGCCTTGAAACGGTCGGCGCGTCCGTCGGCTTTGTATACAAAAGCGCGCCACATCACAACACCGTCGTAAGGTTTTAGGGCCTCAGCAAGCATGTTGGCCCCGTCGGCGTGCGAACGGCCGTAATCCTGCGGGCCGGGCTCGCCTTCTGAGTTCGCTTTAACCAGGAACCCGCCAAAGTCTGGAATGAGGGTATAAATCTCTCTGGCTTTATCGGCCCACCATTTTCTGACGTCCGGGTCGAGGGGGTCAGCCGTTTTTAACCCGCCTATTGTTTTGGGAGCCGGGAAATACACCGACAGGTATACCCGAATGCCGTAGGGACGGAATACGCTGGCCAGCGCGGCTACTTTTTCCAGGTACTCCGCCGTTAAGAACCGGGCGCTGGCATTAACGTTGTTGACGACTGTGCCGTTGATGCCCAGCGAGGCATTGGCCCGGGCATAATCGCGGTAGCGGGGATTGAGTCGGTCGGGCAGTTCGTACCATTTCCACAGCGACTCGCCCGCGTAGCCACGCTCAATGGTGCCGTTCGTATTGTCCCAGTGATTGAGCATCCGGTAGCGAACTTTCGGGTTGCTCGTTAGCGAAATACCCGTGATTGGCTGCCCGGTTTGCAACTGACGGAGCAGGGCAAATGCACCGTATAAGACACCAGCGTCGGTTTTGCCGGTGATCGTAATGGTGTTCGTACGGTTTGTCAGTTGGTAACCTTCATTGTTTAGTAACGGGGCATTTTTATCAATCGTCAGCACGATGCCACCGGTTCTATTGGCACCATTCGGTACAATGGGTATCGATTTTCCCAGCAAGCCCTGTAAGCCCATTTGCAATTCGTCGGCCGCTGATTTTAGCACGGGCGAACTTCCTGTAGCCGCGATAAACTGTACGGATCGGGCATACGCTACCCGTTTTCCAGCATCCCTGATGAGATCATATTTCAGCCAGAGCCGGTAGCCATCGTCATAGTCCGGCGGGCTGGCAAAGGCGTTGCCAACTTGCAGAATACTGATCAGGATGCATAGCCAGACCGGGCGCTGGCGGGCAAAAAAGTGGTGCGTCATTGTGAGTTGGTTTGCAGTTCCTGACCAACCGGGTCGGCATTCCGGTCAGCGGCTGCTGGAAGCAGCGACCGTTCAATTCCCATTTCAAGGCCCCGTAGTTCGGCCAGGCCGCGCAGTCGTCCGATGGCCGAATAACCGGGGTACATTCGCTTACCCGAACGTAGATCGTCGAGCATCTGATGGCCGTGGTCGGGGCGCATGGGAATAGCCGTTGTGCCAGTTCCAGCCTCCGCACGTCGTTGCTGCTCCAGCACGATGGCTGTCACGACGGCGTACATATCTACGTCGCCCGCCAGGTGGTCGGCTTCGTGAAAATTGCGGGGATTGGCTTCCCGTTTTGTAGTGCGCAGGTGAATAAAATGAATCCTGGACCCGAACCGCTGAATCATGCCGGGCAGGTCATTGTCGGGACGGATACCCAGCGAGCCGGTGCAGAAGGTGATGCCATTGGCCGTTACATCGCAGGCCGCCATGAGCTGCACCAGATCCGCTTCGGTGCTTACCACGCGGGGAAGCCCTAACAACGGAAACGGCGGGTCGTCGGGGTGAATGCAGAGATTGATCCCCACTGACTCAGCGACCGGAGCCACCTCGCGTACGAAGTAGTACAAATTCTCGCGAAGGGTTTTGTCATCGATGGCCGCGTATTCGTCCAATAACCCCTGAAACGTTGCCAGCGAAAATGCTTCTTCTGAACCGGGTAGCCCCAACAGTGCCGTGTTTTGCAGGTCAGCGATTGCTTCGGACGTCATGCGGCCGAACTGTCTACGGGCCGAGTCAACCAGATCGGGCGCGTAGTCGGCTTCGGCGCCGGGGCGTTTGAGGATGCACAGGTCGAAAATGGCAAAGTCCTCCCACACAAACCGTAACGCCCGCGAGCCGTCCGGCATTTCGTAATTCAGGTTCGTTCGCGACCAGTCGAGGACCGGCATGAAATTGTAGCAAACCGTTGTTATTCCACAAGCCGCCAGATGGCGTAATGACGCTTTGTAGTTTTCGATATAGCTGGTGCGCGTCGGCCGCCCTTTTTTAATGTCTTCGTGAACAGGTAAACTCTCGACTACGGCCCAGTGCAGGGGCGAGTAGTGCGCGTTAGCCGCTTCGACCAGGCGTATCCGTTCGGTAATGGCATCCATTGACCAGACGGCACCAACCGGAATCTGATGGAGTGCGGTCACCACACCCGTGCAGCCCGCCTGCCGGATATCCATCAATGAAACCGGGTCGCCGGGTCCAAACCAGCGCATCGTTTGTAGCATTCCCATTTAGTTTACCGGGTAGTGGTTGGGGCTGTTTTTTTAAGATAGTGATCGGCCCATTGCAGAAAAACTGGCCAGTCGGGGGCATCGGTATGGCCGCCTTCGTGGTCACGGAACGCCAGGTCACCGGCGATCAGCGAAACATCCGGCGCGGGCATCTCCGTCGTTCCCACGCCCTTTTTGCCGACTAGCGCGTACACCGGACTGGCAGCTACGCAGGCCAGAAACTCCCCTTTGGGGTCCGCCCAACTGTCTTTGGTTCCGCCGGTGATGAACAGTGGACGCGGGGCAACAAGCGCCATTAGCTCATGTGCATCAACGGGCATGGCCTCCCACTGCCCGCCGTACTTTATGAAATTGGGAGCCATCCAATGATATTCACCTGAACCGGCAACATTGTCAATGGTCTCGCCGTAATTACGCTTTTCCAGCGAAGCCCCCATCGAACCCGAACAACTGGCAAAAACAAAGGCCCAGCGCTGGTCTAATGCCCCGGCCAGCATAGCGGTCTTACCCCAGCGCGAATGGCCCTGAATACCAATCTGCTTCGGATTAATGGCGTTATCCGTTTCCAGATAATCAAGTGCCCGACTTAATCCCCAACTCCAGGCCGCCAGAACGCCCCAATCTGTTGGCTTGCGGTCTTTTCCTTCGTTTACCAGGCCAATGATGCCTTCGTGCAGACCGGCCCCGCTGTCCATCTGAATCGTGCCGGTATTCACGAGCGCCACGGCCCAGCCCGCTTCGGTCAGCAGTTTTATGGTGGGTATCGGTGCCGGAAACGCTCCCCAGACAATGACCATTACGGGTAGTTTTCCTTTAGCAGTTGCCGGCGTGTACAGTGTCATATCAATACCAGGCTTCGCTGCGGGATAGCGACTGTTATCAATCCGCCCAACAATGGTCTTCTTGTTGGCTTTTCCGCCAAGCGTCGTGTCGGTTCCGGTCACCGAAAAGACTACACTGGGTGTGTTTTTAGGGATTGTGCCGTATATCTCTGTGGTGAAGTCATTCAGGATTTCCGGACGACGCTGTTTCCACCAGACAGTGGCACTCGTTACAGGCTGGCCATTTTTCAGCACCAGCGGATTGGGTAGTGTGTAGCCACCGGCTTTATTTTCGTCGTAGTTGGTCCAGTTGCCCCAGCCCGACCGGACGTGCGTTTGTCCGGTCACATCGAACCAGTTATTCGACCCCTCTTTCGGCTTGAGTTGCGATGGCCGGTTGGGGTCGTCGGCGGGATTAGGCAGGGTCGGCTCCTTCAGGTGCAGCATTGTCATCATCTTCTGCCAGTCGGCCTGACTGGCTTCCCGCATTTTAGTCATGTAGGCCGTGCGCTCTTCCGGCGTCATCTTCTGAAAATCCGGTGACTGAGCCAGCACAGCCTCGCTGATCAGAACGAAGCCGACCAGAAAACCGAACAGGTGCCGACCAGGGAAGCGAAAGCGGGTAAGTAGGTTCATACAATGTAAACCAGCGAATCGGCCTTACTTACTCATTTGGCGGGCTTCCCGGGAGTTAAACCATAAAAAAAGGCTGCCCGGTTGGGAAGCCTTTTTTGGTCTGAAAAGACGTACATCGCTTAGTTTTTCGTCAGTACGCTATCGGGCAGGAATTTCACATCGATACCCGTTTGCTTCTTCAGGTTAGCCCAGTTGTTGCGGCCATCAGCATAGGCGGGGTTCACCACCATCGACCGATTGTAGTAATATGACGCCAACGGGTATTTGCCTTCGTTCTGGTAAATCACGCCCAGGTTATTGTAGGCCGGAGCATAGGCATTAGCGGCCCGGATGGTCTGTTTGTAGTAGTAAACGGCCGAATCTCGGTTCGGCGTGATGCGCTGAAACACGTAGGCCATCGAGAAATACGACTCCCCGAAGTTGGGATAAATCCGGCACGACTCCTGCAGGTGATCCAGTGCCCAGCGGGCGTATTTACTCGTCGCCTTGTTTAGGGTATCAATCGCAATCTGAGCCGCTTTCACCGAATCCGGCTTCGCCATAAACTTCGGATTGGTCAGCTTGCGGCCAAGGGTGTCCATCAGCGATTTGGTTTTCAGTCCTTTCTCAATCCACTCATTGGCCACGTGTCGCTGTACCTGACAACTCGTAGCCGCAGCGGGCAGTGCCGAGTTAAACAAGGTGAAATTATCTTTCCAGTCGGGATTGCGGGTAACGGTTTTGAATGAGTACAAACCAGCCACCACGGCCATCAGGGCCAGCAACGGTGCGTACCGGGCCAGCATGGGGCGGGGTGCAGCAGCCGAATCAGCCACGGGAGCGCTGTTGGCCAGCGCATCGGCTTTCACCAGAAAATGCTGAGCCGCCCAAACCAGAATGAACGAATACCCAAATACGGCGGCATAAGCAAACCGTTCTGCAAAAATGCCCCCCCGCGACAGAATGAAGCCCAGACCCGGTATCATGGTCACGAAAAACCAGACCAGCCCGAACCCCCATAACGTCCGTTTGATGATTCCTTTTACCATCAGCCACAGCAGGCCGATCATGCCAAGGAATCCCACCCAGGTCATCAGATCGCCTTTGCCCCCCGACGGGATTACATTATACGAGTAGTCATAGACCAACGGATGCGGTACAACCAGCAGCCGGATGTAGTACACGAAAAACTTAAACATCGTGGACGTTTTCGTATTCAGAATGGCATATGGATAGTTAGCCCAGTCGACCGGAGGAGTACCGCTCAGGGTACCGATCATCTTTTGTTTCTGATAAAAAAACAGAGCCGCCACAATCAGGAACGGCCACACGCTGAGGGCCGACTGCCAAACGTTACGCCGGGCAAAAAAGTAGGTCATGGCCGGGATCAGAGCTAGGCTCACCACCGACGATTCTTTGGACATGAAAGCCAGGTACAGTGACAGACCGGCTGCTACCGTCCAGCCCGGCTTGCCCGTTTCCAGATACCGCCAGTATGCCAGCAGCATCGTGGCAATGAACAGAAAACTAAGCAGTTCGTCACGCCCTTTGATGTTAGCGACAATTTCGGTGTGGATTGGGTGGGCGATAAACAGCAGCCCGATCAAAAATGCCGTGATGGTTTGACCCGACAGCCACTTTTGCAGCAGTACGCCAATAACCAGCCCGGTAAGGCCGTAAAGCCCGGCATTGATCATGTGGCTGATGCCGGGATTGTCTTTAAAATACTCCTGTTCAATGGCAAACGTAATGAGCGACAGGGGCCGGTAGTAACCGAGTGAGATGTTGCTGAAGTGCCAGAACTCAGTTCGCATCAGGTCGGGAATTCCCTTCAGGCCCTGCTTCACGAACAGGTTTTGGCCAATGGCGGCAATATCGTCGAGTGCGTATTTATGACCGAACGTATTGGCGTAGAGTGCCACGGCTACCAACGCCAGCACGAGGGGTGGCCACCACGTTACGGGTCGGCGTTCGATGGGAAGCGTAACGTCAGCGGAGGCAGACGAAGCCACCGGACGCGCTGGTATGGATGCAGGCCGGGTTGCAGACGCAGTCGGCCGGATGGCCACCGGAGACACGGGAGCTGCAACGCGTTCGGGTGTTCGGGATACGGTAGGTTTCGGCCCGACTGGCCGGGGAGCCGGCCGTTCGGGCTGTTTTTTCTTCGCCATGAGGACGTTCAACTATGGGTTAATTAGGGCAACTTTAACTTTATAATGCAATTGGGCACCTTTGACCCGTTAAATCTCTGTAAAGTTCAAAAAGGATGCAGACAAAATCAATCAACGTACCAACTCATTTCAAAACCGTTGTGTCGGTTCTGATCATGGCTGGCCTGCTGTCCGGTTGCCTCAGAACGGCACCTCGCCCGGTATCGCCTACCGCTCCTGCTCAGCCACCCACGTCTACCGCGCCGGGACAGGCCACCCGCGACGATAATCTGGGTATGGGTAATCCCAGTAACGCTTCCAGCACCGACCCCAACAACTTCCTGCTTCAGAAGTCGACGTACACGCTGTCGTACAGCCGCGACCGGGGCATTGCCAACTGGGTAAGCTGGCACCTCAGCACGGCCTGGAAAGGGGATGCCAAACGAAGCAACAACTTCCGGCCCGACCCTACCCTGCCGTTTACGTGGTTTGCCGCTAAAACGAGCGACTACACCAATACCGGCTTCGACCGGGGCCATCTCTGCCCATCGGACGACCGTGACGGAACCGACGACGAGAATAACTCCACGTTTTTACTAACCAACATCGTGCCACAAGCCCCGCGCCACAACCGCGAGGTCTGGAAAAATCTGGAGGATTATGCCCGACAGCTTGTCTCGGCTGGTAACGAGGTGTACATCATTGCCGGAGTGAATGGCGTGGGTGGCACCGGTGCCAATGGAACAGCCACGAGCATTGCCAATGGAAAAATTACGGTACCGGCCTCCCTCTGGAAGATTTTAGTGGTGTTGCCCGTCGGCGAGGATGACCTGAACCGGGTTTCGGTGAACACCCGCGTGATTGCCGTCAACATTCCGAATATACAAACGGCTGCCGATAAACCCTGGCGGTTTTATCTGGTCAGTGTCAATGATTTGCAGAAACTGACCGGCTACGACTTTTTGTCCAATCTACCCCGCGATGTGCAGCAGGTACTGGAAAGCCGGATCGACACTAATTCTTAACCCACTCGTCTCTATGCTAAGTCAATCCCTGCTGGGGTTGCGTACTGTCATCTACGCAGCCCCCGAGCTAACCCGAACTAAAGATTGGTACACCCGTGCGCTGGGCGTTGCGCCGTACTTCGATGAGCCATTTTACGTTGGTTTCAATGTAGGTGGCTACGAAGTAGGCCTCGACCCTAATCTGACACCTGCCGATGGCAGCACCGTTACCTACTGGGGCGTTGCCGACATAGCAGTAGCCCATGACCATTTTCTGGCCTTGGGCGCAACGGAACATTCGCCCATTGCCGATGTTGGCGACGGTATTCGGGTGGCCGTTATGTATGATCCGTTTGGCAATACGCTGGGCCTGATTGAAAACCCGCATTTTAACATCCCGGATAGTGCCCCAAATCTCTGATCTGGTTTGGCCTTAAACGCCAAAAGCCGACCACTTGGTCGGCTTTTGGCGTAAAAACGAGTGCGGCTTACAACTGCGGAATACGCAGAATCTGGCCGGGATAAATCTTGTCAGGGTCGCTCAGCATCGGCTTATTAGCCTCGAAGATGACACCGTATTTCATAGGATCGCCGTATACATCCTTCGCAATCTTGGACAGTGTATCGCCCGACTTCACTTCGTGATACTTGGCTTCGGGCGTAGGATTCGCTACGACTAATTGATTATCAACCGCCTGTACACCTTCTACATTACCCACTGCTAGGGCAATTTTCTCGGCTTCTTCCTGCGTGTTTACTTCACCAGTGATCGTGACGGTATCACCATTCGTTTTAACAGTCAGTTTGTTGAACGTCAGGCCCAGTTTTTGAACGTGCTGCAGCAAGGCGCTGGCTTTGAGTGGCTCGTCGGCAGCCGGGGTAGCAGCCGCAGTTGGGGCATCGTGATTGAAAATCTTTTCGCCTACACCCTTGAAGAAGTTTAACAGACCCATTGGTTCTAAGTGGTTTAAGTTGACTAAATGGTTGGTTAACGGGCCTGAAATTACAGAATCCCTTGATTATCCAACCCGGTTCATTGGCCTTTGTTCAAAGATCACGGGTAAAGACGTTACCTATAATCACTTTTAAATGTGGTCATAAGCGTCAAAAACCTTATTTTTGCGTTATTTCATTACAATTTTTTCCATTTTTTTTCATAATCAATAGCCTATAGTATGCATATTAACAAGCAGGTAAGGTGGGGGCTGGTGCTGGCGGCAACGCTGGGCATGACAGCCTGTAAAAACAATGATGTTGACCCCAACGCCGGGGTAACTGCCAGCAAGGGCACGGCTGATTTCTCACGTTATGTAGCGGTAGGTAATTCACTTACAGCGGGCTACGCCGACAATGGCCTGTACCGGTCGGGGCAGTTGAACTCGTACCCAAACATTCTGGCCGGGCAATTCAAAACCGTAGGCGGGGGCGATTTTGTGCAGCCACTTTTTGCGGCCGATTCGGCTAATGGCTCCGGCTATCTCAAACTGATTGCCGTACCTACACTGGCAACACTGGCAAAGTCTATTGTTCAGGTTGCACCGGGGGCAGCACGGGGAGGCACGACAATGGGCGGCAGCCCGTTATTACGCAAATTCACGGGTGTTAACCAAAACCTCGGAGTTCCCGGCATTAAAATGGCCGATATCCAGACGCCGGGCTACGGTTCTGTACAGGGAAATCAATACTTCGAGCGTTTCCTTCGTGACCCATTCAAAACGTACCTCAGCTACGTCAGTGACAACATCGCCAACGCGACGTTCTTTACTTGCTGGATGGGTAACAACGATGCGCTGGGCTACGCTACGTCAGGCGGCACTTCTCCCCTCACCGATCCAACATTGTTCCAGACAAATTATACCGCGCTCATCAATGTGCTGACGGCCAACAGCCGCAAAGGGGCTGTGATTGGTATTCCAAACGTCACAACGACTCCGCTCTTCAATACCGTAACAATACCGTTAATACTGGCTTCGGTTAATGCAGCTGTGCAGCAGGCCAACCCCGGTGCCCCGGCGATTGCTGCGCTGGTCATTCAGGGTAAAAACGGCATCCGTGCGTCACAGGCGGGTGATTTGGTGACACTTTCAGCGTATACAGCCGGCGCATACAGCACCATCGGCTCAACGGCGGTTGGCACTAAAATCGGCCCATACGGCTTAAGCCCTACCAATCCGCTGCCCTCGCAGCTGGTGCTGGATGTGGATGAGATCAAAGACCTGAGCGCAGCTACGGCCAACTTCAATACCATCATGAAAACGCAGGCCGACGCCAAAGGGTTAGCCTATGTAGACCCAAATGTAGTGCTGGATCAGGCGGCTAAAGGGTTCACGCAAAACGGCGTTGCGTATTCATCTGCCTATGTATCGGGGGGCGTGTTCAGTCTCGATGGTATTCACCTCACTCCGGCGGGCTACGCGCTGATGGCGAACGAGATTATCCGCAACATCAACGCCAAATACACCGCTACTATTCCAACTGTCGACGCCAGCCGTTACAACCGGGTTGTCGTTCAAAACTAATTCTACTGTATTCTCATGAGATATCTACCCCTCACGGCGGCACTGCTGTTTACCGTTACGGTGGCATCGGCCCAATTTTCGTTTAAGGATATTCACGTCGGTATAAAAGGTGGCGGAACGGCTACGCATGGCAACACCACCATTCCGGCGCAGCCTACCGGCATCGACAACGTGCAGGTCCCTAAACTCGACAATAAAAACAATGGCATCGGTTATGGCTATTCTGCCGGTCTGTTCGCCCGGAAAGATATGCGCAAAGGCTTTATTCAGGCCGAAGTGACCTACAACCGCTTCGTGCTGAAACAGAAGACCGACGTGACGCTCGACGTGAATGCCAACCCGGCCCTGAGCAATGCGTTGCCGGTTTCCTTTGCCCCAGGTGTATTAAATGCCAGCCTGAACGTCACGTCCGAATCGGCACTGGAATCCATCAACGTACCCATTATGATTGGTCGCCGGATTCTGGATGGTAAGGTGCGGGCGTATTTCGGTCCGAATTTCATTTTCGTGACCAGCGCCCAGGCAATACGTAACACGGGCGGGCAAATCAACGCGAACAACACGATTGGGTTTGCTACTGTACCGATTCCAACGTCGCCCACGACCACGAACCTGCTCAACAAGTATGATGCGGGTGTGCTGGAAGTAAAGGACTTTACGTACGCAGCCGACTTCGGGCTGGGCATCTCACCCATCAAAAACCTGGACCTGGACCTGCGCTATGCCATTCCGGTGGGGAAGGTCTATAAAGACAAGAACATTGGCGGTTATCTCGGCATCGCCACCCTAACCCTTGGCTACCGGATATTTTGAGGGGATAAGTTGGTCAGTTGGTAAGTCAGTCAGTTGGTAAGTCAATAAGTCAGTCAGTCAGTTAGTAAGTCAATAAGTTGGTAAGTCAGTAACGGGGCCGCCCATGCGGTGCTTCGCTCTGGAACACTTACCAACTTACTGACTTACCAACTTACTCCTTACCATTTAATGAGCCACTGCCACCGCTGCCGGTATAAATCTATAGTTCGGGGAAACGATTAGCATCCAGATCAGCAAATCCGCCCTGTTACACGACCGTCAACGGGCAGTTGAAAGCGGGTTAGCGGGCGCTCACTACGAAACGCCCGAACCGTTACTTCGTTACCACTGCCGTCTCCTGTAGTACTAACGTTAAAGGTATAAACGTTGACATGCAGGACTTTCGGGAAAAGCGGAGACGGACTGGTTATAAACTGACCGATAGATATAAACGGGCTTTCCGGCCGAAATCCAGACAGCAGCCAGCTAACCAATATCTATTTCGCCACTCGTACGCACATGAATCAGCCGGATTAATTCCGGGCTGAATTAACGATGAGTATGCCGGAAAGTTGAGTAATGGCAGGAGAAGTAAACGCTGAAGCGATTAAGGCTCTAAGAAAATCTCGCCGATCTGCCTGATTTTCAGCACTAAAGGCAAAGCCCGACGTCCGCGGTCAGTCAACCCATACTCAACGCGGGGGGGCGTTTCGCTATGTATGGTCTTCTCAAGAACGCCAAGTACAACTAATGCTTTCAATTCCTGAATCAGCACTTTCTCGCTGATATCCGGAATCATACGACGCAGTTCGCCGTAGCGACGGGCCTGATCACTGAGTTGTAAAATAATAAATAAACGCCATTTACCACAAATCACTTCGAGTGCTCGTTTGAGTACTTGTTGATGCGGATCGTTGGGGAGTAGTACCCGCTCGTTTTCATCCATTTGTCTCACTTAATACTAACCTTTTAGTAGGTAACTTACTGATTAGTAGGCTTTTGCCTTAACTTGAGCAAAGATAAATTTTGAAACGCTCAAAGCAATGACTTTCAATTCCGTTATACGTATTTAACTAAAAACACAGTTACTTATGTCTGATTACCTGCCTGATGGTCAGCACGAAAGCACTTGAACGGCTATTGAAAAAAGTTGTTTGCCCATACAAAAACCGGCTTTAGGTTGCCTTATCAATATTCATAGCTTACGGGTATCTGGTAACTACCGCTATTCCATACACGCCGTTCACCAGTAAAAACATTGATCCAAACTAACCTTGTTGAGTAAAGCCCTATTTTTGTAGAAATCAGGTTCTACAAAAGTAAAGTTTTTTCTGACGTATATAGAGATAATTACTTAGTGGAACTTCCCGTAAAAGTCTCGTTTTGCCTCTTATTTTGACTAAAAATCATTCAAAAATCTTACTTGTAGTGGCTGGGCCTACGGCCGTGGGCAAAACGTCCCTCTGCGTCCGGTTGGCTAAAGCCTTACAAACCGATGTGGTCTCTGCCGACTCCCGGCAACTGTATCGGGAACTAACGATTGGTACTGCCAAACCCACAGCAGCGGAGATGGATGGCATCCGGCACCACTTCATCGACTCGCACCCCATTACGCACTCCATCAACGCCGGACAGTACGAACGCGAAGCCCTTGCCGTGCTCGACAGGCTGTTTCAGGAGAAAGATCTGGTGATTTTATCGGGGGGAACGGGCCTGTATATCAATGCCGTCTGCTTCGGCTTAGACGACATGCCAGTGGTTGATCCGGCTATTCGCGAAGCCCTGAAAGACCGGTTGCTCACCGATGGTCTGGCCCCACTCGTTGCGGAGTTGCGCCGGTTAGACCCCGTTTATTGCCAAACTGCCGATCTGCAAAATCCAGTCCGGGTGACGCGTGCACTGGAAATCTGCCAGGCAACGGGACGGCCCTTCTCCACCTTTCACCGGCAATCGACTGCCGAGCGGCCCTTTCAGCCGGTGCTGGTTGCGCTCGACCGGCCGCGCGAGGAACTCTATGCCCGCATTGATGCCCGAATGGATGTTATGCTGGAAGCGGGTTTGGTTGAGGAAGCCCGTTCGCTCCTGCCCTACCGGCATCTGACGCCCCTGCAAACCGTTGGCTATCAGGAAGTGTTCGGGTACCTCGACGGGCAGTATGACTATGCGGAAATGGTACGCCTGCTAAAGCGAAACTCCCGGCGGTATGCCAAACGGCAGCTAACCTGGTTTCGGAATCAGAACGACTATCAGTGGTTCAGCGCCGATGATGCAGCAGGAATTTTGAGGAAAGTTGTTCGAGTTAACTAAAAGTGCCGGTAGGCACGGCATCTTTGTAGATCAAGTCGGCAACAAGGTAGACGTGGTTCCATAGGAACGACATCTTGAGTTAGTCATTTAAGATGTCGTTCCTATGGAACTATTTCTCTTACCTCTCCAACTTCTTCTACAAAGATGCCGCCCCTAACGGGGCTTATTCTTAACTCAAACAGCTGCAAAGGAGTAACGCCAGACGCACTTGGCGGTACTCCTTTGCGTCTTTGCGGTCAGATTTTTATTGTGCCCGGTAGGCCAGCATACCGCCAATCATGTTGCGGACATTGGTGAATCCACTTTCTTCCAGAATCTGCTGGGCCATAGCACTGCGTTTGCCCGAACGGCAATGCACTATTACTTCTTCATTCTGTAAATCTTCCAGTTCATCGACCCGGTAGGCCAACTCGCCAAGCGGAATAAGCGTACCACCAATGTTGTCGGCCGCATATTCGTCCGGCTCACGAACGTCGATCAGGTTGATTTTTTCGCCAGCGTCTAAGCGGGCTTTGAGGTCTTGTACGGTAATATCCATAGACGTAGACTTATTTTCGGAGTAAAATCTTTTGTACAACAGTGCGCTTTCCGTCGGAGAGCCGCAGCAAATATAGGCCGTCCGGCAGGGATTCAGTTAGGGTAGCCGACCGGTATTCGGGTGCCGTAACGATACTTTGCAGCAACCGACCACTGAGGTCAATTACGTCGATATGACTCAGCGCCGGGTTACCCCAGGTCAACTGGCCACGGGTCGGATTGGGATATACGAGTAAAGCAGCCGATGGTTCGTCGTTCACTCCCGTAATAATCGTGCTGCTGGCTGACCGCCCTATTACGGGCCGGATCATAAGCGCCCCCTGTAGTGTAGTGTCGAGTACCCAGGCCGATCCAGCAAGACTGGAAAATGTTTGCTTCCTAAAGGGAGAGTTTTTGTCTAAACCAACGGCCAACGGCGAATCGCTGTTGATCTGCGTATAACCCACGAAAAACGTATCGGTGACCATCACGCTGGTATTGAACCGGTAATCCATGAACCCGTTTCGTGTGTTACTATACTGCACCGCAACTGATTTTGAGGCCAGTCGTTGACCCGGCACGCCGTGATTGTTGGCGTAGACGCCTACCGAAAATGCCTGTCCGGTTTGATCCCTCCCCGCCGGTACAATACACATCCTGATACCGGTTAAGGTATCAGGCTTGTTCAGCACAAAACGAATGGCTACGCTCGACTGCCGAATGTTAATTTGGGCACCCACCTCGGCTGTTCCATCGTCGAAGGCGTAGTAATCGTCCAGCACCGTCACGCCCGAAATGGTATCGTTTCGCCGGAGGTTAATGGTTGGAATAGATGGGTTCTGGTCATCGGCGGTGAGCACATCGAACTTCGACCGCAGTACCGCCCGCGTACCAGTTGTCCCGATAAACGACGTGGGCTTCTGACTCTTTCGCTGCGAACTCAGCGCCGGAATCAGCGCCGATAGTGGTTGCTGCACATCCTGCACCAGTCGCCCCGACACTTGATCCTGCACGGTGAAACGGTAGGTGGTGAAGTTGAAGTTGTTGAACAGGTTATTAATATCGGTGGTAACAGAATCGGCCGTTTCGGCAGCCGGATTAACCAAATATTGCCGCAGTGGCATGGCCGTATACCGTTTCAGGTAAGGACTTACCGCCTGACGACAGGCAATGTCTTTAATGTATCTGTCGAAAACAGAGCGGCCCCGGTTCATGTACAGATAATCGATATGCCATTGGTCAAATGCCCCCGTCTGCTGGCCAAACGACTGAAAGCGGAACTGAAAACTGGCGTGAAAGTACGGCTGCGTGACCCGGATGAACTGTTGCACAAAATTGTTACTGAACACCCCACCCGCCTGCTTCCAGACGGTTTGCCACGTGCCGTTCGCGGCCTGAAACTGCAATCGGAGCGAATCTTCCACATCCGGCAATTCACCAAAGCCTTTACGCTGCCAGTAAAAACTCAGGTAAACCGAATCGGCGACGGCATAACCCGATAAATCAATCGGCTGCGAGGTGAGCGTATCCGTAGCGCCATACGAAAGCCCGGTGCTGTTTAGCACATAAGGTGCCCCATTGGCCCGAAGCCCATCAAATGTGGCTACGTTGACTGTAGGCTGGTTAACCGGTAGTGTGTTATTAATGTACGCGCCCGAGCTGGCTACCCAAAGTTTAGGATCGGGCTGCGCCGATGATGTCGAAAAATCATCAAAAAATGGTAGTGTCAGGGCTTCTACCCGGGCCGGCGATGGCGCTACCGGACTGTCCATCCAGGGCTGAAACGGACGGATGGGCACGAGCTGAATACCTGACTGCGCCCACACGGCCGGGCCAGACAGTACCATCAGCAGGAGGTACGGCCACCAGCCGGATTTTCGGAATCGTATGGGTAAACGCGTACTTATCTGACTCATTTATTACTGAGATTCATCGGTATCCAACGGCCCCACGACCCACAGATCGACGGTACCACCTACCCGGATTCGTTCGCCGGAGCGCGGTTCGGGCTTTTGCCGAACCACCGTACCCACGGCCTGATCGGGATCTTCGACGGGCACAATTACACCCACCTGCAGGTTAGACCCTTTGATGAGTACCTTAGCTTCGTCGAGCGGCATACCGACAACGTTGGGAATGGTAAACATCGTATTCCCCTCACCATCGCCAAGTTCCAGGTCAATCTTCGCGCCCTTCGGTACGGGGGTACCGGGTGCAATTTCCTGACCGTTATAAAACTGCCGCAGCACCGCGTTTTTAGCCAGATCGGGTGCGTACCGAATCTCACCCACTTCCAGCCCATCCGAACGAAGCCGGAGTTCGGCAGAGCGCGAGGTCAGGCTGGTGAGCTTTGGCATGGCTACCGAAGGGGCAGTCCGTTTGGTAATGGTCACGTAAATTTTGCGGCCCTCCTTCACATTCGCACCCGGCCGGGGGTATTGAGCCAGCACGGTGAGCGGTTCCGCCCCTGCCACAAACGTACAATCGCTGACCTCATAGCGAAGGTCCCGGTCATTCAAAAACGTTTGAAGTTCATCGGTACTGAGCCGGGTCAGGTCGGGAACCGTAATGGTTTGGCCGTGGTGGGTTGAGAACGGGAGATAAACAAAGAAAAAGCCCAGAAACAACGTCGTAAACAGGGCAAGAACCAGGCCAATATGAATCAGCAAATCAAAGGGACTGCGGGTGCTGATTTTCTTCATTCAGAGATTAGTTGGTAAGTCAGTAAGCGGCTGCGCCAAAGTCGGCAAGTAGCTAAGTCCCGGCCGGTACGTGTTTCAGGCGAAGCACGTACCGACTCATTGACTTACCAACTTGCTGACTTATCTGGTAAAAATAACGGATTACCAACGGTTACTGGTAGTGGCCAAGGAGTTTTTTGATGTATTTCCCCACAATATCAAACTCCAGATTGACCGTATCACCGGGTTTGAGATCGCTAAATGTCGTGTGTTCGTAGGTGTAGGGGATGATAGTGACCCGAAAACCGTCCGCCCGCGAATCGAATACAGTCAGGCTGACGCCGTTGATGCAGATAGAGCCTTTTTCGACAGTGACGTTACCAATGCCGGGGTCGTACTGAAAATCGTACAGCCAGCTGCCATTCATATCCTGAACGCTGGTGCAAATGCCCGTCTGATCTACATGGCCCTGTACAATATGGCCGTCGAAGCGACCGGTAGCAGGCATACACCGCTCCAGATTAACGCGGGTGCCGGGCGCAAGGTGGCCGATGTTGGTCTTCTTCAGCGTTTCGTCCACGGCTGTTACCGTATACCGGTCACCCGCAACGGACGTAACCGTCAGGCAGACACCGTTATGGCTCACGCTTTGATCAATGGTTAATTCGTGGGTGATCGGTGATTCGATATGGAACGTCAGGTTTGTTCCTTCCGTGTCAATGGCAGTCACCCTGCCGGTTGTTTCTACAATTCCAGTAAACATAAGGTGTATTGCGGTGGCGTCGTTGGGCCACGGTTCAGTAGCTGGTCATGGTGAGAAACAGCGAACTGCCGAAAGGGGTTCGGGGAAGAAGCTTCTCTTCCAGCCGGACCAGCTGATACAACGTTTCATTCAGCCAGGGAGCGGGTAAGTCGACGTCCGATGTCACGGTTTTTTTGGCCGGATTCAGCCGCAGTTGCAACGCCTGCCATCGCCGGATGATCAGAATGAGTGGGGATAGAATAAAACTCCAGTAGGTCGATTGATGGATATGAAGTC
This sequence comes from uncultured Cytophagales bacterium, assembly GCA_964251665.1. Classification (GTDB taxonomy): domain Bacteria; phylum Bacteroidota; class Bacteroidia; order Cytophagales; family Spirosomataceae; genus JBBQLG01. Next base: position 331,484 of record CAXUKO010000005.1, read on the forward strand.
CGGCAGCCGGTATCAGCGTATCAAAATCGGCCCGGACAAACCGGCGCGCGCTACCAACGGCTACGTCGTGCTCTCCCCGAAAAACGTCGAATGCGTTGTTATTGCTGATTAGAATACCACCGGGCTTGAGTCGGCTCGCCAGTTCGCGGAGCAGGGCGGGCATAGCTAATTCGTCGATATAACAGAACACGTCATTGCAGACGATTACGTCGAAGGTGCCGGATTCATACGCGCTCATATCGGTCAAATTAATGAGATCAACGGATAGGCCGCGTTCGTAGCAAAAAGCGACAGCATCCGTAGACCCGTCGATGCCCTGTGCGTTACCATAGCCCTGTTGTTGCAGAAACACCAGTAAACCACCCGTACCACAACCAGCGTCCAGCAGGTGAAGGTCGCGCCGGGTACCGAACTGCCGGGTGATTTCGGTTAGTACCCGCTCGTGCAGACTCCGATACCACCAGAGTTGCTGCTCGACCCGGAACATCTTTTCGTACTCCTCACGCCGACCAATCATCCCCCGAAGTATTGGTCGGCTGAAAAGACCGACTGACCGTTTTCGCCTGTTTGACTACATAGGGCGGCAGTCCGCTCTGAGTCAGAAATAGTTTACCGATGTATTCACTCAACACGCCCAGGAATAGCAGTTGCAACCCGGTCAGCAGCATTACTACCCAGACGACAATCTGCCAGCCCGACACCGTTAGCAACCCGGTCAGCGACGCAACAAATAACCCGGTTCCACCCAGCAGGCTACCCATAAATAACAGCGCGCCGATGGCAGTAAACACCCGCAGCGGCAATACAGAGTAGCCCGTCATCACGGTCATAAAGAGCGAAATCAATTTACGCCAGGTATAATTCGACTTCCCATCCTGACGGGCGTGGTGTGGCACTTCTACGCTCGTAACGTAGCAGGTGGCCCGGAAAATCAATCCGTCAATGTATGGGTACGGCCCTTTATACCGAATAATTTCATTCACTACCTCCCGTCGAATCAGTTTAAAACTGGACAGATACAGCGTGCGGGGTTTACCAATCAAATGAGTGGCCAGCCAGTTCAGCACCTGACTCCCTGCATTACGAACAACACTGTGCTGCTTCTCCACGTAGCGGCTGTATACAACATCATGTCCGCCCGCTTCGGCTGTTTCGAGCAGGGTAAGAATAGCTTCCGGCGGGTTCTGGAAATCATCGTCAACAAGGGCAACAAACTCGCCACGAGCGTAATTAAGACCACAGAGTACTGCATTAAACTCGCCAAAATTCCGGCGGAGACTGATAAAATGCACGTTGTCATAACGTTCGGCCAATTCGTTACCAATAACTTCCGAACGGTCCCGGCTACCGTCGTTTACCAGCACCAGTTCAAACGATAACCCGCTTAGGCAGGCCTGCAAACGGCTTACCAGCGCAGCCAGCGTTGGGGCACTGTTAAAAACCGGAATAACTACACTCAGTTTCATAAGGGTAATTGATTTATGACGCTGACGATGTATCCGGCTTCGGCATCGGTCAGGGTTGAATTAAGCGGTAAACTGATCACCTCGCGGTGGAGTTGCTCTGTAATGGGAAACGACAAATGACCCAATAGCTCCCGATAGGCGACCTGCCGATGCGGGGGAATCGGATAATGAACATCGGTACTGATACCCTGCTGTTGCAGGGCAGCCCGAAACCGGTCGCGGTCGGCGTGACGAACCACGAACAAATGCCAGGCATCGGCCTCAAGGCTATCCGTCGGAGGAAGCGTCAGGGCAGGATGGGTAATAGTGCTGCTGTAAAAGCGGGCCAGTTCCCGCCGACGCCCATTGGCAGCATCCAGCCCGGTCAGTTTTTCGCTCAGAATAGCCGCCTGCAGCTCATCCAGCCGACTGTTATGCCCGGGGTAGTCAGCCTGGTATTTTTGGGTTGAGCCATAGTTCCGCCAGCACCGCAATTGACCGGCCAGTTCAGCATCATTGGTTGTAATGGCACCGGCATCGCCCAAAGCACCCAAATTTTTGGTCGGGTAAAAACTAAAACCAGCGGCATCACCCAGTGCGCCCGCCCGAACGCCCTGCCAGGAGGCTCCATGCGCCTGAGCCGCATCTTCGAGCACCTTCAAACCATATTGCCGGGCTATTTCATTGATAGCAGTCATGTTGCAGCAGCGCCCATACAGGTGAAGCACCACCACAGCCCGTGTGCGGCTGGTAACGGCTGCGGCTATACGGGACGCGTCGAGGGTATAGTCGGCCAGTTCCGGCTCGACCAGAATGGGGGTTAGACCGGCATGGGTCACAGCCAGTACCGTAGCAATGTAGGCGTTGGCCGGTACGATTACTTCGCTGCCAGCGGGAAAATTCCAGGCTTTCAGCACCAGCGTCAGGGCATCCAGGCCATTGGCGACGCCCACGCAGTACCGGGTACCGCAATACTGAGCAAAGGCCCGCTCGAAAGTATCAACTTCGTGACCAAGCACATACCAGCCCGACTGTAGTACACGGTCGGCAGCCTGACGGAGTTGCACCTCATAAGGTTTATTGACTCGCTGAAGATCAAGGAACGGAATCCTCATACAGTGGCTTCCCGGAGGGCAGGGTACGGCTCGTCGATGTAATCAGCCTGATCGTAGCGTTGATTCGACACCACCAGCAGGATCGCATCGGGTGTGAATTTATCCATGGTATGCCAGTCTTCCGGCTCCAGAATCAGACATTGATTCGGCGTATTGAGCCAGTAGGTTTGCTCTGTTTCACCATTATTGCAATAAACGCGGCAGCTGCCGTTCAAACACACCAGCGCATTCCATGTTTTTTTATGCCGATGACCCGCCCGTTCACCCTCGCCCACACCATATATGTAAAAAACCCGCTGAATAGCTCCGGGGATAATGTTTTCAAAAACAGTTAACTGTCCAGCGTCAGAAGTAAATGTTTTCAGTTCTATAAGTTGCGGCATAAACGGTGGGTACTACTTAGTTGATGAACGGAATAAAAATAATAAGACGTTATAAGCGGGTGTGGATTGCAAACAAGCCTTACTGAGAAGATGTAGCCCAATGGTTACTTTCTTGATTGACAAAATTAGGCATTAATCTGATTTTAACCTTTTTGTCCCTATATTATATTGAGATGATTTCAAAACCTTACTTATTCATCGGTATTATCATTTTGTTAGCAATAGTTAGTTACGTTACGCTTTTCAATCAAAGTGATTCCTCGCTCGATTCAATCACGCCCGAAGCGTATCAAAAACAGTTGACCGAAGCCCGGCAGAAAAAAGACCAGTTTTACCGGACCAGTGCTGATTCGCCCATTGCTGACAAAGCCCACTTTAAGGGTCTTTCCTATTTTGACCCCTCGCTTACCTTCCGCGTCACTGCCCGGCTCGAACCTTTTGCCGATAAAACACAAAAATTAATCGTGCCCCTAAGCGACGGCTCCGAAGAAGTATATGAGAAGTATGCCCATGCTGTGTTTAAGCTCAATGATACCCTGTGCCGGGTGCTGATTGTCCGGCACGATGGCACCTTGTCTGTTTTGTTTAAAGACGCGACCTCGGGTCATGAAACCTACGGCGGAGGCCGCTATATTGATTTAGAACCGTCGGCTATCACCGAAAATAAGGTGGTGCTGGACTTCAACGCGGCTTATAATCCTTACTGTGCCTACGCTCCCGATTATGCCTGTCCTCTCCCACCCGCCGAAAATACGCTACCCGTTGCCGTACGGGCGGGCGAACGCTATGCCGGTCACTGAGCCGGTCGGCCGGATTAATTTTCCCCGGTCGCTTTGGCCTGTGCCCCTTGCATTTTTGTCTACCTTTGCGGTTTCAATCGCTTATGCCGCCGTATGGAGATTTCGTATAAATGGCTTTCTCAGTTCATTGACCTTTCTGAAGATCCGGAAACGGTGGGCCAGCGCCTGACCGCTACCGGCCTTGAAGTTGAACATATCGAAAAAGTTGAGGCCATTCCCGGTGGCCTTGCCGGACTGGTTGTCGGCGAAGTGCTAACCTGTGAAAAACACCCCGAAGCGGATAAATTGAGCCTGACAACCGTTGACGCGGGTACCGGTCAGCCATTACCCATCGTTTGCGGAGCACCCAACGTTCGGGCGGGTCAGAAGGTGATTGTGGCGCTGGTGGGTGCCACCCTGTACCCAACGGGTAAATCAGGGTCACCTGCCGAATCTTTTCAGATTAAAAAAGCTAAAATCCGGGGAGCGGCTTCCGAAGGTATGCTGTGCGCCGAAGATGAAATAGGCTTCGGCACATCGCATGACGGCATTATGGTGCTGACAACCGACCTGCCAAATGGTACCCCGGCGGCCCGTTATTTCAACCTCGAAGCGGATTACCGCATTGAAATTGGCCTTACGCCCAACCGGGCCGATGCCGCATCGCACCTTGGCGTGGCCCGCGATCTGAAGGCCGTTCTCAACCGGGAACTGACCCTACCTTCCGTCGCTGATTTTGCCGTCGCAAATACGGACCTGCCGATGGATGTGCGTGTGGACGATACCGAAGCCTGCCCCCGCTACTGTGGCGTAACGATCACCAACCTTACTGTCGGAGAATCGCCGGACTGGTTAAAACAGCGGTTGCTGAGCATTGGTCTGACGCCAATTAATAACGTGGTCGATGTGACCAATTTTGTCTGTCACGACCTGGGTCAGCCCTTGCATGCCTTCGATGCCGATCAGATTACGGGGCATCAGGTTCGTGTGAAGACACTGCCCGCCGGAACTCCTTTTGTTACGCTCGACGGGGTGGAACGCAAGCTCTCCGCTACCGACCTGATGATTTGTGATGCCGAGAAACCCATGTGTATAGCGGGTGTTTTTGGCGGCAAGTCATCCGGGGTAACCACAGCAACAAATAAGATCTTTCTGGAGTCGGCGTATTTCTCTCCGGTATCCGTTCGGAAAACAGCGCAGTATCACGGCCTGAAAACAGATGCCTCGTTTCGGTTTGAACGCGGTACCGACCCGAACATGCCAATCTACGCGCTTAAACGGGCAGCCTTGCTGTTGCAGGAAATTGCGGGCGGAGTTGTCTCGTCGGAAATAACGGATATATACCCGAATCCGATTGAGGATTTCGTGGTGCCGGTATCCTACAAAAACATTGACCGGCTGATTGGTATCAAACTCGACCACACGCTAATTCACCAAACCCTGCACAGTCTTGATATTCGGACAGAGAACCTAACGGAAGCAGGCTTCACGGCGCTGGTGCCGCCCTACCGGGTCGATGTAACCCGGGAGGCCGATGTGATCGAAGAGATTCTCCGGATTTATGGAGTCGACAACGTACCCCTGTCTGATCATCTTGGTGCGGATTCGCTGTCGGAGTTCCCCAAAACGGATGTCAACGAGTTACAGCGCCGGGTAAGTCAGGCGCTGGCAGCCACTGGTTTTTACGAAATCGTAACAGTTTCGCTCACGCGGCCGTCTTACCACGATGCGATCCGGGCTATCCTTCCTGGTGCGGACGTTACGCTGCTGAATCCGCTGAGCGAAGACCTGTCCGTAATGCGGCAGTCGATGCTGTTCTCAACCCTGGAAACACTGGTCTACAACATCAACCGACGCCAGCGCGACACGAAAGTCTTTGACCTGGGGAAAGTATATTACCGGAAACCGGGTCAGGCTGGTGAGTCAGGCAAATATGTGGAGAGTTACCGGCTGGCCCTCGCCCTGACGGGAAACCGCACTGCCGAAACCTGGCAGCACAAAGCTCAACCGGCCACGTATCACGATCTGGCGGCTGCGGTGCAAACGGTGCTGCATATGTTCCGGGTGAAAAATGTAGATACGCAACCCGCCGACACAACGCTTTTTCAGTATGGGTTAACGTATCTGGTCAATAAAAAACCGGTAGTAAGTCTGGGTCTTGTTCAGCCAAAACTGGCTCGGTTAGTTGATTTGAAACAACCCGTTTTCTACGCCGACTTTGACTGGACCGCGTTGACGAAACTGTACAACAGCAAGGTGGTTTACGACGAAGTACCTCGTTTCCCCGAAGTCCGGCGCGACCTCTCGCTGGTGCTTGACAAGGCGGTTTCGTTTGAACAAATTAACCGGCTGGCAGGGCAGACCGAGCGCAAACTGCTGCGGGCGGTCAACGTATTCGATGTCTATGAGGGCGAAAATGTGGGGGCCGATAAAAAATCATATTCAGTGAATTTTACCCTGCAAGACTCCACTCAGACGCTTACTGACGCGGTAATTGATAAAACAATGCAGCGGCTGATGAGTGCTTTCGAGCGGGAATTGGGGGCTATTATCCGTAAATAAAGCGGCTGGTCGCCGGGCGATCAGCAAACGCTATTTTTGATCTTTTTTACATGGGGAGTGAGTTTCAGGTTATTCTACAATTAGATGCGCTCATTCAGAAGAGTGAAGTGCTGATCCGTCTATTAGACGAAGCACGTTTGCGCGTCCAACAGTTGGAAAGTGAAAATGAAACCCTGCAAAATACACTAAAGGACTACCAAAATCAGGTCAAACAGTTACAACGAAAACCAAATGAATCGGCTCAAGTCTTTCTAAATCCGAAAGATTTGAGTAAGATTGTAAGCGACAACCCGACCAATACGGTCTCGAATGCCGAAATAAAACAAAAACTCGACGAGTATATCCGGGAAATAGATCGGTGTATTGCTCACCTGAGTAGCTTGTCATAAACCCAAACTGGTCATTGCTCCTGTCGATAAAAACAGGTATATGACCTTCCGAAAACGATGGACCAATTATCGATCCGCCTGAAAATCGTTGACCGGGAGTATGTGTTAAAAACACCCCCGGACGAAGAATTTTTCCTGCGCGAAGCCGGAAAGCTCATTCAGGAACGGATACGCCATCACCGCGAGTCAGGCGTCCGGGATATACAGGACGTAATGGCTATGGTAGCCCTTGAATGTCTGGTAGCCCGGCTGAAAGGCGACGATAAGGCCCAGCGATTTACGAAAATGGTAGTTGACAGAACCACTCAGTTAGACAAAGTCATTTCACCCTCGACCCAATAGAGATTTGACTGACAACGATTTAACACCTGAATAGCGTAGAGTTTTTTCGGTGACAGACGTATCGCGGCCGGTTGTGCATAGTTTATGTTCAACCAAAAAACGATATATGTTTCATGGAAAACTCATTATTACTAATACTCCTGACCAACCTGCTGGCGTTGGGCGTTGGTGTATTTGTGGGCCGTAAAATGCTCAGCAAAGCCTTCGGCAGCAAAGAACGGGAAGCGGAAGAAAAAGCGTCCCTGATTCTTAAAAATGCTGAAATACAGGCCGAATCAATAAAGAAAGACCGGATGCTGGAAGCCAAGGAAAAATACCTGAAGCTGAAAGTTGAATTTGAAGAATCGACGAACCAAAAGAGAAATTTACTTCAGCAAAATGAAAACGCGCTCAAGCAGCGCGAGCAACAATTAAACCAACTGCGGGAACAAAGCAAACGCCGGGAAACCGAACTCGACGATCTGAAAAAAGCCGTTGACGAACAGCGAAAAACCCTTGATCAGCAGCGGAACGCGCTGGATCAGCAGAAAAATAGCCTTGCCCTTAAGTTTGAAGCGGCCGACAAACGGCAGGCCGAAGCCGATAAGATGCTGGCCGAACAGGTTAGCCAATTGGAACGCATCGCCAGCCTGACCGCCGACGAAGCCCGCGAACAACTCATCGACACGCTGAAGGCTGAAGCCGAAACACGGGCGTCGTCCTACGTCAAAAACATCGTTGAAGAAGCGAAATTGACGGCCACCAAAGAAGCAAAAAAGGTGGTGATCGAAACCATTCAGCGGACGGCTACCGAACACGCCATCGAAAACTGCGTATCAGTCTTTAACATCGAATCTGACGATGTAAAGGGTAAGATTATCGGGCGCGAAGGTCGTAATATCCGCGCGCTGGAAGCCGCTACGGGCGTTGAGTTCATTGTCGATGATACACCGGAAGCTATTATCATTTCAGGGTTCGATCCCGTCCGGCGGGAGATCGCCCGCCTGTCGCTACACCGGCTGGTGCAGGATGGCCGGATTCACCCCGCCCGTATTGAGGAGGTCGTTGCCAAGACCCGCAAAAACATCGAGGATGAAATTGTTGAGATTGGCGAACGGACTGTTATCGACCTCGGCATTCATGGCCTGCACCCGGAACTGATCAAGATGGTAGGCCGGATGCGTTTCCGGTCCAGTTACGGTCAGAATCTGTTGCAGCACTCACGCGAGGTAGCTAAGCTTTGCGCCACTATGGCGGCCGAACTGGGGCTGAACGCCAAGCTGGCGAAACGGGCCGGTCTGCTCCACGATATTGGTAAAGTCTGGCATGAAGAGGCCGAATTGCCCCACGCCATTCTGGGTATGGAGTTGGCGAAGAAGTACAAAGAGAACCCCGAGGTTATCAATGCCATTGGTGCTCACCACGACGAGATCGAGATGACCACCATGATTTCGCCCATTGTGCAGGTATGCGATGCCGTATCAGGCTCGCGGCCCGGAGCCCGACGCGAAATGATGGAGTCGTATATCAAGCGGCTGAAAGAGCTTGAATTGCTGGCCACTAATTTCCCCGGTGTTCAGAAGTGTTACGCTATTCAGGCGGGCCGCGAACTCCGCGTGATGGTCGACGCCGATCATGTGACCGATGACCGGGCGAACACACTATCGTACGAAATCTCGCAGAAAATCGAGAAAGAAATGCAGTATCCCGGCCAGATTAAAGTGACGGTTATTCGCGAGATGCGGGCCGTTGCCTATGCCAAATAGCGTGGTGTCGGGTTCTCAAACCCGACACCGTAACGTAAAAGCAGAAAAGACCGGCTTCCCGGTCTTTTCTGCTTTTACGGCGCTTTATCTGGTAGAAACGTTAGCACGGCAAGCTCCGGGTAATGTATATGCAGAATTGAAGCTAAGGTATGTAAGCCCCACTCTTCGCTTCGCCGATGGCCAACCGCTATCACAGCCATACCAGTTTCATCGACCGCTTTTTGTGCTGATTTCCGGTATTGTCCGGTCAGGTACAGGCTGGCTCCCCGCTTCGCTGCTTCCAGAATCAATTGGTCGTTCATTGCCCCAACCACCGCCACTCGATTCAATAAATCAGCCCGTCCGGGAACAGTCTGATCGTACCCCCCAAAGGCCTGTTCTACCCAATGGCACCAATTCATGAACGTACGGGACGGGAGATCTCCAATCGTCCCAATAGCACGGGCTGGCAGCGCTTCCGTTTGTTTATAGCCTATTGGCTCAACCGCTGTCAGGCCGAGTTGATTTGCCAGCGGCTGGTTGAATCCCATCGTCAGTGTTTCGTCAAAAGGCAAGTGATTATAGAGTACACTTACATCGGATGGCAGCGCATCCGGCGCTAACTGCCACGGCCGGTGTACCCACAGCGCATCTACCTGTTGTCCAACGACCCAGTTGGTCAGCGCAGGGCCGGGTTCGAGAGCCAGCCCTAACCGCCTGACAGGCCGGTTCGAGCGTTTATACAGTCCGCCCTGCTCAGTCGGAGGGTACCGATGGACGTTGAAATAAGTGGCCAAAAAATGAGCTATGTCAGCCGAAAAAAGGGTCATTTTGCGAAAAACAGGTAAACGTATATACCGAAACTTTTAGCGGTTGCGGGTAGTTTTATTTCTTTACGAGACAGACTAAATCCGATATGCACGATACCCACGAAAAACCCGAAACCGCTGTACTGGTGGCCTTGGTCACGCAGAAGCAATCAGCCGAGCGGACGCAGGAATATTTGGATGAACTGGCTTTTCTGGCCGAGACATCCGGTGTTACAACCTTGAAATCATTCTCTCAGCGCCTTGACCGGCCCGATACACGCACGTATGTAGGCAAAGGAAAATTAGAAGAGATTCAGACATACATTATCGAACACCCGGTGGACATGATCATTTTCGATGATGATCTGACGCCATCACAGGTACGGAATCTGGAGGACACGTTCAAGGAAATCAAAGTCCTTGACCGCAGCCTGCTGATTTTGAACATCTTTTCGATGCGGGCGCAAACTGCACAGGCCCGCGTGCAGGTCGAACTGGCTCAGTACCAGTACCTGTATCCCCGCCTGACCCGGATGTGGTCGCACTTAACCAGCCAGAAAGGGGGCGTTGGGATGCGCGGACCGGGTGAGACCGAGTTGGAAACGGACCGCCGGATTGTGAAAGACCGGATTGCATTTCTGAAAGAAAAACTGGAGAAAATCGACCGGCAGAGTCAGACCCGGCGTAAAGAGCGTGATCGCTTAGTGCGGGTTGCCCTGGTGGGGTACACCAACGTGGGCAAGTCGACACTGATGCGGACGCTGGCCAAGTCGGACGTATTTGCCGAGAACAAACTCTTCGCTACTGTGGATTCGACCGTGCGGAAAGTTGTGCTGGGCAACATTCCGTTTCTGTTGACCGATACCGTTGGGTTTATTCGTAAACTGCCAACTACCCTTATCGAATCGTTTAAGTCAACGCTCGATGAGGTGCGTGAAGCAGACATTCTGCTGCACGTGGTCGATGTGTCCCATCCGTTGTTTGAAGAGCAGATCGAAGTTGTCAATACCACACTGGCGGAGATTGGCGCAGCCGATAAACCGGTTGTCCTGATCTTTAACAAGATGGATAAATTCGAGATCCGGGACGAATGGCTGGATAGCGAACCGGAGGAAGACGACGTGCATGAGCCTGTATCCGTTGCGGTTCAGCAGCGCACCGCCCTCGACTACCTCAAGAAGACTTATCTGGCCCAGAAGGCCGAGCACGTTGTATTTATCTCAGCTGAAAATCGGGAAAACATCGACGAACTGCGTGACCTGCTTTATCAGATGGTTCGGGAACGCCATTACAGCATTTACCCCAACTGGAAAGACATTCCACTGGGCGAACTGGCCGATCAGGCCGGTGATGGTTTGGGGTTGTGAGTTTATTTTGAGAGTTTTGCGTACGAATCAGGAGCCTGTAAGGTCATGAACACTTTACAGGCTTTTCAATGGCTTTGTAGTTCAACGGATAGAATAGACGTTTCCTAAACGTTAGATCCGGGTTCGATTCCCGGCGAAGCCACTTTCTGTAGACGTTTCCTAAACGTTGATCCGGCCGGGACGCCGGTCCGATTCAATTCCCGGCGAAGCCACTCTGTTCCCATTGACACGTTTCCTAAACGTCAGATCAAACCGGAACCACGGTCTAGTCTCCGGCGAAGCCACTATTTAATTAAAGCGTTTTCTACTGGCTTGTGTTCTACCTTCAAACACAGGAAGATCATGGCTCACGAGGAAAAGAAGAACAAGAACATCAAGAAAGTGGCGACAAAGGCTCCCAAAGTACATGGTGCGCCTAAAGTGCCCAAATACGAACAGAGCGAAACCGGTTTTACACCCCTAAGCGTTCCGTCTAAGGATAAAAAGAGCGCGAAGTAAACCCACAATTACCCAGGGGGCCGCGTTCATGCGGCCCTTTTTTATTGCTCTTATCAGGGCAAATTACTTCGTCTACCCCCTCAGTTCGTAGCAAACTGGTTTTAACGGTGTTCGTTAAAACTACAGGTAAGTCAGCTACATAACTACATGCGGTTCAAACCAGAAAAGCCGGAGCGTAACCCGCCCGGCTTTATCAAAACGATGTGGAAAATGCGCAAAGAACAGCGACTCAATGGCAATGGTTACTCTACCACTGACTAACCGGCATGGCAGTCGCTCTGAGCTGCACCCCGATGTTGGTAGCTGGTGACTCAACCGCCATTTTATTCAACGCACTGTAAATAACACGGACAGCATTTTCGATCCGCTGCCAGCCTTCCTCGCTCCGCAGGTCAAGGCCAATCATAGTCCGGTTGTTTTGCGCCATGATCGTCAGATACGACATAGCACCCAGAATTACGGCCGAGAGCGCTTTGGTATCGGCACCCTCTACAAACGACAGCTGCTCAACCAGGCGCGTCATTTCTTCATCAACTGCCTTACTGGTGATATCGGCTGTTGAATCGTTTTCAACGATTGTTGCTTTGATTACTTCACGAGCTGCTTTCAGGCTGCGGAACGAACGGTAGGTTTGTAGCACCTGACGGGACCAGATTTTAGCCACATCCGACTCGTGCATAGGGCGGATCTGATCAAGTACAACGGGGGTAAGCAACGGAAACAGTTTACCCATTTTTACGTAGTAATGCATCAGGCCGTCAATACCGCCAAAATACCGGTAGATAAGCACTTTACTAACGCCAGCTTTTTCGGCTACCCGGTTTACACCTACGCCTTCCAGGCCATGCTCGGCTATTACTTCTTCCAGAGCCTCTACAATGCGCTGAGTGGTTTTGTCCCGGTTCCTTGTTAGCTTTTCCATCTGATTATGTGATTGATTGGTTGGATTTATTGTTTAGATACGTTAACGAGTAAGTCGTCACTTTTTTTACAATAAAAGTTAATGACAAAACGATCGAAGTATATACGAGTAAAAACCAGTATGTGTATTTACGATAATTATCAAATTTTAACTATTTATTTTCGATAACACATAAATATAAACATTTAAAGAATTATTTATCTATTATTATAAATAATCTTTGTTAAACCTCCTGTTGTGATCAATTCTCAAACCTACTATAGAATAGTATTACCTTAGACTTTATGTACTTAATAATTTAGTTAAAGTTATCAAATGGCGTCCTCAAGAAAACAGGTCCATCACTAACGTGGCTTTTCTGGACGTTAATTGAGCTATAAGATTGACTATAAGTGCGTTTACGTCACAAACCTGGATCAACACAGGTTGCCAGCCGAGCAAGCGCTATAACATTATCGCCAATGCCCGGCCTGCTACATACAGCAAAGCCCCCTCAAGCTACTGAGGAGGCTGACTATATGGCGATGTGTTCGTATGGAGAGGGCTTTATTTAATTGGCCAGATCATTAGTGTTTTGAAAACAGCACTGCCCCCCACTGACTGCAACTCAAGTTTGCCTTCGTGTTTAGTCGGAAATACCAGTTCCGTCATAACCTGCTGACCATCATTGGCAAATATCTCCACGATGGACGCATCAACCAGCAGGTGCAGTCTCAGCGTGCCCTTCTGTGGTTTTACCACTACTGACTCTACACTCGGAAACCGGTCGCTGAAGCCCACATTGCCCGACTTAGTGCGGTCGAAAGACAGCGTACTGGTTGCAGCATCGTAGGTTAGAGTGCTGGTTTCGTCGCCACTTTTCAGGAGTAGAATGCTAACCTGCTTTGCTGAACCAAGCGCAATCTCCGCTTCCAGTTCGTAAGATTCACCCGTAAAATCGAGCGGCATCGGTCCACTCACGGTCAGGTTAGTTTTGTTAGTTGGTTTCCCGCGTCGGCCCGCCAGTGAAACCGGTGTCTGCACCAGCCGATAGCCATCGGGGGTGTTTGTCAGACTAATTTCACGCGGGACCGACATGGCTCCTTTAAAAGGCGACGTTGGTAGTTTATTAGCGTATTCCCAGTCGTTGAGCCAGCCAATCATAATCGGCTTTTTGCGGGTATTGGGCAGGTCATTGAAGGGTATGGCTGCGTAGTAATCTTTACCCTCATCCACATACAGAATCTCTTTCTGCGGTTGAGCCGTGAAGGTTTTCCCATCGAAATCGCCCACAAAATACTGCATGGCGAGGTAATTTTTCTGCCGGTGCCCACTCGAGAGTGTCAGCACCCACTTCTTATCTGAACTTCCTTCAATTGGTACCTGAAACAAGGCAGGACATTCCCAGACTTTAGTTGTATCGCCCTGCGGACCAAAGAGGCTCAGCAACGTCCAGTCTTTGAGGTTTTTCGACTCGTAGAACGCGGCCTGATGATCGGTCGGCTTAATCACCGTCATCAGCCATTTTTGCTGCGGAGCATACCAGAACACATTTGGGTCACGAAACTCTTTGGTTTTCAAATCCAGCACCGGGTTACCAGCGTACTCCGTCCAGGTTAGCCCCTGATCGGCACTATAGGCCAGATTCTGGTACTGCGCGGTCTGTTTGTCGCCCGCCGAGACATTACCCGTGTAGACGGCCACCAGGCAGCCTTTCGTTCCTGCCGGACAAAGTCCGCTCGTATTGTCTTTATCAAGGACAGCACTACCCGAGAAAATGGCGGTACTTAACTTACTATCGGGATGGGTAAACTCCGGAATAGCCAGCGGCAGATTTTGCCAGTTCAACAGGTCTTTGCTCACCGCATGGCCCCAGCTCATGTGTCCCCATTCATTACCAAACGGGTTGTGCTGGTAAAACAAATGGTACTGCCCATTGGCGTAAATAAGGCCATTGGGATCGTTGATCCAGCCTTTGGGTGCCGAAAAGTGGTATCGGGGACGATACGTCTCATCGGGTTTTGCGGTCTGCCCAAAAGCGTTTAACGTAGTCAGCAGAGCAAGGGGTAAAAGGAATTTTTGCATAATGACAAATTATTAAACAGGGTAAAATCTCATCTGACAGATGGCTAATGTTAATACCTGTTAGCAACAAGGCTACCTACGCAAATAAATACTTCTTTGTGTGTATAACTGGATTAGTGGTTAGAAAGAACGAGTTATCAGCAGGTAATAGTCTTGTTCAGAGCGGTTGCAGGTGCAGGGTTGCAGCGATGGTTTCAGCCGAAAAAGCGGGCGTCGCACCCTGTTGCGTGGCTACGTAAGCGCCGGTTGCACAGGCAAATTCCAGGGTCTTCCCGGCGGATTCACCCTGTAAGGTTTTATAGAGAAAAGCGGCCAGAAAGGCGTCACCACTACCAATGGTATCCTCCACGTTGATAGGAAAGCCTACCTGACTATACATGCCTGTTTCATCGAGCAGCACGGCTCCGTCGCCACCCAGCGTCGCGCATAGTTTTTCGAGTTGATAGCGCTCGCGCAGCTGATAAATGGCCCCGTGCAGATCGTTTCCTTCACCATACCAGCCAGCCAGTTCCACCAGTTCGTGCTCATTAATTTTAGCGACGTCGGCCTGTTGCAACAGTTCTTCAACCATTGCCCGGTCGTAGTGAGGGGCGCGCAGATTAACGTCGAATACGGTGTAAGGCGCTACGGCCAGCAGGGCCAGCAGCGTTTCACGCGTTTGCGAACTTCGTGCGGCCAGGCTACCGTACACGAACACATCGCTCTGTCGGACCACATCGAGCAGGTTGGGCTCCAGCTGAATATAATCCCAGGCTACGGGCTGCACAATCTTGTAGGTTACCTCGTTACTATCCGAAACATTGGCTTTGGCTACCCCCGTCAGGTGCGACTGACCCACCTGTATCAATTCAGTAGGAATGCCTTTGCGGGTTAGAAAATCCAGTAGTTCGCTGCCCAGTTCATCAGTACCGACGCGGCTGATGAGTTGAGCATTCAGACCAAAGTTTCGTAGGTCGGCGGCCACGTTCATAGGGGCACCGCCGGGTTGTTTACTGGTCGGCAGCACATCCCAGAGGATTTCGCCGAAACAGGTGATGGTTGGTGTCATAGCTAAAAATGGGTTAATGGGCGAAAACGGTCCGGTCTATTTTCTCCAGGCTGGTTCCTTTGGTTTCGGGCATGATGCGCAGCACAAACAGCAGTTGCAGTACCATCATAGCGGTGAAAAAGAGGAAGGTATTACCGCCCCCGAATCGCTCGGAGAGGTACGGGAACGTGAAGGTGATGATGGCTGCCATGAGCCAGTGCGTAAAGCTGCCGAGGGCCTGCCCGCTCGCCCGGACTTCGTTGGGGAAAATTTCGGAGATGAACACCCAAATCACAGCCCCCTGCGAGAAGCCAAAAAAAGCGATGTAGCCAAACAGGAGGAACGGCACGGTCATACCGCTAAAATCTTCTACGTAGAAGGCGCGGGCAACCAAACCCAGCATCAGAATAAGCCCCACCGATCCGATTTTCATGAGTGTACGCCGACCGTAGCGGTCGATGAGGTTCATGGAAAGCAGGGTGAAAACAAGGTTAATCAGACCAATACCAGCTGAGGAGAGCAGGGATGAGCTTTTACCGAGCCCCGTCATTTCAAAAATGCGGGGGGCGTAATAAATGATGGCGTTGATACCCGAAACCTGGTTGAAGACCGCGAACAATACGGCCAGCATAATTGGGGTATTATATTTTCCCGAAAAGAGCCGGGCCGAAGCGGCTGTCGTCGTGTTGCTTTGCTGAATGGCAATCAGTGTTTGTTCGGCCGTGTCGGGGTCAATCATGTTAAGCACCGCACGGGCCTCCGCCACCGGATCGCCGGACCGCGGATCGTCGGACCGCGGATCGCCGGACCGCTGCCCTTTCCTGAGCAACAGCCACCTTGGGCTTTCCGGGATGTTAAGAACAGCAATCAGGAAGATCAGCGACGGCAGTGCCTGTACACCCAGCATCCAGCGCCAGGGCTGGGCACCCACATCGGCAAGCAGGAAGTTGGAGAGATAAGCAATCAGGATACCGAAAACAACATTGAACTGGAACAGGCCGACGAGTTTACCGCGCGATTTAGCTGGTGAGATTTCGGTAATGTACATGGGTGCGGCCACCGACGATGCGCCAACGCCTAAACCGCCCAAAAAACGAAAAACGAGAAAGATAGACCAGGTTGGCGCGAGTGCTGTTCCGAGCGAGGCTAACAGATACAGAATGGCAATCCAGAAAAGCGTGCGTTTACGCCCGAGTCGCTCGGCGGGGATGCCGCCCGTCATGGAGCCGATCACTGTACCGATAAGCGCGATGGATACTGTTAGGCCATGCTCCCAGACGCTGAGGTGCCAGAGGGTCTGGAGGGTCTGCTCAACACCGGAGATGACAGCGGTATCGAAACCAAAAAGGAAGCCACCTAAAGCGGCTGTGATGGACCAAAAGAAAATACGTTGTTTCTGACGCATGGCTGACTCGAAGTGTCGGGCTGGACATTGATTTCGAGTCAAACTTAGATCAGCTCTATCAGCTAAACTTTCGGTAATCGTTCAAATACTTCTAAAATGAATCGAAACACATAATATATTGACTAACAACAGCTTATGTGTTTAAAATTTGAATTCACTTTAGGTTTTAGAACAGGAATTTCAGCTTTTGTTACACGCGTCGCTACGAATCACAGTCGGTTGAGTAGGATGGCAAACCCGCCACCGCTGGCGAGACGCAGATTGATTGTGGTCTTGCTGGTGGCCCGTTCTTCTTTTTAATGGTATAAGCCTTCGCGAGTGTCTGAAACGCGTCGAGGTGTGTCTCGTAATGTCGCTGTAGGTCAGTCGCCCAGTTGCAATAGACTATAGATACTGTGCAAAGCCCGTTGTTTGGCCAGCGAACGGGTAGAATGGAAACACATTAGGCGTTAACCGGCGACTTCCGGTATTCAGACGGAGTCTTTTGGGTATGCTGCTTGAAGAACGTTGTGAAGTAGGCGGGCGAACTGAAACCTGTCTCGTCTGCTATTTCAGACATGGGCCTGTTCGTTTCGCGCAGCAGGGATTTTGCTTTCTTTAAACGGACTTCGGTCAGATAATCCATCACGTTCATATCCAGCAGGGCCTGCACTTTGCGGTAGAGCTGCACGCGGGAAAGGCCCATCTCGCGGCTTAGTTTCTCTACGCCAAAGGCCGGATCGCTTAAGTTCTGTTCAATCAGGGCGGTTAGCTCATTCAGGAATTTCTTATCCTGCCGGTTGCCGGAACTGGATTGAGTCAGGAAGTCTGAAGCATACCGCCGTTGCCATTTTTCGCGGTTAGCCAACGTTGTACGAATCGTTTCGAGCAGATACGCCGTATTGAACGGTTTGGTAATGTAGGCATCAGCCCCGACGCGGGCACCTTCAATCCGCTGTTCCATCTGGGCTTTTGCCGTCAGCAGAATAACCGGAATATGCGATGTGCGCAGGTCGGCTTTTACGCGCTGCGTCAGTTGCAGGCCATCCATCGCATCAGCAAACGGGTGTCGTCCCGGCATGGCTTCACCCGCCAGCATAATATCACTGATGATCAGGTCGGGGATGCATTCCAGCGCCCGCTCCCACCCTTTTTCGCCGGCCGCTTCGGCAATAACATCAAATTCATTGCCCAGCCGCGTGGTAAGAAAAGCCCGCAGATCATCATTGTCCTCAACAATCAGCACGGTACGCCCCCGTTTGCCGGGCAGCGTTACAGAGGCACCTACTTCCGAATCGTCCACATCGATCAGCAGGCGTTGCCGGGTCAGCGGCCCGGTCATTTCCTCCGCCGTCAGGTGCTGATTACCCAGTGGCATCAAAATGGTAAATGTTGTGCCCCGGCCAACCTCCGATTCTACCCGGATCTCGCCCTGATGCAGTTGAATAAACTCCAGCGACAAGGCCAGCCCCAGCCCTTTTGACAGATTAAACGACTTGGTGCCACTGAAAAACAAATCAAAAGCGTGGGCCTGTTCATCGGCAGTCATGCCTTCGCCGTTATCCCGCACCCGAATCTGTACCTGTGCATCAACTACGTCCAGCAGAACGTGAATCAGCCCGCCAGCAGGCGTGTACTTGAACGCGTTCGACAGCAGGTTAACGATTACCTTGTCTAGTTTCTCCTGATCGAACCAGACCGGTACGGTAGCCTGTGTCGTGATGAACTGCAGGTCGATACGCTGTTTTTTAGCTTTGGGCCGGAAGTCCTGCACAATGTCCTGAATGAAGTCGGGCAGATTCTGTTCCGACGTGTGAAGTCGCTGCCTGCCGGCATCGGTTTTACGCAGATCCAGCATCTGATCAATCAGGCGGAGCAGACGGTAGGCATTTTTCTGAATCAGTGCCAGGTTACTTTTCAGTTCATACGGACTCACGGTTTTCTGGCTCAACAGGTCTTCCGTTGGCGTTAGAATCAGGCTCAGGGGCGTATTAAATTCGTGGGAGATGTACGAGTAAAACCGGAGTTTTTCT
The DNA here is from genome assembly GCA_964251665.1 of uncultured Cytophagales bacterium. Taxonomy (GTDB): domain Bacteria; phylum Bacteroidota; class Bacteroidia; order Cytophagales; family Spirosomataceae; genus JBBQLG01. Next base: position 350,327 of record CAXUKO010000005.1, read on the forward strand.
TCCGTAGCCAGCCGCGCCTGCGCCGACACGGCTTCGATCTTGTCTTTCTGATCCAGTATTTCCTGATTCTGCTGCTCCAGCGTTTGGTAAGCGGCCTGCTTGGACCGAAACAAGTATAGCGCCCAACTCCCCAGGAGCATAGCCACAATCAGGCTGGCCAATGTGAAGTAGAGCGTGTCTTTCTGGGAGGCATACGTACGGCTGAGTTCAGCAATGCGCTGACTTTGTTTCTCAATATCGGCCTGCTGTTCAATCACCTTTTCGTTCTGAAGCTTCATAATCCGCACGTTCGACGAGTCGATCAGGGTGATTGGCAGCCGGTTTTCGCGGCTGAAAGGTTGCTTTTTCAGGATGGCAATGGCCGTTCGGATGGCTTCTTTACCGCCGGTCGGGTACAGCACCGTACCACTCAAAACATGCCGGTCTACAAGATCAATGCCTTCATTTTTGCCGGGCAGTCCATCCACACCAATAATTTTGATCTGCTGACTAACGCCTAGTTGCTGACAAACCCGGAAAGCCTTTAGGGCCGTCCGGTCGTTCTGCGCAAAGATGAGATTTATGGTTGGCTGGGTCTTCAGCAAATGCGTCAGCGTGCCGGCAAACGACTGTTTATCCCAGTCCCCTTCCAGCTTGGCAACCAATTTGATACCGGGGTACCGGTTGATGGCGTCGGCAAAACCGCGATGCCGGTCAATATCCGCTGATGACCCGGGTGATTCCCCGATTTCTACAATGTTCCCCGCCCCTTTCAGCAGGGCGTTGGCGTAAATACCGGCCGTGCGACCGACCTCCACGTTATTAGCCCCAACGTAGGCCGTGTACTGGTCAGACGCCGTGCGCCGATCCACTACAATCACCGGAATACCCTGTTGGTACGCTTTTTCAACAATGGGGGTAATAGGCTGGGCAGCATTGGGTGAAACGATCAGCAGATCAACCCGCTGGTCGATGAGTTCCTGAATCTGCTTCACCTGTCTCGCACTCTGCCCACCGGCATCTTTCACCACGAAATTAATATCAGGACTAAATGACAACTCCCGGTTCATGCTTTCCAGCATGGTTTTACGCCAAGTATCGGCTTCGGTACGCTGCGAAAACCCAATGGTGAACTGTTTGCTCTGTTGCGTCGAACAGGCAAAGAGCAATAAGGTCGTTAACAAAAAGAGACAAAAGAATTTCAACTTTTTCCGGTATTTATACCATTCTTATTTTAGAACCAAATGTATCGGGAATGCAGGAGGATTACAACGTCTATGCTGTTTCGGCAAGGCTTTCGCCGACCGACCAACTGTTTTTCATACGGGCCGATTGGCCAAAAACCATTTCCCCGAAAAGCCTGTTATTCCCGCAAGGGCTACCCCGTATCAAATCCCCCTGTTTTAATGAGCTACCACAATCTGAAAGCGAACGAATTAAAGGCTATCAAAACGCTCGGTGCATTGAAAGCCGCCGGGTACCAGTCGCGCTCCATCAAACAGGAACTCCGCGATAATCTCATCGAAAAATTAAAAACGAAAGAACAGGTTTTCCCGGGCATCTGGGGCTACGAAGAAACCGTTATTCCTGATGTGGAACGGGCCATTCTGTCCATGCACCACATTAACCTGCTGGGGCTGCGCGGACAGGCTAAAACCCGGATTGCGCGGCTGATGGTGAATCTATTGGACGAGTACATTCCGATAGTTGAAGGGTCCGAACTCAACGACGATCCGCTCAATCCGCTCTCCCGTTTTGCCATTGACCTGATTGCCCAACAGGGCGACAATACACCCATCAGCTGGTTGCCCCGCGCCGACCGCTACACCGAAAAACTGGCGACGCCCGACGTATCGGTGGCTGACTTAATCGGCGATGTAGACCCTATTAAAGCGGCTACGCTGAAATTGCCCTACTCGGATGAACGGACGATTCACTTCGGCCTGATTCCGCGTTCGCACCGGTGTATTTTTGTCATCAACGAACTGCCCGATTTACAGGCCCGGATTCAGGTGTCGCTGTTCAACATTTTGCAGGAAGGCGACATTCAGATTCGGGGGTTCAAGCTGCGGCTGCCGCTCGACATTCAGTTCGTCTTTACAGCTAACCCGGAAGATTACACGAACCGGGGCAGCATTGTGACGCCGTTGAAAGACCGGATCGACAGTCAGATCGTGACCCATTATCCGAAGTCGATTGAGATTGGCAAGAAGATTACGCAGCAGGAAGCCATCGTGAAATCGGAGCAGAAGGGTATGGTAAAAACCAACGACCTGGTGGCTACGCTAATCGAGCAGATTGCGATGGAAGCCCGCGAGAGTGAGTATGTCGATGCCAAGTCGGGCGTATCGGCCCGAATGACCATTTCAGCCTACGAAAATCTGCTTTCTTCGGCCGAGCGACGGTCCCTGCTCAACAGCGAAAAAGAAACCTACGTACGTGTTGCCGATCTATACGGAGTGGTTCCAGCTATCTGCGGTAAGGTGGAGCTCGTGTACGAAGGTGAGGTAGAAGGGCCGGTTATTGTAGCGCAGAGCCTGATTGGGAAAGCCATCCGGAATCAGTTTCTGAATTACTTCCCGAACCCCGAAAAGGCAAAAAAAGACAAGCGCGGCAACCCGTACAAGAAGGTTACGGACTGGTTCGGCGATGGCAACACAATGGATATCCTGAACGACCTGACCAACCGCGACTATGAGGCCCGCCTGAAAACCATTGATGGGTTAGACGATGTAGTGGATCAGTTTATGCCCCGTCTGAGCAAAGCCGAAAAGCTGTTCATGATGGAGTTCGCTCTGCACGGCCTGGCCGAACACTCACTGGTAGGTAAGAAAGCGATGGATACCGGTCAGCAGTTCAAAGACCTGCTCGGCTCGATGTTCAATCCCGGCTCGTCCTTCGGCGAAGACGACGAGGATGAAGATGATCGGTTTTAATTGATGAAGAGACGCAACATGTTGCGTCTCTTCATTAGTCAATAACCACCGCCGTACCGTTAGCGGACACCATCAGCATGGAACCGTTGCCGCCGATGGTTTCATAGTCGAGGTCGATGCCGATGATAGCGTTGGCACCGAGCCGTTGAGCCTGATCGATCATTTCCTTAAGTGCGATACTCTTAGCCTCGCGCAGGCCCTGCTCGTAAGCCCCGGACCGACCACCGACGATGTCTGAAATGTTGGCAAAAAAATCCTTTACAATGTTGGCACCAATGATGGCTTCGCCATTTACGATGCCGAGGTATTTAGTAATCCGTTGACCTTCAACCGTTGACGTAGTCGTGAGTAACATAAAAAGGGGTCGTTCTCTATGGTATAGCCGTAAAGAACGCCCCCTTTTTCGATTTACGCAAAAGCACTTTATTTGCCGTTCGGCGCGTAAACAACATCCAGCTCAACAATGGTGTCGGCAGCATTGGCATCGGGATCGGTCGGCAGGGTCAGTACAGTACCGCCATCCAGCTTTGATATAGTCACCGGACCGCCACCAAACAGACGAGCCGCCTGCACCTTTCCGTTAAACGCGGGTAGCGTTAATTGCCGGTCTGCCCAGTCCAGAATGTGAACGTACACTTTGTTGCCCTTTGCCGTAGTGACACCCCAGTTGCGGGCCTCGATTGGCCCCTGTCGGGTACCGTAAATCGTTTCACCGTACTGTTTCGTCCACTGCCCTACCTCAGCTAACGTCTTCACAAATTCAGGCTGAATTTTCCCATTGGGCATCGGCCCCACGTTGAGCAGGAAATTGGCATTATGCCCGGCCGCTTTCACTAAGTACTGCACCAGTTGTTTGGTCGATTTATAATTGTTGTCTTTTATGTTGAATCCCCACGCGCCGTTCATAGTCTCGCAGGTTTCGAGCGGCAACCGGCCCACGGTCTGTTCAACGTTAAAACCAGAGGTCTTGCCCCCCGGTAGGTCTTTCTCGAACATCTGAAAATCTTCGCCGGGAAACGGAGCGACGTGGTGATTATTGCCAATCAGCGCGGCTGGCTGTAGTTTGTGAATCAGCGAATAGGTGCGGTCGAGTTGCCAGTTAATATTGGGCTTCGTCAATTCGCCGTTCACCTTGGAGGTCTGATCCCACCAGCCATCGAACCAGATACCGCCTACGGGGCCGTAATTGGTGAGCAACTCCGTCAGTTGGGTATCCATGTAGGCCAGATACTTCTCGAAATCACCGCTTTCGGGCCGACCCGAGGTTAGACCAGTTCGACCGCGCGGGTAATAATCGGGATGATGCCAGTCGAGGTGGGAGTGATAAAAGAACAGTTTAATCCCCTGTGCCCGGCACTCGTCGGCCAGGGCCTTCAGTACGTCTTTTTTGTAGGGCGTCCGATCCATGATGTCATAGTCGGATACTTTGGAATCGTACATCGCAAATCCGTCGTGGTGCTTGCTGGTAATGGTGATGTACTTCATGCCGGCGTTTTTGGCCATCGCCACCCATTCCTTCGCGTCAAAAGCCGTCGGGTTGAAAAAAGCCGGTAGTTTTTCGTAATCCTTCACCGGAATCTGGCGCTCGTTCATTACCCATTCGCCCGCAGCCAGCGTACTGTAAACACCCCAGTGAATAAAGAGACCAAATTTATCGTCCTGAAACTGCTGACGTGCTTTGAGGTTTTCGGGCGCGGGCTGATAACTACCCTGCCCACTGGCAATCTGGCAGCTGATGAGCAGGCAGTTCAGGGTGAGCAGTCCTATAAGCAGGAAGGTGCGTTTCATGGTGAATAGGGTCGATTTCCCGTAAAAGCACGGGAATCATTAACCTTACTTAATCCAGGGCATCAGCCAGTGTTCGGATGTATTCATCCACATACTGTTCCATATAGCGGCTTCGGTATTGCAGAATGTACCGGGGATGATCCAGCGAAATGATTTGATCAAAAAAGCCCTGCTCGTCGTTCAGTCGCTTCAGGAATACTTCATTTTTACGTCCCAGGCAGATACCGACCCGGCGATTATAGCCAAAGTTGAGCTGAGTGCGAACCGTCTCCGTAATAACCGGCCAGAGCGCGTTGGTTGTCGCCTTATCGTCGTAAAAGTTGTAGTTCTTTCCTTCCTTCACTAACGCCAGCGGATAGAGTGATGTCAGGAAAAAGCGACCATAAAAGGCCTCCGCCCCACCCAGAGCCTCAACCACGTTGTAAATAAACCGGCTCGACAGTTCCGGCGTGGGCGCAAGTGTGTTGTCAATGCCGCAATACCGTATCAGATTTTGGGGCGTTGTAAAGGAAATGCCCGTTACACCGGCGCCAAACCGGCCGGGATTAATGCCCATCACGAATACGCGAGGCTGCTGATCGGCAAAGAATTTACCGTAGAACTCCCGGACAATAGTTTGTACAGGGGACGTCTCGTACGGATTCAGCGCCGACACACCAGCAGGCAGATTTTCGGGTTCATGCAGGGTCAGGTAGTAGTCGATGGCACGGGTGGCGAAGGTACCGGTGGTTAATTCTGGCTGACGCTGAAGCATTATCAAGGCATTAAATTGAGGTCCATTTAGTCAATAAACGTGGATAATAGCCGAATAGCGGTGCATCTTTGACTTTTTACAACCTCTTTCATTAAATCATGAAAAAACCACCTTTCATTTCCAATCCCTGGGTTCGCTCGTCATTTTTGATTGTTTTAGTACTTTCGATAGCCATTGCCTGTAGTAAAAAAGACGACAACCCTGTTGCTCAGACAACTACGATAGAAGGTAACTGGAAAGTAAGTTCACTTACAGCGGCTGGCCTTGGCGATGTATTGCCCCTGATTACTGCCGGGTATGGCCCCTGCATTACAGACCTTACCCTTTCGTTTAAAGCTGGTGGGGCGGTTAGTTATGATACGCCAGCTTCGTGCACGGCCTCGGCTAAATCGGTATCGACTATCAGTGCAGCTACCGGCATTGATGCCAACAGCAAATGGGTCCAGAGTGGCAATACGCTGACTATTACGCCCAGCACAGGTACCCCTAAATCCTTCAGCACTACCTTTACTAATAACACTGCTGTTCAGTTGTTGGGTACAGCCGCGCTTGACCTGCTAACACCCGGTACGCCAACTACTTATACGCTGACAGTAGGTCTGAAAAAGATATAGAACCACGTCCTTAAAGAGTACGTGCGTAGCCCGTTTCTGTTCAGAAACGGGCTTTTATTTATTGAACCAGTCGAAGCACAGCCGCGCCAGTCGGCCGATTACCCGCTCGGCCTCGGACGTGGGAATCCCCTGTACCAGCATCGACAGCACAAACGGTTCGGTCCGGCGCGCCGAGTTTGCATACACAATACCCACGTCCGCCCGAACGTAGGTCAGTTCTCCGGTCTTGTGCGCCACCACCGTTCCCGGCGGCAGATCCCGCGGGATGGTCAGCGTATCTTCGTTGCGTTTGAGGATGTCGAGCATCTGCTCACAAAGCGCGGGAGTCAGGATGTCGTGTCGATAAATTTTGGTCAGTAGCGCATTCATCTCCCGCGCTGTCACTACATTTTCACGGCCTTGCTTTACCGCCAGCGTATCCATCATCACCCGGTTCAACCGACTTTGCGTCAGGCCAAGTGACTGCATCCGCCGGTTAATGGCCTCCATACCCAGCTCATTGATAAAAATATTGGTAGCCGTATTATCGCTCTGAATCATCATGGCCGTCATCAGGTCGCGGTAGGCAATGCGGCTCCGGTGCGGATAGGTGCTTAACGTGCCCGAGCCACCCGCTTTCTCGGAGTCAACCAGAATGTGAATCTCGTTGGGATCGAGCTTGCCGGCCTGTACCTGCGTCATAGCCTCTATGAGGATGGGTAGTTTAATCACACTCGCCGAAGGAATAAGCGCATCGGCCCGGTGAAAAAACGACGTATTTGCCGGTGATGCTCCTACCGATAAAGACTCAACGGCTATACTAACGGATGTGGATGCGGGTAAGGTGTTCAGGTAAGCCATCAGCTGATCAGACAGCGATTGAGCAGAAACGGGTACTACCATAAGCCAGCCAATCAGGAAACCATACATTCGGGGCATGAGCACGGGCAACGCAGTTTAAGAGTGGTCAAAAATACGGTACTTTCGTTCAGTCAACCAGAACCCCTGCGCAGCGTGACCGTACAAACTATAAATACCGGCTTTTTTAAACTCGACGGGGGTGCCATGTTCGGCGTCGTACCCAAGTCCATGTGGCAGTCCATTAACCCTGCCGACGAACGCAACCTATGTACCTGGGCCATGCGCTGCCTGCTCATCGAATCGGGTGGCAAATTAATGATCGTGGATACCGGCGCAGGCAACAAACAGGATGCAAAGTTCTTCGGCTACTATGACATTGACCCCGAAAACAACAACCTCATCGACGCCATTCGGGCGGCTGGGTACTCAGAAAATGACATTACTGATGTGCTGCTGACTCACCTGCACTTCGATCACGTAGGTGGCGCGGTCAGCCGGGCAGGCGAATCCCTGCGACCCACCTTTCCGAAAGCTACTTATTGGACCCATAGTCAGCACTGGGACTGGGCCACGCACCCCAACCCACGCGAACGAGCGTCATTTCGCTCCGAAAACATCTTGCCTTTGCAGGAAAGCGGTCAGTTGCAGTATCTCGATCAGGCAGAAATGCCCTTTCGGGAACTCACGATTCAAACGGTAGACGGGCATACCGAGAAGATGATGTTGCCCATTATAACCTTGCAGGGGCGCACCATTGCGTTCGTCTCGGACCTGATTCCATCGGCCGGGCATATTCCGGTCCCCTATGTGATGGGCTACGACATGCGGCCGTTAACGACCATGGATGAGAAAATCCAGCTTTTAGCCAGGGCCGCTGCCGAAAACTGGATACTCGCCTTCCAGCACGATCCCATCATCGAAGCCGCGACCGTACAGATGACCGACAAAGGCGTTCGTGTGCGAGAGAAAGGGCGACTGGTGGATTTGTTGTAGACCCATTCCCACAGTGAGCGACTTAAGTCGCTCACTGTGGGAATCAATAAACCAAACCGGTCGGACAGGCGTTCTTTCAGGGGTAACTTCAGCCCTATTTATCACTACATCAGCAGGCTATGAACGTAGGTTTGGTTTTATCAGGCGGGGGTGCCAGGGGTATTGCGCACCTTGGCGTGATCAAAGCCCTGCTCGAACAGGGTATTCAGATCGACCGCATTTCCGGCACCAGTGCGGGAGCTATCGTAGGGGCTTTATTTGCGCACGGTTATCCGCCCGACGAAATACTTAAGATCATTGAAACGGCCGGCTTTATGCGGCATCTGCGTCCGGCCTGGAGCCGTATGGGGCTGCTGAGCCTGAATACGGTTGTTGACTTATTCCGCAGTTTTATTCCCCACGACCGGTTCGAGGAACTGGCAATCCCGCTGCATGTCGTGGCGGTTGATCTGAACGAGGGCGAACAGGAAATCTTCGACACCGGCGAATTAATTCGTCCCGTACTGGCTTCGTGCTGTCTGCCGGGCATCTTCGAACCCTTTACGATCCACAAACGCCAATTTGTGGATGGGGGCGTGCTGAACAACCTTCCTGTGGAGCCCCTCGAACATAAGGTCGACTTTATCATTGGGTCGCACTGCAACCCGTTCGGCATTACGCGGCCTATTACCTCCATGCGGGGCGTAGTTGAGCGGAGTCTGATTCTGGCGGTGCAGGCTAAAACCAAAGAACGTTTTGCAAAATGTGACTTGCTCATCGAACCACCTCAGTTAGCGGATTATGATGTGCGCGACCTGCGCCGGTCGAGGGAGTTATTTCGCATTGGCTATCAGTACACGAAAGGACTACAGGTTCGGCTGGAGAAAGCCATCAACGCCTGAACAGGTTAGATTTCCCGGAAGCGGTACGTGCCTATCCACCAAATATGAGGTAGGGCACGTACCGCTTCTGTGTGAAATCACGTTTTTGTCTCCTCTACGATACACTTATTTTTACTGCACTCTACTTGCCTTGAAGACTTGAACAATTTCAGTTTTTCATTACTTAGTTTCTTTCCCGGCCTTGTCTGATTTTCCCTTGTCCTGTACAAAAATTTAATTTTCAAGTGCAATAAAATGGCATAAAATCTCAGATTAACACAATTATTTAAGTATTTTCCCTAAGTATAGTGCAGTAGCCAACAAAACAATATTTGCCTTCATAAGCATAACAGCGAATTTTATATATATCATTAAAAAAAGATGGCCCTATTTTTTATGCCTTTTTCAATGTTTAAGTTTGTGATAAGAACTACGTTTTCTTAACCAAACTTAAATCAGTTATGAGGAAATTTCTATGTGTGAGCATACTGCTGATATGCTCGCTCTGTACCGCAGCAATAGCTCAGGATCGACGAGTAGTTGGCAAAGTGACGTCAGCAGAAGATGGCTCGCCCCTGCCGGGGGTATCTGTCCTGCTAAAAGGTACGACCAAGGGAACCAGCACCGATGTCAATGGTCTTTTCGACCTGAATATCCCGTCGCCCAAAGGAGCTGTGCTGGTATTCAGTTTTGTGGGAACAGCTACCCAGGAGATCAAACTCGGCGACGAATCTGAGCTGAATGTAAGCTTAGCCTCCGACTCGCGCATTTTGAATGAAGTCGTTGTAACGGGTAGCGGGGTAGCCACCAGTAAGGCCAAATTAGGCATTTCGGTAGAGAGCGTATCGGCCAAAAGCCTGCCGCAGACCCCAACGGCCTCTATTGACCAGGCCCTGATCGGGAAGATCCCCGGCGCCCAGATTTCGTCCGTCAGCGGCAACCCCGGCGATCCGGTCAACATTGTGCTTCGGGGTATCAACACCGTGCAGGGCGGCACAAAACCACTCATCATGGTCGACGGCGTTCAGGTGGCCGCTACCGACATTAACTCCCTCGACCTGAGCAATGTAGACCGCGTTGAAGTAGTACAGGGGGCCGCTTCGGCTTCCATCTACGGAGCGCAAGGGGCCAACGGTGTTATTCAGGTGTTCACCAAAAAAGGCAAGAAAGGACGCACGGCAGTTAACTTCTCCACCAGCTTTGCGGCCAACGAATTTATCAACAGCGGCAACGTTCACAAAGCCGAACTGCATCCGTACCTGACGGACGCCAACAACAACATTATCAATTACAAAACAGGAGCGCCGTTGACGTACAACGAGGTTGGCTCAGTTGAGGGAATCTCCTACCGCTATGGCGGAGCTGCCCGCTACGCCATTCTGGACCCCAGAAACGTATCGAACACGCCTTACAATGCCAACCTGAAATACTACGATCAGTTCGGGCAGGTGTTTAAGACGGGTACTACGACCAACAACAACATCAACATTTCGGGGGCTTCGGAAAAGAGCGATTTTGCCATATCCGTTGCCAATAACCATACCGTCTCGTCTATTCTGAAGAACGGCTACATCGACCGCACCAACCTGACGGCCAATCTGGGTACGGAACTGTTTAAAGGATTTACGATCCGGTCGACGACCCAGCTGGTTTATACAAAAAATACCATCAAACCCGGTCTGGGCGCTGCGGGCGGCTTTTATTACGGAAAAGGCAACTCGCTGGGCGCGATCAGCTCGGCCTTTGGAGCTTCACCGTACGGCTTTTTAAACACGTCGCCTTTTTTTGATCTGACAGCCAAGTTAGCCGATGGTACATATCCGTATTACCAGACGGCTGACTTCCTGAGTGTCAATGCGGCTAACCCGTACTATCAGCAGGAATACACGACCAGCAACGACAACAAGATCGACGTGATCCAGAACTTTGACGCCAACTACAAGGTGAACAAGTTTCTGGAACTGGATGCCAAGTACGGCCTCAACTACCGGACAGAGAACGCCCGGTGGACGTATGCCAATCAGTCGCAGAATCAGAATGCTGCGTATTATGATACCTGGATTAGCTACCAGGCTCCCGACAACAAGGGCGAAATTGATAACTGGCAGTATAACACCACGTTCCAGAATTTTCTGGCTACGGCCTACATCCGTACCGATTTCGAGAACGATTTCCACATCAAGCTGCCTATTCAGACCAGCACGCAGATTTCGTTCGACTACCGGAACCGGAAATACAACGAATACGATACCTACGGCGTAAGTCTGGGACTGGCCCCGCCGTTCAATGTCTCGTCGACCTCCTCGCAGGCTGTCGCCCTGGATTATACCGAACCGTTTATCACCTACGGCTATCTGGTGAATCAGAAAATTGATTTTGGCGATTATGGTGGCGTAACGGCCGGTTTCCGCTCCGATTACTCGTCGGCTTTTGGGGGTGGATCTACGCCCTTTACCTTCCCGCACTTCGACGGCCATATTCTGCCGTTCTCTTTCATGAAAAACAGCAGCATCAACAATACGCTGTCGTATTTTAAACTGCGGGCGGCCTATGGCGAAGCCGGTATTCAGCCGGGTGCGTTCGACCGGTATTCGGTTCTGAACCAGCAAAATCTGGGGTCGGGGCTGGTGTACACCGTACCGATTGCGCCCAACAACCCCAACCTGAAGGTAGAAGTATCCAAGGAGTTTGAAGCAGGGACTGATTTTACGATCAATGCCAATCAGGGCAGCCCGTGGTTCAACGCCATCAACAGTTCGTTTACGTACTGGCGCCGGAAGAGTGCCAACGTTATTTACACAGTAAGCACGCCCCCCTCGCTGGGCGGAACCGGGCAGTTGACCAATGCCATCGATATGTCGTCGAACGGGGTGCAGTTCTCGCTGAACATACCCATTTATAATTCCAAGAACCTGAAGTGGGATTTCACGACCAACGTGGGTCATCAGCTCTCGAAGATTGATGCCATCGCGGGCGGTGCCGATATTATCCTGACGTCGAGTGCGGGTAGTACGGCGCTGGTGTTGACACCGGGCCAGCCCATTGGCCAGATCTACGGCTACAAGGCCCTGACCAGTTTAGACTACACCCGTAAGGATGGCACCCGCTATATTGCTGAGGGCGATGCCGCCAACTACACACTCGTGGATGGCCGGGTGGTGAACAAAGCCACGAAAGGCATTCAGTTTACGGACGAAACCTATCCGTTGATGAACCCCAATCCGAAGTTCAACGCTTCGTTTATCAACGGCGTAACGTTCAAAGATTTCCTGACCCTGAACTTCCAGTTCGACTGGGTATACGGCAATCACCTGTATAACCAGACGAAAGAATGGATGTACCGCGATGGCATACACGGCGATTTTGCCAAGCCGGTAACCATCGATGGTCAGACCGGTGCCTACACCGCCTACTGGGCCAGTGCCTACTATGGTTTGTGGGGTAGCTTGTCCGGTGCCGGTAACAATGCAACGAAAGACTTCTTCGTGGAAGATGCTTCGTTTCTGCGGTTGCGAAACGTAGCGCTGGCCTTTGATCTCGCCAAAGTTGTCAAGTTGCCTTACCTAAACCGGTGCCAGCTGGTGCTGACCGGCCGCAACCTGCTGACCGTTACCAAGTATACCGGATTCGATCCTGAAATTAGTTCGGGAGCCTCCAACTCGTCCTTCGACCGGGGTGTCGATCACAGCACCCTGCCCAATACCAAGTCGTATCAGGTTGGCCTGAACATTGGGTTTTAACGTTTAATCTCCCGACACATGACACGTTTCAAAAACTATAAGTTTGTGTATACGGCCTGTTTAACGGCCATTTTGCTGAGTACGGTTTCCTGTAAAGATCAGCTGGACGTGGGCAACCCGAACGCCCCGACTATTGCCGCTAACGTTAATACCGAAACCGGCCTTATCTCCCTGGCGCAGGGCGGTGTGTACGTCAACGGCTTTGCCAATGGTGATGCCTGGCTTGGCAACAGCTACTTTTCATTGCCCTGGGGTTACAGCGAACTGATGGCCGATCTGGTAGGTGCCGATGCCTCCAACAACCAGGTTACTACTATTGGTCAGCCGGACTATATTATTCTGGATAACGGCAAGAAAGTTTCCAACTCATCGCCCCAGATAAGCATTATCCGGTCGTATAACAGCCGGGCCGCAACGGGCGCGGGCAACAACGCCATTTATTACCAGTGGCTCAACATGTACGCCATGAACAATGCCTGCAACACGGTTTTAAGCCTCGTTGATGGGATCAAGTTCTCGGGCGATGCGGCCAGCCGGTCAAATACCATTAAAGCCTGGGCTTACTGGTGGAAAGGTTACGCCTATGCTTCCATCGGGTCGATGTACTACGCGGGCCTGATTGAAGATCAGAGTGGTGTCACCAATGGTAATTATGTGCTGCACGATGCCATTATAACAGAGTCCAATAAGTACTTCAACCTAGCGGCAACCACTCTGGGTGCCATCACCAGCGCCAGCGACTATGCCGATGTGTTGGGCCAGCTGATTCCAGCGGGCAACCAGGTCGGGCACGGTGGTGTGCCAACGGTGGATATGTGGAAACGGAACATCAATACGATGCTGGCCCGGAATATTCTGGTGAACAAACTGGCACCCTTCGTAAACGGTAATCCAAACGCCATGATCACCAAGTCGTCGACTACCAATATGACGGCCGCCGACTGGACCACTGTCCTGACCCTCACGACGAATGGGATTAAACCGACGGATAACGTCTTTACGGGCAGAAGCACCGCCAACAACGCCTTCTTTACCGCGTCGGGTGGTACCGTTACGTCGTTGCTGGCCAGTGTAAATACCACGTCTACCTTTAAACCGAGCGAGCGGCTGATTCAAAACTTCAATGCCGGGGATAAACGGCTGGCCAACAATTTCAATACCACAACCACCTACAAAAACAACTATATCTACACAACACGGTATAGCCTGATTGACGGGGGCAGCGGCATGAACGGCGTTTATATGTACGGCAGCAAAACAGTGGGGGCCTACGAAGTCTTTATTGCCGGCAGCTACGAGGAGAACGCGCTGATGCAGGCCGAAGCCAATATGCGTTTGGGCAATATAGAAGCGGGTCTGGCGCTGGTCGATGCTGAGCGGGCATATCAGGGCGCGGGTGTTGCCGCCGTTGCCGGTACCGGCCTGACGCTGTCGGGTGCCCTTACGCAGCTGACCAGAGAGCGCCGGGTCGCCCTGTTCGGCCGGGGCCTGTCTTACTATGACAGTCGGCGCTGGGGCTGGATCTACGATATTGCCAACGGGGGCGGCAGCTACGGCAATACGGTAGAATACGTTAACCCAGCGTCTGGAGTCATCGAGTCGAATACCAACGTTACCATTAACTACAATTTCCTGGATTATTGGGATGTCCCCGCCGACGAATCGGTCCTGAACCCCTCTACGTCCGGTGTGGCCACGAAAAACCCGAATTTCTAACTACTACCGGCTTCCTTACGCAGAAAGACCGGCTCGCTCAGGCGAGCCGGTCTTTCTGCGTTCAGGCAATCCAGTCATTCATGGGTGGCCAGGTAATTGTTTACGGCCAATACGAAATCTGTCAGGCAGCGGTCATCGCCGGATGTCGGGTTCGCATAGTTCTGTTTGAGGGTCGGCAACGAATGCGTTTTGTACATTTTCCTGTTACACGAACATTACTTACTGACAGCTATAGTGGTTTGCTTCTATGGTCAGTGCAATGTTTTAGATTATGAGTACAAAATAGGGTTTATTAACTGGCAAATTCACGAGATTAGTAAGTATTATACTTAAGTATTGTTTACATACTTACAAAATAATGTTTGCTACTTGAGGACTAAAAGCAAATTATATATATATCACTAAAAAAAGAACTTATAATTTGTTATGTTTTTTCTATTGATTAAGTTTGCAGTAAGAAATTCGTTTTCTTAACCTAAAACAAACTATAAATGAGGAGATTTCTACTAATGGGTTTACTGCTTGTAGGCTCATTCTGGACCACCGTAATGGCTCAGGACAGGAAGGTAACGGGTAAAGTTACCAGTGCAGAAGACGGCTCGGGCCTGCCCGGCGTCTCAGTTGTAGTAAAAGGATCAACCAAAGGGTCCACTACGGACGCCGATGGTAATTATTCCTTATCGGTGCCGGACAAAGGCGGCAAACTGGTATATAGTTTTGTCGGTGCTATCAGTCAGGACGTAGAGATTGGCAACCAGGCAATCATCAACGTGAAGCTGGTATCAGACACCCGGCTTCTGTCGGAGGTAGTCGTAACCGGGGTTGGCGTAGCTACTACCAAAGCCAAACTGGGCATTGCTGTAGAATCTGTCTCAGCTAAAGATTTACCACCCGCCCCAACGGCTTCCATTGATCAGGCTTTGGTTGGTAAAATCGCCGGTGCGCAGATCGTAAGTGCCAATGGTACGCCGGGGTCAAAAGCCAACATTCTGCTGCGGGGGATCAATACTGTAAACCGGGGAACGGCACCTATTGTGCTGCTGGATGGCGTACAGGTTGCAGCTACGGACATCAACTCACTGGACCTGAGCAGCGTTGACCGGGTTGAAGTCGTTCAGGGTGCGGCTGCCTCAACGCTTTACGGCGCACAGGGCGCCAATGGCGTCATTCAGATTTTCAGCAAGCGCGGGGCAGACGGCCCGATTCGGGTTAGTTTCTCCAATAGCTACGCTGAAAACACGTACCTCAATATTGGCAACGTCCATAAAGCCGACAAACACGCTTTCGCCACTGACGCCAGTAATAATGTAATCGGCGTATCGGGTAAGCCCATTACGCTTGATCCAAACACACTCCGGTGGAGCGAAAACGTGCAGTACAGTGCGCTGGACCCGAACGGTAACGCCAACAAGCCATACGACAAGAATCTACAGTATTACGATCACTTCTCTACGTTCTTAACGCCATCGAAAACGATCAACAATTCGGTAAACATATCGGGTGGCAACGCTAAGTCGGATTTCAGCATAACGCTGTCAAATAGCTATCAGTCAAGCCCGATCCGGAATAACGGCGAGTTTGACCGGAGCAACTTAGTCAGTAACCTCGGCGTAACGCTGGCCAAAAACCTGACCCTGCGTAGTGTGTCGCAGTTGGTATATACTAAAAACGACCTGAAAGTAAATGACCGCGACCTGCTGTATTCGCTGAACAACACCCGGCCCTTTGCTAACTACGACCAGAAGGATGTTGATGGTAACTACGGCGCGTACTTTGGCGATGCCTCAGGGGTAAACGCCTACAACCCGAACTACCGGCAGCAGTACCTGAGTCACAAAGACAATAAAGTTGATTTGATCCAGAGCTTCAACCTGACGTACAGCCCGATCAAGTTTCTGGATCTGAATGCCCGCTATGGCCTTAACTATCAAACCGATGTTAATCGCTACACGTACGGCAATCAGTCGCAGAACCGAAATATTATGGTGGACCCGAGTTACTATACAGGTCTCAACGCACCGGACGAAAAAGGAGAGGTCAGTGATTATAATTCCAAGACAGTCTTCCAGAATGCCTTTACCAGTGCGACAATAAAGACTGATTTTAAGGAAGATTTCAACATCAACCTGCCTATTCGCACTACTACGCTACTTGGTTTCGATTACCGGAAAAACGTCTTCAGCGAATACAACACCTATGGCGCTGGCCTGCCGCTGTACAGCCCGGTTACAGCCGCTCAGGCAGGTACTTACCGGATTACGAGAGACAACGTAACGCCATTTATTACCTACGGCTACCTGGCCAGTCAGAACATCGAGTTTGGCGAGTTCGGCGGAGTAACGGGTACCTACCGCAGCGATTATTCGTCGGCGTTCGGGCGCGGCTCCACGCCGTTTGGTTTCCCGGCGGCCAACGCCCACATCCGGCCATCATCGTTCAATTTCTGGCAAAACAGCCCGCTGGGCCAGTTCATACCCGAGTTTAAACTGCGGGCAGCTTATGGCGAGGCTGGTATTCAGCCCCAGCCGTTTGATCGCTATGTAACCCTGAGCACGAAGACACTGGGAACTAATAATGTGTTTTATGCCGGTTCGACGCAGAACAATCCCGACCTGAACGTTGAAGTATCGAAAGAACTTGAGCTTGGTACGGACTTCACCCTAAAAGGCGGAAATGGTGACTGGCTGCGCCGGTTGAATTTCTCGTTCAGTTACTGGAAACGCAGCACCGACAATTCGATTTATAACGTAGATGCGGCTCCGTCGTCGGGTATTGGCAAACTGAAAGACAATGCTTTTGGACTGGCCTCCCACGGACTTCAGTTCTCGCTGAACACCACGCTGTATAGAGGGAAAGACTTTACCTGGGATTTCGTAACCAACTTTGGCCGACAGACTTCGGAAATCACCTCGGTAAAGGGTAACGCCCAGATTACCGTTACGTCCAGTGCGGGCAGTACGAACTATGTGCTGAAAGCGGGTCAGAAAATAGGGCAGTTATTTGGCTTTGTGGCCATCCGTGACCTGAACCAGATTCTGCCTGATGGCACGGCAGCCATTGCCGAAGCTAACAAGGGACTCTACGAACTGGCGAGCAACGGCTATGTGGTTAACAAAACGACCAAGCAGCCCCTGTTCAGTTCCAAGCAGTACAGTTTTGGTGATCCGAACCCAACGTTTACCTCGTCGTTCATCAACACGGTATCGTTCCGTAACCTCGTGACGCTGAACTTCCAGTTCGACTGGACGCAGGGCAGTCACGTGTACAACCAGACTAAAGAATGGATGTACCGCGACGGTATCAGCTCGGACTACACCAATCCGTTCACGGTTAATGGCCAAACGGGTGCCTGGACTGCTTTTTACCGGGGCGTATACCAGGCCGGAGCCAACAACGGTACCAAGAACTACTTCTACGAAGATGCGTCGTTTGTGCGGCTGCGGAACGTGTCGCTGCGCTTCGACCTGGCCAAAGCGCTGCCCCGTCTGCCTTTCCGGAACCTGCAACTTGAGTTGAGCGGCCGGAACCTGCTGACCTGGACCAAGTACACGGGTATGGACCCCGAAGTGAGTTCGGGTCAGACAACGGGTAACGAAAACTCTGCCTTCGACCGTGGTACCGATCACAACACCATGCCGAACCTGCGCTCGTATCAGGTTGGCCTGAACTTCGGCTTCTAAACAGTCAATCATCCTCGAATCGAATTCATGAAAACAACATATTTTAAAAATACCCTGCTGACCGTAGCCGCCACCGGCTTGCTGATGGCCTGTAGCACGGATATATTGGACGTTAAGAACCCCAACCAGCCGACTCCTTCCAGTGCGGCCACCGAAGTTGGTGTGATCTCCCTGGGTCAGGGCTCGGTTTATGTCAATGGCATGGGCAACTCCCTCGACGGGTTTAAATACTACGACGGCGTACCGGGTGGTTTCTGGACAGGCGCTATTGGTTTCCACGAACTGATGGGCGATGAAATTGGCGAAGAAGCAGCCAATGACTTCGGCAACCAGATCGGCATGCCCGACATGGTGACGCTGGACGATGGCACGAAAGTGGCCAACCCAAGTTCCGTGAACACGCAGGTGGGTCTGCTGCGGACGGTGAACGTAAACGCACAGGGTGCCTCCAACCCACTCTATTACGAATGGGCGTATATGTACAACCTCAACAACGGCATGAATTCGGTGCTGGAGATTGCGGCCAACACCAAGTTTACGGGCGATGGAGCGGCCAAACTTAACACCATTAAGGCCTGGGCATACTGGTGGAAAGGCTACGCCTACTCGCGGCTCGGCTCAATTTACGTGGCCGCGTTGATCAACGACAAGTCAGCTACTACCAACGGTAACTACGTTGTCAAGGAGAAAATCATTGATGAAGCCACCAAGAACTTTGATCTGGCGGTGACGGCGTTGACAGCTTTAGGCGCGGGCGGTACCGATTACACAGCCGTGATGGAAGGATTGATTCCTGCTTTCAATCGGGTGGGTAAAGGCCTGGTTCCATCGCCGGCTGAATGGAAGCGGAACATCAACACCATGAAAGCCCGCAACATTCTGGTGAATACGACTACCAAAACCATGTCTGCCGCACAGTGGGGTCAGATTCTAACCCTGGCCAACGACGGCATAACAGCTACCGACCGAGTATTTACGGGCCGCTCCAATGACAATGGTGATTTCATAAACCGGCTTAGTGGAAACATTGCCGCCAAATCCTTCGGTCCAACCGGCGGAACCTATAAAATCAGCGAACGCCTGATTCAGGATTTCCCGGCGGGCGACAAGCGCTTGGACAATAACTTCACGAAGTCGGCATCGGCCATTCTGTTCAATCAGGACCGGGGTAACTCGTTCAACACGCGCTGGACCATCGCAGACGGCGGCAAGGGCTTACCGGGCGTAGTTGTGCTGAACAACCGGGCGGTGGGCGCATACGAACTGTACCTGGCGGGTACCTACGAAGAAAACGAACTGATGAAGGCGGAAGCTAAATTGTACACCGGTGATATAGCCGGTGGGTTAGCCTCTATCGACGCCGTTCGGACGTTTCAGGGTGCTGGTTTAGCGGCTCTGTCGGGTCTGTCACTGGACGCGGCTAAGGAAGAACTCCGCAAGGAACGCCGGGTTGGCCTGGCATTCCGGGGTCTTTCTTTCTACGATGCTCGCCGGATGGGCGTGATCACTGATGGCCGTAAAGGAGCTGTGGTGGTAGACAAAGCCGGTAAGGTTAGCACCAACGCAACAATCAATTACAACTTCGTACCGTACTGGGATGTACCCGATAACGAATTGGCGTATAATCCGGCCGCTGCGGGCAGTGCACCCACAACGCTGTTAAAGTAAAAAGACAATTTATCCGGTAAAAAGGGTTGCCTCCTAGGAGGCAACCCTTTTTTTGTTTTTATGAAGACAATTCTAATTTTTAGTTGTATTTCTTTGGCAAATCGTTGTAAATAGGTCAAATAACGCCTACTTTGTCTATCCGTTCAATCAAAAAAGGTTTGTAATCAGAAAAACACCTCTTAAATCAACTGAGCGGTACTACCAGTTTAAACCTAATTTTTCAGTTAACAAAACTCACTTCATGCGTAAAATTCTATTGCTCCTGCTGGGCGTACTCGGATTGCTGACGCAGTCTGCCACCGCTCAGGATCGTCGGGTGACGGGCAAAGTCACATCGGCTGAAGATGGCCAGCCATTACCGGGCGTATCGGTGGTCGTGAAAGGTACAACCCGTGGCACCCAAACCGATGCCGATGGTAACTACACCATTTCGCTCACCCGCAATGCTGGCTCATTAGTTTTTAGTTTTGTTGGCACCAATACGAAAGAGCTTTCGATTGGTAACCAGACTACCATCAACGTTGTGATGACAAATGACTCCCGGTCGCTCGATGAAGTCGTGGTGGTGGGATACGGCAGCGAATCAAAGCGCAATCTGACGGGTAACATTGCCTCGGTTTCGGCCAAAGACATTCAGAATGTACCGGTGCCGAGCGTAGAGCAGGCACTTCAGGGTAAAGTAGCCGGGGTGCAGATCACCTCGCTCAACGGTAAACTGGGGCAGGGGCTGCAAATCCGGGTTCGCGGCTCCTCGTCGGTCACCGCTTCCAATCAGCCGCTTTACGTGATTGACGGCATTCCGGTAACCTCGCAGGACCAATCGTCTTCGTCGGCCCCGACCAACCCGATTGCGGATTTGAACTTCAATGACATCGAATCGCTGCAAATACTGAAAGACGCGTCGGCATCGGCCATCTACGGGTCGCGGGCCTCTAATGGTGTAGTGCTAATTACAACCAAGAAAGGCCGGGCCGGAAAAACGCAGTTTGAACTGTCGGGTTTCGGTGGCTTTAGTACGCCCACGCACAAACGGGAGTTTCTGAATACGCAGGAATACGTTAAGTACGTTCAGGACGCGCTGGCCAACTCGGCCGCGTTGGGTCAGGACCCATTCTCACAGACGGATCTGGCCGATATTTTCACGCAGCTAACGGGCGGTGACCGGGCATCCTGGGAACAGGCCAAGGTTAATACCAACTGGCAGGACCAGATTTACCAGTCTGCACCCATTCAGCAGTATGACCTGAGCGCGCGCGGGGGCGATGCCAAAACGCGTTTCTTTATCTCGGGCGGCTACAGCGATCAAAACGGGATTTTGATAAAGAACCGTTTTCAGCGGCTTAGCGGCCGGGTTAACCTCGACCATTCGGCTACTGATAAATTAACCATCGGTGCTAACCTGAACGTAGCGCGTACCACTAACAACCGGCTCTCGAACGATAATGCGTTTTCGACGCCGATGCAGATTGTGGCCCTGCCGTTCTTTACCCCCCTAAACGACCCGACAACAGGCCAGTTAAGCAGCGATTTCACACTGTACTACAATCCCCTGCTGAACCGTGATTTCTCATCGAACGTGACGACGGTAAACCGGTTCTTCGGTAATGTCTACGCTGACTATAAGATTGTACCGGGGTTGTCTTTCCGCACCGAACTGGGTACGGACCAGTTGATTCAGCGCGAAAACCAGTATTATGGCCGCGAAACTGCCCGGAACACCAGTACGCCAAACGGACAGGGCTTTGATAGCTGGACGCAGGTATCGAACTACACGACCAACAATTTCCTGACGTTTGGGCAGACCTTTGCCCAGAAGCATGATGTAGATGCCACGGTGGGGATGTCGTATCAGGAATCGACCCGCACGTACAACGACCTCACAGCGCAGCAATACCCCAGCGATGCCTACAAACAGATATCGTCGGCGGCTAAGGTAACGGGTGGAAACGGCACATTGTCAACCTTTAGTTTCCTGTCTTATTTCGCCAGAGCCAACTACCGGTTCAATAACCGCTACCTTCTTGGCGTGTCGGGCCGGATTGATGGATCGAGCCGATTTGGGGCTAATAACCGGTACGGATTCTTCCCCGCAGCTTCGGTGGGCTGGATTCTGACCGAAGAGTCGTTCCTGAAAAGCATACCGACAATAAGTCTGTTGAAACTGCGGGCCAGCTACGGTATTACGGGTAACGCCGAAATTGGCAACTTCTCATCACGTGGCTTGTACTCCGGTCTGGCCAGCTATGCTGGCTCTACCGGTCAGGCGGGCTATGCCGGCACACCCGGTCAGGTTCCTTCGCAGATTGCCAATCCTGACCTGAAGTGGGAAAAAACGGCTCAGACGGATGTAGGACTTGAATTTGGCTTGTTGAACAACCGTATTTCGGGCGAAATCGATTACTACATCAAACAGACCAGCGACCTGCTGCTGAATGTGAACGTACCCGGCTCAACCGGCTATAGGACGCAGTTGCGTAACGTTGGTAGTCTGGAAAATAAAGGCATTGAGTTTGTGCTGAACACGCAGAACACAACGGGTGCGTTTCAATGGACGACGAGTCTGAATATTGCGCATAACACCAACAAAATTACGAACCTTGGCGGGCAGGTGATTCAGGGCGGCTACATAAACCGCGCGATTGAAGGACAGCCCATCGGCGTTTTCTTCACCCGTGAATATGCCGGTGTCAATCCGGCCAATGGCGATGCCCTGTACTATAAGAATACGACCATCACCAACCCGGACGGGTCGAAATCTATCGACCGCACGACGGTAAATTCTGACGCCAACCAAATCAATCAGGCGCAGCAGGTAGTTGTCGGCAATCCGAACCCAACTTACATTGGCGGGGTAACCAACACCTTTGCTTACAAAGGCATCGACCTGTCGGTGTTGTTCCAGGGTCAGTTCGGCAACTCCATCTATAACGGAGCAGGTCAGTACATGTCGGCTAACGGCGATTATTTCGACAACCAGACGCGTGATCAGTTAAATAGCTGGAAAAAACCGGGCGATATTACCAGCGTACCACAGGCCCGTTTTTACGGCGGTAACGGTACAGCTAACTCCTCCCGTTATCTCCAGAAAGGTGATTTTGTCCGGCTCAAAACTGTGACTTTAGGCTACACATTCCCTAAAGCAATGACCAGCAAACTGGGTTTGACCCGGGTGCGGATCTATGCTTCGGGTGTGAACCTGCTTACTTTCACGAAGTACACAGGCTGGGACCCCGAAGTAAATACCGATTACTTACAGAGCAACATTGCGCTGGGCAACGACTTTTATTCAGCACCGCAGGCACGTACGATTACCGGAGGTTTGACGATCGGCTTCTAACACAAACGCTAATTCTACTATGCAATTCATAAAAACTTCATTTCTTCTGACCAGTTTGACAGCCGGGCTACTGCTGGCAGGCTGTAGCAGTAAGCTTGACGTGCAACCCGTCAATGACATCTCGAATACAACCGCCCTCTCTACCTCCTCGGATGTAGAAGCAGTGCTAACCGGGGCTTATGATGCCTTGGGCAGCGGTGATCTATACGGCGGCAACCTGTTACGCGACGGTGAACTGCTCGGCGATAACGGCGAACTGCTCTGGCAGGGGACGTTTACGGATGTACGGCAGATTTACCGCCGGAATATTTTAACCGATAATGCTCAGGTAACCCGGACCTGGCTGGATGCCTACCGGGCTATCAACATCTGCAACACGGTACTGGAGAACTTAGCTAAAGTAGACGCGGCCAAACAGGCCCGTGTAGAAGGCGAAGCTAAATTTATCCGGGGATCGCTGTTCTTTGAAATGGTCCGGTTTTACGCAAAGACCTGGGGCGATGGTGACAACAACGCCAACCTCGGCATTCCGATTGTACTGAAATCGACAACCCTCATCGACGCGTCCGCTAATGTGCCCCGCAGTCCGGTAGCTACCGTATACGCGCAGGTCATTCAGGATCTGACCCAGGCAGAAGGCAAACTGCCGGCTACCAATGGTTTCTTCGCAACCAAAGGGGCTGCGGCTGCTCAATTGTCGCGGGTCTATCTGCAGAAATTAGATTATCCGAATGCGGCTGCGGCTGCGAACCGGGTAATCACGGGCGGTAAATATGAATTGGCACCCACGGTTGATCAGGCCTTTGATCTACGGACGTTTATCAACGGAACCAACACCCCGGAAACCATTTTTGCCGTTCAGGTGACCGATCAGGATGGGGTAAATAACCTCAATACGTTCTACGCTTCAGCACAGTATGGCGGTCGGGGTTCAGACATTACGGTCACCAACAAGCACCTGGCGCTTTACGAAGCGGCCGACCAACGGGGTAATCTGTTTTACCAGGACGAAAACGATTACGTCCGTACGGCTAAGTTTGTGAACGTGTACGGCAACGTACAGGTTTTTCGGCTCGCCGAGATGTACCTGACACGGGCCGAAGGTAACTTCCGGGCGGGTACGAGCGTTGGTGCTGCCCCGCTGGCTGATATCAACGTGATTCGTAACCGGGCGGGTCTACCCTCGCTGACCACGGCGCAATTGTCGCTGACAAGCATTCTGCGCGAACGTCGGCTCGAACTGGCTTTTGAAGGCACCCTGATTCATGACCTGAAGCGGAACCGGCTTAACACACAATACAGTTCAACGGCTTTTGCCTGGAATTCGCCCAAACTGATTTACCCAATTCCGTTGCGGGAGATTCAGGCCAACCCGGCTCTGATCCAAAACGAAGGTTACCAGTAACCGATTTCTTTTTTATTTATCCCGCCGGTGTGCTCTCAGGAGTCACCGGCGGTTTTGTTTGGTAGCCCCACCAGCACGTCACCACTTTTTGAATACAAAAAATACGGCCAGTACAATCAGGGCGAAGCCGACGATATAATTCCAGCGAATCTCCTCTTTTAGGTACAGGACCGCGAAAATGACAAAAACCGTCAGGCTGACCACTTCCTGAATCGTCTTTAACTGAAAGGCATTGAACTCGTAGGAACCAATGCGGTTGGCCGGTACCGCCAGACAGTATTCAAACAGGGCAATAAGCCAGCTAATGAGAATGACTTTCCAGATGGACTCATCGCGGAATTTAAGGTGCCAGTACCAGGCGGTGGTCATGAATAGATTGGAGAGAAATAAAAGACCAATGGTGCGCATCGAGTAATGAGCGGGCCGATAAGTGAACAGCCACGAAATAGCTAAACTACTGAGGTCAGTCAAACGTTTAGAGGATGGTATAACCACAGAGTTGATTCATGCAGGTAAGCCGACTTTTTCCCACTTTCGTATTCTTCCTCCTGTCAATGGCCGGTCAGGCACAGGTGCAGTATGCCACTCAGCAGCCTGTGGTTGATGAAGTACACGATGCCGATGTCAGCATCCGGCGCGTCGAGTTGACGCCTGACTACACCATACTGCACATGACATTCAGGCATAAAACAGCCCAAAAGGCACCTAAAAACCCCTATCAGGTACCTTTTCCGTACGATCTGTCCCCTAAGGATAACAGCACCATTCAGTTTGACCCCTCCGCCCGGCTCTATGCCAACCGGGGGGATAAGTCCTTCAAGTTTATCCGCGCCGAAAATATCCCGACTCGTACCCGCATCGACGTCAGTCAGGGGCAGCGGGTGGACTTCATCGCTTATTTTGAACGGCTCGATCCCGGGATTACCGTATTCGATCTATTTGAATGCAGTGACAGCGATCATAATATTTGCTTTAATTTCTACGGCGTACACATCATCAATCCCCGCAACGCCAAAAAACCGGCTAAACCAGTACCGCCGAAAGTGGCTCTTCCGGTTAAACCAAAGGTGCCGCTGCCCGCCAAACCGGCACCGCCAACCCGTCCTAATGCAACATCGATCACCGCACCGACTACGGTAGCGGTGGCCGGAACCGTGCGCGACACGAAAACCAATAAACCTGTTGATGCTACGTTGTCGTACCAGCGCATTTCGGGGAGAACACCGGGCGAGCCGGAGAGCACCCGCGCCAATGCCCAAACCGGCGACTACCGGGTGATGGTAAAGCCCATAGCGGTCTATGCCGTTAGTGTTACCGCAAAAGGGTACTTCTCCAAAATGGATACGCTGACTACCGGCCGCACCGATCTCCGTCGCGACCTGACGCTGACACCCATTGTCACCGGGGCGAAACTGACGCTGCAAAATATTGAATTCGACGCGGGTAAGTTTGATCTCAGACCAGAGTCCTATCCCGAACTAAATCAGTTGGTGCAGCTATTACGCGACAACCCAATGCTCAAGATTCGGCTGGAAGGCCATACCGACGTTATCGGCGAGTTCGACGCCAACCTGACGCTGTCGCGGAACCGGGTAAACGAGGTTAAACGCTATCTGGTGAAAAAAGGGGTCGACGCCGGGCGAATTGATACCATCGGCTACGGAGCATCGCGCCCGCTGGTGAATAAAAGTGCCGGGCAGAACCGGCGCGTTGAACTGGTCATTACCGAATCGTAAGTATCCCGGACGCCCACGTCCGGTAACGAGTTAACTGACCAAACCGGACGTGGGCGTCCGGGACACTTGCCTATGAAGCCCGACTTCAATCTCGACACCGTTCTATTGCACATTGCCGACGCTATTGCCCCTTTCCCCAAAGCAGCCATGTTTGACCTGGCCGAGCGGGGGTACGGATCGGTATTCGAGCAATTGATCTCGTGCATCATCTCCATCCGCACCCTCGACGAAACAACCCTGCCCGTTTCTCTGCGCCTGTTTGGGCAAGCCCGTACGCCCGCCGAACTGGCCGAACTAAGTCCTGATGAACTGATTCCACTGCTTTATGGCACCAGTTACCCGGAACAGAAAGCATATACACTATTGGGCGTAGCCCGTGACATTCTGGAAAAACACGGCGGCATCACCCCGACCGATTTCGATGCGCTGACGGCGTTTAAGGGGGTTGGTCCCAAATGTGCTAACCTGACCTTAGGCGTGGCTACGGGGCAGGCCGCCATCAGCGTCGATATTCATGTGCACCGGGTGGTTAATCGCTGGGGATTTGTGCAGACGAAGCAGCCCGAACAGACCCTGAAGGTGCTGGAGCAAACCGTGCCCCGTGACCGCTGGATTGATATTAACCGGTTGCTGATGCCGTTTGGTAAACACATCTGCACCGGTTCTCTGCCGCATTGTTCCACCTGCCCCGTGCTGCCCTGGTGCGAACAGATCGGTGTAACGCGGCATCGCTGAGCAGGGAAGGCCATAATTTTAAGCCCGGAGACGGCATTTTTTGGTTATTTTTACGGGTCTTCCGTTGCCCAGCCGTTTATGACCTCCGTACTTTTACGTTGCCTGATAGGATTAATTGCTGTTTTTGTGGTGGCTTGTCAGGTTCACAAATTCCCGCCGGAGTTGTGGAAGACCGCGTCAACATCCGGCGCAATCGGGCAGGATATTGTACTGGAAGGCACTCAATTCGGTGATAGCCCATCCGTCACGTTTACCTCAACACCCAAATCGACGTCGGCCATGCCCGTTACGGTTCCGGCAACGGTTAAAACAAAAAACGACGCATCTATCACCGTAACAGTTCCCCGTTTACCGGTAGGCAACGCCCAAATCCGGGTCAGCAACGATCAGGGTATCAGCGATCCAATACCGTTTCTGGTGTTGCAGCCCGCCCCAATCCTGACCAGTATTTCGCCGGGGAATGCCCTGCCTGGCTCCACAGTCCGACTAACGGGCGATTACCTCGACCAGCTACTCCGCGTCCGATTTGGCGCTTCTACTTTCGATCCGGGCATTAATTCCATTACCTTAGTCAACGCACAAACTGTCGATCTAACTCTGCCTGATTACATTGCACGTGGCCTGCAGGCTGTTTTCGTCGAAACGGTGGGGGGTATTGCCAAAGGCGAGTTTATTGTTTCAGGAACGCCAGAAATCACCAGCATATCGCCCAAACGTATTAAAGCGGGTACCGAGCTTACTATTCTGGGTCGCAATTTCACCGATGGCGTGGTGCGTATCAATGGCCTGCTGACCGATAAAACGCAGACCACCTTCCGCGATACGGAGATACGAACCATCGTTCCCTTAACCGCTTCGTCGGGCAAGGTGACAGTAACGGTATTTGAGAAACTCATCGCCACCAGTAGCGACAGCCTGTTTGTGATTGGTGCGCCCGCTATCGCTGCCAGTGGCCTGAACCTGACTGAAGGCATAAAAGGCGATAAGATTCTGGTGACAGGCACCGGCCTGCTTGATGTACTCACGGTTACCTTCGGCAGCACACCGGCGCAATTCCGGGCATTAAGCGGTACGCAACTGGAAGTTACCGTACCCGACCGGACCACTCCGGGCGCAGTGACTATTACCGTCACCAGTTTAGGCGGGAGCGCTACCAGTACGCAGCCGTTTTTAATCATTTTACCACCGGCAGCCCTGACAATCGACCCGATCCGGCAGGTACGCGGTCAGGATATTACCATTCGGGGACAGAATCTAAACCG
The DNA here is from genome assembly GCA_964251665.1 of uncultured Cytophagales bacterium. Taxonomy (GTDB): domain Bacteria; phylum Bacteroidota; class Bacteroidia; order Cytophagales; family Spirosomataceae; genus JBBQLG01. The sequence goes on from CAXUKO010000005.1 coordinate 378,370, forward strand.
CATAACATCGGTGAGCATCAACGGGCAGGTGGTGCCCATTGTCAGCCGCAACGAGGGGTCCGATGTGCGCGTTACCGTGCCGACCGACGCCACCAGCGGAGTTGTTACGGTAACGAACCGGGCGGGGGCGGCCAACGCGGCTAAAAACCTGATTGTTGTCCTAAAGCCGATCGTAACCGACTTCACCCGGAAGGGCGCAGTCGGAACCCGGGTCATCATCAAAGGCAGTAACCTGGCCGATGCCATGATTTACTTCTCGGGCAATAACTACCCGGCTGTAAACGATGGTAAAAACGAAGATGGAGAGCGGTGGGTTTCGGTGACGAGCGATGCACAAACCGGGCCGATCCGGGTGGCAAACGAAGCTGGCGAAACGTCAACCATAGAGTCATTTACAGTTCTCCGTACCCTGACAAATCTGGATTTCAGCCCGAAAATGGCCAAAGTAGGGACTGACATTACCATTACCGGTCAAAACCTTACCGACGTGACTGATATCCGGTTCAGCGGGGGCAAATCAGGTCCGGCTGTGTTCAAACGAAGTGGCAGTACGCTGATCGTGACGGTTCCGGCGGGTGCGGTCGATGGCACCATTTGCCTGACTAATGCCAGCGGTCAGGTATGTACCACGGCATCATTTAATGTGCAGTTGCCGCCATCGGGGCTTGATTTTACCCCTAAAACGGCCAAAGCGGGCACCGACATTACCATTACCGGCCTGAACATTGCCGATGTGACTGACATCCGGTTTGGCGCGGGGAAATCCAGCCCGGCCGTGTTTGTCAAGAAAACAGCGACCAGTCTGACAGTCACAGTTCCCGACGATGCCACCGACGGTACCATCTGTCTGACCAATCCGGCCGGTGTGGTTTGCACCGCAACCGGTTTTGTGGTAGATAAGTAAAACGTTGCGCCTGCTGTGTTAAAAAGACAAATGCCATATCTCCAAGATATGGCATTTGTCTTTTTAACACAGCAGGCGCAGCATCACTCAACAGACCGCTTGTCCCTTACTTAATGTTCTTCCTCCGGTTGCGCTGGAAGTCTTCAAACATCATATTGCCCAACCCTTCCAGGCCGCTGTAGTACGCCCGGCCATTGTTCACCTTGGTAAACTCCTGCACAAACTGCTTCAGATACGGGTCGGAGGCAATCATGAACGTCGTAACAGGAATATCCAAACGCCGGGCCTGAGCCGCCAGCGTCAGCGTTTTGCTAACTACCTTACGATCCAGTCCGAACGAGTTTTTATAGTACCGGATACCTTCTTTTAGACAGGTCGGTTTCCCGTCCGTAATCATAAAAATCTGCTTGTTCTTGTTCTTCCGCCGGCGCAGCAAATCCATTGCCAGTTCCAGTCCCGCTACGGTGTTGGTGTGATACGGTCCAACCTCCAGATAGGGCAGATCCTTCGCCTGAATCTGCCAGGCGTCGTTCCCAAAAACAATGATATCGAGCGTGTCTTTGGGGTATTTCTGCTTGATAAGCTCCGTCAGGGCGAGGGCTACCTTTTTTGCCGGGGTGATGCGGTCTTCGCCGTACAGAATCATCGAGTGGCTTATGTCAATCATCAGCACCGTCGACGTCTGGGTTTTCTGCTCTTTTTCGGTCACCTCCAGGTCGCGCTCCATCAGGGTAAACTCCTCTACCCCACTGTTGATCTGGGCATTTTTGATCGATTCTGTCATCGAAATCTGCTCCAGTGTATCACCAAACTGGTACGTACGCAGATCGCTGCTCAGCTCATCGCCCGTGCCGGTGTAAGGCGTCTGGTGATTACCGCCCGTTTTGGAGCGTTTCAGTTTACCAAAAATCTCTTCCAGTGCCGACTTGCGAATCGTCTGCTCGCTTTTGGCGGTCATCTGCACCTTGCCCTCCTCGTTTTTCTCGGTCAGGTAGCCCTTTTCCTTGAGATCATCGAAGAAGTTAGCCATCCCGTACTGATCGTCGGTCAGGCTGTACTGCCGGTCTAACTGATTCATCCACGCCATCGCCTGCTCCACGTCGCCGGACGTAATAAGCAGCAATTGCTGAAAAATGTTGAGCAGCTGATCGAATTTGCTGCCGCCCTGCTTTTCGGGGGGTACGTATTGCGAAAAATTGAAGCCTTTCATGCTGTATTGGTAACGGTAGTGTATGTTCCAGTCGGTTGTTGGGGAAACGTTGCGACACGCGGATTTGTTCGGGTTTCAACACAGAGGAAGAGGAGTAATACACAGAGAACACAAAGCAGGAAATAACGCTGTACTTTCTGTGTATTACTCCTCTTCCTCTGTGTTTTCCTGCTTAAGCCTCGCGCAGTTTCAGGATCAAGGCTGTTTTCAAATCATACAGGCCCTTTTCTAAGCCAACCGGGTAGGTATGCGGATTGGTAAACCGCTTGATTCCGGGATGAAACTGAGCCAGCTGCGTTCTTACCCGATCCCGTAGTGCCAGCGCATCCGGGTTCTGATAGACCAGCTTCCCCAACCGGAATACGGGAACCAGCAGATCTTCGTACGACTGGCCGACGCTGAATTTTCGACGCCGGGTAAAATCCAGCGGATCAACCATCACGGTGTCTGTAGGAGAGCTGACCCCAATTTCTTCGTCGAAAATCATATCGGCCACAAAACCCCGCTCATCCGTAAAGCGACGCACCTGCTGAATGCCCGGTGTTGAGCTTTTAATGGTTTGTTCGGAGAGTTTCATCTTGTAGTCCCACGAATCGACCCGGTGCCCCGCCGATGCTCCCCCGTTTTTCGCCCGAATGGCGGCCAGTTTATACACCCCGCCCAGCGCCGGTTGGTCATAAGCCGTTACCAGCTTGGTGCCAACACCCCACGTATCCACGCGCGCGCCCTGTTGTTTCAGACTGGTGATCAGGTACTCGTCCAGATCATTACTGGCCACGATGGCCGTATCCGTAAAACCGGCTTCATCCAGCAGCTTGCGGGCTTCGATGCTCAGGTAAGCCAGATCGCCCGAATCGAGCCGGATACCCGCCAGTGTATGGCCCTTCGCCACCAGTCTTTTGCCCGCTTCAATGGCGTGACGAACCCCCTGCAACGTGTCATACGTATCAACCAGCAGCGTTACGTTATTGGGCATGGTGTTGGCGTAGGTATCAAACGCTTCCTGTTCGGTATCGAACGACATAACCCAGCTGTGCGCATGAGTGCCGCGCACGGGCATGCCGAACAGCTTCCCGGCCAGCACATTGGAGGTGGCATCACAGCCGCCGATGTAAGCGGCCCGGCTCGCCGTAACGCCCCCGTCCGGCCCCTGTGCCCGGCGCAGACCGAACTCCAGCACCGTATCGGTACCGGCAGCTAACCGCAGTCGGGCGGCTTTGGTGGCAATCAGCGACTGGAAGTTAATCAGGTTCAGCAACGGCGTTTCCAGTAGCTGGCATTGCAGAATCGGACCACGTATACGCAGGAGCGGCTCATTGGGAAACACCACTGTCCCTTCGGAAATGGCGTCGATATCGGCGGTAAAAGTCAGGTCTTTCAGATAAGTCAGAAAGGCAGGTTCGAAGAGAGGCTGGCCATCGTTGCCGGTCAGCGTCTGGAGGTAATGGAGATCATCATCGGAGAAGCGAAATGCGTCGAGGTACTGAATCACATCGCTTAGTCCGCAGCTGATAGTGAAGCCTCCGTTGAACGGATGTTTACGAAAATAAAGGTTAAAAACAGCTTCCTGCTCGGCTCCGCCGGACTTCCAGTAGCCATAGGCCATCGTAAGTTGGTAAAGATCAGTCAGTAAACTCAATGAGGCATCAGGCGTCTGTGAAAGCATTACGTTGGTAAGTAATTAAGCGTAAAAAAAGCAAATCAAGGCCTTTCTGCGGATTGGCACAAATTTTTATGGCATGGTAAACAAAAAATTAATAAAATTGGTCTGATAATTGTGAAGGGGCTGAGACGGCCCCATGTGTACCCACGATTGGTGACTTGTTATGACCCTGACCTACTACCATGCAGAAGCTTAGTCTCAACCAGTCGCTGCAGCAAAAACTGTCTCCTCAACAGATTCAGTTTATCAAATTGCTGCAGATTCCGACCGCCGAGCTGGATAACCGCATCGAGGAAGAACTCGAGATAAATCCGGCACTCGAAGAAGGCATGGATGAGTATGAATCGAAAGAAGAGGACTCCTACGATGACGATTACGACGGCGATGATTTTAAGGACCGCAACGACGACCTGGACGTAGAAGGCTACCTCGGCAGCGACGACTACGCCGGTTATAAAATGCAGGGCGACGGCAATTATGCCGAAGAAGAACGCGATTCGCCCATTGCCACCCGTTCCAGCCTGATGGATGCCCTAATGCAGCAGTTCGGCTACCTGCGGCTGACCGACGAACAGCGGCTGATTGGGTTGCAGTTACTGGGCAGCATCGAAAACGATGGCTATATCCGCCGGTCCATGCAGGCCATTGTGAATGACCTGGCCTTCTCGCAGAACGTGTTTACCGATGTCGACGAGTTGGAGAGCGTCCTGCATAAGATACAAACGTTTGATCCGCCGGGCATTGCCGCCCGCTCGCTGCAGGAGTGCCTGTTGCTGCAGCTTTACCGTAAAGATCAGTCCGACCCGAGTATTCAGCTGGCACTGCGGATCATCGACGAGTTTTTCGATGAATTCTCCAAAAAACACTACGAAAAGATTCAGAAACGGCTGAATATCAGCGATGAATCGATCAAGAAAGTCATCAACATTATTACCAAACTGAACCCCAAGCCCGGTTCGGTAGAGGGCGAAGAAGGAACGGCGCAATACCTGATTCCCGACTTTATCCTGACTAACAGCAACAACAAAATCGAGCTGACGCTGAACTCCAAAAATGCACCGGAACTGCGCATCAGCCGGTCGTTTGCCGAAATGCTCGACACCTACGATAAGAGCAGCAAAAACAATAAGTCGCTGAAGGAAACGGTTACCTTTGTCAAGCAGAAACTCGACGCAGCCAAGTGGTTCATCGACGCCATCAAGCAGCGGCAGCAGACGCTCCTTCGGACAATGAACGCGATTGTCCGGTATCAGTACGATTTCTTCCTGACCGGCGACGAATCCAAACTCCGCCCCATGATTCTGAAAGACATCGCAACGATGATCGACATGGACGTGTCGACGGTATCGCGGGTGGCGAACAGCAAGTCGGTGCAGACGGAATTTGGCATTTATCCGCTTAAATACTTCTTCTCCGAAGGCATTGCCACCGATTCGGGTGAGGATGTCAGTAGCCGCGAAGTCAAGAATATTCTAAAAGACCTGATCGACAACGAGCCGAAACTAAACCCCTTATCGGACGATAAACTCGAAAAAATCCTGAACGACCGGGGCTACAACATCGCCCGCCGAACGGTTGCCAAATACCGCGAACAACTGAATATTCCGGTGGCCCGGCTTCGGAAACAGTTGTAAAGACAGTTGGTGGTTTGTGTCCGCTGTTAGCGTACCAGGGCCGCCACTGTAGCGAACCACAAACTAAAAACCATACATTTTTCGTTGAACACTACCCTTGCCCGCGTGCTCTCCATTGCGCTTCACCCGTTGCTGATGCCGACGATCCTGTTCGGCATTTTGCTTTTTTGGGTGCCCGCCACCATCGGTGCCGACGCCTTTAACGCCACCGTACGGGTTAGCCTGTTATCGCTCATTGCCGTAGGCACATTCGGGATGCCCGCCCTGCTAATCTTTTTTCTGTACCGGATCGGTGTCCTTCGCAGCTTAACGCTGAACGACCGCGCCGACCGGCATCTCCCCTACCTCTTTACGGGGCTTATCTACAGCGCTCTGACGTTCCTGTTCGCCCGTCGGTTACAGGCAGTTTCGGAGGTAGCGCCCGAGATGGCACTCGTGCTGGGCAGCATCACGTTATCGATTCTACTGGTTGCCTTAATCAGCCTGTACTGGAAAATCAGTGCTCATGGCGTCGGCATCGGCGGTACACTGGGCGCATTGGCCGGAATCCTGAGCAAATTCGGCGAAACGGACCTCTTCGGATTGATCCTGCTCTTCGTGCTCCTGGCTGGTTTACTGGCAAGCGCCCGGCTGCATCTCAACGCCCACACACCCGCTCAGGTAGCCGCCGGGCTGGCATTGGGCCTGACGGTCAGTTTAAGTACGGTGATTGCTCTGGTTTGACAGAAAAGGCGTATGCTTGCATACCAATTTTGTTAGAACCCCTTTCCCTGCCATGTACGAAATGATCCTCTATTCAACCAACGAGGGCGTCTGCCAGATTACCCTGAACCGACCACAGGTTTACAATGCGCTCAGTTCCGCTCTGATCAACGACATTACGGCCGCCATAACGGCTGCCGGTGCCGACGAAACCGTGCGTGTCGTGCTGATTACCGGTGCGGGCGACAAGGCCTTTTGCGCAGGTGCCGACCTAAAAGAAGGTTTCGCCAGCGCAGCCGCTGCGGGTGGTCAGTTAGCCCTCGGCGATTCGCTGCGAACCGGTTACAATCCCATGATTCTGGCCATGCGCAACTTGCCCAAACCGATCATTGCCAGGGTAAACGGCGTAGCGGCCGGGGCAGGCTGTTCGCTGGCCCTGGCCTGCGATGTGGTTGTGGCCGCAGACGAAGCCTATTTCTGTCAGATCTTTGTCAACATTGGTCTCATGCCCGATGCAGGCTCGACGTTTTTCCTCCCCCGTCTGATCGGGATGCAGAAGGCCTTTGAACTGGCCAGTACGGGCCGCAAAGTGTATGGGCCTGAGGCCGAAGCCATCGGATTAATCAATCACTCTGTCCCGGCTGTTGATCTGGACAGCACCGTAGCCGACATCATCGACTATTATGTGGCTGCCCCGACTCAGGCCATTGGCTTGATGAAACAGGTGCTGAACAGCGCTTACCAGACTAACTTAGCCACTCAACTGGAGCTGGAGGCCGCCGGTCAGGAGCGGTTAGGCCAATCCGCCGATGCAGCGGAGGGGATAGGTGCGTTTCTAATGAAGCGGAAAGCAAATTTTTCTGGTAGATAGATTGACAAACACCTTTTTTTGCCTACTTTTGCACTCCCAATCAACGGGAAATGCATTCGTAGCTCAATTGGATAGAGCACCTGACTACGGATCAGGAGGTTTGGGGTTCGAATCCCTACGAGTGCACATAAAAATCAAAAATCCCTCTGGAAGCCTTCCAGAGGGATTTTTGATTTTTAACCATGTTATTTATTAAGCACATTAAAAAAATTCCATCGGACTTTGATCTACTTAAATGTTGATTAATCTGAGCAAGGAGTTTAACCTGGTTACTTGCTTAGTGAAATTTTGACTTTATCCACATCCTTCTGTTCCATTCCAGCTTTTTCCAAAGTGTTAAAATCCTTCACTATGCGTTTTTTAAGTTGTAGGTAGCCTTGAGTAAACAATTGTACATCAATGTAAGTAGGTTGGCAGAATTAGTTTAGATTATTACACGGACCGGTTTTTTGTCATGCTGACGGAGGAAGCATCTTAGAGAATTGACTGCTAAGATGCTTCCTCCGTCAGCATGACAAAAAATACTCTAATGTATTTTCACTGCACTACTTAGCTTGTTGAACTTTACCTTAAAATAGCAAATCGTAAGCTGAAATCACTTTCGTCTGTAGCTGAGTGGAACCAAAGATTATCTGGATGGTCCGGTTTAGCGGCTGAAAATAGACAGTGCTTAAGATGTCACGTTCCTACTCAGCTTTGACCTGGTCGTCGTACTGTCGACGGGGAGCCATTGGGTTCGTTTTTTGGACATGGTTGTCTAAGTTAAGCACTTGGACCGTCCAGCAAACTTGGACCATCTCAATTCAGTCCGGAACCTACTTGATGACAGCGATAGCGGCCGAGTAATCAGGCTCTTGCCCTATTTCCGGTACTTGCTGTTCATAGACGATTTTCCCTTCAGGATTCACGACGATTACCGCACGGCTTAACAGACCTTTCATGGGTCCGTCAGCGATTTGCACCCCATAGGAACTGCCAAAATCAGTTCTGAAGTCAGAGAGCATCACGACATTTTTAATGCCTTCCGCACCACAAAAAGCTTTTTGGGCAAAAGGCAGATCTTTGGAGATACAGAGCACGGTTGTGTTTTTCAGTCCAGCCGCATCCTCATTAAACTTCCGTACCGATTTGGAACAGACACCGGTATTCACACTTGGAAAAATATTCATGATCACATATTTGCCCTTATAATCGGCTAACGTCTTATCCGTAAGATCAACACCGGTCAGGGTAAAATCTTTGACGGGTGTTCCCAGAGCGGGTAATTTACCAACGGTATGAATTGTTTTACCCCCCAGCGTAATGGCTGTGCCCGTCGTTTGTCCCAGCGAAATACCGGTGATGAATAGTCCTGCAAGTCCTAAAAAAAGGATTTTACAGGTGTGTATGGCGTTTTTGATACTGGTCATAAGATAGATTACATTGATAGTGATTCCACAAATGTGCAAAGAAAACAGTAATGAAAATCAATCCTGCCAGCCGATAATAATCCTAAACGCTCGTACACCTATCCAATAGAATAAAGTAGAGCGTATCTGGGAGTTAAGGAAAGCGGGTTATCCTGTACCATACTGCGGCCCGGTGCCTGCGTTTATCGGCGGTAGAGGGCCCGTGCCTAAGAAAGTAGTGGGGTAGCGTGCATAGAATAGGCAGCTAAGCATGTTCAGGAAAGACTCGGCGAGCCGCTCTAATAATGAACAGCACTTTTTCGGGTATTTGATTATAGCGCACAAAGAAGTTGTTGGTTGCCTCATTGAGTTTCTGGATAAGTTCAAATGACGCGCAGTGCATTACCTCTCTGCGCCAGTGTCGCCACAACATGGCTCGGGCCACCCCGCTCAATAGAGTTGAGCCAAGGGCTGTAGGTGAGCAAATACAACAAGATCAAACGGCCGGTAGCTGCTCATACTACGGCGTCGATATGACCTGAAGGCCGTTGATCTCTTCGGCTTGATAGCGTTTGAGCCAGCGTTGAACCGTTCGTTCACTCTCGCCTACAATCAGGGCAATCTGCGGAGCTTCCAAGGCCTGCTCGACCGAGAGCAGAATCATTTGCGTCCGAGTGCGGATACGAGGAAATTTAGTGGTTTGGTATAAGTCTACTAATTCCTGATGGGATGCTGGAGTCGAGTTAGTGATCAGAAGAGCGGCACATATAAATATAGGCTAACTGAGCAACCCGGCCAGTCCTTCTTGAATGTACTCCGTATAGTATACACAGGTTAATTGGCAATCATTTTTACCCGCAACCAGTTAGTCATTAAACGTAAATCCAATGCATGGAATTCATGTTGGCACCTCGGGCTGGAGTTACGATCACTGGCAGGGCATCGTATATCCGCCTAATACACCGGTTCACAACCGATTAGGCTACTACATTCAGCAGTTTCAGACCGTTGAACTCAATAGCAGTTTTTACCGATGGCCCCGGCAAGCCACCTTTGCTTCCTGGCGGAACCGCCTACCCGATGGGTTTCAACTAACCGTTAAAGCTCCGCGCGGTCTTACTCATGCCAAAAAGCTGTACGCTCCCGAGATCTGGATGAACCGAATTACAGCATGCTGGCATGAACTTCGCGATAAACGCGCTGTTTTGCTGGTGCAGTTAGCTCCTCAGCATACCTATGATTATGATCGACTGGCATTTTTCCTGAGTCAGGTACCGTCTTGGATGCGTGTTGCCGTTGAGTTCCGCCACCCCAGTTGGCATACCGAATCTATCTTCAGGTTGCTGGAGCAGCATCAGGCAGCCTACTGTATCATGAGTGGCGCTTATCTGCCCTGTATTCTCCGGGTAACTGCGCCATTTGTCTACGTGCGGCTGCACGGTCCCGACACCCACTATCTATACGGTGGGTACTACTCGCAGGCCGATCTGCACTGGTGGGCCGACCGGGTCCGGGAGTGGAGAGCTATGGGAAAGGAAGTGTACGTCTACTTTAATAATGACGGGGCTGGCAACGCCGTACGAAATGCTCAGACCCTGAACTGGCTGTTACAGTATTGATAAAGGCCTGATTACTTCACCAACGCCATCACGGCTGCGTCGCCCATCACCGCACGCGCTGGTCGCGGATGAGCCGTTGTAAACACGCGTAATTCGTCCGGGGATAGCAACGTCGTGAAGCGTTCGTCCACTAAACCGTCTTTCAGGAACGGGTCAATAGCCAGATGCAGGTGTTTGGCCAGAAACCGGTAAGCGGCCTGCCGTTTGTTCGGTCCGTAATCGTGCCCTTCTGCCGCTAAATGGACATTCTCGATTGAGTTTGTTGCGCCATAATAACCGTAAATCGCCCGTATATACGGATACTCCACTTCCGGCGTATGCTGCGTCCAGTCCTTACCGTCTGAGATCAGCAGCAACGGTCGAGGTGCGGCCAGCGCAGCAATCTCCACATTACTGGTCTGATACGTAGGCCGCTTGTGAATGGGCATGCCGCTCTCGCAGGAGCATCCGCCAAAAAAGTATGATGAGGTCATCACCACCGGCACCGAAACTTTAATGCGTGGGTCAAGTGCGGTCAGGAGAAACGTCTGTGTACCACCACCCGATTCGCCCGTCATGCCAATCCGCGCCGTGTCCACCTCGGGTAGACTACAAAGAAAATCCAGCGCCCGAATGCCATTTAATGTTTGCACCGTCATGGCCGACGGTATTTTATGCGAACACTGTTGGGCATCACCGTAGCCAATCATGTCGTAGACAAACACCACAGCGCCGAGCCGCGCTAAGGTAGCACATCGCTGCTGGGTCTGCTCCTGAAAACGGGCATCGAGGTTAGCCGCGTGACCATGCGCCGAGAGTATGCCCGCTGACCGTCCGGTTGGATTGACCGGTCGATACAGATTTCCCGTAACAAATAGGCCCGGTACGCTTTCAAACGCAACATTTTCAACAGTATAGCCCTGCATTGTTCGCAGGCTGTGCCGAATGGGAACCAGCGGCACAAAAGCAGGCCGCTCTGGCAGTTGCATCCCCTCCCGAATCCCCTGTCTTATCTGGTTGGCCCGCGCTACCCAGGTCGGACGGTCATGATACGACCGGGAAAATGTCTGCAACGCTGCGGCTCCCTCTGCTTCGGTAAAATAAGCACCCTGACATAAATCGGGACGGAGCGGGTTAGGCTGCGCCATTGACGCCGGTACTATAGCCAGCCAACCAGATAAAACAAGCAGAAAGCGTATCTTCATAAGGAACAAAAACAGAGAACCGAGGAATGACAGGAAACGCCTTTACTGACTTGATTTTTCGAGATCAATTAGCGTCCAGGCCTGTGTTCGCCCGGCGGTTTGTTCCCGTACCTTCTTCACATCGTCAGCCTGTACAATTGCTTTGTAAGGTGCCCGCCTGACCGGGGTTTGTGTTATACCACCCGCTGTAGTCGGCTTTGGCGCTGGCGGAGGTGGTCCGCCGTTGGCCCCAAACTCATACCGGATATAACTGGCTACGGATGCGATCCACTCGTCCGTATTCGCTCCCATCGATGGCATTACATCAGGATACGTTTTCTCGTCAACAGGTCCCGAAAGGCCCTGTAGCAGAATCTTAATAACGAGTTCTTTATCACCATATAACCGCTTTGAACCCACCAGCGGAGGGGCAACCATACTGCTTCCGCCAACGGCTAACCCCTTGCCATCGGGTCCGTGACAGGTAGAACAAAGCGTCCTGAATGTATTCGCACCCGCTAAAATCATCGCCCGGTCAGGGGCATCGAACCGCCCAAGCCGTAAGCCGTATTTCTTAACGTCTTCGTTCTTGGCCAGACTCTTTTGTGCACTGACCAGCATTTCATTCGTGGGACTGTTAGCGATGACCTCGTTGGCAAGTACCTGAGCAGCTGGCAATGCACTGGCATGTAAGGAAAGAACGAGTTGCGTACGCACGTCATAATCGGCATCCGCCTTAAGTGCCTGAAGCTTCTCAATAACTGTTTCATCATTCTGCTTCAGGTACCGTTCACTAATCCAGACAGCCGCCCGACGTATCTGCGGATCAACATCCTGCATGGCTGTAAATACGGTAGCTTTGTCGATAGCATTTAGTCCCTCCAGCGTCCACAGGGCGTGAAGGCGACCGAGTGCAGACGGCTGTTTCGCAAACGGCCCCTGTTGTCCGGCAATAAGCTGCTTCAATGCCGGAACGACCGATTGATCCCCGAGGATAACAAGTTGCTTTTGGGCATTATCGCGCCACCACCCGTTTGGATGGTCTAAATGAGTCACTAATTGAGCAGGCGTCTCATCGAGCATATGGGGCTTCTCGCCCGGCTTCATGCCATCATGAACCAACCGGTAAATGCGCCCATGCTGAATATTCTTATCCAATCCCAGCCGCTGAATCTGAGGGCGCAGGTAACTTCCCTTCGGCGTCCACTGCGACTCCTGAATAATACCCCGGTTCATATCGACAATATATAGACAGCCATCCGGTCCTGTATATGTGTTCACCGGCCGGAAATTCATATCGGTCGATGCGATGAACTCCCTCTGTTGATAGGCGTTTTCAAGCCTGAGTTTACCATGCTCATTAATTACTTTCGCCCGCCTTATAATTCGGGCCACCGGCTCACCAATCAGGTAATCGCCAACCAGATCAGCCGGTAACTTATCACCCCGAAAAATTGACTGCCCATTACTGGCAGTAAAATGGTTGAGCGTGCTGTCTGTAAGGCGTAACCGCTTATGCCCACCCTGTATGTCGGGCGTCGACATAATCGGCCAGACAGCATTAAACTCCTCACTGTACTGATCAGGAAACTCAAGAGCGCCATATATAGGATTTAACTGAAACCCAGAAGCCGGAATTTCCCCACCCGCCCTCGAAAAGAACAGACGGCCATAGTTGTCGTGCGTTAAACCCCATTGCCCGTTAGACCCACTTGGCATGGAATCAACCTTCAAGACGCCTTGTTTGTAGCGAAAGCGTACGGGATCAACTGTTACATAGATCCAGTTATCCAGATTCCAGTCTAAACCACTCCGCTGATGCTCCAGATTACCCGGCGACTTTTTACCAACATTATAAACTATCTTTTTCGTGTCAGCAACTCCATCATTGTTTGTATCGCTATAACTCCAGATATCATAAGTGTCAGTCTCATTAACTAACAGCTCATGATTGACACAGAGCAACATACGTGGCAAAACTAATTTGTCAATAAAGACAGAACTTTTATCCACCTTGCCGTCATTATTCGTATCCTCAAGTAGCATCACCCGGCTTACGGCATCGTGTTCATTGGACCCATCTACATCCTGCATATACGTATCCATCTCAGCTACGTACATTCTGGCATTGCCATCCCAGGCAATCGCAACCGGCTCCCGGATAATTGGATCACTGGCCACTAATTCCATGTGATAGCCTTTGGGTACACGGAACGAGCGTAAACTCTGTTCGGGAGTTAACTGAACAGGAGAAGGATTAAATACGAATGAGAGTGGCGGCTCAGGCTGAACCTGATTTGTTGATGTAATACCCCCCGATTGCTGTCCAACATCCTGTGGGGACTTCTGAATCGCCTTACAAGTGACGACTAACAGAGAAAGCACGATTAAACCTAAGTTCCAGAATTGCCTGTTCATTGTATATGCAGTTATAGACAACTATAAAAGAACCGGGCATATGTGTCTTACTGTATAAATAGAATATAGTCAGTGATAAAACGCTTAAACATATTCCCTTTGGGATAAGGGCATAAAAAAGCCCCCCGCTCAGCTGAGCGGGGGGCTTTTACTTATAACAAGAGGTGGCAGTTATCTACTCTCCCGGCGATGAAG